>NZ_CP183412.1:4800000-6065672 GCF_048565145.1 Mucilaginibacter sp. NFX135
GCTTCGTACCTCCAATGACGTGTGGTTTTATATTACTCCCACAACTTGATCTTAACTATTATCCTTCCCGCCAAAAAACTCATACCCGGGCAGTATATACGCTGCTACGCCGAACAGGATGATGGGGATAAGCAGATCGACGGAGGTAAACTCTTCCAAAACGTAATGCCCTACTTCCAGGGAAATAAAATAGAATATCCATACCACGATAAAAAATCGGCGTTTGAAGGATGTGAGCAGCGCTATACCTATTCCCATTTCAATAAAAGGGATCAGGCCCAGGTAAATATCAAACAAGGTCGATGGCAGGTTGATACGAAGGTTTGGATTGGTAAATTGTTTGAGGTAGTATTTATGGAAATTCCCATGGCTGCAAAATTTGCTGATACCGGCAACCAGCAGGGTAATGCTCATGGTAATGCGCAACAGCAGTTCCGCGTTTTTTAATGTTTTTGTACTGATAGCGTTTTCCATGCTTTTGTGATAATGGCTCTTTGTTTACACTGAATACTAAGTGGTTAAAACAAAGTTATTAGATTTTGCCAAATCGCAAACGCTGGAATTTAATCTTTCGAATACTCCAGCAGATCGCCCGGCTGACAGTCCAGCGCCTGGCAAATGGCTTCGAGCGTACTGAAACGAATGGCTTTTGCTTTGCCGGTTTTGAGGATAGAAAGATTGGCCAGCGTAAGATCCACCTTTTCCGAAAGTTCATTTAATGACATTTTCCGTTTAGCCATCATCACATCCAAATTTACAATGATTGGCATGGCTTATATGGTTAATTCGTTTTCTGCCTGAATTTCGACACCTCTTTTAAAGATCTGCCCGATCACAAAAAGAGTAACACTCATAAACAGCCATACATCAGCGCCGCCCAGGCGCAAATATTGTACATCGGGCATGGCTACCCCCTGCCCAACCAGCCAACCGGTATATTTAACGCCCCACCAGGAAAACAAACCGATCATGAAGGTAATGCAGGCTATATTAAAAATAAAACGCCTTACTTCCTTATTGAAAGGCTGAACCATACTGAAGTTTTTATCGTGCATAATTTTGATGATGAGGTAAAACAACCAGGCTTTTAGTACGGCTACAACGCTCATCAGCAGCATCTCGGCAAAAAAGTACCCGGTATTGTATTGTAAAAGGGCCGACAGATCGGTTTCGTGCCAAAGATGCTTCACAACAGCGGGGTTCACCAATGCAAAAAATGCATTTACTATAAAGCCACCGGCCTCAACACATACGCCAACAAATATTACCCACGAAAGGATGAGCAATACGTTTAGTGTTCGTTTGGTAGTAATTTCCATAAAGTTCCAGTTTTAAAGAATGATAGTACAAACGTAATATTATTTATCGAAAAATAATAAATTTTTATTGAAAAAAATCAAACAGTTATCGACTCACCCCGACGTCGCTGCGCTCGTCACCCTTCTCTCCGCTTCGCGCATAGAGGGGTTTTCTTTCTTTTTTTCTTTACCCTCTTTACGGCAAGCCGCAGAGAGGGTGGTCCAGCGAAGCGTAGACCAAGTCGATTCTGCGACTTGAATTAACGCTACAGGTTTGATACCCGACGAGATTCGAACCTTTATATCGAACATAATGCTTAATTTGTAACACCGTAAATCAGATCCAAAAACTAATTATCAATGAAACCGGAATACAAAATATTACTGATAGGGATATTGGCTATTACCCTGCTTGATGGGCTTGGTTCAATCGCGTCCAAACAATTGGGATTTAAGTACACCTCCTTAGCAGTGCTCTCCTTTATCATTTACGCCGCGGTTGGATTTTTTGCCACCAAACAAAGGGATTTAAAAACGGGAATATTAATGGCAGCAGCAACCGGCCTTTTTGATGCCACCGTCGGGTGGAAAATCAGTATGGTGCTTGGTGTAAATGCCGGTGTCGATGTAACTCCTTTACTCTGGTTTATCACTATCCTATTTGTAACCGGTTCGGCAGCCGTATGCGGCCTGCTTGGTGGCTGGCTGACAAGGTTTGTGAAAAGAAGCACATAAGAATAACTACCTGTTATGCAATGGCGCGGTGATAACACCACAAGTGTTCGGAAGATTAAAGGGTAAATAGACCTATTGCATTTTATTGTCGATATGCTCCGTTAGGAGCTACCTGTTTGTAGAAATACAAGACAAAATATCTTTTTGCTCCGTTAGGTGCAACCCTAAATGAGCAGGCAAATTGTATAAGGGTTTAGCCTATCTGTGGTCGGTGTTATCACCGTACCACCTCCACATAATGGTCGGTGATAACACCGACCACAGGCTGGAATTTAAACCAAAAAGCCCCCGCCGTGCAGCGGGGGCCTCATCAAAATGAAAAGGCTTACTGTATTTTAACCGACGACACAACATCATTTGCCGTAGGCGATAGATTAGGAAAATGAGGAGTATCGGCATTGAGCTGCCATGAAGTACCCTGGAAATTATCATCGCTGTATAGGGTTACTGTCCATCCATCAGGGATACTTGCCGATGATGCCCAATTATCAACAAAGCCATACTTTTGCAGCTGGGCCAGGGTATAATTCCCTTTGGGGATAGGTTTGGTGGCGGTACCGCCATACATGGTGTTGGCGTAAAATGTTACTCCCGGCGGAAACAGGCAAACATTTTTAGGGAATAGCTGCAAAAAGGTAACCAGGCTGCTGGCTTCGTACGATTGTATGTAACCCGTTGGGCAGGTTACGGCATAATTACGGTAAGTAAGGTTGCGGGCCCTGTCGCGGTTTAGCCAGCCGGTGGTTAAATTTTGTTTGATCCAATCCAGGTACTGGTTTTGCCCGCCTTCGTTCACCAGTTGCATCATGTAATCGGCAAATATGGCTTTCATTACGCCTTGCTCGTTAAAGTCGCCCTCGGCAGGCAGGATACCATCGGTACACAGGTTGTTTTTTACATAATCGGCATATCTTTTGGCATCGGCCAGGTAGGCGGCATTATGCGATTGCTTGTACAGCGCGTATGCAGCGCCTATAGCAGTACCGGCATTATAAGTATAAGCCTGGCCGCCCGGAGGGTTAGCCCCTATTTTATTATCATACACCTCGCCTGTGCTGGCATCCGTAAGGTTGGTTTTCGACCAGGCATAAATGGACTGCGCCTTGGTTAAATAGGCTTTGTCATGGGTTATATTATACAAGCGCATAGCCCCTATAACAGTTGGGAAATTGATGCAGGAGTTTTTACCGCTATGGTTAAAATCCCAAAACATACCACCCTCAACCGGATCATAAGAACCCGCCCAAACCCGATCAAACCCAGCCTGGGCCTTTTGCAGGTAAACGGCATTACCAGTGAGTTGGTTAGCACGTGCCAGGGCCATCACCCACCACATCATATCGTCATATATAAACCAGGTGGTGGTATTGTTCCAGTTGTAGCCATCGTACTGGTTAAAGCCACCCTGGTACATCGCGTTTACGCGGGCCAGTTGGGCCGGTTTCCTGTTGCGGTTATAAACATCCATGGCCATATCCCAGTAAATAGCCTGTGTCCATATAGCAGCTATACCATCCTTGTTGGTTGTACTGTAATATAAATTAGTATTTGGATTAAAACAGGCGGCATCAAAGGACGAATAAGCCAGATCGGCGATGGCATCGTTTGTTACGGTGGAGCTTAGCGCATTGGTTTGCTGCTTATTTACATCGGCGGCGTTATCAGCCTTCAAAGAAGTGTCGCGTGTTTTACTGCAACCCCACAAGGCGGCACAGGCACCCAAAAGTGCCAAAACGAAAGTTTTTTGTTTGTTCATAGATGAAGTATTAAGGTTTAATAATTGGTTATTATTTACAACAATAATAAGGCGAACCAATATGTAAACCGGGGTTAAGCCCCATAAAAAAATCGTTAACCCCTTTATTAACCGGGGTATTAACCTCTGCTTAATTAGTGATTTAGTGAATAACGATTTAGCGAATGTTTTATTGAATAATTCTCCCCGTCATCCCCTTCCGCTCGTTTGCAACAAGTGCAAGGGGATAAATCCGAAATCAAACGTCCGAATTCCGAAATCAAAATTACTTTTTGTAAGAAAAGTTTCCGACTTTCGGATTAAACAGAGATCTGAACTTCCGGAATCCCCGACTTTCGGTCTTGCAGACTTAAAACAAACATATGTCGCCCGGAATACTGCTTTCATTTATTATCGGTTATTTTTTGGTATTGTTGATCATATCATGGCTTACCTCCAAAAAATCATCGGATAACGATACTTTTTTTGTGGCCAACCGCAATTCCAAATGGTACCTGGTAGCCTTCGGGATGATCGGTACGGCACTCAGCGGCGTTACCTTTATTTCGGTGCCAGGCAAGGTTGGCGCCCCCTCCGGCGATCAGTTTTCTTACTTTCAGTTTGTATTGGGTAATGCCGCGGGCTTCATCATTATTGCCACCGTATTGCTGCCATTATATTATCGGCTTAAACTCACCTCTATTTACAGTTATATTGAAGGCGCGCTGGGTACCTGGAGCTATAAAACCGCGGCTGGCATTTTTTTGATCAGCAGGGTTATTGGCTCGGCATTCAGACTTTACCTGGTGGTTATCGTACTGCAAAAGTTTATTTTCGATAGTTATCATATTCCTTTCGCCGTCACAGTGCTTATTTGTTTGCTGCTCATTTGGTCGTACACGTTCAAAGGCGGCTTAAAAACCATTATTATAACCGATAGTTTGCAAACTTTTTTCCTGGTGCTGTCGGTATTTTTGTCGATATTTTTTATTTGCCAGAGCCTGCACATGAACATTTTTGAGGCTGCCAATGCCATTAAGGACAGCAGTTATTCCAAGATATTTTTCTTTAACGATTTCCTGAGCAGCAAACTTCACTTTAGCAAAGCCTTTCTGGGTGGTTTATTCATTACCGTGGGTATGACCGGTCTTGACCAGGACCTGATGCAAAAGAACCTGAGCCTTAAAAACATCAAAGATGCGCAAAAAAACATGTTCAGTTTTACAGGTGTATTTGTAGTGATCAATATCTTTTTCCTGAGCGTGGGCGCTTTGCTTTGGATATACGCAACCAAATACGGTATCCATGTTGATAAAACCGATTACCTGTACCCTACCATCGCCCTTAAATACCTGGGCATAGTGCCGGCCATGGTGTTTATGCTGGGTTTAACAGCCGCCACATTTGCCACTACCGATTCGGCCTTGACCGCATTGACCACGTCTTTCTGCGTCGATTTTTTGAACTTTAACAAAAAAGGCGATCTCAACAGCAAAAAAATGGTTGGCATCAGGCATGGGGTACACGTCGCCTTTTCGGGCCTGATGTTTTTAACCATTGTGATATTTAATGCCATTAATAATGACGCGGTGGTTAGCGCCATATTCGCGGTAGCCTCCTATACATACGGGCCATTATTGGGGCTGTATTCCTTTGGCCTGTTTGTTAGCAGCCGGCAGGTGCGCGATAAACTGGTGCCCTTTATTTGTTTGATATCTCCTGCGGTATGCTACTTTTTAAGCTCCGAATCGGCCAAAATTTTAGGCGGCTATGTTTTCAGTAACGAACTGATCATTGTAAACGGGTTAATTACTTTTGTAGGTCTTTGGATCACCTCCTTTCGGAAACCCGAAAGTTGGGGAGACTGGAAGCCCGAAAGTTTTTAACTCAATTTATCCTGCAAAGCAAAACATAATTATATTTTTACGTTATTAATTTTCCGGACTTAGCGAACTTTCCGATTTCCGGACTTATAAAAAATAAACTTCCCGGACTTGCGGACTTTTCCGACTTCCGGACTTATAAAAACAATAATGACAGGCGAAGAAAAGATAAGACAAGCGTTTGAGAACAAGAACTGGCAGGAAATAAAGGTTACCGACTCCTGGCAGATATTTAAAATAATGGCCGAATTTGTTGACGGCTTTGAGAAACTGGCCAAAATAGGCCCTTGTGTATCCATATTCGGATCGGCACGTACCCATAATGATAACAGATATTATAAGCTGGCCGAAGATACTGCACGCCTGCTCACCGAACATGGTTATGGCGTAATATCTGGCGGTGGACCAGGTATTATGGAAGCGGCCAACAAAGGCGCGTATGAAGCTGGCGGTAAATCGGTAGGATTAAATATAGAGTTGCCGTTTGAGCAATTTCATAACCGATACATCGACAGGGATAAGATCCTGGAGTTTGATTACTTCTTTATCCGCAAGGTAATGTTCATGAAATACTCGCAGGGCTTTATTATCCTGCCGGGTGGTTTTGGTACTATGGATGAGTCGTTTGAAGCGATTACCCTGATACAAACCGGTAAAATTGCACGTTTCCCTATTATTTTTGTTGGGGTAGAATACTGGAAAGGCCTGTTTCACTGGGTGGAAGAAAAAATGCTTGCTGAACAGCACAACATCAACCCCGACGACCTTAACCTGTACCGCGTGGTTGATACCGCCGAAGAAGCCGTAGAGCACATTACCCGTTTCTACAACAAGTATGTGTTGAAGCCGAACTTTTAACAATGATAGAATATATCAGAAATGCCGCCCCAACAAGCGGCATTTTCTATTTTGGTGGATACCCGGTAAATAAAACAATTGTGGATATCTTATTTGTAACAAATAGTTCCTTAGTGAGTCTCTTTTATCTTTAAGCCGCTTACCAATACTGTTTAATCACCTAAAAGATATCATTATGTCATGATGCGCCCCTAAACGTGTCGTAATCGCCCCTTTCAGGTTTTATTATGGGAAGGTAAATTTGATCTGTAAATAATTTGCAAAACATATACTTATGAGCACTAAAGTTAAACCACAGGCCGCCTTAGGCTTTATTTTTGTTACGCTGCTGATAGACATTATTGGCTTTGGTATCATTATACCGGTATTGCCTAAGTTAATACAACACCTTATTCATGGTAATTTGAGCGATGCTTCGCGCTATGGGGGATGGCTGGCTTTTGCCTACGCCTTTATGCAGTTTATATGCGCCCCGCTGCTGGGTAACCTGAGCGATAAATATGGCCGGCGCCCGGTGCTGCTGGCATCCTTACTGGGCTTTAGTATCGATTATACCTTCCTGGCCTTTGCACCATCCATAGGCTGGCTGTTTGTGGGCAGACTTATAGCCGGTATTACCGGAGCCAGTTTCACCACTGCTTCTGCCTACATTGCCGATATCAGCACACCCGAAAAACGCGCGCAAAACTTCGGACTCATCGGTGCGGCCTTTGGTCTGGGTTTTATCATAGGTCCAGTGTTAGGCGGTATACTTGGGCAATATAGCACCAAATTGCCTTTTATCGCGGCAGCAATACTGGCGCTCATTAATGCCTTGTATGGCTTTTTTATTTTACCTGAATCATTGTCGATAGATCACCGCCGTAAGTTTGAATGGAAAAGAGCAAACCCGGTGGGTTCACTGATGCAATTAAAAAAATACCCGGCCATTAGTGGCCTGGTGGTATCATTGATCCTAATATACATAGCCGCGCAGGCGGTACAAAGCACCTGGACCTTTTTCACCATGGAAAAATTTAGCTGGACCGAGGCTTGGGTAGGTTATTCACTTGGTTTTGTGGGGGTAATGTCTGCATTGGTACAGGGTTGGCTTATTCGTATCACTATCCCCAAATTAGGTCAGCAAAAAAGTATCTGGATTGGTTTGTTATTTTACAGTGCAGGCCTTTTCCTGTTTGCCTTTGCCACCAAAGGCTGGATGATGTTTGCCATACTGGTTCCCTACTGCCTGGGTGGTATTGCGGGCCCGGCGTTACAGGGTTTAATAAGCCAGGAGGTACCACCAAATGAGCAGGGCGAACTACAAGGCGGCTTAACCAGTTTAATGAGCGCCACCACCATTATAGGGCCACCAATGATGACCAGCCTGTTCGCCTACTTTACCAGCAAAAGCGCGCCCGTACAATTTGCCGGGGCTCCTTTTATGATGGGCGGTGTATTGATGCTGTTGAGTACAATATTGGTCATAAGGAGTTTTAGAACCGTTAAGAAACATCAGATAGAGTCTGTAGAAGAGGTAAAAATAGAATCGTTACCATAAAATTACCTACTTTTAAAATAGGATACGCGGGTAAAAGTTTAAAGTGTAATGCTCCAAAACTTTTACCTGCTTTAAACGCTTTATACTTTTAATGACCTCCAAACCTAAAAAAAAGCACTCGGCTGCGCTGGGATTTATATTTGTTACCTTATTTATTGATGTACTTGGCCTGGGGATCATTATACCGGTAATGCCAAAGCTGCTGGAAACCTTGGGCCATATTGATGTAAGTACGGCTACACAGTATAATGGATATTTAACATTCACCTATGCATCCATGCAGTTTCTGTTTTCGTCGGTATTGGGTAACCTGAGCGACAGGTTTGGCCGCCGACCGATATTGCTAAGCTCCCTCCTTGGTTTTGGGATCGATTATATTTTTATGGCTTTTGCACCTACTATAGGTTGGCTTTTTGTTGGACGCACCATCGCGGGGATTACCGGGGCAAGCAACTCTACCGCTACCGCTTATATTGCCGACATCAGTACCGGGAAAAACCGGGCAGCCAACTTCGGACTGGTGGGTGCCGCATCCGGTCTGGGTTTTATTATTGGCATAGGCCTGGGCGCCTACCTGGGCGAGCTCAATGTGAAATTCCCTTTTATGGCTGCTGCCGCTTTTGCGCTCATTAACGCTGCTTATGGTTATTTTGTGCTGCCTGAGTCTTTAGCTATCAAAAACCGCCGCCGCTTTGAGTGGAAAAAATCAAACCCGATAAGCTCATTGCGTAATCTGGGCAAATATCCGGCGCTTATTGGCCTGGTAGCTTCATTCTCGTTGGTATATGTAGCCCAAAAAGCTGTGGAGTATGTTTTATCCTTTTTCCTGATAGAGAAATTTAACTGGACGCTGCCCAGCATCGGAACGCTGGGCATTTTTATTGGCGTGGTACTGGTAGCCATACAAGGCGGACTGATCCGTTATACCATTCCCAAATTCGGGCAGGAAAAAAATATTGTGGCTGGCTTACTCTTTTATACGCTTGGTTTAACATTGATAGCCTTTGCAAACCATGGTTGGCTCATGTACCTGTATATGATCCCCTATTGCCTGGGTGGCATATCCGGCCCGGCATTACAGGGCTTGATCACCGGCACCGTATCGCCCAAAGAACAGGGCGAACTACAGGGCTCCTTAACCAGCTTAACCAGTGTGGCTGTTATTATTGGCCCTTTGTTAATGAGCTCGGTTTTCCACCTGTTCACCCATCGCAATACAAGTACCTATTTCCCGGGAGCACCCTATATTCTTGGGGCTGTGTTAATGCTGATCAGTACGCTTTTGGCTATCAGAAGCTTTAAAAAAGCTCAAGGCTTAAAGCCGAATGCTGAAAGCGAAAAGCAGAAAGTAGAAAGCCCAAAGCTGAAAGCCGAAGGCTAAAAGCGAACCTCCAAAAGCATATCTTAATATCAACGAATTATGGCTTTACAACCTGCCAATCAAAGCTTTTTGCTTTCAGCTCAATGATCCAGCCCGCTTACCCCGCCGGAGATGACAAATTTCATCATGTCGGCGGCGTTTTTGTCCAGGTGTTTTACTTTTGTTGCTGATATGATCACTACCTGCCCCGCGAAAGAGTAGGAATACGGGAAATAAACAGCTACTTCACCCGGGAGATCCAGAGAGGCCAGATCTTTTTGTACAATGAACCCTATTTTTTTTAACCCGAACTCATTGACTTCCACGATAACAGGTTCGTTAAATTTCTTCTCTTCACCTACGATAGCCTCGGTCAGATCTTTAATGGATGAGTACAGGAATTTTATTAAAGGCAACCGGTTAAGCCAACGGTTAAACCAGCGTTTTATAGGATCGGTAATTACATTAGTAACCAATATGCCCGCTATCAATATAACTACCACCACATTCAGGATACCCAAACCAGGTATGTATACGTGCTTGCCATCTTTATCAACCCAAAGCACATCGCTCAAATTCAAGGCTTTATCAATAGTTGATACCGCCCAGTAAATTAAAAAGAATGCCGCGCCTATAGGTACTACTACCAATAACCCTTTTACAAAATACCTTAATAATGCGCCTGCTAATCTGTTCATATCTTTTTTTTGGAGTAAGGATTTGGGGAGCAAAGAGTAAGGATTGGAAGAGTAAAGATCTTGAGAGCAAAGAACAAGGACAATATTCAGTCATCTTTATTCCTTATTCCAGAAATCCTTGCTCCAAAAATCCCTAAATCCTTGCTCCAAGAATCTTATTCATAAAAATACACTCTTTTTACCCGTTGTGAAACATTAGTTAATATTTCATAAGGAATAGTGCCTATTTGTTTGGCCAGTTCCTCTATGCGGTGCTTATCGTCAAAAATGATCACCTCGTCGCCTTCGCTTACATCCAGCCCGCTTACATCCAGCATACACATATCCATGGTAATGTTGCCTACTGTGGGTACAAGCGTACCTTTTACCAGCATTTTACCAACACCATTGCCAAATGCACGCAGATAGCCATCGGCATAACCTATACGTACGGTGGCTATTTTACCATCTTTGAGTAAACTGCCGCTGCGGCCATAGCTAATGGTATCGCCCGCACCTATCTTTTTTACCTGGGCAACACTGGTTTTTAAGCGTGCAACAGGCTGTAATGCCTGCTCGCTGGCCGGCACCGACGAATCGATACCATATAAACCGATTCCTAACCGCACCATATCATAATGAGCGCCGGGAAAACGGATAATACCGGCGGTGTTACATATATGCTTGATCACTTTATAGCCCAATGTCCTTTCTATTTCCTTAAAGGCTTTTTCAAAACTCTTGATCTGTTTTTTACTAAACTCATCGTGCTGGGGGGCCTCGCTGGCTACCAGATGTGAAAATACCGACTCCACCCGGATATACCTGTTTTGCTCCAGCATATCGCACAGCATATCTATCTCAAAACCTTCAAAACCCAACCGGTGCATGCCTGTATCAATTTTCAGATGCACTGGATAGTCCGACAGACCATGGTCACGACTATAGGTTACAAAATCATCCAGCAAACCAAAGCTATAAATTACGGGCTGAAGTTTATGCTCGGTTAGTTTATCAAACGCCGATGCCTCGGGGTTTAGCACCACCAATGGCAGGTTGATGCCAGCCTGGCGCAGGGCCACGCCTTCGTCAATATAGGCTACGGCCAGGTAATCGGCCTTGTTGTATTGCAGCATATTAGCCACCTCAAAGGTGCCGCTACCGTACGAGAAAGCCTTGACCATAGCCATCACCTTTACGCCCGGTTTTAATTTGGAGCGATAAAAGTTCAGGTTCCCCAGCAACGTATTCAGGTTGATCTCCAGGATGGTTTCATGCGCCTTTTGGGTAAGCGCACTGCTGATACGTTCAAACTCAAAACTACGTGAGCCTTTGATCAGAATGGTTTCTTCTTTAAAATTGAGTGTCTTGAGCTGCTGTACCAATGCCGAAGTATCAGCAAAAAAATGCTGCTCGGGTAACGCAAAACAGGTTTGGTTATTCATGAGTGCCGGACCTACCCCAATAAACCTATCGATCTTTTGTGTGCCGATGAGCGTGGCTACCTGGCAGTACAGCACATCCTGCTGCAAGCCCGATTGCAAAATATCCGACAGGATAAGCGTTTTTTTCTGATGCTGATTTTGCTGCCCCAGGAAGTTAAGCGCTATCTCCAGCGATTGCAGATCGGAGTTATAAGTATCATCAATAACAGAGCAATTGTTGATGCCGTTTTTCAGCTCCAGGCGCATGCTTACCGGGTTAAGGCGTTCGATGCGTTTATCTGCCTCAGCCGGACTATAACCCAAAGCCAGCATAGTGGCCCAGCAGGTAATCGCATTTTCGACAGAAGCCTGATCGGAAAACGGGATCAGGCATTCTATTTCCTTTTTTTGATAATAGGCCCGCAGGTAATATTTTTTAGAGATCACGGTCTCGCTGAAAACATACAGATCGGCCACCTTGAATTTGCGGCTCCAGGTAAAGGTATCTTTCACTGGGATGTCTTTCTGATAATCCAGCAGATCATCATAATGATAAATCAATTTTTTACTCCTTTTAAACAGCAGCAGCTTCTCCAGCACCTTTTGCCGCCTGTTGGTAAAACCTTCATCATGGGCCGAGCCTATGTGTGTCAACACCCCTATCTGCGGCCTGATGATCGCCCATAGCTTTTCCATTTCGTTTATAGTGGAAATACCTGCCTCAAAAATCCCCAGGTCATTCCGGCTGTTGATCTGCCATACAGACAGCGGAACCCCAATTTGTGAATTGTAGCTTTTGGGGTTACGAACAATATTTTTATCAGCCGTAAGCAATTGATACAGCCACTCTTTTACAATGGTTTTACCGTTACTGCCGGTTATGCCTATCACCTGTAGCTTAAACTGGCATCGGTGAGCTGTAGCCAAAGCCTGTAAAGCAGTCAGCGGATCGTCAACACGCAAAAAATTGGCGCCGGGCAGGTTAAATTCAGGCCCGTGTTTAACCACAAAATTACGTACCCCGGCGGCATAAGCCTCGGCCACAAACTCGTGCCCGTTGCGCCGGGCGCTCAATGCAAAAAACAATCCCTCGGCCGCGTTGCTGATCCGGCGGCTATCAGTAAGCAGCGTACTTATTACACTCTCATTTACAATATTGCCTTCGGCGTTAATGATGACCTTTACCTCAGTGATGGTGTATTGATTGTTATGCATGCCACGAATTTGAGTATATTATCTAACAATAGAAGAATTTTTAACGAATTTTGACATTGATGGACGAGCCAAAAAAAATCAAAATAAGTAACCCGGAAGTAGCATTGACCAAGGCCGAACATTTTTGCGCCTACCAGGAACGTTCGCAGCAGGAAGTTAGGGATAAGCTTTACGAATGGGGACTTTGGCCCGACGCCGTTGAGCAAACCATCAGCCGGCTGATAGAGGGAAATTTTTTGAATGAGGACCGCTTTGCCAAAGCCTATACAAAAGGTAAGTTTAACCAGAAAGCCTGGGGCAGGATAAAAATAAAACAGGGCCTTAAACTAAAACGTGTACCTGATGTACTGATAAAAAAAGCGTTACTCATTATTGACCTTGACGACTATATGACCGCCCTAACTCGCCTGCTGGAGAAAAAAGCGGCATCCGTAAGCGAAAAAAATGAGTATAAACGCCGCTATAAACTACAGCAGTACGCCATGAGCCGCGGATATGAGGCCGACCTGATAGCTGAAGTTTTGAAAAACAGCGACTTATAAAAAACTTTAAAATATTTCTGTTTTGTATTTGCAGAATATGGTTTTCTGTCTATATTTGCACTCCCAACGCGAAAGTAGCTCAGTTGGTAGAGCACGACCTTGCCAAGGTCGGGGTCGCGAGTTCGAATCTCGTCTTTCGCTCAAAGCCCTTCCTTCAAAAAGTTGGGCTTTATTTTTAAAAGGTTAACACCTGCTCAGATGGTGGAACTGGTAGACACGCAGGACTTAAAATCCTGTTCCCGTAAACGGAGTGCGGGTTCGATTCCCGCTCTGAGTACAAAGCCCTGATACTGGCGTATCAGGGCTTTTGTTTTTATACCTTTTTCATTGCGTTAATTTGAAGACTATAGGTATAGTGTGTCTGAGTCAGAGAATAGGACAGCGAGATAGTTAATAGGATTTTACCATTCGCTCCTCCCCCATGTTAACGAAAGATCATTTTTTCAGCGGTCCAACGTGGCGATAAGTGTTAACGAGTAAACCTGTGGGGGTGCTCTTCGAGTCAACAAAAACAAGTTCCCGGGCGTCAATACTGTCAGCCAATAAGCGTTTACCCCGACCAAGCAAAACTGGATAGGTGATGAGCACAACCTCGTCGGCCAGTCCCTGGTCAAGTAATACGGACGTTAGGGTCGAACTTCCCACAACGATCAGGTCGGGACCGTCTGTTGATTTAAGATCGCGAATCGCCTTTATAATGTCCTGGTCCAAATGCTGCACCGGCCCCCATTCCAGGCTGTCTGGCCTGTGGGTTACGATGTGTTTCGTTGCAGCGTTTATAGCATTTGCCATTGGGAAATCGCCGGCAGTAGGCCAAAAGCCACTAAATATATCGTAGGTATGGCGGGCAAGCAGCAGGTCAAAGTTCGGCCCGTATGCCTCCAGGAGCATTGCCGCCCCGGCAGGGCTTCTATAAGGTGTAGTCCATGCGCCATAGGTGTAGTCTCCGTCATGTTCTATCACGCCGTCCAGCGAGATATGTTCGAAAATCCTGATCTTTCTCATTTTATTGTTTTAGGTTAATGTTAATGTTTGCACTAAGTTAAAACGGACGAGATACGCTCGCAAGGGGCAATCATGACAATTTGAGGGGGTATTTTGCGGTCCTTGTATTTGCCAAAAGCAAACGAGCTAATCTATTCGGCAAAAACAGCACATCTTTTTCAATTTTAGTGTCTATTCAAAATCAGGGAATACTTGCTTGATTTTATAGCCGCTTAAAAACACGAATTAAAAGGGGCACAATTTTCTGATGAACCCATCCTTGCAATTATACATTTATGCTTTCGCTGTGTATTTCCTTATAACAAAGCTTTATTAAACATTACTCCTGTTTCTTTAAACTTTTTTCAACAAGTACCGTTATAAGTTAAATCCTATTAAACTATTTATTATGAGAAAGTTAATTTACACATCAGTTATGCTGCTTTGCTGTTTTTTTACTAAGGTAAGCAACGCGCAGATCAATGTCAGCTTAGGGGTAAATATTGGCAGTCAACCATCATGGGGACCTGTGGGTTATGATCATGCCGATTATTATTACATGCCTGACATTAACACTTACTATTCCGTCACTACCCATCAGTATGTTTATTACCAAAACAACAGGTGGATCAGAACCGTCAGCTTACCCGCTACTTATCGAAATTATGATTTATACCGCGGCTATAAAGTTGTTATTAACGAAAGAGATCCCTGGTTGCGGGATAATATTTACAGAACCCGGTATGCCAATTATAAAGGCCGGCATGATCAATTGATCATTCGGGATAGCCGGGATGAAAAATATCGTGATCATTGGGATAATGGTAAACACAAAGGCTGGTATAAACAAAAGGATAAGGAGTATAAACAACAGGATAAAGAAATGAAAAAGGAGTACAAAGAACGGGATAAAGACATGAAAAGAGAGATGAAAGATAGAAAACATGAGGATAAGGGCCACGGTCATGATTAGTTGAAAATGAATAAACCAACATCATTGTATATAAAAACAATAAAGCCTCTATATGAATACGCATAGAGGCTTTATTGTGAAATAGTTATTTACTATTTAAAGTTAAGATGGGCCACAGAAGTGGTATACCCCAGATGTTAACGGGGGCGACCAAAGAGTTATACATAACCATCTATATCCTTGAGCTCGATACCACGCAAATCATCATGGGTATCCTGAAGAGGTACAGAGAATGTAGCGCCACGCGATATAAATTCCTTTGCCAGAGTATCAGGTGCAGGGATAAATAATAAAGTTAACTCATTTTGTCAAAATCCCCTTACTCAATAGCAGCGTGTTTAAATATCTTGAAAAAAATCGCAAATAAATTGCGTAGTTAAATAACTACATATATATTTGTAGTCAAATGACTACGCAATGAATTTAAGACGAGACGTATTCCAGGCCATAGCCGACCCTACCAGGAGGGCGATACTACTGTTGTTAGCTTCGCAAGCCTTAACAGCAGGTGCCATAGCAGCCAATTTTGATACTGCCAGGCCAACAGTTTCCAAGCACTTACAAATACTCACCGAGTGCGAATTATTAGAACAAAAACAAACTGGACGAGAAATTTACTATCACATTAACGCACAGAAAATGAAAGATGTAGCTGATTTTATTGAACCGTTCCGTCAAATGTGGGACGACAGATTTAACAAACTGGAAGCCATTATGAAGAATTATCAAACCAAAAAATAGAAGAGTATGGAATTAAAAACAAAGATCCATGCCGAAAACGGCAAACAAGAACTAATAATCACCCGCGAATTTGATTTACCGCTGGAGCTGCTTTTTAAAGCCTATGAAGAGCCTGAGCTTGTGGAACAATGGATGGGTACAAAGGTGCTGAAACTGGATAACCAAAAGCACGGCGGCTATCAATTTGAAACATCCGACGCCCAGGGAAACGTCGTCTTCCGGGCCAATGGCACCATCCACGAGTTTGTTCCGAACCAGAAGATCACGCGGACATTTGAAATGGAGAATACACCGTTTGATATTCAACTTGAGTTTTTGGAATTTGAACAACTTACCGGAGAAACAAGCAAACTCACTATGCATGTTGTGTATAAATCAACTGCTCTGCGTGATCAAATGTTGCAGCTGCCTTTTGCCCAGGGTATTAACATGGCACATAACCGCTTGCAAAGCATCGTAAACAAATTAAAATAACTCAAAATGGAAAAGAAAAAAACACTTTGGTATTGGATAATTACGGCAATATTATCCTTCTGTATTTTTTCGGGCGGGTTGGCTCAGGCAATGCAGGTTGAGGGGGTGCTGAAGGGATTTAAGCCGCTGGGATATCCTACTTACTTTATTTCAATTATAGGTATTTGGAAAATGCTGGGCATAATTGCGATACTGATTCCAGGATTTAAATTACTAAAGGAATGGGCATACGCAGGTATATTTTTTGTGATGACAGGTGCTGTAATTTCACATATCGCCAGCAATAACATCTCCGGCCAAATAGTTGCTCCGCTTTTATTAGCTGTTTTTACTGTTTTATCCTGGTATTTAAGACCCGCTAACCGGAAGATCATTTTGGTAAACTGATAAATGAATAGCATGAAACCTAAGGTAAATGTATATTTAAATAACAAATCCTGCTAACCAGAATAATATAGACCTATAAAAAACATGAAAAACAATAAAAAGCAATTGTCGCCAGAACAATGCGAGGAATTACTGCATGTGCTGAAAGTCCGTTTTGAGAAAAATATGAACCGCCATAAAGGAATGGAGTGGGCTCGGGTACAAACTAAGCTGGAAGCAAATGCAGAGAAACTTTGGATACTTGACGAAATGGAACTAACTGGTGGCGAGCCGGATGTTGTTGGCTATGATAAAAAGACGGACGAATACATTTTTTTTGACTGCTCGGCAGAAAGCCCTAAAGGTCGCCGGAGCGTTTGTTACGACCACGAAGCATTGGAGGCCAGGAAAGAACATAAGCCGGAAGACAGCGCTGTGGAAATGGCGCGGGATATGGGGATTGAACTTTTAACGGAAGAACAATACCGGGAGCTGCAGAAACTGGGAAAGTTTGATACCAAAACATCGAGCTGGGTAAAAACGCCCGCCGATATCAGGAAATTGGGTGGAGCGATCTTTTGCGATCGCAGGTACGATACTGTTTTTATGTATCACAATGGCGCGGAATCTTATTATGCCGCGCGGGGTTTCCGGGGTTCATTAAGGGCTTGAATTATGTGTGCAATTAAAAGAAATAACATGAATTCTAATGTTGATTTTTATTTTAATAAAGCCCAAAAGTGGCAGGAGGAACTGGATCAATTAAGAATGATCGTACTTGACTGTGGACTTACCGAAGAATTAAAATGGGGTTGCCCCTGTTACACCTTTCAGGAGCGTAATGTTGTTTTAATACATGTGTTTAAAGAATACTGTGCCCTTTTGTTTTTCAAAGGTGCCTTATTAAATAATACCGATGGGCTCCTGATCCAGCAAACGGAGAATGTGCAAGCTGCGCGGCAAATCCGGTTCATTAATGTTCTGGAAATAATAGAGCAGAAACCCATCCTTAAAGCTTGTATTCACGAAGCTATAGAAGTAGAAAAAGCCGGTTTGAGGGTGGAATTGAAAAAAACTGATAAATTTCCCATCCCCGAAGAGTTTCAAGCTAAACTGAATCAGATCCCGGCCTTAAAAACCGCTTTTGAGGCATTAACGCCTGGGAGGCAAAGAGCCTACATTTTCCATTTTTCTAAACCCAAACAATCCAAAACTCGCGAAGCAAGGGTCGAAAAATATATGCTGCAAATTCTAAGTGGAAAAGGATTAAATGATGAGTAATTCTATGTGAAAATAAATTGATGAAGGTGATACTCTACAGGGCAGCTTTTGACCCAATCCGGAGATTCTCCTTTGTTTCTTATATTTGGATATTGTTTCTACAAACAAATGCATCCACTTATACAACACATTCAAAAAATCACTTCCAGTCACGGGATAGAAGAAGATAGCCTATTACCCTTTTTTGAAACAAAAACATTTAGGAAAAAAGATATTTTACAGGAAGAAGACAAGCGTTGTTTGTTATATTTTTTTGTAGTAAAAGGATGTCTTCGTTTGTATTTTACAGATTATAATGGCGTAGAACAAACATTGCAATTTGCATTGGAAAACTGGTGGATGACGGATTTGAACGCTTTTCGGACCGGTCAGAAATCAGGATACACCATCCAGGCATTAGAGGCAACTGAGGTAATGGCTATAACAGCTTCTGATTATGAATTGATGCTGGCAAAGTTTCCCGTTATCGAAAATTATTTCCGATTGATTTACGAGCGGGCATACGCGGCGTCGTTGCTGCGTATCCGGATGATTTCCAGAATGCCCAAAGACGAATTTTATGAACTGTTTCAATCCAAATACCCTGAATTTATTCAGCGGATACCACAAAAAGTATTAGCATCATTTTTAGGCTTTACACCAGAGTATCTGAGCGAGTTAAGAAAAAAGAAAGTAAGGGGGAAAAAATAATTCATGACCGAACAACTATATTACCATATTCAAAAACTTGTTCCTGACTTTACTGTAACACAGGAAAAAATAGCGCCCTTCCTCCACACCAGAATGGTAAAAAAAGAGGAATTGCTTTTGCGCGAAAACGAGATTTGTGATACCATTTATTTTGTTAATAAAGGTTGCCTCTATTTATTTTATGAAGATAAGGCAGAAAGACAGGTAATACATTTTGCACTGGAAAACTGGTGGATAACCGATTACAAGACTTTTGCCGATGGTAAACTTGCTGTTTACTCAATTGCGGCGATGGAAGATTCGGAAATTACCTGCATGAGCAGAAAAAACTACGAATCACTACTGTTACAATATCCTTTGCTGGCATTATATTTCAATAAAATTCATGAACGTGCCTATGGAGCGGCCTTAATGAAACAAAAAACATTTGCTACGGTATCTAAAGAGGATTTCTATCGCTATTTCAAAAACACCTATCCCCAATTGATCCAAAGAATTCCCGATCCCATTTTTGCCAGTTACATGGGTGTTTCAATGGAAATTTTAAAGACTTACCAGGACCTCTATGTTTCTTAAACCAGCTTAAGTTTTTGCGGCCAGGCTATTTCCATCTTTGTAATATAAAATTAACCTTAAATATTACAGACCATGAAAATAGTAGTAATCGGCGGTACCGGCCTTATTGGTAGCCAAACAGTAAAACAATTACAACAGAGCGGGCACGAAGTGATTGCCGCTTCACCCAACAATGGTGTCAATACACTAACCGGCGAAGGTTTAAAAGAAGTATTGCAAGGCGCAAACGTTGTGATAGATGTATCTAACTCACCTTCCTTTGATGATGTTCCGGTAATGAATTTTTTCAAAACCGCTAACGAAAACCTGTTACCTGCAGAGAAAGCGGCTGGTGTGCAGCACCATATCGCCCTATCGGTAGTAGGTACTCAAAAACTACAGGCCAGTGGTTATTTCCGCGCTAAACAAGTGCAGGAAGATATGATCAAAGCATCGGGTATACCTTATACCATTGTGCATGCCACACAGTTTTTTGAATTTGCCGGCGGTATTGTGGGCATGAGTATGGTTGATGGCAAAGTAATAGTACCAGCAGCTAATATTCAGCCAATTGCGAGCAAAGATGTAGCCGCTTTTATGGCCAAAACCGCATTAGAGCAACCCGCTAATAAGATCCTGGAAATAGGCGGACCTGAAAAATATGATATGGCTGCATGGGTGAAACAATATTTGCAGGCAACACATAAAAACTACGAGGTATCCTCAGATCCTCAAGCCCTGTATTCAGGAGCGCCAATTACTGCTGATACCATAGTGCCCGAAGCTGCTGTTTCCCTGGGCAAAACCCATTATGCAGAATGGATAGCAATGCCTGAAAATCAACGATAAGGATAAAAAAGCCTGATGCGATTACGTATCGGGCTTTTGCTTAACCTATTTGTATCAATTTCTAAAAGTTAAAAAAATGAACAGCGAGCAATTAATCGAATTAACTAAAGAACTCATTTACGAAGCCACACATTTTAATGTGCCCTATGTGAAGCAAATTTATGCTGATAAATTGCTGATAGTTAAAGTAGATGAAAATGGCGTAGTAGATACCATGAACAAAGAACAGCTTGTAGGTTTTGTTCAGGGAAACAAAGATTCAAATGCGGTGCCACTTTCTACCAAAGCCGAGTTTCATTACGCTGTTTGTGATGAAAGCATGGGTATGGTGATCATCACCCGTGATCTGGAACAAGATGGGCCGTCTGGACGAAAGTTTATTACGCTGATCTGGGAATATTTATCAGGGCGATGGCAGGTTGTCAAAGAATCATTCGTGCCACATAACTAATACAAAGCCCGACACCGGAGTGTCGGGCTTTGGTATTTCTAAAATCATTGTTCTCTCAAATAAGGCTGGGTAGTTGATCACAACTCAATCGTTATCAACTTCTATTATAGCTTCAAATTTGTTGATGTGTTTTCGTATTGGTATTGCGGAACACATCAAAAAAATAGGCTGATAAAGTTCAATTTAACGGGTAGCGATTTTAAGTGTTGATTTTCCAGGAGCAACCTAAGCTTTTATAAACTTTAACCATCCCCAAATCTTACGATGTTTTAAATAGGTATGATCAGCTTCGTGAGCGTACGCCTCGCGTTCAAAAACAATATTCAGGTAAGCTTTTTCATGATCCCGATATCTGATCCGGTTGATTAAATAGTTAGCCAGGTACAAACCATAGAAGGGCACTATTAATAACTCCAACTCCTGTATTAAATGAATGGTTTCGTGCCTGATGAGCTGATCATCGCTTTTTAAATCCCGGTGTTTTACCAGGATAAAAGGAAAAACGGCCATACCGCTTACCTTAAGAAAGGGAGCCACAATAACAATAGGTAGTTTCAATTTATACTGTTTATAGCACATTACCGATGTAAATATAGCGCAGTTCCAGTCAACTGAATATCAAATACTCATCATCCGTTCGCATTAAAGGAAAATACTATTATTTTCAGTTTTTAAACATACGCCATCAATAAGCAATCAGATGCCAGACTATCCAGACGAAAAGGAAATAATTAAGACTATTACCATTAACACCCCGGTGTCAAAAGTGTGGAATGCATTGATAGCTCCGGAATTAATAAAGCGATGGATGCTGGACACGGAAATAAATGTGACTACCGACTGGCAAATTGGAAGTTCTATTATTTTTAGCGGGAATTTGCACTGGACAGATTTTGAGAATAAAGGAACCATCCTGCAATTTGAACCGGAAAAGGCCCTTCAATATAATTATTGGAGCACACTTTCAGGGCTGCCGGATATACCCGTAAACTATATTATAGTTGGTTTTACGTTGAATCCAATAACAGCAAATGAAACTGTGCTAAACTTAACCTTAAGTAAGATTACAGATGAAGTAGCCTATAAACATCTTGATTTTTACTGGACTATTACACTTGATGTTTTTAAGAAGTTTTGTGAATTATCATCGTAACCCGGTTGTTTTGATAACAGCCGAATCATTCCGTTTCATGGGCATAAGCCAGCAGGGCTATCAGCCTTTTATTAAAATCGGCAGCGCCGGCACCCAAAGCCAAGAAAAACCGCCGGTCAAAATCTTCAACTACAATAACTGCCTGCATGATAACCTGCTTACCGGTTTCAGTAAGGGCAACACTTTTGGCCCGGGTGTCTGTAGCATGCTCCCGTCTTTGCAAAAGCCCTTTCGTTTGCAAGGCACGCAACACCGTTGAAGTTGTCATCGGGTCGATTTTGGTATGTGTTGAGAGTAAAACCTGGGTTACATCCTGCTTTTGCAAGGTTAGCCAATGTATACTTGCCAGCAATACATATTGGGAATGGGTGAGGTCATACTGCACTAATGCTTTTTTAATTTCACGCTGCCACAAATTGGTAACCTGCCACAATAAAAAGCCACTGCTATCTTCGGCCTTATCAACACTAAAGGTGTTATCAGTTAATTCCATTTTTAACATTCTCTGTAGGGAATATAGTTTACCTTATATATTACAAATTTTTAGCAGCAGCAATTTGCTTCTGCATATCTGCCGGGGTATCATCAACAATTTTTTGGGCTACCAGTTTTACCCATACAAAGCTTAACAAGCCGGTTACCCAAATGGTATTGGTTATTTTTACACCTTCGGGCGTATCTTCAAACAAATGCTCATCGTACATTTTGGCCAGCGGAAAATTGGTTACATCAATGTACTTATTATCCTTGATGGTTTCAAGCAGTTGTATCTTAACGTTTGGGCCGCCCTTTGGTCGTAATATAAAACTATTGCCAGCTTCAAACTGGCCATCTATTTTGGCAAATTCAATATTAGTATCCCAATTGTGCCAATTGTTTACATCAGCAAACAACTTCCATAGTTGCTCTTTGGTTACTTCTGTTGTTACGGTTGAATAGGTTCTTTTCCACATGATTTTAAGATTTAGTTTATTGTATGTTCAAATATAATATGTATACATATTATATACAAATTTATTTTCAACTTTTTCTCCCCAGCCTTGCCAATAGCTTATCGCCTAATGCAGCATATAGTAATCCACACCCTGTAATTGTCGTAATTGCACCCTCTGTTTTTAAATATGGTGCCTTACCTTTATTTTATTAAAACCAAACATTAATTAAAATGGAAACAACAAATAACATCGCAATTACAGTTGAAACTATCGTAAGCGCTCCTGTTGCAAAAGTTTGGGAATTTTGGAGCGAGCCCGAACATATTACCCAATGGTGCCAGGCATCTGACGATTGGCACGCACCTTATGCAGATAATGACCTACGCGTTGATGGAACTTTTAAAACTACCATGGCCGCTAAAGACGGTAGTTTTAGCTTTGATTTTGGAGGCGTTTATACCACGGTAGAAAAACATCGGCTTATTGAATACACTATGGGTGATGGCAGAAAGGTTTCGGTTACTTTTGAAGACCAGGGAAATAGCACTAAAGTAATTGAAACCTTTGATCCGGAAAGTACAAACCCTATCGAAATGCAACGCGGAGGATGGCAGGCTATCCTTGATAATTTTAAAAAGTATACCGAAACCTTGTAATAAACTACATTTACAGTAACCAGGATAATTTTTTTATTCAGCCTGCAACCAATGGGACTTAGTTGCAGGCTGAAGTGATATATTACCTTAACTGACTTGGCGTCACCCCGAATTTCTTTTTAAAAGCAGCGCTAAAATGCTGAACGGAGGAATAGCCCAGTTCAAAAGCGATCTCTGTAACTGATTTTCGGCCCTCGAGCAGATCAATTTTGGCCAGTTCCAGCCGGTTTTCGGCCAAATACCCAAATACGGTAGTGCCAAACAGCTCTTTGAATCCCCGCTTTAATTTATACTCATTAATACCTGCTGCACGGGCAAGTTGGGATAAACTTGGCGGTACCTCTATATGCTGTATCAAATAATCCCGGGCATATACCAGGCGCTCCTTATCATAATCTGTTTTGGCGTATATTTTTGTTGGCGTAAGCAGCTGATTATAGGATTCGGCCTGTAAAACCAGTATTTCGATTGCTTTAGAAAGCAGGAACATCTTTTTTAACGCACCTGTAAATTTGCAGTTAATAACAGCATTGATACAGCTTTGAATAGCCAGATTGATATTTAAGTTATCGGCAGATAACGCTGCCGACTCTCCTTTTAATATTTTGTCGGCAAATCTTTTCAGAGTATCGTTACCATCACGGGTAATGTTCAGGAAAGCATCTTCGGTAAACTGAATCATGAACGATCGCATTTTTAATTCCTCCACCTTCATCTTACCTTCCGCCTCAGTTCCATAAAAAAGATTGTGTTGATTGGTGTTTAACTCAAATTGCTTATTCAGGCGCTTATCTACCATGAGCAATTTACCTTTCAGGCTAAAGTACATGGTCACCATTTTCATATCCCCCCGCCAATCCAGCGTACCCAGTTCCCTGAAAACAGATTCAGCGTAACTCATCCGGATGCCATTAAATATCCAGATACGCGTTTGCATGTCACCAAACGGCAAGTTCAAGGTAACCAGCTCTGTTTTTAGTTCATCCGTATTAAACCCGGCCTCGTTAAGCGGATGGCTATACAGGATATTGTTAGTGGCTGTATCTTTTAATTCAAATGGCATTACTCCGTATTATATAAATCATACTCCTTTTGATATAACAAGCGACTACCGCGTTGCGGGCATCTTTGTAATATAAAAACTGATCGAACCCTGGTTATAAATAGTAAGATACAGAAAAACACTTCTTGTTACTAACGCCAGACATAGTAACCTAAAAATGAATTTTAAAAAATTAAGACAAATGATTGAAATAAAAGGAAATGGGAATATAGTTTCCAAAAAGATACCGGTAAGCTCCTTTATCAGGCTTCACCTGGCAGCAAAAGGATTAATAGAATTGGTACCATCTGATGAAGAAAAAGTAATAATAGAAACCGACGAAAACCTGCTTGATTATTTTGAAGCTGTTAATTCTGGTCGTACGCTGTATATATCCTCTGAGGCAAAATTCAAAAAACCCGCTTTTACCAAATGTGTGATCAAGATTTATTTGCGTCGGATAGATGCGCTATACGTTCGTTGCGATGGTGGTGATGTAAACTGTAGTAAGGTAATTACGCTCGATTACCCACTTGAAATAAAAATACAAAGCATAGGCAATACCAACCTGAACATTTGTGCCCCTGCTATAAAAGTATTAAGCCAATGCTCCGGAAATGTTACACTTAAAGGTAAATGCGGTTCGCTGACCATCAAAAACCAAAGCGAAGGAAATTTATTTGCCCTAGAAATGATTGCAGATGACTTGAGTATCAGAAACATGGCTGAGGGTAATGTAGAACTATATGCCAACAGATCCATCAGTATTGCTCATTGGGGCCAGGGCGATGTACATTATGCAGGCAACGCGGTACTAACAGACGTAAAGCAGTATGGAAATGGCATTATTAAACACGTTAAATAATATGGAAACTATCAATAAGCCCGTAATTATTATAGGGGCCGGCTATGCAGGTTTATCTCTGGCTCTGTTTTTGAAAAAAGCAGGTATCACTGCAACTGTATTTGAGGCATATCCTGATGTAAAAGGCATTGGCGGCGGTATAGGTCTGGCTCCAAATGGCATAAATGTATTGCAGGAGCTGGGCCTGGATGAGAAAGTGATCAATGCTGGAAAGATTTTTGATTATAATAATTTCAGAAACTACAAAGGAAAATTCCTGGCACGGATCAAACTCAATGCCATCAAAAAATTTGGGCAACCATTTGTGATGATCTCCCGGGCCACATTACATCAGATACTTTACCAGGAAGCAGCTACACAAGGCATAACAGTAAACTTTCAAAAACGATTGAAGGGCATTCATGAAAGCACTGAAGGAATAGCCGCCGTTTTTGATGATGGGAGCAGCATGGATGGTTCGTTAATAATAGGTGCGGACGGTATCCACTCCACAACCCGGAAAATCATTTTTAATAATGCCTTTCCTGAAGAATATACCGGTTTTTATGGCGCCGGGGGATTTGTTCAAAAATCAGCCGTTGAGCAATATTTGGGGCAATATGACCATGATGCGCTTAACCTGTCATTTGGCTTAAGTGGGTTCTTTGGTTTTAGTTTTCAAACATCAAATGAACTCATGTGGTGGTGCAGTTTAGAATTATCTGAACAGGATGCCAAATACACGCAGATAAACCTTTCAGCTGAAGCATTAAAAAGTAAATTAACTGCCGATTATGAAGATTTTTATCAGCCTGTCCCACAACTGATCACTAACTCAGATCATGTCATCAAAACCGTTATGTATGATATGCCCAGCCTACCCAAATGGTACAAAGGTAGAACAATTTTAATAGGCGATGCCGCGCATGCGGTAAGTCCTACCAGCGGCCTGGGAGCATCATTAGCCCTGGAAGACGCAATGATATTAGCCAAACTGCTCAGAAAACACACAATGGCTGAGTATTCTAAAGCTTTTTCCGATTTTCAATCTATCAGAAAACCACGGGTGGAGAAAGTACGTGCCGATGCCCAAAAACATAACACCGATAAAAAAGTGCATTCACCGGCCTCTGCCTGGTTTAGGGACACTATGATGTCAATTTTCCTCAGATTATTTGGATTGGAGGCGGTAGACTGGAAGTACAGCTATAAAATTGAATTGGATGATTAATAACAAAACCTCCCGACAATAATATCGGGAGGTTTGTTGTTTTTATGAGTTTAGACAACTCAAACGGTTGCCACAATAAATAATCTTGGGAATGGTAATAATACCGAACCATCTGGATATTGCTGGTATGCTTTCGCTATTCCTTCTTCATATTGACGAAGAAAAGCCTTGCGTTCGGCATCATCAAGCGGTTCAACAAACGGGTGGAGACCGGTGCCCTTAAACCACTCCACAATTGCCGCAGGGCCGCCCTGCAACGGATGATGATAAACCGTACGCCAGATATCCAGTGTGGTAACCTTATCGCGAAGGTTACGATAATACCATTCGGCTGTTTCCCTTTTTATTCGTTTTGATGCTTCACTTAATTTAACAGCCCAAGGCCCGTTGGTAGCGGTTTCACGCATAAGGCGGTGCGCAGGCTCCTCAAAATTATCGGGCATTTGTACAGCAAGACACCCCCCTTTAGCCAGCTTACTGATCAGCGCGGGGAACAGCGTTTTATGATCAGGCACCCACTGCAAGGCAGCATTGGCCAGGATAACATCATATGGCCCGGGATTGTGCCATGTTGAAATGTCATCAACCTCAAAACGAACACCGGGCATACGTTTGCGTGCCGCTTCAATCATATTTTCGGAGCTATCCATACCCATGATTTTAGCATGGGGGAATTGGGTCTGTAATAACTCTGTTGAATTACCTGGCCCGCACCCGATGTCGGCAGCGGTATTTATTGTGGTCAATGGAATATTAAAAAGCAGATCCCGGATAGGGCGATTGCGTTCATGCTCAAATTTTGAATACTGCCCGGACGACCAGCTCATATATTTTTATGTTTAATACTTAAACAAAATACGGCAAAAAAAATTGCCCATTCAGTTCCGTTCGTTATTAGTTTAAGATGACGATTGACTCTGGCATTTCTTTTAATTTTGCACTACTACACCTAAATAGAAAATGGAACAGCCGCTCGACAATCCTATCTGGAATGCTTTAATATCAGGAAACAGTAACCTGGCCCGCGGCAACAACCAGGTTAAATATTTTGCTGAAAACGTAGCGCCTTTTGTTGGTTTTGAAGATTATTCAGCGGCTAACTTTAATATTTTACATAAACAGGTGACCGATCAACGCGTTTTTGCAGTTGTTTCGGCAGAAGAAATTATCATTCCCGATCAATGGAAGGTACTGAACAACATGAAAATATTACAGATGGTATTTGATGGCTCCCTGCCATCAGAACCATTAAACTATGAATTGGTCACCTTGGAGGATCAACATATACCGGCCATGCTCGCATTAACCAAAATAACCAATCCGGGCCCTTTTACTGAGCGCACTATTGATTTTGGGAATTACAAAGGTATTTTTAACAATGGCGAGCTCATTGCAATGGCCGGATACCGTACGCAACCATCACCTTATGTAGAAATTAGCGCCGTGTGTACCCACCCCAATCATTTTGGCAAAGGCTGTGCTGGTACACTCATTAATTATCATATACGGCAAATTATAGCGGCATCGGGAATCCCCTATCTTCACTCACGTACTGATAACGCAATAGCTATTAAGCTTTATCAAAAACTGGGTTTCGTAGCCAGAAAAGAAATGACCTTTAATATTATTCAGAAAAATTAAAGATTTATACTGTCATTATTTACTAACAAACAGGCCCGATATTTTCCATGCCGAGCCTGCTTGTTTTTAACAATAACGGCTGTATAAGTAAACTATGAATTACCCTTAATGAGCCTTGATATCCACACCAGCAGCACAGCGCCCAAAAAGGCAGTGATCAGGTAGCCAATACTACCTCCCCAATGAATACCCAGCCATCCTAAAATGGCACCACCCACCCATCCGCCAACCAAACCCAACAGAATATCTATAATAATTCCGTAACCATCTCCCTTCATTACTTTTCCGGCGAGCCACCCGGCAATACCGCCTAATAAAATTTGAAATAATAAGTGCATAATTATATGAGTTTAAGTTTAAAATTTGACAAAACGCAAACAGCTATAATAAATGTTCTACATTATAGAATAGACTATGTGGTATCGTGAAGCGTATTTTTAATAATTTTACAGGCAGAAATACCTAATTCAATTATTTAGGTTTACATAAAGGTATCTATAATTTAGTAATACCTTGCTATATCGAGTGTAATTATTTAACACTGATATTCAATCTACTATCGCTGTTTTATTCCCTCATTTTGCTAAAAACACACTCATCTTCTTAAACTCTTTGTAATACAGAAAACGCCAAATTTATTTTCTGCTTGCAGAATATGGTTTTCTGTCTATATTTGCACTCCCAACGCGAAAGTAGCTCAGTTGGTAGAGCACGACCTTGCCAAGGTCGGGGTCGCGAGTTCGAATCTCGTCTTTCGCTCAAAGCCCTTCCTTCAAAAAGTTGGGCTTTATTTTTAAAAGGTTAACACCTGCTCAGATGGTGGAACTGGTAGACACGCAGGACTTAAAATCCTGTTCCCGTAAACGGAGTGCGGGTTCGATTCCCGCTCTGAGTACTTGCAAAATAACTCACTGATAATCAGCGGGTTATTCTGTTATTTTAAGGCCACTAAAAAGAGTCGGGCTCAGAATTCCACCACCACAACTTCCTATATTTAAAACAGTTACAAATATACTATTTAAAAAAGATGCATCTTTTGAGCCAAAAATTCGCAATCAGGTCGCGTCTTTTTGAACGTCTTTCCTTGTTTTAAAAGACGTTTTGACTTTAAAAATTCTTACTCCCGATTTCAATATGAGATTTTATTGACGTCAAGTTTTATCAACTATATCGGTACCTCTTTATTGATCTTTTAATGTGGTGATAATCAATAAAAATTAAAATCTTACATTCACTTAGATATTAATTGTGTAATTATCTTTAATCGCTTTTTAGATGTTCGATCTGAATCTTTTGGCAAAAAAATGGGCAGGTTGCAGAAGCAGACTGGGGTGTTCTTATCTTGAAATTTCTGAAGGGCACTGGAATAAAAGAAGAGTTGTATCTTTTAAAATTTACATAAAATCAAATACTACCACATTGCACAGGTACATCATTTAAAAATGACATTTACTAAAAAAAAATTCCCGAAATAACATCCAGGCATTCCCACGTTCTCACTTCATTCATCAAAGGATTCGGGTGGCTAATGTCTGTATTTGTACCCATTGCTTTGATAGGAATGACGATACTCGTTTTTAATTCAAGACACATTTCAATCAGTTTAAAAATAGGAATGCTTGTACTGTCCTTACTGCTGGTGTGGTTTTTCGGATGGCTGATAGTAACGATGCGAAAAAAAACGAAAAGTAATGTTACCAAAATAACGGTAGATAAAAATGGCATTAATTATTACAACGACATAGAACTGATTAAAACATTAAATTACGATGATTTGAAAATCCGTCCGCAGAATGAAAAATATGATGTATTTTTGAGCGAGCTCGGAGAGGACGGTCCTTTCATAGTAAACTTTTATGTTTTGGATTCTGAATCTGGTAGGCTCCTGAGAAAATACCCTGTTTTTGATTCGGACGCTGTTATCACCAACAGTAACCAGCTCACCGCCCATTTTGTAACAGGCATATTATACTTTAGACCCGATTTAAAAATTGAACCTGGCGTATTAAATTTGTACCAATGGAATGGGTTAAAAATAAAATGCCGTACTAGCAATTTTCCTTAAAAAGCTTTTCACCCCCCAACTGCTTTAAACCTGGTTGTTGCAGATCGTATTAGGACTTTTGTTTTTACATCTGTTATTTGAAATCTTTAAGTGGAGGTTTCGCTAAAAGTGGCCACTGGTTTTCATCCATCGTGGCTTTTTTTCAGGGATAGCCTTTGGGGATAATCTTTCAATTTCTGCAAATAATCGCTCCTGGGAGCCCTTGGCCATTATAAATAAATATAAAGACCATCCCAGATGAATATATGCTTAAATAAGCTCCTTTATTATTGGTGAATTTATCCGGTACAATCTGCGATTGCTCAAATATATTTAAACGGCTCTCTAATTCAGATAACGGATGCAACACTCCATCAAATATTCATTTTTCAATTCGAATAATTTGATAGTTGCTCATTTTGTTGTTTTGTCAAATACACTCAAATCCCAGTTATCAAACCAACTGATCTCTATATTGTCACCTTTAAAAGTAATAGGAAGCCAAATGTAACGGCCATCAATAGCATCTTTCGGAGTCCACTTATCGGCCATAAAAATAAAGGTATCTTTTTTACCAGCTACAGGTAAAACATAGGTACTTTGGCCGCCGAAGGTAATTTCGGCATCTTTGCCAACACATGGGTTGCCCCGATAGGTCCAAGGGCCATAAATTGATTTGGCGCTAAACCAGCGGGCCGGATTAGGAGCCCAGCCGGTAGTGCCCGAACCTATCAAATAGTAAATACCATTGTGTTTAAATATTGCCGGGGCCTCGGTTTGGTGTCCGGCGTATACACGGGCAAATTTACCTGTATGGCCGGTGTAGGTATCATTCATTTCGGCAATATCGAGAGTAAAATTTTCTTCAGCCGAAAATATATGGTAGGCTTTTCCGTCATCATCAACAAAAACATTCATATCCCTTGCCATTTGGCCGCCGTGTACATCACGGCAAAAGAAACCGTCGCTTTTATTTTTGGGATGCTCACAGTTAACCATATCGGCATCCGATGTGCCGGTAGGATAGTAAGGCATGAAACCAGGATTAGGGCGATAACTACGGATAAATGTATATGGCCCCGTAACTTTATCACTTATGGCTACCCCTGCGCGGGCCGCTTTATAACTTTGCCCTAACAGCTCAAGGTGGAACCACATGACATATTTTTTTATCTTTTTATTATATACAACCTTTGGCCTTTCCAATATGCAGCCTTTTGCAATATCATTCGTTGTATCCGGTGATACGGCCAGGGCTATGCCTTCGTCTTTCCAGTTATACAGATCTTTTGATGAGTAGCAATGTACGCCTACCATGGCCCTATTACCAGCGCCGCCGGCAATTTTATGCTCACCAAACCAGTAATAAATACCTTTTTGATAAAGCAAACCACCGCCATGCGCATTTATGTGCACGCCTTTATCATCGGGCCAAAGCTGACCTGGGGTAAATTGCTTTTGCTGTGCTGCCGCAGTAAAATTTAATAATACCAGCATAAAAAAGCAGGCTATTGTAGCCAAAAGTGCGTTTTTGTAAAACTTGATCATGATTGTAGTAGTTTTGTATAAGTTTTCATCATCATTTTGTGGTTTGGGTTTTATAAGTGTCTAAAGCTTCAACAACATAGTAATCAGCTTAAGGAAGTGGCACGTCAGCAACCACGTTTGCAAAACCAGCAAAGCTAAGAACAAACGACAAACCGATAAACACTGTTCATGAAGGGTATAAAATCACTTAAACGAAATGTATAACGCCCGAATTAGTTACTGGTAAACCCGCACATAATCTATCTCAAAACGCCTTGGAAATGTTGTCGTTGATGTTTCACCGCCGTTGTCACCCCCCAAAGCCAGGTTAAGTAATAAATATTGAGGCTGGTTAAACGGATTTGTTCCTTTAGCATCTCTATTGACCAGATCTTTGAGATCAACATGATTCATCAGGGAATCATCAACATACAGGCTTATTCCTTTTTCATCCCAATCCATTCTCCAGATGTGGAAATTGTCCACCCATTTTTTGTCAGTAAAATCACTGATCAGTTTAGAATTGCTGTACCATTTGGCCTTGTAACGGGTTGATGTTCCACAGGCAACATTGGCTAACAACTTTCTCTGATAATATTCCATGATATCGATCTCACCGTTTGACGGCCACTCTCCCGATACACCTAAAGTCCAAAAGGCCGGCCATAAACCAGCACTTGTATCAATTTTGGCGCGCATCACAAAACGCCCGTATTTCCAACTATGTAAGCCGCTGGTATTTAGACTTGCTGATGTGTATTCCTTGAATTGCCGGTTTGTTTTCCAGTTAGCGCTTTGAGCGTTATAATTGGGATTGGGCAAATGTTCTTTACGGCCTTCGATGATAAGCAAACCGTTACTGCACCAGGCATTCTGCGATTGGTACCACTGTAACTCGTTGTTACGTACAAATCCCTGTTCAAACTTCCAGTTGGTGGCATCAGGCGCCCCATTATTGTTAAATTCGTCGGCCCAAACCAGCTTATAGGCTTTAAGCGTATCAATTGTCGAAATTGCGCTTTGCGCGTAACCCGTTGACGTTACAGCTGTCAAACCAACCAGACAGCAATGCCATATCATGCTTCTCATCTAATTAACATTAATCATATTAATTGAAGCCACCCTACCGATGGCAAGGCGGCTTCTTTAATAAACATTTGCTTTTAAAAACAGCTTACAGATGTTTCGGATAGTTATATAGGTGAACGCCATGTGTTTTGAAACCTTGCTGATCCTGCGTATAGTTAACGACTACGCCAACAGTAACCTTTGTTGACGCCGTTAATTTAAATGAAACCGCTGAATTAGTAAAGGGCGCATAGTAAATGCCCGTGTTTCCTGGGATCGAATTATAGTCGGGTAAGGAATCGCTGTTGGGAGCTACGACCACGTAAGTGATATCTTTAGTACCCTGCCACACAAATGGTGCGAGATCAAAAGTATAGCTGCCAGCTGGCAAAGTGATGGTTTGGTAAACCTTGCCGTTTAGAATTTGAGGGGAGCCCCAGCCCGACTCCAAATCCATGTTGATACCGTCGCCATCTGTTCCATATCCGCCCTTGCCGTTATGGCTAAGGATAGCCGCGTTGGTAGTCCAGGAGGCTAGCGTACCCCAGCGGCCGCCGGCATCCATACTGGATGCGACAAAATTATTGCCCGGATTTTGAATATACTTGGAAGTAATATCATTGGCAGGGCCAATTACCAGTGCATCTACATCAATAATAACTATTGTTGTAGCTAAGGCCCTGTTCAGGGCATATTTTGACGGATTGGCTATCGACACTGCTAAGATTAGTTTTTTACCGGCATATTCGGCTTTTTTCATGGTGGCCAGGTCTACAGACAGGTAAAAGGTACCGGCTACGTTACCAGATGGGATATCGATGTGCGATGGCAGCGTAAACATGGCATCCGGCATTAATTTATAGTTGACTGAATCAATGACTCCTGAAGTAAATAATTGACCGACGGTGTCAGTATTCGTTTTGATATCTACCCCATAGCCACTTTTATCCGGACCCGATACAGAAACACCTAATATTATGTTCACCTTGCCTTTGGCCTGATCAACCACATAATTATAGGTTGATGTGTCAGTACCGGACGGCACAGGATAATTGTTATTCACACCGCCGGATTTGAGTATGGATTGCGGCATATAAACCATTGAAAAGCCGTAAGGCAATTGCGATGCACCCTTTTTGCAGGAGCCGATCTGCAGAGCAAAAACGATTACTGCGACAGGTAACCATAGTGTTTTATTGAACTTCATAACTTGTTATAATTTAGTTAATGATAATTTACCAACCTTGATTTTGGATAAGAATGCCCTTTGACTTAGAGACCTCTGATTGCGGAAACGGATAATAGTACATTTTTGCCGCATCAAATACCCGGTTCTCCACAACGACATTAGTATTGTAGGTGAACTTTCCCGAAGCATCCTTACTCACGGCAACGCCCCGGATAGGTTGGTTTAATGCCGCAGCGGCATCTTTCCAGCGCAGGAGGTCCCAATACCGGTAATCTTCAAAAGCCAATTCAATACGGCGCTCATGCTTTACTGCTGTTCTAAAAGATGCCTGGCCGGCAGCAGTTATTAAGGGCATTTGTACGCCAGTGCGGCTGCGCACCATGTTAAGCGCCATTCGGGCGCTTAGCGCATAACCATTGGCATTATCTGGGCCGTAAGCTTCGTTCATCGCCTCGGCATATTCCAGTAACACTTCCCCGTACCTGAAAATGGGAAAATTGTGGACCGCGGTTTGTCCCTGCGTGAGGTTGAAGCTGTCGTTAACAAACTTTTTAAGGTAATAACCGGTGCGGCTGGTGTTGGTTATTGACATATCATCTGTGCCGCCCGAAGCCTCGTTGATAATGCGCCCATTCCAGGTACTATTGTTGGTTACGATAGAAAAGCTCAGGCGTGGATCTCGATTGGCATACGGGTTCAGGGGATCGGGTGCCGAGGTATATTCATAATCATCTACCAGGTTTTGCGAAGGCGTTATCCCGCTGGCACCTCCTTGTGTTGTTATCGGATAATTTTGCGTTTCCAGCACGCTATTCGCCGGATACCGGATGGCCCAGATAGTTTCAGTGCTTGTCAGCGTATTGTTAAGTAAAAAGTATTTGCGGTAATCACCGTCTAACGCATACTGGCCTGCTGCCTGACCGAATGCCACCAGGTCATGTAAAGCAGTTGCGGCGCTTTGCCAACGTGTAACATCATTTGCGCTGTTGTGTAAAGGGCTTGCGGCAAATAGAAGCGCACGGGCCTTTAATGCCAGTGCTGCCCCCTTGCTCAATCGCCCATCGTTGTTGCTAAATGACGAGGTTTTCCAGTTAACCTGGAGGCTGTCTTTAAAATTGTCTACCTCGGAAGTAATAAAATTGATAATATCATTATAAGATGCCTTGGCAATGTTCGTATTATCGGTTATAGACAAAGTTTTTGTGACGAGCGGTACACCACCATACCGTTTCGCCAGTTCAAAATAATACCATGCGCGCAAAATATGGGCCTCACCACGGTACCAGGCAATATTAAGAACGTCATTATGATAGGTCAGTTTTCCGCTGGCTGATATCGTGTCACGGCTCATGGCTAAAAACGATTTATAATTACCGGAATTTTCCAGGAAATAATTAGCAGCCCTGATGCCACTGTAATAATTAGCGTAGTTATTATCGGGGTTGTTGCTGGCGTTCCAGCTGCCATTATTAAACAACATGACGTTTGAACTTGCCGCAGTTTGTTTAGCTTCGTCAGAGACGGGGGCAAAAAGATTATTATCTATAATTGTAAACTCATTGCGCAGATAAATATATGGTGCGTTGCCAAACCCGTATAGTGAGTTATAATTCGAATTAAGGGTCTGCGCTGTTTGAGAAGTATCAATTTTGGTATCAAGAAAGCTTTTTTTACAACTGCTGATAGTTGCCGCAAGCATGCCTGTAAAAAACAACTTAACGTATATATTTTTTCTTTTCATGTTAATCATATTAAAATTTGAATGACAGGCCAAGGTTATAGGATTTCAAGGCAGGATAGCCAGATGTTGTTTCAGGGTCGATATTGTAATGTTTGCTTAAATATGACCAGGTAAGCGGGTTAACCGCGCTGACATAGATACGCAGGCTCTCCGTGTGGATTTTTCTGAGCAGCGCGGGGGAAAAAGTATAACCGAATTCGGCATTTCTTACCCGCAGGTAATCCCCGCTTACCATCCAAAAGCTTGATGCCCGATAATTGTTATTATTGGCCAGGGTAGATAACCTTGGATAAGTTGCCGTCGCCCGCGTGTCAATACCTTGTGCCGGGAAATAAGCCCAGGCATTTTGCGCTATCGGATAAACGTTGATATTATTGACGAAAGCTACGGTTTGGTAATAGGCCGCTGAAAGTAAGTTTACGCTATTGCCAGATGCACCCTGAAATTGTACCGAAAAATCGAAACCACTATAACTTACTTCAGCGTTGAAAGTATAAGTAAGTGTAGGTAACGGCGACTTGCCGATTGCTGTCACATCGTTTTGATCTATCTTTCCATTACCGTCTAAATCCTTGTATTTGATATCGCCAGGCTGCACTGCGCCGAACGCTGGCAGGGATTGTCCCGTCTTAAGCGTACCATCGCTATTGAAGTCTGTGATATTATAAAAGCCGGTGGAAACCAGCCCGACAGGGATCCCGATGGCCAACCCGGTAGTTTGGGAAAATTTATTGACGGTGGGGATCTCAGATTGGAAATCGACTGTGTTTTTGGCAAACGACGCGCTCCCGCCAAAATTATAATTCAATTTACCGACATGATCGCCATACCGGGCGCTTACTTCAAAGCCTTTGTTGGTCACTTTGCCAATATTAAGGTAGGGCTGTGAGCCGCCAAAGGTGCCTAAAAGATCATTGGTCTTGGTAACAATACCACTGCGCTTATCCAGAAATACATCGGCCGTCACTGATAGCTTCTGAATTAATGTCATATCAAAGCCAATATCGTATTTCAAGCTTTTTTCGGCGGTGATGTTTGGATTGGCAATGTAGCTCTGCACGGTGCCGTTGTTACTTGCCAAACCGTTGTTACCGGTGTAGTAAGTGCCGTTTTGTGTAAAGTATTGCTGGTATAGATACCTGCCATTGTTGGTTTGATCGTTTCCTGATAAACCAACAGAGCCTCGTAATTTAAGGAAGCTAAGCACAGAGGACTTGAGAAACGATTCTTCGGATAGAATCCAACCTGCACCAATGGCCGGATAGGCTTTCCACCTGTTGCCAGGCGCATAGCTGTCTGAGCCGCTGTAACCTACATTAATATCCAACAAGTATTTTGCATTGTAAGCATAATGAACCGCCGAACCTAAGTTCTCATAATGATAAAAGATATTGTTGCCCGTATTTAAACCAGGGTTATTGGTCGAATAGTCGGTCATAAAATTACTGGCCAGGTATTCCACGGCGGCACTGATCCGGTGTTTACCGAAAGTACGGTCGTAACCTGCAGTTAAGGTTCCTTGTTTCCAATCATACTGATTAACAGGCGATGACCCGTTGGCTACAATAGTCGCCTGTTTGTCGGTCGTAGTTTGCAGGCCATTATAATAACGCGCATAAGTTGCTGTATAGCTAAACGCATTGCGTGTCCATGTATTTAGGGAGGCGGCCTCTTTTAAATAAAGGCCGGGGGTAATGAAATCGAGCCGCTCTTTAAGACCAAAGTTTGCCTGCAAAGTGCGGTCATGTGTACCAATCCAACCTAATCCATGCAACGTGGCAACCGGATTATTAGGGTACAGCGCCGTACCCGACCAGTGGCCAGTCAGGCTGTCCCGAACAGGGTATATATTTGATGGATAAGTAGCTAAGTTCTGCCATAATTGCGAACCATTGTAGTTTGGATAGTGCCTGTCTTCAATTCTACCTCCCAGATCTATCCGAGCCTCAAATATTTTAAAGAAATTAAGATCGAGATTTGTCCGGATATTAAATCGCTGTATTTGCGCGTTTGATGTGGCAGCCGTGTTTGCTATATCATATATTCCCCCCTGATTCATGTAGTCGAGGATCACCATATATTTCGTTGCTTGGTTCCCTCCGTTAAAATTCACGTTAGCATCGGTGTAAGGTGCATTTTTCCGTAGTACCTGATCAAACCACTCTACATTGGTGGCTGAACCATTTTTATAAGCTTGTAATTGCTTATCGTTGTATTTGGGTGTCCATAAAAATTGATAGCCATTTAAACTATAGTTATCGTTACTTATCGCCTGGTTGTACAATCGCGCATAATCATAGGCACCAAGCGGTTTATCAATACGCATCGCTTGCTGCAGACCGCTAACTACATTTACTGCTACCTTGGAAGGGCCGGCTTTTCCTCTTTTCGTTACAACCCATAAAACGCCATTGGCCCCCTTCATTCCAAAACTGGCCAGCGCGGCCGCGTCCTTCAGAACTGTGACGCTTTCTATTTCGGCCGGCGACAAGTACTGAAAGTATGAGGAAGTTGTCTGAAAGCCATCTACATAGATTACAAGCGAACTATTGTCGTAAGTTCCAAGGCCACGGATGTATAAGGAGGCTGCGTCATACCCTGGCTCGCCCGATCCCTGCAGCACGGTTAGGCCAGGCAAGCGCCCATAAAGGGTATTAGTTATATTAGCGGTTGGCGTTTTATATAGTGTTGAACCGCTGACCGAGGCTTGCGCTTTTACATTTTCTGTTTCTGAAATAGTTAACAAGTGACCGTCCCCCATTCGTTTCAGCGAGTCGGCTGCGCTAACACCTGGGGAGATATTTTTCTGCTGCGCATTTAACAACTGTGTACCTAATGGCAAAGTGATAAAGGCCCATATAATTAGTTTAATCGTTTTTTTCATATCATCGCGTAATTGTGGTTAATAAAATCAGAAACAACTAATAGCCTGGGTTTTGAACGATAATGCTTTTGTTGACTTCCGTTTGGGGGAATGGGTTGAGGTATTCACGATCTGCCCAAAACGCCTGATAAAGTAATTTGTCCTGATAATCGGTGTTGCCATTAAGTTTGGCTCCGGTGTTGCCATTGTAGGTAAAGGCGGTAATGCTTCCACCAATCAGCCCATTATTAATACCGGCCAGCTTCCAGTGTTTGATGTCATGGAGGCGATAGTTCTCATCAAAAAATTCAATCATCCACTCGCGCTGAATGATTGCTCTCAAAAGACTTTTATCCTTTTCGGTAATTGCAGGTAAGCCCGCACGAAGATGTATTTTATTGAGCCTGTCCAGTGAAAGCTGGGTTTGCCCGAGTTCGTTGTAGGCTTCAGCAGAACTCAAGTATGCAGAAGCCAGCCTGAAAACAGGAAACTCAAACCATGAGCGTGTGCCTGCTTTATAATAAAATTTGGTAATGCGGGCGCATCCTGGATTTTGCCACTGGAACATACTCTGGTTGCTCCAGTTGTTGTCGCCGGGATTGTTCCAGGCATCCATCTGCCAGGGCTGAAAACAAGCTTTAAAACGGGCCTCGATTGCGTTCATATTGGCCAGATATTCTGAGAACGGCTTTACGGTTGTGGTATTAGGCCAAACCTCATCTGTCCCGTCGCTTTTATAATAAAATTTCAATTGATTTGTATTCAACAGGTTGCCATACGCCTGCCATGTATGCGCATTATAAAAAGTGTACATTGACGACGAGTTGTCCGATTTATAAGCCAGTACCACTTCCGTATTTCCGGGAAGAGAGGTGGCTTTGCCATAGTCATCAAGCGGGTTGCCGGTATTGATAATGGCTAATCCACCCTGGCCCTCTGCTTCAGCGATCTCGGCTTCAGAAGCTTTAGCGGCTGCATCCCATCTCGAAGGCTCATTACCGCCTAAGCAAACCAGATTATTGTTGCCACCAAAATTGAGATAAGGCGTAGCTGTGTTAAATAAAGGTCTTGCGGCATATAATAGTGCCTTAGCTTTTATTGCCATAACTGCACTTTTAGTCATACGTCCCCGCCATGTGGACGGCCATTGTGACGGCACGATGGCAGACGCGTAATCGCACCAGGTAACAATAGAATCCAGGACCTGTTTCAAGGGGTGCCGAGGTACGGCCAGGTTATCGGTAGCGGCGAAACTTCTGCTGACAATGGGTACGCCACCATACATTATCATCATTTGTTCATACCGGTATGCTATTAAAGCCTGCATCTCGGCCCTGACAACGGCCTTATCAGCGTCAGACATGTCTTTCACCTTACCGATATTTTCCTTGACCAGGTAATCTTGCCGGATGGCGGTATAGTTATAATTAAAACCGTCCATGTCTTCGTTGCCACCGTTCGAACTCATGCCGTTTAACACCATTGGATTAGCTATGGTCCATGCAAAACCATAATTCATAGCGCCGGAAAGATTGTCTTGAAGCATCGAGTTCCAATAACCCTGATAAGGCAGCCCCTGTGAAAGACTTTGCTGGTAAGCCGAGGCAATAGCAGCCTGGGCATTTATCGAAGTCGAGAAAACGGTATCGACGGTAGTGGAATTAGAGATGGGCATCTGTAAAAATTCCTTTTGGCAGGACGCTAAGCTAATTATGACTGCAATAGCAGCTAATAATGTCGTATTTTTCATATTCATAAAAAGTTTACGGTTAAAGTTGAATGCTGGCCCCAATGTTATAAACCCTGGTCAGCGGATAGAGATAACCCATGCTGTTTTTTCCTGCATCGGCTTGCTCCGGATCAATTCCTTTTAAAAGAGCAGAACCCCAGGTAACGAGGTTATTACCATTCAGGTACAAGCGCATACCTTTAATTTTCGCTTTTTTGAGAAAACCCATGGTGCTTGGAAAAGTATAACCCACCTCCAGGTTTTTTAATCGGGTGAAGTCATTTGATTTTAGCCAGAAGTCACTAAGTACCGCGTTATTCGGTCCGCCTCCGCTAAAAGAAATCTCCGGATAAGTGATTTTTTCGCCGGCCGCATACTTTGCAGCTGTCCAATGCCCATCATAAGTTGTTTGTAATACTTCACCAACATTTTTTGCAAAAGGGCTACTCAGGATATAACCAAATTGCGGAAATGAACCTTTGGCAGTACCTATAAATAATGCCGACAGATCAAATCCTTTGTAGGAAAAGCCTACTGTCCAGTTATAGGCTACTTCGGGTAAATTAGGGTAGCCGATAGGTACCACATCTTTCTGGTCGATAGTTCCATCACCGTTTACGTCAACAAACTTCAAATCGCCAAGCCTTGCGTTGTTACCATAGGTATTATAGGGCCGGTTATTGAGCTCTTGCTGCGTATTGTAAAAACCATTGGTAAGTAAGCCCTTATATTGCCCAATAGGATAGCCTGTGTCGTTCATCCAGGGGTACGGGTAATTAGCTTCAGCTTTATACTCGACCTTATTAACCGCGTACGAAAAATTACCTTTCACAAAGTAGTTAAACTTGCCTATTTTATCGGCCCAGCCGGCCTCAAGTTCGAAACCGTGGTTACTTACCCGGCCAACATTGGCAGGCGGTACATTGGAAGACGCAACACCGTAAGTGCCCGGAATAATACCCAGGGTTACTAAAATATTATTCCGGGTTTCCCAAAACAATGACGATGTTACAGACAGTCGGCTTTTAAAAAATTGAAAATCTGCAGAAAGGTTGGTTTTTTTAGCGCGTTCCCATGTTACCATAGGGTTACCCAGCGCCGTCTCTTTGGCAGGAGAATAATACGGGTTTGCGCTTGAGCCGTCGGCGTTGCCGAAATAGTAACCGTAACCTGTGTATCCCCATGTATTAGGGAGATACAGGTAACGGCGGTTGTTCAACTGATCGTTTCCCACCTCGCCGTACGAGCCCCGGAACTTAACCAGGGTGAGCCAGTTGTTTTTCGGGAAGTAGGGCTCGTTCGATACGATCCAGCCAGCCGATACGGCCGGAAAAAAGCCAAACCGATGGCCAGGCGCAAATTGTTCTGTGCCGTTATAGGCGAGGTTACTCTCCAAAAGGTAGCGCTCGTTATAATTATAAGTAACACGGCCTACTACGCCCATCAGACCGGACGGCGCATTGTAAGACATACTATTAGACGTATAACGCTGTGCATTACCTAACAACAGGGCGCTGACACTATGGCCACTGAAGTTGTGGTTATAATTGATGCCCGCCTCCGCGTAAACCTTGCGCCAAGAGCTATTGCCTATATTATCTGCTGTATAAGCAGTGTTTACCTGCCCACCCATAAACACAATATTGCTTGGATCAGATGGATCACGCATGGCGCTGTATTGCGGTATGCTGTTTATTCGGGCAAACCCCTTGTTGTAACTATCATCATAAGAAATAGTTGCATGCGCTTCCAGACCTTCAGCAAGGTAATTCATGGTATGTTTTAGCGTTAGGTTGCTTGTCAGATTTGTACCATACATGGTTATAGTGCCAGCGGTAAGCAGTTGCGTAAGCGGGGTGTAACCGCTGCCTCCTTTTGCCCCCAGCGGGTTGGTCGCATCACCAGGCAGGCCGACAAAACTGGTTACCAGATGCCCGTTAACGATGCCCGGGCCGCTGAAAGGGCTGTTTTCGAGAATGTTTTGAATGATATTCTGATACCGGTTACCGAAATCACTTGCACTGTTATTGGCTCCCGGAACCTGATTGATGGATGATTGCGCTGCAATATTGAAAATCAACTGGAAATTCTTAGCGACGTTTATGTCAAAATTTGAGCGGAAATTAAAACGGGTATACTTCGGGTTTACATTAGCACCGCCGAAAGATGAATTGGACAGAATGCCATTTTGCTGAAAATAGCCCAGCGAATTGAAGTATTTTACTTTATCGGTACCGCCGGAAACATTCAAATTATATTGCTGCTGGCGGCCAAGCCCGTCAAACTGGTCATGATAATAGTTATGACTGGTGTAATACAAGGCAGGGCTGTTTAAAAGTGCTGTTTTCTGTGCCGCTGATAGGGCTCCCATGGCGTTGACCTCCGCTGGAGTATAGTCCCGGTTATTCTGGAACTTCCATATTTCATCATTGGTGAAAAGCAGTTGATCATAAGTATGGTCGCCGAATGCCTGAGCGTTTCCGACAGCTTCGTTGCGTAGTTGGGCAAATTGAGCGGAGTTTACCGTTTGAAAAAGTGACGCGGCTTTTGTAAAGCCTTGGTTTGCTGTGAAGCTTAATTGTAAACCGTTTATTTTTCCTCGTTTAGTCGTAATGATGATAACACCATTTGCACCTCTTATGCCATAAACGGCCGTTGCGGAGGCGTCTTTAAGTATGCTGATAGTCTCTATCTCGTAAGCATCCATGGCATTAAGTACGGTATAAGGTTGCTCGGCCGGTTGCTGGATACCATCTATTACGATAAGAGGATCTGAACCGTTTAAGGTAGCAATGCCACGTATCCGTATGCTTGCCGCGTTCATGCCAGGTTCGCCGCTGGATTGCACCGCACTAATACCCGAGGTACGCCCAACCAGCATATTGGTTACGTTGGAGAGGGGGGTCTGTGTTAGGTCCTTACCAGATACTACGCTAACAGCGCCCGTAATGGTGGTTTGTTTTTGTTTACCATAGCCTACCACAACAACTTCATTTAAAGCGCCCATGCTTGGCTGAAGCTGCACATTAAGTGACCCGCTTACACCAACTTGAATTTCCTGCGGTTTGAAACCTACGTAGGAAAAAACAAGTATGGCCTGCTCGTTGACGGTAAGTTTGTAATTTCCTTCCTTATCGGTTACGGTTGTGTTGTGGGTGTTTTTTTCATTTACAGTGACGCCAGGCAATGGTCCCCCCCGCTCGTCGACAACTTGCCCCGTGATCACTCTTTCAATTCGGCCGGTTGCGGGGCTTTCCGTACCCTTATCCTTTATGACCACTACCTTATCGTATACTACATAGGTAATTGGCTGATCAGCAAATATTTGCTTTAGTACATCTTTCAAAGGTTTATTGGTAACGTTGATATTTACGCTGTTTGTCCCTTTTAAAAGTTCACGGGTATATAAAAACCTATATTCGGTTTGCTTGGTGATCTTCTTAAAAATTGATTGCAAAGACATATTGTTTTCGCTTAAATTGACATTTTGCGCATAAATTTTTGCAGAAGCATTGAGACAAAGGGCTATAAAGAATATAACGGTGAGCTTCATGATGATTATTTTTTTCAGAATATGGCCATGCCGCGAAAGCATGCGGGCGCATTTAGGAATAATTTCCATAATTTTGAATAGTTTGGGCGTTTGTAATATGGTATATGTCAATTCGATATTTGAATAGCCCGGACTTAACCGGAAGTGCTTGCAACGCTTTCGGTTTTTTTGGCATCAAATTAATTCGCTGAAAAGGTAATCAGCCGTACAGGGTTTATAAATTTCTCTTCATATCTTCAGATTTGGGTTTATATTGGGGTTAGTTATTTTTGTTAAGTAGGGTTCATCATCAGTTTACAGTTACTATTTTTCCTTCAATATCAAACCTGACGCGCCCGGTTAATTCAATCATTTTCAATACGTCCGATAGTTTTGATCCGGCGGGGAGTTCCACAAAAAAGTGATCGCTGGTTTTTGTATGATAAACCAGATCAATATCATACCATCTTGATAATTGCCTCATCACAAAGTGAATATCCACATCTTCAAAATGAAGTATCCCGTTTTTCCATGCCACAGCACTTTCAACATCAGCATCAGGTATAACTTTTATTACCCCGGCCTTATTCAACTCTGCTTGCTGGCCTGGTTTAAGCAGGTATTGTGACTTTCCGGCAGTAAACTGTATGGCCCCTTCAAGCAGCGTTGTTTTGATACTTGCTTCGTCGGCATAGGCATTAACATTAAAGTGAGTCCCTAAAACCCTGATCGCAGAGTTGTTAAGTTTTACTATAAATGGTTTTTCTTTATTTCTGATCACTTCAAAATAAGCTTCGCCTATAACTTCAACGCTCCTTTCATTGCCGCTGAAGCAGGTGGGAAAGCGGATGCTTGATGCGGCGTTTAACCAAACCCGGCTACCATCGGGCAGTACAACCAGGTAATGGCCGCCGCGAGGTGTGGCAATGGTATTAAAGACCAGTTGGGCCTGGTTTTGGGCGGCGGGATTATAAACCACTTCACCATTTTTGGCTTTCATAACCAGGCTACTGCCCTGGTTGGCAATCAACCCGTTCCTGGCGGAATCCAGTATTACCTTTTTCCCGTTCGAGAGGGTGAGAACCGCCTTATTGCTTCCCGGCCCAACATCATTTTTAAAAACATGTGCTGCCCATGCCTTTTGCTGAGCGCCGGGATGCTTGTTGCTGGTGAGCCGCCAAAAAAAGAAAGCCCCAAATAAGCATGCGCAGGTACCCGCAATAGCAAGTCGCCTGGGCCATAAGTGTTTAAATTTAGGCTTATCAGGTGCCTGGATGCCTGCCCTTGTATAAATAGCGGTCAATATTTCGGCTGAAAACTCTACATTCGCGTGGCTATGGTCATTAATAGACCTATTAAACTCTAATTCCAATAACTGAAACAGCTCTTTTTGATCAGTATTTTCAATGTAATCCAATAACCATTGCTTATCATCAAGTGATAACTTATGCTTATGAAGCAACTGTAAAAGTTTTTTGTCTGTGTCCTTCATTAATAATGGTCAATAAAGATTAGAAGTTGTCCGATATTGTATACCCAAAATACGTTGCAGCATTATTTAAATGGTAAGACACGGTTTATACACTAAATACTCAAAACCAGTAAAAGGAGGGGGTACTAAATGAAAGTATTTTTAAATATTTTCTTTAAAATTTTAGTACCATTGTTTACGGGAGATTTGCAAGCGGGCGACAAAGTGCGGGAGGTGAACGCTCAACCGAGCAGAACCAAAGTCAAAAAAATATACAATAAATGATCAATGGGGTGCCTTTCAATGTATTCCTTAATGTTTTTAACAGCAGCGGCTAAATATTCTTTTACCGTGTATTTTGAAATTTTAAGTTCAATTGCAGTTTCCTCGCATGTTTTACCTTGCAATTTACATAATTCAAAAACGCGTTGTTTCTGGGGTGACAGGTTTAAAAAGGCTTCATCAAGTAGTTTTAATTTTGCCTCTTTTAAATAAGCATATTGTTCGTCGCCGTAAAGCAAGTCATTTTCTATATGCTTAAACACTGACGATTCTTTCAGCATTTTCTTTATACGGGTAATTGACTTGTTATAGCTCACGCCAAACAGCCAGCCGGATACCTGTTTTGAGGGATCGAGTGTCATCCGTTTTTCCCATAAAGACACAAAGACATCCTGCATCACATTTCTCGATTCGTCAGAGTCCTTTAAAAGTTTTAAAATATTTTTATAAATGGCCGACCGGTATTTTAAATACAATTGTTCAAAAGCTTTTACGTCATCATTTCGCAATGCAACAACCAAGTCATTATCATTGAGGTGTATTGTTCTCATCACGAAGAAAAACGGCTTAACTTATTCAACAGTAAAATGTTTAGGCAATTATTTATACACAAACTCATGATTATCGACAGAAAATAACAAACTAAGATTATATATGGCCTTTAGCAAAAAGAGCATCAATAGGATTTGCAGAGGTTCTGTTTTTGCTAAAAATAAAGTAAAAGGCGTATAATAAATAACAGTATATTATCATATAATAGCCGAATTCTGCCCGTTTTATATTATGGAATTGGGTGATAAACACATTAAAACCTAAGTTTTGCGCCATAGGTAAAAGATGACAACCATAAAGTACCAATGAAACTTATCCCGCCAAAAAGCGGATGAAGCACCGGATATGTTTTTGGGCCCCCGGCGCACCCTCAATGCGAAAAAAGAGGCCGTCTCATAATTACTTATGAAGCGGCTTCTTTAAACTTTGTGGTAAATCTTCGGTAGTACCCCAAGATTCTCTGCTCCCGACAGTGGTGTTTTTTCGAACCAATTCATAGAGTAACTGCGAAGAATTGGAAATTTTGGTAATCTATTGCTTTTTGAAGTAAATATTTACAAAAATGTAATGGACGATTTAGCTCACCGCAATAGGAGGGCTTCATTACCTACCCTATTTCTGTTTTTAATGTCAGTTTTTAAAAAATGATATCTGTCGCTTTGCTTTATTAAACACTGTTCAATAAATTTGTCCCGGTTTAAAATTAATCCAGGTCATCATGAAAAAAGCACTGATCACTGGCGCCAGCGGAGGCATCGGCCTCGAAACAGCCCGGCAGCTGGCTCAACAGAATTACCAGATAACATTGGTAGCCCGTAACAAGGACCGCCTCGAACAGGCGTTAAGCAGTTTAAGCGGCAGCGGCCATACCCTCCTGGTTGCTGATCTGAACAACGCGGAAGACCTGCAAAAGCTGACAGCGCATCTCCGAACTGAAAAGTACGACGTTCTCATCAACAACGCGGGTAACGGTACTTACGGCAAATTTACAGATATCCCGCTGGAAGACCAATTAGCTACCATGCAGCTCAATATGCAGGCTCTGGTAACCCTGTCTTATAGCTTTTTACAGCAATCTACCAAGGGGGATGCGCTGGTCAATATCGGCTCGCTGCTGGCCCACTCTTCTCTTCCGGGAGGTGCAGTTTACGCAGCCACCAAGAGTTTTGTCGCCAATTTCTCAGAATCGTTATGGTATGAGTTCAAGCCCAAAGGGGTTTACGTGATGGGCTTTAATCCAGGCGCGGCAAATTCAGATTTTCATGCTCATGCGGGCCGGGAGACAAGTGATTTCCCTGATTTCGTAGTTTCCTCAGTTGAAGATGTTGCACAGCAACTCGTGAAAGCGCTGCAAAAGCGGCAGAAGCCAAGGGTAGTACAAGGCTGGAAAAACCGTTTTATGCTGTTCGGTTTCAAGTTATTGAGCAGAAAAGCAGCGGTGAGCATTATGGGCCGGATCAGTCCGGGAATAGCTAATTAGTTAGAAATACCCGTGCTAAATTTGGCCACCCGAACAGCGATCTTATATTTGTATCTTATCATCATCTAAAAATGGGCATAACAGAACGAAAACTGGAAGAGAAGCAGGAAATGCACAAACGCATCCTTAACGGTGCACGTAAGATATTTTTAGAAAAGGGTTATGAGCAGGCCAGCATGCGCAGTATTGCTCAGGAGATCCGTTATAGTCCGGGCTCGCTATATTTCTATTTTAAGGATAAAGGCGAAATTTTCCACGAATTGCATAAAGAAGGTTTCCGTCTGCTGCTAAACCAGTTAAAAGTACTGGACAAGGTTGGGGACCCCTTCGAGCGGTTAAAGGCTTCCGGGCGTGTTTTTATTCAATTTGCCCAGGAAAATAAAGACTATTATAACCTAATGTTTATTGTTGACGAACCGGTTAAAGATTCGTTGTCCGAGGGATTTCAAATCGCAGAAGAAGCGATCAGTTATATGCAGGAAATGGTAAAGGAATGTCAGCAAAAAGGGAAGTTCAAGGATATGGACACGGAATACTTTACTTTCCTGATCATTTCGGTGGTTCATGGCATCTGTGCGCTTTTTTGCAAACACCGCAATTCAAGCTTTGTCGGCAAAACGAATGAAGAGCTGATGCAAAACGGATATGAGTCTTTTGTGGCGCTGTTAGAAAAAAGTTAGCTTTTTTTTCTAATAATATTGAACACTGTTTAAAATTAAAACAATGATTAAAAATGAAATTTAAAAATCAAACATTCTATCAACTTTTGCTTTTATCGTCAGCCTTACTGGCTGCACCCATTGCAAAAGCCCAGGGCAGGCTGGATGAGTATATCCGGCAAGGCCTTGCCTCTAATGAGAGTATCAAGCAACAAAACTTTGTACTTGTAAAAAATATTTACGCGCTGAAGGAAGCGAAAAGCATGTTTCTACCCGATGTCATCTTTTCAACCACTTATACCAAGGCCGATGGCGGGCGTACAATAGATTTTCCCACCGGCGACCTGCTCAACGGCGCTTATGCCACATTGAACCGGCTGACGGGCAGCAACGCTTTTCCGCAGCTGCAAAACCAGCGCATCCTGCTCAACCCAGATAATTTTTATGATGCCAAATTCCGGACGACGCTTCCGATACTGAATGCTGAACTGATCTATAATAAGCGAATCAGGACGCAACAGGTAGACCTGCAAAAAGCAGAAGTGCTGTTATACAAACGCGAACTGGTCAAAGACATCAAAACGGCCTATTACAATTATCAGAAAGCCGTTTATGCTACCGGCATCTATGAATCTTCACTCCGGCTGGTTAAAGAAGGTCAAAGAATCAATACGAAACTGTACGACAACAGCAAAGTAAACCGGACAGTTGTGCTCAGGAGCCAGAATGAAGTAAGCCGGATCAATGCTTTGCTTATTGATGCACAGAAAACAGCAGAATCAGCCCGTTACTATTTTAACTTCCTGCGTAACCGCCCGCTTACAGACAGCGTCCTTTCAGACGATATTAAAACGCTGCCTGTCAGGGAACAAAGCTTAGGAAACAGTATTAGCGGAAGGGAAGAATTGACCAAGCTAAAGATAGCTAAGGATATCAACACCAACCTGACAGGGCTGGCCAGATCTTATATCATCCCCAAATTAGGAACTTTTATTGACTTGGGTTCGCAGGCTTTTGACTGGAAGTTTAACAGTAACAGCCGTTACTATCTGTTCGGGGTTTCCCTGGAATGGAACCTGTTCTCCTCCGGCAAAAACAATTACCGGATAAAGCAGGCCCTTGCCGACCGTGATGCACTGGCCTCACAAACCGATTATGTACAACAGCAACTACTCACGGAACTCAAAGTACGCCAGGCCGGTATGCAAAGCGCTATCGCGCAATACGAGGCAGCACAGTCCCAATTAAAAACCAGTCAGACCTATTATGGGGATATGCTGAAGTTATACAAACAGGGAACGGCCATTTACATTGAACTATTGGATGCCCAGAACCAATGGATCGATGCCCAGCTTCACGCCAATATTGCCCTTTACGACACCTGGATCGCAGACGCCGCGATCGAACGTGCCAATGCCAGTTTCACCATTCAATAAAAATAAGATCATGAAAAACCCCGAAGGGATCTTGAATACCTTAAAAAAACAAATAATCATGAAAAACTTACAACTATTCAGCATTATCATAGCAGCGTTAACCATAATGGCTTCCTGCAAAGAAAAACACAAGGAAGGAAATCCAATAGGAGAACCGGATATCATACCGGTTAAAATCGCCCCGGTGTCTTCGTTGGGCGTACCCGATCAGATCACCGCCACAGGCCTGGTCAGTACTGAGGATGAAGCCAAATATGCCTTTAAGATAGGCGGCGTGATCAACCGCATCATGATACAAGAAGGCCAGTTCTTTAAACAGGGGCAATTGCTGGCAACGCTCAATTCCACCGAAATTTCGGCAGGTTTAGCACAGTCCAGCTTGAGTGTTGAAAAAGCGCAGCGTGACTATAAACGGGCGCTAAATCTTTACAAGGACAGTGTTTACACGTTGGAACAATTACAGAATACCAAAACAGGTTTGGATGTAGCTAAAAAAGCAAGAGAAGCAATCGCTTTTAACGAGCGCTATTCTAAAATATATGCCGCTTCAGACGGTTTTGTAAGTAGGAAAACAGCGAACGAAGGAGAAGTAATTGCCGAAGGAATGCCGGTACTCCTCATTAATTCAACCGAACAACATAACAGTTATTCTCTTAAAGTGGGTGTTACTGACCGGGAATGGGCCATCATCAAACTGGGACAAGCCGCTAAAGTGACACTCGACGGCTATGCCGGTCAAACCTTTGATGCCACTGTATTCCGTAAGTCGCAGGCGGCAGACCGGGAACAGGGCTCGTTTCAGATCGAACTCAAGCTACAATTAAACGGCGTAAAACCTGCTGTGGGCATGTTTGGCAAGGCCGAAATCGCTACGCACCAGGATGAAAGCGTAATGGTCATTCCTTATGCATCGCTGGTAGAGGCCGATGGTAATAAAGGATATGTATTTACGACCGTAGGATTAAACCGGGTGAAACGGGTGCCTGTCAGCATTTTGAAGTTCGATAATGAAAATGTGTACCTCAAAGATAAACTGAAAGGTATAGATCAGATCGTAGTTTCCAACAGCGCCTACCTCAACGAACAGTCTTTTATTAAAATTATTAAGTAAGGCCATGAAAATCACGAATTTTGCCGTTAAGAATTATCAGTTCACGCTGATCATCTTTCTTTTGGTGGCAGTTGTTGGCCTGCTGACACTGTTTACCATGCCCCGTTCGGAAGATCCGACCACACATCCTCCGCAGTATATCATTACGGTCATCTATCCGGGTACCAGTCCCAAGGATATGGAAGAGCAGGTAGTAAAACCAATCGAAAACAAAATATATGGATTGGAAAATATTGAAAAGATCCTGACTACCGTAGAAGACGGCGTAGCGGTTATCCAGCCGAAATTCAAATACGGTGTGGATGTAGACAATAAATATCAGGAAATATCCACCGAAATCAATGCTTTGAAAAACAGCGAGCTTCCCAAGGATATCTACCTGATTAAAACAGAAAAGGTTTCGTCGGCAGATGTAAAGGTAATACAGGTGGCCCTGGTGTCAGACAATGCTTCCGGTAAACTACTGCGGGACGAAGCAGACATCTTAAAAACACAGTTAGAGAAAATTACTAACCTTAAAGAAGTGAAATACTTTGGTATGCCTGAGCAGGAGATCCGGATCGATATGCAGCTGGATAAACTCGCGCAACTCAAGATACCGCTTAACGTGGTCATGGGTAGTTTGCAAAGCGAGGCTGCAGATATTCCCGGAGGCAGCATTAACCTTGACAGCAAAGTATTTAACGTCAAAACCAGCGGCAAATTCAAAAACACCGAGGATGTAGCCAATACGGTTATTTATAATGCCAATGGCAAGATCATCTATTTGAAAGATGTGGCCACAGTAAGTTATAAGAATGGTACAGTAAACCACATCACACGGATAAACGGGCACCGTTGTGTGCTGGTTACTGCGGCCATGAAAGACAATGTAAATATAGCCAGCGTTCAGAAAGAATATTTACCGGTACTGGAGGCGTTTGTCAAAACCTTGCCGGAGAATATCCACATGGTCAAAAACTTCGACCAAGCTAATATGGTATCCGAGCGTTTGGGCCATTTGGGTTTTGATTTTGGTTTGGCCATTGTGCTGGTCGTAATCACTTTACTGCCATTAGGTTTCAGGGCATCCCTGATCGTAATGATCTCTATCCCGCTCTCTCTGGCACTTGGGCTTATTGCCATGAACCTGTTGGGCTATTCGTTAAACCAGCTGAGTATCGTCGGTCTTGTTGTGGCTTTGGGATTATTGGTGGATGACAGTATTGTGGTAGTAGAAAATATTGAGCGCTGGCTAAGGGAAGGTCACTCACGAATGGATGCCATATTCAAAGGGACGCAACAGATTGGTATCGCAGTTATTGGCTGCACCGCTACGCTGGTTATCGCATTTCTGCCACTGGCCTTTTTACCAGATGTGGCCGGCGAATTTATACGCAGCCTTCCTATGGCTGTCATGACCAGTGTTCTGGCATCCATGATTGTAGCGTTGACGCTTGTCCCTTTCCTGGGCAGCCGGATGTTAAAGACTCATACGCATAGTGAAGGTAACTTCTTTTTAAAACACCTTCAAAACTTTCTGACCAGATCTTACATCCGTATTATGCCGGTTGCTTTAAAATGGCCTAAAGCCACCATCGGCATATCATTAGCCCTGAGCGGACTGGCATTTTTTCTTTTCACTTTAACGGGTTTTAAGCTTTTTCCAACGTCTGAAAAACCGATGTTCCTGATCAATATTAAATTACCGCTTCAAGCAGATATTCCGGAAAGCGACCGGGTAACTAAACTGGTAGAAGGTGAATTGAAGAAACACAAAGAGATCGTTTTTTATACCTCTAATGTAGGTAAAGGAAACCCACAAATCTATTACAATGTGCATCAGCAGGATGTAAAGCCCGATTTTGCCCAGGTATTTGTTCAACTGGATGAGGAGGCAAGTCCCGGTGAAAAAACAGAGCTGATCAAACGATTGAGAACGAAGTTTAAAGACTTCCCCTTCGCCAGGATCGAAATAAAAGATTTTGAACAAGGAACACCTATCGAAGCGAATATCGTAGTCAGGATATTTGGAGAGAACCAGGACACGATACGGGCACTTTCCTTCAAAGTAGAAGAGATCTTGAAGAAACATCCGGGCACTTTTTTCGTCAACAACGAACTCAACATCTACAAATCCGATGTTAAAATAAAGATCGATAAGGAGAAGGCCCGCACTTTGGGTGTCCTAACCGGTGATGTAGACAAAGTGATCCGTATGGCTATTGCAGGACTAACCGTGGGGGATTATATCGATGACCGTGGCGATTCACGCAACGTAGTGATCACCATGCCCAGAGACAAGTTTTCCAATCTGGAGGCACTCAAAAAGCTGTATGTTAATAATGTACAGGGTACCCCGGTACAGGTAGACCAGATCGCTACGATCACCTTTGAAACTTCCCCCACCGCGATCAACCACTTTAATAAATCACGTTTTGCCAAGGTTACTTCCCTTACTAAAGAGCATGTACTGGCCAATGACATTCTTAAAGACGTTGTTCCGCAGTTGAATAAATTAAGGATGCCGCAGGGTTATTATTACAAGCTTTCCGGCGAGGCCGAGTCAGAAGGTGATACACTGGGTGGCAACTTCCTTTCCGTAATTATATTGAGCACTTTTCTTTTTATAGGGGTCCTGCTGCTGCAGTTTAAGACCTTTAAAGGGATCATTATTGTATTGTCGATCATTCCTTTAGGCATCCTTGGCGGGGTGGTATTACTACTGATGACAGGCAACCCGATGTCACTTGTCTCTATTATCGGATTCATCGGGTTATCAGGTATACAGGTTAAGAATTCGCTGTTGCTGGTAGATTTTACTAACCAGTTACGACTCGAAGGCCATAGTATCGATGAGGCCATCAACATGGCAGGCGAAACCCGCTTTCTGCCGGTAGTGCTTACATCCATAACAGCCATCTGCGGTTTGCTTCCTATTGCGCTTAACCCCAACCCGCTTATCGCTCCTTTAGCCATTGTATTGATCGGCGGACTGATCAGTTCTACTATCCTTTCGAGGATCGTGACGCCGGTTATGTATAAACTGATCCCGCCATATATAGAAAGTGATGAGAGTAAGCTTAGCTAATTCATTTTAAGGTGGATGAAGTAAATGTAAAAGCCTCCTAAATTTTCGGAGGGCACTGAAAAAGTGGCTATTTATCAAAAGAGGTTGTTTTCAAAATTGAAAACAACCTCTTTTTCGTTGACGTATTCGGATAGGTGGTGGAGAGTGATTTCGTACAGACGATTCTCAGCGCCTCCATTTTATCTGCAAAAGTGCCTTTTTAATTTTAAAGGACTTTTTCAGTGCCCTCAATTTTCGAGGGAGGCTTTTACAGTAATCTTCGGTACTACTGAACTATTTATTACCTTTCAATGATTTTTAATGATTACACTAAGTACATTTAAATATCACAAAGCACATAAAATCTCAAGCAACACTATATATGTATTTATTGAACGATTTACGGAATAGCCTAAATACCACATCGTAATGCCAGATTCAATTCCCGCTCTGAGTACTTAAAAAGTTAGGTAGTACCCAACTTTACTGTAATTATTTAAAACCCTCTTTACAATTACGTAAAGAGGGTTTTTCTTTTTATGAAATTTGCAATTGGTACTTAACCCAAGTAGAATACCATGTATTCTACTTGATTCTTTTATATTTTAAACTACTTTTATTATTCGTACGATCATTCCCAATTTACTTCAAACTTTTCAGTCTAACAGTAGGTATCATTTAACGACACTATCGAATGTTTGTTCCAACAAAAACTTTATAGTAATGGAGGTTGCTTATAAATACCAAAAGTATGGATCGCTATTGATTTCATAGAGACCTAAATTTTGCTGATGGCAACCAAAAGCACATCATTTTTTATCAGATTACGGCTTTGATCGGTTGATTTGTGTGCATTTTGCTGATGCAGGAAAGTAAATTGCCTGATCGGAATTATCAATTGGCTTTTGCAAACTCGCCGTCAGCTGCAATTTCAACCTCATCGCTTACAAGTACATTAGGAGTGCCTGGACCAATATTAAAGTCTGAACGCTTTAATGTACCACGTAATTTAAAACCGGCATCGTTTTTCTTGCTATTTGGGTTTTCTTTTGTTCCGCGGTACCAGAGATCCATCGTTACAGGTTTTGTAACACCATGCATGGTCAGGTTGCCGGTAAGTTTATATTTGTAAGTTCCATCTGCCTTTATTGATGAACTTTTGAAAGTGATAGCCGGGTATTTCGCAGCATCAAAAAAGTTAGGGCTTCTTAAATCATTATCGCGCATTTCAACTTCTGTGTTGATTGAAGACACATCTGCTGAAAGTTCAAAAACGGCATCACTGAAATCAGGGTTGGATGAAGTTATGGTCACATCAAATTTTTTGAACAAACCATCTACATCCGAAAGCAAATGATGGGTAACGGTAAATTTAAGTTTGGAATGCATTTTATCATTTTTCCACGTTGTCGTTTGGGCAAATAATGAGATTTTTAAAAGCAGGATCACCGCAAATAGTAATAATTTCTTCATGTTAAATAATTGGTTTTTTAGTTAAACGAATACTTCACGACTGACAAACCTGCGTTTAAATGCTTAATTTGATGACCGGAAGGTCTGGAATAAAAATAAAGTATAAATCATTCCGATGTCTTGTGGACATTCCGAAGCCATTGATCACAACGTTCCGGAATAGCGAGCCGTTAGTTCTGCAACACTTTGAACATATCAATTCATTGATTAATAATTGCCATTTTTTAAAGTGATAACACAATTCGGTGCTCCAAATAGCACGGAATCGCCTGGTCACACCTTCCGGAATATCCAGCTAAAGCAGTTGATATGAATGGGAGTGATTTGTATGAAGTTACGGATGGAAAAATTGTTCAAGTTTGGCTATTTTCTGAAGACCAGCCTGTTGAGGACGAGTTTTGGAAATAATTTATCGAAAATATCTTTAAAAAAAAATAGCTAATACGAAGCACTGACCACTTTATTCCAAAAGCCCGGTTAAAACATTTTGCAACACTTTGTCAAAGCCTACTACTAAGTTTTAAATGCCGTTTGAAGGATAAACGATTAAAAGAGCGCTTGTCGCGGAATAGTATGGCAAACGCGTACTAAGTGCTCGGTATCCTCTAAAAGATGATTGGATAGTTTAAAGTTGGGAGTACTTAAGGAAACAACACATGGTCGTTGTTTCCTTTTTTTATGCCAATAAAATCATATTAATCAAACTCTGCAGTTCAATCTTATTGGTTCGATTTTTTCAAGTTAAGAAATTTGACAAATTTTATATGGACTAAAGAACAAGTAATAGAGATTCCGAGTGGACAGATCCTGCAAACTAATAAACAGCTACTCAAGGTGATCTATCTTTAACAGAATAATTTAACCCGATTTTTAGAATGCAGCTGTCTTGAATTCCGGAAATCTCCAACTACAGTAACGAACGAGTATATTCTACCGTTTTTCTTCCATTAATTCATGTCCAATTGTGTGTTTGCCATAGCTTAATCGCTTAAATTTCTTTGTTGCAAACGTTTGTGTCAAACTTAGTTAATTCTTCACAAAATTTTAAATATCAGTTAGCATAAAGCGAGTTATCAACGGTTAAATTGATGTTTTATTGTATTAAAAAGGCAGGCAACAAAAATAATATAAGTGTATAGCCCGCAATCGTTTGCGTTTAGATATTTCACCTGATTGAAGTTAACTCCACATACATTCGAATTAACCCAAGCTTAACCAAAGAGTAAAGCTATAGTTAAACGCGATCACAAGTCAACTTAAAAAGTTCATGAATAGATTAAGAACATCTTAATAGATGCACAGTGTCGCTTTATGATTCATTACTAAAATCTTATGAAAATATTTAATCAAACTTCAATTAACCAAATCACTACTCAACTAATCAATTATGAATGTAAAACTCTACAAAAAACCCAATGGGGTAAAGTGGACATTTTTGATGGCTCTCCTGCTATCATTTACAACTGCCGTAGCGCAGGTTAAGGTAACAGGAAGGGTAACCGATCAAAATGGCCCATTACCAGGTGTCACGGTACAAATAAAAAACAAGCCTGGCACCGGAACAATTACAAATGTGGATGGTGAGTATCGTTTAACCGCATCAGATAACGACATCCTGGTTTTCAGAATGGTCGGTTATCAGATGAAAGAACTTCCCTTAAATGGAAAAAATCAGCTAAATGTAAAGCTGGTTGGATCAGAAAGCGGTCTTAATGAGGTTATTGTTACCGGGTATAAAAATATTGACCGCCGGAAAAATACATCAGCCATATCAAGCATAACCAGTAAGGATATTGAAAACTTACCGGCAGCAAGCCTGGATGTTTTATTACAAGGCAAACTCTCTGGAGTAAATGTTCAGAATTTTAGCGGGCAACCGGGAGTAAAGACCTCTCTTGTTGTGCGGGGTAATACCAAAATTTCAGCTTCATCCGATGGTTTTGACAGCGATAACCTATATAGTAATCCGTTATACGTAATTGATGGCGTACCTATTGCTGACGATGAAGTTAGAGCTTATGACCAGACAGGGACAAATTTCCTGGCCAGTTTGAACCCCAATGATGTAGAATCGGTAGATATATTAAAAGATGCATCAGCGGCAGCCCTATATGGCTCAAGAGCGGCAAATGGAGTTGTACTAATCAAAACCAAAAGGGGAAAAATTGGTGCACCTCGTTTTAGTTTTAATACATATCATGGTATTACACCAACACCCAGCAAAGTATCAACTTTAATTGGAGCAGCAGAACGCCGGCAAAAATTAGATCTGATATACAATTATGCCAATGCCACACAGCTGCAAAACAGCATCCCTCAAATGCTTACCGATAGCTTAAATCCAGCTTTTAACAACAATACTGATTATCAGCGACTTTTCTATCAAACCGGCTCTATCCATAATTATGATATCTCTGCTTCAGGAGGTTCTGAAGCTGTTAATTATCGTATTGGAGCAGGAATGTATGATGAAAAAGGTGTGGTTATTAACACTGGATACAGAAGATATTCTTTAAACAGTAATGTTGGCATCAATTTTTCCAAATCACTGGAACTAATTACCAGTATCAGAGCTTCGACAGGTAAAAGATTAGCCGGTAAGGGTGGCAGTTACCGGGATGTTTTTGCGATCAATCCGATCAGCATGCCATCCTCCTTATTACAAATGAACGAACAAGACCTGAGAAGTGTGATTGATCCATATTCCTTTCAACGCAATGATAATATCAATACGGATATCAGCGCCAATGGAGAACTGCGGTATAGTTTTTTAAATGATTTCAGGTTCAGCACCCGCGGAGCGATAAATTATTCGACACAAAAAAATGATTATGCCTCACCTTCTACTTTAAATGCCGACGGGCTGGCTTATGCAAAATCAAACTATAGTCAATATACCAAATACGTATTAACCAATAACTTACTTTGGATAAAGACCATTGCGAAAAAACATAATGTAAATATTACCGCGGTTCAGGAGTTTGAAAGCAGAAGAAATGAAGCCATCTATTTGTCGGGTGTTGGAATACCTAATGATAACATCCAGGTGGTGAAAGGGGTAAGCAACACAAATTTAAAGGGATCTTCAGATCTATCTACCTATGCTAAGTTATCCTTTCTGGGAGCAGTTCATTATGATTATGACAGCAAGTATTTATTTGATGCTGTTTGGAGGGCCGATGCTTCGTCAAGATTTGGAAAAAACAATAAATGGGGCTATTTCCCATCAATGTCCATAGGATGGCTGGCCTCTGAGGAGGAATTTATAAAAAAGTTTAGCTGGATAAATGAATTGAAAATAAGAGGCAGCTGGGGCAGAACAGGTGATGAAAGCAGCATTGGGGACAGGGATCGTTACAATGCATACATAGCAGGAAATGCAAATTATTCTGGGTCAAGTGCAACAACTTATGGAGGTGGTACAGCTATAATCCCGAATTATAATGGCATAACCAACGACAACATAACCTGGGAACGATCAGAAGAATGGAATGCAGGGATTGACGCCGCTTTGTTTAACGGCCGGCTCAACTTTTCGATAGATGCCTATACAAGGAACACCACGGGGCAAATGCTGCGAATTACAATTCCTGAATATACGGGTTATACCAGCACTTTTACAAATGCCGCCGGAGTGCGTAATTCGGGACTGGAGTTCACCTTCAATGGTAAAATATTGTCTGAAAAAAGTGCTTTTCAATGGAATCCGTCCATAAATATCTCCTTTAACAGAAACATGGTAACCGCATTGCCAAATGGCAACCGCGATTTATACTATGGTAACGCGGTATATATTGTTGGCAAACCCTTGAATATGTTTTACGGTTATATTGTTGATGGCGTAATTAACTCGCCAAGCGACTTAATTGTTAATCCATATACGGGTGCTGTAGGTGCAACTAAGTGGGGTAACTTAAAACTGGGTTATCCTAAATGGCGGGATGTTAATGGCGACTATTACATATCCGATAACATAGGTCAAAATGACATTACCTTTTTTGGAGATCCGAATCCCTTCGTAACCGGTGGATTTACAAACTATTTCAGCTACAAAGGTTTTTCAGTACAAATTCTGACCACATTCACCTTCGGGCGCGACATTATCAATAACACACTTGCTCAACGCTTGTCAAATGGCCTGTTTTACGGAAATCCTAAAGATTTTGCCAAAGCATCAATAACAGATATCAGTCAATACAATTACTGGCGACAACCGGGTGATAATGCAACCCTCCCAGCATTAAATCCATTTATGGGTTTATACGCCTGGCGATCAGGACAATCCATATTCAAGGAACCAGGATGGTATGTCCGTATCAAGAATATTAACCTGGGCTACCGGTTTAATGCTCAAAACAACAAATGGATGCAGCGTGCCAAGATCACCAGCTTAAGATTATACAGTACTATTGACAATGTGCACATGTTTCAAAAATTCTCTGGCATTGATGCGGAACGTGTTGACGGACAAGGCTATGATTATGGCGATGGTTACCCACTACCAACCAAGTATACTTTTGGCTTACAGATTGAATTTTAACTTATTGAATACCAATCATGAAACATCATAACAAACATTATAAAACCTTTGCTTTTGCATTATTGCTGGCTATTTTAATGGGTTTTACTTTTTCCTGCAAGAAAGCGCTGGAGAACAAACTTACCAATGACACCTATGCAGATACCTACTGGAAATCTGCAGGCGATGTAAACGGAGCGCTATTAGGCGCTTATGGCCTGTTCAGAAAAAGCATGAATCAAAACAGTTGCTTCTTTATATGGGGCGATGCACCCGTTGGCTTATTCAATTCGGATGAAGGTACTAATTTAAACAGAGTATATCTGGAAGGTTTTTTCGGGGTACCATACAGGGAAGAGGGTGCTCATAACTGGACTAATTGGTACAGGGTTGTTGATTTGAGTAACCTGGTTATTGAACACCTAACTAAAATGCCCGATGATAAATTTACAAACGATCAAAAAAATACTTTTTTAGGTGAAGCTTATTTCCTGCGTGCCTTATCCTATTTCTATATGACAAGGGTATGGGGCGATTTGCCCTTACAGCTTACCGCTACCACAACAGCCGGCCAGGCAAAATACATCGGAAGAACAGACGCTGCTATTATATTAAAACAAATTATTGCTGATGCACAAAAAGCATCCTCTCTGCTTAGCTGGGAAAGCCTGAATACTTATGAACGGAGAAGAGCGAGTAAAGGTGCAGCATTAGCCTTACTGGCACATGCTACCGCCTGGCAAAATGATTATGCCAATACGGTGCTCTATACAGATTCATTGATCAACAGGGCCGACCTTTTTCACTTACAACCAATGGGTTCTATACGCCAGGTATTTAAAAACACCACCGAGCCGGAAAACATTTTTGTTATCTCCTCTAAAAACTCGGAAAACGAAGCAAGTGAGTGGACAGATTTTTCATTTTCAGCAACCATTGCCTTTATCACGGTAAGTAATGGTTACATCGCCAATATGCCTATGAATGTACCACAATACTATCCTCCACAATCAAAAATAAATGAATTGTATGGAACCGATAATACCGATACCCGGAAAGATGAATTTTTTAAAGCAAGTCCGTTTGGCGATGTAAATAAGCCTTCATTAATTAAGTATGCTGATATAGCTTATCAAAATCCTTCAACCAAGTCTGATCCGCGCTCTGAAAGCAATTTAATTGTATTCAGGCTGGCAGATATGATCTTGCTAAAAGCCGAAGCTCTAAATGCCCTGGCCCGAGACGGGGAGGCACTTGTAGCCGTAAATACGATAAGGGCCAGAGCAGGTGCAGCGCCATTAGCAAGTTCAGGGTTGATACTTAAAAAGAATATCCTGCAAGAAAGACAGCGAGAATTAATTGGCGAAGGTCATAATTATTTTGACATCGTCAGGAATAGTTCTCAGATCGATAAAGGCGGGCCAAATTATTTTACTCAGCTAACACCCTGGGCAATGTCTGTTGATCGCTTTAAACAAAAAGGATACCTGTGGCCAATTCACAACAGTATTTTAAATGCCAACCGGTTAATCAGCCAAAATCCATGGTGGATGGGGAAATATTAATTCAACACTCAAAACTTACATAACATGAAAAAAATTATATATATACCTGTTGCCGCATTTATGCTGTTGCTGGCAATCAGTTCCTGCAAAAAAGACCCTGTTATTGATGGGGGTCTTTCCGTTGCAAAGGTAAATATGAGCACTTATGATTACCTGAAGTCAAATAGCAGGCACCTGTTTGATACTACTTTACTGATCGTTGACAAAGCAGGGATGAAAGATATGATCAATGGGCCAGGGACTTTCTTTGTCCCTGACGATTATGCCATAGCCTCTTATTTGGCCGCAAAACAAAATGATGCAAGGAAAATTGATGAAAGGAAAAATTTCACAATAGACACCTTGTTTAAGTATTACTCAGCCCAAATGCTTAAAGATTCCATGGGTATTTACTTTTTTCCGCTCAAGCTTTCCAGGGATGAACTCAGTGCAAACGGGGTCCTATACCAAACCAGTACCCCGAATATAAAGCTGATGGTTTCGTTGGAGGAGAATGCTGATGATTATCAGGTAGATGGCATTATATCCACAAAGCCCAAATATATCTATTTAACAAAGATCAGAGGCGAAAAAGACCTGGTAAATAGTAATGGCACTACATCGGATCCATCTGGGAACCCTCAAAAACTGGATATTAAAGTTTTGTGCCAAACAACCGGTATTATAACCAATAATGGTATAATACACGTATTGTCAAACCAGCATACCTGGACATTTAAACAATAATTTCCCTTATAATTTTTAAATATAATGAAGAAATATATAAAACTATTAAGCTTAGCATTGTTCGCCGTGATCAGTATACTAAGCTGTAAAAAAACAATTCCGGGTTTTTTAAGTGATAATGTACGTTATTCTGCTGATCCGCTTACCGTTAACCAGGGCGTATTCCTCATTTCAAACGGGATAATACCAGATAACTCTACCCCACCTTTTAAAATCACTTTACTAAACGTACGTAATATAACTACGGGTGCGAGAGAAGAAACCTTTTTTAAGGAGTACGATGTACCTGTCTGGAAAACAGCTTATAACCCGATAACTGACACAACCTTAGATTTGATCAACAAAAAAAGAGCATTTGAAAAGAAAGTTCCATTCTCTGTTCTGGAGAAAAGCGGACAGTTCCTGTTTACACAAGCAACAGAGAACGTGCCTCCGGGTCAATACCTGATTGATATAAAAATTGAAAACCCGCACGGCACCAAAACTTATATGGGGGTATGCAAGGTGATCCTCAATCCTGTTGTACAATATGAATATGTGAATACCCCATATTTTATTGCCTTGCCTGCAAATAGTGAAACCGGTATACGATTTCCCTATGACGATCAATGGATTGATGCAGACAAAGGGCAGTCAACAACTATTACACTTAATATTAAAAGAGTTGCCGCAAGCCCCAATCAAATAGTTTTAAAAGTTCTGGATAAAAATGGTGCGGTTTTCCCAGGGGCTGCATTGGAAAGAAGACCAAGCGGTAACAGTTTTTTAAAAACCCTATCAACATTTGCTTATAAAACAACGGTAACTGATACTGCGGTATTATATGATTACGCACAAACAAGATTTCCCGACGTCTATTGGGATTCACAAAGCAACGGGTTGAACTGCTATTACCGCATATACGATAAATACATTGCCTCAATTGATACTGCAGATAGTAAAAACTGGAATCCTCCGAGTCAAATTCCCTATGGCACCTGGAATAAACAACCTGTTAAACTAAATATCAGGTTTAATACTAAAATAAATCAGCCGGGTAAGTATATCTATGAACTACGGTTAAAGGCTACAAAAAAGTAAATTACAAAATGATAAGGGTGCCCTTAACCGGGCACCCTTGCATGAAGCTTAAACGGTTCTTGTAAATTTCCCGTCATTTATACAAAGTGATTTATGATATTCCTTATAGCGTTTTTGCTGGTTCGATATCCACTTATGAATCTTGCTATTTTTAGTATTGGTAATACTATATGTTTTGCTATACGATATAAAAGTTTAAAATAACTGTTGCTAATCTTCATCAACTGAATATCGTTTTTAGCCATTATTGAAATACCGTTTAATCGGAATTTTTCTACTCATATAATTCCTTAATCCACTATCTGGATTTATCATTTTAAACATATGTGGCAATCTGCAAAGTGATAAAATCTTTGACAGAACTTTATTAATCTTTAGTGAAATCGTTTCCGGTTTTAATATCGATAATAGTTGGTGGGATCAATTCTTTATACCCCCTCATTACATCTTCTAAAACAAAGCTAAATAATTCTGTTGCTTCATGGGATAGTATTAATTCCTGTAATTAGTCATTATAATTATTATTTATAAGATTCACTTTTGCTCATCCTTCGGGGAACCGCTGCGAACTCGCGGTTTCTGTAAGATGACAAATGTTGTGTTTTTATGATAAAAAATTGGCTGCCTGAATCTACTTCAAAAGTAATTTTACGCTTGCAAAGCTGCTACAATTCTAAATCACGTTGCTGCTAAATTATAAACCAATAAAGCCGACCGGCAAGTTCTGTTAAGATTTCGATTTAAGTTATTAAAGGCTTGATCGATCCTGTATACTTTAATTTAATCGTATTCAGAAAAGTACAAACCGGCCCAGCTCTACAATCGATTGCAATTTCATTATGAGACCTATTATGAAAGAATAAATCAAGAGAACTTGTTTCGCCGGTCACAGATTCGTGGCCCGCAGTAAACTACATCGGTATCCATATTATGGATTTTATAACCAATAAATCTGAATCTGATACGCTACCGGTTAAGCAACCAATTAAGTAAACCGCTCTTTTATTAAATAAAGTCTTCTTCAAACCGTATGGTTTATTATTTCAGATGAATTAATTCATTTATCACCTAATCATTAGAAATGCAAAGACCTGTTTGATATAAGTGCTGAACCTTACTAATTTCTCAACCAATGTTTTCAATTAATAAACCACAATATGAAAAAAAAATATTTACTAAGCACTTTCATGCGAATGACAGTTATAATAGTATTTATAAGTATTACTATTATATATCCCACGTTTGCGGCTAATAACCTGGCTCATTTGCGGCATACAGATTCTGATGTAATCAAACCAGCCATAAGCAAGATTATAACAGGTAAAGTAACCGATGAAAACGGTTTAGGATTACCGGGTGTTACTGTTAAATTAAAAGGCACTACCACGGTGGTCGGAACCGACGTTAATGGCGCGTACCGAATTGAAGTACCTAACGACCAGGCGGTACTCGTTTTCAGTTTTATAGGTTATGCGTCAAAGGAAGTTTCCGTTTCAGACAAATTGGTGGTTAATGTATCGCTAAGTAGTGATTCTAAATCATTAAACGAAGTTGTTGTTGTTGGTTATGGAACACAAAAGCGTGCCAACGTAACGGGAGCGGTTTCGTCTGTAAGTGGCAAAACAATATCAGCTTTACCTGTCGGCGGTGTCGATCAGGCTTTACAAGGCCGGGTGGCAGGTTTAACGGTAACCAATAATGGTTCGCCGGGCACCGCACCAATTGTACAAATACGAGGTGTAAGTTCTGTAGGTTACGGATCAGATCCATTGTATATTATTGATGGTTTTCCCGGTTCTATCGGTAGTCTTGATCCAAGAGACATACAATCAGTTGATGTACTTAAGGACGCGAGCGCTGCGGCGATTTACGGTTCACGAGCAACTAACGGCGTTATCATCATCACAACCAAAAAGGGCTCCAGTGGCAAAGTGGTGTTAAGCTTCGATTCATACGCGGGATTTCAGGAAGTTACCAAAAAGTATGACCTTCTTAATACAAGCCAATATGTACAATACGAAAGGGCTTTAAACGGAGCCGCCGGTATTGGCGTACCTCCACGATTACAACCGGCAAACTTTAATCAGCCCATTTATGCGGGTTCTTCGCAGACCTTCGCCCAAACTAATACAGACTGGCAGGATGCCTATTTCAAAAAAGGAATTGTTCAGCAGCATGCTGTTTCATTAAGCGGCGGGAATGAGAATTCACGCATATTTACATCTGCCAGTTACTTTGATCAGGATGGTATTACCGTTGGAACTAATTTCAGTCGTAAAAGCTACCGAATAAATTCTGATCACAATCTGAGCAAGTTTATTACAATCGGCGAAACATTCAATGCCTCGGTAACCCGGCAACGCTTTGGGATTCCCCCAGGCAATAGAACGCCCATTACCAATGTGATAAGGATGCAACCATACTTACCTATTTACAATCCAAATAATGCCGGCGGTTTTTTTGGTCCTCAAAGCAGTTTTGACGGCGCCGACCCGGTAAATCCGATAGAACAGGCATTGATTAACGAAAACCGTAATTATGGTGTCGGAATTCGTGGTAACGCTTATTTAACGGTAAAGTTTACCCCATGGCTGAAATTCAATTCTACCTACGGCATTGATTACGGGACAAACAGGCAAGAGCAATATACCCCAATATATAACGATGGCGGTACATCAAGCAGCCCGCTTGCCTCGATAACCGAAAATACCGGGACCGGTACAACTACATTGTACACACAACAATTAACTTTTGATCATACCTTCGCCAGCAAACATCACGTTTCGGCTGTGGCAGTTTATGAAGTGCAAACCAATCGCAGCGACAGTCAAAACTCTTTTGGCAATCAAAACAACAACATTGTACGCACATTAAACAACGCTACAAATACAACTACCAATTACACTTATAGTACTAACGTTCTGCATTCATTAGTAGGCAGGGTGGGATATGACTTTGAGGGGAAATACTTAATTTCCGGTTCAATACGCCGCGATGGTTTGTCGGTTTGGGCCCCCGGCCACAAATATGAAAACTTCCCTGCAGTTTCGGTGGGATGGAAAGTTGACCAGGAAAGCTTTATGAAAAGCCTTAAATCAATAAGCGAATTAAAAATACGAGGCGGTTACGGCGTCACCGGGATAAACGGAACTGTATTGGGAAATTATCCTTACGTTTCCAATGTTTCTGCGGGTGGTACAACATATCCGTTTGGCAACCTGGCAACAGGTAATAACTCAGGTAACGGATCTTTTTATAGTGCGTTGAGTAACTATTTCCTTCATTGGGAGATAACAAAATCAACAAACATAGGTTTTGATCTGGGCTTATTCCAAAATGCATTTACGCTATCGGCCGAGATTTATAAAAGAAAAACCGATGCTCTGATCTTAACCGTACCGGCACCGCCAAGCCAAGGTGTTGGCGCCCCGTTGGTAAACGTTGGCTATATGCAAAATACTGGTATTGAATTGACCGCAGGTTACCACAAAACATCCGGCGACTTTAAGTATGATGTATCAGCCGTATTTGGATTAAACAGAAATAAGGTGACATCATTAACAGGAACTGCAAATGGTACAATAACCGCGGGCGGCGATGCTGATTTTGGTGGTGGCGGCCCGCTCACGAACACTTCGGTTGGACAGTCTATCCAGTATTTCTACGGCTATGTGGTAGAAGGTATATTCCAAAATGCATCTGATGTAAGCGGTCATGCAACTCAAACAGGTGCGGCACCAGGTGATCTAAAATTTAAGGATGTTAATCACGACGGTGTAATTGACGCTAACGACAGGGTTAACCTGGGCAGTTATCTCCCTAAATTTACCTATTCATTAAATTACTCCGCCAGTTACAAGAATTTTGACCTTGCCTTGTTTTTCCAGGGAGTATATGGCAATAAAATATTCAATGCCGAAAAAATCATCGCAGAAGGTATGTCGAGGCTATTTAACTCAGATGTTAATGTGCTAAAAGCCTGGACTCCCACCAATACCAATACCAATGTTCCGAGGGCTATTTCAGGAGACCCTAACTCGAATGTAAGGCCATCATCCCGCTGGGTAGAAAGCGGTTCATACCTTCGCTTGAAAAACCTCCAGTTAGGTTACAATTTGCCAGCACCGTGGCTTAAAGAGGCTACTAACAATTTAGTAAGCAAAGTGAGGATCTATTTATCATCAACAAACCTGTTCACAATTACAAAGTACACCGGGCTTGATCCTGAGGTTGGCTCCAAAAACGGAACGCTTACAAATGGTATAGACTATGGTCAATATCCTTCGCCAAGGGTGTTCCAGGTAGGTTTACAGGCAACATTTTAATAATCATAAAATTGGTATATTATGAAACGTAAAAAAATTTATTTATTGTCAACCATTATCTTACTAACGATAACGGCCATTGTTTTGTCCTGTAAAAAAACAGCGTTAAATACATCTGACCCCAATAACCTTACTACGGCAAACTATTATAAAACGGCTGCGCAATTAAAGTCGGGAGTTAACGCCATTTATGCGGTTATGCACCAAAACAACCTCGTATCCCGTGAGTGGTATTATCTGCATGATACAAGGAGCGACGAAGTAGCGCCAGGCGGCGGACAATTGGAAGCTCCAAGGCTCCAATTGCTCAACAATACCGACGATCCTACAAACTCTGTGATGAATTCTGTATGGAGTGGCTGGTATACGGTAATTTTCCGTGCAAATGTTGTAACAGATAATGCGCCAAATGTTACAGATGACGTAGCCGACGCGAAAAAATCGGTGGGCGAGGCAAAATTTCTTCGTGCCTGGGCTTATTTCGACCTGGTTAGCATGTGGGGCGGTGTTCCACTGGTAACATCAGTTCCCAAAAGTCCTACCGATTTTAAACCACGCGCCGATGTTGCCGCTGTTTATGCGCAGATAGTTCAGGATCTTAAAGATGCCGCAGCAGTACTGCCCGGAAAATCAGCCACCGACAAGGGACGGGCCACGGCATCTGCCGCCTATGCGATGCTGGGCAGGGTGTTAATGCAACAAGGTAATTATGCTGATGCCAAAGCTGCATTTCTTAAGATACCGACCAGCGGAGCCGATGGTTATTCGTTAACTGCCCGTTATCTTGATAATTTTGAGTTAGCCACCGAATTTAACAATGAATCAATTTTTGAAGTTGTATTTGTGGATAAAGGAACCAATGGTTACAATTGGGGTGGCGAAAGCGCAACTGAAGAGCAATCAACAGTTAGAAATCAGGAGTACTGCCCTGTTGCATGGAGAAACCTTATTCCTTCAAACAAATATTTGAATGAATTTGAAAACACAGCTACTGGTGCGGTAAAAACAGACCCTCGTTTTTCATATAGCGTTTATCAGACCGGCGACCTTTATAATAATGGCCAAAGCACTTTAACTGATGCCGACCAAAACGGTAATTCATCAGTGTTGAACGGCGTTACCAAAAAGATTAGCTGGCGTAAATTTATGATCATATACCAGGAAAGCGCAAGTACTGCAAGCTTCCACCCCGGTGGTAACAACCAACGTATTATACGTTATTCGGAAGTTTTACTTAATCTTGCCGAGTGTGCTAATGAAACGGGCGACATAGCCGGAGCTGTAGCATACCTTAATATGGTGCGTGCAAGGCCGGATGTTGCCATGCCTCCTTATCCAACAGCTCAATTTCCGGTTGCGTCCAAAAGCGATGTGGTTAAGGCTATCATGCACGAAAGAATGGTGGAATTAGGCGATGAAGAAGTGCGTAACATCGACATTTTAAGATGGCGCAAAAAAGGATATTTCACTACCGAGCCCATTGCTTCATTCCATGCTAACAGAGATGAGTTATTACCTATACCTCAAGCCGAGTTGGATAATAACCCCCTTGTTTCAGGGCACCAAAATCCAGGCTATTAATTTATTAAACCAATTTTTAAAGCAGGCGGCTTATGGGTCGCCTGCTTTTTCTTATATTAATTGTTAATTATGAAAAGGCTTCTTATTGGTTTTACTGTGGCTCTGCTAATTTCTTCCTGTAAAAAACATACGCTATTTGAACAAATACCATCTTCTGTTTCCGGCATTATGTTTAATAACCTGATTACAGAAAACGATTCGATTAATCCTATCGATAACGCAACTGTATATAATGGCGGAGGCGTTGGCATAGGTGATTTCAATAATGATGGTTTACCGGATATTTATTTTGTAGGCAACATGGTAACTAATAAGCTATATCTTAACAAAGGCAATTTTAGGTTTGAGGATGTTACCGCCAAGGCAGGAGTAGATGGTAAAGCCCGTTGGGGCCGCGGTGTTGCAGTAATTGATATCAATAATGATGGCTTGCCCGACATATATGTTTGCAACTCTTTTGCAAATGAGCCGCAAAAGAGGCAAAATTTATTGTATATAAACCAAGGCATTAACACAAACGGCGTACCTGTATTTAAAGAAGAAGCGAAGGAATACGGCCTTAATAGTCAGTTATTTTCTACAATGTCTAGCTTTTTCGATTACGATAATGACGGCGACCTCGATATGTACCTGACTGTTAATGAGCCGAACCCTGCGGAGTTTCCCAATCAATTCAGGCCTATTAATATCACTGGCACCGGCAGAAGCACGGGACGATTATATCGGAACGACTGGGACCCGAAACTTAAACATCCGGTATTTAAAGATGTATCATTAGCCGCCGGAATTAAAATAGAGGGATACGGACATGCAGCAACTATTGCTGACATTAACCTCGATGGCTGGAAAGACATATATGTTACAAACGATTTTCTGTCGAATAATATATTGTATATCAACAATCATGACGGCACTTTTACTGACAAGTCAAAGGTGTATTTTAAGCATACCTCTTTCAATGCTATGGGTCAGGATATTGAAGACATCAACAACGATGGGCTGGCCGATATAGTTGAACTGGATATGAATCCTGCTGATAATTTCCGAAAAAAAATGATGTCGGGCCCAAGCAGCTACACCACTATTCAAAACTTCGACCACTATGGTTACCAATATCAATATGTTCGAAATACACTTCAGCTAAATCAAGGGCCGTCTGTCGAAGAAAATAACCAGCTGGGGCATCCTGCCTTTAGCGAAATCGGCTTTTTAAGTGGTATGGCACAAACAGACTGGAGCTGGACACCAATGGTAACGGATTTTGACAACGACGGTTACCGCGATATTATAGTTACGAACGGTTATCCCCGCGACGTTACAGATCATGATTTTATCACTTATAGGTCCAATGCATTTTTAGTTGCGCCCAAAAAAGAGGTTCTTAAACAGATACCGTCAGTCAAAATTCACAATTACGCATTTCGCAACCATGGCGGTTTGCAATTTAAGGATGTGAGCATAGATTGGGGCTTGGGTATTCCCTCCTTTTCTAATGGTGCCGTATATGTCGATCTAAATAATGACGGCGCAATGGATCTCGTCATTAATAATATCAATGACGAAGCTCTAATTTATAAAAACACAACCGATGAGGATAAAAAATATGTGCATCATTATCTCAACATAAAGTTTGAAGGACCCAATCAGAACCGCGAGGGAATCGGAGCTTTTGTTGATATATATTACCAGCATGGCTTACATCAGGTTTACGAAAACAACCCTTACAGGGGCTATCTTACCAGCATTCAACCTATTGCACATTTCGGGTTAGGTGAATGCAAAATCATAGACTCGGTGGTTATTAAGTGGCCGAACGAATACAGGCAAACATTTTTAAATGTAGATGCAGATCAAACTCTATCGGCAAACGTTAATAACGCTCATCAAACCTATACGTGGGCAAATCCTATACAAGCAAAAACTCCGCTATTTACAAATATCACAGGCAAAAGCGCGGTTAAATACATTCATCGCGACACGGATTATACAGACTTTAACATTCAAAAGCTTTTGCCGCATAAGCTTTCGGAATACAATCCTGCGCTATCCGTCGGCGATATTAACGGCGATGGCTTAGATGACATCGTTGTCGGTGGAAATTTAACCGAGCCAGCACAGATCTTTTTTCAACAAAAGAACGGCACATTCATACAGCGGGGCCTTTTAGAAGAAAAGAAATACGATCACCCCTATCTTGATGGAGGAATTCTCATTTTTGATTCAAACAGTGATAAATTTCCTGATGTATTAATCACTGGCAGTGGTTATAAAACTCCGGCAAATGATCCGGCATATCAGGACCGCTTATATATTAATGATGGCAAAGGCCATTTTACGCTTGCAAAGGATGCCTTACCCATGTGTTTTAAAAGTAAGCTATGTGTAAGGGCTTTTGATTATAACAACGACGGCAAATTAGATCTTTTTATTTCGGGGCGAGTGGAGCCATGGAGATACCCGGAACCGGTAAATAGCTATATTTTAAGAAACGATACAAAAAACGGGAAGGTGAGATTCACAGATGTGACCAATGAAGTTGCTCCTGATCTGAAAAAGATCGGCTTGATATGCGATGCTATTTTCAGTGATTTCGACAATGATGGCAAAACAGATCTGATATTGGCAGGAGAATGGATGCCAATAACTTTCTTGAAAAACTTAGGCGGAAAATATGTAAACGTTACAGCAAAAAGTGGCGTTGGCGATAAAACCGGATGGTGGACCTCGATAATTGCAGGTGATTTCAGGCATACAGGTAAAATGGATTACATAGTTGGAAATGTAGGCTTGAATACCCTTTATCAGGTCAGCGCCGAATTTCCGGCCTTTATTACAGCAGGTGACTTCGACAAAAGGAACCGGTTTGACGCATTTCCATCATTATTCCTTTCAGGCAAGGATGACGTTAAACGGGAATACCCTGCGAATGTAAGGGACGATGCTGTTAAGCAGATGATTACCTTACGTGCAAAATTCACCAATTATCATTCATATGCTGAGGCAACCATGCAAGATGTGTTAAGCGCCGACCAAATGGAAAATGCGTTGCGGCTTAAGGCTACAGAGTTAAGGTCATGCTATTTTAAAAACGATGGCAACGGTAAATTCACAGCAGTTCCTCTACCTCTTGAGGCACAGGTTTCAGCATTAAATGGCATGGTGGCCGATGATTTTGATGCGGACGGCAATCTCGATTTATTGATTAATGGGAATGATTTTAGTACAGATGTTTCCATCGGCAGATATGACGCCTTAAATGGTTTATTGCTAAAAGGTAACGGCAAAGGTGAGTTTGCCCCTTTATCAATTGCACACAGCGGGATCTATTTACCTGGCGATGGAAAGGCACTTGTAAAATTAAGGGGGGCAAACAACAGTTATCTCATGGCGGCAAGCGAGCACTTAGGGCCTCTCAAAATCCTTCAATTAAATGCTAAAATATCTATGTTTAAAATAGATGATACAGATCAGAGCGCTGTCATTACATATAAAAATGGCAGTCATACCAAACAAGAATTTTACTATGGCAGTTCGTTTCTTTCCCAATCATCCAGATTTATTCTCATAAATGATAAAATAGCTCAGGTATCAATAAAAAATAATTCAGGAGTAACCAGGCTTGTCAAATTTTAATTAAATCTTGTTGTTGTTAGATAGTGCTCGATTGGCTGTTTTTAACAAAGGATTTTATCGGTGCAAATCTAAATCATCGGCCATGATATCCGGTATGGGAATTTAGATTTGCATTTTTCTATATACATACTTAACATCCTCGCTTTTTACATATCAGCCATCTTCATCGACATTGCTGGCTCACTCGTATTAAATTTAAGCGTCTTCAAATTAAATGGTGTTACCTTGCCATCTTCTATTATTTCCAGGAACTGGTTGGGCATTATCTTTTGAAGATGCTGCACAGTGCCACTGCCTGCCCACCGGATTTCGATTTCATCTATGATACTGGCCTGCCCTATCCCTATTTCCTGCCGGAGTGGAGATGAACCAAAGCTTCCACCGGAATTTACATCCTTAAACACACTTCTTTGTAAACCATTCTCTGTAAAAGTGACCTTGATTCGTGATCCGATAGCACACCTATTTGACTTTTTACCAATCAGCTTCAACCCTATCCAATTATTATTATTTTGACCGGGATTAAGGTATAATGCACTTTTGTAGGCGTCACCTATATAAGCCCCGCCCATTTCAATGAAAATATCCTGCAGCCCGTTATTCCTAAAATCGGCAAATGATACGCCATGGCCTTTTTGCAAATTGCCAGTACGAGAGGAACTGGTTACATCGGCAAACTTTTTGCCACCTATATTCCGGAAAAGCTTATTCGGTATAAGCGACCCAAAATCCGGATTGCCGGTACCAAAATAAATATCGGGATAGCCATCATTATCAATATCACCAAAATTACCTCCCATGCTAAACACTACCTTGTTCAGCCCTACCTCATGGGTTACATTTGTAAACGTACCATCGCGGTTGTTTTTAAAAAGAAAAATATTGCCATTGTCTGCCACAGGTGTACCCAAAGCCTCCAACGCGGCATAATAACCCAGAGTTGTGGTAAAATTATAGCTACCAACCAAAATATCAGGCCACCCATCATTATTGTAATCATAAAACCAGGTAGTAAATGTATTTTGGGTAATATTAATGCCCGCTTTTTCGGTAACATCTTCAAAATCTACATTCTTCCCTGCCTTACATTTATTTTTTAACAAATATTTTCTTCCACTCATGGTAGAAACAAAAATGTCTGGCCAGCCATCGTTATTGTAATCAGCAGATGTTACACCCTTTACAAAATCGTTTATCCGGCAGTGCGCTTTTTGAGCCATTTCTTTAAAAGTACCATCATGGTTATTTATATAAAGTGCCGATGGATGATTATTCTTAGGATCGGTCTCGCCATGGCTTTCCATCCCGATAAAAACATCAAGCCAGCCATCATTATTAAAATCGTTCCATACGGCGGTTTGCGTAGGATGCATAAAATTAATACCGGCCGCGATGGTGACGTCGGTAAACCCACCATGGCCGTTATTTTTAAGTAATGAGCTTGGCTGGTTACCAAAACCGTCCTTAAGCCAGCCTCCCCGCATTATAAAAACATCAGGATGGCCATCGTTATTATAATCGGTTTGTTCAATATTAAGGCCACCGACCACATCTTGTAAGCCACTTTGAGTAGTGCGATCGCTAAAAGTACCGTCTGCGTTGTTATGAAAATAATGCATATGATCCTGAAGATCCATCCCGGTGGTGATAATATCTATATAACCATCGCCGTCAAAATCATCGGCTATGGAACCGCCCGCTCTGCTATTCAGGTTAATACCAACATTTGCTGCTACATCTGTAAATGGCTTCACTTTATAAGGCCCATCGCCGGCATTTAAATTGGGGATCAAATATTGGGCAGGAACTTGCGCTGGATAACGGCCTAATGTCATATAAGCTATGTTTAACAGCCATCGGGACTGGGCATCGTGAGCATTACTTCTCAAGATATTTCCCAGTGTTTCAATTGCTTGCTGCGATCCTGTTTGAGCTTGATGTATGCCTGCTCCCTTAATAGGAAATATGCATGATGATCCGTTATGGCCAAGCATGCAATTGGCACGCTCACCCAAACGCATATAGGCCACAGCCTGATCAGGCATTATATTTACAGGGTTCATATAACGGGGCAACTTTGAAATTTTTGAATATATATCAATAGCCTCTTGTTCATGACCTTCCTGTAATTCAAACAAGGCTTTTTTTGACAACAATTGAACATCATAGTTTGGCGAATCAATCTTTAACAGTGAATCACAGGCGGCAAGCCGGGCATCAGAACTAAAAACATTTTGAGGGTTATAATTTCGCTTTTTAAGCTGCTGCAGCAAGTCTGCCATTTTCATCGGGGAATGGGGCTTACATGATATTATTAAGCCACAAATACCTGTAGCAAAAAACATGATCATTTTTGCAAATCGCGATATCATGATAATTGATTATAAAATTGGAAACGAATCTTTTTCAGCCCCTTAATATCGGATATCATAAACGCAGCGCAATAATAAATTTGAGCTATAGTAAAATACCAAAAATTTAAACCAGCCGTACAGCTTATAATAATACTAACAAGGCAATTAACAAATATAAAAAGGTAGGGAAGCTCAAAACACAACATTTGTGTATATTCATATAACATCTGAATAAACCCATCGATTTTAATTAACCGATAGCCAGATATGATAACCCATCATTATTATATCTAAACGCCTGCAATACCTTCAAAATTTGTGTGATAAGATCAGGACTTTGTCAGTTTCATCCAATAATAATTTTATCGCTGTATAAAAAAGTCAGGTAAACCGTATTGGCGGATATGTTGAACATATGATGTATATATACATACAAATGTGCGTGCGTAGGATGTTTAACCGGATTATATTCGCCCTACAGCAAAAAAATTAACTGCAGCCGGGGCAGTATACGCTCCAGAAAATTGTTCTAAAATTCAGGGTAAGAAACGACCTGCGGATATTAGGATATAATTAAAGATTAAAAATTAAATAAATCGACAATATGAAGAAGACGTTTTTAAAGATGATTATGCTGACCGCTGTGTCAACCCTTCTATTCAATCCCTTAATTGCGCAAAAAATCAATAAAGTCAAATATCTTAATCCCTCGCTTATTAAAAATATTTATACAGCAGACCCCTCTGCTCATGTGTTCAATGGGAAGATTTACATTTACCCTTCTCATGACATCGATGCAGGTGTACCCGAAAACGATAACGGCGACCATTTTGCAATGCGCGATTACCACATATTTTCACTTGACCGGATAGGCGGAAAAGTTACAGACCACGGCGTCGCCCTGGATATGAAAAACATTCCATGGGTTGGCAAACAGTTATGGGCCCCAGATGCTGCCTATAAGAATGGAAAATACTATCTGTATTTTCCCGCAAAAAACAAGGATGGTATTTTTCAAATAGGATGCGCAACATCCAATAATCCTGCAGGGCCGTTCAAAGCCAATCCACACCCTATTACCGGAAGCTACAGTATTGATCCTGCTGTATTTGTTGATGATGACGGTAAAGCCTACATGTATTTTGGAGGTATCTGGGGTGGCCAGCTCCAGCGGTGGCAAACCGGAAAATATGAACCTAACGGTTCAAAAACAGATCTTCATAATGACAAGGCACCAGCAATAAGTTGCAGGGTAGCTAAATTGAATAAAAATATGACGGAATTTGACGGTAAAGTGCAAAATGCGCTGATTATTGATAGCGCCGGACATCAGTTATTAGGTGGTGACCACGATCGCCGCTTTTTTGAAGGCTCATGGATGCATAAATATATGGGTAAATATTATCTTACCTATTCTACCGGGGACACGCATTTTCTTGCCTATGCAATTGGTTCCAACCCCATTGGGCCTTTTGTATACGCCGGGCACTTTATGCAACCTGTGCAAGGATGGACAACACATCACTCCATTGTTAAATTCAATAATAAATGGTACATATTTTACCACGACACTGAGCTTTCAGGCAAAACAAACCTGAGAAATGTTAAGGTTACCGAGCTACATCACCTTAGTAATGGTAAGATTGAAATGATTAATACTTATGTGATAGCCGGAGGAAAAAAATAACACTCATAGCAGCCGCATCAATCAACTTTGCGGCTGTTATTTTAAAGTTTGACCTGCGTATCATCGCTAACCTGTGTAACCAAGTCAATTCACACCTTGCCTGGTTACGGTTACCTTAATTAGATTACCTTCTATTACTACTGCCGTATCCAATTTCGCTTTCCGTGCTTGTTAATTCCTGATTTCAATTGTTAATAATAACCGTTTCGCCGGGACGTGTCTGAATATCATATACCCAGGATTTTGTCAGCTTAGCTGTAATATTTTTATCGGCACTTTTAACAATCGGTTGTTTTAAATCCATTACCTGGTAAAAGTGGTTTTTATTTATGCCACTTGCTGCGGTTAGCAATTTGCTGCCAATCTGTTGATTAACACGCAGACGGCAGTTTCCGCCAAGCGAAGAATGTATAACCAATTTAATAATTTTGTGGTTGACCCATTTCATATCAATTTTAAAACCACCCCTTGCCATTAATCCTGATATACTGCCATCCTTCCATTCATCAGGCAGCGCCGGCAATAGGTAAATTGCACCATCATGACTTTGCAAAAGCATTTCTGCTATACCGGAAGTACAGCCAAAATTTCCATCAATCTGAAACGGAGGATGAGCATCGAATAAATTAGGATAAGTGCCGCCCGAATTCGCGCTTATAGGCTTTATTTGATCTTTAATAAGCTTGTAAGCGTGATTGCCATCCAATAAACGTGCCCATAGATTGATCTTCCAAGCCATGGACCAGCCGGTTGATACATCACCACGATAAATAAGCGAGTTTTTTACTGCGGCAAAAAGTTGCGGCTGCGTAAAAGGAGATATCTGGTTTCCTGGAAACAAGCCGTATAGATGAGAAACATGGCGATGATGATCATCCGTACGATCAAGATCTTCCAACCACTCCTGTAACTGTCCATATCTTCCAATTTGCATTGGAGGCAATTGACTGCGATACATGGCGAGGCTATCTGCAAATACCTTGTCAATATTTAATTCGGCTGCAGTTCTTATGGCATCAGTAAATAAGCCATAAACTAACTGGTTATCCATAGTGGCACCGGCAGTGACAGAAACCTGGTTTTTTCCATCGATATATTCGTGCTCGGGCGAAATTGAGGGTGACACTACCAGCCAGCCATGTTCAGGTTCTTTTTGAAGGGCATCAATGTAATACTCGGCAGCAGCTTTAATTATCGGATAATATTGTCTTAAAAATTTCTTATCGCCCGAGTATAAATAATGTTCCCACAGATGTTGGCAAAGCCATGCATTTGAGGTTGGCCACAACCCCCAGAAAGCACCGTCTACAACACCGGTTATGCGCCAAATATCTGTATTATGATGTAATGCCCATCCACGTGCTCCGTACATTATTTTTGCGGTTGGCGTGCCTGTAACAGATAAATCGCTGATCATATTAAAAAGCGGGGTGCTTAATTCTGCTAACTGGGTTACCTCACTTGGCCAGTAATTCATTTCGGTATTTATGTTAATCGTATACTTACTGTCCCAAGGACCCTTAAGTTCGCCGTTCCAGATACCTTGTAAATTGGCTGGCTGCGATCCCGGTTGAGATGAGCAAATTAACAGATAGCGACCGTATTGAAAATATAACTCGGCTAATTGTTTATCATTATTATTAGAAAAATTTCGGATACGGATGTCTGTGGGCTGTTTTGCAGCGCTATCTATACCAAGATCAAGTTTAACTCTATCAAAATACGAGCGATAATATCTGGTACTTTTACTTAACAATTCATCGAAACCGTGCTGGTAGGCCTTATTTAAAATATTTTTTGCCCTAAGCATGGAATTTGCTGAAACATCATGATAGTTGATAAAATTGGTGGCTATAGAAAGATAGATCACAGCTGTATCTACATTGGCGATGGTAATGCCCGAAGTATCTGCAACGTTTGTGCCTCTGGAATTTTTAACCCTGGTGAGCACATTGAATTTGATTTGCCCCTTTTGTCCTTCGTGTTCACTGCCCTGGCCAGATAAAACTAGTGTTTTTTCATCGTTTATGGCGACTGAAGTTTTAAGAGGACTTTGAAGTTTTAACTTACAGTTAATCATGCCTGGCTTATCGGCCGTAAGCCTTACCATGAACACGTTTGCGCCGAACGACGTAAAAAACTCTCTTTTATAGTTAACTCCGTTTAAAGTATACTTTACTGTAGCTTTGGCATTCGCGATATCCAGATCGCGATAATAATTGCCAACTGTACCCGTTTCAGGAAAGCTGAGATATAAATTACCTGCCAGTTGGTATGGCATGCCACTATTACCCTTTGGCCCAAGTTTACTGTTAGCTAATTCCTGCGCTTCGGCATACTTTTTCTTTGCGAGCAGCTGTCTTACCTGATTAATGTATGGCCTTGCATTTGAATCGATCGTATTGTTGGGGCCTCCTCCCCATATAGTTGATTCATTGAGTTGAATACGTTCATTGTTTACGTCGCCAAACACCATCCCTCCAATAAAACCATTTCCAAGAGGAAGGGCCTCATTCCAGTTTTTAGCTGGTTGATTATACCATAATTTATATCGCCCCGAGCCATCAGATACGCTGTTTTTTTTAGCGGTATAACTTTTTTGTTGAGCTTCCACTGATGAAAAGATCAATAACGTCACAGTACATAGGCACATTATTTTATTAACTAATCCTGTCATATTCTTTGGTTTGTAATACGTAATCTTATCGTACCGCAATTATATATCTTTTATTTTATCACACTGTATAGTAAAACGCGACTAAAAATTCACCACAGACCAGTAAGCGTTTTTGCGTTGCCTGTTTTCGTCAAACAATAAGGGATACGCTTTGATAACCGTGCGGGGCGTATTTAAGCCTGCCGCAGCTCCGCCCATTAATCCGCCACCTCTTCCGTCCAACCAGCTATATCTGTCAGACACATTCCAAAAAGTAACATTTGTTATAAACTTTTTATATTGACGGAAAATATCGAACACCATTTTGTATTGCGCTATTTGCCTGGCTTCCAATTCTGGCGTATAACCCTGGCCAGCACCTTGCGGCGTTGTTCCGGGCGAAGGTGTTGATTGTGGTAGGCGTACAGTAATATCCAATTCGGTAAATTGTACCTTTAAACCTAACGAAGCTACTTCGTCCAAAGCCTTACGCAATTCATCGGGCGATGGATCATTCAACTTCCAGTGCGCCTGCATGCCCACTCCATCAATCGGCACGTGGTCCTCAATCAATTTTTTTAACAATTTATATATTTTTTCTCTCTTTACCGGATGTTCACTGTTATAATCATTATAGTATAGCTTGGCCTGTGGATCGGCTTCATGCGCATATTTAAAGGCGGCGGCTATAAAGTCGGGACCATTGCATATATTGTACCAGTTGCTTTTACGATATACCTGCGTTGTATCATTGCTGTCGTCAACTGCTTCGTTAACCACATCCCAGGCATAAATTTTCCCCTTATATCTCCCTGCTACAGCAAAAATATGATCCCTCAAACGCTGTAGCAGCAATTCTTTGGTAACCGGCTCTCCGTTTGGCCCCTTAAACATCCATGCAGCTTCCTGATTGTGCCAGCATAAGTTGTGCCCTCGTATTTTAATATGATGGCTCACTGCAAAATCAACAATTTTGTCTGCATTTTCCCAATGATAAATACCTTCCGACGGATGAATCAGTCCCATCTTCATATCATTCTCGGGCGTTATACTGTTAAATTCTTTGATAATTAATGCGGAATCAGGGCCATGTAACGAAGCCATGCTAACCGCTACACCAATTGGAAAATAGTTTTTATAATAATCTTTTAAACCCTTATCCGGATGACCGGCTATTGTACCTGCCTGGGATGATGAAGCCACCTGATGTTTTGGTGTACATTGAACAAACAATAAAATAATAAAAACAATTACCCGAAGCGGGATGCCCCGATCATTTTTTTTATTGACAGTCGAAAAATTCATAGATCGTTAATGTTTTTATTGAAAATCTTATTGTGTTTACATCGTTAAGCATTGCACATCTTTAACTGGTTAAAGTTTAGTGGTTTTTTTATGCTTGTAACCCAACAAGGAAAGCATCGCATCGCCGTATCGTTTTCCTAATAACCTATACCCATCAGCAGTAAAATGCAAATGATCGGAAGAGCAGGCGCAACCTGCTGAAGAAATAACGTATGAATTAGCAACTGTTTGAGGTAAAGTTGCAATAATTTTATTCATCATAGCGCAAACACCACCCTGGTCTGCATTTACTACCTCGCCTGCAAGTAAAGGCACTTTTTTAGGTTTCAGGTTTAAATCCCTCATCAGATTATCATAAATCCCCTTTACTTTTCTTGTCCATAGCGTATCGTTAGTGTTCGATTCTCCCTGGTGTAATAAAACCCCTTTAATTATGCCTGACTTTTGAGCTAATCTGGCCAGCTCTATCAACCTTGCGTATGGATTTCCGCCATATTCAGCAACTATACCTTTCATCCAGCCGGGAGCCGTTGCAAGATATGATTGATAACTATCCTTTTCAAAAACTTCGATTTTGGCACCAGCGACAGAAACATTTATTATACCTACCTTTATTTTTTCAGGTAGGTTAGCCACCAAAGTCCGGCCGAAATAATCTGCCGGGGTTAAGCCCGTCTTGCACCTCGTCAATGGCGGTATGGCTGTGTACCAATTATCTTTTACCCGGCCTCTGTCTGCACAATCGACAGCCTGCAGCATCCGAAACCTGCTATCAACGGCAGTAGTATCCTCGGCTTCAATTTTTGCATTGCCTTCCATATTTGATTGGCCAAAGCAAATAAATATGTAAAAATTCTTGTCTTGCGAAAAACTTTTCAGGCTCAATAACGTGAAGCATGCCACTGTCATGAATCTAAACTTCATTTTCATGCTTGAACTCAATTTTTGAATATCAGGCTTGCAAACTGATTTAAGGAGCGCCTCCATGATTGCCACTCGTGTGCAGTACCCGGCGATTCGTAAAATACCTGCTTAATGCCTGCTTTTTCAAGCGCCTCATGAAATCCTTTTACGGTGGTTTGCATTCTTTCCGGTTCGGTAGTTCCGACACTTAAATAAAGCACTTTAACCTTTTTGTTAAAAGCATTTGCATCGGCAAATACACCATTGTACATTTTAGTTATATCAGTTCCCGGCTGCATAAAGCCCGCGCCGCTAAAACCTCCCACGTAGGCAAACTTGTCAAGGTTGGTCATGGTAGTCTGAAAAGTTTGAAACCCTCCCATTGAAAGCCCTGCCATAGCACGGTGGTCGCGATCAGCAAGCGTTCTGAATTTTGCGTCAATCATCGGTATAATTTCTTTTACGAGCACATCCGGAAAAACATTGCCTGCCATGCTCATTCCCCGGGGCGTGCTGGTTACAGGTTGTGTTGGATCTGTAGCATACCCCCTATCCATAACAACTATCATAGGCGTTGCCTGTTTCACGGCAAACAGGTTGTCCATTATAAAATTCATTTTACCTTGTGCAGGCCAGCCGGTTTCGTCTTCGCCCGAACCATGCTGTAAGTAAAGTACCGGATATCTCTTTTCGGTTTGCATATCATAACCAGGGGGCGTGTATACGTTTGCCCGTCTCCATGCCTTTGTTATGTTAGAGTAGTAGTTTACTGAACGCACCTCACCGTGAGGCACATCCTTAACAGCATAAAAATCACCCTCCGGATCAGGAATATCGATACCGCTTGCCATTCTCCCCATACCATAAAAAGTTTGACTGGCCGGGTCGACAACGGATACACCATCAATTATCAAAGAATAGTAATGGAATCCTAATACAATTGGGTCGGTAGTTACTGTCCAATACCCCCCGGTGTCTTTAGTCATTGGGTATTTTTTCAGCAAGTCAATCTGAATGCTCTTTGCATCCGGTGCTTTTACACGAAAAAAAACTGTATTGTCTGGAAATATTTGTGGGTACTTTACCCCCGGAATATTAGTAGACGCCGGTATACCTACTTCGTTATAAGAATATTGGGGAAATGTTGAAACATTTACCGGCTTAAAAATCAGTTGTGAAAACATATATAAGCCGTTTTTCCAAACTTTAAAGTTATGAACACCGGGTTCTATATAATAGATATGCGGCACGTTTTTTTCTACCAGGTAATCATGAGTTCGTTTGCTGAATGCAATTAACCCATCGCTTGATCCACAGGATATCCAAAGTAATTTCAGTTTACTTTTTGCCGCATCGGGGTTAGGAACCAATTCTTCGGTTTTTTTAGTATTGGGTGCTGCGGAGAAACTACCAACCCATGAAAATACATCAAGGTTTCCCAGGCCGAAATTTAATGATTGCCCGCCTCCCATTGAAAGGCCAGCCACCGCCCTGTGATCCTTATCAGTATATACGCGGTACTTACTATCAATAAAGGGTATCAGATCGTTCAGCAAATCTTTTTCAAAAACGGCAAATCCCTGCACCTTATCGGGTGCCATAATATTTCCAGTAGCATGGTCGTCCTTTATAGCCCTGCCATTAGGCAACACTACTATCATGGGTACAATTTTACCGTCCGCATATAGGTTATCCAATATCACCTGGGGGCTGGCACCGTTATACCATTCTTTTTCGTCACCACCAATACCATGCAAAAGATACAATACAGGGTATTTTTTACTTTTAGAATATCCGGGAGGCGTGTAAATAAGCGCACGGCGGGTATTGCCTACGGTTTTTGATTGATAAGTAATGGTGTCAATTTTGCCATGTGGAATATCTGCACGAAATACATCAAAACCTGCTCGTGCCTGGTGAATTATATCTTGTGAATAAGCTGGTATGTTAAACAAAAGAAAGGTGCATACCGCAAACAAAATTTGGTTAATATGTTGTAGTTTGTTCATTGTTAATATTGTTGATAGGTAAATAAATTGTCAATTGGTTTGTGGTTGTATAAGCTGGTATTTGCCGCTTAGGTGCATCAGGCTGAATAAATATAACAAGCCGTCATAATACGGATCGAAATATCCATCTGCATAAGGCTCAAGCTTAGCGTTCCAAAGAGGCCGCACAAAATCGAATTTTGTATTATCTGTGATCATGAGCGAGGCCGCCGCAGAGGTGGCCACCAATCCTAATGAATGCCTTAACTTCCTAACTCCTCCTGCGGGTAGAATAAAGGCAGGCGTGGATCCATCTATATTAAACTGATCTTCAAAATCGTTTATTCCCTTTGATCGTAAAAAGTTTTGAAGACGCTTTGCATAATTTTGCTGCCACTTTTTGTCCTTGCCAAACCACACATAATCCATTGCAATATTCATGGGCACGCGCCAGGAGTCGAAACGAAAAGCTGGCGGCAACCGGCTCCCTCCGAGTGCCTTACCATTAAAATGAGTATTGTCAGGATTAAGTGCTGTAACAGGGTCGCAGGCCCTATGTAAAAACACTCTTGCTGTATCTGCACAATCCCGGTAAAATTGTTCATGACCGTCTTTTGCATAAAGCGCCCACACCTCGTAAAATGCAGGTAAGTCATAGGATGGATCTGTCCATTCATACCCGGCGCCTTCGGGCACAAAGGAAATTTGTTTCGCCGCAAGGTTTATTAAAGGATGAACGTTCCCGGTACCATCTTTTTTCCACATCGCATCCAGTATTATCCTGGCCTCGTCATAATAATTAATGCCTGTGTTATTTCCCCACCGGTTAGAGGCAAAAAGAAGGTCGGTGATATAGTATAATTCTCCGTCAGATGCCGAACCTTCCGAATTATGCTTCATCGTTTGAGGATTAATGCTCCAGGCAAAATATCCTTTGCTTGGCCCGTCCTGGTGTTGAAGATATTTTTTTGACCACCGCCATATACGGTCAAAAACATCTTTTTTATCAAGCTGCACAGCGATCATCATACCATATGAAAGACCTTCTGTTCTGGCATCGTGATTTTTTACATCAGACACATAGGCCATTGAATCGCCTACCTCGAAATAAACCTTATTGGGGCCTTCAAACAGATCATGGTAAGCTTTCGCCACTTTAATATTTATATCACCTTTGCTATATCCCGCTTCATGAAAAAGATCAGGATAAATGCCGGAAGCAAAAGCGCCTTTAACCGGCATTTTTTTTAAAGCTTTCTGACTTTGACTATTTGCCCAGGCAGGCAGCAAGGCAACTATTACATACAATAACACTATTTTTTTCATACTCAAATTGTGGTTTAATAAAGATTAACTCGCCCGCCGAATGTTTTAAAACCGCTGTCTGTTTCATTTAGCGGTATTGTGGCCATCAAGCTTTCCAGAAATTTCACTTATTCGTTTAAATTGTTTTCTGTATTATTCTACCCAACCGCCGCATGAACGTCGATTTAGTTGCCTTTCAATGCCACATACTCCAACAATTGTTCATTAAATTTTGACCAAAAGTATTTTGTAAATAGAACTTGGTGTGCCACAAATGTTGAAGAAATCAACACTTTGGTTGAAATGGAGAGCTTAAAACATTCGACTGGTAACATTATTATTACGCAATCGATTGTTTATTATCAATTTATCGCTTAAATTTACATTGTGCGATTTCACTAAATGCTTGAATCCGCACCGTTATAAACCTCATTTTTCGAAAATTTATTTTATCAGTACACTTATCTGTTAACAAGCGGATGTGTGTACAATTTTTAAAAAGTAATGGCATCTGATATGTTAAATACTCCCTTATCATTTAAGCGAACTACGGTTACCTGGTTGTTTTTAATTATATTAACGATATCACTCAGTATCACTATTCCATGTAGCGGGCAGGCCATCCGATTTACTGTAATGACATCTCACGACGGTTTGCTCTCGAATACGATTAATGCGATCATAAAGGACCGTTACGGATTTTTATGGTTTGCAACCGCCGATGGGCTTGACAGATTTGACGGTATGGAGCATAAGACATACCGCTTTGATCCGGCAGACAAATCAGGCTATCACTCCAAAGAAGTGAGCAGCATGTATGAGGATGAAGCAGGACAGTTTTGGGTAGCTACAATGGGGGGCGGCTTATACTATCTCGACCGCTCTCAGGACCAATTTCGGCCCTATCAGGAGCGTTCCGCAGATGGACGTCTTGCAAACAGCTATATAAAATCTATCTACGGTGATAACCATGGCCGCCTTTGGATTGGTATGATAGAAGGCCTGTGCGTACTTGACCCCAAAACAAAAAAAGAAATATTTTACAAGACAGACGAGCACAAACCCGGGCAACTCCGTTCGGGTATCATATTATCCATCTTCAGAGATAGCCAGAGCCGAATGTGGATTGGTACGGATAAAGGCCTCTATCTTTATAATGAGGGCTCAAACAACTTTATTGCCTTTAAACATAAAAACAACGACCCCTTAAGTATCCCAAATGAGGGAATAAATACCATAGCCGAATGTCAGCACAGATTATGGATAGGAACTAATGATGGACTAAGCTGTTTGTCGCCTGATTTAAAAACTTTTAGAAATTTCAAATACCAACCCAGTGATGATAGTACAATAAGCGGCAACCTTATTTATAGCATAGCCGCAAACGGTAATAAAATTTGGGTAGGCACCGAAGGTGGTTTGAATATTTTAGATCCGGTATCTGGAAAGGCAAAACGATATAACCACGACGACAGGGATAAATTCAGCGTAAGCAGCAAATCTATCCGCTGCATTTATAATGATCCTCAGGGAATTTATTGGCTTGGCACTTACCAGGGAGGTGTGGATAAGTATGACAGAAACCTTACTCTATTTAATTCAAAGCAAAATAATGCTTATGATCCTGCCGGACTAAGCGCCCCTTTCGTTTCATCATTTGCCGAGAACAAGGACGGAGATCTGTTTGTTGGTACAGACGGCGGAGGCTTGAATCTTTTTCATATCAGGAGCGGTTTATTCAGCCATATTGCTATAAAATCTAAAACGAAAAGTAATTCTGCCGGCCTTCCTATATTAAGTATGATGCTTGACCGCAATCAACAACTTTGGATCGGCACTTTTCAGCATGGCCTGTTCATTTACAATACAAAAACTGGCGAGTACCAACAATTAAATGCTGGAAAAGATGACGCACATATAAACCACAACGAAATTTTTTGTTTGAAGGAAAGCAGCAAGGGCAGGATCTGGATAGGAACCAACGGCGGTGGAATTAATGTATTTGACCCTGATAAAAAAACCTTTTTAAAGTACGTATCAACTCCAACCTCACCCGGCGAAAGGCAGCTGCCTGTTAATGGTTTTATCAGAGCTATTGAAGAGGATGATGAGGGAAATATTTGGATTGGCACCTATGGCAGTGGAATAGCCGTTTTAAACCCTGCAACTCAAAAGTTCCGGGTGTATAATGATAAGAATACCGGAATGGCGATCGATCGCACATTTTCGCTGTTGCAGGACCATAATGGCAATATGTGGATTGGCACTGCGGGGGATGGGCTATATTGCTTTAATCACAACAAAAAAAAATTGGTTAATTATTCCGCACCAGATGAACTGCCAGATGGGGTAGTGCACAAACTGCTGGAGGACTATAACGGCAATATATGGCTAAGTACTGACAAAGGAATATGTATGCTTAATGCGGCGTCAAAAAAGTTCACTCATTATTCTTCCTGCAATGGGTTGCAAAATGACGCGTTCATTGATGGATCAGGCCTCCGGTCAACTAAAGGCCTGCTTTTCTTTGGCGGTGCCAAGGGCTTTAATTACATTGATCCGCAACAGGATGTAAAAAGTAATAACAATGCCCCTCCGGTATTTTTAACCACCCTTAAAGTAAATAATAACATAATATTATCTGGCAGTAACTCGCCACTTAAGCAAGATATTTCAGTAGCGAAGCAGATTGACCTGAATTACAAGGAAAATTTTTCAATCAGTTATTCTGCAATTAATTTTACGCTTCCCCAGCGGAACAGGTACGCCTACATTCTTAAATCGTTCAATAAAAGCTGGAATTATGTAGGTTCGGCTACGACTGCGTATTACACCAATTTAGACCCGGGAGAATACCTGTTTGTAGTGCGGGCCTGCAATAACGATGGAATATGGAACAACGTGGGTACACAAATCCGCATCGTGATTCATCCCCCGATATGGATGACCTGGTATGCCTATTTGCTATATGCACTGATGGCTGCAGGCGCCCTTCTGTTCATCCGCCATCGAGGCATAAAAAAATTAAAAAGCAAACTTGCGCTTGAACAGGAAAGAAAGGAAGCGGAACGACTACATGAACTTGACTTACTTAAGATTAAATTTCTTACTAACCTGAGTCATGAATTCCGCACACCAATCTCACTGATCATGGCACCTGCAGATAAGTTATTAACAGAACACAAGGACGAGCAAACCATAGGCCAATTGGCAGTGATACGGCGAAATGCACGGCGGTTGTTGAATTTGGTGAATCAACTTTTAGATTTCCGCAAATTAGAAGAGCAAGAATTAAAGCTTAGCCTAACAGAAGGTGAAATAATTTCATTCATAAGTGACGTTGTAGATTCTTTTCATGATTTGTCAGAATCGAGAAACATCACTTTTAATTATATAGCGCCTCAGGAAAAATTGTTCGTACGGTTTGATCATGACAAGGTAGAGCGTATTTTATTTAACCTGCTCTCCAACGCTTTCAAATTTACATTACCCGGAGGGAGTGTTTCTGTAAATATTACCAGGCATCCCACATCCAACATAGATAAAACGGTGTTGGAATTTAAAATAACTGACACCGGTATTGGCATTGACCCGGAGAGAAAACATTTAATATTTAAACGGTTTTATCAGGCAGGGAATCCTAATATAGTAAACGTAAATCCTGGAAGCGGAATCGGTCTTTCTATCACTAAAGAGTTTATCGAAATGCACGGTGGCAGCATTACTGTTGAAAGTGAATTAGGAAAAGGTTCAGATTTCACTGTGTTAATTCCTCTTGAAGTTTTTGCTAACCGGTCAATGGAAATTCAGCTGCCGGTTAAAACAGATGTTGAAGAAAAAGATATCCATATTAAAAGAAATATTGCGCAGACAATTACAGACATGCCGGTGCTGCTTATTGTGGAAGATAACGATGAATTTCGTTATTATGTTAAAGATAGTTTAATGACCCAATATAAAATTGTTGAGGCTTCAAATGGCATAGAGGGTTGGGATAAAACGCTATCATGCCATCCGGATTTGATTATTAGCGATATAACTATGCCATTTATGAATGGCATTACGCTGAGCAGGAAAATAAAAGCCGATAAACGTACCAGCCACATTCCATTGATCATGCTTACCGCCTGCACAGGCGAAGATGAGCAGCTGAGAGGACTCGAATCAGGAGCAAACGATTATTTGACCAAACCCTTTAATTTTGAAATTTTAAATGTCAAGATCAAAAATCTTTTACATCTCAATGCCATGCTTAAAAACACCTACAAAAAGCAATTAAAAGTTATTCATGCGGACATGGAGGTGGCGTCGAGCGGAGAAAAATTTTTAAAAAAGGTAGTCAATTATATAGACAACAACTTAAATAATCCAAAGTTTTCCGTTGTAGATCTCAGCGAACATTTGGCGATGAGCCGGGGAGCACTTTACACCAAAATATTTGAACTTACCGGTCTTCCCCCCGTTGAATTTATCCGCTCATATAAACTCGACCGGGCCGCAATATTGCTTCTGAAGAGTGATATGACTGTTACACAAATAGCCTATGAAGCGGGTTTTGCTACACCGCATTATTTTTCCCGATCGTTTAAAGAGAAATTTAATATGCTTCCATCCGATTATAGAAAGGTGGAAAATAGTAGTGTGATGGCATAGAAAAGTATTTTTGAGCCATTTATAATTACGCTTCTTTATGCCAGGCAGATCAGCGAGTGTTCTTTTAAGGTAAAGAAGGTAGCAATAACTTTATAGCCTTTAATACAGAGTTAAAGGTGAAGTGCTGCTAATTACAAATAGAACCTTATACCCTTATTTGATTTTGAGGATGCGGTCAAGTCGCTCAATGGTAAACACTTGCTACGGGTAATTTCTTGATCGGCTACCAGAAATAGAGTTAAGTTTTTAGAATCGGAATCGAAAATAAGATGTGCTTTTTGAAAAACCTGCCAAAGTGTGCCGAATCTTCAAAACCCAAATAATGGGGCATATTTTACTTTGTTGTAAAGTTTATTCAAGGGCTAATAATAATAATCTTATTGCTTAGCCAAAGTCCTGGCTTAAACGTTGCAATAATTTATTATACAATTCCCTGTGTGGCAATACCTAAAAAAATTAACTTTATGAACAATCTTAAACCAAACTATGAAGATCTTAACAGAACCAATTGGGAGCATTCCCCGTCCCGCCTATTTGCAGCAGGCTATGACTGCCTTTGGGGCAGGACAAATTAAAGCTGAAGAATTAAACAAATTATTTGACCAGGCTACTCAGGAAACGATCAAAGAATTGGAAACCACAGGTTCGCCCATAATTTCTGATGGCGAACAGTCTAAACCAAGCTTTGTTACTTATCCTTTGCAAGGTTTTAAAAATTTTGCCCCCGATGGCGTGATCATTCCTTTTGCCGACGGCCATACCCGGCAATTACCTAAACTTACCGCAGGCCCCTTTCACTATACCACCTTTGCTAATTCATACCTGCAAAAAGCCAAACAATTTTCGTCCCTTCCTATAAAACAGGCGGTTATTTCCTGCTCGGCCATGAGTTTGCTTTATCCGCAGGATGATATTGATGGCTATTCGCGTGAACAATTTTTAACAGACCTGGTCAATGACGCTGCCTATGATATCAGAACGTGTTTGAACAATGGGGCGTATAATGTGCAAATTGATTTTACAGAGGCACGTTTGGCTATAAAGTTAGATCCAAGTAAGCAGCTGCTTTCAGCCTTTATTGATCTAAACAACCAGGTGCTTGATAAATTTACCCCCGAAGAGCAAAAACGAATAGGCATTCATACTTGTCCTGGTGGCGATCATGATTCTACTCACAGCGCTGATATTCCTTATACCGAACTGCTTCCTCTGTTATTTAAATTACACGCTGGTAATTTTTATCTGGAATATGCTGCCGAAAAGGATAAGAAAACCGTTCTTGAATCGATAAAAGCCAATCTGAAACCAAATCAACGCGTATTTTTAGGGGTCACCAATGTGCTTGATCCAAAGGTAGAAACAGCGGAACAGATCAGCGACCTGATCCTTGAAGCCACGCAAGTAATTCCTGTTCAGCAATTGGGCACTACCGATGATTGTGGTTTTTCACCTTTTGGTGATGATACTTCTACCGCAAGAGACATCGCATTTTCAAAGATCCGAGCCCGGGTAGACGGTACCCGATTAGCCGAGAAAATACTTTCTAATTGAAAACTACAATAAGCCCTCCTTAAAAATTTTATTGAATCAATAAGAGCCCGGGTAAACCTGAGTTTTTATTGTTGTGGCCAATAAGGCAGTTAATTTTGCACCGTAACTGTTGGATTCCAGTAGTAATAGCCAAACAATACCGGATCCGCAAAATCGGTTTGGCGAACGTATAATGCAAACTGAACAGTATAGTATTCTGTTCCGGTATTGATCACATTAGCCTGGTTAAACCAAAAATTCTGTGTGGAAAAATCTACCGGTAACGTAGCGCAATCAATGGGTAAAATACCTTGCCGGGTATAAACACTAAAAGTTAAATTATTAAATACGGTTGTCCCCCCAAACTGGCTTAAGTTGTAAATTACTACTGCAGAGTCGAAATTGCTATTTTCAGAAACAGCATGCCATCGAATTATGTCTCCAACATTGGCCTTTATGGTCAGGTTTGCTGTTCCTGAACCGGTAATAACATCACTCCTGGTGGCAACCATGTACATATAATTATGTGGCAAACCGGTTGGATTGGCGGGATCTTTACTTGGATTTGGATAATCAGTAGTGATCGCATCAGTATCAATAACGATCTGGATATTGATTATTTCCTGTGAGGAAGAAAGAAGCTCATTATAAATTGCCACAATAGTACGGTTAAAAACGCAGGTGTTTTTTTAAGCTTAACAGGAGAAAAGACTGCGTCTTCACGGCCTATTTTTCTTATTCCCTGTGCTGCACAAACCTGGCATTAAATATCCAACCCGTTTAGCGTATAAATACCGTATGAAAAAAATGAGTATTTATACGTTCAAACACTTTGATTTATAAAAGCGATTGCATCTATATTTAATATTGCATAAACCCTTATTTAATGACATGGGATACTTTTGCGTTAAGCTAATCAAACCCAATTTGTACAAAATGGCCCGCCTGTCAGGGATTATCATTAAATTACATATTTTCATGGCAGGTAAAATGTTAAGTATGAAAACAGGAAGCCTTTAAGCAATATGCTACCGATATCCCTGTAGGGTGTATAGGTAAACCCGATGAGGTAGCCAACGTGATCCTGTTTTTAGCAGGTAACGAATACATGACCGGCAAAGTAGTAAGCTGCGACGGAGGCATGGCTTAAATTAATATAAAGCACAGTATGTCGCGAAACTATCTTTAAAAGTCGTGTTTACCCCCAGCGCTCTCAGGGCCAACACATTAACTTTGTATTATCAATTTAAATAATACAATATGAGCACTTTAAATAAACAATTTACAGCAACGCTGTTGAAAAGCCCTAATAAAGGCGGCTGGACTTATTTGATCTGGCCGGATTCGGTTAGCTTTTTTGGCACCCGTGGCCTGGTAAAAATTAAAGCCACGGTTGATGGGCATCCTTTCCAGAGCTCGTTTATGGCCCTGGGCGATGGTACACATAAATTACCCATCAAAGCCGACCTACGTAAACTTATAGGTAAAAATGCAGGTGATATGGTATCGATCAACTTACAGGAGCGTATTTAATCATTATACATAATTTTTAATCCGACATGTTCATGCCGGATTTTTTTATTGCCTGATCGCAGTTTCAAGTGTAACCAGAAACAAACGTTTGCGTGGAAATAAACTGTTTACCATGCTTCCTGGGCCCCTAACTTTTTAATAAACATCTTGCTTAAATTGCCAGTTTAAAAGCATTTTACTAATTTTAATGATTACTAAAACTGATAATGACCGGAAAACCAGCCACCATAAAAGAAATAGCTAAAATTCTTAATGTTTCTGTATCCACAGTTTCAAGAGCCTTGCACAAACATCCTACTATTGGTATTACTACCCAATTGAAGGTGCAGGCACTGGCCGAGAAACTGGGTTACGAGCCTAACCAAAATGCTATATCTTTTCAAAAAGGAAAAACCTACACTATCGGTGTTATTATTCCTGAGCTGTCTGAAGCTTTCTTCTCGGCGGCTATCAGCGCTATTGAGGATACTGCATACAAAAGAAACTATACCGTTTTGATAGCCCAATCACATGACAACGAGGAAAAGGATATACAGCTGGTTGAAAAAATGAAAAACTCCCGTGTTGATGGTCTGTTGATATCAGTGGCTAAATCAACTTCGTCATTTGCTCATTTTGACATGCTGAAGCGCTTTAATATCCCCGTTGTATTTTTCGATCGTATCCCTCCGCTTAAAAACATCCATTATGTGGCCTGCAATATGGAAACCGGCAGCATTGAAGCTGTAAACTACTTATTGCAAAAAGGCCACCGCAGTATCGGTCTTATTAACGGACCGGCCACGCTGGCGGCCAGCGGCGAACGCAAGGAAGGCTATATTAAAGCTATGACAAAGAACAGGTTAAAGTTTGACCCCTCATTAATAGTAGGCTGCAACTTAACCGAAGAAGGCACACGGGCTGCCCTGGACAGTTTACTTGCGCACAAACGCCGACCTACGGCTATTGTTACCTTTAATGATTATGTGTCTTTATACGCCATAAAACATGCCCGTGCACTTGGTATCAACCTGGATAAAGACCTGCAATTTGTAAGTTACGCCAATTTGCCCATCATCAATTATATGGATTATGCCCCAGTGGCTTCGGTTGAACAGTTCCCCTACCTCCAGGGACAAAAAGCTGCCGATATTTTATTAGATCTTCTTTCTCGCAAAGAGCAATCGCCAGACGAAGTGCAGGCTTATTACAATGTCATTGTTGAGTCGCAGCTGATAGAAAACAAACCCAAAAACAGCTATTGAAATTGTGAATTTTACACTACTCAAATCGGGCACTGATTTTGAACTTATCTTGATGGATTGTCAATTAAAAAAACAGGCAAACGTTTGCGTGAAAAATTTAGCGGTTTATTAATTAGGTTTGGTTTAAGCATTCAAAAAACCTTAAAAAACTTAGTAAATGTTTGATGTTATCCTAAAATCCTTTGGCCTTATCGCACACGATTATCATATTGAAAAATTTGGCGAAGGATTGATCAACCGAACCTGGAAAATAACCGGTTTTAAAAACGATAACGAGTTTATATTGCAACAGATCAATAAAAACGTTTTTAAAACACCAGAACATATAGCCGAAAACACCAACAAAATAGACGATTATCTATCAAAGCGTTATCCCGATTATTTGTTTGTAGCGTCCCTGCCTACCACAACCGGCGATTACATGGTTAAATATACCGATAACGAATACTATCGCCTGTTTCCGTTTATCAAAAACTCCATTACCCTAAACACGGTACAAACCCGCGACGAGGCTTTTGAGGCAGCACGTCAGTTTGCCAAATTCACCAATTTGCTGGCTGGTTTTAATGTAAGTGGCCTGCATTATACCCTGGCTGGCTTCCACGACCTGTCTGGCCGGTTTGAGACTTTTAAACGGGTAGTAAAAAATGCCGGAGCTGAACGGTTAGCTGAAGCCTGGGACACTGTTGACCGGGCTTTCCATCACCGGGATATTGCCGATATGCACCAATCCATCATGCACGATCAGTTGATTCCTTTACGCGTGGTTCACCATGACACCAAGATTAGTAACATTTTGTTTGATGCCGACCATAAAGGCCTCTGTGTCATAGATCTGGATACCGTGATGCCGGGTTACTATATCAGCGATGTGGGCGATATGATGCGTACCTACCTCTCCCCTGCCAATGAGGAAGAACAGGACCTTTCCCTTATCCATGTGCGCGAAGATTTTTTCGCGGCTATTGTAGAAGGCTACCTGTCGGAAATGAATACCAACTTAACCGAAGGTGAGCGGGATCTGTTTGTGTATTCCGGCAAATTTATGATCTATATGCAGGCCATCCGCTTTCTGACAGATTATCTGAACAATGATATTTACTATGGCTCCAGCTATCCCGGACACAACCTGCTGAGGGCCCGTAACCAGTTTACCCTTTTAGAAAAATATATAGCCTGCGAAGATAAATTTATGCAGTTGGTCTCCGCCCCACAAAGTCAGTCCAAATGATGGTGAAAAAACTTTTTAAACCTTAAATTTTAACACTTTTCTGGCCAAAAACCGGGTAAAAACGGCCTAAAATTTGTTCAAAAACCCTCATTTTAACACTTTTTAACAAATTCAATCACGGTTTTGACGTGTTTTGAAAAGTTTAAAAAGTATTGGTGATCAATTGTATTTCAGGCAAAATCAATAATTCAATAAATCACTAATTCAATAATTAATTATATCATCAGCAACAGGTGTTTGATCATATCAACGGTCATGGCTTCCAGATTAAATCTGGGCTGCCAGCCCCAGTCCTTTTGAGCTTCGGTGTCGTCAATTGATCGCGGCCAGCTGTCGGCTATTTGTTGGCGCAGGTCGTTTTTGAGATAGCTGATGGAAAAGCCCGGAATGTGCTCGCTGATCTCGGCTGCCAGTTCGGCCGGGGTACAGCTAAAACCGCCCAGATTATACGAGCGGAATACTTTTAGTTTCTCCAGCGGGGTTTGCATCAGCTCGATGGTACCGCGGATAGCATCGTCCATATACATCATGGGCAAACGCGTACCGGCCGAAAGAAAGCATTGGTAATTTTCGGTGGCTATGGCATCGTGAAATATCTGTACCGCATAGTCGGTAGTGCCGCCGCCGGGGGCGGCTTTCCAGCTGATGAGGCCGGGATAACGGATACTGCGTACATCCAGTCCATATTTCTCGCGGTAATAATTGCACCAGTTTTCGCCGGCCAGTTTACTGAAGCCATAAACCGTTTGCGGATCCTTTTCGCCAAACTGCGGGGTACCATCCTTGGCCGAACCCGGACCGAACACCGCGATAGAACTGGGCCAGAAAACTTTTTCGACCCGGTAAGCTACCGACAGATCGAGTACATTAAGCAGACCGTTGATGTTAAGATCCCAGGCATAGCGGGGTTTGGTTTCGCCGGTGGCAGATAACAATGCGGCCAGCAGGTATACCTGTTTGATACGATACCGCTCAAAAATGGTTTTAAGCCGCTCTATATCATTAACATCCGCCTGTACAAACAAGTCGCCTTTCAGCTGCTTACGTGGTCTTATATCGCAGCTAATGACCTGGTACGCGGGCCAGGTTTCCTTTAAGGCGTCAATCAGTTCGGTGCCTATCTGCCCGTTTGAGCCTATTACTAAAATACTATCCATATCCGGTTTAAAAACCGAAATTAGGGATGATTAACCGAAAAAGGGGTTTATGAAGCCTTTAACTTCTACACAAACGTTTGATAATGATGGGTATCACGGGCCCCAACGAGATACGCTATCGCTAATCTTGCTCCGTTAGGAGCTACCTGTTTATAGCACCACATCGCCCTCTTTTATGCCTCGTAGAGGTTATCCTTATACAATTTACCTGCTCATTTAGGGTTGCACCTACGGAGCAAAAAGATATTTTGTCTTGTACTTCTACAAACAGGTAGCTCCTTACGGAGCATATCGACAATAAAATGCAATGGGTTTATTTATCCTTTAATCTTCCGAACACCTATGAGCTCCCGTCAAGTGACTGCGGTAAGTCACATTTTTACAAATGTGTATAAATATGCTTTTCCATTATGAACAACCTTTAAAGTATCTGATTTAGCTTCCTTAAAAACACTGTCACCTTTTTTTACAAAAAATATAAATTCAGTTTGATTATTAATATCTATAGGAGCAAACGTAACTTTTGATTGTTAACTGTGATATCAACCACTGCTTTATGCGGCATCATGTCCGTAAGTCGTCCATTGATAGTACTATCATAAAATTTGTGAAATTTCTTTTTATCATCGCGACTACCGAAATAGTTTATGATTGTAAATAACAAAACAACAAAACCGCAAAGCAAAAGGTTATATTTATTGATCTTCATTACCTGTATTTCCCCGGTTTTTAATCTTAGCTTAATAACGCTTTTAATTCCACATCCCCGTCATCTAATAATTCAAAAGCTATATTTCCATCACAATTGGGGATAGTTTTATCGGCGCCCGCCTGGAGAAGGATCCTGACGCATTCCAAATAATTGGATGAACTGGTTGCGCCTCCGTTCTTTAATCCGTGAACAGCCCAAAAGAGCGGTGTGGCTTTAAAGTCGATACATATTTTATTAATTTCTGCCCCCTGGTCTACCAGCTTTTCAACTACTTTATCCCTTCCGCACCAGGCTGCCCAGTGTAAGGCAGTACCGCCATGACAGCCGGCGTGATTTAAATCGGCGCCGTTTTCGATGTATAAAAGCGCAACCTGATCGGCATGCAGGCTTGCCGCGGCTGTAAGTGGGGTATCCTGTTTTTCTACCAATCCGTTACCATTCACATTTGCCCCGTGCGCTAAAAATATCCGGGCCATTTTTACGGCTTCGGCGTCGGTATACGTTCCGGAAAACACACCGTCACAGATCCGGTGCAGCGGGTGGGCCCTGGTGGTGTTCACACTATCATATGGGAGGCCTTCATTAGCCAAACTTGGATTATTTGAAAGGGCCTGCTCAATGCCCTGGTAATCTTTAGTGTCAATAAGTGTTTTCATTTAGTATCAAGTAGATAGTATCAAGTATCACGACTTTTTATGTTGAATTTAGCTATTTATTTATAAAAATAATAACAAAAAGCGGGTATCATGCTGACACCCGCTTCATAAATTTTAACTATACAAATAAAGTTGTCATCCTGAGCGAGGCGAAGGATCTTCTTCAACAATGTCTGTTGTACAATAGGTGCTTCGTTCACCCGCCAGTTCAAGCGTCTACGCTTACATCCACAGTAATAAAAATAAGCGTTGACGCTTATTTAAACATCCATCAAGCGTGGACGCTTGATGGGGCGATGTCTTGATTCCTGATTCTAACCTCTTAATTCTATAGCTTACTCCAAAGTGGTTTTGCCACTAATGGTTTTGGCTTCGTTCTGGTGGAAATCAAATACGATAATTTCATTGCTTCCTTTTTTGAGCCATGATGCCGGGCAGTACAACCTTTGCTGCGGACCGGTGTTCCAGTACCTGCCCAGGTTATGACCGTTAACGTAAATAATACCTTTGGCATAATTGCTCAGGTCGAAAAACGTATCGCCGGTTTCCCGTAGGTCAAACGTGCCTTTAAAGAACATGCCTTTAGCATCAGCTTCGGCTTTTGCGGGTTTCAGTGTTTTGATGAAAGCTTCGGTCATCGGTAAGGGGTAGATCTGCCAGTCCATCAAGGTCATGCCATTGAGGGTTACCCGATCGGTGATGCCTTTACGATCGATGATGTACTGGGCAAAGTTGATGTGGCCCATGCCTTCTACCAAAATATCCAGTACCGGGTCTTTACTGCTGCTTTCGGGGATCTTGATATTCCATTTTCCGCCATCGCGGTAAACGGTATCAATCAGTTTACCATCAACAAAAACCATAGCGTAATCATGCGGTTCGGTAATGGTAAGGGTACCTTTTTTATGACCGATGAGCTTGGTGCGGTAAAGCATCAGACCCTGGTTTTGGTCGTAATACTCCATTGGCTGCGGTTGCGGCGACAGGAAGGGTTTGGGCAGCTGCTGCCAGATACTGGTGAGCGGCGCTAAAGTAATAGCCGGTATGCTGATAGGTTTAGCGGCCTGCGGGACTGCCGGGATCTTGTATTTTACATATTTGCTGATGAGGTTGCGCAACATATAGTATTTGGGCGTTGCCTGTCCCTGCTCGCTGATGGGCGCGTCGTAATCATAACTGGTGAGATCGGGCTGGTATTGGGTAGCCGAAAAAGCGTTGGCACCCGCGGTAAAGCCAAAATTGGTACCGCCGTGGATCACGTACAGGTTAAATGATTTATGATTCTCCAACAGATAGGTAATTTCTTTTTTGAGACCATTGGTATCGGGTTTGGCAAATTTCTCTTTCCAGTGGGTTAACCAGCCGGGATAAGTTTCACTGCTGAATGATGGTACATTGGGGTTACGTTTAGTGGCCTGGGCAAAATCCTCGTCGCTGGTACCGCTGTCTAAACCGATAGCCGCGCCGTCGATATTACCGGCTTCCAGCATGTAAGGTGTAGCGCCATCAGCAGTATAAAAGGGTACAGTAATACCATTTTGCAACCATAGTTTGCGCAGGGCTTCCAGGTAGGTTTTATCGTTAGCATAACTGCCGTACTCGTTCTCGATCTGCGACATGATGATAGGGCCGCCATTGGTACATTGCAGCGATTTAACCTCGGCGGCCAGGCGGGCCACATAACGGCTTACCGCATTCATGTAGCGGCTATCCATACAGCGCACTTTAATATCGGGAATTTTTAACAGCCATGAGGGCAATCCGCCAAAATCCCATTCGGCACAAACATACGGACCGGGACGCAGCAATACCCACATGCCTTCTTCCTTACAAATGCGGATGAATTCGGCAATATCATGATTGCCCGTTTTAAAGTCGAAAACACCCGGAGTAGCCTCATGATAGTTCCAGAATATGTACGCGGCGATGGTATTGCAACCCATGGCCTTGGTCATGCGGATACGGTCGCGCCAGTATTCGCGCGGGATCCGCGCCGGGTGCATTTCGCCGCTGATGATCTGGAAAGGTTTGCCATCCAGCAGAAATTCATTTTTACTGAGGCTGAAAATATGCTTGTCCTGCGCGAAACATAGCACAGGTAATAAAAAGAGTAAGGGTAAAAGGTATTTTTTCACGGTTGTTTTATTTTAGTGAGTGGTGATAGGGAGTGGTGAATGGTTGGTATTATGATTTTTCTAAGCAATCTAATGCACCTTGATAATCTACTCACTATTCACAATTCACCACTCACTTTATGGTAATTTATTAAAATCTATACTGGGGTGAGCGCCTGATTGCGGACGGCTAAGATCGGTTTTGAGAGTTGAAAAATCATTAAAAAATCCACAATTTCTGAGATAAAAATGATCGCCCTGTACACCACCGCCATAATCCTTTCTGTATTTGATATTTGCGGTAGCATCGCCGGTAAAAAGAGCTTTGGTGAGCGGGTACCATTTGCCTGCGGTATCTACCAGCCAGCCATTGCCAAAGTTTACCCGGCGCTCGGTAATACCCATCTCCGGATCAAAATTCTCCAGGAACGAATACAATCCTTTTAAATAAAAGCCCGACATAGGCCGTTTAAAGCTGGCCACCAATTGCCAGGTAGCTTGATCGGCAGGTTTAAAGTACGCCGTAAATATGGTGGTTTTAGCCGCGGCGTCGGCCTGAGCATGGATCAAAAAGGCGTAGGTTTTGCCCGCTACCCAGGGATAGTTCATGTAGCTTTGACCGCCCGAACCTTCGCCGCCAAACTCCCCGCCGTGTACGCCCGCTCCTTTCTTTAACAGGTGGATCTTTAAACTATCGGGGATACTTTTAGGATCGTCGGTATTGTACGGGCTCCAGATAGAAAACAGTACATGGCGCTCGGTAGGTGAATTTACCTGCATACCGAAATAGCCGCCGGTAAAACCATTGGCCATAAAGTACGAACCCAGCACATCGTTGCCTATGGGTACAGTCACTTCATTATAGAACCATTCGGCAGTAGTTTTGGCTTCATCGGGCAGTGGATAATTAAGGTGAACCGACGGCCCCCTGCGTCCCCAGTGGAAATAGTTGCCATGATTATCTTTGGTATACTCAGCGCCATTGGCAGTAGCCGGACCACTCAGCAACAGATCGCTCACCTGCGCGAATACATTGCCGCTCTTTTTTAAACCCTGCAGTTTTATTTGCAGATAGCCGGGGGCTTTAATATGGGCGGTGCCAAAATCAACAACTGCGGTTTCATGATTGGATACCGTTTTGGTTAACACACTTTGCCCTGCCGATACTTTGATGGTGCTGCTACCCTCCGGCACTTGCAGCCTAAGCGCAATTTTCAGATCACCAGCTGCCTCCAGGCGCACGTATACGCTCACCACATCGGTATTGCTGCTCCAGTTGATGAGGCCGGCGCTGTCAATGGCCGCCTGCCCGTTTTTGCTTACCCAGGCGTTGCCGCCCAGCGGTACTTTAAGCGTACTGTCTGCCGGGAGCGTGGTAGCTTGGCTGCTCAATTGCAGCAGTGTAAAAGTGGCGCAGGCGCATAGTATCCTGCTTATTTGTTTTTTATTAATCATATTGTTTATTTAATGATCAGCAACCATCCTTTGGCTTTTTCAACCGGGATCTTATCATTCAAGCCAAATGTTTTGGCTGGTTGAAAACTCCTGATCTCCGGTGCGGTGATTGTTGCCTTTGATGGGTCGATACCCAGTTTTTTCCAATCGATTTTTAGCTGGACCTCCGTATCTGTATCCGCCCAACTGGCTATGGAAACCAGTACAGCGCCATCTTTTTTGTAAATAGTTGCCAATACTTTATCATGATCGGTTTTTATAGGATTGTCATCAACCCAGTAACCTATCATTTTGGTGCCTTTGATGCCAAAATTATCCCAAACTTTCCATATCGGGCGTGGGTCGGCGCCATCGCTCCAGGGCATACGGTTGGTCATGCCGTAAACCATACCGCGCCATTTGTTACCGCCGCCTTGCAGCATTTCGCCCATCAAACCAAATGGGATACCGCTCACTTCGGTCAGGAAGAAATCAGGACTGTTCTTTTCATAATCAAAATACTCCCCGAACCACAGCCGGTTGAGGTATGGAAAATGCTCCATGTACAGGTTGGCGCTGTTGTTAAAACCATCGCTTTTGTTGTACTGGTTGGCCGAGTGCAGATCGATAATACCAGGGTGACCATCCTTAGTCAATACCCTTTTAACCCGTTTCATGGTTACACGGTCAAAGGCCACATCGTCCAGGTAAATACCGTCGATGCCCACGTTTTGAGTCAGCCAGTTCATACCCTCTACATAGTAATTGTGCCAGCGGTTCATACCGCTGTTGATGATGGCCGCGTCTTTAATTTCAGGTACAAACCAGGCGGCAATATAATCATCGCCCACGTGTTCCTGCAGCCAGCTAAACCCGCCGCCTTTACCCGGCGAATAGATCTCGTGCCCCAGGCTGCGCAGAGCAAAGGTTTCATATGCGTGGTTGGAGAGCTCGCGGATGGTATTATAGATCTTCACCTTTAAACCTACAGCATGTGCCGAATCATCATAAGCTTTCATGGATTTCCAGGCGATGAACGGATAATTGATGTTGGGGTTGATAGCTGTTGCATGGTGAATATTGATCACCGTAGCGCCGGCCTGTTTAATGGTATCGATAGGCTTGTAGGCATGATAAAACCGGGTAGCCCACTGAAAATCGGTATTGATGGTATGGAAAGGTGTGATCAGCAGGTTGAAGTTATAATACAACACATCGCCTTTGCTTAGTTTGCGCTCGCCGCTGTAATTGTTAGCCAATACCGCTTTGCCATCGTCTTTTACGTTGATACCCCCTTTGTCGCCATTACCCCATGACGATGGCAGGATGAGCGGTTTTTGCAGGTAGAAATTGGTATTGAGCGGACGAACATATTTTTCATCGCGCAGAGAATATTGCAAACCGGCGTTCACGTTGCCTATCCAGGCACCATCCTGATTTTTATGCGTTACATCCCATTTCCATTCAAAATTTTCGGGGCGATAGCCGCCTTTTTGACCCAGACCCATCATGTATTTGGCTACATCCCGTTTAAAGGGAATGTGCATGGTAATGTCTTTAAAACTCACATCCTGCAGGGCTTTTACCTTAACAGTATAGGCTATAAAACCGTCAAATTCCATGGAAGCAGTCACTTCCATCTGCAGACTATCGTTGGCACTCGTGGCCGTCCATTGTACGGTACCCGGCTCCTGTTTGGTAAATTGCAGGCCCTGACTTTTCAGTTTGATATTTTTACCTGCCGTATTCAGGAAATGGAAATGAATAGCCTCGGTTAGCAGATTATTAGGTGCATCGGCATATTCGGTCATTTCGGGCGTAAAGAAAGTTTGGATCTGTTTGGGAAAACCATCGGTGTTCACTTCAACTTTTCTGCCTAACAGTTCAACCGTGTTATTTTTTATCACCAGTGGTTTGTATGGCGCTATCACTGTATTTTTCTGCGCCATGGTAGAGTTCAACCAGCCCAGGCGGGTCATTTTCCAGGGTTCATCCACACCACCGTTTCTGGCCAATGCCGGGTTCACTTTCACCAACAATTGAATTCCTTTCGATGCTTTGCCGTTGATACTGATGGTAGCCTTGCCCGTATAAACAGCCGCAGAGGCACTTACAGGCACATCTATACCACACCATAAGGCCTGGATAGTTCCTGTAGCTACGCTTACCGTTTTCGTTAGCGGCGAACCATCATAGGCGGTACCGCCGGTATTGATACAGAACAAAGCCGAAGCCGGGATCTTTTTACCAGTCGCGCTTTTCAGATCGCTGAAAGTAACTTTTACATCATCCAGATTTTGCAGGGCGTATATACCCAACTGGAACGAGAAGTTTTCACCACGCAGAGCTGAGGCGGTATATTTACTTTGCGGACCAAGTGCTATCCAACGCTGCGGCAGATCTTTGGTCATGCGGATGGAGTTCAGTCTATCCTCCGGGAATACTAAAAACGATTCATTTTTATGTTTAGCGATCAGCGCGTCCGTTTCACTTTTGGTGGCGATCACTTCCATGGGATAAAAGCTATTGAACGCATCTATCGATTGAAACTCCTTTACCGTGGCCGCAGGGATATTGGCGCCTAAACTGTTTAACCATGCAGGTGAAGCCGTGTTCTCTGGTTTCAAATAGATCCCCCTTGGATAATTGGACCGGCCCTCATTTTTATAAGGCATATAATATACAAAGTAAGTTCCCTTGCCCGATGTGGGCTCAAAAACCACTTCGCCGCTTTCGCGGGTAATGGCGTCCAGTTTTACGTTGGTTATTTTTTGTTTTGTTTTGGCATCTTCAATAATCACCCGCTTGTTTTCCGGGTCGTTATCCCTTCTTCTCCAGGGAATTATCGCTTTAGCTGCCTTGCCTGTGCCTGTAAAAGTTAAAACTACCCGGTGGTTCCCCAACGAATCGGGCAGCCAGCAGTTTTTACAATTAGTATAAGGTATTTTTTGAGCCTGCGCCGCAAAACCGGATAACAGAATGAAGATAGCGAAAAACTGTTTTTTCATAATATGTATAAATCAGCAGATATAAAGTTAAAAGGAGGGAGTTACCCCCTCCTAATGTAACTATAAATAAAATATCTGTTTGTTGTGCCAACCCATGCTATTTCTAAAGCATGGTAAGCGTTGTTATTTTAAGGATTTTGTGTAAGTTTTGGATTGTTATCAATTTCTGTTTGAGGGATATAGAATACCACCCGCGGGTCTGTAGGCGCTACGGTTTGCATAATATTGGTTGTTGGGGTATTGTTCAGCGCATGTGTACCCGGGTAGTTGCGTACCATAGGCAAATTATTCCTGTACAGATCATAAGAGCGCTGCCCTTCAAAAGCAAACTCCAGGCGACGTTCCTCGAGCACAGCACTTAATACATCGCCGGCTGTTGCCTGGGTAAGTGTTGGTATACCCGCCCTGGTACGAATGATGTTGACATCGTCAAGCGCCGGCTGATTGTTACCCAGTTTAGCATTGGCTTCAGCACGGTTTAAATACATTTCGGCCAAACGGAGGTATACCGGCGAACTCAGGGTTACTATGCCTTCCTGAAAACTGTATTTAGTAATGTAATACATCGGTGTTTTGGGCGTTAGCTTTGGGTTATACTGTAAAACACCAGAAATGGTGTATGGCGCTATAAAGCTATGACGAAGGTCATTTGGGTATTTATCCAGATCTTCTACATAAGTTTTTGAGGCATATATCTCGCCCCAACCGGTATTGCCCTGTCCACCGGGAGTGGTTAAAGAACTGGTGCCATCCGGCCCCTGCCCGCTGTAATACATAGAGCCAATAGCGCTAAAGCCCTGATCCTGTGTTTTGGTATATTTGATACAGAAAATAGTTTCCTTGTTATTTTCGGGTACACCGCTAAAGTAACCTTTATAATCACCTCCCTGTAGCAAACCATAACGACCGGAATTGATCACGAGGTTGGCATATTTAATGGTATTGGGATAATCGTTCATATATAAATAAACGCGCGATAATAAAGCGTAAGCCACTTCTTTTGAGGCATACACATTGGTATTAGATGATGTCATCAGATCGGCCGCCTTTAAAAGATCAGTCAGTACAGCGCTATACACATCTTTTACCGAGCTACGGGCCGGAGCAATATCGGTACTGGTTTCTACTAATATCGGTACGCCAGGGTTGTTGCCATTGCCTTGTGAATATGGCCTGCCAAAAATACGCACCAGGTTAAATTCGGCCATGGCACGGAGGTACAGATTTTCGCCTTTAAGCTCTTTCAGGCTAACTGAGGCGTTATCGGGAATAGCAGCTATGATCTTGTTGGCAGCTGCAACCAGGTGGTAAGCCTGTTTCCAAAAATTAGTTGCATGCCCCCCGGTCGGAATTTGATTATACCTGTAACACCGTGAAAGATCATCAGATGAAGGTTGTCCCTGTGCTATATTATCACCAGGATATTCCATCAGGAAATGTCCGCTTCTTACATAATCCGGGTTTCTGAGCACGGCATAATTACCAATGGTAGCCGTTGCTATATGCGAGGAATCACCCAAAGCTACTTTTTCATCAATAGCGGTTGATGGCTCTACTTTTTTACACGCGCTCACCATAGATCCTAAAAGGCCAACAATGAGCATTATTTTTATATATTTTAAAATCTTCATTTTCGTTTTTTTTAGAATCCAACATTCACACCGAACAATATTTTTCTGCTGATGGGGTATTTAAAACTCGACGTACCTATACCACTGTCACTCAGGCTTACTTCCGGATCGGTTCCGGTAAACTTGGTGAACGTTACCAGGTTATCGCCGCTAACAAATATCCTGGCGCTTCTGATCTTTAAGCTATTTAACCAGGTTTGAGGTAACTGGTAACCCAGGGTAACGTTACGTAAGCGCAGGTAACTGCCATTTTCGAGGTAGCGGGTTGAAGTAGAGTTGGAATTGGCATTACCCCCCTGTATAGCTTTAGGCTCGGTTGCTACATCCCCTGGTTTTTGCCAGCGTGTCCAGCCCTTGGCCGGTACCATGGCGTTATAGCTATCATATAAACCATCATTATCAAAATAAACACGGCTATCGTTATATACATAGTTGCCGGAAACAAAATTAAGGAAGGTACTTAATGAAAAGTTTTTGTAAGCAAAGGTATTGGTGATACCGCCGGTAAATTTAGGTGATGCTGATTTACCGGTAAATTGTTTAGATGCCGATGCCTGTGAATAAACACTGGTTGTTTGTTTGGTTACATTACCACTGGCATCGGTAACTAATTTTTCCCATAGTGGTTTACCATTTGCCGGATCTACCCCTGCCCATACCGGCATATACCATTCATTCATATCATGACCAACAGCAATTGGCAGTGAAGCACCTGGTGCAGCCATTAATTCGCCGGCATCTAAGGATAATACTTTGTTGCGGTTAAAGGCGATGTTAAAATTGGTTTCCCATTTAAAAGCGCCGATAAGATTTCGCGAATTCACGTTGATCTCCAATCCGCGGTTACGTACCGAGCCTATGTTTTCAAATACATAATTATACCCGGAGGTTGCCGGCAGCGGTTTCTTAAATAATAAGGCGCTTGATGTTTTTTGATACACATCAATATTAATATCAATGCGGTTAAACAAACCCAGGTCTAAACCGATGTTAGCCGTTTTCATTTTCTCCCAGGTAAGATTAGGATTGGCTTTTTGCGACGGATATGAACCTGGCGCACCATTGTAACTTGCAGACTGATCAATGCTGTACAAACCTAATGCTGCGTAGTTACCAATTTCGGCATTACCCGTTGTACCATAGCTGGCACGTAGTTTCAGGAAATTAATTGCTTTAATGTTTTGCATAAAATCCTCCTTGGTCAGTATCCATGAAGCTCCGCCCTGGTAAAAGTTACCGCTCGGATTGTTGCTGCCAAAACGAGAAGAATACTCATGCACATATGAACCTACCAGGAAATATTTACCGGCATAGTTATAATCGGCCTGACCCAGGTATTTGCGGAAATTATACTCATCCACACCACCGCTTGGGTTACTGATAATATCTGTTGCGGTTGACATTACCGGGCTCCCTGCAGGCAAACCTTTTCCGTTCAGGTATTGGTCATCATAATGATATTTCTGTCCCTCGCCAACTGCCAGTAACGTTAAATTATGATTACCAAAGCTGTTATCATATTTTAACCTGTTGGAGGTTAACAAAGTACTGCTGAACGAACTGCTGTTATATAATTCTCCGGAGTTTGCCCCACCATCCTTAGTACGCGTGTCGTAATAGGTTTCATCACGATAGTTATAAAGCGTTACGCGGTTATAAGTTGCAAAACTGAGGTGTTTGGTTATGGCATAGTCTATATTAAAATCGCCGCTGGTGTTGAGGCTCTTCGCATTGGCAAAGTTATATTGCAAGCCTTGTAAAAAGTTCTCTTTATCGCGGCCTACCCAACCCGGATAAGTTCTGCCGTCGGTTGGTGTGCCATCAGCATTATATGCGGGGTCATACGGCATGCTTAAATAAGCATCATACAGCGCATTGCCGGTAAAAAGGCTGGTTGGATTATTATCCTTGGTATAAATGGTGTTCAGAAAAACACTTAGCTTTACCTTATCGCTTAGTTTTGTGGTGAGGTTTGAACGCAGGTTATAAGCTGTTTTAGCATTATCAATTAAAGTACCCTGCTCCTTGTAATAATTCCCTGAGACATAGAACTGTGTTTTATCACTACCGCCCGAAACAGAAATGGTATGATTTTGTGTAACGCCGGTTCTGAAAGCCAGATCGAGCCAATTGGTATTGTTATTTAATACCGATGGATCTGGGGTAAGGAATGTTTTTTGATAATCATACAATTGCTGCGAATTCATTAGGTGGAAATTACCAAATGTGGCCTTGTTAAAACCAACTACCGAGTTTACATCAATTCTGGTTAAACCCGCTTTACCCTGTTTGGTGGTCACAATAATTACCCCGTTGGCGGCCCTTGAGCCATATAAGCCCGTTGCAGCCGCATCCTTCAATATGGTTACCGATTCAACGTCCGTAGGATTATAGGTGCCACCGATATTGCCATCAACCACTACCAATGGGCTTGTACTTGCGCTGATGCTGCTTGCACCACGGATCAGGATGCTGGACCCTGCCGAAGGATCGCCAGATGCGGATGATACCACTACGCCTGGCGCTTTACCCTGTAACAGGCTAACCAGGTCATTTGAAGTAACATCCCTTAATTTATTTCCGTTAATAACCGAAACCGAACTGGACAGCTGCGATACCTGTTTAGAGGAGTACCCTACTACAACTACCTCGTTCAGCTTATTCAAATCATCTTCCAGCACAACCGATACTTCATTTGATGAACCTATCGTTACTTCCTGCGGTTTATACCCTATATAGGTTACCGTTAAAATTCCAGATTTACCTTTAAGGGCTAATTTAAATTTACCGTTGATGTCGGTTACAGCGGTGTTTTTATTTCCTTTTTCGGATACTGTAGCACCAATGGCGGGCAAACCCTTGGTATCTTTTACGGTACCATTAATTACCGTTTGGGCATTGGCCCAGGTTGGTAACATTATAAACAGATAACAGCAAACCAGTTTTAAAAAAAGACTAACGCAGGAGCGGCCTTTTGAAAAAATACCTTGCATGAAATCCGGGCCAGGTTGTGAGTAAATTTTAATCATACATTGTTGGTGTTAATTATTAGTTGGTCAATAAATTTCCAGTCGGTTTTTTTTATGTTTTTTGGATATTGGAAATTAGAAATATGGCCTAAACAAAGCAAGATGGAAGCCCCCTAAACACCACGCAAACGTTTGTTTTACAAAAGATTAAGCAACACAAACGTTTGATAAACAATAAAATACATAGACATCAATCAGAAAGACCCTGCCGGGAGAAGGTTTTTGGTCTTTACAGGCTGATATAATTGGGGGTTATAGTCCAAAAGCTTCCTGTTTTGAGTAAACAGGTAAAAACTTTTAATTTTTTGGCGACGTAACAGGCACATTTTTAAGTGGTAACAGGCGGGCAGGTTACCTTAACGATAATCCCTTGTGCTTATGATGCCTTCAATAAAGGTGCTATATAACGATACACTTTGTCCGTACATTCTGCGGAGCTTTCGTCAGGGTATAAATGATCAGTTTGGGTTGAATGGAGGTTCCAAAGCCCAAACTGATCCGGTATCTTTTTAAGCGGATATTCCGCTCAATTTATATCTTTTCGCTTAATCTGATTTGAATTTTACTCAGGCAATTTAAAGATGTTATTGCTGCGGTCAATATCAGGCAGTTGTCTGTCCGGGTCGGCTATGACCGAGGTTATTTTTGATGTGGTATTACATTTCAGCTTCCACTTACCCCCTTTTTGCCATACCTCAACCGGAAGTTTGATCAATTGAGCTTTACCACTTTGCTCAGTCACTTTTAAAGTAATGGGCAGGGCCATTTCTCCTAAATTCTCAATAGTAATGATAGCACCAGCTGTAGGGTCATTTTTGTTATATTTCACATCGGTAACCGCCTGATCAAGCTTCCAGGTGGTATAAAACCATTCCTTCCAGAACCAGTTCAGGTCTTCGCCGGCTGCATCATTCATGGTCCGGAAAAAATCCTCTGGCAGCGGGTGTTTGTAGGCCCAGCGCTTGATGTACATATTGAACGCATAATCAAACCTGTCGGCACCTAAAACCTCATTGCGTAAAATATTCAGGGCCAAGGCGGTTTTGTAATAATACTGGCCGCCATCGTGCATTACTTCGGGCGGAGTCATCAATGGATCTTTTTCGTGCATCAGACTGCGGGTCATACGTATGGCCATGCTGCTGGTATCTCCATATTCGCCGTGATTGAACCAATTAGAGGCATATCCGTTGATAAAAGTGTTCATCCCTTCGTCCATCCACATAAAGCGGCGCTCATTGCTGCCCACAATCATCGGGAACCAGTTATGGCCCATTTCATGCGTAATGTCATGCCACAGATCGTCCTTTTTGATCTCGTAGCTACAGAAAACAATTCCAGGATATTCCATACCTAATGCTACACCCGCCACCACAAATGCCGAATGCCAGGGATATTCAAAATAGTTTTGAGAGTAAAACTCGACACTGTTTTTTAAATATTGCGCCGCGCGGCCATAGCGGTCATAACCTCTACTTTCAACCGGGTAAACCGCATTGGCCATCCCCTTTTTGCCACCTGGCAGGTTAACCCTTGCAGCATCCCAGATAAATGCTTTTGAAGCCGACCAGGATACATCGCGCGTATTGTGCATTTTATAATGCCAGGTTAACGTCCCTCCTTGTTTTGGTCTGATGCCCGCCGTGCCTACTTCGGCCCCGGTAATAATGTGTACCGAACTATCACTCTTAGCGGCGGCAGCCAGGCGCTTATTTTGCTCGGCAGTTAATACCTGCTGCGAGTTCTGCAAATCGCCGGAACCCGCAACGATCATATCGGCAGGAACGGTAATCGAGTAATCATAATTACCATACTCACAGTAAAACTCACCAGTGCCTATATAAGGTAAAGTATCCCAGCCATTCACATCATCATACACGCACATACGCGGGTACCATTGCGCCAGTTGGTAGATTACGCCCTGTTTAACCCCTAAACGCCCCATGCGGTCGGCGCCATAGTGGGGTACATAAAAAGAGTAGTCAACTTTTACGTTGATCTGATCACCATGAGGCTTTACCACAAAAGGCAGGCGCAATTGCATGCGCGTATCAGTAATAGTAGGTTTGATCACATATTTTTTTCCCATATAGATAACCGAAACCGCGCCAATATCATAGCCGCCTTTGGTATAGCCTTTGGCGTCGAAACGGTCGCCGCTAACCGGGGTTGACGCTGCTCCGCGAGAATCGGGCTTAAACAGATTTTGATCCAGCTGTAGCCACAGGTAATTGAGCGTATCCTGGCTGTTATTGGTATAGTTGATACTTACATTGCCTTTAATCAGGGTATCCTTTTCTATCAGCTCGGCATTAATCACATAGTCGGCCTTGTTTTGCCAGTATTTTGGACCTGGCGCACCGTTCGCACTGCGAAATTCGTTACCGTTGTAGGTAAAAAATGAATGATCGAAAACCTGGAGTTCATTATAGGCCGGCTTGGTTTGGGCAATGGCCAAAAATGGCATCATCGCCGCACAAAAAAGCCATAAATTGATGTGTTTAAGTTTCATACTATAATTTAAATAACATTGGTATTTTAAGCAGGGCTCAAACCTTTTGTTGCTGTTTACTATCGATGAAATTAATGATTAACTCACGCTGCCTTAATAATTAATTCAACACAAACGTTTGTTATGATCCTAATTACTTTAAGATCAGTTAATTTTCAATACCTATATTTTGCAGCCTGAGGCCAATAGCTGAGCGCCTATTTTACCTTACACAAAAACCCCTGATTAAGCAGCGATACCTTGTTGTACAAGAAGGGCTCACCATTGAGCAAAGTCATTTTTGCACCGCTAAATGTGGCTATGGCCTGCCCGGCAGCGGTATCCCATTCCATGGTAGGGCCATGTCGATAATAAATATGGGCTTGCCCTTCGGCTATCAGGCAAAATTTAAGCGAACTGCCTACAGAAATAGTTTCCTTTACAGGATACTGGCTAAGCACCGCGGTTTCTTCGGGCGAGGCGTGCGAGCGGCTGCCAGCGGCTATCCAACCGGTGTTGCTTACATCGACATGCAGGTGAGTGCTTGTTCCATCCCGGCTCTCTTTCCAACTGCCGATGTTTTGGCCACCGTAATATAATTCGCTGGTAACGGGGATGTAGATAATGCCCAAAACCGGGGTATTTTGATGGATAAGGGCGATGTTCACCGTAAACTCACCGTTATGCTTAATAAACTCTTTAGTGCCATCCAGCGGGTCGACACACCAGAAATAGGGCCAGTTTTTGCGGGTTTCATAGGGGATATCCCTACCCTCCTCAGAAATAATGGGGATTTGCGGCGTTAAGGCGGTCAGGGCATTGAATATCACCTCATGCGACAACTTATCAGCAGCTGTAAGCGGCGATTGATCGTCTTTCAAAATGAGGCCAATATTTCCAGGTGATAGATTATAAATACTGAGTATGGCAGCTCCGGCTTCTTTGGCTATTTGGTTAACTTGGGTCAGATCGATAGATTCCAGGTCCTGGTAGGTAAAAATCATTTTGGATGGATATGCTGTTTTAATGATCGGATAAAAATTCAACATTCGCAAAAATAGCTACGAGATTGCGTCGTCGTACCTACCCATGACATAATTTATTAATACTGACGCAAACAAACCTCAGGACTCCACACTCAAAACTTCCGCCTCCGCCTCGATTTTCTTCACGTACAGTTCGTCAACCAATATCATGACAATGGCCAGCAGCGGCACGGCCAGTATAATACCCAGTACGCCCGAAAGTGTACCCATCAATACCTGCGACAATATGGTGAGGGCCGGCGGCAGGTCGATCATCTTTTTCTGGATGAGCGGGGTTACAATATTGCTCACAATGGTTTGCGAAACAATATAAATCAACGATACAATGATGGCGGTATTGGTGCTTATGGTAAGCGCCAGCAATACGCCGGGAATCATGGCGGCCAGCGAGCCAAAGTTGGGGATCAGTTTTAACAAGCCCGTCAGCAGGGCCAGTACCAACGCCACCGGGATGCTCATAATACTTAAACCCACACCTATCAAAATAAACACCAGCACCATCGAGAGCATCATACCCTTCAGCCAGCCTTTGAGTGCGGTACTGATCCGGTCGATCACGCAGTGGCCGATCTCCTTACGGTCTGCAGGGATCAGTTTAATGATGCCGTCTTTATATAAATTGGGATTGGCTGTAAAAAACATAGCCAGGAACATAATGATATAAATATTGCCCAAAACACCAAAACTGGTATTAAAGAACTGCTTGGCGGTAGCAAACAGCTTATCGGAATTATCATCAGACAGGTAAAATAACACCTTATTGCCCAAAGGATATTCAGACAGCTTTGCTTTAACGGTGTTGACCGTTTGGGGTAGAGAATCGCTCAATACGGTGATCTGCTTGGAGATCTTGGCTCCCATAAACCAAAATAAAACCGTGAGGATAATAAAGGTACCTCCTATGGATATGATCATACAAGCCCGCCGGCTCCATTTGGTTTTGCGCTGTATCATATCGCCCAGGCCATGAAAATAAACTGATACCAGCACACCAGCCAGCACCATCAGCAGTACATTAAAAGCTACCCGGGCTATCAATATCACCACTACAAGCAGGGCCACGATAGCTACGGTGTGCCATACTTTTTGGATATAAGTGAGTTCTTTTTCGACAGTTTCTTTTGCAGGTTGTTTGTGATTTTGGGCCATATGGTTTCTTAAAGGTTAATTCACATTTACATTACAATAATTAAATATAAAAGTTTTGTTGACAGGTATCATACGTCTTTAGCGCAAGTATTGTGTGGTTGCCGGCGGGTTGCTGACTTGTGCCTGTCGAAGAGTCACAAGTCAGCCTTCATACACAACCACCACGCAATACTTGCGCCAATAAATGGTACCCGCCGCCGCTATGTTTTTAATTATATTTGCCTGCTTCATTTGAATAGCTGCAATGAATTACACTGAACCACAACTCAGAACCATTAATGTGATACGTTACGTTACTCCTCTGCGCGAGGGCGGCTCGCTGCCTGCCATTGCCGAGGGTGACGACGAGTTTTTATATGTACTCAAATTCCGCGGCGCGGGCCAGGGCGTAAAGGCTCTGATTGCCGAGCTGATAGGCGGCGAAATTGCCCGTTTGCTGGGTTTGCGCGTGCCCGAACTGGTATTTGCCAACCTCGACCCAGCCTTTGGTCGCTCCGAAGCTGACGAAGAGATACAGGACCTGCTTAAATTTAGCGTGGGCCTTAACCTGGCACTGCATTACCTGCAGGGCGCTATTACGTTCGACCCGGTGGTGACCACACTGGATGCCAAAACGGCCTCGCAAATTGTGTGGCTGGATTGTCTGCTCACCAATGTGGACCGTACCCCGCGCAATACCAATATGCTGATGTGGCACAAGGAACTTTGGCTGATAGATCACGGTGCCTCATTATATTTTCACCATTCCTGGTATAACTGGGACGAGCAGGCCATACGCCCCTTTATGCCCGTAAAGGATCATGTACTGCTGCCCCAGGCTTCGCTGCTGGATGAGGTCGACGCCGAATTTTCTGCTATCCTGACCGATGAACGTATCCTGGCCATTGTTAACCTGATTCCTGACGAATGGCTTACCGACGATTCGGAAAATGGCACTCCTGCCGAACGCCGCGATGTTTATTACCGTTTTTTAACCACACGCGTAGCCGCGTCTGAAAATTTTGTAAAAGAAGCACAACATGCAAGAGCCATACTTATTTGAGTACGCCGTAGTACGCGTTGTGCCGAGGGTAGAGCGCGAGGAATTTATTAACGTAGGTGTGATCATTTACTGCCCAAAACAACAGTTCCTGAAAGTTAGGTTTGTGTGGAACGAGGCCCGTATAAGCGCGCTGGCTCCCAGCCTGGATCTGGATTGCCTGAAAGATAATATCAACTCCTTTGAAAGGATATGCCACGGCGATAAACAGGCAGGTCCAATTGCCAAACTGGATTTGGCTTCCCGTTTCCGCTGGCTTACGGCTACTCGCAGTACAGTGGTACAATCGTCAAAGGTGCATCCTGGCCTGCTACTGGATGCCGAAGCTACTTTGAACAAATTATTTGATCAGTTAGTGGCGTAATCGACTCACCCGGCCATCGCTACGCTTGGCCACCCTCTCTTCGCCTGCGGCGAAAAGAGGGAATTCTTTTCTCTTCGCGTCATTGCGAGGAGGAACGACGTGGCAATCCCCTATTTACAGAGCGGACTTGCCAATCGGGGATTGCTGCGCTCGTGACGCATGGGAAGATTTCGCTGGCTACCTATATTTTCTTTAACGAATTAAAATTCCTTAAATTGAAAAAAGCTCATTAATATTGATGCTTAATTCATAACACCCATGAGCACTCCCGAAAAACGACATTGGGAAAATGTATACGGTACCAAAGCCGAGGATGATGTAAGCTGGTTTCAAACCTATCCCAAAACTTCGATGGATTTTGTGGAATCGCTGCAGGTAGATCTGTCGGCCAATATCATTGATATTGGTGGAGGCGATAGCCGGTTGGTGGATGCTTTGCTGGATAAAGGTTATCAGAATATATGGGTGCTGGATATATCCGCGGCATCTATCGAAAAGGCCCAAAAAAGATTAGGTGCCAATGCCGCCAAAGTGCACTGGATAGTATTAGATGTTACCGAGTTTACACCGCCTGTAAAATATCACGTATGGCATGACCGGGCTGCTTTTCATTTTTTAACTACCGGAGATAAAATAACCCGCTACCTATCCATAGCGGAAGATGCCATTCATCCGGGCGGGTACCTGGTACTGGGAACGTTTTCAGAAAATGGCCCAACCAAATGCAGCGGTCTGGAGATCAAGCAATATTCTGAAACCTCGATGACCACACTATTTGCAGATTCTTTTGAAAAGTTGAGATGTATAACCGAAGATCATCAGACGCCATTTAACACCAGGCAGAATTTTACTTTTTGCAGTTTCAAGAGAAGTGATGGGAGCAGGTAATAATGAATATTGAATCTATTTTAGTTCCCTCCCACGGGAGGGGTGCGGCTGACATGAGCGCGAATGCAGGGAAGGGTTTATTCGCCCAGCATAAATTTGCAAATCGAAGAAACCCCTTCCTCCCCTTCCCCAAGGAAGGAATCGCACGGGCTTCCCCTTTTGATCTTATATTATTTTTAGTTCCCTCCCCACGGGCTACTGTGTGGACACATCTTTTAGTTGTAATCTTGATAGAGTAGCCATCCTTCATAAACGTTATAGAATTTAGCCAGGCCCTTTTGCAAGACGATCGGGCCTGGTTTTCTTTGAGAAGTATACCCTTTCCAACCACCTATGCGTGCAATTATCCATGTTGCCCATTTCAGGGTGTTTACTTTTGCCGTGTTCTTTAACTTCTCTGTTGCCCCTTCCAACTTTTTGGCTATCATTTGTAAACATTTTTGTTCCTGGTGATCAAATACCTCATCTATAGATTGTTCATTATCATCCTGATATGCGAGCATCATCTGCAGGATACGCAGACTTGCCATCATCGCCAACAAAGTAAGTTTGCGTATAGCCCAACCTTGTTCCAGTTGAGATTTTTCGATTCTGAAGCCGTCTGTTTTAAGTAAACGGTGGATCTGTTCAATATGCCAGCGCTCTTTATACCAGCAAATGATCTGCAAGGCCTGTTCGGCTGTTGTTACTTCATGTGTGGTTAATATCCGCCAGTAAATACCTTTGTTTTGTTCAGCTGCCTCTACCACATATATTTCCTGAACGTTTGCCAATTGTTCATTTCTGCAGGAAACCGGCTTTAAAAGCTCAACCTTAGCCCATTTTAGCCCCATTCGAACAATACGCTTACTGCTGGCCTTTCTGATATCGCCCGCTACAGCAAGATCATAACTATACATAACAGGTAAGGCATTCAGGCAACCGCTTAGCTTTAATTTCCCGCTTATCAACCGGTCATGATTAGAGCGGATCAGTAAATGTACTTTGTCTTTTTCAACTACGTCAAACAGATCGTAAATGTCGCTTTCCCGATCTGCAACGATGGTTATCGCATTTGCCTGCTCCAATAACGCTTTACTCTGATTGGCTGCCGCTATCCATTTATAAGATTCTTTTTCCTGGATAGGTAAATGCTGATAATCACGATCATGTTTCCCCGGAGTATCTGCGGGCCTTTCCCATGTTTTAATATAAGAATAGCCCAATGCATGACTATGCTCTGCATCAACTACTAAACTACTATGCAACATAAAGCCCAGAATATCATCCCTTGAAGTAGTTCCTAATCCACTTTTAGGTTTAATTCGTCCCCGCTTGGATGAAAAGTTAAACTCTGTGGTATCTTGTATACACAATAAATGGCGGCCCGAACTTAATCTCCGGCAACGATCAACTATACTTTTTTCTATAGCGCTTTCGCTGAAACTTTCGTTGTTAAACAAACGATAGAAGCTTTTTTGTTCTGCATCTGTTTCTGTGATCTGTCGTAAACTACTATTACGGCCCGTGGTTAGCTTCCTTAATGCATCAGTCGCACGCCTTTCTATCCGTTTATCGCCAAATGCTCCCTTAAAATCAGGGTTCGAATTTATAGGTTCATCCATTTCGCAAAAATCGAACTTTTATAGCATACTTGTGTCCACACAGTAGCCCCACGGGAGGGGTGCGGTTGGCTTGAGCGCAAAGGCAGGGAGGGGTTTTTACACCCGGTATAAACTTACAAAGTTCATAAACCCCTTTCCCGAGGGAAGGAATCGCATAGACCTCTGTTTTTAAAATTCTTCCTATACCGAAACCCTATTAAGTTTTCAGGGTCTTTTGCTTATTGAGCAGCATAATGAGCGCTTTATCGGCCCGCACTTTACGGGTATCTTCCTGCTTTGCTGATCCTACCCAATCACAATACCCTTGTTTATACGATTTGGAAAGGCTTTCAAAAAATTCATTGGCTTCCGCGTTCTGGTTAAGCAGGGCCTGCAGTTCGGCAGGGGTGCCATCAATATGTTCGCCTTTTTTGAGCATGATTATCTGTTTTGAACTAATATAAAAATAAATTTCATAGCTCCATGCGCATTATAACCCCGTTCCAAGTCCCATTCCTACGGGAGGGGTACAATTGGTATGGGCGCAAAGGTAGGGAGGGGTTTTATACCTTGCATAAAATGCAAATTTTAGAACACTCTTCCTCTTTTTCCCGGAGGAAGGAATCGCACACGAGATCTCACTTTTAACAATCATTTTTTCTTTCCATTGCCTGTGTCTTCACAGGCAATTTTAATGCAAGCTGCCTGTGAGGACACAGGCAGCGGTATTGAATTTCATATCCCCTTTCTCTTACATCGTCGCTGTGACTACCTTTTTCTCTTTTATCTCTATCCAGGGATAACTGAAGATATAATCCCCGGAACCAACGCTGATGGTAACGCCGTCATCAACTGCATGTGCCGTATCCGGAGCGATGGGTTTACCGTCGAGCTTTATCTCTTCGGCATGTGCCCGCGGCAGGGTCACATCGGCGGTGGTATTTGGTGGTATGGTTACGTGGACCTGCATAGTGCCATTGTTTGTTTCCCACCCCGATAATACCTGCCCATACATGCTTTGGAACGTTATTTTAGCAAAGCTGATCTTTTGGTGAGGTTCGGGTTTAATAATGATGTGTTTGTAACCTGCCTTGCCCAATTGTAAACCCGCCATTTGCTGGTACATCCAGTCGCCAACAGCGCCGTACGAGTAATGGTTAAAGGAGTTCATGCTTTTATCCTCAAAAGTACTGTCGGTTTTAATACCATCCCAGCGCTCCCAGATGGTGGTAGCGCCCATTTTTACCGGGTACAGCCATGAAGGATATGTTTTTTGCAGCAGCAGATCATAAGCTACATTGCTATAGCCGTTTTGCGACAGCACCTGGCACAGATAAGGCGTACCCAAAAAACCGGTAGACAGGTGATTATTTCGGCTGCGTACATCTTCAACCAGGTAAGCGGCGGCCTTGGCTTTCAGACTGTCGGGTACCAGGCCAAATTTGAGGCCCAGTACATAGCCGGTTTGCGAGTCGGCAAAAATGCGGCCTGTTGGGGTGATATAATTACGAATAAAGGCCTTTTTAACCTGCTCATATATCCCCTTGTAGTATTTTTCGTCGGCAGTATTACCCAATATGCCCGCAGACTCACTTAGAAGTTTGGAAGAGTAAGCATAAAAAGCGGTGGCTATCAGATCGGGGTTGGTATAGCCGTTGGGCTCCGAAAAATCATAGATGCCCGGGCGGTAGAACAACCAGTCGCCAAAAACGCTGCCGTTGTGCCAGATATATTTATCGCCAGATTTTTTGATGATATAATCAACATAAGCCTTCATGCTGGGGTATTGGGTTTGCAGGATGCGTTTATCGGCATACACCTGGTACATGGTCCAGGGCACAATAACCGATACATCACCCCAGCCTGCCGATGTGGTTTGGTTGGTTTGCAAAATATCGGGTACTACAAAGGGAATCCCGCCTGCCGGGAACTGATCGGCGGCTACGTCCTTCATCCATTTGGCAAAAAATGGCGCTACCTGCATATTAAAGGCCGCCGTGCGCGAAAACACCTGCGCGTCGCCAGTCCAGCCCAGGCGCTCGTCGCGCTGCGGGCAATCGGTAGGGATATCCAGGAAATTACCCTTCTGCCCCCACTGGATATTATGCTGCAGTTTATTGATCATGGTATCGGAACAAGCAAACTGTCCGGTAACCGGCATATCTGAATGAATGACCATAGCCGTGAAATTCTCCGGCTTCAACTCACCGGGAAAACCTTCCACCGCGATATACCGGAAGCCCATAAAGGTAAAGTGTGGTTCAAATACCTCGGCCCCACCACCTTTAAGCGTATAGTTGATAGTTGCCGTAGCCGCGCGCAGATTGGCCGTATAAAACTCTCCAAATTTATCCAGTACCTCTGCATGGCGGATCCTGACGATTTGCCCCGCACTGCCGCTTACTTTTAAACGCACCCAGCCGGTCAAATTCTGCCCAAAATCAACAATCTGTGTACCTTTTGGACTTTTAAATATAGCAATAGGTTTGATCTCTTGTATTTTGTGTACGGGTACGCTTTGTACCCCTACCAGTATTTTATTATCAAATCTGGCCTCATCAACGGGTTCCCAGCCGGCATCGTTAAAACCTTTGCTGGCCCATCCGGGTAACTCTTTGCGGGCGTCGTAACTTTCGCCGTCATAAATACCATCAAGGCGCACAGGCCCTTCATTGGTACCCTTCCATGAACCATCAGTATTAATGTTTTGCACGGCACCATCGGCATAAGTGATCTGTAACTGGCATAGCAGGCCCAGCTTTTTACCCCAGAAACCCCATTGGTTGATATAACCTGTAGTTCCGCGGAACCAGCCGTCGCCAAGCATGGCTCCTACTACATTATCACCTTGTTGCAGCATGGCGGTAATGTCATACACCTGGTATTGCAGGCGCTTTTTATACTCGGTCCAACCGGGGGTAAGCACCTGGTCGCCTACTTTTTTGCCGTTAAGGTATAGTTCATATAAACCATGCGCGGTGGCGTATGCCCGGGCGGATACGATCTTTTTGGTTACGCTGAACTGTTTGCGCAGCATGGCTGCCGGTATTTTGCGCAGAGGCTCCTGTTTAGGTTCAACCCAGGTGGCTGTCCAGTCGGCAGGCGAAAACATACCCGTTTCAAAATAAGCCAGTTTGCTCCATGCTGATGCGTGGTTATGGTTATCCCAAACCCTTACCTGCCAATAATAGCGGGTAGCCGGTTTTAGCGGAGTTCCTACATAGGTAATGAGGATGGAGGAATCGGCGTTCACCTTGCCCGTATTCCAAACTGTTTTGGCTGCGGAAAAAGACGCATCGGTCGCTACCCTGATATGATAGGCCTGCTGCAGGGTATTACGCTGGGTGGAACTTATCTTCCAGCTGAGGCGCGGGCTCACGATATCGATGCTTACCGGATTGGTCAGGTATTCGCAGGTTAAACCATCAGCTGCCGGGTTTTGCGCCATACACATAACCGGGAACAGCAATAAGAGACAAAAGAGTATAGGTTTCATGATAATAATTGGTATATCAATAATATCAATTGTGTTTTGAGGCGGCAACCCTGTCTGTCTTATCGCTAAAAAAGGTTGTCAAAGAGCTCCGTCGAAGCATGGTGGATAGGCCTCTGCGCCCGACCCTTCGACGGAGCTCAGGGTGACACCCCTCTTTTCATACTTTTTTTCATTTATAAAAACCTACTGACATAAGGCTGTCACCAGCTGTTTGTTACTTTGAATCATCAAACAAGAACAGTAAATATTTAAAACGATAATCATGTCAACCATCACCGCATTACTAAAAGAAATGGAGCTGGAAGCTCAAACAACCCGTAAAATGCTGGCCATTATACCCAATGATAAATATGAATGGCAGCCGCATGAAAAGAGCATGACCGTACAACGCCTGGCCAATCACATTGCCGAAATACCAGGCTGGGTAACTATGGCCCTTACCACCGATGAACTTGACCTTGCGCATAACCCCTATAAATTTGAGCCTCATCCTAATACAGAAGGTGTATTAGGATTTTTTGAAAAATCACTCGACAGCGGAAAAACTCATTTAGCGCAAGCCAGTGATGAGGATCTGCAAAAGAGCTGGACCTTACGTTACGACGGTAAAGTTATCAGTGTGCGGACAAAAGCCGAAGTGATCAGGATGGCTTATTCGCAAACCGTGCATCACCGGGCACAAATGGGCGTTTATTTACGTTTGTTGAATGTGCCCATACCTGGCAGCTACGGCCCCAGCGCGGACGAAGGAGGATTTTAAAGATAACATACACCAACCTGCGAAAAACAAAAAAGCCATTGTTTAATAACAATGGCTTTTTGCATGAGGTATAATGAATACTAATGCCTGTGTTTTGATAAGTTGCTTACATTAATTTCTTCCAGGAAACCATCTTCGTTGATAGCATAGCGGGCATACTCGGTATTGGTATCAATCTTATAAACGGGCTTTGATCTTTTCCTGAACTTTTTTCGTACAACCAATAACGGAAGAATAATTACGGCAAGCAGGGCGGTAACTTCTAATAAAATAATATACATGACTTTTTCTTAAATAAATTTGCTTGATGACGCTGGTTATCAACAACAAACAAAGCAATAAATTACCTTGTTCCTGATTTAGCCACCATCAAATAATTTTATAGCTAATTATGTGCCATAATTCTTACAAACACAAAATATTACACTTTTATTATGCTATGGGTTACAAATAATTGGTCAAAAGCTTTCTGTTAACTGCAGAGGCCTGGTTAACAATATAAGGTAGGTTAACGGTAAACAGAAGTATATCTGCAAATCAGCTATAGATGATCACCGTATTGCTGCCACAGTACATAGTTACGTACTTTTATTTTATTTAGCAACAAAAAAATTCAAAATGATAATGGCGTATCATTTTGAATTTCAGGCTTATAAATTGTAAAATAGTGTAGCATTTTCACCCAAGAAGAGGCCCTGTTCTGCTGCCGAAAGTTTTGAGCAATAATGATTGATCACCTGCATGGTGCCTTCATAGCCACCGGCCAGCAGGCATACGGGCCAATCAGATCCAAACATCACACGGTTGATGCCAAAGGCGTTGAACACCACGTCCAGGTAAGGTGTAAAATCTTCGGGTTTCCAGGAGTTCCAGTCGGCCTCAGTTAACATGCCCGATACTTTGCAGTAAACATTGGGGTGTTTGGCTAAAGCAAGGATGTCTTTTTGCCAATTATGAATGTCTTGATCTTTAATATGTGGTTTAGCCAGGTGGTCAAGCACAAATTTCTGATCGGGGAAGCCTCCGGCCAGCAATGCGGCATAAGGCAGGTGTTCCGGGTATATCAGTATATCATAAGTATAGCCGTACTTCTGCAGACTGGCGATTCCCTTTTGGAAACGCGGTTGCAGCATATACTGCTTGTCAGGCTCCGATTGTAAAATATGACGAAAGCCCTTGAGTTTATCAAATTGCTTAAAATACTCCAGCCGTTCCTCCAGGTTATCTGCTTTCAAGTCAACCCAGCCCACTACACCTTTTACAAAAGGATTGGAGGCAGCCATTTCCAACAGAAACTGGGTTTCCTTTTCGGATTGATCGGCCTGCACAGCTACACAACCATCAATGCCGTTCTGCTGTAGTACAGGCAGCAGATCGGTTGGTAAAAAGTCTTGTTTAATCACCAGCATTTCATCATTGATCCAGCTATCACGAACCGGGTCAAATATCCAGAAATGCTGGTGCGCATCAATTTTAGGCATAAGCTACCACGTTTTGTTTTGATTCGCCCAGGCCATCGATGCCCAATTCAACCACGTCGCCCGGTTTTAAATAAAATGGCGGTTTCATACCCAGGCCAACACCTGCGGGTGTACCTGTTGAAATAATATCGCCCGGCAACAAGGTCATGAACTGACTTGTATAGGAAATTAAATGGGGCAGATTAAAAATAAAGTTAGAGGTGGTACCATCCTGCAAGATTTTACCGTTCACCTTTAACCATAAACGCAGGTTATGCGGATCGGCAATTTCATCGGGTGTAGCCAAAAACGGGCCAAGCGGCGCAAAGGTATCGCAACCTTTTCCTTTGTCCCAGGTGCCGTTACGCTCCAGCTGAAATTCGCGCTCGGATACATCATTATGCAGCACATAACCGGCTACATAGTTCATCGCATCGGTTTCATCAACATATGATGCTTTTTTGCCGATCACTACAGCCAATTCCACTTCCCAATCGGTTTTTACCGAATTTTTAGGGATCACGATATTATCATTAGGACCCACAATAGCGGTGGTGGCTTTCATAAATATCACCGGCTCTGGTGGCAGGGGAGCATTAGTTTCTTTAGCATGATCGGCATAATTTAAACCGATGCATACAATTTTTGAAGGACGCACAATCGGGCTGCCTAAGCGTACGCTATCGGCAACTTCGGGCAGTTGTTTATCTTTTATAAATGCAGCCAGACGAGCCACACCGTCAGTCTCAAAAAACTGCTCGGTATAATCTTCGCCAAAGGCAGATACATCATATTTTTTATCGTTAAGGATCACTCCTGGTTTCTCTTTGCCGTTTTCGCCAAATCGTATCAATTTCATACGGGATTTTATTAAGATTTAGAGTTTAATATTTAGGAATTAGAATTTAATTATTCAAAGTGATAAATCCACCATCGATAGGATAATCGGTACCGGTAATAAAACCGGCTTCGTCCGAGCAAAGATACAGGGCCAGGGCCGCAACTTCCTCAGATCGACCCATCCTTCCGATAGGCTGACTTTTGGATAATTTTTCAAATATCTCATCCTCTTTACCGGCGTAATTCTTGGCGATAAACCCATCTACAAATGGTGTATGAATGCGTGCCGGCGAAATACAGTTACATCTGATGTTACCATGCAGGTAATCACGCGCTACAGAAAGCGTCATGGCATGTATAGCTCCTTTACTCATGGAGTAAGCAAACCTATCGGTAATACCCACGCTGGCCGCGATAGATGCTGTATTCAATATCACCCCTCCGCCATTGGCTTTCAGCACCGGGATCACCGCGAAGAGACAATTATACGCGCCTTTTACGTTTACATTAAATACACGCTCAAAATCTTCGGTACTGGTATTATCAGCCCTGCCAATGTGGGCGATACCCGCATTATTGATCAGGATATCGATCTTACCTATTTTGTTAAAAGTATCCACTACCTGCTGCTGACTGCTTACATCGCAGGCATAACCGATGGCTTTTCCGCCGGCTGCCTCAATTTCGCTAACGGTTTCGGCCGCGGCCTTGTCATTTAGTTCGATGATATGAACGGTAGCGCCCTGCTGCGCAAACAATACCGACATAGCTTTACCTATGCCGCTGCCACCGCCTGTGATCACTACCGATTTATTGGTTAGTTTAAACATGTTATTCTTTTTTTTATTTTTCATAGGTGAGTCGACTCACCCTGTCATCGCTGCGCTTGACATCCCTCTCTTCGCCTGCGGCGGAAAGAGGGAGTTTCTTTATATTTCGTCACGTGCTGTTCGAAGTCTCTGACTTCGAACTTATATGCTTGTAGTCTTCAGACTACAGGAAATATCAGAACAAAACTTTCGGTAGTTACAAACTACCAGCATAGTGATCCGAAGTCAGAGACTTCGGATAGCGCTTATCTTTTGTCCTTGCTCCTTTATCTATCTTCCACTTACAACGACACCCCTCTTTTCCAGGGTATAAAATCATCCTGGCCCAGTTTTACCGATTTGGGTTCAACCTCGCCGCTGGCCAGTTGAATCACATAATTCAATATACGTTCACCGGCCTGCTGAATAGTTTCCTCACCTTCAATGATCGTTCCGCAGTTAATATCGATAATATCCGGCATACGTTCATACATAGCGGTATTTGTGGATAATTTAACTACCGGAGTTATGGGGTTACCCGTAGGCGTACCTAAACCGGTAGTGAACAATACGATATTGGCGCCTGAACCTACTTCGGCAGTAGTACTTTCCACATCACTGCCAGGGGTACATAACAGGTTTAAGCCTGGTTTGGTTACTTTTTCGGGGTAATCCAGTACCGCCGCAACCGGCGATGTGCCCCCTTTTTTTGCCGCTCCTGCCGATTTAATAGCATCGGTGATCAAACCATCGCGAATGTTTCCGGGTGATGGATTGGCGTAAAAACCAGAACCATCCGCTTCGGCACGCGCGTTGTAAGTGGTCATCAATTGCATAAAGCGGTTAGCTGTTTCCTCGTCCACACAACGGTCACTCAATTCCTGCTCCACACCGCAAAGCTCGGGGAACTCTGCCAATATCACAGAACCGCCCATAGTTACCAGCAGATCGGACACATAACCCAATGCAGGATTTGCCGAAATACCCGAAAACCCATCAGAACCGCCACATTCCATACCAATACAAAGTTTGGACAACGGCGCGGGCTGTCGCTGATTCTGATTAGCTTGTACCAAACCGGCAAAAGTTTGTTTAAGCGCCTGTTTCAGCAGTTCGCTTTCGGTACCCACTTTTTGCTGCTCCAGCACCACCATAGGTTTGCTGAAGTTGGGATCGCGTTTGGCTATCTCGGCTTGCAAAATACTCACCTGCGCATGTTGACAGCCCAGGCTTAAAACGGTAGCTCCAGCCACGTTGGGATGGGTAATATACCCGGCGATCAGTCCGCACAAGGCGTCAGAATCGTCCTTGGTACCACCACAGCCCATACTGTGGTTCAGAAATTTAATACCGTCGATGTTTTTGAACAGCCGTTTTGAATCCGCTTTTTCTGCCGAGGCCTGGATATCGGCATTCAATATTTCTTCAACGGATTTGCCCGCCTGGTAAAGCTCCATTAACTGCTCCACATCGCCTTCATAGCTTTTGGCTTTTTTGTAGCCCAGTTTATCAACCAGAGCTTCTTTTAATACATTGATGTTTCGGTTTTCGCAAAATACCAATGGCACCACTATCCAGTAGTTGGCAGTACCTACAGAGCCATCGGCACGGTGGTAACCATTAAAGGTTTTACTGTCAAACTTACGGGTATCGGGTTGGTGCCAACTTAATTTACGCTCGCCCAAACGGTAACCGTCCGAAGCATGGTGCACATTTTGCGTGCTCAGCAAACCGCCCTGCGGTATGGTACTGGTGGCTTTACCCACCAGTACGCCATACATATAAATTTCCTGACCGGTTTTTAATTCATTGATCGCGAATTTGTGCTTCGCGGCAATACGATCGGCTAAAGTAAAGGTGTTACCCTCAAAAGTGATCGGTGTTCCCTGCTCCAGGTTTTGCAGGGCTACCAGCACATTATCATGTGGGTGTATCCTTAAAAATATTTCTTTTTGTGTTGACATTATATACTAAATTCTAAAACTCTAAATCCGAAACGCTAAGTCCTGAATTCGAAACTCTAAATCCGAAAAACTAAATTCTAAATTCTAAGCTCTAAATTTTCCCGAATCAGAATTTTAAATCCCAATTCGAACTCCGAAATCAAACTAACGTTCCCCCTTCAGGGGGTTAGGGGGCTAATTCAGCGTTAATTCAATTACAGGTATCTCGTAATTTGGTTTTTTAACAGGCAGGGTTAACTCTACGTTCTGCCCATCAGTTTTACTTAAAAGCTCTGAATGATCATTTAAAAACTGTGCATATTTAATTTTACCGTTATAGCCAGGTAAGGTTAACTTACCATCTTTAGGGTAATCAAACAAATGTACATATAAACGTCCGTTCACTTTATTATATGTTAGTTTAGTACCTTCCGGTATCTTGTAGCTATCTGGTGCAAAAGTACAATTATAAATAGATTGATTGTTGGCATGCATCCAGTGGCTCAGGCTATCCAGCGCGTTGGTTGCACGGTAGTCAAATTCACCGCGGGCTGTTGGACCAACATTCAGTATCAGGTTACCGCCGTTGCTGGTTGAAGTGATCAACAGATCAAGCAGCTGGCGGTGTGTTTTCCAGGTATTTTCGTCACGGTAATAGCCCCACGAGCCCGAAAAAGTTTGGCAGGTTTCCCAGGTTTTACCACGATATTTTGCCAATTCCGCGGTACTCACTTGTTCAGGAGTTTCAAAGTCAGCGCCATCTTTATATTCTTCCAAATTCAGGCGGTTATCTACAATGATGCCCGGTTGCAGTTTGCGGATCAGTTTTAACAGCTCCACAGAGCCCCATTCGTCCTTACCTTTTCCGTGACCATCTTTACGGGGGAACGAAAAATCGAGCCAAAGGATATCAATTTTACCATATTTGGTTAATAGCTCGGTGATCTGGTTACGCATATACTGGCGGTATTTGGCCATGTCGCGGTTCTTGTTTAAAGCGGCATAAGAAGCATCACTTTTGTCTTTTGGCGATTGCGGATGGATCTCGTCAATAGTATAATCCGGGTGATGCCAGTCGAGCAGGGAATAATAAAAACCTATCTTAAGGCCCTGCGCACGAAATGCGTTCACATACTCACGTACCAGGTCGCGTTTGGCTTTGGTATTGGGTGCCTTGTAATCAGTAAACTTAGAGTCGAACAGGCAAAAACCTTCGTGGTGCTTGGTAGTTAATACCGCGTATTTCATACCTGCGGCTTTGGCTTGCCTGGCCCATTTTTGTGGGTCGAACAAGTCAGGATTAAACTGATCGAAATATTTCTGATAGCCGGCATTATCAATCTTTTCATTATGCTTTACCCATTCATGCCTGGCTGCGCCAGAGTATAAGCCCCAGTGAATGAACATACCGAAACGATCGTCTGTCCACCATTCCATACGTTTTTGTTTTTGGGCATCGGTTTCGTTGCCAATCATTTTTTGTGCAAATACCGGTGAAAGGGACAGGAGCACCAGCGCAAATAGCAATTGAGTTCTCTTAAGCATAATTTATTTAGTTGAATTGGTTTACAAGGCAAATATTTTATTCATTAAAACCCATTTTTCGCCATTCAGCGCCCCTTTTACGGGTTGCTGGTATTTCCACATGAGGTTTTCCCATTCCTGTACTTTTACATTAGCGGCATCCGCAGCCGCTTTCTTTTCAAAACTGAAGCTGTCGTTGGTCTCCATGATCATGAACAAACGCACATCAAAACGGTAGATCTCCATGCTGGTGATGCCCGAATCGACTATGCTTTTACGGATCTCGGGCCAGATGGCTTCATGATATTTTTCGTACCCGGCAATCAGGGCTTCATCATCAACCAAATCAAGTGTTAAGCAATATCTGTGGGCCATAGCTATTTTATAAAGCTGGTTACATTGGTAATACAAAGAAAAAAGGTTTGGCTTTAAATAGTTATCTCAAAATCATCAAAGTGTTAAGCTTTTTTGGCATGGGTTATGGAAGCGAGGATTTTGGGAACAAGGATTAAGGACCAGGGTGTTTAATCCCGCCCTTGGGAGGGGTGCGGCTGACATGAGCGCAAAAGCAGGGAGGGATTTATGCAACATGTATCGCGAATACCCCCCTCCCGAGAGTAATAGCCCATCATTAGACATTTGTTCAAAAAAGAGTGTCATGCTGAGCTCGTCGAAGCATGGTGGGCAGGCCTCTGCGCGCGACCCATCGACGGAGCTCAGGGTGACAGCCCCCTTTTTAATATTATTTGTCCGTTATGTCTACTCATGGGCTATTACCCTCCCGAGGGAGGGAATCACACAGGCCATGGCTTTTAACCTTAAATTCTTTTCCAATAGATCATGGTTGCCGTTAAACCACTGTGTGGCTTCAATGCATAGTCGGGAATGATACCGGTTAAATTGAACCCTTGTTTTTCATACAAACCCGAAGCACCTTCGTCCTGCGCGGTGTCAAGTACCAGCAGGCTTCGTTTGTGCTCAACAGCCAACTGCTCAGCAGCCTGTAACAGGGCTTGGGCTATGCCCTTGCCACGGTAATTGATGCGGGTCATCATTTTGGCTATTTCGGCCCGGTGCGGCTGGTTGGGCGGCAGGCTAAGCTGCAGGGTTACTGTAGCCACCAGTTCATCTCCGTCAAAAGCACCGAGGATGATGCGCTCGCCGCGATCAGCAGCAGCCAGTGAGTTTGTCCAAAAGTTAATAGCTTCAACTGGACTTAAGGGATGCATAAAACCCACCGAACCGCCGTTGGCTACAACTTCTATCAGCATAGTACTTAATGAGGTAAGAATTTCAGGCGTATTATTTAATGGTTTAATTTTTATTTCGGACATGGTGGTTTACAGTATACTTAAATATGAACGTTCAAAACAGGGTGTCACCCTGAGTTCCGTCGAAGGTTGAGCGCAGAGGCCTACGCGCCATGCTTCGAAGGAGCTACCCATGACACCCTTTTTATCGCCTCTCTTTGGAGAGTAATAGCCCATGAAAAGGCATAAAGCGAAAATTAAGCATTTATCGACTCACCCCGACATCGCTGCGCTTGTCACCCCTCTCTCCGCTTCGCGCATAGAGGGGATTTTTAATTCTTTTTTTCTCTACCCTCTTTGCGGCAAAGCCGCAGAGAGGGTGGTCCAGCGAAGCGTAGACCGGGTGAGTTTGCTCTGCGATTTGTTTTTAACCTTGTAAGTTTAAACTCCGCCTTTTCATGGGCTATTACTCCCAAAAGGAGAGGGTCAGGCCACGTTACTCATTCCTCAATGAGGATGTAGGATTAGTAAGCGCTGCTCTGAACGTGAGATAAAACGTTGTGCCTATAGCTATAACCACCAGCGCCAATACGGGCAACGCAAACTGCCACCAGGTAAGCGTTACTTTAAACGCATAGTGATTAAGCCACTGGCTGATAAAAATATAAGCTACCGGCAAAGCGAAAAGGCTTGATACCAGTATCAGTTTCACCACATCCCAGGTGAGCAGCGAAATAATGCTTTGTACCGACGCGCCTAAAACTTTGCGCACCCCAATTTCTTTGGTACGGCGCGCGGCCGAGTAAGCGGTTAAACCAAACAATCCGATACAGGCAATAAATATAGCCAGCGATGAAAACAGGGTGAATACATGGCCAAACTGTGTTTCCTGCTTATATTGGCGATTATAAAAATCATCCAGGAAAAAGAAATCAAATGACGATTCCGGGAAATTATCATTCCAGGTACTTTTAATGTTATCTACCATTTGGGTCATGTTGTTCTGGCTCACTTTAACCGAAAAATAATCAGCAGGGATCCATGCCAGGGTCGGGTCCATAAACAATATCACCGGGGTATATTTTTGCTGCAGCGATTGCTGATGATAATCTTTAATGACGCCAATTACTTCGTCGGGGTGACTGTCGACTGTTTCGAGCCATACTTTTTTTCCAACGGCATCTTCCGGCGAACTAAAACCAAACTGCCGTACTGCCGATTCATTCAATACTACGCCGATCGAATCAGCAGGACGGCTTTTATCAAATGCCCTGCCCGCGATCAGCTTCATGCCATATGCCTGCATAAAATCATGATCAACCTTGAGCATCTCGTACGTACGCTCTTCAGATTTTGGGGCACCGAAACGCCTGTTGGCTAAAAACTCGCGTACTTCCCTACCCGGCACAGCGCCCGAAACGGTAACCGCCTTTACACCTGAAAAGCCCAATAGTGTATTTTTAAAACTACTGATCTTTTGCGCATAATTGCTGGTATTAACCGGCGTTTTGATCACGATGGTCTGGTTAATATTTACGCCCGTATTTTGACTGCTCATGTAAACAATTTGCCTGTAAACCGCAAACGTACCCGCAATAAGCAGTACTGATGCCATAAACTGAAAAGCAACCATTCCCCGGCGAAGCAGTATGCCGCTTTTAGAAAATGCGAACCGCCCTTTGAGTACCACTATCGGTTTTAACCGCGCCAATACCAAGGCTGGGTAAATGCCTGATAGTAAAATACTGCCCATAAATACCACACTCACTTTTAACAGCAAGGCATCGTTAAATAACAGGCCATAAGTATTACTGTCAGATAAATAATGTAACAACCCGTAACGGGCTCCTAACACCAGTATAATGCCCACCAAAAGGGCCGCTATATTAATGATGAATGACTCCATCAGGAATTGCAGAATAAGCTGTGAAGCATGTGCTCCGCTTACCTTCCGGATCCCTACCTCACGCGCACGATCAACCGATTTGGTGGTTGCCAGATTAATATAGTTGATACAGGCTATCATCAGGATGACGAAAGCTATGATATTTAAAAAATTAACCGCGAAACGGTTGCCTTTTACCTCTATTTCATAAGGCTTTGCAGGGTTTAAATGGATATCGGTAAGCGGTATCAATTTTACAGCCCACTTCAGTTCTTTTAATGACGGGCCTGTTTTATACTGTTCGGCCAATGCCGGGAATTTAGCTTCCACCGACTGAATGGTAGCGCCGTGGTTCAATTTTACAAAAGTGTAGCTTTCATGCTGATACCAAAAATTCTGAATGAACTTAGATGAAGTAGACCAGGACATCAGGAAATTAAACTGCATGGTTGAATTAGGTGGAATATCCTTAAACACACCGGTAACCATGCAATGATACTTATCGCCAAGTGTACTTACATCCAAAAATTTGCCGATGGCATCGGCATTGCCAAAATATTTTTTTGCTGCCGATTGTGATATGGCGATGGTGTTAACCTCTTTAAGTACGGTTAGTGGGTCGCCTTTTACCAGTGGATATGCAAAAAAACTAAAGAAGTTACTATCGGCAAAACAAACATGTTCTTCCCGGTACTTGGTGTTTTCATATTTGACAACCCTCTCTGAATTGGCCCAACTGATACGCGCATAGGAGGCTATCTCAGGAAAATTGGCCTTCATAGCAGGGGCATATCCGTTAGTACTGGTTGGCCAGCTGTCGGTAAGCTCTTTACCACGATAAAACTGGCTTTCTACCCGGTAAATGTTGGCAGCATCGGGATGTATGCGGTCAAAGCTTTTTTCAAAATTCACAAAAGCGGTAATGAGTATGAATGCCGCCATACCCAGCGCCAAACCGGTTACATTTATAAAAGTATATATTTTGTTTTTTACCAGGTTGCGGTAGGTAACCAATAGAATATTGCGAATCATAATTTGAAAAAGGTTGAAGGCTAAATATAGTGATAATAGCCTATTGTTCAACTCATCGCCCCTATGGATTTTTGGTAAACTCCTTCTGATACATCAGCGGACTTTTCCCGGTTACCTGCTTAAAGTGTTTATGAAAAGTCGAAAAATTATTGAAGCCGCTATCATAGCACAATTGCTTGATGTTCATTTTATTTTCTATCAGCAGCTTGCAGGCATAGCCAACCTTTATTTCGATAATAAACTGTGAATAGGTTTTACGGGTTTTTGATTTAAAATACCGGCAAAAGGAGTTTGAGCTCACCCCCGCTATCTCGGCAATCTCATCCAAGTAGATCTTTTTCCTGAAATTGCGTACTGAGTATTCATAGATGTTGTTGAGCCTGTCGTTCTCCGATTCATTGTGATCATACTTGAAACCTATAGAGGTAAGATAGTTAACCGGATTGCTGATGGCCATGGTATTGAGGGCCTTAAGCAGCATAATGATCCTTTCGGCGCCATCGGTATCCAGCATATCTTCCAGTAGCACAGTCAATTTCTCCTTAGTGCCCCCGCTGATCTGCAAGCCCCTTTTTGATCGCTCCAGCAAAACTTTGATCAGCTTATTTTCGGGCAATTGCAAAAAATGATCGCCCCAAAAGTTTTCGCAAAAATGCACCACTATTATCTCTACCTTTTCATTCCCGTTATGGTCAAAATACACATCATCAAAGCGCCAGTAGTGCGGCAGGTTTGAACCAACCAGGGTCATATCACCAGCTTTAAACTGTTTAATACTATCACCGATAAACTGTGTTCCCCCTCCTTTTTTAAAGTAGATCAGTTCGAGCTCTGGATGACAATGCCAGCGGTTATTGATATCGGGCAACACATCGCGCCTTACACTAAATGAATGTGCGGGTCCCGAAGAAACTTTTAACAAAAGCGGTTTCATTCAAGCTAATTTACAATTGATAAGGTAAATGTAGATAAAAAATGTATAAATAGCTTAATTTTTTAGAATCTGCTCAATATTAAGAACATTTTACAAACCATCAGAGTAGGTACATTCGACGGAATCTTTAATCTGATCGACAAAATCGAAAACCTATCCCGTTGTTTTTTCGTATGATAATAAAAAAGCGTTCCGGTATCTCACCTCCGGAACGCGCAGTTACTGATTAAATCAATAACATCAACTAAATCCAGATCAACCTCATGTTTGATCTTTCTTACCAGCTTTCTCAGGGATGGTAAGGCCTTCAATGCTTTATCCTCACAACAAGGTGGCGGCTCCTGGTTGCCACCGGAAAGTTGTTCCTATTTCCAGAAATTTAAACTTTATGCAGAAGTAACAAATATGAATGTAATTTGTTTAAAAATAAAATTACAATATTCTTATTATCAATAATATACAAAAACAAATTCAAATCTTTCCGGCTTAAAACATCTCTGATATCGCGCCACGGTATTTATGATTTATCGTACTAATGTAAATCATTGGGGTATAAGTCACCCAATTTAAAAATCATACGTATTTTAGCAAATGCAATTTTGCCGGGTTTAGTACTGTGCAATATTGTGCTCATTAAACTGTTGAATAATAATAGCTAATTTTAATACATGCAAACGGTAACCGTATCCTGGCTAAAATCGCTCGAAGCATTTAATAACGTACCAGAAGACCAGCTGCAATGGCTGTTGGATAATAGTGTTGACAATATTTTTGAGGATGGTGAGCTTTTTATGCAACCCGGCGAACCCATGAGCGGCCCTCATATCACGGTTGATGGCAGCCTGCGTTTCTTTATGATGCAAGGCGGTTTCAGACGTGAGTTTACAGTTGTTGGCCCAGGTAATATTAGCGGCTACCTTCCGTTTTCAAGAGGTAAAATATCCAAAGGATATGCGCAGGCTATTGGCAAGTTGCACATACGCAGCTTTAATACCGAGCAAATACCTGAAATGATCAGGAACCATTATGAGCTTACCCAATCACTGGTTAATATTATGACTACCCGTGTACGTGATTTTACAGCTCTGCAACAACAGAACGAAAAGATGATGGCCCTGGGTAAGCTTTCGGCCGGATTGGCGCATGAGCTTAACAATCCGGCATCGGCCATTGTACGTGATTCGCTTACCTTGAAAAAACACCTGGAGCAGGAACCGGAAAGTGTAAAGGCCATTTTTACCATGCGACTTGAACCAGACCAGGTTACCGGTGTCACCGACCTTTTATTTCAGCAAATTTCACAGCAAAATACAACCCGCCTAAGTTTAAAACAACGTACCCATCGCGAAGATGAAATAATGGAGTGGTTTGATGAGCACGAGGTAGAGAATGGTTATGATATTGTTGAAAGCTTTGTTGATTTTAATTTCAGCACAGAAACTCTTGAAAAACTTGACGCGATTGTTGGATCTGAAAACCTGTCTGATATATTGAACTGGATAAGTGATGTGCTGATCTCTGAGAAAATGATCAGTGACATACAGGAATCGGCCCGGCGCATCGCCGAGCTGGTAAGCTCTGTTAAAACTTTTACCCACATGGATCGAGGGCAGGATAAACAGTATGCCGATATACACATTGGTATACGCAATACGCTTACCATGCTGGGTTATAAGATCAGGAAGGGAAATATCAACGTTATTGAAGATTTTGATGAAACCCTGCCCGAAGTAAAAGCGCTGATAGGCGAACTTAACCAGGTGTGGACCAACCTTATTGATAATGCTATTGATGCAATGTCTGTTAACGGCAAGGGCACATTAACCATTAAAACACGCCGCGATCGGGAGTTTGTAGAGGTGTTTATAGTTGACGACGGTCCTGGCATACCCGAAGATATACAAAGCCTGATATTTGACCCTTTCTTTACAACCAAAGAAATGGGCAAAGGCACAGGCATGGGGCTCGAAGTGGTACAGCGTATTGTAAAGCAACACCGCGGCTCCATCAAAGTAAAGTCTGAACCAGGCAAAACCGTATTCAGTGTTTGTTTTCTGATTGACGGATGAGTTCTTTAGTATCAAAGTACTTAGTATCAAGTATCACGACAATCTCTGTTTTAATACAGCCTTAAAAAATCTTGATACTTGATACTAACTACTTGATACTTATCTCAAAATATTAATAATTTTACCTTTAGAAAAACACCCCTATGAGTCGCCCTATAATATTTTCCATTGACGATGACCCGCAGGTACTGCGGTCCATAAGCCGCGACATCAGGTCGCAGTATGGTAAAGAGTACAAAATTTTGAGTACCACATCAGCAAATGAGGCCCTGGAAAGCCTTACCGAACTAAAAAACAGCTCGGATGTGGTTGCTTTGTTCCTGTGCGACCAGCGCATGCCCGAGATGGAAGGAGTGAAATTTTTAGAGAAGGCAAAAAAAATATATCCCGAAGCCAAACGCGTTTTGCTCACCGCTTACTCCGATACCGAAGCTGCCATAAAAGCCATTAACGATGTGCAGCTTGATTATTACCTGATGAAACCCTGGGATCCGCCCGAAGAAAAATTGTACCCGGTAATCAATGATCTGTTAGACGATTGGCAAAATAACTTTGTACCTGAGTTTGTAGGCGTTAAACTGGTAGGTTTCCAGTTTTCGCCGCAGTCGCACCAGATCAAAGACTTTTTGGCAGGTAACCTGATACCTTACCGCTGGTTTGATATCGAAAAAAATCTTGATGCCGCCGGTCTTTTAACTTTAAATAATTTGACCACCGACGATCTGCCTTTGGTAATTTTTGAGGATGGCAGCCACATCGCCAAACCAAGCATAAGGGCCATAGCCGAAAAACTGGATAAAAGCCCGCAGCAATTGACCGATGTTTATGACGTAGTGATCATTGGTGCTGGCCCGGCAGGGCTGGCTGCAGCTGTTTACGGTGCATCGGAAGGACTTAAAACCTTATTGATTGAGCGTAAGGCACCAGGCGGACAGGCAGGTACCAGCTCGCGTATTGAAAACTACCTGGGTTTTCCGGCAGGTTTAAGCGGTGCCGACTTAACCAGGCGCGCTATAAGTCAGGCTATGCGTTTGGGCGCCGAATTTTTATCGCCACAATCTGTAAGTGATATTAAACAAAAAGATGGCTACAAAACCATTATTTTGGATGATGGGCCAGAGATAATCAGCCGCACCGTAGTAATTACTACCGGTGTTGATTACCGTAAACTGGAAGTTAAGGGAGTTGACAACTATACCGGTGCCGGGATTTATTATGGTGCGGCCACTACCGAGGCTACCGCTTGTACCGGTAAAGAAGTATATGTAATTGGTGGCGGTAACTCCGCAGGTCAGGCGGCTATGCACTTATCCAAATTTGCAAAAAACGTATATATCATTATCCGCCGCGATGATCTGGTGGCTACCATGTCGGCATATCTGATCAATCAGATAGCAGATACACCCAATATTCATCTGGTGCCCAATACCGAAATTATTGAAGCCGATGGCACCAATTGCCTGGAAGAACTGACGCTGCTAAACTGTAAAACCCAGGAAACAGAGAAAAAGGTGGCAAATGCTTTGTATATTTTTATCGGCGCAAAACCTTATACTGATTGGATCAAGCTCGATATTATCAAAAACAACAAGGACTTTATTGAAACCGGGCGCGAGCTGCGTAGCTATGAAGGCTTTGGTAAGATCTGGAAGCTTAAACGCGATCCGTTTTTATTAGAAACCAGCTGCTCAGGTATATTTGCCGCCGGCGATGTACGTGCCGGAGCCATGAACCGTGTGGCATCTGCCGTAGGCGAAGGATCGATGGCTATCAGCTTTGTTCATAAATACCTGGCCGAAGTTTAATAAAATTAAAATGATGGAAGAGGAAACATGCCAGCATTTAGCGGCCATTAAAGATATCAAACAGCCAAAGGAATACATTTGCGAGGAGTGTGTAAAAACACATTCCTCGTGGATGCATTTGCGTACCTGCCAAACCTGCGGTGTTACACTTTGCTGTGATAGTTCGCCCAATACGCACATGACCAAACATTTTAAGCAAACAGGGCACCCGGTAGTTATCTCCGCCGAACCCGGCGAACGCTGGCTCTGGTGCTATGCAGATGAATTGGCGACAGGATATTGACCGTTGATTTAGATGATTATTCTGATTTCGCTGATTATCGTCTAAACCGGGATTCATTAGATTAAAGGATGATCAGGATTTTTATCCTTAGTCCTTTTGTCTTAATCTCTTATTCCGAAAGATACTTATCCAATGATATCGGTCCGGAGCCCAGGATGGTGAAAAGCACCAGTAAAATAAGCGCCACAATAGATGGCCATGCCATTGCATTGATAGGTTCCTGAAATATGTTGGTTAAAAATACAGCGCCCAAAACTATCGGTATCTGTATAATACAGCCCAAACGGGTGAGTATACCTACCGCTATCAGTACCCCGCCAACCATGTGCGCGAATGTTACATAGTAAACCAGCGCCATTAATACACCAGGTGTCAGGTCCACCACATTCTGGCTATCGATCAAACTTTTGAGGTAAGCGGTATTCTCCATAAAGGCTATACCTTTCAGCAATAGAAATACGCCCAGCGCAATACGTACCAGATCAAGGGCTTTGGGATGATGAGTATCTCCCCAATTCTCAATTTTATGAACGAGGTTCATGTCGGCCTCCTTTTTAAAAGGTTAATTGGTATAAAAGGCAGCGGCTTTATGAGTTAAAGGAGCATACCTTACTTTACTAAATATAATAAGAAACTTATTATATATGCAAATTGTTTTATTGACAGTCATGCAGGTAGGTACCCAATAATAAGGGTAACGTATCAATTATCTGTCAATTGATCACAAGGCATTATCTTTTAACCACCCGCGCAATGTGGATAAGTCCTTTTGCACCACGCTGGTAAACTGTTGCTTACTGATGATTATTTGTTTGGCGCCATCCTGCGCACCGCCTAACGCATCGTATTCGCAATGCAAACTCAGCGGACCGCCAATGCCCTGTTGTTTAATCACCTCAAAGTATTTCTTAAAATTAACCATCCCTTCGCCTAGCGGCACGCTTTTCACCTGCCATTTGCCATTTTTTTTCTCCCAGTAAAAATCCTTGATGTTGGTGGTTTTAATAAAAGGCACCAGGGGCTGTATGGAAGTAGCCCAGGTATCGGCCCCTTCGGTAGTGGCATGCCTGATATCATACTGGCAGCCAATTGATGCGGGGTCAAGGTCTTTAAGTGCCAGCCAAAGGTCCCAGACAGAAGCGCCAAACAGATCACCGGAATGGTTCTGATAAGCGCCGTGCATACCATATTGTTTGTTTAAGGCAGCCAGGCCGGCAAATTGTTTACTGATAGCTTGCAGATTTGCGGGAATGGAGAGGGCTTTATCATAATTGAACCAGGCTGTACGGTAATATTTTATACCCAACGCCGAAGCCGTTTTTAGGATATCAGCAGCATATTTTTCATCGGGTTGCTTAATATTGGTTACTATGGAGTACACTTTTAACCCTGCTCTTTCAACCGCGGCAACCGCCTTTGGCAGGTCGGCGGTGACATTTTCGGGCAGTACATGACCATCGGGGCGTACGGTAAGGTCTACGCCATCAAAACCTATTTCGGCAGCCAAGGCAGCCATATCAGTATAATTAAGCCAGTGCAGATGTTTTGAAAAGATGCTTACTTTGATCTTTTCGGCGGCGGAAATACCGGCACCATGTTGATCATCAAAAGCTAAGGGGACCGAAGATATTTTTCCGAGGGCATTTAACCCAAGGGACATACCGGCTGCTGTCAGCGCGGTGGTAGTGAGAAATTTTTTTCGGCTGATGGTTTTCATAGGCTTTATCAATTGGTAATGCAATATAATAAAGCTGTGTTAAATTCTAACCGGTGAAAGCTAATCGAAGCCGATAAACTCTTTCTGTTTTACTTCTATTGATCCGAAGGTATTATCGCGGTTAACGTATACAGCAATGTGATAAAAGCTATTATCGAACAGATAAATATTATTTGCGGCGTCGGCTCCCTGGATATTCATTTTTAACCCGGCGCTTTTAGCCTGCGTTATTAAATTGAACAGATGCTGAGTGGTTTGCGATTTGTAGGTAACCGTACGTAACATAGTGCCGTTACTGAGCTTATAGCCTTCGCCAATAATCACAGTTTCATGGGTTTTATTGCCGGCAATTTTTTGCAGGTGCTCCACTGTATGGCCATTTACATCCTGCAGGTATTCGTTTTTAAAGCCTTTGCCATTAACCAGGTAATTATGTGCATCGTCATTAGGCAGGTTGGAAATATTGATCAGGTCGTTTAGTGTAATGCTTTGGCCAAATACATGGCCACTGCAACATGCCAGTAATACGATCAGTAGATATTTCTTCATTTTTTTTGATATCCAAATATATAGTTAACTCAGTAGTTTAATCGCCCGGGTGGTAAGTTCGCTGAGCGTGTTTCAATACATCGTTTTTATAAAATAACACATCCTTAAACTGGCCATCAATAAACCATTGTGCCTGGTCGGTAAAATTTTTTGACGCGGCATCAAAAGACTGTCCGCCGGTCATAATACTTTTAGCCTTTATACGCAGGCCAAACTCAACAACCGCCACAAAACTATTACCCGAATAACCATAGCGTTTTTGCGTATTCATGGTACGGCTTTGAAACGATGGCAGCTGTCCAAAACCTGATCCGGTTGCACCCACGGGAATACTCGGTAGTTTATCATCAAAGGTAATGCCATCGGCAGGGCGCTGGTACCGGTTGATGTCTCCCCATGCCATTTTCCATGTACCAAAGCGGCTTTGCAGGTTTTTTAAAACGGCTGCTAAAAGTTCAAGCTGCTGGCCGCCATTCATCTGAGCAAGTTTTTTCACACGTTGGGTAATAAAAGTACTCTGCTGATCGGTTTGGGGTGGCGGCAGGTTTTTCATCATCAGGGTACCCCACTCAATAGCCAACGTACTGGCTACAGAATTTGCAGCGCTGTACTTATCCCATTGCCGCAAGAATTGGATAGGCTCAACCAGTGAATGCTTAACAGAATCCGGGGCATTATCATAGGCTGCAAATAAGGATGGTAACAGATCGTCAAAAGCGGCCAGGTAATGATTATAACCCTTCTCAATCAATTGGTCAAGTGTAATATGGTCAGCATCCTTGAGCAATTTAATAGCGGTGATGGCCCGGTAGTTTTCGCCATCAGGAGCCATATAAACCGGGTATTTACGCTTATCCGGGCTACTGGTTCCGGAAGCCGTATAAGGTGTGGAATTACAGTTCTGGATCCAGCCGGTTGCGGGATTTATATCGGTTATAATATCTTTTAGAGCATGCACGCCCTGCCACTCGGTTGCCATGATGCTGCCATCAACAGGCAGGCTCCAATCAAATTTTGGATCGCGTTTGGGGATATAGTTGCCGTACCAGAAAACGATATTGCCCTTATCGTCGGCATAAACGGTACTGTTGGATGCGTTAGATACCAGGTCCATAGCCTTTTTATATTCGGCCAGAGTATTGGCCTTGGTGATCAGCCATGATTCCAGCAAGGCATTGTAGGAGCGGTTATTGGCTTTCAGCGCCAGCCATTTGCCATCGCGACTGCCCAGCACAGGCCCATGATGCGTATAATAACCAGTGATTGTTTTTTGTTCAAGTTTATCGCCATTCCTGATATTCAGTACCAGTTGGCGGGTAGTAACAAGCTTAAGCGAACCGTTATATTCGTAATACCATTTGCCGTCCTTCTTACTCATTTTCTCGGCGTAGAGATCGCCTACATCAGCATAGCTGCTGGTATGCATCCAGCCGCAGTGCTGGTTAAATCCCTGGTATATAAAAAACTGTCCCCAGGTAACCGCGCCATAAGCATGTAGCCCCTGATCACTCACCAGCTCAACCTCGCTACGAAAATAAAATGGCACATGCGGATTAATATATAACAAAGCATGCCCCGATGCCGATTTGGAAGGCGCGATAGCAAAACCATTTGATCCGGTTTCGCGCTCATTCACCATATCATAAACAGAGCCGGGCTTGTTGATCAGAACACCAAGCTGTTTATTCCATCTACTATAAAACGCCTCTGTTTCGTTAAGATGGATCCCGCCGGTTTCTGTAGCGGCCACACTGCCATCGGTAAACATTAAAGCATACCAGGGCTCAAAGCGCTTAAATACCTGCGGCTTCACTTCGGGATGTTTGTACAAATAATAATTGATACCATCGGCAAAGGCATCCATGATTTTTTTGAACCAGGGTGCACTGGCTTTATAATCTTTAATGGCTTCGGCACTATCGGCTATCAGCTGTAATTGTACATCAGTATATAGCTTGCTATTTCCGTCAACTTCTGTTTGCCGGCCCAACTGGTACAGATAATTCCGTTCGATGCCTTTAAAATTGTCTTCGCATTGGGTATACATCAATCCAAAAACTGCATCCGCGTCTGTTTTTCCATAAATGTGCGGAACTCCCCAATTGTCACGTATAATGGTGACCGCTTTTGCCTGTTCTTCTGCCCTTTTTATTTCGTTTTGGTTAAATATTTGAGCAAAAGTTACTATCGGGAAAAATATTAAAACTATAGTTATATAAGGCTTCATGGTAACGACATTTTTACTGGCCAATTTGACTTTTTGGTTATAAAGTTTAAAATGATTTCATAATAATTACAGTAGATTTGCGTTCAAGCATACAATGTTTACAATACATAGGCGTTTTCATTCAATTATTCATAATTGAATACTAAAACTGATCGATCCTACTGCTATATACGGCATACTTACAAAGTAATAAAGTTTTGTTTACCGATCACTTTTTTTCAACGGTAAATTTATAAGAGCTTAGGTACTCATTAAGCATGATATCTGAGATTTAGTTGATACAATATCATTTGATGATATTGCAGTGCGTTCCGGGGGTGAGATACCGGGACGCATTTTTTTTATTAACTCATTGGTTTGCTTGTTCATTAGTTCATTGGTGTATATTAGTGAGACTTGTTAGGTACCAATGAACAATTGAACCAATGAACCAACAACTGGAACCAATGAACAATTGGAATTAATGAACCATTGGACTAACCCAATTTTTACGTTCCTGTGCCATCACCAGCAATACCATCCGGTTATAAGTTTCGAGTCCTTTGGGTTGATTGTTTGCTTTTAAGAAGCTGTCGTAAAATATACTGCTGATGGCGTTGAGCTTGTTTTCATAGGAGAGCCAATAGTTACGTTCGGTGGCATAATCATGGCGAACATCCTTTGATATGGTAGCTTTTAATGTTTTATAAGCCACACTATCACGCCTGCCCAGCGAGTACATAAATTCGCTCACAACCAGGTGGTAGGCCGAATAGCGCAACAGCCGGTCATTGGAGTGTACTGCCACAACAAAGCCAGCAAAATCGGCTTCATCTTCGGCACCGTAACCCATCTGGTGCGACATTTCATGGCAGGCCACAAAAGGCCGGTTAAAAACGGGCATCTGGTAATTAATCTGCGCTTCGGAAGTAAAAGGGTTATAATAGCCCGAGGTACCCATAAAATTGAGCAAAAACGTTAGCATTGACGGCTTAACATCCGGATGCCAGGTACGAAAACTAACTGAAGCAGCCGATAATGAACTGAGCGCGTGGCTGGCGGTTTGGTAAATAGCCTTATTGCCTTGTGCCATGTCGGCTGCAGTAACCCTCGCACGTGTGGCATTTGCGCTATCGATGAGCAGTTGGGTTACCTTATGCAGATCGGCAGTCGTAAATGAGGTATCCTGTAAATTAAGCCTTTCCGCTGCTGATGGCCTAAAATAATTCATCCCCCAAAAAAGATAAAATACCAGTATCCCGGCCTGCACCCCGATCACTAAACCCAATAACATCAATCCCATTTCTTTAAACTTCTTTTTAAAAAGCAACTTAAAAAAACTGATGGTTTTGTAGATGAGATAAATGATGATGGCTATGTATACAACATCGCCCACGCTAAAAGGAAATAAATTAAAAACCGGATGCAACACCCTGCAAATAATTATATAAAACCCTTCCGAATAATAACGTTCCACCCAGATAGGATGATCTGCCAGTTGCATCAGTATAAAAATGGCCAGGGCCAGTAATAATATAACGGCTATTCTTTTTAACAAAGGTTTTTCGCGAAGATTATAACGCATCAGGGATGTAAGTGTAAGCTAATGGTAATTGGCTAATTTACCATTAAACAGTTATTCGGAGTTACCATGTCATAAAAAAAGCCCCTCAAAGGGGCTTTAATGTGATCAGGTTAAGTCAAAAATCCTTATTTTATAGAAACGGGTACTTCAAATGTATCCCATTTTAGGCTAAAGCCATTTTTGCCAATAGTATAAGTAAGGCTTTCCTGCTTAGGAATAGTTTTTCCCTTAACAGTTACCCGTAAAGCATCATTACTTTCTTTGTAAGTATAAGCTCCCCATTGTTTAGGGTTCTTGTCAAAAATAATAGTCCATGTTCCGCTTTTAGATGGGATAACAAAAAATGCATATCTTCCTGCAGGAAGTGTTTTACCTTCTACTTTTATAGCTTTGCTGGTTGTAATGCTTGTTGCTGAATCGGCTCCGGCGCGCCATACTTTATCAAACGGCACTAACTCACCTAATACTTTGCGACCCTTAACATAAGGGCTACCGTATTTAATTTTGATAGTTGAACCAGCTACCACCGCTGTTGTACTGTCATGCGGGCTTGCCGGTTTTTTGTCTTGGGCAAAGGCAACTGAAGTTAAAAGCACAAATGCAAAAAGCAATCCCGCTTTAAGTTGTAATAATCGTCTCATAGTGTGTTTTATAGTTTTACGGGTAAATATAAGATGAAATTTGTTTTCATATTCACTTAGCTGATAAATAAGTTAGTTTAACACATTACCAGTGAAATATACAAATGGTGAAAACTAATTATCGCACAGAATTGTTATATAACAAGAATACCGCATTGCAGTTAGGAATTGATCTTAGGGGTTCATAGCCTTAAGATTAAACAATTGTTGTGGCTTTTGCCCTTGCCGCAAGGCAGGGGTTTTTTATATTATCTTTTCCATGATCAGATGTTAAGCTCAAACATTAACATCGTCTTTGAACTCTTCCCAGTAAATGGTTTCGCAGTATATTCCATTTTGAATAGCTACCCTGTTCTTTATTTCCTGTAGTTCGGCCCTGATCTCTTCGGCGGTATGGTTGCCGCTTATGGAATGATAATAAATTACATAACCAGTTTTACTGTTTATAAATTTATAGTGTTTATCAGCGGGTTTCATAATAATGAACTTATATAAATATAATGCAGCGTACAGGCATATTGTTTTACCCCTGCTCAAATGTTACAGAGTGCTATAAGTACTGAACGGTGAAGCGGATTAAGCTTTTCTGAAACGCAAGGCCATTTGCGACAATTCATCATTGCTAATTGTAGTGGGATCTTCAAACTGCCGAAGCACTATATGGGTTGGGAAACTGATACTCCCTCCAGAAGTTTTAACCATAACACCGGTATCAAACGCGCTATGGTTCCTGTAATCACCTATCAAATAATTATATTGAGATAGCCTTATCAACAACTCAACAATAACATAAGTTGGTAAATGATGCTTGGACATGCTATAAATATACGCCAATTAATAATATTAAATTAACATTACATTAACAATAACATGACCTTTAAGCGCAAATTAATATCTACATTTAACCAAAATATCATTAAGGATCCAGGCAAGTTAATTGGCTAAAATTCAATAGTTTAGTTTGATGATATTAAAAAAGGATCATAAAGTTTAGTGTATGTCGATACTTCCAAATTCCAATAAAATTTTTTATGACCTGTTTAATAGGGCGGCAGCCAATGTAGCCGAAATGGCTAAACTGCTTGATATGGCCGTAAATTCAAAAGATGTTTTTGAGCAAAAGTACAACTTTACACATATTGATAAATTAAAGATAAAAAGCTACGAAATTACCCATTTGGTATTTTCAGAATCGGGCAAACAGCTCATATCGCCGTTTCAGCGTAAGGATATGTGCGATCTGGCAGCCGCTATTGACGATGTTGCCGATAGCATAGCCATGGCATCGCGCCGCATACATTTATATGATGTGCCTAAAATAACACCCCCTATGCTGAGTTTGGCCAACTTGATACTACAAACCAGTACCGAGCTTGAAAAAGCGATCAACGCCATGAACAACCTGGGTAATTCGGCACAGATATTTGAACTTTGCGCCAGTATCAAAAAACTCGAATATCAGGCCGATACTGTTTATAATAAAGCTTTTGCCGATCTGCTGGCCAATGAAAAGGATGCCATACAACTCATTAAATACACCGACGTATTTATGGCGATGGAAACCGCTACAGACAGTTGTGAAGATGCCACCCTGATTATTGAAAGCATCCTGATCAAGAACGGATAAAGATATATAGCTATTTTCTTAAAGCTGTTAAACGAAAAGCGATGTTGAAATAAGTTCAGCGTCGCTTTTTGCTTTACTTGCTTTTGCCGCCGCCGTTATCTTTAGGCTTTTCTGTAGAGGGAGGATTATCAGAACTGTTATTCATGTTGTCATCCTCTTTGTTGTCCCTGTTGTCTTTCTTAAAATCAAGCTTGCCAAATTTGTAGCTCAGACTGATGCCGAATGACTGCACCGGCACCAATCGCAGATTGGTTTGATAAAAACCGTTTCCAAAAGTTGATGAACTCTGACTAACATACTTGGCAAACGGATTTGATGCCGTAAGCCCGATGCTTGCCTTTTTGTTCATGAACATTTTACGCATAGCCAGATTGTAGAACACAAATTTAGGATTAGTACCTTGTATACCCTTTTGCGATGAATTATAATTACCAAAAAACTCCGCGCTCAGGTCATGCCCAAAATTGTATTGCGCATTCAGGTTTAAGCGATAAGCAAAAGCGCTTACGCTTGTAAAACCCGGGTTGTTACTGGTTCTGTCGCTAAAGATCATATTGGTACGCAAACTCAATTTACTGGTAACCGGTACCGAAGCATAAATGTTAATACCCGCACGGGTCTCCGACCCTAAATTATATCGCTGATTATAAGATACGTTGGTATAAGTTGTACCATTTACATCTAACGTAGAGTAAAATGTTGTGAACGACTGTATATCATCTGTATTGCGGCGATAAAAGGCAGCAATATTAATGTTGGCTCCTTTATCAAAGCTTTTATTGTAACCCAGTTCAAAGTTATCGCCTTTCTCGGGTTTCAGGTTTGGGTTACCGGTGCTGATGTTATGCACATCGCTGATATTCAGGAACGGGTTCAGATCGCCATAGTCCGGGCGTTGTATCCTGCGGGTATAACTCAGCTTGATAGATTGCGTAGCATCCAGCTTATGTGAGAATACCAGCGATGGCGCCAGGATATTATAGTTTGGGATATTAACACCCTGAAAATCTGCTGTTGTAACCGTGTACTCATTCCGTAAACCACCTTTCACATCCAGGAAATTGTTAAACAACGATGCTGAGGCCGACAAATAGTAAGCATATATTTTACGATCATACTTAAAGCTATAGGTTTGACCCGGACTTGGTTCAAACACCCCATCAGGCGATAGTACAGAAGTAGCTACGCTATTATTGATATTGTTAAAATCAAGTTTGCCACCTGTTTCTACAGTAAAAGTTTTACTAACAGGGTGCGTGTAATCAACAGAAACGGTGGTTTCATGATCTTTGCCCGGGTTGGTATTTGATATCCCTGTTGAAGGTTTAACATTGTTTAAATAGTCCTGCTGCTGAAAAGAGCTGAAACTATTGTTACCAAAGCTGGAGGTATACAGCACATTAAGCTCCTGCCCTTCTTTATCAAACGTTTTTTTGTACCCCACACTCACATCGGTAGACGTACCGTTGAATTTACTGTTGGAATTGCGGATATCGCTTGTATCAGACAGTAAATTTCCACTGGGGTCTGTTTTACGCGAATCTTCATTGGTTAAGCCACCGCTATGATTACCAAAATGATTGAAGCCGATAGAGGCGTTCAGATCGTCGTGCTTGGTAATGTTCCAGGTAAAATTCAGGCCCGATTGATAGCCGTTACGCCTGAAATTATTACTACCCTGCTGAAACAGGTTGGTATTATTATTCAGCGAATCTTTTGAATTACGGTTACGGGTGTTCGGTGAGTTACTGTTGATCTGCGCATTGCCGCTGAAAAAAGCGTTCACCCCAAAGTTTCCTTTACGCACATTCAGGTTAAACGAGCCGTTTTCCCGGCGTGTACCAGCCGACAGGTTAACACTGCCGTTAACCCCCTCTACCCTGCTATCTTTCAAAATAATGTTGACTATACCGCCGGTACCTGCAGCATCATATTTAGCGCCAGGACTGGTAACTACCTCGATGCTCTTGATCTGACTGGCTGGGATACTGGCCAGCGCATCGGCTAAACTTGCTCCAAAAATGCTGGAAGGTTTACCGTTGATTAAAAAACGGATATTGGCATTACCCTGCAACTCCACATTGCCATCAATATCAACCGTTATTTGAGGTACTTTCTTTAATATGTCGATAGCTACACCGCCTTGCGCACTCAGATCATTTTGAGGGTTGTACACCATCTTATCTATCTTATTTTCAACCGTAGGTGTTTTGGCCGTGATAGTTACACCCTGCAACTGATGTGGTACGGGCACCAGTTTTATTTCGCCGATGGATACATTGCCATCTTTCACAATCACATGCTCAATAGTGGCCCGCTGGTAGCCTAAAAAATCAGCCGTAACTTTATACTCGCCCGCAGGGATATGATCAACCGTAAAATTCCCTTTAGTATCGGTACTAATGCCGTTAAATGGTGATGCTGTGCCCTGTTTATAAACGGATACTGTTGCATAGTCAACCGGCTGCTTGTTAGTGGCATCGGTAACTTTGCCGCTTATTTTTCCTTTGGCAGCCGGGGTAACCTGGGCCTGGGCATTTACAAAAAATACAACAAATAAAAATAGTATATAAACGGGCTTCATTACTGTGCTAAAAGGGTTATTCAAGCCGCGAATTTGCCAAGAAAGATTGGATAAAAACTGAATTTTATCAATTGTTGTGTATTTGTTACAATATGATTAAGCTAAAGTAAAATACCCGGTACAAAACCCTTAAAAAATAAGTACTAAAGTACCTCCGATAATGAGCAAAGCCCCGGATGCTGTTTTCCAGGTAAGGGGTTCGCCTAAAAAAATTACCGATAAAATAATGGCAATGGCCACACTCAGTTTATCAACCGGCGCTACCTGCGATACCTTGCCCAGTTGCAGTGCTTTAAAATAACAGATCCACGAAAGCCCTGTAGCACAGCCCGAAAGTATCAGGAACGTCCAATTAACTTTGGTTAAACTACTGATACCCTGATTACTTCCTTTAAATAGCACAATTCCCCAGGCCAGTATCAATATCACCACCGTACGTATGGCGGTTGCCAGGTCGGTATCAACACCTTTGATACCTATTTTTGCAAATATTGCGGTAAGCGCTGCAAACAAAGCCGAGAATAGAGCATATATCCACCACATAATTTTTAAGTTTTGAGTTATGAGTATTAAGTTTTTGATAGGTTCACTCCGGTGCAAAAACTTTTTAAACCTGTTATTTTAACACTTTTTTGTTCAAAAAAGGGCTAAAAAAGCTCACTAATTATCCGTTTCAAGTAAGTTTTAGCACCATTTTAACACTTTTTAACAAATTTTTGATGGGTTTTGAAAACTTTAAAAAGAATTAAATAATTGAATTTCAAATAACTAATCATCAAACGACCAGTTCTCGGTCAGTATTTTCCTTTAACCAAACAGCCCGGTTTCCTTTTTTATCAGGAAAACCGGGCTGCTGTATATATAAAAATACGCAATATTTTACTGAATACCTAAGCCTGGTACACAAAGCTCCGGATCAAAACTGTATTAAATCTGGTGAATACAAAATGTCTACAAATTGATGTTATAGCTTGCATTCCAGTAAATACTCAGGAATAAGGGTAAAAACTACTGTAAGTGTTGTAAATAAAAAATAACAACAATTTAATCAATATCATGAAAAATTTCTGCACTTTCGGAGGCGCTTATAATAAGCCTTATTATAGATCTGATCACCGCAAAAACACCATTAAAATAATCCCTATCAGGTGTTAATGCAAAATATATAGCCTGAATTATCTGCCTGAAATTTAGCGGGGCCGGCTTATCCCCCCGTTTGAAATATAACATACTTAAAGCGTTGGTGCTCAGATATCGGCAAAGTAAATTTTATATAAAACATTCGTGAATTGTTTATGAATTTTTGATCTTTGACGAAAGTTTTTTACAAAAAAATGATACTTTCAACACCTTATTGGTATATTTAGCGTTTATACACTATATGATTAAGAAAACTGATTTTGTTTATTCCCAGGAGTCTGAACCTCATCGTATCCGCACAAAGAAGATCTTAAAGCAATTTCCAGAACTACGCAAGCTTATCGGTAAAAACCCAAAAACCATATGGGCTATTATTGGCCTGGTAGCATTTCAGGTGGTTTTAGCCTGGTTTGTTCGTGACCAATCATGGTGGATTATTTTTGGCGCGGCTTATTTATTAGGCGCTTTTGCCGATCATGCCTTATTTGTAATGATACACGAATGCACTCATCAACTGTTATTTAAAAACCGTAATGCCAATCGCTGGGCTTCTATGTTTGCCAATTTACCGCAAATATTGCCAAGCGCTATATCGTTCGAAAAATACCACATCAAACATCACTCTTTTCAAGGTGTACATGAACTGGATGCCGATCTGCCCAACAAATGGGAAGCAAAACTGATCAGCAATTCTTTTTTTGGCAAAGCGCTGTGGTTATTGTTTTTCCCGGTTTTCCAGCTTTTCCGTTTATCCAGATTGAGAGAGATACATCCTTTTGATGGCTGGATCCTGACCAACTTTGTACTCCAGGCAGTATTCACTACTGCTATATGGTATTTTATGGGCTGGCCGGCAGTTGCCTTTTTGCTATTAAGCTTTTCTTTCTCGGTTGGCTTGCACCCACTGGGCGCCCGCTGGATACAGGAACATTACCTTACCCACAGCGATGAACAGGAAACCTATAGCTATTATGGCAATTTCAACGTGGTAGCCTTTAATGTAGGTTTCCATAACGAGCACCATGATTTTCCGTCGATCCCATGGAATAAACTACCAGAGATCAAGAAAACCGCTCCTGAATATTATGATACCTTACATTATCATACGTCATGGACAAAATTATTCTTCCGTTTCCTGTTCGATCGCGAGATCTCTTTATTTAACCGCATTCTGCGTAAAGAACGCGGCAAGGTAGCCTTAACCGATGTATCAAAACCCGATACTGATATCATCCGGACCGAAAACATAAAACCCGCGCTTGCACCAAGCCAGGTATAGATATAAAAGTATTATAAAAAGGGCCCTCTTTTAGGGCCTTTTTTGTTGGCATTGTTTTAATTTCCTTCCATTTACTCCAAAGGGTGTCATGCTGCTCCGTCGAAGCATGGTGGGAGGGCCTTTGCGCTCTAGGGGTGACATCCCTTTTAGGAAATCATTCAATGGGTTAATTCGCGATGCCTATCCTATAAACCCCTCGCTACCTCCCAAGAGTAATAGCCCATCAAATGACAGGAGGGGTAGCCCGCTACGGGGCACACCAAATTTTTACAATTATTTTCTACAAATATGTAGTCCCTACGGGACATAGAGCAACAATTTAAGCTGCAAATGTGGCTGTATTTCATGTCCCGTAGGGACTACATATTTGTAGAAATAGAACCAAAAGGTTTTTTGCCCCATTAGGGGCTACACCTCTTGAATTAGTATAGATGCTGTCTTTTCATGGGCTATTCCCCTTGAGAGGGAGGGAATCGCACTTGCCCCTTGCTTTTGCCTTCCACTTCTCATCAGGCAATATGCCCCAAAACAGGCCCAAAAATGAACAAATGATGAAGACGCAAAGATCAATGAGTTGATTGATACTAAATTAACCTATCTTTAACTTCCTATTAATTTAATCAATGGCAGAGCTGCGCTCCTTTTTCTCACATCACGAAGATCTCACCCAGGTAATTTTATATGCAGGCATTATCACCAGTTTATGGTTTGCCGAGGTAATGGTTTCATCAGAAGGAACCCTCACCAAGTGGAAACACTCTACCGTAAACGCTTTATTCATTTTCACCGCGTTGCCTATACAGCTGTTGTTAACCACTTTTGTTATCCTGATATCCAAATGGGCCATCGCTCATCACTGGGGATTAATCACTTTTATCCCCTACCATAACAATCCCTGGGTGTATTATATCAGCCTTTTTGTATTGCTTGACCTATGCGAGTATATTTACCACGTGACCATGCATAAGGTTGAGGCTTTATGGAAATTTCACCTGGTACATCATAGTGATCTGAGCGTTGATGTATCCACCACCACCCGCGAACATCCTTTTGAAACCGGCGTACGCACCTGTTTCCTGATGCTTTGGGTATTTATTTGCGGTCCGGCTATCGGTGTTTTAATTTTACGTCAAACATTTCAATCTTTCTCCAATATTATCGCGCACACGCAGTTCAGGTTGCCCGAAAAGGTTAACCGTATTGTGGGCCTGGTGTTTATAACGCCCAATTTGCACCACGTACATCATCACTACCAATTACCTTATACCGATTGCAATTATGGCGATGTGTTAAGCATCTGGGACAGGCTGTTTGGCACTTTTGGCAAACTAAGCAAAGAAGAAACCGTGTTTGGTATCGACACACATATGGATGAGCAATTAAACGGAAGTTTTGTTGGCGCGGTTAAGATGCCATTCCAGAAATTTGAACGGAAACCCCAACAGCTGGATTAAAAAAAGCGTCTCTTACATAGCTGATAATTTATTGCGTACCAATCGCTTAATGATAATCAAGGCGATTTAATTAATGCTATCTTCATAATATTTTGATTAATTTGCGTTATTATTTGCAATAAATAAGATGACCAGATCAAAAAAATTAAAATTAATAGCGCCATTAGTCATCATTATTTTTGTAGGGGCATTTGCCAAACACCGGCTGTTTGACAGGGTTGCCCAATCCGGTACACTTCAAAGTAAACAGATGGACGAAATATCGGGCATAGCCGCCTCATCCATCAACCCCAACATTTATTATGTACATAACGATAGCGGCGATACCAGTCGTTTTTTTGCGATAACCCCCGATGGTAAATTAAAAACCACCATATACTTTACAGGTGCCAACAACATCTATTTAGGTGTACGCGACTGCGAAGACATTGCGGTGGGCCCCGGGCCATCCAAAGGCAAAAGCTACGTTTATATAGGTGATATTGGCGACAATGCTGGCAGATGGCCATACATTACCATTTACCGTATCCGCGAAAAAAAATCATGGGCAACAGACAGCCTGGCCCATGCCGAAACCGAACCCCTCTATCTGAAATACCCCGACGGCCCTAAAGATGCAGAAACCCTGATGCTTGACCCGGTTGAAAAATTACTGTGTATTGTGAGCAAAAGAAAAGATACAGTATCGGTTTATACTACGCCATTGATGTACACCGCTAAAGATACCGTTATCCTTACCAAACGCGCACAATTGTTTTTCCCTGGCTTTAAGCCTTTTAAATGGATCACTGCTGGTGATATATCCAAAGACGGGAAACAGATATTGCTAAAAAGCTACGAAAAGGTTTACTACTGGAAACGCGGACCCAAAGAGCATATCTGGGAAACCATGCTCCGGAAACCGGATGAACTGCATTATAAGGTTGAAAAACAAGGTGAAGCTATTGGGTTTACTCCCGATGGAAAAGCATATTACACCACCAGCGAAGGCGTTTTTGCTCCTATTTATTATTACGAAACACCGGAGTAAGGTATCATATTAAAAAGCGCTTATGCTGAGCCTGTCGAAGTATGGCAGCTTGGCCTCTACGCACGCCCTTCGACGAGCTCGGGGTGACAGGCCTTTTTTAGACTATAAAAACCATGTCATTGCGAGCGATAGCGTGGCAATCTCTTCGCTTGCATATTGAACGCGATGAGATTGCTTCGTCGTTCCTCCGCAATGACATGATGTTTAATCAGATATTATTGAAAGACTTACGAAGTTTTAAAAACTTCGTAAGTCTGACTTGATCATTAACATCCTTTGATCTATTTCTCTACCCTGATGAGCATAACACCGTGCGGCGCTACTTTGGCGCTGAAATCTTTACCGGTGGAAATGATATATTTTTGCTGCCATACATCTCTGAATTTGGTGTATCCTTTTAAAGCGTCATCATCTTTAGCAAGGCTGATGGTTTGATATTTATCCGATAGGTTGAATAAACCGATTGCCTTACCACCATCTTTAAGCTCTTTTACCCAGATCTGGTAATCGTCCTTTTTTACATACTGGCTGGCGCCTTTACCCAAAGCGTCCTGATCAATGGCCAGTACCTCATCATTGGTAAGCAAATTGAGGGTGAACTTGTCCAAGTGTCCCATATCGCAGCCAATTAATAATGGTGACGATAACAAGCTCCACAAGCTGATGTGGGTATATTGCTCATCATAAGTAAGGCGTGTATTATGCAGGCTTGGCCCCCAGCCTACTTTACCAACCACCAGCATATCAGGGTCGTTAAAGTGGCCCGGCTGCGAAAATGGCGTGGCCTTGTCCTGGTTAAAACCTATAGATGATAAACTGCGCCAGGTATCCTGTATATCACCGGTTGTGCGCCAGCTGTTACCGCCTACTTCGGCGCCCCACTCCCACACTTTACCCCAACCATACTGGCAAAGACTGTACATGATATCGCGGTTTATTTTATCCAAAGAGCCGCGCATTACCTGGTAAGGTTTCTTAAGTCCGGCAAGATCCGGATGCGGGTCTATTTCCGAATAAGCACACCAATCATATTTCAGGTAATCAATACCCCAGTCGCCATAAGTTTGCGCGTCCTGGTCTTCATGCTGCCAGCTGCCCAAAAATCCACCACAGGTACGTGGCCCTGGTGAAGAGTAGATTCCCATGCGCAAGCCCAGGCTGTGCACATAATCAGAGAGGGCTTTCATGTCCGGAAATTTACTATTGGCTACTATTTTGCCATCAGCCTGGCGCTGTTCGGCCTCCCAGCCATCATCAATATTAATGTAGGCCCAACCATGCGCGCTCAACCTGTCGGCCATGGCTTTTGCCGAGATACGTACTTTCTTATCGTCCACACTTAAACCCCAGGCATTCCAGCTGTTCCAGCCCAATGCAGGAGTTAAACCAATCTTATCACCAATAATAATGCTGAAGGCTTTAGTTTTACTGCCGAGCCTGTTGCTCACCGTAAAGGTTACCGGATAAGTACCTTTTTGAGCTACCGCGCCGGTGATAACACCTGTAGCAGCATCCAGCTTTAAGCCATCTGGTAAACCCTGGGCTTTATAAGTTAAAGGTTTTTGGCCGGTAGCCGGTATGAGATATAAGAAGGGATGGCCCGGCCGTGCGCCAAAAACATCGGCACCGTTTATTTTTGGTTTGGCTGATGGATATGGGGTAAGCAGATAAGGTGTTGTTTCCGTATGAGATATTTCCTTGCCCGATTTTTCGTCGGTAAAGGTGTAAACAATGGTATATGATTTTTTTTCTAAACGGGCTATTTCAAATGAGTAAGTGAATGGTTTGCCTGTCGTAAACGTGGCATCGTTTGTTTTTTCGTACAAAACGGCATTGGTTTCAGGGTCGGTAACTTTAAAGGCCAGTTTGCCCTTGTAATCATAGTGATTGGTGGTGATCAGTTTTATTGATTTCCTCAAACTCTGACGCTCTCCATACTCAAAATCGGCCTCGGTATTTACGGTTACATGATCCATCACATCGGCCATGCCTATGCTAAAGTTGGTGCCATAAATGCCGCCATCGCCGCCGGTATCAAAAATACGTACGGCCAAAACATTCTCCTTATCCCATAAAATAGCCGGATTATTTGCGGCTATGGTATAGGTACGCGGACCATAAAAAGCACCGGTTTTAATATCGCCGGTTTTGCCGCCGAACCTACCGATCAACTTACCGTTGAGGTAAACCTCATCATTATCATCAACACTGCCCAGGTTAATGCGCAGGCTGTCTTTCAAAAACGCTTTTTCTTTTAACGATGCGGGGATCATCACATGGATGCGGTACCAGCCAAAACCATCATAACCAGGATGCCCTTCCTGTTCCCAACTTTGGGCTACGTTAACATCCTTCCAATGATGATCATTATAAGTTGGCGACGCCCATTGCGCCGAATCGCCAACGGCCAGTTTCCAGCCTTTGGCAAGGGATACATCCTGCGCACGAACGCTTAAAAAGCCCGCGGCAAGCAATGCAAGTAAAAATAGTTTTCTCATTCAAAGTAATTTTACAGGTTAAACGGTTCTCTCTTTTTGAAAATTCAGGAGCAACTAAGATACAGGATTAACCAATAAAATGTATGCTTAACAATTATTGTTTTAACAATTATATAGCACTGAATACATTGAAATTTAACTTGTTGTTCACCATGAGTTATAATAGGGATTTTACCTTTAAGTATTGAAAAACAACAATATGAAAAGGACAATTTTCACGACCGTCTTATTAATTTGCTGCTTTTTAGTCAGCTTTGCAGCTATCGCCGATTTTTCGGGCATGTGGACAGGCACCTTAAAGGTTGACACCGGTGAGGTTTATCCGCTGCTTTACAACTTTAAAATTGAAGGTGATAAATTAACCGGAACCGCCAAAACCCCCAAAGGCGATTTGCCTATTGACGACGGCAAAATAACCGGCAACGATTTTAAATTTACCGTAACACTGGGCGACATGGAGATAGCACACACCGGTAAATTCTATGCTGATTCTATCGGGGTTGATATTGCTGTAGGTGATACCAAAGCGCACACAACGCTGTTGAGGAAGAAGTAGTTGAGAGAGGCAAGAAATTAGAATCAAGAGATAAGACATACGAAGTTTAAAACACCCGTGTGTCCTAATCATAATGGCGACGACTCACCCCGTCTGCGCTTCGCTGGACGGCCCTCTCTTCGCCTTCGGCGGAAAGAGGGTAGCCTCACCTAAGTCCTCTCCTTTGGAGAGGACTTGAGAAGCTTGCCTTAGTAACTATAGATATTAAAAGCCCCCCCTTTGGGGAGGGTTGGGTGGGGTTATTTCTCCGTCGTATCCCTTTCCACCAATTCCATACCACATTTGGAGCAAACACCGGGTTTGTCAAAACTCAGGTCGGGGTGCATGGTACAGGTGTACTTGCTTTTCTTTTGATGACTTTTGGCGGCTTTATCGCCGTTGCTGCAAGCCGTGATGGCGCCTAAGGACCATACAGCTAAACACAAAATAATGATTGATCTTTTCATAATTACTTATTTTTTATAAATGCGGCAAAGCCAAACAGCGATACTACTAAAACACCCAGCGCGGCCAGCATACTTACGATATCCCGAATATCCTTACCGGCCCAGCTCATGCCAAAATATTTATGCAGGAAGATGAACGATAATCCCTCGGCCCTGTCGATACCGGCAACTTTGGTAGCCAGTTTTGATGAAGTTGTTTCGATATACCAGTTATCGCCATTGGGGTAAGCTACCCGTGCAACCGGCAGTCGTTTGTTGATAAAGCCGTACTCATTATTAAACTGCCTGATCACATCCACCTTTACCCTGCCTTTAAATGTGGTTAAACCCGAAGCTTCGGTGTGATAGTAGCTACTTAAAAAGCGGGCATAATCCTCGTCGCCCAATTCCTGCTCTTTGCCGGTTTGGGTATCAAAGTAAAGCACTTCTTTTTTGTTGTTAACCACCTGGTAAAAAGTATTGCCGTTAAAGCTCACCAGGCCCGTTTGTTTAATGGTGCTATCGGCAATGGGTAAAGTGAGGTTTGAAATACCTAATTGTTTGCGGGCAATTATCTGCCCATAATCGGCTTTTGCAGGTTCGACATGGTACAGTTTTACTATCAGGTGAAAAGCACCGCTAACCACAAAGGTGAACATCACAAAAGATACGATAAGCCCTATCTGCCTGTGAAAGCGGTGCACAAAGCGTTTGTCCTCCGTGCCTTGGGCTTTACGGTTTTGCTGGATGGTTTTAAACTTTTTCCAGAACAGTCCGTAGATGGTTAATCCGCTGATGAGCGAGAACAGCATCACGCACATAATAGCCAACAGGAACGCATTGCGGAAAGTATCGCCTGCAATATCAGCCAGGAATTGCCAGGTATGGAACTGTTCAAATACCCAAAGCATGGTTTTCCGGGTATTATTGTTAAAAGTGCCCATGCGGTTATGGCCTGTTTCAATATAAACATCCATCCCATCGGGGCGGTTAAAGGAAACTTTCCAAACGGGCAGCAGGTGGTTGATAGGCTGATATTGCGAGTCGAAAGTGGTTTGCAGCAGGATGCTTTTCAGGGTAGATGTAGAGTCCTGTGTAAAAAAACGGGCGAGATATTCGGCATACTGCACGTCGCCATTGGGCAGCAGTATACCATCGGTGGCCGAGTAGTATTGGTAAACACTGTCGCGGCCAAGCACCTGGTAAAAGGTGCCTTTGTTAAAATGGATGAGGTTAAAGTTCCGCAACTCGTGCAGGTTGTTCTTATCCATCACCTGCTGAAGGGACAGCGCCGGTTGCATTTTGCTTTGCGACAAAGGTTTAAAAACTTCCCTGGCGATAGTCGGCCTGAACCAGTTTGACATAAAAGGGTGCGACAGACCACTCAATGTCCAAAAGATCACCGGTACCAGGCCTATTAAGCCCAATACACGATGCCATTTATAAAAACCACTTTTTATTGCTGATGATGCCATGATCAATATTTTGAAAAAGAGTAACTGATGCCCAAAGTGTACGTACGCGGCGGCGCGGCATTATACGTATCGCCGTATTGGTTGCTGGTTACCGTAGTGGCATACAGCTTATTGGTTAAGTTGAGCACGTTGAACCATATGCCCGCCCCTTTGATCACGCTGCTTTTGATATCATAACCCAAACGCAGGTTATAAATATCATAGCCGCTGTAAGTTTTGGTATTGGCCGGGTTGGTATAGTACTGGTTGATGTGCTGCCACTCGGTAGCTATCCGAAAACCCGGCAGATACTGAGGCTTGTAAGTCAACTCAGAATTGGCTATCCAGGCTGGAGCATTGGTCATGCGGTTACCATTATAGCTGATCACCGTGCTGGTGCCGTTGGTGGTGCGTACTTCGCTGTACTCTACATAAGTATGGCGGGCATTGGTACCGCTAAATCTGAAGGTCAATTCTTTAATCGGAGCTACAGTTACCGAATACTCAACACCCCGGTGACGGGTCGCGCCCGCGTTTTGGTTTTGGGTAGTATTATCGGGCAACAGCTGACTGATGATCTCATTATGCCCTTCCATATCAAACAAACTTAGTTCAAAGTAGAGCTTTTTATTGAACGCAGAAAACCATCCGCCTACTTCGTAATTATCAAAAGTGGCTTGTTTCAATGGGGTCAGCTGGCGCGAGCTGTATAGATCGCCGGTTTCTGGTGGCTGAAAGCCTACACTATAGTTGGCGTAGAAACCTTTGTTATGTGCCAGATCGTAAGTTAAACCCAACTTTGGCGCCAGGATGTTAAAGTTATTGGTTTCCTGCTGTTTGTATTTGGTTTGCCCCGCCGGGATGCTGTTGGTAAAATCATAGTGCACACGGTCGTAACGCAGGCCGCCTACAATGCGCAGAGCTTCTACCGGTTTTATCTCGTACTGTAAATAAGCAGCAGTATTGAACAGCTTGATGTTATAATTATCTATATATCTGCCGGTATTGGTAAAGCCGGTGTAGTAGTTGTTCGTTACATCTTTATCAATATTCAAGTATTGCGCATAGTACGAGCTCGGGCTGTCATCCATATAAACACCGCCAATTAAACGCGAATGCAGAAAATCAATGTCGACACGGTGCTGGGCCAGTAAACCATAGCTCTGGAATTTCTGATCATTCACCTGTCCGTTTGAGCTTACATACTTACCGGTATTATCCCGTACATCGGAGATATAATAGCTGGGCAGCTGCGCGGTGGAGTTATCGCGGAAAAACAAGGTTACAAAAGTACTGTTCTTATCATCCCATTGATGATCCAAACGGGTGCTTGCCCGGAAAGCCTTTACCCTGCGATAAGTAAAACGCTGGTTAGCGCTATACTTACGGCTATAAAAACGGGTGCTATCCAAGCTGCCCGGTGTTTGGGTATTGAGGTAATTATAAGCCGCTGCCGTGGTTAAACGTGTGGTGGCATTAAAATCATAAGTGGTTTTAAAGTTTACCGAGTACTTGTCAAAGTCGGAGTAATCCTGCCAGCTGTCTTTCTGGTGGGCCACATATCCGCCCACATACAGTCCAAACTTGCCCTGACTAAAACCACCATCGGCATCAACCCGGCGGTAGTGGTAATTATCACCCTGAACAGAAACATTACCCGCATAACCTGTAGGTGGCCCCTGCGTAATAAAATTAACGGCACCGCCAATAGAGTTACTACCATACAACGATGAAGCCGGACCTTTGATCACCTCAATATCCTTAACCCCCGACATATTGATCTCATACAGCGAGTTATGGTTAAAGATCCCTGTAGGGCGTATCGGCAAGCCATCCTCCATGTACAAATAAAGCGCGTTGTAGGTAATAGGTTGACGGATAGCCATGGTGTGCTGTTCGTTACCCAGGTTTACCATGTACACACCGGCTACCTTGTTCAATAGCTGGTATAAGGCGGTGGCTTTGGTATCTTTTATTTGGGTAGAATTTATTTTGCTGATAGCGATAGGCGCATCCTGACGCGCCTGCCCTTCCCGGCTGGCGGTTACCACCACCGGCTGCAAATCGACGGTTGAAGGCTCGAGGGTGATGTCGAGATCGTGTCCTTTTAATGTCGCTACATCTACAACACGAGCATTATAACCCACCATGGCAAACTTAAGCTTGGTAATGCCTTCTGCGTTGATACTAAAATGCCCCCTGGCATTGGTTGTGGCCAGCTTTACACCCGTTGCGGCATCGGCCTTACATATGGAAGCGCCCACCAATGCTTCGTGCGTATTTGCATCTGTAATGGTTCCTTGTAAGGTGATTTGGCCGAATGACCGGGTAAAAAGTGTTATAAAAAGTATAGATAGAATGAGATATTTTTTCATGAATAAACAATCAGGAGCCTAAACCCCGGTATAAAATTTTGTTAGGATGTTGGAGATTCCCGGGATGAATAGTCGTCTGAATCAGAATTTACAGAATTTTAGAATTGACAAAATTCTGGCAGACAAAATGCAGCAAAACATTAGCATGCAAAAACACACCGTGTGATTTTTTGACTTATTCTGTTAATTCTAAAATTCTGCAAATTCTGATTCAGACAATTACCACACGCAAAAGCGCATAGCAAAGCCATCAATCAAAAGATCCGGGAAAATAAAATGGAAATTATCCTAACTGGGGAGGTTGGAAGATGGTACCAACACGGTCGACCGGAAGGGTACAATCATAAGGGGTCACGATCACTTGCAACAAGCTGGAGTGAAATTTAATAACCGTTGAACTGGCTACATAAACTTCCTGAAAGAGGCTCTTTTGCGACTGCCTTTCATCGCTGGCCTGCTTTTCCTCTGCCTGTTTTATCTTTTTCGCAAAATAACATTTACCATCGCAATGCAACCAGGGTTTATTCCGGTTTTCACAAAGCTTGGTGGCAATGTAATTCCTGTTCAGTTCAAAACCCGCGTAAATAAAAAACCGCGAGAAATTAACCGTGATCAGCGAAACGATGAGTAAATAGGCTGTAAAACGTTGCAGCATGATGCCGCAAAGGTAGCAGCTGTACGTTTAATAAGCAATGCCAAATAAAAAATAAGTTTTAATTGCGCAAGGCTTAGACATATTTAATAACGTTTTGGGCTAAAGCCAATAGCCTCCCATTTGAGATCCGTTGGTTAAAACCAACGGCAATGAAAGGTAAATCATCTATTCATTGCCGTCCCATTTATGGGACGGATAATGGAAACATTTGCTGGCTTTAGCCAAAACAACCTTTTCAATTACAAAGGCTACTCCCAAACTCAGGTACGCTCGCTTAGTTTTAATTAGCCCGTTTGAGTACCGTGCTCAGATGCTCGCCTTTGTAAACAATATGCATCTGGATAGAATCCGGATAAATTTTACCGGTATGCGGCGCATTGCCATCGGGCACGGGTACATTGAAGGAAAAATCGCCGCCGTTGATCATGCCATCCGTAATTTGCACATCTCCTTCGGGCATGTGTGCCATACCCGTAAGCTTATCGCTATCAACCTTAAAAGTGTAGTTTAACTGAAATGTGGTTTTGTTAGGCAGTTTTAAGGTACCTGTCCATTTTCCGTTAATGTCCATAACCGCGGCAAAACAGATCATGAAGCATATGACCATGGCAGCGGTTGCAAATATTTTTCTTTTCATGAGCGGCGCGCAGACAGGATATTGCCTGCTGTTATGGTTATACAAACTTTTGGTTAAATAGTTTAACCAAGTAAACAACCCCCACCTGAGGTGGGGGCTTTTGCTTTACCCCTGAAGGGGACATTCATTAAAATAGTTTCAGATCTGTTGAGCCATCTTCTTTCCGATCTTCATCCTCCTGATATTTTACATAGCGCTTGATCCGTTCTTCGTCAACTCCTACTGTGCTCACAAAATATCCCCTACTCCAAAAATGATTCCCCCAGTAAGGTTTTTTTCGTAACGTCGGATAACTCTTGAACATCATCATCGCCGTCTTACCTTTGAGTATCCCCATAAACTCACTTACACTCATCTTCGGCGCTATACTACACACTAAATGCACATGATCTGGAATGATATTCATCTCTAATATTTCTACATCTTTCCATGCACAGAGCGAACGTATCTTATCATCAAGGGCATCTGCTACAATATCACGCAAAACCCGGAAACGGTATTTCGGTGTCCAAACAATGTGATAGACACAATAGTAAAAGCTATGTGATAATTTTTTATACTTCGTCACTATGCTAAGTTACGAAAACCGGCTTAGCCTTTGACCATGACCTACCGCCATAGGCGGTGGTTTTTTAGGTCAATAAAAAAACCTTACTAATTAGTAAGGTTTTCATAGCGAGGTTTAAGTATGAAAATACTTTTGTAGCTTCCTTATCCCAATGGATAAAGATTATTTCTTTTCTTCTGGCCTTTTTAATAAAGAGTGAACTTTCGCGCCATTGATCTCCAGATCGATGCCTGTTGAATCACCATAGAACTTGCCGGTATGCGGAATGTCCATACCACCGGTAGTAACACTGAATGAAAAAGTGGTACCGTCAGTTTTACCATTAGCTATCTGCACATCGCCGTCTGGGGTTAAAGCCGTTCCGGTTAATTTATCACCATCAACTTTAAAGTTATATAATAATGGGTACTCAGAGCCATCGCCCAAAACCAATTTTCCGGCCCATTTGCCATTCAAATCGGCTATGGCTGCCAAACAAACCATAAAGCAACCTACCAACATCGCGGTAGTAAAAAACTTTCTTTTCATAACGTATTTTTTATTTACCTAAGATAATGTGTTTTTTGTTAAAAATCAGTTAAGTATGCATTATTTAAACCATACAAAAGTTAAAATAAAATAACCGTTTAAACAAACTATTTTGCCTTTTATTTTCACATATTAACGGAATGTTATTTAATGGCACCAATAATTGACGATTGTTTGATGCACTACCTGCCCGGGTATAACAAAATACCACCATGCGGTTAACTGATTCTTTTATCACCCTAACAATACACATAGCTTGTGCTGTTATAATTTAAAAAATATTTTCTTCCTATAAAGAAAGTAGCAGAGCAGCCACTCCAGTCCAAAAACGCAGACAGCGGCAATAATCACTTTGAGTAATTCACCGGCGTTAAACCAGCTTAAAACACCATTGCTGATACTGCTGATATAACCATTGAACCAGCGGCTGCCAACAATTTCAAAAAACAGGTAAATAAAAATAGAGTTCATACCAACAATAGTAAAAAAGGTTAGGTATTTGCGATGCCCCAATACATCAACCCACCAATAACATATTGCTAAAAACCACAAACACCAGCCCAACGAGGTAATAGTAAACGAGGTTGTTGCAATCCGCTTAATTATTGGAGTTATGCTCAACGCGTCGAGGCTATAACCAATTACAAGGCAGGCAAGCCCCCAAAGCAGGAGTTGTCTTAATTTATGATTACCGTTTAATAGCAGTTTGCCTGCCAATGCCCCTGCAATGGTATGTACAGCGGTTGGGATGCAGTTGATAGCTACCCAGCCCCCTTTATTGATCTTATTCATGAGCAGCAGATCGATATAATTACCAAAATTATGCTGATCAGTAAATGGCTGATCGAAACCGGGTATATGGGTAAACCGGTAGAGCGCTTCGGTAATCAACAGCAAACCAATGCATACGCCAATTTGTGCCAGTGGGTTCCATCTGAGGATCAGAAAAGCTATTAATGTAGTAAATGAAAGCTGGGTTAATACATCCCACAGTTCAAAAGACAAACCTTTCGGGCGTACGGCATAATCCAGCACTCCCCAAAAGAACAGCCAGCCGCAACGGATCAATGTTTTTTTTAATGTTTGGTTCCATGTAACCCCGCTATTCCATTGTTTATTTAACGAAAACGCCATAGCCACTCCTGCTATAAACATAAAAGCGGGCTGCACCAGGTCCCAAAAATGAAGGCCATGCCATGGATGATGCGTAAATTGTTCTATAAAACGCCCGTGCGTATGCTCGTACAAATAATCATATATTCCAGTTGACTCTATGGCAAGCAATACCATAATAAAACCCCGAAGAAGATCAAGGGAAAGGAGGCGTGTGGAGATGGGGTTAGCGGTTTGGCTTACAGGCATAAATATATTTCAATATCGGTTAAACAATATACTTTTTAAAAATAGATAAAGAGTTATTGTTAAACAAAATCACTATTTAAACCATATAAAAGTTGAGCTAAAATTTCTGTCTAAACAAAACTGCTTTACCTTTTATTTTTACATATTAACTGAATGTTATTTAGCGGCACAAATAATTGTTTAATTTTACCCCGATGAAAAAGGTGGAAGTATTAAAGCTGATGGACTTGGTTGAAGACATCAAAAAACTTGATGAATTGATCGTTACCAGTCGCCAAAAAAAGACTTCAGATTTTGTACTGAACCAGTACGAGGCCAAAAAGATCAAGATGGTGGGCTCTATCATTCATGAACTGGCTAATCCTCCTATTCAATCCATAGAAAGCTACCTGCTCATTAAAAAGATCCTGAACAAGTATTATCCCAACATGCCCGAAGAAGAGCTGATTAGCAATAGCGACATTGGCAAAATTGTGGCCGTTATTGAAGGATAAGCTTAGTAAATACCAGCCATTGGTTCCTCCATTTCGCCGCCTTTCCAGAAAGTAGTGGCCGGATGAAACTGTTTCCAGGAGCGCCAGTATTCCTGGTATGCCTGCACTTTGGCAAGGCGCTGCCCTTTTTGAGTTCCGGAGATACACAAACCATCCCAATCCCAAACCGAAGCCGTTTCCAGATCGGTCAGCAAACCATCATTGCCCAGGTTAAAATGCAGGGTTTTACCATTTACGGCAGTATTCCAGGCATGGTAAGTAAGACTGTCATGCTCAATACCCAATAGCAACGAGTGATGGTCAAACTCGTCATTAAGCAAACGCTTGTTATTTAAACGCCGCCAGTCATAAGCCCGGGCTTTGCCATTGATAATTATACCCACCACCCAGCTTTTACGGATCAGGGAATCTTTATTTTTAAGGATGCTGTCGCGATCGATAGCCTGTATGCGGTCGTAATTTTTCAGATCGGCGTAATCGGCTGTATACAATTTGTCAGGCTGCATGATCAGTGAGGTTGGATGTTTTTGCAGCCATGCGCCCAAGGTTGATTGCTCGTAAGGTAGTTCCTGCAGCTGATGCCCTTTCAATTCACCCACGGCAGCGTTACCTGTAGCTTGGTACCACCACGTTCTGGTACTTTCATCCTCAATAATGGCGTTGTAATGCCTCGCCCCTACCAACCTGAAATTTTGCCGGCTGCCGTTAATAACCGGGTTGTACACCCTACCCGTACGGCACATGGTGCAATAGGTTACCAAAACGGGTTGCTGACCAACCTGATCCTGTACTTTATGATGATAACCCAGGTAAACTACCGGATAGGCTTTGGCTACGCCATTATTCACAACCCCTATGATCACGTAGTTGAGCGGCACTTTATTGGTAAGACCATTGGCAAACTTCACCGCATCAGTTTCCTTAAACATGGTTTCGGCCTTGTAAGCGATATCTGTAAAGTAAAAACTGCCTAAACAAAGCAGTAATACTATAGCTTTTACAATTTTACTTCTTACCGCATTTTTCGCATAGTATTTAATCAGGTACCAAACAATCAGCAAGGCACCTATAACACGCAAAGGGTTTACAATCTTTTCGAGATAATAACATAGGGTAATAGCATTCAGATCCTGACTGCCTGGGAAAGGCATCAGCAGGTAAGCATGTACCAACCCTGGTATGATCAATAAGATGATACCCCACCAAAACATCCGTGATCTGTTCTTTTGCTGCATTACACTTCGGGGTTTAAGGCAGCGTAGCGGTTTGGCGATGGCAAATAGCCATCATTTTTCAATATACCTGCAAGGCGATCATAAAAAACAGGTTCGGTTGGGGTTACACTGGCCAGGCCATCAACATAACGGTTATATAAACTAAACAACGCGGCAATCAAAACGGTATCGTGTATTTCCAGATCCGTAGCGCCAGCCTCACGGGCTTTATCTACCAGTTGCGGAGTAACCCGTTTACCATTTACCTGTGTTTGACGTGCAATTTCAAGCAAGTGTTTCATTTTTTCGCTCACAGGGGCATTATCCGGGTCGTTCTTTACCTTTTCAGATGTTTCTGTTTCGCCTAAAAGGGCATTGGCCGCGGCGGTATGGGCATTGGTACAAAACCGGCATTCATTACCATTACTTACCACGGTAGCTATCAGCTCACGCTCACCTTCGGTCAGGGTCGATTCGCCCCGCAACAATATCTGGGTAAGCTGCCTGATGGGCAAAGCTGTATCCTGACGATAATTCAGCAAACCTGTAATACCGGGCAGGCTTTCGTCTAATGGTATGTATGGCATATCAATAATTAGGGTACCAGTAAATTTTCAATAATTGGGTTTATAATAATTCCGAATTTATTAAAAATTACTTTTATAAAGAATAGCCAACACCATAATTATTTTCAGCTAAAAGTCTGCCCATCAAACAGGTATTATTGCTTTTTGCCATTCTCTACACTTTTGATCTCTTCCTTACGGTCTTTGGCAAAATCAAAATGGTCAAAATCGGTAGTTTGCGGTACATCAAGGGTAAAGCTGCTTAGCGGATCGATTTCAACCGTAATATCCTGAGCTATCAGGTCGACCACGTGGCCGCCGAACGCTTTGTCTGTTGATAAAAAGTGGAAGTGATAACCGGCAATATGCGGACCTTCCATAAACTTAGGTATGCGGAAACCGATCAGATCGCCATTCATATCAGTGTGATCAAAAAAGTGTTGCCTGTCCAGCATCGAAGCCAGCGGCAGGTACGGTTTTTCGACCGGCGGGAAAGCTCTCGTTTTCACCAATTTAAATTTACCGCTGATGTGGATGGCATAAATACCATTCTGATTGGTTAGCAAACTATCCAGATAACTGTAAAACGCGGCCTTATTTAATGTACCGCTGTGCTTATACACTTTAGCGGCGTTAAAAAAGCACACAACAGCGTAAGGCGTTTTGCCGGTATCAGGTATTTCGGCGGTTTTGCCACTTGCCTGTGTTTGATACAAATGGCCCTTAAAAACCAGTAACTCACCATCGAGCCGGGCCGGGGCGCCTAAGCCAAAATTGCCATGCTGTTTTAATTGTTTATAAGGATAATACGAGTCATACAAACCACCAATAAAAGCCGAAGCCAAACCGGCACTGAATAAATTACCATCATTAGGATTGGCAGGCTTTACTTTTTGCTGTGCCGATGCCGTAAAGCTATAACACATAACAGCCAGTAAGAAATAAACAGGGGTATTTTTCATAGCTAAGTAAAGTATTGTAAATGTGGCAGCAAAACAATCGTTTTTTTGGCAGTATGGCAAATATTACAGGATACATTATTCCACAGTATTGCAAATTTTACTTTGCGTTTACTGCCGGGTGGCATGTGTATGCTAACTTTGCACATTCTAAAAAAAGAGAGAACATGAAAATAGAGATATGGTCTGATGTGATGTGCCCGTTTTGCTACATTGGCAAACGCAGGTTTGAAGATGCGCTGCAACAATCGGGGCACCAGGAGCAGGTAGAAATTGAGTGGAAAAGTTTTCAGCTTAACCCGGATATGAAAACCGACCTGTCGACCAATATTAACCAGTACCTGGCCGATTCAAAAGGCTGGACACTGGATTATGCGGCCCAACTTAACGATCATGTAACCCAAATGGCTGCCGAAGTAGGCCTTACCTATAATTTCGACCGTGCCGTAGTGGCCAATAGTTTTAATGCGCACCGTTTTACCCACCTTGCCAAAAAACATGGTTTGGGTGATGCTGCCGAAGAGGCCTTGTTTAAAGCTTACTTTACCAAAGGACAAAATATTGACGATAACGATACCCTGATTAAACTGGGAGTGGCTATTGGTTTAGATGTTGCTGAGATAAAGCAAGTATTAGAAAGCGACACCTATGCCGATGAAGTAAAATATGATATTGCACAAGCACAGCAATTAGGTATCCGTGGTGTTCCGTTTTTTGTGATGAACAATAAATATGGCGTATCAGGGGCACAGGCCGTACCTGTGTTTCTGGAAACGATTGAAAAATCATTTACCGAGTGGCAACAGGAAAACCAAAAATCTTCATTAACCATTATTGAAGGTGAATCCTGCTCACCGGATGGTGATTGCGGTTAATCTTACATTTCGCGTAAATCTTTTTATATCAGATAATTAAAAAACGATTTAGCTGTTCCCATTGTAACATATTTGTTATACCTTTGTATTTATAATACATAGTGTACTAAATACACTTACATAAGTATAAAATGATAGACGCGCCGGCTGTACCAGTTTCTGTATCAAAAAAAGCACTCCGCATTGCTGTTGGAGCTATGTTTTTTATGGCCGGCCTTAGCTTTTCGAGCTGGGCATCACGTATTGCAACAGTACAGCAAGACATGGGACTATCTGACGCCGCATTAGGCGCGGTACTGTTTGCGCTCCCCGTGGGTTTAATGTGCTCGCTCCCATTTTCAGGCTGGATCATTACTAAAATAGGCAGTCGTAAACTGCTTATCAGTGCTTTGCTGGTATATGCTGTGGCCCTGGTGACTTTAGGTCTGGCGCAAAACCCTTTCCAGCTGATCATTTGCCTGATATGTTTCGGATTCAGCAGTAATGCAGTGAATATTTCCGTAAATACCCAGGCTGTAATCACCGAAGAATTATACAAACGTCCCATCCTTGCCTCATTTCATGGCTTATGGAGTTTGGCAGGATTTACCGGCGCGGGCGTTGGTACCTTCATGATCGCCAATCATGTAGCACCTTATCGTCATTTTTTATTAATGATGGTAGTTATTATGATTGGTGTAATTATAGCTGCACGCTACTTGAAAGATGATAAAGTAGCCAATGCGGGCCCGGTTTTCGTGATGCCCGACAGTTCGCTGATCAAATTGGGCGTTATCGCCTTTTGCTCCATGATATGCGAAGGCGCCATGTTTGACTGGAGCGTTATTTACTTTAAAAAAGTAGTACTTGCACCAACAGCTCTTGTAGGTGTAGGCTTTACAGCATTCATGCTTACCATGGCCGGCGGGCGGTTCTTTGCTGATAAATTCGCCCATCGGTATGGCTTAAAACGTACCTTGCAGGTAAGTGGTACATTAACCGCTACAGGACTGCTTTTCGCGGTAGCGTTTCCTTATGTATACACGGCCATAGCTGGTTTTTTGCTGGTAGGTGTCGGCGTATCATCGGTAGTGCCAATGGTTTTCAGCGCTGCCGGAAAATCAAAAACCATGCAGCCGGGTGTTGCTTTGGCCGCGGTATCAACCATAGGTTTTCTGGGCTTCTTAATAGGCCCCCCTATCATTGGTTTTATAGCGGGCCTGGCCACCCTAAGAGCTTCGTTTATATTAATAGCCTGCATGGGTGTATCTGTTGTTGTGGTATCTACCAAAGCCAAAATCTGATCATTCCCGGTTCAGATCGCCCCCAGCAGGATTAAGCAGGTACTCAAACTGTTCATAACCGTTATGGAAAATAAATTTCAACCGCTCTTTGGGCACGTCAATATCCAGCGACATTAAACCAATAGTTTGCGGCAGGTTATCCCTTATTAATTTCAGATCGGTTACGTTTGGCATATTGATAAATATATCCTCGCCACGAGCCTCAATTGCCCATCCCGGCAAGTTAGCATTGTGCAGTACATTGAGCCATTTTTGCTGATAAGTATTCATAGTAATGTTTTATGAATAAAGGCTTGACCGCCCGACTTGGTTTTAAATAATTCCTTAATTTAGTAGCGATGAGGAAAAAAACTCCTATTGAAAAAATCACCGCGCCGGTAAGTAAGTTCATCCACCAGGAACATACCAGTGGCATTGTGCTTTTTATCAGCGTAGTAGCAGCCATTATATGGGTTAATTCGCCACTGGAGCACTTTTATCATGCCTTGTGGGATCTTAAATTATCCCTGGGCTTTGATGGCCTCATGCTTGATCACTCCCTGCACCTCTGGATAAATGACGGTCTGATGGCCATATTCTTTTTTGTGATAGGCCTGGAATTGAAGCGGGAGTTTATGGCCGGCGAACTATCCTCCATTAAAAAAGCGTCTCTGCCTATGGTGGCTGCCTTGGGTGGGATGCTGGTACCGGCCCTTATTTATTTCCTGATCAACAAAGGCTCCGAGTCTGAAAACGGCTGGGGCATTCCTATGGCTACTGACATTGCCTTTGCACTGGCCCTGCTTTCCATCGTTGGTAAACATATTCCATCCTCAGTAAAAGTGTTTTTATCAGCCCTTGCCGTTGCTGATGATCTGGGAGCAGTACTGGTAATCGCTATATTTTACAGTTCGCATATCGCCTTATTACCTTTAACCATCGGCGTTTGGCTATTGGTGATCCTCCTCATCGGTAACAAAATGGGGGTACGGCACATCGCTTTTTACCTGGTGATAGGTTTTGCTGTTTGGGTGTCGTTTTTACTTTCGGGTGTGCATGCTACTATTGCCGGCGTACTGGTTGCATTTACTATTCCGGCGCGCACCCGCATCAACGAAAAAAGTTATGCAGATAGCCTCCGTGCTTTACTCTCAGATTTTGAACATGCCATACCCAATAACAGCACCTTAACTACGCCCGAGCAGCATGACACCATTGAGAAAATAAAGAAACTGAGTACCGATGCCGAAACACCGCTGCAAAAGGTGGAGTTTATGCTGCATCCCTGGGTAGCCTTTGTAGTGATGCCGCTTTTTGCTTTAGCCAATGCTGGTATCGTGATCGGCGCCAACTTTTTTTCGTCGCTGGCCAACCCGGTAAGCATAGGTGTAACTATTGGCTTATTGGCCGGTAAATTTATTGGCGTGCTGTTAGCTACCTGGCTCATGGTAAAATGCGGTGCACAATTGCCGGCAAAATCTACGTGGAAACAAATAATTGGGGTTGCACTGCTGGCTGGTGTTGGTTTTACCATGTCGTTATTTATCTCGGGACTTGCATTCAGTCATCCGGAAATGGTGGATCAGGCTAAGTATGGAATATTGTTAGCATCCCTCCTGGCCGGCGCGCTTGGAGTATTGGTGCTGAGAAAAGCCCGATAGTGAGTAGGGAATAGTGACCGGTGAGTTTTTGCCTGAACTTTGATTTATTACCTGTTGTTTGTTTTCAAGAGGGTTCCGCCGTTCATAAGGTTTAGAACTCTCAGAATTTTCGTCTAACTTGCCCGCCATTTTTCAAACCACTCACCACTCACCACTCACCACTCACCACTCACCACTCACCACTCACCACTCACCACTCACCACTCACCATTAGGTTTGCCATACACGCTTAAAGGCGTAAGCCTGTTCTGGAACATCACTTGCGAACTGTTATAAAATTTCACAAAATCATCGGCACTTACCTGTCCGGGATAGGGCACATAATAATGATCGGCACGACCATTACGCCAGACCAGTACATAGGATAATTTATGCTTTGCCAATGTAGGCAGTAAAACTTTTGTCCACCAATCAGCCTGGGGTATTTGCTCATAACCAGTTTCGGGTAAGCAGGCTACTTTATGATGTTTGGCAGCTATGGTTTCTAAAATGGACAGGCGTTTATCCAGCTTGCTTTGGTAGTCGGAAACATTTTTATAACAGTAATTATCAAAGCCAACAAAATCCACATAATCATCGCCAGGATAACGTTCCAGGAAATCTTCTTCAGCGTTAAAATCGGCTGTTGAATATACGATGAGCAGGTTGTGGAGCTTTTTCTTTTTATGCAGATAATCAATAGTGAACCGCCATAGCGTTTTAAATTCATCGGGCGAGCTGGTGTTTTTACCCCACCAAAACCAATTGCCGGTAAGTTCATGAAAAGGCCTGAACAATATTGGGATGGCTTCGCCGTCTGAACCTTTCAAGTTGGTCAGGTAAGCCGCCGCTTTATCCAGCCAGGAAACATAAACATCATGATATGCTCCTCCCGGTATCAGTTCTTTAATGCTATGCATGGTGTTATCCCAGGCTGTTTTGCCGTTAGCCGGGTTATCCATATGCCAGCAAAACGTATTAATGCCGCCACGTTCATAAGCCTCTTTTACCAGTTGTTTTTGCAGTTTAAAGGGGATACCGTTAATATCATTAATACTGTCGTGCTCAATTTTTGCCAGATCCCAACCATATATAGCCGGGTATGAACCGGTAACACTTTTCACATCCGAGCTATTGGGCTCAAACTTCCAGTTAACGCCGTAAGCTGTATCGTCATGATGACCAAACATGATCCCCGCACCCAGCAGGCGTTGCATGCTGGAAAAAAGCGCGTTGGTTTCGGCCGTGGCTTTTTTATCACTGGGCTTATATAATTGCGCGCTGGCAAACAAATTATAAAATAATAAAAATAAAGCGGTAATGGTTATATACCTTAAAATTGCATGCATATCTTAAATTGATCGGTGCAAGCGACTAATTTAATATTATTAAAACGCATGCCACAATCTATTTGTTTAATAATTTGTATACAGATGTTGCTATTGCTATAACAGCTATTTTTAACTAACACAAGGTATAATAAGCGCGAGCAGGGAAATTTTACACTTTATTAACCATATTCTTCCAGGTGCATTATTCAATATAAATTATAACTGTTAGGTTTGCAGCCAATTGTGATTTTAATTTTTTACCCAAACGGTCAGAAACTTAAATTCAATTTAATATGTTATTAAACTCTGCTTCGTTAACTTATGGGAGCGTGATTGGCATTTTTTAATTTGGCTTGTTAATTGTATGGTGAATTCGAATTTATCAGGCAAAAACATGAAATTGCCATATAATATATCTGGTCCAAACAATTGCCATAAGTTATTGTAGAGTAACCATAATTAAGTTATACAAATACCTACTATACCATATTTAATGGATACAGCAGAAAGCACAACAACGGCTAAAAAAAATTCGAAGTTTAAACAAAGCCTCATTAACTTTTTTACCGACCTGTATAAGATCAACCAGTTTATTTTACGTTTTTTCAGAGAGGCTTTTGTACCTCCTTTTGAATTTAAAGAAATTGTACGACAGTGCTTTGAAGTAGGTGTACGTTCGTTTACACTGATATCGGTTACCGGGTTTATTGTTGGGGTGATATTTACCAAACAATCCCGCCCTTCGCTATCTGAATTTGGGGCACAATCATGGCTGCCATCTCTTGTGTCTATTGCTATTATGCGTGCCTTGGCTCCGTTGGTTACCGCGCTCATCGCCTCGGGCAAGGTAGGTTCAAGTATTGGCGCCGAGTTGGGCTCCATGCGGGTAACCGAGCAAATTGATGCCATGGAAGTATCGGGTACCAAACCTTTTAAATTTCTGGTGTGTACCCGCGTACTGGCCACCACCCTCACCATCCCTATCTTATCAACCTATACGGGCTTGATAGCCATACTGGGTGGTTATTTAAACGTAAGCCAGAACGAAGGTACCAGCTGGAGCACTTTTATACAGCAGGTGTTTGAGCCTTTAACTTTTGTTGATTTTGTAGCATCGTTAATCAAATCAATTGTATTTGGTTTTACTATAGGTATTGTAGGCTGTTACCAGGGCTACAATTCAACCAAAGGAACCGAAGGTGTGGGTAAAGCAGCCAATGGCGCAGTGGTTACCGCCATGTTCCTGGTATTTATTGAAGAAGTTATTATTGTGCAGATAACCAGCTGGTTCCGTTAATATGAAAAAGACACAAACACAGGCAGATCATAGCAACCCGGTTATCAGCATCAGGGGACTTAAAAAGTCTTTTCAGGATTACGCGGTACTCCGGGGTATCGACCTTGACCTTTACCCGGGCGAAAACCTGGTGGTGCTTGGTCGTTCAGGTACGGGTAAATCTGTATTGATTAAAATTATTTCGGGCCTGCTGAAACCTGATGCGGGCGAAATAACCGTATTAGGGCATAATATGGAGCAAATAACCGAAAAAGAACTGCAAGAACTGCGTGTGCGAATCGGTTTTTCGTTCCAGAACAGCGCTTTGTATGATAGTATGACGGTACGCAAAAACCTGGAGTTTCCATTAGTCCGCAACCGTAAAGGTATTACCCGAAGCGAGATCAATAACGCTGTAGAAACGGTGTTAGATGCCGTTGGCTTATCACAAACCATTAACCAGATGCCTGCCGAGCTTTCTGGTGGTCAGCGTAAACGGATTGGTATCGCACGCACGCTGATCCTTAACCCCGAGGTAATGCTGTATGACGAACCAACCGCCGGGCTTGATCCGATAACCTGTATCGAGATCAATGACCTGATCAACGAGGTGCAGCAACGTTACAATACCTCATCTATCATCATTACGCACGATTTAACCTGCGCTAAACAAACCGGCGACCGGATAGCCATGCTGCTCGACGGGCAGTTTCAGCGTACCGGTACTTTTGACGAGGTTTTTAATACCGACGACAGCCGGGTTAAACCTTTTTTTGACTATAACTTTATTCACTAAGAACAGATATTATAACCATTATCATGGATGCAACAGAAAATAGAAAAGCAATTATAGTAGGCATATTTTTAGCGCTCGGCCTTATCGTATTTATACTGGGGGTATTCACACTTGGGGGCCAGCAAAAAAGCTTCGTAAAAAACATAAAAATAAGCTCCGTCTTTAGCGATGTGGCCGGGTTAAAAAAAGGTAATAATGTATGGTTTTCCGGAGTTAAAGTAGGTACCATTAGTGAGGTTAAGTTTATTGGCCCTTCAAAAGTACAGGTGTTTATGAACGTTGATCAGGCTACCCAGCAATATATACACCGTAACGCGGGCGCCAAAGTAAGCTCCGACGGGTTGATAGGAAACAAGATCATTGTGATAGATGGCGGTAGTCCGCAGGCACCTGAAATCCAGGATGGAGACATATTACAGGCCGAAAAAATGCTGTCGACCGATGATATGCTTAAAACCCTGCAGGACAATAACCAGAACCTGCTGGCCATCACCACAGATTTTAAAGTCCTGAGCCATAAAATTCTGGAAGGTAAAGGTACCGTTGGCGCCTTAATGGCTGATAGCAGCATGGCTATGCAGCTGCGCGCCGCCATGCGTAATTTGCAGGCTGCCACACAAAGCGCGGCAACCATGGCTGTACAGCTCAATAATTTTAGCGCCAAAATGAATACCAAGGGTGGCTTTGCCGATAAATTACTGACCGACACAGCTACTTTTAATAAAATAAGTCAGTCGGTTAATCAGTTGCAAAAGGCAGCAGCCAATGCCTCCACACTGACTGACAACCTGACCAAAGCCAGCAATAAGCTCAATACTACCGATAATGCTATCGGGGTATTATTGAACGACCCTAAGGGTGCAGCACAGGTACAAACTACCCTAAACTACCTGCAGCAAAGCTCCGTTAAGCTCAATGACGACCTGGAAGCGGTACAGCATAATTTTCTGCTGCGCGGCTTTTTCAAAAAGAAAGCAAAAGCCAAGGCCGATAGTTTAAAAGCGCAATAAACTTTAACAGGTATGCAAAGTGGCTGTATGGTATTGGGGATAATTGAAATGTGCGCGGCCGGGCTGCTCATTTTTTTGGCCTATCTTATCAAATATAAAAAAAGGGTCGAGATCATTGCTGGCTATGACGAGCGAACCTGTAAGGATAAAGACGGCCTGGCCAATTGGATAGGCGGCAGCTTAATGATTACCGGATTCATATGTCTTTTATTAGGTATTGTAGCTACTTTGATGCCCAACCATACCGATCATATGCTGATAGCTTTTGGCATTATCGTACTCTTGTGGGTGGTTATAGTTAATGTAGGCGGGCGGAAATATAAGGGGTGATCTCTGCCTGCACACTCATAAAAGTTTGTCATCCTGAGGAACGAAGGATCTTCTTCAATATGCCTGCTGCATAACAGATGCTTCACTCCGTTCAGCATGACAAAAAGTTTTTTTACAATATAAAAAGTTTGTCATCCTGAGGAACGAAGGATCTTCTTCAACATGCCTTCAGTACAATAAGTGCTTTTTATTCGTTTGAAGAGCCCATAAATAAAGGCGGCCATCCCATAATCTCTTGATTCAAAAATTCCAATTTGGGTTTTCCTCCTCAATTAGCTTGACTTTTTTATCCCTTGTCCATCCTTTTATCTCTTTTTCACGCTCAATCGCATGATCTATATACTGATGCCGTTCAAACCATACTAGATAATAACACTTATATTTTGATGTAAAACTTTCTTTCTGATCAATACCAAAATAGTGTTCATACAAACGTTGATTCAAATCATTAGTAACACCAGTGTATAATACCTTTTTACTGTAATTAGTGAGGATGTAGGTAAAAAAGTTATACTGGCGCATGATCAAATCTATGAAGAATACGGATATGTTGATATGAAAAATTTGTGATCTTGAGATCGAAGTACCTATCTGGACACCTGGCGAAGAAGATGCTTCACTCCGTTCAGCATGACAAATAAGGCGTACTATATAAAAAATTTGTCATCCTGAGGAACGAAGGATTTACCATACACCAAGCGAAGAAGATACTTCACTCCGTTCAGCATGACAAAATGGGTTGACCAAACATTAAAAGTTAGTCATCCGAGGAACGAAGGATCTTCTTCAATACGCCTATCGCATAACAGATGCTTCACTACGTTCAGCATGACAAATTTATTTATCCCCTACGCTACCGTATCCGGATGCAGGATCTTCCCCGGAAACTCATCCAGGTTTTTATAGTATATCCTGGAATCGGTGCCGCTCTGTTCTATAGCCCATACCGCCATGCTATATAAAATAGGCTTTAAGCGCGATCCCGCAACAGTAAGACTGTAAGTTACATAGGGCGGCACCACTGGTTTGGCTTCTCTTAATATCAGATTATCGGCTTCCAGTTGTTTCAGATGTTGGATCAATACCTTTTCGGTAATGGCCGGGACCGCTTTTTTGAGCTCACTGTACCGTTTGCTGCCCGATAACAGGTGGAACAAAATGATCGGTTTCCAGTACCCGCCTATCTTTTCCATAACATAAGTTACCGGACATTCCTTAAATGCCGTCTGTTTATTTTCCTGTATAGTTGAACTTTCTTTGATGGCTGTCATAGATACATACTTTAGGGTAAGTACTTGTATAAAAGTAAGTACTAAGATAGCTTTGCTGGTAGTAAAAACAAAATATAAAATTTATGAAAATCACCATCACAGGCTCATTAGGCAATATCAGCAAACCCTTGGCAAAACAGTTAATAAAAGCAGGCCATCAATTAACCATCATCAGCAGTAATGCCGAAAAAATATCAGCGATTGAAGCTTTAGGAGCAACAGCAGCTATCGGTCTGATTGCTGATGTCGACTTTTTAACCAAAACCTTTACAGGCGCCGACGCGGTTTATACCATGGTTCCACCCAACTTTGGGGCAAGTAATTATAGGGAATATGTACGAGGTATCGGTAAAAATTACGCGGAAGCGATTGCAAAAGCAGGCGTACTCCGCGTGGTGAATTTAAGCAGTATCGGCGCGCATCTTAACGCGGGCACCGGGCCTATTGCAGGAAATCGCGATGTTGAATTAGAGCTCAATAAACTCAGCAACGTGGCCGTGAAACACCTTCGCGCACCATTTTTCTATGTAAACTTTTTAGAGAATATAGAGATGATCAAACAAGCAGGTATACTGGGCGCTAATTACCCGGCAACGGCCCGGTTGGTTATGGCCCATCCGGAGGATATAGCCGCCGCTGTCGCCGAAGAAATACAGCAGGAATTTACCGGAAAAAGCGTACGTTACCTGGCAAGCGACGATCGTACCATGGGTCCGATAGCTACTGTTTTGGGTACCGCCATCGGCAAACCTGAATTACCCTGGGTTGAATTTACCGATGAACAAGCTTTGAACGGCATGCTGCAAAACGGCTTGCCACCAGAAATTGCCCGCAACTTTGTGGAAATGGGAACCGCCATACGCTCTGGCATATTATGGGGCGATTATGATCAGAGCCAACCTAAGATACAGGGTGGCATTAAACTGGAAGCTTTTGCAGAGGAATTTGCGGATAGGTATAAGCAATAGGGCCTCACCCAGTCTCACCCCCTCTAAATCTCCCCCAAAGGGGGAGACTTAGAAAAGACTATTTATTAAAGCCCTCTCCTTTGGAGAGGGTTGGGTGAGGCTCTAAATAATCGCTTTCACCCCCGGTATCTTCACCAGCAAACTACCCAGAGCAAATGAGCCGATAACGGCCAGCGGCGCTACAAAAAGCAATTTGATGGCGGGATCAGCATTCAGTGGTCTGAACAACATGGACAAGGATATCAGTACCAGCGGATGAAAGATATATACCGCAAATGTAGCTCTCGACATACTTTTCATGAACGCTGACTGCAAGTTCCATTTTTGCCTGGCAATGCCCAGCAAAGCCACGATAATAAAGATGCCGATAAACTGCTCCCAGCAGGCATACATTAATGATTGCCAGTGCCCATCGCCATTAAAGGTTTCTATGGGACTATTGGTGACCACTTTCACATAGTAAATTACCGGGAATACCACCACGATCATGACGCCAACCATCCAAGCAAAACCCTTGCCCATTTTATAGCTCACTATCCGGAGCCATTTCCCACGCGAGGCTACTATACCCAAAGCAAATAAGGCTATATACTGTACAAAGTGCCCCAGCTGAAAACCTACCGGTTTGAGTACCCAGCCAACCGGAAATACCGACCTGACGAGGTAGCTGCCCAAAGCCAGCGTAAGCGCGAATAAAACCACGGTGAGGACCGATGGCATTTTGCCTGATGATGAGGGTTTGCTTTTAAACAGCAGCATGATGCCCACATACAGTAAACTGAACAGCAGCAGGGCAGCCACAAACCATAATACGCCAAAATCTATCCAGGGATGAAAACCACCCAGGAATTGGATAAAGGTGATATCATGACCCAGCGCAAAACGATAAACCAGGTAGCTTAATACCGGCGAGAGGATAAAAGAATAAAATATAAGGGGGATACCCAATCGCTTTAACCTGTCGGCGGTAAAGCGTACCGCGCCTTTTTTATGGTAGGACGATTCGGTGAAATAGGCTGAGATAAAAAAGAAAAAGCCCATAAAAAACGATTGATTAATAGCCACAAACAAGGTCATGGGTATCAACGCGGCGGCATTTGTGGTTTTTTCGGCATAGTACCAGCCTCCGGGTGCGCCATAGGTAATAAAAGTATGGTGCAACACCACCAAAACGGTGAGCAGTACTTTTAGGTTATCGATATAAACAATTTTTCCAGTTTGTGTATTACTGCCAGCGGTAACGGGTGATACAGCGGTTTGATCTTGCATTGGTATAGGTTAAGGGATGTTTTATAATTTGGTACATCTAAAGGATGCTTTTTTTTCAAATTAGTTACACCGCTTTGCAATTATTTGATCAATTGCCCTGCATTGCGTTTATCCGGGGGGAGGGCGAGATAGCTTTTATAACTGGCGCTCAAATAATTAGTGAGGTTAAACTCCGGCGCCGTATAAACCTTAACCGATGGGATGTAGAGCAAGATAAAATTGTCTAATTCAGGGCCTTTGAGAGGTACGTATTTAGCTATATTATCTGCTGTAAATACTTTGGCTATTTCATCACGGGTTTGTTCGTTCTCTAAAAATTCGGCCTGTTTCTTTTTATCCTTTTCGTCTTTATTCCAGTAATGCAAGCGGAGTATTACGCCACCTTTAGGATCGCCTTTGGGATTACCGGGGCTGGGTGCATTACGCTGATAGATCATAGTTTGCCCATGAAACTCCGGGTCTACATAACCGCTTGCTGGTTTTTTGATTTCCACATTGGTTACCTTAACTTCTTTCAGCTCGTTTTGTTTAGCCGTTACAAATACCTGTCTTTCACGCAAATCGGTTACCAAAACACTATCGGTAAGATAAAAAGCACTTTTAAACAAAAGCAGATCGCCGGGTTTTGCCGGGATGCTGAATTTACCGGTTTTATCGGTTGCAGTAACTTTACCATTGGTTGAATTTTCAACCCGCAAACCAGAGACTATGGTATGCGACTTCAGTTCATAAACAGTACCCTTCTGCACACCCTGCCCGTAGGCCAGTGCCGAAACCAAACAAGCGATCAATATAAGCAGGAGCTGACGAGGCATGGAATAAAAATAAGCCAAAAAATCAAAATGCAAATTTACAGATAAACTTTTTAACTTAATTTAACATATTGAGAATGGTTAAAAAAGTGAGTGGTGAATAGCGAGTGGTGAATTTTAACTAATTTAATAGCCCATTTTTCAAACCACTCACCACTCACCACTCACCACTCACCACTCACCACTCACCACTCACCACTCACCACTCACCACTCACCACTCACCACTCACCACTCACCACTCACCACTTATTCTTCACTTTTTCGCCCTTCATTCTCTTTCTGTAACTTTTTAAGCATCTCGGTGCCTATGAGGGCGTCTATTATGCCGTTACCACCGTTCTCTTTACCATTAACCAATATTTCAGGTACCAGTTTAATACCGGCGGCGGCAAGAGCTTCGGCTACACGTACAATGGCATATTGTTCGGTACCCATGGCATCGGTTTTTTGTTTGGTTACCTCGGCTTCGGCCAAACCAATGGCTTTGATCTTGGTACTTTCGGCAATACCATTCACTTCTGTAGCATTAGCATCGGCTTTGGCATTCACCGTTTTGGCTTCGGCATCAGCTTTAGCTATGGTGATCCTTACTTCGGCATCGGCTTTTGCGTTAATGGTTTTGGCTTCGGCCTCACCATGTGACGCGGCAACTTTTGAAGCGGCCATCTGAGTGTTGATCTCTACCTGGCGGGTTGATTTCACCACCTCGGGCTGCATATCGGCACCCGCACGAGCGCTTTCAAACTCCTTACGTTCAATTTGCGCGTGGCGTTGTATCTCATAAGTCACCTTTTCCTCTTCGGCCAGTTTACGGTCGGTGAGGGTTTTCATCAGGGCGGCTGGTGGCACGATGTCGCCTATCAGGGTATCCACACCAATCACGTTATAGGTGGTTAACACAGCGCCGATATGGTCGCGGGCATCGCTTTGCCTTTGGATACGGTTAGCCAAAAAGCCGATCACATCACTCTTTTGTGCGGAGTTACGGAAATAGTTGGCAATAGTAGGTTCCAATACCTGCGATACCAGGTTTTTCATCTTACCAAAGCGGGCTATTACTTTTGGCGCTTCATTACGTGGCACGTGGATGATCTGTGACACATCCAGATTGAATGTAAAACCATCGGATGATCTTACGGTTATAGTACACAGGTTTTTATCCAGTTCATGCGCCTCGGTACGACTATCGGCCCAGTTCAATACAATGTTGGTTGTAGGCACAATTTCCACCGCGTGGGTATAGATATTGATAGGGTGTTTACCCGGGTCAAGCGGATCTTCCCAAACACCTTTTTGCCCACGCGGAACTATATTACCGTGTTTAAAGGCATCGCCACTGGTATCTTTACCTTCGGGGCCCACAAAGGAGTTCACCACACCTACATAACCAATAGGTATATAGGTCATATCCACCTGTTCCACAATTACAAACCAGGGGTTCAGGTAATAAGTACCGGCCAGTATCACGTCCTCCTGCAAACCTTTACGACCACCTGCGTTGATGAACGCGATAGGGTCCTGGTAGTTTTTATGTCCCGATACCGATTCACCGGCAATTTCGCCTTTGTCAAGCGGCTCACCGTCCAATGTGGTTACAATGCCCACTTTGTTTTCATGGATCTGCGTAATAGGCACCATCTCAATTTCAAACAAAAATGTATTGATACGGTAACTACCCGGCGTAAGGAAAGCGGCCTGCGGGCCTTTCTGACCGTTATTATCCAGGAAGGCAATTGCATCCTGAAACTTATCGCAGTCAACCGGTTTGCCCAGCACACGACCGGTATCCAGCGATGCGCCGTCTTTTGCCTTTACCAGTCCCAGCTTGTTTTGCTCAATAACGGTAAAAGCCTCCATGGTAATACCATATTGCCATGGCCACAAACCCCAGTACAAACCCGGCGCGAGCGCTTTGGCCTGCATACCGGCTTCGCCATGAATAGCAATGATACGACCATCGGGCAAACGCGATTTACCCGACAAGGTGAACTTTTTGACCACCAGGCCAATACGATTATCCGGCACGATCACCATACCGAAAAACACGCGCAAAACAAATTTGTACATCACCAAAATCAGGATGACAGGCACAGCCCACCAAAGCATAACAATTAGATTGTTGTTCATTTTTTTTAAGATTAATTTTTTGATTTTTTAACGGAACCCTTAAGGTGCGGGCCCTCACAAATACTTATAGCTTAAACTGGATTGGAGTACCTTGGCTATATAGTGTCATTAAGACAGTTGCAATTACAGGATGTTACAACTTTTTCAAGAAATATTTTTGACCGTTGATTTTTTTGATGATTACGTTGATTTCGCTGAATTGTTTACCCTTCCATCAGACTCACCCGGTCTACGCTTCGCTGGACCACCCTCTCTCCGGCTTTGCCGGAAAGAGGGCTTTTTTATTTATACACCCCCTCTTTGCGCAGCAGAGAGGGGTGCTGCGCGTAGCGCCGGCGGGGTGAGTCGACTGTAAGCAATTCCAGACTGCAAACAATTCAACTTCCCCGGAGTTTAAATAATAGTATCTCATTTAATCTCTACGATCATGAATACTTCAGCATCAAAAAAAAACGGCAAAAAAACTACGGCGACCAAACCAACAAAGGAATTACAAACTGATCCACCACTCAGCGAAAAGGACGAAGTGAAAAAAGCTGAGGAACGAACTAAAAAGCACCTGAAAGGTAAAAGCTGATTTTATACTTTAATGGTAATTGTATAGCTTAGATAAAATTAATGCTATCATGAGATTTTACGGCTTTATATTATTTGCATTGACGCTGTGTGTTATGGCATCATGCAGACCTGCGGTTACTACTCAAGCGCTTACCGGCAAATGGAAGTATGTGAAGATAGAGCATCCCAATGCCAGCCCGCCGGATACGATGAAAAAGGCCGACCTGGATGAGGTTGTCCCTTACATACAATTTACGCCCGAAATGAAATATGTTATTGTATGGGGTGGCAAATTCCTGTCGCATGGCACCTTCACGCTCAACGGCAGCAATATGAATGTAAAAGAGGTACTACCCGACGGCAAAACCCGCGATTTTGTTTTCTATGTATCGGAATTAACGGATGATAAGATCGTTTTTGAAAGCACCGGACCAGAAGGATCAAAGGTTACAGCGTTGCGGGCGAGTAAGTTTTAATCCCGCTTTGTCATGCTGAACGCAGTGAAGCATCTATTATACAACATACCCAGTGAAGAAGATCCTTCGCTATGCTCAGGTTGACAAAGTAAGTGAGTCCAAAAATCCTTATTCCAAAAATCTTTCATCCAAAAAGGTGATATATCTGTTAAAATTTACACATTGTAATAAACAGTTAACAATGGATGCAGTTAATTTAGAGGAGCAGGTTGCAGAGCGGCAGCAGCTTTTCATCACGTTATATCAAAAAGTTTTCCCGGCAGTGGCCCGGTATGTGAGCAAATGTGGCGGATCATTTGACGAAGCTAAAGATGTTTTCCAGGATGCCCTGTTGAGCTATTACGAAAAAAGCAGATTGGCCGATACTGATATCAAGAGCAGCGAGGGCGCCTATATTTATGGTACAGCCCGGTATTTGTGGATAAAACGGTATAAGGAAGGTCAGCAAACTACGCAACTGGATGACAGCGCCGCGACAAATCTGGCCATGGAAGCCACTATACCCCTCTCTGAAGATAAATTATTGCATTTTTTAGAAACCGCGGGCAAACGTTGTATGGAGCTGCTCCGCTCCTTTTATTACGACCAGTTACCGATGACCAAAGTGGCACAACTATTCGGCTTTTCCGGGGTGCGCTCGGCGACCGTGCAAAAGTACAAGTGCATTGAAAAAGTAAGGGAATCCGTTAAACAAAAAGCATTAACCTATGAGGACTTCCTTGAATAACATAGCGCAAACCGAGGCTTATCTGCTAAAAAGAGCAAACCCGGCCAACTCGCTGTTGTTCGAGGCCAAAATGCTGCTTGATCAGGATCTGCAGATCCGTGTTTCGCAACAACAGCAGGTTTATAGTCTGATACAGCAATATGGTCGCAAACAGGTAAAAGCCGAGATAGAAGCCGTTCATCAGCAATTATTTAACCAGCCCGAACATCTGAGTTTCAGGCAAAAAATAGCACGCTTATTTAAATAGAATCAGGAATCAAGAGCCAAGAATCAAGACAAGGAAAAATAGTTGCCAATTTTAAATTGGCAGGAAAATTCAAACATCTTTAAGCAGCAAAAGAGTTCCCTTTTATCTTGATTCTTGACTCTTAATTCTTGCCTCCCTCTAAAAAACACAAAAATTTATGAATATCGATAAACAGGAATTCCGCAAATATGCGGTCATGCACCATGCTATTGCCGGTACCCGGGTAGATAGTTTTATTTCGGCGGTCGAAAAAGCTGCCCTTCCCACAGCTATGACACCCTACATCACCGAAGAACGCGAAATGCGCGTAGCCCAGATGGACGTATTTTCGCGCCTGATGATGGACAGGATCATCTTCCTGGGCGAAGCCGTTGACGATCATGTAGCCAACATCATCCAGGCCCAGCTGCTTTTTCTGCAGTCGACCGATGCCAAAAAAGATATACAGATGTATATCAATTCGCCAGGTGGTTCGGTTTACGCCGGTCTGGGTATTTATGACACCATGCATTTTATAGGTCCGGACGTAGCCACTATTTGTACCGGCATGGCCTTGTCCATGGGCTCAGTACTGCTGTGCGCAGGCGCTGCCGGCAAGCGTGCCGCGCTCAAGCATTCCCGCATTATGCTGCACCAGCCATCAGGCGGGGCGCAGGGGATGGCATCAGACATTGAAATAGCATCCGTCCAGATCAAAAAAATGAAACAGGAATTGTATGAGATCATCGCCCAGCACAGCGGTCAGCCTTACCAAAAGGTTTATGATGTATCCGATCGTGATTACTGGATGATAGCCAGCGAAGCCAAAGAGTTCGGCATTATTGACGAGGTGTTGGGGTAGGAATTTGGGGACTATTGGACTTGGGGACAAAGGACTTTCTTCCTTGCACTCGTTTACAAACGGGCGCAAATGGGTCCAATAGTCCCTAAGTCTTTTATCTTTTGTCCTTTTTTTAGCGCAAGTCTTGTGCGGCTGTTGGTGGGTTGATGACTTGTGCTTGTTCGTCGGGTTTTGAAGTCACAAGTCAGCCTTCCCCGCAATTCCACTGCACAAGACTTGCGCCAGAAAAGGTCCTAAAACCCTTTATCTTTTGTCCTAAAGTCCAATAATCCTTTGTCCCCAAGTCCAATAGTCCAAAAATCAATGCGCTATCACTCCCGCATCCGCTGATGCCTCCACCTTATGTTTAATAAACCGCTTGCCTATCAATAAGGTCAACAAGGCAACAACGCCTGCTGCTGCCATAACCCCGGCCATGGGTAATGCGCTATGACTTGTAATGAGGGTAATACCAACCGATGCCAATGAGCCGATAGCCATTTGAAATGCTCCCATTAATGCCGATGCTGCACCCGCGTTTTTGGTAAATGGAGCCAGTGATAAGGCAGCTGTATTAGGATAACTGATACCTACACCGCACAATACACCAAATATCATGGCAATGGTGCCTCCAATGCCAAACCAGTTATTGAACGCCCCTATTAAAAATACAGCCGAGATAAATACCAACCAAATTAATGAGGCATTTACTAATTGCTCGCTTTTATATTTTTTCATAAGGATACTGTTTACCTGGCTCGAGCCAATAAAGCCAACCGAGAGCCCTGCAAATATCCACCCGAAACCTTTCTGGCTTACTTTAAATACCTCAATAAAAACAATCGACGATGAGGACACATAAGCAAACAGCCCCGCAAACGCGAAAGCCCCGCAAAGTGAATAAGTTAAAAACTGAGGATTTTTTAATACATGTAAAAAGTTACGGATAATGGGCAGTGGCTTTAAAGAATATGATGGATCGGGCTGGTAGCTTTCGGGCAGTAAAAATATAACAGCCAGTAGTATCAGCACGGCAATAATGGTTAATATTAAAAATATCACCTGCCACTCAAAGGCCGCGGTAATATAACTGCCAATGGTTGGCGCCAGCATGGGCGATGCACCCAGTACCAATATCAGCAGCGAAAATACTTTAGCGTTCTCTTCCACCGGGAAAAGGTCGCGCACCATGGCCATAGCCGCAACAGTGGCCGCGCAACTGCCGATCGCCTGAAAAAATCGCATCACGATCAGCATCTCCAATGAATTAGAAAAGAAACAGCCGATGGAGGCTATAATATAAAGGCCCAATCCAAAATATAAGGGCCGTTTACGGCCATACCTGTCCAGCAAGGGGCCATACAACAATTGCCCGGCCGATATACCTATAAAATAGCTCGACAAGGACAGCGCCACCTTATCGGTGCTGGTATGCAAATATTTCGCTATGGCCGTAAAGCCAGGCAGGTACATATCTATGGAGAATGGGCCCAATGCGGTTAATGAACCCAAAATGAGTATCAATGTTACGTAACGTTTTCTTGTCATGTGATTTTTGGCAAATGGTTGGTTGCGACCGAGGTAAACAGGATAAATTACAGGATGTTACTGGCTAAGTACAAGGATCTTTTACTACGAATGGCCGGATAAAAACATATAGCGAAAGTAAAATTTAAATTCCAAAACGCCTATCCTTATTTTGTCATTTATTCATTCTAGCTTATAGATCATAGTTCATGGATCATGGTAACTCATGGTTTCAGTCGATACCCGATAGTGTATGGGTTACCAACTGTCAGCTATGATCCATGAACTATCAACTATGAACTAATCACTCTAAAAGGTTTCTCCCAGGTTGAGGTTTATAGATGAGAAGTTTTTACTCACGCCATAATCTATAGCAATGTTGGTTCCTGATTTTTTATTGAATTTGATACGAAGGCCTGTACCGCCTGCGGGATGCCAGTAAACAAAATCGTGGGTATTGGGCTCGGTAACCGAATTTACGTTGGCAAACAGAACAAAGCCCAGCAATCCATTGCGGGTAATATCGCGCCGGTATTCGGTTTCAAAATAGGCCAGCCTGTCGCCGCGGTACCTGTTTTGCACAAATCCCCTGCCCGATCGCTGGTAAGGTTCCCAACCCAGGCTGGGCAGGTTCAGATACGGGGTACCCGGTGTAAGTGATGTCCAGAAATAAGACCAAAATGCCAGCACATTTTTTGGGCCGGAATTGGTTAAGGAGATATATTTACGTAGATCAATATATAAAGAGCTCCAGTTGGTATTACTCCCCAGCATTTTTGAATTTACACGGTAAATTATATTAGCATAGGCACCAGGCAAAGGGTTAATGGAGTTTTTGCGGGTGTCATATAATAAGTTGAAAGTTACGCCCGACGAAAAAACGTTCTGATCTTTAGTGGTGCCATATTTATAGCCGGTAAAACTATGCAGGGTAACATCTCCGTCACTATCAATATCCTGATAATAATCCAAATCATAACCTATGCCCGCATAAAAGTATGGCTTTATTCTTTTAAGAACCGTTTGATAAAAACGCCCGTAATTATAATTCACCAAAAATCGCTGCCCTTCTGGTTGTTTACCACCCAGCCCCCAGGTATACTGCGGATATACCAGTACACGGGTATCGCCCACTATATTCCATTGGTTGTTGTTGAGCCAGATATTTGACCGGATAGGTAGGCCATACCTCCCTTTAAAGTTGAAATAAGGGGTAAATATAAAGCTGGACAAATTGGTGGTTGCAGGTTCCCCGAGGTATATTGCTAATGAAGTTGAGGTAAAAAGTGCCCGGCCACCACTTCGGCCATCCGACGAAGAAATGGGTAAAATGGAAAAATAGACCTTCTTTTTTTCGGTCGCCGATATCTTTCGCGGTTTTATTTTAAACAGGGATCTGGCAATATCAATAAGATCTTTTTGTGCGATGGTATCGGCATCAAGCTTTGTGGTGTCGGCAACAGTAACCGTACTTTGGGCCATTACAACAAGAGGAAACAAACAAAAAAGCAATGCCGAAAGTGTTTTAACCATTATATATTAAACCAAATACTGAATATTACTGTTTGTAAAATGCCTGTTATATTAACGTTAAAAACGGAATATAAATTTTCATTTAGGCTATATATCTCCAATTATTTGCACTACAGCCGCCATTTTATAACACGGAATTGATATGCCCGAAATAACAATTGCCATTAAGATAAAATAAAAAGCCGGCAGATAAAATAAGCTGCCGGCTTTTTAACTATTATTAACATTAGTTAGTGTGTGGTGATGGTTTTAGTATGATGATGTTTAGGGTGTGCCCTGCGCCATGCAGCACGGCGTTTTTTCTCATCGGCCCGGCGTTGTTCGTTACCTATAATATAACCGCCACCGGCTCCTATGGCACCACCAATTAGGGCTCCCCCAACATTATGGCCTATAAGTCCGCCCGCAACCGCACCGCCGGCACCGCCTATAATGGCGCCTTTGGCCTGTTTGCTCATTTTCTTTTTAGTTTGTGCCTGCGCGCTAACTGTTAGCGTTAGCAGAAACGCTACAAACAGACAGGCATATATCATTAGCTTTTTCATAAAATATTGATAAGTTTAAAAATTATCTCTGAACATACTCATGCAAATAGCAAGCCGCATATATAAAAAGGGCCTTTAAATAACCAAAGGATGACATTTTATTTCAGAAAAGCCAGCACAGCTGCAGAAAACTGTATAGTTCTGGATGCACTATTATGATCGCCGGGAACATAATTGAGCTTAGAACCGGGGATAAGTTTGTTAAGAGCGGTTTCTGATCCGTTGTCATGATCCTCAGTACCGCAAATGATCAGCACGGGTATTTTTACTTTGGCTAATTCCTGTGGACTTGTAGAGGGCTGGTATTTTTGTTGTAAAGCCAGCGCGGTTATATCAAAAGCGGGGTTACTGTGGATATAATTAATCATGCCATCCACATCGTGAAAGGTAGTATCGCCCATGAGCGCCTTGTAGGCATGGATACGCCTGGGCCATTCCGGGTTGGTATAGGCATCGCCCATGCCTCCCATCACCAGTTTTTGTATCCGCTTATCCAGCACCAATAATCGCGAAGCAATAATGGAACCTCGCGAATAGCCAACTATGTTATATTTTTTAAGCTTAAGGCTGCTGGCCAAGCCTATGATGTCTTTGGCCTCGGCATCATTCGCGTAACCAGCATCCGTATGGGGCTTGTCGGACCGGCCATTACCCCGCTGATCTAAAACAATCACTTTATAACCGGCATTTAAAAGGTCGGTATAAAGCCGGCCTTTTTTCCAGCCTTCACCAGTACCAGAAAAGCCATGGACCAGCATCACCGGAAAACCATTTCCCTTTACCTCGTAATATATTTTTGTACCATCAAAAGAAGTGTAGTAATTACCAGCGGCCTGCTGCGCATGGCTGCAATAACCAGTCATTAATAATAGCAGGATGATGATACTTTTTCTCATGACAATTGGGTATGTTATTTTACAAACTGGTTAATGATCAAAACACCAATTAAGCCAATAACCGAAACCAAGGATTCCATCATCGACCATGATTTGATGGTATCTTTGATGCTCAGGTTAAAATATTCTTTATAAAGCCAGAAGCCGGAATCGTTCACATGCGAAAAGGCAAGGCTGCCCGCTCCTATAGATAGCACCATTAAGTTGGGGTTCACATGATTTTGTAACACCAGCGAAGCCACAATACCCGCGGCTGTTAACCCCGCTACCGTAGCCGAACCTAAACTTATCCGGATAATAGCGGCGATAACCCAACCCAACACAAGTGGCGGAAGATTTAGCTTCTCCAACTGGGCGGCTATCTGATCGCTTACACCACTGGCTGTCAATACCTCTTTAAAAGCTCCCGAACCGGCAATGATCAATAAGATTAAAGCGATATCTTTAATGGCATCGGTATAATTAGTTGCCAGTTGACTCATATTCCTGCCCTGCTTCACGCCCAAAGTAAAGGTGGCCACAATAAGGGCAATCAACATTACAATGGATGGATCGCCCAGGAAAGTTACCAGTTTTAACAAGCCGGGATCTTTAATGCCGAGATACGGAAAAAATGCCGTAAGCATGAGTAGTATCACGGGCAGCAGGGCGGTAAAGAAACTATTGAAAGCGCCGGGCAGTTTTTCTTCGGGTAGTTCTTCGGCCCTGAAGGTAGCTAACGGCTCCGAGGGTATCTTTTTCAGAAAACGGGCGAATAAGGGCCCGGCCAATATAATGGCGGGGATGGCTATCATCAACCCATAAATAAAGGTGGTAGCCATATTGGCATGAAACAATACCACCAATGCCGATGGTGATGGATGCGGTGGTAAAAACCCATGGGTTACAGATAGCGAGGCCAGCATAGGCAAACCAATATATACCGCAGGTAATTTATATTTATACACCACCGAAAATATAAGTGGTACCATCAGCACAAAACCAATACCATAAAACAGTGGTATACCGATAATAAAACCGGCGGTTACCAGCGCCCATTGTATATATTTTTGGCCAACGGCATTCACCAGTACTTCGGCAATTTTTTGGGCGGCGCCGCTTACAGCCACCAGCTTGCCCAGCATAGCACCCAGACAAATAATAATAAGCAGCTGACCCATAATATCGCCCATGCCTTTTTGTACAGACGCGGTAACTTTATTGATAGGGATACCCAGCATCAGACCAGCGGCAATAGATACCAAAAGAAAAGCGATAAACGGATTAACTTTTGCCCAGCTTACCAATAAAACAAGCAGGATAATACAGATAAGTATAGTTAGTAATGCCATGATTTAAACTGTTAGGTACAGGTAAGCAGCTTGGTGAAGCCCGGCCGCATGTTATCTGCCTAAAGTAATAACAATATTTGAGTTTCGGATTTTTATAGACAAAACCGTTACAATTAACCGGTCAGTTGTTACAAAGACCGATCCCAATCAGCCTGTAATGGCAGCAGGAAGTAAAATTCGGCGCCTTTGCCCTCCTCGCTCTCTACAGCAATTTTTCCATGATGCAGCCTGATGATCTCGGCCGATAAATAAAGACCAATACCAAAGCCCGACAATCCACGAGTGCTCTCATCTTCCACCCGGTAAAAACGCTGAAAAACATTTTGCTGGTCTTTGGCTTTTAAGCCCATGCCTTCATCTTTTACACTTACCCGCAAATGTTCAGTAAGTTTTTTAACCTCTACAGTTATGGCACTGCCTTTGGGCGAATATTTTACGGCATTGCTGATAAAATTACCTATTACCTGAGCTATCTTTTCCCTGTCGGCGGTGATCTGTACAGTTTGTCTGTTTTCAAAAGATAAAACATGATCTGGTGCTATGAGCATTTTATCGGCTGCTATCTCGGTAAGCAACTCGTTCATATCAAAAGTTTGGGTATTCAACTGTAGTTTACCCGACTCAATTTTTGACATATCCAGAAAACCATGAATGAGCCTGTTCATTTTGTTGATCTGCTTTTCTGACTTTTCAAGAGCGTTTATAAAAAAATCATCATCCGCTTTTTTTGCTTTTGACACCAGTAACTGGGTATAGGCTTTAAGTGAGGTGAGCGGCGTTTTTAACTCATGACTGGCCATAGCTATAAAATCATTTTTCATGATCTCCTCCTGTTTACGTTTGGTAATATCATTAATGGTACCCAGCATGCGTACAGGTTTACCGCGTTCATCATACAAAATCTTCCCGGTGGTTCGTATCCAATGTACCGATCCATCAGTCCATATTATACGCGCCTCGTATAAATAAACACCTGTTTTTATGGCTTTTTTATAGGCATTATTAACTATCGCCTTATCATCGGGGTGTATCATATCCCGCAATTCGGAGTGTGTTAACTTATCTTCAGGGTCAAGACCAAATATAACCGAAAGCGTTGGTGATGCGATAACATCATTAGTCACCAGGTCAAGATCCCAGTTGCCTATACCTGTAGCTTCAATAGCCAGGCGCAGGCGTTCTTCGGCGTCTTCTAAAAGCTGCCTGGCTATTACCTGCTTGGTTACTTCTGTGGCAACAATCATAACGCCGGTTACCTTATTATTACTGTCCTTAACAGGTTGGTAAACAAAGTCAAAATAAAACAAATTAACATGTTCGTTCCGGTTAAGCCTGATGGGAGTTTCATAACCATAATGGATATGACCACTTTTATAAGCATCCTTAACCAGTTTTATATAATCACTCGCGCTGTTTCCATCCAATGCAAGGACAAGCGGCAGACCAATAATATTAGCCTGTTTTCCCCATAATTCAAGTACATTCGTATTGGCCGATTCAATGATGAGATCAGGGCCTTTCAGAAAACTGATGGCCACCGGAGCCTGGATAATCAGATCATCTATGTATTGTCTTGCAGTTATATTTTGATCGTTCTTTTTCAAAACTTTAATTAAAACAAAAATATATATAGATCTGCTTTTTTTTTATGATTCAATAATATAAAAAATAGTTAAGTTTGTGCTTTATTTACCCGATAATTTTTTTAGCCCAAGCCATAGCTTTTTATGCTATTTTAGTTACATTTATCCGCATACCTCAGATCCTTTGGCCTTTTCACTTTTTAATATTTTTTATGTCAAAACGTATTTTAGTATTAGATGATAATCAGGACATATTAGATATTGTGCATGAAACCCTTACCTATGAACAGTTTGAGGTAAAAAGTACTTCGAACAGCCTGGATGTATTGCCTTTAATGGAGCAGTTTCTTCCGGATCTGGTTATACTTGACTACCGCGTTTCCGGTACCACAGGTGGCGAAATTTGCAAAAACATCAAGTTGCACAGTAAATTCAATAACATACCGGTTATTATATTCTCGGCCTATCTGAATAATGATGACCACCTGCTTAACTACGGTTGCGATGGTGTTATTAATAAACCTTTTGATCTTTCTGAACTGGTTGAAAAGGTGAATAATTTAATATAAGCTTTTAAAAGATACATCTTCCATTAGGCCCATGCCGGTAATTTTACTACCCTTTATTTTTCTTCAAATCCGCTTTCTCAACGGCAATCATTAACAGACAAATAAAAAACATTCTTCAAAATGATATTTTATTGCAACATCTATTAAAATTGCGCCTTAAAAATTTCATTTAACTAATAATTAGATATTTAGATTAAAACATTCATAATTTTATTATTTTTGTTAGTACCAGGCGTTATAGAATATTGATATACAATTAAAGTACCGATCGTATATGGTTATTCCAGCAAATTCAATTGAATCCATCAGAGCTCAAGGTAAAAGATTACCTATGTGCCCTAAGTGTAAGGCTCCACTTGACGACCGCGTACCAAGGGGCGCTTTTGTAAAAACCATATTCTTCTTTCTGCCCTTAAAACGCTATATCTGTTATAAGTGTCAGCGTAAACGCTATGTACTACGGTAGTTAATCAAAACATTATTTTTTATGCTTTAGATTAAGCAAAACATACTATTAAGTATGTTTTGCTTAATCTAAAGGTCATTTTCACAACAGGTATTGTAATTTGCGCACTATTTTATTTATAGTGACCGACCTAAATTCAACTACCAAAAGAAAAAAAAAGTATCACTGCTCCAAATGCGGTGAGCCTTTCCATTTCCAGTTAAAGAGAAACTGGTTTGTAAAAAGAGTATTATATTTTTTGCCTGTGAGGAAGTACTTCTGTGCCAAATGTAAAAAAGCATCCTATATTTTTGTGGACCAATCACATCCATAGCCGGCTTCGGATGTTTGCTTAAATAGCCATTAAAATCGGTTTTTTATTTTATTTGTACCTGTTACGAAAATAAATCGCTTTGTTATTAAGTATAATCGGCAATATTAAACTGTACTTTAAGTACTTAACTATTACTTTGGTACAAGAATTGCTAAACTTAGCATAGTTTGCTTTTTTATTATCTGAAAGCAATTTATAGACGATACTTAAAAACAAAATATGAGACGGATTTTAGCAGTAGACGACGACAGCGACATTCTGGAGGTTTTACAGTACATATTGGAAGATTCGGGCTATGAGGTGATAACCCTTGCTGATGGGCATTATCTTTTTGACAAGATAAGAGAAAGTCAGCCCGATCTTATACTATTAGACATTATGTTAGGTAATTTAGACGGCCGTGAACTTTGCAAAGATGTTAAAAGCAGTATAGAAACGCATAATATACCGGTTATATTGATATCGGCAAGCCATGAGGTGTCCAGAACATTAAACCAAACCGGCGCCCCTGATGATTTTATCGCAAAACCATTTGATATTGATGTTTTACTTGGAAGCATTAACCGGCAATTACATAATGCAGCTTAAAATGCACAAATAGCAGGTCGTAACCGCAATTACTCCTGCTATCGCTTTAAAGCCTATTTCCCTGTTCAGGCATTGATATTAAATGCCCTATCCCTTTTGGCCCTGTTGCGTAACTTGAAAAATACAATCAGGTTTAAAAAGTGCATAGCCCCCAGTATCAGAATAATACACCCTACCTTATAGCTTAAAACTTCCACCACTACCTGCGTACTGATTATGCTGCCGGTTTCTTTAAGGGCCAGGCTCATGTAGCCTATATTCACCAGGTAAAACCCTACTACCAGCAATTTATTCACAGAATCGGCCAATTCATTATTGCCGTGAAAAATATCCACCAAAAATATACGTCCGTTTTTAAATAGCACTTTAGCCACCCATACGGTTAATGCGATGCTTACCAGCAGGTAAACAATGTAGGTTAAGATAAAATAGTTCATGATTGTGATTATTTATATGTTATTAATTATTGAATTTTCAGTAAAAAATGAAATTTATAGACAAAAAAATATTACTTGAATATTTTAAATATCGAACCAAAAAACCAACTCTCCTCGGCTTTGAGCATGGTATCTAAAGTTTTGTTTACGTTATTGGCCAGCTTGTTAATATCGGTAACCGAGGAATGGAATGCTTTAAAGGCGGGATCTTTTTTATCCCCTTTCACCTCCGTTAGCTGGCCTAATATTTTGATCACCGGATCAAGCTCACGCTTTTTACGTTCTTCGGCCACCCGCCTGGCAATTATCCAGGTATCTTTTTCGGCATAAAAGTATTCTTTACGCTCACCGGTTTTATGCTGCTTTTCAACCAAGCCCCAGCCAATCAGGTCGCGCAGGGTCATATTGGCATTCCCGCGCGATATGCTCAGCTCGGCCATTACCTCTTCGGTAGTTAAAGCCTCCGGCGAAATGAGCAGCAAGGCATGTACTTGGGCCATAGTGCGGTTAATCCCCCACTCCGACCCCAATTTACCCCAGGCTTCAATAAATTTCAGCTTTGCTTCTGCCAATTCCATATACAAATATAAATAACTTTTTAAACTTTCAAAAATAAATGAAAGATATTTTTTGATTTGGGATGTGGGATGTTTGTCATGCTGAGCGGAGCGAAGCATCTATTGTACGCCATACATCGCGAAGAAGATCCTTCGTTCCTCAGGATGACAGCGTTAATTGAATTGGCATCTTTTCAAACTCACCACTCACCACTCACCACTCACCATTTTCAGCTCCTTATCTATCTTTTTATTCCACTCCTCCTGTGCGGCCATGTTCATGCCGTGAGCGGTTTCGGTATCATATTGCTCCTGCATCACGTTCATTTCATGAAACGATTCCAGGTATTGTACGTTGATAGGGCCATCGTAATTATCTACTGTATATTTTTCCGCCTTTAGTTTTTGCTTAAACCGTTCTATGATAATCTTTACAATATCAAAGTGCCGTTGCTCGTGATTGAAACTGTAGGCATTTTTACTATCGGGTTTTACCCAGCAGGCACTTTTAGGTAAAAAGGCTTTCAGACCCAGGTGCACGTTAACCATGCTTTTACTCACACTCACATCTTCACTATAACCAATGCTGGGTAAAACTTCGGCTCCAAACCGGCTGTTGTTAAGTGGTTTGGCCTTAAAATCGTCCCACGTTAAGGGCCTTTTGGATGAATAATAAATGGTGTCACCTTCGGGCTCCTCCGTATAATCGGTAAAAATGATCTTCACACCTTTTGCCAGTTTAATATTGGTGCCGGCCTCATTATTTATCCAGGTATTAAAAAAGGTAAGGCCATACTCAAGCGCATGACGTAATACCATTTCTATGTCAACCTCCTGGTTAACGTATCGGTTATAACCAGCACTGCCATTATAATCTGTCAGATGGATATTTTGGCCATCCCTTTGCAGGTAAAAAGATAAGGACACTTTTACTTTACCTTCTACATGATTGCCAGGCAGTGGTGTTTCATCAAGTTTAAACTTCTCTAAATGGATCATCACCGGTCTTAACGTTTTATCGGGCGGGAGGGCGGCAGTCACAAACTGTCTGATAGCCGCTAATGCACCTCCTTTAAAGTCAATAGCATACTTTGTCGCGTTACCTGGGCCAGGTGGTAACAGCCAGGCTACCGCGGTACGGTCGGTCCGGTTATCTATTACCCCGGCTACATAAAACTCTTTTGCAGATACAGGCAGTCGCTCAATATTTAAAACAATCGGATCCGTTACTTTTTGAGCCTTTAAAATTGGCGAAGAAATTAAAATAATGAATAACAGCAGCTTAACCCGCAGCCCCACCGGGCGTAAAAAACACACGGCAACTAAGTCAATTAATACAACATCACCCATCATACTATATAATGCATAATGTTCAAATAAATTGCCTTTAAGTGTACTATTTGGTTACCTTTGACCATCGATACCAGTGCTATGGTTTTGTTCAACAATTTTAAAGTTTTCCACACACATATTGTCTTAAGTATTACCTTCGTTAATTAGTTGTGTTATCCACATTTGTTAATTACTTATGTTAATAGCTCTTTTTCGTTTCGCTAATTTAGCACCATCGTTAGTATGCGCTTTATGATCAAAATAAAATACATTTCCCTGTTAATCCCCGTATTTATTGTTTCAACGGCCAGCGCGCAGCAAAATCCATCCTTCCAGGTTTACCGCACTTATCATACGGCTATGGACCTGATGGACAAGGGCAAATTTGCCTCTGCTGCCGAGCAATTCCGCACAGTTGAAACCTCACGCCTTAAAACAGCCACCCAGCCCCAGTTTGAGTCGGAGCTGTCGCTGGTAAAAGAAAACAGCCAGTATTACGAGGCTTTTTGCGCCCTTAATTTGGGTAATGACGATGCCGAAAGCATGTTTCTGCGCTTTATTAAAGAGCATCCCGAAAATCCATTAACCAAGCTGGCTTATTTCCAAATAGGTAAATCGTATTTTAAACAAGGTAAATATGAAGATGCCATCCGCTGGTTTGACAAGGTTGAGGCTGGTGAACTTAACGGGCACGACAATACCGAGTACAAATTCCGCAAAGGTTATGCTTATTTCTCGCTTAAAGATTATAAGAACGCGCAACTGCTTTTTGCCGAAGTAAAAAACAAACGCTCGGAGTTTACCGAGGATGCTACCTACTATTTTGCGTACATAGCTTATCTCAACAAGGATTATCACCTGGCGCTGGCCAATTTTGAGAAACTTAAAAATTCCAAAAAATACGAAAACAGCTATCCATACTACATATCGGCGGTTTACTTTTTGGATAAACGCTATGATGATGTGCTGAGCTATGCGGTGCCTATTGTAAATAACACCCACCAGGAGCATGAAACTGAGATGCTGCGCATTATTGCCGCCTCCTATTTTGCTAAGGCCAATTACGATAGCGCGGTTAAATATTATGATCGTTTCCAAAGCCGCGACCAGGGCAAAACCCAAAACACACAGGATAGCTACCAAATCGGTTACACTTATTATAAAGTGGGTAATTACGCTAAAGCAGCCACCGAGTTGGAGCGCCTAATAGAGCAGGGCGATGTGTACAGCCAAAGTGGTAATTACACGCTGGGTGATGTTTTCCTGAAAATGAACAACAAACAAAGCGCCCGTAATGCGTTTTTGGCTGCTTCTAAACTCACTTACGACAAGCAACTCCAGGAAGACGCTTTGTATGAATATGCCAAACTATCCTATGAGCTCGATTTCAATACCGAAGCGCTGGCAGCTACCCGTTTATATTTAAAAAATTATCCGCGCTCACGTCGTAATGATGAAGTGAAAGTGTTGCTTGGCGAGGAATTGCTGAACTCCCGTAATTACAAGGAGGCCGTTGAAATACTGGAGCCGATACCTAACAAATCGGAAAGCGCGCAGATTGCTTACCAGAAAGTAACTTATTACCGCGGTCTGGAATTTTATAACGAGCGGGCTTTTGAAAACGCTATTGGTATTTTCCTGCGTTCGTTAAAAAACCCAGTAGATCGGAAGACCCAGGCTTTAACTACTTACTGGATGGCCGAGGCTATGTATGAGGTACGTAAATATGGCGAATCGGTAGAAAACTTTGAAGCGTTTTTAAGTATGCCCGAAGCCAAAGAGACCGATCTGGCTAACTACGCCAATTATGCACTGGCCTACGCTGCCTTTTATGGCGAGCAATACAAAAAAGCTGCCAATTATTTCGAAAAATTTCTGCGAGGCGACGTAAAAGATAAAAACACCGAAAACGACGCGATAACCAGGCTGGGCGATAGCTATTTTGTATTGAAAAGCTACGGCACCGCGCTTGATTATTATAACCGCATTATAGCCATGCACAACCAGGGCGAAGATTACGCCTTGTTTCAGCGCGGTATGATACAGGGATTACAAGGTTCGCTGGATACCAAGATCAGTACGTTGAACGATGTCTTGAACGCCTTTCCTAATTCGGATTATGCGGATGATGCTTCTTTTGAGATAGCTTATACCTATTTCCTAAAAAATGATGGCGACCGTGCAAAAACCGACCTGAACGCCATGATCCAAAAATACCCGCACAGCAGTTATGTACCGCGCGCGCTTACTACCATCGGCCTAATTGACTACAATGCCGGTCATGACGATCTGGCTGTAGAATCATTCAAAAAAGTGGTTGCAGATTATTCCTCAACCGATGAGGCCAAACAATCGCTCAAACAAATTGAAAAAATATATACCGATAAAGGCGATGCCCAAACGTTTATCAATTACGCAGGTACAACCTCTATTGGCAACTATACCACCTCGCAGCAGGAAGATATCATGATCACCGCTGCCAACAACCTTTATTTAAAAGGCGACTGGCAGGGAGCTGTAGGCGCAGTAAACGCCTATCTGGATAAATTCCCAAGCAAACAGATCTACGAAAAACAAGCCAGATTTATACGTGCACAAAGTTTGGTTAACCTGAACAGATCGCAGGAAGCCGTTGTTGATTATAACATTATCCTGAACGACTGGACAAGCGCCTATACCGAGAAATCATTGATCAGCATGGCTAAGCTGTATATCTCTCAGAAAAAGTATAATGAGGCCATCGTGTTCCTGAAAAAACTGGAAACCAACGCCGAGTTTAAAGAGGATTACTCCTTCGCTATCAATAACCTGATGCTTTGCTATGCGCAGATGAACATGCCTGATGATGTGCTGAACTACGTGAAACAGATCAGGGGTAATGATAAGGCCGCCCAGGAAGATAAATTCCGCACTGGTTTATATGCCGGCGAAGCTTATTTGCAAAAAGGCGATACCACTGCCGCGATAAAAGAATTTGATTACACCGTAACCAACACCAAAACCGTAGCCGCTGCCGAAGCTAAATATAACATTGCTAATGTGGAATACTTAAAAGGCAGGTACAAAACATCGCAAAAGATGTGTTTCGACTTGGCTAAGGAAATGCCGAACTATGATTACTGGGTAGCCAAAACCTATATTTTGCTGGCCGATAATTATGTAAAGTTGAAGGATAATTTCCAGGCAAAAGCCACGCTGCAAAGCATTATTGAAAATTATAAAGGTAACGACGATGTATTGCCTACAGCTAAACAAAAGTTGGGTGTACTGACGGGCAAACCTGTAAAAATAGAGGCCACTGCACCAGATACAAGTGATAATAAACCGGCCCCGGCCGATACCACCAAAACCGGTCAAAACTAACAGGATGGCAAAGAATAAGATAAAAAGACAGGCAATGAAATTAAAATATATCTATACGCTGCTTACCTTAATAATAGCATTATACTTTGTCCCTGCACAAGCGCAAACAAAGAAACCGGCCAAAAAGGCCACTACTAAAACTGCAGCAAAAAAAGCTCCGGCAAAACCGGCAGCTAAAAAACCTGCGGCAAAAACTACTGCTCCTAAAAAAGCCAGCACATCATCAAAAAACTTAGGTGATGCCGCGGCAAAATCTGCTGCGGATACCACCAAAAAGGGCGGCAACGGTACCAATGCCGATAACGGAGGCAGTCTTTCTGAAGAGATCGTAGTAACTACCGCTTACAAACCGGTACTGGCCGACGCGGTGAAAATACGCCGTAACCCAGATCTGGAAGATAAAGCACCGTTTAAAGCTCCTTTAGTATATGCTCCGCTTGATAAAAGACAGGAACAAAACTCAGAGATCCGTCAGTTGGAAGCCATGAAAAGGCCACCAGAGCAGGACTCGGTTCTGCTAAACAATTATGTTAAAGCAGGCGCGGGAAATCTAAAATCTCTTTTTGGTGAAGCATACTTTTCAAACGGTCGTGACCAGGCATTGCAGTTTGGAGGTTACCTGAAACATTTTTCACAGTCAGGATCATTAGAAAAACAAAGCCAGAGTAAAGATGATGTTGGCGTATTTGGTAAAAGCATCATGGGTGATAATAACATCAGTGGTCGCATCACCTACAACCGCATGGGTACCAACTTTTACGGATACGATCAATCGGCCCCTGATAACAGCTTTGTACCCGGCAAGCAACATTTCAACACCATTGGCGCCGAAGCCGAACTGGCCAAGAACTATAAAGACGTAGAAAACGATTTCACCTATGCGTTGAAAATAAAAGGTTATGCCTTCAGCAACGCCTACCAGGCCAGGGAAAACAACTTCGTAATATCAGGCTTTATCAACCAAACCGTAAAACAATTTTACGCAGGATTGAGCGGTTCGGTGGATCTGAGTTCACAGAAAGATAGTCTTTATAAAATCAGTAATAACATTTTGAGGTTAAACCCTTACATCAAATTTCAGGGCACTAATTATAAGATTGACGCGGGTGTAAACATCGAGAAGGAATTTGGCGAGTTCGGTAAGTTCTATATTTTCCCTGCCGCTAAATTAGAGGTGCAGGTGATCCCGAAATATGTGCGTTTGTTTGTAGAGGCCAAAGGCGATATCAACCGGACATCCTTACATGACCTGGCTTACATTAATCCTTTCATCGGCCAAAACATCGAGATCAAAAACTCGGTTGACCAGTTGGATCTCAGCGCGGGCTTAAAAGGCACACTGGCTCCCGGTTTAAGCTTTAAGGCATCCGTGTTCCGCAACAGTGTTAAAAATATGCCTTTGCTGGTCAGCAATTTCGACGCCGAAGTAAACAAGTTCAAGGTGATTTATGATGATGGCAAAGCCCGTGTGAACGGCTTTAACGGCGAGCTTGATTTTAAAGCCAGTGACGATTTTAACATCTTTGGCCGCGTAGAGATCAAAGATTACCAAATGGCATCAGAAACACAGCCCTGGAACCTGCCAAAATTTTTATTAACCGCGGGTACATCCATCAATATTAATAACCAGGTAAGTATTACCGGTTCGTTATTGTTCCGTGGATCAACAAACGACAGGGTATTTACCACTTCTGGCGGTACATCAACTATGGTTCAAAAACCGATAGCCTCCTTTGCCGATTTAAGCGGTGGTGTTCAATACAAGGCTACCCGTCAAATAACGGTATTTGTACAGGCTAATAACATTTTAAGCACCAGTTATCAGAACTGGTTATACTATCCTAACTACGGATTTAATATCTTTGGCGGCGTTGGGTATTCGTTTTAGACCGGGCTTGGGTAACGAGGTTCGTGTAACGTGGTTCGGGATTTCCGCATAACACGAACCACGTCACACAAACCCCGAACCTGATAATGTGAACCAGGTAACACAAAGCAATTTACCTTATGCCTTTTGATGTTTTATAATTAACCGTATTTTTAGCGAATGGATATAGCCAATTATTTAAGCGAACTGTTAGGCCGGCATAGTAAAGTAGGTGTGCCGGGCCTTGGTTCATTTACACAAGTGCGTGTAAATGGTTATTATAACAGCGCCGAAGGCAAATTATATCCGCCAGGTTACCAGGTACAATTCAGTCCGGATCCATTCGATGATGATACGCTGGTAGAATATATCGCCCAAAAGAAAAACATATCGCTGGCATCATCCAAATATTTTACCGAAAAGTATATCACTTCTCTAAAACAGGATGCCGCTTTTAAAGAAGTTCCCTTCGCCAACCTGGGCTGGTTTTATACCAACAATGGGGAGATCGCGTTTAAAGCCGGCGAAAACCATAACGAAGGTCCCGAGTTTTATGGCCTGGCACCCATCGCCATTAAAAAGCTTAATCAGCAGACCGAAAGTTCGGAAGCTGGGGAGTCCGAAAGTCCTGCCGCTCAGCCGCTGCCTTTCACGGTAGCTCCACAAGAGCCCGTTGTTACTCCACCTGCGCCAACGGCCGATCAGCCCGAGGTATATGAGGATGAAGAAGTTGAAGAAAAACCACGTTCGGCAAGTCCATGGCTTATCGCGCTCATCATTTTGATCGTTCTTGCGGTGGCAGCATTTGCACTTTATAAATACAACCCGGCATTGTTCAATTTTGTCAGGCAACCGGCAAAACCCGGTGCCGAACAACCCAAAACACAGCCTGCGGCTGCAGCAGACAGTGCGGATGACAGTAATAAAACAGCCGCCCCTATTTTGGATACAGCAAAGGCAATTTCTAAACCCGATACGGCGTTAAAGAAAACAGTGGCAGCTGCCGATACCACAGCCAAACCTGAATTTGTGATATTTGCCGGCTCATTTAAAACGCAAAAGAAAAGCGACGAAGCCGTTAAAATTTACAAAAGCGTTGGTGTTGATGCCCGCGCATGGCATGGTCCAGGTTCTGGTAAGTATATTAAAATAATCATTGGCAGTTTTGCCACATCTGCAGAAGCAGAAGCCGAAAGACTTAAATTAATAAAAGAAAAAAAAATAAGCAAACTCTCATACAGCCAAGAAATTAACGAAAAGAAATGACATTATTATTGATACAGCAGATAGCAGATACCGCGAAACACCTGGCAGACACCGCAGGCCACATTACACAACCTATCACCACACAGCCCGAAGAGCTGCGTTTTGGCGATCTATTGATCAAGGGTGGTTGGGTGATGGTTCCCATTGGTATTTTGGCTGTTTTAGGTTTGGTTATATTTTTTGAACGCTATTTTACCATCCGTAAAGCCTCCAAAAACGAAGCAAACCTGATGTTGCAGGTACGCTCCAGTATCCACTCGGGTAACCTGGAATCGGCCATAGCGCTTTGCCGTAATAATAATTCGCCCCTGGGCCGTATGCTGCAAAAAGGTTTGCTGCGTATCGGTCGCCCCATTAAGGATATCGAGGGCGCCATCGAAAACGTGGGCAAGCTGGAAGTATCCAAATTGGAAAAAAACATTGGTATCCTGGGTATTGTGGCGGGTATCGCGCCCATGTTTGGGTTCCTGGGTACTATTGCCGGGGTAATCAAGATCTTTTATGATATATCTAAAACAGATAACATCAGCATGGGTGTTATATCTGGTGGTTTATATGTAAAAATGGTAACATCTGCTGCCGGTTTGATGGTAGGTATCGTAGCTTATGTATGTTACCATATTTTGAATATGATGGTTGATAAGGTAATTTTGAGCCTGGAAACTGATGCCATTGAATTTATTGATCTGTTAGAGGAGCCAAGCAAATGAATTTAAGAAAAAGACATAGAGGGGCATCGGCAGAGGTTCATACCTCGGCCATGAACGACATCATGTTCTTCCTGCTTTTGTTTTTCCTCATCGCATCAACAGTTACTAACCCAAATGTGATCAAGCTGGTACTGCCCAAATCATCAAGCGGGCAATCGGTATCCAAAAAAACCATCACGGTATCGGTAACTAAGGATCTGAAATATTACGTCGACAAAAAGGAAGTTCCGGTAGATGCCCTGCAAACTACCTTATCCGGATATAAAACCCTGGCAACCGAACTCACCATAGTTTTATACGTTGATAAAACTGTAGCCATACAGGATGTGGTTCAGGTAATGGATATAGCACAAAAATTAAACATCAAACTGGTTCTGGCAACGGAACCTAAATAGGTTCGTGTTGCGGGGTTCGAGGTTCCGGAAATCAGGTATAAATCACAAACTTGATAACACCAACCACGAACCTTACAACACGCAACACGAACCCGACAACACGAACCACGGAACAGAAAAATGGAATACAGAGAAGAAAATAACTATCCAAAGGCATTTGCGGCAACAGGCATTATTTTGGCTGTGCTTATTGCTGCCTGTTATTTTATCGTGTTTCAAAACCCGCCAAAACAGGAAGAAGGCACCGGGGGCATACTGGTAAATTACGGTACGGTTGATGAAGGTATGGGCAACGATTATATGAGCACCGAGGAACCTTCGGTTGCTGAAAAGGCCAATAATACCAAACCGGATAAAGTTACCCACGAAAAACCCACCGAGGATAAACCCACACCGCAAACCAGCGACAAAACCGTGGTGACCCAAAATACAGAGGACGCACCGGAAGTGGCTGCGCCTACAAAAAAACCAACCAATACCGTAACTACTCCGCAGCCAACCAAAACACCGGCCAAACCTACCGTGAACCAGAATGCCTTATATAAAGGCAAGGCTACAACCGGCACCGGCGAAGGCGATGGAACTGGCAGTACACCAGGCAACCAGGGCAAACCAACCGGCACAACCCTTACCAATAACTACAACGGAACAGGATCTGGCAATGGCGGTAGTCTCAATCTGCAATCACGTAATTTTGTAAGTAAACCCAATGTTGATGATGGTAATCGTTTTACAGGCAAGGTAGTGATAGATATACAGGTAGATAAAGCTGGCAATGTAACTTATGCCAAGGCAGGCCGCGGAACCACCATATCTGATTATAACCTGATCCAAAAATGCGAGGATGCCGTAAGAAACTCCCGCATCAGCCCGGCAGAAAACGCCCCCGATACCCAAAAAGGTGCTGTAGTATTTGTATTTAAGGTAAATTAGGTTTGGTTCATGGATCATAGTTGCTGGTTCATAGCTATATTTTAGATCAACGGGAATCTCAATTAAACACATCTGCATTAACTTTGTACTCATTCATAGCTCATTTGGTACTACTATGAACTATGAACCATCAACTATGAACTACAACGAAACCATCCAATACCTATACACTCAACTCCCCATGTTTACGCGCGATGGGGCTTCGGCTTTTAAAAAGGACCTCACCAATACCATTGAGCTTTGCAAACGGCTGGACGATCCACAGCATCGGTTTAAAAGCGTACATATTGGAGGCACCAACGGCAAAGGTTCTACATCGCACATGCTGGCAGCTATTCTCCAAACAGCAGGATACAAAACCGGTTTGTATACATCGCCCCATCTGAAAGATTTCCGGGAACGCATCAGGGTTAACGGGCAAATGATCAGCGAGCAAACCGTGATTGATTTTGTGGCGCAACACCGTGCTGATTTTGAAGAGATAGCTCCTTCCTTTTTTGAGATGACCGTAGCCCTGGCTTTTGACGTTTTTGCCAAAGAAAAAGTAGATATCGCTATTATTGAAGTAGGTTTAGGCGGACGCTTGGATTCCACCAATATCATTACTCCACTCCTGTCTGTCATTACCAACATAGGCTGGGACCATATGAACATGCTGGGTGATACACTGCAACTGATAGCAGGCGAAAAGGCAGGTATCATTAAACCCGGCATCCCGGTGGTTATCGGCGAACATCAGTCGGAAGTCGCTTCTATTTTTATAGATAAGGCACGGGCAATGCAATCGGAACTACTGTTTGGGTCCGATTATTGGAAAATCTACCCATCTGTTGGCGAGTCACAGGTTTCTGATTATTTATCATTTGCGATAGAGAAAACACGTCCGGAGATTTCCTATTATAAACTGAAACTTGACCTTCCCGGTACATACCAACTCAAAAATGTTAAAACCGTTTTAACCGCGATTGAAGAATTAAAAAAAATGGATTTTGACATCAGCGATGATAACATTCGTAACGGTTTATCACGGGTTAAAACGCTCACCGGCTTACATGGCCGCTGGGAAATTTTAAATACTCAACCGCTGACCATTTGTGATACCGGGCATAACCCGGATGGTATACAGGAGGTAGTCAAAAACATTGCCGCGGTTGATTACCAGCAACTGCATTTTGTAATAGGTATGGTGAATGATAAGGACATTACCAAAGTACTCGCTCTGCTCCCAACAAAAGCTATCTATTACTTCTGCAAACCAGATATCCCGAGGGGATTAGATGCTGAAAGCTTAATGCTTAAAGCAGAAAGCTTTGATTTACACGGAGAGACTTACCCATCAGTAAAAGCAGCTTTATCAGCCGCTCAGGCTAATGCCACCGATAATGACCTGGTTTTTGTTGGTGGCAGCACTTTTGTGGTGGCAGAGGTGGTATAAGCTAATTGTTGAGTTAGTGAATTATTGATTTATTGAATATAGAATCAGATAAATTTATTCTATCCGTTTCCATTCCACTTCCCCGGTTGCTGTAGCACCTGTAGTTGGGGCGGGTACCGTATACTTAAACACATTCCCTACCAATGTAAATGGCCGTTTTTGCTGTGTACCCTCCCAGTTAGGAAACGAAGCGTGGTCGATATGGAAAATAATAGTGCCTGTAGCATTGTCTACACTATAGGTTCCAAAATGCGCATTGCTGCCTTTTACTGCTTCCCTGTTCTCTTCATCAGTACCTTTGCTTTTATCATTTGCTGCAAATTTGGTACGGCCCTGGCTAAATATCTGTAGCGCATAACGGCCACTTTTATCTAAAACAAGCAACCCCTGTGGATTATCGCCATATAAATGCACCCTACTGCCATCCGCAAGTATATTATCAACAGCAATTAACGAATATGTTCCGGCAGTGCTCACAGTTGCCGGGTTTGACGACATGCTGCTTTTTTGTTGTGCACTAACAGACAAACAGCAAAAAATGGAAAATATAAACATCAGGGTACTTTTCATATGTCAAAGTTAAATTTGCTATGTACCTTTATCAAGTAGGCACAAAAAAGTAGCCTGCTTACAAATAAGTTACTATGCTGTAGATCAGCTATTTTATTTTTAACTGATGGATAAAAAAGTAAAAAGACAGGCGCCAAAATGCGGAATTGACTATGCTTTTCAACGAATTGGAGGCAAATATAAAGGTCGTATCCTATGGCGCTTAAGGGTTGGCACCTTACGCTATGGCGAACTGCGGAAAACAGTAATCGGGATAACATCAAAAATGCTTACACAGACTTTAAGAGAACTGGAAAATGATGGGTTGATTAGTCGGAAAGTATATGTAGAAGTACCTCCCAGAGTTGAATATACCCTTACAGATACGGGTAAAGGGCTGCTCCCTTTTTTATCTGTATTAAGAGATTGGGCCAAAGAGCAAATGTTGATAAACCACATTGAGGCCATGCCTGGACGTTCTTAACATAACAAATTATTTACTTCCGCTTTCTGCATAAAATTCTATTTTTACTTTTCTTAAAATCATCGCAATTCTCACATTTATTCTATGACATATCTACCATCAGCAGACAGATACAAAAAAATGCAATATCGCCGTTGCGGCCATAGCGGCATCAAACTTCCGGCTATTTCGCTGGGTTTGTGGCACAATTTCGGGCATGTAGATGTAACCGAAACTTACCGCAAAATTTTACACCTGGCTTTCGATAGCGGCATTACGCACTTTGATCTGGCCAACAACTACGGTCCGCCCCCGGGTTCTGCCGAAGAGAATTTTGGTCGTATTTTAAAAGAGGATTTCCGCGGCTACCGCGATGAGATGATCATCTCGAGCAAAGCTGGTTATACCATGTGGGATGGCCCTTATGGCGACTGGGGCTCTAAAAAATACCTGGTAGCCAGTTTGGATCAAAGCCTGAAACGCATGGGTTTGGATTATGTGGATATATTTTACCACCATCGTCCCGATCCGGAAACACCGCTGGAAGAAACCATGGCCGCGCTTGATCTGATTGTTCGTCAGGGTAAAGCTTTATACGCGGGTATCTCCAACTATCCGGCTGCGGAAGCTGCGAAAGCTATAGCGATATTGAAAGACCTGGGTACGCCCTGCCTCATCCATCAGCCCAAATATTCTATGTTTGTACGTGATCCGGAAGAAGGCTTACTGGATGTGCTGGGTAACACCGGAGTGGGCTGTATCCCTTTTTCGCCGTTGGCACAGGGCTTGCTCACCAATAAATACCTGCATGGCATTCCCGAAGATTCAAGGGCCGCCAAATCAACCGGTTTCCTGCAAAAGGACCAGGTAACTCCTGAAAGGATTGCCCAGATAAAACAATTGAATGACCTGGCCCTGAAACGCGGCCAAACACTGGCTCAAATGGCATTGGCCTGGCTGCTGAAAGATAGCCGGGTAACTTCGGTGCTGATTGGTGCAAGCCGTGCTGAACAATTGGCCGATTCATTAAAGGCGCTGGATAATATCACATTCTCGGCTGATGAGCTTAGCCAGATAGAAAAAATACTGGCCTTCTAATCCCCTGAAGGGGAAACTGACTTGCGCGTGTATATACAGGCTATAAATCAGGTAGGTTAATCAGTTATAAATTAAATTCAAGTAATTAAAAAGTCTCCCCCTTCGGGGGGAGACTTAGAGGGGGCTTATGAGCAATATAAACTGGGGTATCATTGGTTGCGGCGACGTAACCGAATTAAAAAGCGGACCGGCATTTAAAAAAGTAGCCGATAGTAACCTATTGGCTGTAATGCGACGCGACGCTGCCAAGGCGGCCGACTATGCACAGCGCCATCTGGTAAACCAATGGTACAGTGATGCCGAAAAACTGATGGACGAGGCCGGCGTTAATGCTATTTATATAGCCACTCCCCCCTCCTCGCACCTGCAATATGCGCTAAGTGCCTTAAAAAAGGGGCTGAACGTTTATGTCGAAAAACCGGTTACCCGCAATGCAACTGAAGCCCGCGCTATGGCCGAAGCTGTAAAACAAAGTAATGCCAAACTAACCGTTGCCCATTATCGCCGTGCCGTACCCATGTTTCTGGCGGTCAAAGAGCTGATCGATACCCAAAAGATAGGCGATATCCGCACTGTACAGATCAGGATGTGGCAAAGCCGCAAACCAGAGCTGATCACTAAAACCAAGGACAACTGGCGGGTTAACCCCGAGCTATCCGGTGGCGGTTATTTTCATGACCTTGCCCCGCACCAGCTCGACCTGATGCTGTACTATTTTGGCGAGCCTGAAAAATACCATGGATTCTCGCTCAATCAATCGGGCGCCACCCTGGCTGATGATCATGTTTGCGGGCAGATCTTATTTAAAAACAAAGTAGTGGTAAACGGGTCCTGGTGCTTTAATGTAGCCGAAAACCTCACCACCGATACCTGCGAGATCATCGGCACTAAGGGCAAGATCACTTTTCCGTTCTTTGGTAATTACATCAGCTGGAAAACTGATACTGAAGATGAAACCGTCACTTTTACCCATCCGCAGCATATTCAGCAACCTATGATCGAAAAGATAGTTGCTTACTTCAAAAACGAAGGCCCCAACCCCTGCAGCATTGAAGAAGCTATTGTGCTAATGGATGTGATGGATGCATTCACCAGCAACGGATAAAAAGCGTTGTTGTTTTTGGACAATAACGCTTTTCAATTTAAAATTTAACTTTTCTTTTTGGGTACTTTAGCGCCCTCTTTCCGTGCCTCTGATAGTCCGATAGCTACAGCCTGCTTCTTGCTTGTCACTTTTTTGCCGGTTCCGCTTTTAAGTTTGCCCTCTTTCATTTCATGCATGGTTTTCTCCACTTTTTCACCTGCTTTTTCTGAATACTTTGCCATAATTTTAATTTTTAAGTAGAATGATTTAACTCATGCAAAATATTTGCCAAAATTTATTCTTTTGAAAGCATATACTGGCGATATAGAATCAACAACCTGGTAAATTTTAAATCCACAAAAATCAAAATGGTAAATTATTATCTGTAATAATTGCTTAACTTCAAACATCCGCTCGCTGTATACGTTACCAACTGAAAAATTATCATATGTCCACCAAAAAGCTGATTGCACCATTTTACGAACGACTTGCATTAACATTAATTGGCTTTTTGGCACTCGGATATCTGATCATTATAGGTAAGGACCTGCTTGACCCCATGATTTTCGGGTTCATTTTCGCGATACTGTTGTTACCTATTTCCAACTTTCTGGAAAAAAAATGCCGGCTGCCGCGTAGTGCTTCATCTTTAATATCCATATTGCTGCTTGTTGGTTTTGTTTACGGCATATTGTACCTGGTAGGCTCACAGATATCAAAAGTAGCCAGCGACTGGCCTATGCTTAAAAACCAGGTAACACAATCATTGCATGACTTGCAGGAATGGGTACAATCGGCATTTCATATTAATACCGAAAAACAAATGAACTACGTGCACAGTACAGCCGATAAGCTTATGGCATCGGGTGGCGATGTTTTAGGTACAACTTTCGGGGCTATTTCATCACTGATGCTCTTTTATGTGTTCATCCTGATATTTACCTTCTTTATACTGCTTTACAGGCGTTTGCTGCTGCGTTTTATTATCTGGGTTTTCCGCGATGAAAACGAGCATATCGTAATGGATATAGTAGAGAATATTCAATCTATATTAAGGCAATACATCCTGGGCCTTTTGCTGGAAATGATGATCGTAGCAGCTGTGGCTATCAGCGTTTTCCTGCTTATTGGTATTAAATATGCTGCTTTGCTGGGTATTATCGTTGGCTTATTTAACATTATACCTTACATCGGTATTTTTACGGCGCTGTTGCTCAGCGCCATTATTACCTTTGCAACCGGTAGTATTAAGGATACTTTATTGGTGATGGGCAGCGTAATCGGTATTCATGCGGTTGATGCCAACTTTCTGCTACCTACCATTGTAGGTTCAAAAGTGCGACTTAATGCGCTAATATCATTTATAGGGATCATTTTAGGCGAAATGATATGGGGTTTGTCGGGTATGTTTTTATCCATACCGGTTATTGCTATTTTCAAGATCATATTTGACCGTATAGAGAGCTTAAAACCATGGGGCTATCTATTAGGAGGCGATTACGAATACAAAAAATCCGCCGCCGCCAAAATGAAGATAGAGTAATATTTATTTAACAAAAAGTTAATATCTTTTTAAGGATACTCTCTTTAAAACTCCGGTCCTTTATTTTAGGTTTGTATTGTATTAATCCCCCTAACTAATGCAAACTACTAATGCCCCTCTACGCCCTGTTTACAAGTGCAAAAAGTGCAATGAAGTACTTGATTTGCGCCGTAAAAGAAGTCCATTCATCAGAACATTTCTCTTTTGGCTACCGCTAAAAAAGTTCTTCTGTACACGCTGCCTCAAAGTACGTTATCTTTTTTAATTATCACTCGGCTTAATGCCGCAGGTTCATTAATTTAGCGGCCTCACAATTGCAATACCTGCAATTGAAAAACTGATTAAACATGCGCCTTAAGCAAGCCTTATTGATAGTTGTTTATATTTTACTGCCCTTTGTTATTTTGGCGCAGCCTAAAAGTAAACCGGCTTTTCGGCTGGTGCCATTAGGTGTGTTGGGTGGTATCGATGAAAGTAATTTATCAGCTTATATGTTAGCTGCAACCGGCACCGATCAATATATCTGCCTGGATGCTGGAACCTTGCATGCTGGCATTCAAAAAGCAGTGGTAAACAAGACATTCAGGGTTTCTGGTGAGCGGGTATTGAGACAATACATCAAAGGGTATTTTATATCACACCCCCATCTTGATCATATAGCAGGGCTTATTATTAATTCGCCCGAAGATAGCAGCAAAAATATTTATGGCCTTCAAAGTACTATTGAGACCATCAAAACCCACTATTTTACCTGGGCAAACTGGGCAAATTTTGCCGATCAGGGTGAAACACCCGCTTTAAAGAAATACCATTACCGGGTACTTGATCCCGGCACCGAAACTGACATAGAAAATACCAAGCTTAAAGTGCAGGCATTCCCACTAAGTCATTCCAACATTATCAGTACCGCTTTTCTGGTACAAAGTAATGACAACTATATTTTATACCTGGGCGATACAGGATCGGATACCATTGAAAAAAGCAGCAACCTGCAAAACCTGTGGCAAGCTGTTGCACCGCTCATCAAAAACAAAAAATTAAAAGCTATTCTCATTGAGGTATCCTTCCCGAATGAGCAACCGGATAAAACACTTTTTGGCCATTTGACCCCGCATTGGTTCATGGCCGAAATGGATAAATTGGCCACGCTTACAAGCCCGGCTGAATTAAAAGGGTTAAACATTGTTGTTACACACCTTAAGCCACCAACCAAAAGCATCACCCGGATTAAGGCCCAGTTGAAAGCTGCCAATCAACTACAACTAAACCTGATATACCCGGTACAAGGCAAGGCTCTTAATTTTTAGATAGTATTTGGTCAACGCCAAAAATTACCTAAATTTCCATCAACCAAAACTAAACCGCCTATCTATGAACATCATTAAAAAATGCCTGCTGATCTGCTGTGTTTTATGGGCCAATGCCTTATTTGCACAGCCACAGGGCAAAGTACTGGAGGAAGAAACCGTTAAAAGCAGTATTTTAAAGCGTAATGTAAAGTATACTGTTTACCTGCCTGCCGATTATGAAACAGCCAACCGCAGCTACCCTGTTGTGTACCTGTTGCATGGTTATACAGACGACAATACCGGTTGGCTGCAGTTTGGCGAAATAAACCGCTATGCTAATAAAGCCATTGCCGAAGGCACTATACCTCCTATGGTTATCGTGATGCCTAATGCCGATTCAAGCTGGTACATTAACTCTTATGATGGTAAAGAAAAATATGAGGATTTTTTTATCAAAGAATTTATGCCGCAAATTGAAAAGATTTACCGCATTAAAGCCGATAAAAAATATCGTGGTGTAGCTGGTCTTTCTATGGGTGGGTACGGCACGCTTATTTACACTATTAAATATCCGCAATTGTTTGCAGCAGGAGCCGCATTGAGCGCGGCAGTATTTCCGGACGATCAGATGGTGGGTATGCCCGACGAAAACTGGGATAGGGTATTTGCCCAGCTGTATGGTCGCGGGCTGAAGGGTAAAGACCGCTTGAACAAGGCCTGGCAGGCCAATTCTGCATTGAGCATGGTGCAGGACAAAACCACAGAACAATTGAGCGGTGTACGCTACTGGATTGATTGCGGTGATGACGATTTTTTAACCAAAGGCAACTGCTTACTGCATATCGCGTTGATGGAAAAGAAAGTTCCGCATGAGTTTCGTGTTCGTGATGGCGCCCACACCTGGACCTACTGGCGTACAGGCATTACGGAAGCGCTGGCATTTATAGGCGACAGTTTCAGGCAGAAATAGAGTCTTTGATGTGCAGATGTGCAAATTACAGATATGCAGATGATGGAGCCCATATACCGAATGAGAATATGTCTTGATACTTGATACGCACTACTTGATACTAAAATTTATGAAAATATACTTTAAGCTCTCCCTGCTTTTACTACTTTTAAGCTCTGGCAATGTATTTGCCCAGCATTTAGGTAAAGTGATAGACGAGCAAAACATCAAAAGCGATATTTTAAAACATAATGTAAAATACGCTATTTATCTGCCTCCAGATTATGAAACATCAAACCGGACATGCCCGGTGGTGTATCTGCTGCATGGTTATGGCGACGATCAAACCGGTTGGCTGCAATTTGGAGAGATAAACCATTATGCCGATAAAGCCATTGCTGAGGGCAAGATCCCGCCCATGATCATTGTGATGCCCGATGCCCAGACTACTTATTACATCAATTCCTACGACGGGAAACAGAACTACGAGGATTTCTTTTTTAAGGAATTTATCCCCGGTATTGAAAGGGAGTATCACATCAAAGCCGAAAAAAATTATAGGGGTATAGCCGGGTTATCTATGGGTGGCTTTGGCACATTGGTGTATAGCATCAAACATGCTGAAATGTTTTCGGCAGCAGCGGCACTTAGTGCGGCGGTTCGCAGCGATGAAGACCTGATGGCTATTCCTGATGCCCGCTGGGCCGAAGTATACAGCAAAGTGATCGGTCCCGAACTTAAAGGCAAGGAACGTTTAAATGCTACTTGGCAAAACTACTCCGTACTCGGCCTGGTACAAAGCAAAACTACCGAAGAATTGAATACGGTTCGCTATTGGATAGATTGCGGTGATGACGATCCCTTGAGCAAGGGCAACTCCCTGCTGCACATCACCTTAATGGAAAAGAAAGTTCCGCATGAATTCAGGATACGAGATGGCGGCCACAACTGGACCTACTGGCGTACCGGCATTACAGACGCGCTGGAATTTATTGGCGATAGTTTCAGACAGAAATAACTTGTAGATGTGCAGATATGCAAATTACAGATGTGCAGATGATTTTAATATTTGCTTAGTGCGTGGATCATTTGCATATCTGCACATCCGCATATTTGCACATCTTGCCCCCCTTCAGGGGGTTGGGGTGCTTAAAATATCCTCACAATTCTTTTTCAGTTGGGCAAGTCGGGCAGGTAAAGTATCTATACCGTGCTGATCCTTTATATTGCGGTAAAGCAGCTTAATCAGGCTGAGCGTTTGATCATCCGGATCGCAGGCCTGGGCTTTTTCCAGATGCGGTAAAGCTTTTTTTATTTTGCCGATATAGGCTGCATCCACAACTATCTCCTTCGCCGGTTTGCCCGAAATATCCTTGATATACAGATACCCTAATGCACGGTGTGCCACATAATAATTGGGTTGCGCGGCTACTACCCTATTATAATACATAATGGCATTCATACTTTGATGATCGCCTTCGTAAACCTGGGCCATAAAATTATAGAAACTTATACGGATACCGGGTTTTAGTTTAGCAGTATCAGGCAGTATTTGCTCGCCAAGGGTCATGGCTTTTTCCATATTAGCATTTAGAAATGCTTCGTTAAAATCAACGTAGCGATCATACACCTCATCGGCGGTTTGCGCGTTAGCCATTTTTCCGGCTATTACTATGATGACAATGAAGAGTGTTTTTTTCAGCATGATGATAAGATTGGCTAAATGTACTTAGCCAATCTTATAAACGCAACAAGGCATGCTTTAATTATGTTGAGAATTCTTCCACCTCCGGTACTGCTGCACCATGCAGTGTCCGCAGGGGCGATATCCCAGATTAACAGCCTCTGCTTCCGAAACAAAGAAAACACGGTTTTCCGATTTCATTCGTTTGCCCGATCGGCAACTCATCGTACCATAAATTTTAAGCCGGGCATTACCACCAAGCCTGATCTGTTTTGTATCGAGCAGTTGTTTTAGTCTCCTGCTGCGGGTAAAGGAGACATTCCCCAGTTCAATATGCCTGATCATTTGGCGTCATGAAAAATGATACCCATGCTGCGTCGTTTACCGGCAGTTATTTCACCCACACCGTGTTTCATATTTACCCGGTGATAACCCGTGCTGCCTTTTGCCGGGCGGTAGCTGGTAGTAAATAACAGCATATCGCCTTTAACGGGTTTAAGCACCATAGCGCGCGATTGCGCTCTTGGCTTTTGCTCCATCAATATAAACTCGCCACCTTCATAATCCCGGCCGGGTTCATCCAGTATAAAAACCAATTGCATTGGAAAAAACACTTCACCGTACAGGTCCTGGTGCATGGCATTGTAGCCACCTTGTGTATATTGTAATATCAATGGAGTTGGTCTCAACTGTTCATGCTCATGGCAATGCTGCAGCAGTTCTTCCAAAGTATCGGGGAAACGTTGCTCCTTATTCAAATACTGCATCCAGCCATTGGCAATGGGTGCCAGTTTGGGATAAAAACTCTCCCGTAATTGTTGAACAAGCATGGGCAAGGGGTATTTGAAATACTTATACTCTCCCAGCCCATATTGATGATGCTCCATCACAATGGTTTTACGGTACAGTTGCTCATCGGCATATTGGGAGCTGAGGGCATCGCATTCATCTGCTGTTAATACATTTTTCACCAGCGCATACCCCTTATTATCCATCGCATTGGAAATTTCGGCCCAATTCAGGCCTGCAATTCTTTCTTTAATACCCATATCTGTATTATTAAGCCTCGTTGTTAACTAAAGCGGCCTCCCAGCCAATAATAGCCGATTTGCGGGTTGGCCCCCAATGATAACCACCAGATTCGCCGGTTGACTTGATAACCCGGTGACAAGGTATCAGGAAAGCAACCGGGTTGGCCCCTATCGCACTGCCTACGGCCCTGCTGGCATTGGGCTGATGGATCTGCTTAGAGATATCCGAATAAGTGCTCAGATCGCCCATAGGTATTTTCAACAGTGTTTCCCATACTTTAAGCTGAAAACTGGTACCTTTTAAATGCAGCTTTATTTGGGATAACTCCGACCAGTCCTTTTTAAAGATGTGCAGGGCGTCCTGCTGGGCAACATCCACTACTTGCGTATAAGAAGCATTAGGGAATTGTTCCAGAAGCTTATTAAACGCATCTTCCCGGTCATCGGCAAAAGCCATATAACAAATGCCTTTGGGAGTTGATGCTACAATGATGTTACCAAAAGGGCTTTCGGCAAAACTATAGTTGATCTCGAGCTCTTTACCGCCGTTTTTGTACTCGGCGGGGGTCATGCCTTCTATATTGATAAACAGATCGTGCAGCCGGCCGGTGCCTGATAGGCCGGTTTCAAAAGCGGTATCAAACAAGGTAGCCTGTTTATCTTTCAACAGATTTTTGGCATAATCAAGGCTCAGGTATTGTAAAAACTTCTTGGGACTGATGCCGGCCCAGTCGGTAAATAAACGTTGAAAATGGAAAGAGCTTAAATGCACCTTTTCGGCCACATCATCCAGGTTGGGTTGATTTTTAAAGTTCAGCTTTATGTAGTTGATCGCCTCGGCGATACGGTCGTAATTGATTTTTTCTTGTGTGTTCATCGTCTTGTTTATTAATTATTGATAAACAAATTTACCCCGGTATAAGCTCCTGTAAAACCCGAAACTTGCGCTGTTTGCCTGCTCACAAAGGTATAGCCCCATAGCGTAAAAATTATACGCGTATCGACTCACCCCGACATTGCTACGCTTGTCACCCCTCTCTCCGCTTCGCGCATAGAGGGGATTTCTTTCTTTTTCTTTACCCTCTTTGCGGCAAAGCCGCAGAGAGGGTCGTCCAGCGAAGCGAAGACTGGGTGAGTCGGCTATGCGACTTGGCTTTAACCCTATTCCCATCTTTTTATGGACTATTAACCGCTTACAAAGCCTTATACATTTTTACAATGGGCAGCACTTCACCATCGGGCATGGGCTGCTCAATATGCTCCAGCGGACGATAGCCCATCACTTCATAAAGCGGTACGCCGGGCAAAGTAGCACCAAGCTGAAAACTGGTAAAACCATTCGCTTTAGCTGCGTTTTCACATACCTGCATAATATGTTTACCAATACCTTTCCGGGCCCAATCAGGGTGTACAAAAAAGGCCCGGATACGTGCAGCATCACTTGCGGGATCAAGCAGTGGGTCTTCTACCGCTTTATGCTGATCGCCGCCGTATAGCGTATTCCGTTTGCTCCAGCCGCCACAGCCTACTATAGCATCACCAACCTGAGCCACATAGTACGTACCATCAATGATGAGTTGTGTATCGATACCAAAAATATATTTAATCGAGCTTTCTATCTGGCTTGAGGTATTATAAGCGGTACTTAACCCACGTACGGATGCACCTATTAATTGCTGTAAAAAAGGAATGTCCTCAAAAGTAGCGAGGCGGGTAGTAATAGTCATTGGTGTTTCTTTTGATCAAATATCATTAAATTCCTAAATGTTTAGCCTGGGTGTCATTTAAATTGTCGCAGAGCCGACTCACCCCAACATCGCTACGCTTGTCACCCCTCTCTCCGCTTCGCGCATAGAGGGGATTTCTTTCTTTTTCTTTACCCTCTTTGTGGCAAAGCCGCAGGGAGGGTGGTCCAGCGAAGCGTAGACCGGGAGAGTCTTTTCATGGACTATATTACTCTCCATGAAGCAGGGTGAGGCTAAACATTCCCAAATTCCTGGCTTTGGCTTGTTGCATGCCTTTTGGTTACCAGCAAGCCGAGACTTAATATAATACTTGTACCTAATACCACCACAAATAATAAACTGGCACCCACCTGGGGGATACGCAGATTAGCGGGCAGATTATAATATAGCAGTACATTGATCAGTCCGCGGGGTACGATAAAAAGCTCGGGCATCAGGTCGGTTTTAGATACCAGTTTAATATATAGGAAACGCACTACGTAAATAGAAATCAAAATAGCCCCGGCACTCAGTAAAATCGGCATATCGTTCAGCTCGCGGATATTCATGGTATAGCCAAAAACAATAAAAAAGAAGGTACGCATCAGAAAAGCGCTCTCGGCCGAAAGTTGATGCAGTTGCTTGATGTCATGCTTAAAGGCGGGATAGATAAACGTTTTCCTGAACCAGGAAAAATTGATCTGGCTGGCATTGTTCAGGAACAAGCCTAAAGCCAATACAATGATGAGCGCTGACAAATGGTACGACTGGCCGATAGAATAAACCAGGATCAATAATGATATGATCAGGAACGATTTAATATGATGTTTTAAACGCCCGATAACATATAACAGGGCAAGGCACGATAAAATAGCCACCAGAATAATACCCGTAAGTTCGCCGCCTAATTTGGCAAATGAGCCAATATCTATCTTCGGATTTCTGACGATAAAATTAAACAGCACCACGGTGAGGATATCTGAGAACGAGGATTCATAAATGATAAATTCCTTTTTACTTTTAATGAGATTGGCCGCGGATGGTATAGCAATAGATGAGCTTACCACACAATAAGGAATGGCGTTTACAAAGCATTTATAAATACTCTCGCCGGTAAGGTAATAGATAATACCGGTGATGGCCACTGTGCTTAACAGCAATATACCTAATGCCGAAAAGAATGCCTTTTTGATCACCGCGTTTTTATCGCTGTTGTATCGCAGCTCCAATGCCCCTTCAAATACGATGAGTATCAAACCCAATGTACCCAGCGTGGGCAGGATGAGTGAGAAATTGAGCATGGGAATATTAAAATACTCCACGATCTGCTTTAGACTAATACCCAGTAACAATAATAAAATAACTGAAGGGATCTTTGTTTTACCGGCCAGCAGATCAAACAGGTAGGAGAATATGACAAGTCCACTGAGGATAATAAGAGTTGTATATGTAGTCAAATTAGGGTTGATTTAATATCCGTTCGTAAATGAGCCTTAACACACGAAATTTAGGTATTGTTTTGGAGATGATTGGGTTTAGGGATCCATCAAACTGATTTATTACTTGTTGATGTCATATACTGAACCGATCATTAATGAAGATCTGGTTGGGCTGCGGCTTTTGCTTTTATAAAATACAGCCAAATATTTCCCGCAAACATAATGAGGGAGCTTAATACCCACAACCAGTATCCCAATTCATAGCTTATGATCTGACTATAATTTCCGGCTTCATCTGATCTGATCTTTGAAAAGAACAAGAAGGAAAAAGATATAATAACTGCTAAAAAACCTGTTATTAAGGAAAGTTTAGGCTTTTTATTGATCGAAATCCATGAAATTAACAAGAGTGGGTTTGCAAGCCATGAAATGCCTGCACCACCAAGCAGAAGACCTATTGCACCCGAAAAAACAGCGGCAATCGAATACCCACAGCTATTGGTTGTACAATAACATTGTTGAGTTAATGAAATAAGAAAAATCACAATACTGGAACTAAGGATGATTACCCGGTGATTGATTCTTTTCATTACAACTAAGATAAGTCTTTCTAAAACAAAAAAGAGCCACCCTTCCAGGCGGCTCTTCTCAACACTATTTATTCGAATTAAAGTTGGATCTTCCATTATATCTCCGGTTACAGAGATCTTGCGAAGAAGATATGATTTTTTATAATGAAGCTACATCAATCATTGATCAAACGATTCTCCCGGGACGATTTGATGTGAAAATTTATACTTGATCAGTAACGTATTTAAAAAGTATCTGAATGACTTGCTCATGCCACCTAACATATAATAAGCATCTTTGCCTTTACCAATTTTTCCTTGCTTCTGAGCCGCTATATCGATGCTGGAATCTAATGCGTTGCAATCAAGACATACGGATACATGAGCAACTATTTTAGTTTTATGGTAATAAACAATGCCTAAGTGTGGATCGAAACAAGCCGCGGATCCGCTACCATATGAGCTTTTGCTATCCAGACTTTTACTTAATTTATTTATTTCCATTGTATTAAGCGTAACTTGTTTGGTCACGGTTTTAGCAAGCTGGCCTTGCTCGTCGATAATATGAATGTAATAGTCTTTGCTGCCTGAATAATCATATATGATCACCTTGTCATATTTCAATGAACTGAAAGTTTTGGTCGGCTGCGTAAAAGCTGCAAAAAACAAGAAAGAGAAGATAAGTGTTAGTGCTATACGCCCTATGAGAATATTTGTCATATCTTTTTAAATTTAATAAAAACTACATCTAAAAAAAGAGCCACCCTTTCAGGCGGCTCTTCTCAACACTATTTATTCGAATTAAAGGTTTTTGTCGGTTTTGATCACTATGTGTGTATTATTCAGCGATTGTCTGTGCAATTCGCGCTGGATGCGTGGACTGGTATCAACCAAATGATTGAGGTGCGGCGCGATCACCAGTGAAACGATCGACATCAGTTTGATAAGGATGTTCATGGATGGGCCCGAAGTATCTTTAAATGGATCGCCTACGGTATCACCGGTAACGGATGCTTTGTGCGGTTCTGATTTTTTATAGTGGATCTCGCCGTTGATCTCTACACCTTTCTCAAATGATTTTTTGGCATTATCCCAGGCGCCACCGGCGTTGCTCTGGAAAATCCCCATCAGCACGCCTGATACAGTTACACCGGCCAGTAAGCCACCCAAAACTTCGGGGCCAAAGGCAAAGCCAATAATGATTGGGGTGATGAGAGCGATCAACCCTGGAGCAACCATCTCGCGGATGGAGGCTTTGGTTGATATAGCCACGCATTTTTCATACTCCGGTTTGGCTTTGTACTCCATAATACCTGGGATCTCGCGGAACTGGCGCCTTACTTCCTCAACCATAGCCATAGCTGCACGACCTACTGCAGAGATACATAAAGCCGAGAAGATAAAAGGGATCATCCCGCCTACAAACAAACCAGCTAAAACGTCGGCCTTGTAAATATCAATATGTTCAATACCGGCCACACCTACAAAGGCCGCGAACAGAGCCAGTGAGGTTAATGCTGCCGAAGCGATAGCGAAACCCTTACCGGTTGCAGCGGTAGTGTTACCTACAGCATCCAGGTTATCTGTACGGTGGCGTACTTCTTCGGGCAGGCGGCTCATTTCGGCAATACCACCGGCGTTATCGGCAATAGGGCCAAATGCGTCGATAGCCAATTGCATAGCTGTAGTAGCCATCATACCGGCGGCAGCGATAGCTACACCATACAAACCCGCGAAGTGGTATGAACCATAAATCCCCGATGCCAGCACCAGGATAGGTAATACAGTTGATTCCATACCCACAGCCAAACCGCCAATAATATTGGTAGCATGACCGGTTGACGATTGGCGGATAATGCTCAGCACCGGGCGTTTACCCATGGCGGTATAATATTCGGTGATGATGGACATCAAAGTGCCAACGATCAGTCCGACAACTATCGACATAAAAACCCCATTTTTGGTAAATATCAGCGATCCTGCTTTAATACCTCCATTCACTTCATCGCGAGACATGTGAAATTCTCCGGCAGGTAACATCCACTGTACTACAAAATAAGTAGCTATGGCAGTTAAAATAATAGATGCCCAGTTACCCATATTCAAGGCCTTTTGAACACTATCGGTCTCATTTTTGATCTTTACAAAGGCTGCACCTACGATAGAGAATATCAAACCCAAACCGGCTATTACCATAGGTAACAATACCGGGGCAATGCCACCAAAAACATCATGCGATACAATTTCCCTTCCCAGCACCATGGTGGCCAGCATGGTAGCCACGTATGATCCGAATAAATCAGCACCCATACCAGCAACGTCGCCCACGTTATCACCTACGTTATCGGCAATGGTAGCAGGGTTACGTACGTCATCCTCCGGGATACCAGCTTCTACTTTACCCACAAGATCGGCGCCTACGTCGGCCGCTTTGGTATAAATACCGCCGCCAACACGGGCAAACAGCGCGATAGATTCGGCACCTAAGGAAAATCCAGCCAAAACATCCAGCGCTTTGGCCATATCTTCGCCATTTACAGTGCTGCCAGTTACGTTTTTAACATATATGGTATAAAAAACAATAAACAATGATCCTAAACCTATAATAGCCAAACCGGCAACGCCCAAGCCCATTACCGTACCACCGGTAAATGAAACTTTTAATGCTTTGGCTAAACTGCTGCGCGCGGCCTGTGTGGTACGCACGTTGGCTTTGGTGGCTATACGCATCCCCAGGAAACCAGCGAATGCCGATAAAAACGCGCCAATTAAAAACGATATGGCAATAACCGGACTTGAGGTGGCCACCGTGGTGCCCGACCAGGCCAGTAATACACCCGCAACTATTACAAAGTAGCTAAGTATTTTCCACTCCGCACGTAAAAAAGCCATTGCCCCATCGGCAATGTAACCGGCCAGCTGGGCCATGTCGCCGTCGCCGGCGTCTTGTTTGGTAACCCAGGCGGCTTTAACCGCCATAGCGAGAATGCCTATAAGGCCTATCACCGGAATTAAATAGATCAAGTAGTTGTTCAAAAAATCCATATTCAAAATTTGGTTTAGTAATATAAATGGTAGTGAGGAGCAAGGATTTTGAGAACAAGGAGCAAGGATAGTTTCAAAACGGACATTTTGCGGTGTATCTAAATCTTGAAATTCGATATCCGCCTTCCGTTACAAAAATCTTTGCTCCAAAAATCCTTAATCCTTAGTCTCTATTACTATTAATTGGTGGATGCAAAATAGTAATTTTATTTTCTTTACCAAGAGCCTGCTTATTATAAAGTTTTTTAAATAGTTTAGGACCTTAAACCCCTTTGAATAACAGATGACAAAAAAAACTGATCAACCAAAAATGAAACATGAACTGAGCCTGCTTGACGGCACCATGCTGGTAGCGGGCTCAATGATAGGTTCGGGTATTTTCATTGTAAGCGCCGATATCATCCGCAATGTAGGCTCGGCCGGCTGGCTCATCGCCATTTGGGTACTAACCGGTTTCATGACCCTCACCGCCGCATTAAGCTACGGCGAGCTAAGTGGTATGTTCCCAAAAGCAGGCGGTCAGTATGTTTATCTGAAAGAAGCCTATAACAAATTCATTGCTTTTTTATACGGCTGGAGCTTTTTTGCGGTGATACAAACCGGAACCATAGCCGCGGTGGGTGTAGCATTCAGCAAGTTCGCGGCTTATATATACCATCCTCTTAGTGAGGAGAATATTTTGTGTGATCTGGGTTTTGTAAAAATCAGCGCCGCACAGGTGGTATCTATTATACTCATTATATTTTTAACTTTTATCAATAGCCGGGGCGTAAAAGGTGGTAAGCTGATCCAGAATACTTTTACCTTAACTAAACTGTTAAGCCTTTTTGGATTAATTGGTTTTGGTTTTTTAGCGCTGCGAGGCGATATCTGGCAAGCCAACTGGAGCAATGCCTGGGATATTCATAACCTGAGCAAGACTGGCAATATAACTGCTTTAACTATAGGCGGCGCCCTGGGTGCTATCGCGGCGGCAATGGTAGGTTCAATTTTCAGCAGCGATGCCTGGAATAGCGTAACTTTTATTGCCGGCGAAATGAAGAACCCCAAGCGCGATGTAGCGCTGAGCCTGGGTTTAGGCACTTTAATAGTGACCATTATTTACGTATCGGCTAACTTTGTTTATACGGGTGTGCTGTCATTACATGACATTGCATCGGCTGATAAAGACCGGGTGGCCGTGGCCGCCTCACATGTAATATTTGGTAATATTGGTACCTATATCATCGCCGTAATGATCATGATATCAACTTTTGGCTGCAATAACGGGTTGATACTATCAGGCGCCAGGGTATATTATTCTATGGCTAAAGATGGTCTTTTCTTTAAACGTACGGGCGATTTGAATAAATTCGGAGTTCCGCAGTTCGGACTGTGGATACAGTGCCTGGTAGCTTCCATACTATGCTTAAGCGGGCGTTATGGAGATCTGCTGGATATGATATCATTTGTGGTGGTGATATTTTATGTGCTTACCATTTTTGGCATTTTTATTTTGCGGGCCAAGCATCCTAACGCTGACCGACCATACAAAGCTTTTGGTTATCCGATTTTACCAGCCATTTATATTTTAATGGGCCTGGCATTTTGCACATTGTTAATTATATATAAGCCACAATTTACCTGGCCAGGCTTAATCATAGTACTTATAGGTATCCCTATATATTTCATATCGCAGCGGAACGTTAAACATAATGATGAAACGGTTACTGATAGTTAGTTTATTTTTGATAAGCGGGCAGCTTTATGCCCAGAATCTTCAGCAGAAATTATCGAATGCCTTTGGAAGGTTGCAGGCGGATAGCCAGTGCAGCTATGCATCGGTTTCTTTAACCGTATTGGACGCCAAAACCGGCGAACAAATATTTACAGCCAATCCTAATATGGGGCTGGCTACTGCATCTACCCTCAAAACCATTACCAGTATAACTGCTTTTAATATTTTAGGGGCCGATTTTAAATACCAGACCCAATTGGGCTATGCCGGTGAAATTACCGCTGATGGTACACTGAACGGTGATGTAATCATTAAAGGTGCCGGCGACCCTACCCTGTGCAGTTGGCGGTACGAACAAACCAAAGAGGCCCACGTACTGGCCCTGATGACCGATGCCTTGCAAAAGGCAGGTATCAAAAAAATAAACGGTCGTGTTATTGGCGATGATAGTATTTTCGGTACGCAATCTATCCCCGAAGGATGGATCTGGCAGGATGTGGGTAATTATTACGGCGCGGGGACATCCGGCCTGTGCTGGCGCGAGAATCAGTTTGATATAAAACTGCGTACCGGTGCAGTCGGTAACCCGGTTGGCATATCCCGTACGGTTCCCACCATCCCATACCTTACTTTTAAAAGCGAGTTGGTAAACGGCGAAGCAGGCTCCGGCGATAATGCTTATGCTTTTCTGCCTGTTGGCAGTTCGGTAATGTACCTCCGGGGTAGCTATGCGATAGATAAAGATAAAAAAAGCATATCCGCCGCTCTCCCGGATGCCGCTTATGATGCTGCTCTGCGTTTATCGGATACTCTTAAAAAATTGGGCGTTTTGGTAACAGGCGGACCGGAATCAGCCGCTACTTTAGCTGCCAAAGATTTGAAGTTGCCGCTCATCAGTAAAAACTTAACTACCATATTATCGCCGCCTTTGAGCCGCATTATTTACTGGCTTAACCAAAAAAGTATTAACCTGTATGCCGAGCAACTGCTCAAAACCATTGCCTGGAAACAGGGGCGCAAACCAACCTCGGCCAACGGTGTAGAGGAAGTTCAGAAATTTTGGAAAGCGCGCGGTATCGACCCGAATAGCATCAACACATATGATGGCAGCGGACTTTCGCCTGGCGACAGGGTAACTACCTTAACGCTGGCCAAAATACTGCAATCGGCCAAAAAAGAAAGCTGGTTTGCCGATCTGTATGAGAGTTTGCCGGTTTATAACGACATGAAAATGAAAAGTGGCAGTATCAACAGTGTATTATGCTATGCCGGTTATCAAACACATAACGGTCGTGAGCTGTGCTTCTCCATCATGGTGAACAACTTTAATGGATCAAGTCGCGGCATCAAAGAAAAAATGTTCAGAGTGCTGGATGTGCTGAAGTAACCCCCCGGCCCCCTGAAGGGGGGGTGTCACTCTGAGCATCGTCGAAGGGTTGAGTGCAAAGGCCTGTCCACCATGCTTCGACGGCGCTCAGCATGACACCCTTTTTGAATAAAGCTCAATGACGGGCTATTTCTCCGAAATGGGAAGCTTTTTGATTTGCGGTTTTTATACCCTAAATTTAGGATAACCAATTTTTAAACCTTGAAAGTATTAACCTTAGCTCCCCATAAGCCGATCATCTATCTACCGGGAATGATCAGCCTGGTTTTACTGCCGATGTTTTGTTTGATTTTTCTTTTTCAGCACAAGGCATTTATGCATCAGTTTGCTATGGATGTAACTATGTATGACACGAGTTTGGATGCAAAACTTAAAATCCCCGGAGTATACTATCCTCAATTTCCTCCTGTTCGGAATTATCTGGATATTAACCTGGATGGTAATGATGCCGCCAATAAAACCCGTTTAGATTTTGCCCGGTTGGAGATAAGAGAAATACTTGATTCAAAAGATACGCATAAAGGTATCAGGTTTCATTTTGGAAAAACCAGTAAATATTGGTCATATGTACAGGCACACGATATATGTCAGATAGAGGGGGTTCCGGCCTATACCCAATATCAGGATGATATATATGCGAGTTATACAATCCCTCAAAAGGAAAGTAAATTATATACAATGCCGTGTGGAGGTGTCCGAGTTTTTGAAGTTAAAACCGATCAGAAAATATGGGAGGAGCAATTGCAAATAATCAAAAGCTTTTGTGCACCTGCTTTACTGTTTGTAATGATGACATTTTTTACTGTAAAAAGATCGCGCTTCAATTTTAAACGAATATGAAAACACTAAGCATAATCCTCCTCCTGATAGCATCCACCTTCTTCGCCTGCAAGCCAAAAACCAACCCTGCCGACGAGGTTAAAAGCATCAAATTTAAATTTACCGAACTTGGCCGTGAAACGCAGTTCAGGATAACCTGCGATAAGTTTGATTATTATTTCCCTGAGGGTAAGGTTAAAAACTTTACACAAAAAGCTTCAGTGGATAGTGTGATGCAGTTATTGACCGATATGAAAAGGGCGGATGATGGTTTCCAGCCTGATGTGCGTGGGAAGATTTACCTCACACATCCTAATAACACGGTGGACACCTTATGTGTAGGTGTTAAAGTGCTTACCTATAAAAGTGCCACTTACGAAACGCCGCAAGCTTTGTTGGCTTTGATACAGAAATAATAACTACTTTGTCATGCTGAGCGTAGCGAAGCATCTGTTGTTCAGTAGACATATTGTCAAATAGATCCTTCGCTCCGCTCAGGATGACAAACAAAAAATTATGTCATTGCGAGCATAGCGTGGACAACCGACCGCAGGGAGCTCATTAATACCTTAGAAAACAATTAGCAACATTAATAATCTCCTCGCGTTCTCATTGATTAGAATAGCTACGAGATTGCATCGTCGTTCCTCGCAATGACATGTATGAGAAATTTTTAAGCGTAAGTAACGTTTAAAGTAATAGGCACACTCAGTGCTTTTGAAATAATGCAATTGGCTTTGGCGCCTTCGGCAATTTGTTTGAAGGTTGCTTCGTCAACACCGTCAATAACAGAGCTCTTTAGTTCCAGGTGAATGTTCGTAACTGCCAGGCCAACCATGTCCAGATCTAATATGGCGTCGGTGGTCAGGTCATTAGGTGTAAAACCGGCCTGGGTTAAAGCAGCGCCAACCGCCATGGTAAAGCAACCTGCATGAGCAGCGGCAAGCAATTCTTCGGGGTTGGTACCAATGCCATCGGCAAAGCGCGTTTTAAATGAATATTGTGTTTTGTTTAATACAGTGCTCTGGGTAGTGATCTCTCCCTGACCTGCTTGTAATGTGCCATTCCAATGGGCGTTTGCTGTACGTTTCATAGTTGTTGTTTTAGTTTTGTGATGTATTATTTAGTTCATTGTTCATAGATCATTGTTCATCGTAATTTTTGGTTCATAGATCATATTTTCCCAACCATGATCTATGAACCATTCGCTATGAACTATTGCCATTTGGCACGTTCATATTGAACGGGCCATTTTACTTCATGTCCCAATTCATGCGCGGCACGTAACGGAAAATGCGGATCGCGCAGCATTTCCCGGGCCAGGAATATCAGGTCGGCCTCGCCTTCCTGTATAATTTCATCGGCCTGGTAGGCGGTTGTTATCAGGCCTACCGCTCCTGTAAGTATACCACTTTCCTTTTTAATTTTCTCTGCAAACTCAACTTGATAACCTGGTTTTAACGGTATCTTAGCATTGACTACATTTCCACCGCTTGAGCAGTCGATCAAATCAACACCTTTATCCTTCAATAGTTTGGCCAGCGCGACGGAATCCTCAGCAGACCAGCCACCTTCGGTCCATTCGGTTGTGGATAAACGTACAAACAAAGGGCTCTCTTTAGGCCATACCTCTTTAATGGCTTCCAATACCTCAATCAGCAAGCGAATACGGTTTTCAAATGTACCGCCATATTCGTCAGTACGTTTATTACTTATAGGCGAAAGAAACTGGTGCAGCAGATAGCCATGCGCGCCGTGCAACTCTATCACTTTAAAGCCAGCGGCTATGGCCCTTTTGGCAGCCGCTTTAAAATCGGATTTTACTTTTTCAATACCGGTTTTATCCAGTTCAAGAGGTGCTTCTTCATCAGCCTTAAACGGAATGGCGCTCGGTGCTACCGCTTTCCAGCCATTGGGTTGGTTTGATGGTATTTGCTGACCACCGTTCCAGGGTTCCAGATGACTGGCTTTGCGCCCGGCGTGGGCAAGCTGCACCCCAGCAACCGCACCATGCGCATGTATAAAATCGGTGATATGTTTAAGTTTTTCGATATGCTCATCACGATAAATACCCAGATCGGCAAAGGTAATGCGGCCCTCGGCTGATACCGCGCAGGCTTCGGTCATGATCAATCCTGCGCCACCAACGGCCCGGCTGCCCAGGTGAATGAGGTGCCAGTCGTTGGCAAAACCATCTTCACTGGAGTACTCACACATAGGCGATACCACGATACGATTTTTTAATTCGATGCTTTTTATTTTTAAGGGCGAAAATAGATGAGCCATTTTTATTTTTTTCGGTAAATATGGTAACTAACAGCCATAAAGCCCTCACTGTTTTGTAAAATACCTGTGGGAGGAAGCTAAAAGCTTAAAGCCGAAGGCTCAAAGCCAAAAACATCTGTGATCGTAACAAAAAAAGCTTTCCGCTTTAAGCCTTCGGCTTTCAGCTTTCTCAGTGTATTCTGCCGCGTTCTTCTTCGTTGCCGGTATCACGTTTTTCTGTGTTGGTTTCTTTACCAAAGCGATAGCTTAGGGCTAATTGTACAAAGCGGTTGAGCTGGAAATTGGTGAATTTGCTTCTGATACCGTTAACCGTGGTTGTTACCGCCGGGGCGCTGCTCCGGAAAGCATCGTTAAAATTCAGGGTGATGTTTAGTTTCTTTTTCATGGCCAAAGCCGTAAAGCCTACATCCAGCTTATAATAGGCATCCGAACGACCGATATGATCAACCTCGGGGAACTGGTACCAGAAATTCACCGCCGCTGCAAAGGTTTTGCCGGCATTAAAATAAGCCGTATTGTTAGTGGCCAGGTAAGCTCCATAGCCATTGATGCTTTTGATATAAGGTAAGCTTGAGCGCGCGCTGGTATGGTAAAAAGTAGCCTGGTTATTATTATCCAGCCAGGAAAACAGGTGCAGCGACAAATTCTCGGAGATCCCTACCCGGTAAGTTTTTATAAAGTTAAGCGGGATGGTGCGTACCAGGTTGGTATCAGTACTGGCTATGGTTACGTTGTTGAACCCATTATCGGTGATATTCAGGAACAAGCCCGAGGTAAAGATATTTTTAAAGGTGTGCGATAGTTCGAGGTTGCTGTTATATTCCGGCTGTAAAAAGGGATTACCCTCGCCATAGCTGTAAGCCGTAAACAGGGACTTGAACGGGTTGAGGTTCCAAAAAGTTGGCCGATTTATCCTGCGGCCAAAGCTTAGTGAGAAACTATTTGCAGTATCAGCCTGGTACGATATCAGCACTAAAGGAAACAATTGCAGATATTTATTGGTGTTTACCTGTTTAAGCGTGTAGGATGTACCCTTGGTTTCGGTGTACTCGGCACGCAAACCTGCCTGGTATTTCCATTTGTCCTTTTCCTTATTCAGGTTGAGGTATAATGATTGTGTGTTTTCTATATACCTGAACTCATTACTTAGGTTAGTGTTATAAGTAAGTTCATCATTAGCGCCTTTATCATAGTAATAGGCATTACTATAGTTATTAATAAAGCTGAGCTTACCACCAAAAGCAAACCTGACGAATTTGGTGGGTATTTCGGCATCGGCTTTAAAGGTATATAAATTGATGAGTTGCTTGTTGGTATCAAAATACCGGGTGTTACTGGCCGGGATCACCTGTCCATTGGGCAGATAGCTGTTACTTTCAAAGTCCGACCGGTCATTACGGTTATAATTAAAATAGTCGGCATTAAGAATTAACTTCTTACCGGTAGTATCAAAGTTGATCACCGCATGCGCGTTGCCCGAATTGCTGATAGCAATAGGATGATAAGTAGCAAAGGTTCTAAGGGTAGAATCCAGGCCGCCGCTGCTATTATAGATTGGATTATTCACATGGTCAGATCCATCGTAAATACTTTTACCGCCCAGGTAAGAGATGCCGATGCTTGTTTTAGGGCTTACTTTATAATCAACCCCGGCAATAATATTAAAATTGTGCCCCCTGTAATTGCCCGTATCTGTTTGCAGCCAGCTTTGTTTGGGATAAAACACATCGGTTGCAAAGCCTTCCAGTTCATGATCATGATCCATACTGACGTTGGTATAGGCCGACCATTTATCTGCATTATAGTTCAGGTTGGCGCTACCGGCGGCCAGCCAGTAATTGCTGGTGCCAAAAACGTTGGCCGGGCTATGCAGGGATTGTTTGTCGCTTAGCTGTACATTGCCCGATAAACCTTGTTTGCTGCTGCGTTTGGTGGTTATATTAATGAGCCCGGCATTACCATCAGCATCATAATTGGCCGATGGGTTTTTGATCACTTCTATTTTAGAGATCTGGTTGGCCGATATCGATTTTAAATACCTGGCCAGATCAGTGCCGGCCAATTGTACAATACGATCGTTCACCATTACTTTTACCTGGCCTTTACCCACAATGCTGATGTCGTCGCCATTTACTTTTATTCCGGGTACTTTACCTATGGCGGTCAATGCATCGGTACCTGTAGCGGTAATATTGGCAGATACATTGTACACCGTTTTTTCCTGATTGTTTTCGATAGCGGCTTTATTAGCGGTAACCACCACTTCGCCCAATTGCGTGTTGGAAGTTTGCAGGATGATGTTAACAGCAGTATCTTTTGTAATGGATAATTGCGACTGGTACCTGGCATACCCGGTAAACGCTATGGTGAGTAGATACTGGCCGGTCTGTAAATTCGTAAAGACAAACCCTCCCCCGGCATTGGTTTGTAACGACTGATTTTTATTACTGTTGATGTTAAACAGACTTACACCGGCATAACCCAAAGGGTGCTTAGACACGTCTGTGACCGTTCCGGTAAATTTTATCTGGGCAGAGAGGCTGGTGCATAAAAAGGCAAGAAAAAGTAAGGTACCAATAAATTTCAAAACAGGCAGGGTTTATAAATTTGGCTAATAATAAGAAAAAGATGGGTAAAGTTGGAAATTTTTGATTGAGACGGCAGACATTTTTGGATTAAGACCATATCCGCTATAAACATAGACAGCATAAAGACTATAAATGTAAGTGAAGTCTTTTAAAAGCAGAAAAACCGCAAAATCTTACCGGTCAAAATGTATTTTAAGGAGAAACAAGCATAATTAGGTGGAGAAAAAAGAATGATCCATTTAACTCTAAGAGCATTTTTTTGATTTTGTGGTGTTTATTTAACAATTATTTTTAATTAAAAATCAAAGTGTACCCAAAACACCGCTTTAGCCTGCTTGTGCTACAAATGAGGCACTTACATAAGTGCTTATAAAAAATCCGATTACCTATAGATTTAATCGGATTTGCACACTTTTATTTGGAAATCCCTCATTATTGCGTTGTTACATTCTGCCCTTTAGGATTTCAATAAATTTAAGTACGTTTGGGGGAATGTGAATTTTTAAATTTTTAAAACTGATCTTACTATTTTAAAATGAAGTTATTTATTAAGAAACCTATTCAGCAATTGATGGCTGCCTCTGTCGAGACGGAGAAATCGCTGAAAAGAACCTTAGGCGTTGGATCGCTTATAGCGCTGGGTATTGGTGCTATTATTGGAGCCGGTATTTTTGTGCGTACAGCAGCGGCAGCCGGCGAACATGCAGGTCCGGCTGTTACTATTTCATTCCTTATCGCGGCAGCCGGTTGCGCCCTGGCCGGTTTATGCTATGCGGAGTTTGCCAGTATGATACCTATCGCCGGCTCGGCCTATACTTATTCCTACGCCACCATGGGCGAATTTATAGCCTGGATCATTGGCTGGGATCTTGTATTAGAGTACGCTCTTGGGGCTGCTACCGTAGCCATTGGCTGGTCGCAATACTTTAACGAATTTTTAATAACATTTTTTAATTTCCATATCCCCTACCAGTGGACACACTCTTTCTTTGAAGTGTCAAACACAACTTCAGGTATGTACGCTGCCGAACTGGGTACAAGAGGGATTGTAAATTTACCAGCCATATTTATCATATTCCTGCTTACCTTATTGCTTATCCGCGGTATGGCCGAATCGGCTGTGGTAAACAATATTATTGTAATTGTTAAAGTAGCTATTGTACTCCTGATCATCGGTTTGGGATGGCACTTTATAAATCCGGCCTTTCATACACCTTACATGATCCCGGCTGATGCAGGTACCATAAAGGTAAGTACAGGTGTTGTTGATTATGGCGATACTTTTAACCATGGGTGGCTGGGTGTTTTACGCGGCGCCAGTGTGGTATTCTTTGCCTTTATCGGTTTCGACGCGGTTTCGACCGCTGCGCAGGAGGCTAAAAATCCTCAAAAAGATATGCCAAAAGGTATCCTGATATCATTGGTTTTCTGTACTGCTTTATACATCTTGTTTTCGCACGTATTAACTGGCTTAGTTTCATACAAAGATTTTCTGATACAGGGTAAAGAAGCATCCGTAAGCTATGCTATCAAAACAGCTATGCCTGGCTATGGCTGGTTAGCTTCGTTTGTTACCGTATCTATCCTCGCCGGTTTTTCTTCGGTGATCCTGGTGATGCTAATGGGCCAAACCCGTGTGTTTTATACCATGAGCACCGATGGCCTGATCCCTAAAGTATTCTCCAAACTTCACCCTAAATTCCGTACGCCTTATAAATCACAATGGTTATTTTTTGTGTTTGTATCCATATTTGCAGGTTTTATACCTGATAAATATGTGGGTGATATGGTGAGTATCGGTACCCTGTTTGCATTCGTGCTGGTTTGTATAGGCATATTTATCCTCCGCAGAACCGATCCAAATATTGTACGTCCGTTTCAGACGCCGCTTTATATGATCGTTTGTCCGCTTGGTGCGCTTATATGTCTTTGTATGATTGCCAGCGAGGGCTGGGAAAACTGGGCCAGGCTTATTGTTTGGTTACTGATTGGCTTTGTCATTTACTTTACTTATAGCATTAAACGCTCACACGTAAGACATGGCAAAGTTGAAGCTGCCAATGACCCTATCAATCCTAAATTTGTTGAATAAGCTCAGTTTGTAAATATTATAAGCAAAAGGTCCTGAGTTAACTCAGGACCTTTTTTTGTGCAGCGATTTGTCGTATAAATTTCGGCACATCGTATTTTCTTTTTATCTTTCTTTATATTTTAATTGCATTTTTGCACCAGCATAAACCCTACAGCCATGCATCCATTAGTTTTCAGGGAAGTACTATCCGTAACCATGATCCTTTTTGCCATTATCGATATTTTGGGTGCTATACCCGTAATTATCCAGGTAAGACAGCGCGTAGGGCATATCGAATCGGAAAAAGCCAGCATCGCGGTGCTGATCCTGATGGTGGTGTTTCTGTTTGTGGGCGATGAATTACTGGCCGTTATCGGCTTGGATGTAGCCTCTTTCGCCATAGCCGGTTCGCTGGTGATATTTATCATCGCGATGGAGATGGTGCTTGGTGTTGATTTTTTTAAAGAGGAAGTCCCCCTGTCGGCTTCCATAGTGCCCCTGGCTTTTCCACTGATCGCCGGAGCCGGTACCATGACCACCCTGCTCTCACTCAAATCACAATATCAAACCCAGAATATTCTGGTGGGCATAGTGCTCAATACCATTGTGGTTTACTTCGTGCTCAAAAATGTAAAGTGGATCGAAAAGCTTTTAGGACCAGTCGGCCTGAGCATCCTCCGAAAATCATTCGGCATTATTTTGCTGGCTATCGCTATTAAGCTGTTCAGGAGTAATACGCATTTGTAACCCCCCAACCCCCTGAAGGGGATAGGCGATGAAAGGCAATTGTCAAACCAACAAGGTTAACTCAAATTGCAGAATCAACTTATCGACTATAATTTTCTCCTAAATAGAATAAAACACGTCATTGCGAGCGTAGCGTGGCAATCCCCTACTTACAGAGCGAACCTGCCTATTGGGGATTGCCACGCTACGCTCGCAATGACGCTATTTTTTACTCTCGTTGCGGCGGAGGCTACTCTTAATGACAGCCTCCTTTTTCTTTAATATAATAGTTACGCTTACAATATCTCGTCCAGGTTGCCCAGGGCCATAGTGAAACCTTCTTCGAAGCCCATTGCAACAATTTTTTCCAGGTCGGCTTCGTTATCAAACGTGAGCTCGGCTACTACCTTGGTAGCTGCTCCAACCGAGTGGAAGGTAACCAGCCAGTGCATCGGCGGGAAATCAGGGTTTACAACACCATTTTCGTCGCAAAACAAGGCCGTGGAGGTAAAGCTTTGCTGCGGTACTATAGTTTTAAAATTAACCCGGCACCAGGCTGTCTCGCCATTTGGGCCCACCATAGAGTATAGCCAGAAACCACCTTCACTAAAATCGTATGATTTAGATACGGCTTTCCAGGGCTTTGGCGCCCACCATTGTTCCAACAGACTAACATCTGTCCATGCTTTCCATACTTTTTCCAAGGGGGCGGCAAATTCCCGTGTAACATTAATTTTTTTGTTAGCCAGATCTTTGGTGATCTCTGTTTTTGTACTCATATTGAATTTGTTTTATAGGTTTTCTAATAAATTATCTAACTGATCAAAACGGCCTTCCCATAACTTGCGAAAACGATCGAGCCATAAATCTATTTCTTTCATTTTGTTTGGATTAAAATGGTAATAAATTTCTCTGCCAGTTTGCTGTTGTTTCACCACTTCGCATTCTACCAGGATCTGGATATGTTTGGATACGGCCTGCCGGGTACTATCAAAATGTTCGGCAATAGCGTTTGGTGTCATTGCTTGCATAGCCAGTAACCCTAAAATTGCCCGCCTCGTAGGGTCTGCAATAGCTTGAAAAATGTCTCGTCTCATATTATTTGCAACCAATTGATTGCAAATATAAACGCAACCGATTAATTGCGCAAATTTATTTTCATTTTTTTCCTTAAACCTTGATTCCCTTTGACAAGGCATCAAGGGCCTCATCTTTAGTGGCTACAAAACTGATCCTGCCAGCTTTATTACTTTCGTAAATAAAATCCCGAAGGCTTTGGCTGCTGTACTTTGAAAAATCGCCAACAATGGCCAGTTTAACGTTGTAGTTGGAGAATTTTTGGAGAATGTCCCCCGCAAGTGTCGTTTTGAGGTCGAAGAAGCTGTCGGTGATATTTTCCTGGTACATCACAATCCTCCGGGCATCCTGGTAGGCGCAATTGGCCAATATATCCAACGCGTCCTGCCCGTTGTTAATTTCGATGATATCGGATATGATCTCGGCTATATAATAATCGTTTACGCAGATGAGGTTGATGTCCATTGTATATTTGTTTGCTTATACAGACAAACAAATACCCGGATTTGTTACAAATAAAAAGGTTGTCATTTCGATAGAGCCGGGCAGGCTATAGCGTTGTGCGAAAGAGAAATCTTCTGCTGTGTATAAGTCCCAATTGCATCGCGAAAAAGATTTTTCGCCACGCTCAAGAGATAGTTCCTCCTCGTTCGTTCGAAATGACATTGCTTTTTCAAAAATCATTTGCACATCTGCATATTTGCACATTTGCACATCTACAAAGGCGGGCTCAATCTCGCAACAAACATGGTATCGGCCCGGCGTTCGTACCCTTTGAGTATCTTGCTTTCTTCCAGTTTCAGGCCAAGCTCTTTCACCAGAAAATCAACCACATCCTCGTTCTCGCCTTTAAAGGCCGAGCAGGTAATGTAAATAAGGGGCTTACCGGGTTTCAGGTATTTCACCACATTCTGGGCGATGCTTTTTTGCAGTTTCTGGAAAAATTCGATCTTATGTGCATCAAACTGGGCTATCATTTCGGGTGTACGGCCCCAGGTGCCCGAGCCGCTGCACGGAGCATCCAGAATAATACCGTCAAATGCATAATCATGCAAAGTCTGGTCGACATTGGTAGTAAGATCAAGCGCCTTTTTCTGGTATTTGGTTAAACCAGCCAGGTGAAAACGCTCATCCAGGTTGGCCAGTACCGATTCACGGATATCTGATACCACCAGCTTGATGTTAGGCTCATCTTCATGCAGCAGCAACGATTTACCGCCAGATGCCGCGCAGGCATCCCACCAGTTGTCCCAGCGTTGCGGCCTGAAAAAATCGCCAGTTTGCTGCGACGAATAGTCCTGCACCTCAAACCAGTGCTGTTTGGAAAATATGGTTTCGAGCCGGGTGCCGTTTGGTAACGAAAGGCAGCCATTCCCTTCGTCCTTAAATACGATCTGTGCTTTGGTCAGTTCTCCCTTAACCAGATGATCGTAACCATTGCGCACCCGGATAAAAAGATCGGGCTGTGTAAAGAATGATCTTAAAAAAGCGTTACGATCAATACCCGGAGATAATTGTGAAACCCATGGAAACACATCCTCCAGGTCAAAATCAGGATGCGCCGTTTTTACCAGCGCCAGTTTGTCGTCGATATTAAAACCGATACAAGCGGCCCAATCAGGTTTAAAATTTTGTAAAAAAGAATTGATCTGCGTGTTGCATAAAAACTCGGCTACAAATAAACGCTCATCGGCAGGTAAATTATGGAGAGCCCTGCCTATCCGGAAATAATTGTACATCAACCGGTTGGCAATACGCCTGTCGGTTGATCCCATTTGTTTATTTTGCCGGTAGAAGCCGGGTAAAAACTTACTTAGAGGCGTATCGGCAGGGTATTCACCCAAAATTCGCTGAAACGTTTTAAGCTGGTTTATAGCCTTCATTCTACCTGTTTTAACTCAAAGTTACTATACATTAATATATTTACATGCGTGTTGACCCAACCTAAACCGGGCTTTTTCACAAAATGGAAACCATTGTGTATGCCTGTAAAATCGGTTTTGTCAATCGCCGCCATATCTTTGTTACCCTCCAAAAGTTGCCGGCCAAAATACAAGCCTTCATCAAAACCCTTGATGGCATATTCGGTGGGTTCAACGTGATACACTTTACGGTAGTTGCGCAAAAAAGCAATCGTAGCCTCCTGCTTATAATTTACCTTATCGCTGGAGGTAATATGCGTTTTAAGCCGCTGCAATATATCTGCCTTTAAAAAATTAAACTTCTCCCAACTGGGGTGGCCAAACAGTATCACGGGATAGTTTTTGTTTAAAGTATCTAATGATCGCAGTGTAACACCCAAAAAGGCCTGATCAGTAGCCGGTATCACAAACACATTACGTTCTGTTTTTGACAGCTGTGGCAGCAAACCGCTCAATTTACCCCGTGTAATAATAACGCTTACAATTTTAACCTTTTTATTGCTTAAACTGTCGGTTGCTTTTTTAAAGTTTACCACATAATCGTTCTCCTGGCTAAAGCCCGAACGCAGGATAAAAATCTTTTTAGGTTTTAGTTTGTCGTTGATGTATTGCGCCGCACCTATAGCATGATATTCCAGCGGGGGAATAGCGGTAATGAGGTTGTTGCTTTTGATAGTAGCAGGCGATGCAGGCGACAATGGCGACAGAATAACCATACGCGTGCCCATAGTCGCGATAAACAGCCTCAGCCAATCGGGATATACCGGACCAACCACCAGGTCGCTCGTTCTTACCTGTGGGTTATACGCAAGGCTATGCGCTGCGGAAGCATCATCTTTTGAATCAAAAAGCTGCAGTTTGAAATTAGCGCCCTGGGCTGCCAGGGAATCTAAAGCCAGTTTAAAGCCCTGGTAGTATTCAATACTCATGTTGGCTTGTGTCAGGCCAATGCCGCTGTAATTACGCGGCCGCACATGATCAAGACCCATAGGCAATATCATGGATATGACAGAAGCTTTTGCCGTTGGCTTTACCGGGGGCTTTTCTACAGCCTTGGGTTCGGGTTTTTCAACTTTTTTTACGGGCGTTGATACAGGCCGCACTTTGGGTGAGCATGCACCCAGTATCAGCGCCGCGCTAAAAAACAATAACCATTTATTCCCACTCAATGGTAGCAGGTGGTTTCGAACTGATATCATATACTACCCGGTTAATTCCTTTTACGTTATTGATGATCTCGTTGGAGATCTTGGCCAGCAGGTCATAAGGTAAATGGCACCAATCGGCTGTCATCCCATCCAATGATTCTACCGCACGCAGGCATATCACGTTCTCATAAGTACGCTCATCGCCCATTACCCCTACCGATTGTACCGGCAAAAATATAGCGCCGGCCTGCCAAACCTTATCGTAAACACCATAAGACCGCAAATTGTTGATATAAATCGCATCGGCCTCCTGCAATATAGCTACTTTTTCTGGTGTAACATCACCCAAGATCCTGATAGCCAGACCCGGACCCGGGAAAGGGTGCCTGCCTAAAATATTCGGATCGATGTTTAAAGCCTTGCCTACACGTCTTACTTCGTCTTTAAATAAGGTATTCAGAGGCTCAACCACCTTCAGTTTCATAAAATCGGGCAAACCGCCAACGTTATGGTGCGATTTGATGGTAGCCGACGGGCCTTTTACCGAAACCGACTCGATAACATCGGGATAGATAGTTCCTTGTCCTAACCATTTTACATCCTGAACCTCGTGCGCGGCATCGTCAAATACTTCGATAAATACACGACCGATGGCTTTTCGTTTCAATTCAGGATCTTTCAACCCCGCCAAAGCATCGTAGAAACGTTGCTTGGCATCAATACCTTTTATATTTAAGCCCATGTGCTTATAGGAGTCAAGCACCTGTTCGTACTCGTCCTTGCGCAGCAGGCCGTTATCAACAAATATGCAATGCAGGTTTTTGCCGATGGCATGGTGCAGTAAAACCGCAGCCACAGATGAATCGACACCACCTGAAAGACCTAATACCACTTTATCATCGCCCAATTTTTCGCGCATGGCAGCAATGGTGGTTTCCACGAAGGAATCTGGTGTCCAATCCTGTTTGCAACCGCAAATGTCGACCAAAAAATTCTCCAGCAATTGCCTGCCGTCAATACTGTGCGTTACCTCGGGGTGAAACTGGATGCCGTAAGTTTGGGTACCGGTTACCTGGTAAGCCGCAACCTTTACGCTATCGGTACTGGCAATGATCTCAAAGTTATCGCCGATGCTGGCAATGGTATCACCATGCGACATCCACACCTGTGAGTTCTCCGGAATATTTTTAAACAGCGGATTTTCCTTGTTGATATAATCCAGATTGGCACGGCCATATTCGCGGGTGCTCGAAGCCAATACTTCGCCGCCGTGAAAATGGGCCACATACTGTGCACCATAACAAACCCCCAAAATAGGACGGGTAGTATGGAATTGCGCGAAATCAAAATGAGGCGCATCTTCCTGCCTTACAGAATAAGGGCTACCAGAAAGGATGATTCCTTTTACAGTGCTGTCAATTTCGGGATAATGATTGAAGGGGTGGATCTCACAGTAAATATTGAGCTCCCTGACGCGGCGCGCGATGAGTTGGGTGAATTGCGAGCCAAAGTCAAGAATGAGGATTTTTTCTTGCATGGGCAAAGATAAAAATTTGATGTGAGATGTGAGATATGAGATTTGAGATTTTGGGGTTTCTAATTAATGATTTAGTGAGTTATTGAATTTTATTAAATAACCCTTTTTTCCTTTCTCCCCCGTCAGCAGAACAGCTTCGGGTGAAAGCTGGGAGAATATGTTGGACTGTGTGGTTGAAGGGGCATTAGCGAATTTTGCCTGAAGCGGAGGGTAATGAGCGAACGAAGTAGCGGCAAATTTAGCAGCCCGTGGTTCTGCCCGCTTTGCAGGGTAAAGGCTCCTAAGCGCAAAGAAGCATTTCTGGTGACAAGCCTTTTGGTTACTTTGTGGCTACAAAGTAACTGGCCCTCCCGCAGCCAAGAGCGGGTATGCGCCATACACATCTACGCTCTGTATAGTAGGGATTGCCACGCTACGCTCGCAATGACGTGTCGTGTGCTTTTCGTACCTCGCAATGACGGGGAGAATATTTATGGAGTAGTCACAGCAACAGGCAAGACTTTGCCGTTAAAAAACTTATGCCCCGTAAGCGCGAAATCAGCTACATATTTACCCATTTCAAAAGCCATTACCGGCGATTGATAACCGGGAAAAGCTTTCTCCAGCATTTCTGTTTGCGCCGAACCTAAGGCCAGACAATTTACTTTGATGTCCTGCTCTATCAACTCCTGGGCCAGGCATTCGGTAAGCGTGTGCAGGGCAGCCTTACTGGCCGAGTACGCAGTTAATCCCGGAAACTTGGCGCTTCCCTGGAAACCACCCATGCTACCCACATTCAGTATGTGTGAGCCGGCGGGCATCAGCGGTAACAGCGCCTGTATCATGCGTACATGACCAATAAAGTTGCTTTGCAGCATTTCTACAAAATCGGTTTCAAGCAATTGCGTAAATGGCTTATTGATGAGCATACCGGCGTTGTTGATCAGTACATCAACCCGGTTATCTAAATTGGAGGCTATAAATTGCTGCAAGCCTTCATAATCATCATGTACGATATCAAAATTAAGAGCAAACAATTGGCAATCAGGATTAAGACCATGGGCAATTTCCAGCAGGCGCTCCAGTTTGTCCTGCGAGCGGGCCAATGCAATTACCTTATTGTTACCCGAAAGTATCAATTCAATTACTGCTTCAAATCCAACACCGCTGCTGGCGCCTGTTATAATAATATTCATAAGCCCCCTAACCCCCTAAAGGGGGAATTTTAGAATTAAAGTTTATTTTCCAGACGTCATTGCGAGGAACGAAGCAATCTCTATGCTACACAGGCAGATCTTTTAGATAAGTTTGCACTTAACGCTTCGCTCTGTATAGCATAGAGATTGCTTCGTTCCTCGCAATGACGCGTTTTATTATCGCATTTATCGTGACGCCTAAAATACCAATTTTTGTTCAACGGGGTGATCAATCAGATAAAAACCATCGCTGATGAGTTTTTTTAGTTCGGGCTGATCATTGGCTTTACGTTCCAGAAACCGTCTGATCTCGGTTCTCAGTGCCGGTTCAACATCTTCATGTTCCAGCAATTCCAGAATTTCGAGGGCACAAAGCCAATCGTCGTGATGGTTTTTTTGCAGTTTGAACCATACATTACCTAAAAATCCAAAGTCGCCGCCATTTTGCCGGCGGTTGCGTACCTGCTGGTAAAGTTTATGGAGTTCCCGGGTGCGCAGATCATATTCTGCATGATGGGTAGCAGTTTGCGATTTGTAAACGATTTCTTCAAAAGCCGCTTTATCGGCTGCACCGCAAAATACCGAAACTATCTTTTCGCCCACAGCCATATCGTACACGCCCCATGATGGGTCAAACAATACATGCCCTTTTTTATCGGTAACCGTGCAGTCGGTAAAAGTGATCAACTGTGTTTTGCCGAGGAACGCTAATATAGTTTTTACTGTTCCTTTAACTTTTATGCCGCTTTCAAATTCAAGTTCTGCCGTTTTACCCTTGGTAATACCTATGTTATCAAGCCCTTCTTCAGTCAGGTCCTCCAGCGGTGTATGGATATTTTTCAGTTTCCCTACCGGCGAGCTGAAACCATCCTTATGATAATTTTTACCGTGCCCCGGAAGCTGCTTATCGTTCACTGCTAAAGCTGTTGGGCCGGTAGTTTTAATAAAGTAAGGGTTATCATTTGTATCAACCTTAAATTCGGTAATAGTGCCTGATACTTGTAAACCCGAACTGTAAACCGCGGTACAGGTGTTTTTGCTTTCAAAAGCTTTGGTCAGGCCATACGCTCCACCCTTTCTGAATGACATGGTATTGGCAAATTTTTCCAATACATCTATCAGGTTCTGGAAGGTTGGAGTTACAAACAGCTGCGGCTGTGGTTTGGTTATATCATAACTATAATTCAGGGCATCAATGGTATACCATAGTTTTTCAACCTCGGGTTTCATACAGCTGGAGCTTTCGCCGATGGACGATAGCAGGCCCGCGCCATAGATCTTTGGGTTCTCCAGCGTACCGATCAGGCCGTACTCTACCGTCCACCAGTGCAGGCGGCTCAGCAGGGCCATTTCAGAGGGCTCTCCCATATTTTCCTGGCGATAGGCTACCTGCTCTTCGGCTTGCCTGATCTCTGCATCATCCGCATCGGGCATTTCCTTTAATATAGATAGTGCGCGAATAGCTTCATACAGCTCAAAATCCTGCGCCGAAAACATAGCCTTGACCCCTATCGAACCAAAATAACTCAGGTATTCATGATAATCCTTATCAGCAATAATAGGCGCGTGCCCGGCCGACTCATGGATAATGTCCGGAGCAGGTGTATACTCAATATGGCGCAATTGACGTATATCCGCTGCGATAACCAATACCCTGTAAGCCTGGTACTCCATAAAAGCAGCAGGAGGTATAAAGCCATCCACTGTAACGGCGCCCCAGCCTATTTTGGCCAGTGCATCGTTCATTTCCTGCAAATCGGGGATGCGTTCAATGGTAAGCCCCGCCTTGGTTAGGCCGGGTATGTATGGGTAGTAGGCAACATCTTTCAGATAGCTGTAATTCTGGCGCATTACATAGCGCCAAACGGCATGGTCAATAGGTGTATAATGTTCGTAGTGCTGGTCGACTATAAATTGTTTTAAATGACCGGGCAAGGCCGCAACCTGCGGATTGTTAAAATCATTAAAATGGCTCATTTACGTTGTAGTGGTTTATTATAGGAAACGCAAATTTAGAAAATTAGGTGTACTCACACACTTTATTTTCGCTACTCACCACCGGGATCCATAGCTGTTTCTGCCACCTCTTCGTCATATTTTTTCAGGCCTTTATCTAACCGGCTCGGACGGATCACATAATACAATCCAAACAGGGCCACCAAAAGAGAGATCAAATAAAATGACGAGGGAAGAAAAACCGAGAGCCCTTTATCCATCGGGAAATAATCGGATAGTTTGGTAAATATAGCCTCACGCGCACCCGCCCCGCCAGCGGTAATGGGTATAATAGATGCGAGCGCGGAGATCAGGAACGACAACAGGTATGGCGAAAACTTCCCGGTAAAATCCTGTCCGAACATGACACAGATAATAGCCAGCAGCTGAAAACCCTGCAATACCAGGGCCTTTAGATGCGCCTCGAAAAAGTACTTGGTGTACTCCCTGAAAAACATGTAGGCAACAAAATAATAAACCGCCGAGCCACCCAGGAATATACTTACCGGGAGCGCTTTATGGATATCGATCTGCGGGATCATAAATATCAGGGCCACGGTGATCAGGCCGATGGCCCACAGCCCGCTAAGCCTATCGAACATAATGGCCCAGAACAATTTTTTACCGGGAACTTTATGTGCTTTGTTCAAAATGAAGATCTTGTAACCATCACCGCCGATACCGCCTGGCAGCAATACGTTGTAAAACAAGCCCAGGAAATAAAGACGCAGATTATATTTAGGGTTCAGTTTTAAGCCTATCGACCGGAAGAAGCTTAATAGGCGCCATGACGACACCACCATCGAACAGAAATAACAAACGACCGCAGCGCCCATCCACCAGTAATTGGCGTGCAGCAAACGGTATTTTACCAGTTGGATAGGTACCTTGCTAAAAACCCAGATGAGCAGCGCTGTGGTAACAGCTATTTTTAATACAGTTTTAGTAACATTCCACAGTTGCTGTTTAAATGTTTTTGGCGCTGGTATTTCGTCTTCTGTCATTGGCTGCAAAGCTAATTATTTTATTACAGTATCAAGTAGTGAGTGGTGATTTGTGAGTAGTGAATGGGGAGTATTAAGACATTTACTACTGTATAGTAAACTTGGCAACCACTCACTACTCATAAATCACCACTCCCTATTTTACATTTAAGTCACAATACTTAATACTGGATACTCGATACTTTAAACAGCAATTGTTATTTTTGCGCAAATTTTAGGAGTATGAGTAAAGTAAAAGTTGGCCTGGTACAGATGAGCTGCACTGCTGATAAACAGCAGAACCTGCAAAAGGCTATTGTTAAAGTAAGGGAAGCCGCTGTAAAAGGCGCGCAAATAGTTTGTTTACAGGAACTTTTCACCTCGCTTTATTTTTGCGATGTGGAGGATTACGACAACTTTAAACTTGCCGAAAGCATCCCTGGACCATCAACCGACGAACTGCAAAAAGTAGCCGCCGAGCTAAATGTGGTGATCATTGCTTCGCTGTTTGAGAAACGCGCGCAGGGTGTTTATCACAATACTACCGCTGTGCTGGATGCCGATGGCAGCTACTTAGGCAAGTACCGTAAAATGCACATCCCTGACGATCCGGGTTTTTACGAAAAATTTTACTTTACCCCCGGCGATCTGGGTTACAAAGTATTCAAAACTAAATATGGCAAACTGGGTGTGCTCATTTGCTGGGACCAATGGTACCCCGAAGCTGCCCGCATTACCGCTTTAATGGGTGCCGATATCCTATTTTACCCAACCGCTATTGGCTGGGCCACAACCCAGGATGAGGCTACCAATGTGGAGCAATACAATGCCTGGCAAACCATACAACGCTCGCACGCGGTTGCCAATGGTATACATGTGGTAAGCGTAAACCGTGTGGGCGAAGAAGCCGGCGTAAAATTCTGGGGCGGCTCATTCTTTGCCAATCCGTTTGGCGCCATCATCCACCAAACCTCGCACGATCAGGAAGAAGTAGTGGTGCAGGAGCTTGATCTGGATAAATCTGATTATTACAGAAGCCACTGGCCGTTCCTGCGTGATCGTAGAATTGACAGCTATCAGCCTATCACTAAACGTTTATTAGACGAGGATTAACCCTCCGCGCGTCATTGCGAGGCACGAAGCAATCCCCGATTTGCAGAGCCGCTCTGTATAGCATAGAGATTGCTTCGTACCTCGCAATGACGTGTGATATATATTTTGCTTTTAACCAATATGAGCCAAAACATCTCCACCATACAAACACCTGCCTCGCAGGGATTTCATTTTCCTGCCGAATGGGACAGGCACTCTGCCACCTGGTTAAGCTGGCCGCATAAGGAAGCTTCGTGGCCGGGTAAGCTGGATACTATTTATCCTTCGTACATCGAGTTTATCAAAATATTAACCCGCAATGAGCTGGTGCGCATCAACGTGGTTGACGAGGTAATGAAAGCCGCTGTGATCTTTCAATTGCAGCATGCCGGTGTCGACATGAATCGGGTGGAGCTTTTTGCTTTTGGCACTAACGATGCCTGGTGCCGCGACCATGGACCAGCATTTGTTATCAATCCCGAAACCAAACAAAAAGCCATTATCGACTGGGGTTACAATGCCTGGGGTGGTAAATATCCGCCATTTGACCTGGACGATGTGATACCGACCAAGATCGGTCAGCATTTTGATTTGCCGGTATTTAATCCTGGTATTGTGATGGAAGGCGGCTCGGTTGATTTTAACGGTAAAGGCACTATCCTCACTACTACCGCCTGCCTTCTCAACAAAAACCGTAACCCCCTGCTCAGTCAGGATCAGATAGAAACCTATCTGCGCAATTATTACGGTGCCGAGCAGATACTATGGCTGGGCGATGGCATTGTTGGCGACGATACCGACGGTCATATTGATGATATTACCCGCTTTGTGAACGAGGACACCGTAGTTACCGTGGTTGAGGAAGATAAGAACGACGAGAACTATCACCTGCTGCAGGAAAACCTCGAAACCTTAAAAACCATGCGCCTGCTTAACGGCAAACAGCTTAACATTGTAGAGCTGCCTATGCCCGAGGCTGTGATATACGAGGATACTCGCCTGCCTGCATCATACGCTAATTTTTATATTGCCAACTCAGCGGTTATCGTACCTACGTACAGATCGATAAATGATGATAAGGCCTGCGATATTTTACAACAGTGCTTCCCTGATCACGAAGTGATCGGTATCGATTCAACCGATATTATCTGGGGCCTGGGCAGTTTCCACTGCCTGAGCCAGCAGGAACCGGAGGTTTAAGGCCTTCTCCTGCCAGAATCCCTAACCATGTCATTGCGAGCGCAGCGTGGCAATCTCCTCGCGTTCTTATCGGTAAGAACAGTTACGAGATTGCTTCGTCGTTCCTCCTCCAATGACATGTTTGTTTATTTCCTGTATCTATATCCCACTGTTTTGTCATCCCAATAACACAGTCTTTTTTCCTTATTCTTGATTCTTATATCTTGCTTCTCCTTTCTTGACTCTTGCCTCTCTACCCCCATCTTCATTCACCGGATAAACCCATACTTTTACCGATTTCTCACAGGCTGTCCACCTATATCTCCTTGCCCCGCTTTGTATACCGCTGTACCTTTAAGGTATAATATTAATACTTAAAGCGATGAACAACAATATAGAAACTACCATTACCCCCAATAATAGCAAAACTGCTGCAGGGGTAATTTTACTGATCATTGGTGGTATACTATTGATCAGAGAATTTGACCTTTTCCTTTTCCCCGACTGGCTGTTTAGCTGGCCGATGTGGGTAGTGGCCTGGGGCGTATATATGGGTGCCAAATACAATTTCCGCAAAGCATCCTGGATCCTAATCACCATGCTGGGTGTGGCTTTCCTGCTCGATGAGAACATAACCGATGCCGACCGCATTGTTTGGCCGATAGCCATTATGGGTTTTGGCGCCTGGGTAGCGTTTAAGCCCCGTAAACACAAAGAGGAATTTTATTTTGAAAAGCCTAAGGATACTTTTCATTTCGATAAAACAACCGAACCGGAAGTCTAATTTTTCATAGTTAATAGTTTTGTTTCAATTCAGGAGGGAGTACCGGTTTGCGGGCTCCCTTTTGTTGTGGATGTTTTTTAGTATCAAGTAGCTAGTATCAAGTATCACGACACCTTTACTTGTACCTGTTTGTAATCACCGGTTTAAGAAAGATTGTTTTTGGGGCTAAAGCCAGTAAATACTGCTATTATCCGCCCCATAAATGGGACGGCAATGAATAAAAAACAATTGGTTTTATCTTTCGTTTCCGTTGGTTAAAACCAACGGAAACGAAGTATCAATTATTGGCTTTAGCCTAACCTTTCATTCAGCCTTTATTTTATTTCTTCCCGATACCGGTGATTATAAACGAGCGCAAATTCCCCCTTCAAAGTCTTGATACTTGATACTAGCTACTTGATACCATACCGAATAACAATGTCCTCAAACTTTTTCACCGACAAAACCTACCCCTCTACCGATTTCTTTAAATATATCGCCAGTTTTTGTTTGGCACATGTATAATGTTACCTTAGTTTTGGATATGATTTAATTTGCACACAAATGAACAACGATATAGAACATACAACCAACCCCAATAAAGGAAAAGCGATGGCTGGGGTTATACTACTTGCCGTAGGAGGAGTGCTGCTCCTAAGGCAATTTGCCGAGTTTTTAATTCCCGATTGGATATTTAGCTGGCCCATGGGGCTCATAGCGATAGGTCTTTATTTTGGCGCTAAACATAATTTCAGGAAAGCCTCCTGGAGCATCATGATCATTTTAGGAATCATCTTTTTATTAAACGATAATATTAACGATGCCAGTCGTGTGGTATGGCCCATAGCCATTATTGCATTTGGTATATGGCTTATTTTAAGACGCGGCAGACATAATGAGTGGGAACGGAACATCAAGGATGGCAAGTGGGTTAAGCAAGAAGGTAAATGGAGTAAACAAGCAGCCAATTTTGATTTTGGTAAAAACGACCCGGAAACCGATTACGCGATAAAAGATGGCGATGATGTACCACCCAAGGATCCTAATACACCTCCATTTGGCTACCATAACGGTGACGACTACCTGGATGCTGTTTCTATTTTTGGCGGGGTTAACAAAACCATACTATCCAAAAACTTTAAAGGCGGCGAAATAGTGAACATTTTTGGCGGTGCCGAGCTTGACTTTACCCAGGCCGACATTAGCGGCAGGGTTTATATTGATATTACCCAGGTATTTGGCGGTACTAAGATCATTGTACCATCCAACTGGCAGGTGGTGTCAGATCTGGCCGCAGTTTTTGCCGGGGTTGATGATAAACGCATCCGCAGCACCGCGTCGCCTAATAACGATAAGATACTTGTACTTAAAGGAACCTCCATTTTTGCCGGGGTTGATATACGCAGCTATTAACACTTTAGTATCAAGTATCACGACTTTATCATCAAAGTTTTAATTCGATCTTGATACTAACTACTTGATACCATTTAAAATAATAATCAATAATTCAATAACTCAATAATTCAATAATTGTTTTCGAATGAACTGGTACGTAGCAAAATTAGTTTTCAGGGTGATCAGCGGTGATGGTGATCACCAGGCACAGTTTGATGAGCAGTTACGCCTTATCAATGCCGATAATGAATTGAGCGCCTTTGAAAAAGCAAATAAAATTGGGCATGCCAATCAGGATAGCTTTAAAAACATCGAAAAACAAACCGTTAAATGGCAGTTTATTGATGTGGCCGAATTAAACCAGATAGGTGAACTTACCGATGGCGCCGAACTGTACTATAACATACATGAAACACCCGATGCCGACCTGTACATTGCCTGGGCGCATCACAAATCGGCATTATTGGGAGTGAGAAACTAACTTAGGTGGTATCAAGTAATTAGTATCAAGTATCACGACAGAACCGGAGCTTTGATACTAAAAACCTGATACTAAACGTAAAACACGACTTTGTTGTCAAAGTTTTAATTCGGTCTTGATACTTGATACTAACTACTTGATACTAAAAAATAAATAAGTTTTGGCACTACCTTCTATATCAGCTTCAAAATTATACGGCGCATTTATCGTTTGCGGTCTGGTTTGGGGCGGCCTTCAAACTTATATTGTGCATACTTTTGGTTTTTCGTGGTTCACAGCCTCAACAGATGGATTCCTGAGCGCCATACTGCTTTCTGGCGCCTGCTGGCTCATCAACAACAATTTACGTTACTATCAACCCGGTAAGGGCAGTTATATTAATCTGTTTATCTGGTGTGTGGCGCTGGCCGGTATTTGTACCCTGGGCTGCCGTTACCTGCTGCCCCTCATTAACACCGATAAGGTGTTTGTTAATTTTGTACAGCAATCCTTAACCATTCGCTTTTTTACCAATTTCCTGGCTATTGGCTGGATGGCCATGATCAGCTTACTCTGGTATTCGCAGCTCGACCAGAAAGAAACCATGAAACGCAAAACCGAGGCCGAACAACTGGCCCGCGATGCCGAATTGTATAATCTGCGCCAGCAATTGCAGCCCCACTTTTTGTTCAACAGTTTAAACTCCATTAACGCGCTTATTGGTTTTAAACCCGATGAGGCCCGCCGGATGATACACCAACTGTCTGACTTTTTACGAGGTACGCTCAAAAAAGACGATCAGCAGCAGGTACCGCTGAGCGAAGAATTGGCGCACCTGAACCTGTACCTGGATATTGAAAAAGTACGTTTTGGCCATCGCCTGCAAACCGAAATAAGCTGCGACGATAAATGCGGCACCGCCGTAATGCCCTCCATGTTGTTACAACCCCTGGTAGAGAATGCCATAAAATTTGGATTATATGATACCACAGGCGAAGTAACCGTGAGCATCCGTGGCGAAATTGAAGATAATTACCTGGTGCTGATGGTGCAAAACCCATACGACCCGCAAACCTCGCGCCCGCAAAAAGGTACCGGTTTTGGCTTGCGTGGAGTACAGCGCCGGCTTTATTTACTTTTTGCCCGTAACGATTTGATGGAAACTCATGGAAATGATAATATATTTACAACCATTATAAAAATACCACAGTTATGAGGCGAGCCTTAATTATTGACGATGAACCTTTAGCACGAATGGTTGTAAAGGAATATCTGCAAAATTTTAGTGAAATTGAATTGCTCCAGGAGTGCGGCGATGGCTTTGAAGGATTAAAAGCCATACAGCAGTACCAGCCCGATCTGATCTTTCTGGATGTGCAGATGCCTAAAATAAATGGCTTTGAAATGCTGGAGCTGGTGGAGCAGCAACCGGCCGTGATATTCACTACCGCTTTTGACGAGTATGCCATAAAAGCTTTTGAGGCACACGCGGTAGATTACCTGTTGAAACCCTTTAATAAAGACCGTTTTAACAAGGCCGTCGAAAAATTCCTGGCCACGGCGCCCGAAAAACAAGTGCCCAAGCAAACCGAAGAGCTACTGGAAACCGCTGCTTCACAGTCGCCTGCACAAAATGAGCGTATTGTGGTAAAAACAGGCACCAAGGTAAAGATAATCCCGGTGGCCGATGTGGAATACCTGCAAGCCGATGACGATTATGTAAGCGTGTTTACCAAAGAGGGATCGTACCTGAAAAACAAAACGATGAACTTTTTTGAAAAAACGCTGGATGCCCGCCAGTTTGTGCGCGTACACCGCTCCTACATCATCGCCATACAACAAATCACCCGTATCGATCCATACGAAAAAGACGCCCACTTGGCAATACTCAAATCGGGCGCCAAAATACCCGTAAGCAAAACCGGCTACGTAAAGTTGAAACAAGTGCTGGGTATATAAAACAGGATTGAAGGATTTTATAGGATTGACAAGATTTTTGTAGACGCATTACATGCGTCTTTTTTTGTGGCACAAATTCCAATTCCCTCCCCATGGAGTAAAACTCACACGCGTCAATTGTGAGGTACGACGAAGCAATCGCGAAGAACGCAAGAAGACCCGGTATAGCATGCGATCAATACTTTTTAAAGTTTTAAAAACACATCAAAATCACGTTAAAATTTGTTAAAAAGTGTTAAAATGAGATTTTTTCGAATGGTTTTCGATCCGTTTAATGCCGTTTCCGGACCGAAAAGTGTTAAAATTTAAGGTTTAAAAAGTTTTCAGCGGCAGGAAATTTTATATCCGGGCAACATTATTTCCCGAACAGCTCCATGTAACTATAAATATAGTTATATTTACTTTTGTCAAAACCGATTAAACCCGATGCCTAAATTATTACAATTGCTGTTGTTATCCTTCCTGGTAATAACAAGCCCCAAAACAGAGCTCCCCGACAGCAAACGCGCCAGTGATGTGCGCACCATAGTGTGCCCCCGGTTGCAAAAGGAGTTGAAAAACAAAGGCTTCAAGGCGGGTTCTGCAATTTACCTGCGCATATTCAAATACCAGGACGCGCTGGAAGTATGGCTAAAAACAGGCACGAAATATTCCTTGTTCAAAACCTATGATATCTGCTATTATTCGGGTGGGGTAGGCACCAAAACCCGTTCGGGCGATGGCAAGAGTCCCGAAGGGTTTTATACCATTGAACCAAAGCAACTTAACCCGGTGAGCAACTATCACCTGGCCATCAATATAGGCTATCCCAATAAGTTGGAACAACTAAAAGGCTATACCGGCAACGCGGTGATGATCCATGGGCATTGCGCCTCCATCGGCTGCTATGCCATGACCGACCCGCGGATTGAGGAAATTTATACGCTGATTTACAGGGCTTTTGAAGGAGGCCAGCAAAAGATCAACCTGGATATATACCCTTTCCGGATGAATAAAAACTATATGGATATTTTCGCTCAGCAGCCCTATATGCCATTCTGGAAAACCCTGAAACCCGGTTACGATCTGTTTGAAAAAAATCACATCCCTGCTGATTATCATATAAAGGGGAAGGATTATGCGTTTTGAGGATGGAATCAAGAAATAAGAGTCAAGAATTAAGAGAAACTTCAAAGTTTTGTTCTTGTCTTGATTCTTGATTCTAATATCTTGACTCTTTTTACTCCATGAGCAGCACCATTAGGGCTTCTTCTACCCTATCCTCATCCAGGAGTTGTTTGGCTTTCAGGTGTAGTTGCAGTTCGCGGGTCTGGTTATCGCCTATAGTGGCATCTAACAGTTCTTTTATAGCGGGATCCTGCTTATATAACTCAATAGCGTCATCAGGAGGCAGAGCTTCCAGATTACCTAATTGCCCCAGGTTGTTACCTGTAAGCACCCTGGAGTTGCGTATAGCATGCGGCAGGCTATCAACGCCTATGCCTATTTTGGCATTGGGCTTGGCTACCTTAAACAGGTTGTCCTGGGTTATGCGGCAATACCAGTCGCCACCAAGGCGGGCTACCAGGTCCATTTTGGCCTGGTCAATTTTACCCTCGCTGTCTAAAACATGGTCTTTGATGTGGATGATCTTGATCTCGGCCAGTACCAGGTTACCTGCGCCAGGGGTATCACCAAGGGAAATCACCTGGTTCACCACACATTCTAACTGTACGGGCGCTTCAGCAACGCGGGGTGGTTTAACTACTTCAGATGTTACAGGGGTTAAACCCGATTTGATAAATTCATTTACTCCCTTAGGATACATCACACTTGAGAGGGAAACCTGCTGTACCATATCATAATCAACAATATTGATCACACATTCCGGTATCTCTAAAATATTTTGCAGCGTATGTTTGGTGATATTATCCCGCACACTGCGCGATGGGGAAAACACGCAAACCGGCGGATTGGTGCTGAATACGTTAAAAAAACTGAAAGGGCTCAGGTTAACGTTACCATCCTTATCTACCGTGCTGGCCAGGCAAATCGGACGCGGCGCTATGGCGTGGTTGAGATAGTTTTGCAGTTGAAAAATAGAAAGCTCGCTTACTTTTAGTGATAGCATCGGTATTTAAACTTATTTCTTCAATGCCAATATCGAAAAATTGCTGTCGGCCTTTTTAATGATATTGCCTAACATGCCCAGGCCAGTGATCTCCATTTCTACCAGATCGCCGGCTTGCAGCCATTGGGGTTTATAATTGGCATCATTGAGCAGACCGGTTCCGTTCAGTTCCAGAAAACAGCCTGTACCCACTGTACCTGAACCTATTACATCGCCGGGTAACACATCGCAGCCATAGGCGCAACGTTCAATGATCTCGGCAAAGGTCCAGTCCATATCAGCCATATTACCGGCCGATACTTGTTTGCCGTTCACTGCGCAGGTCATTTGCAGGTTGTAATTATTGCCGGTATGTCCGGGTTTAGGTGCAGTTTTGTAGGGCTCCAATTCATCAGGGGTTACCAACCAGGGGCCGATCACAGTTGAAAAATCTTTGCCTTTGGCCGGACCAAGATTGAGCAGCATCTCTTCCATTTGCAGGGTGCGGGCGCTCATATCATTCATGATCATGTATCCGGCAATAAAGCTATCCGCATCGGCAGCTTTAATGTTACGGCCCTTTTTGTTAAGTACAACAGCTACTTCCAGCTCAAAATCGAGCTTGTTAAAATGGTCGGACATGCACTCAATTTCGCCGGGGCCCTGTATGGCGTTATGGTTAGTGAAATAAAATATGGGATATTGGTCAAATTCGGGTATCATATCCACCTTGCGGTTGCGGCGGGCGGCGGCTACATGCTGCCTGAAGGCATAACCATCGCGGCATGATGTTGGATGAGGCACAGGAGCTATCAGCTCAAAAAACAATTCCTCCTTAGCCTCCATTTTTCCCGAACTGATGGCCTCATGAACGCGGCGGGCATGATCCATCAGCTCATCGCCTCCCCACAAAAACTCATTCATATTGTCGGGGATCAGCTTATCGCAGGAGTTCAGGTTATAAATATGCTTGTTTACAAAAATCCCTAAATGCTCACGGTCTTCGGTTTTATAGGATACTAATTTCATAAATGGCGGAATTGGTTGAGCCAAAACTAAACAATTTTAGTTGATTGGGTGAGTGATTTATAAGTGATTCTGTTAGATAATGGTTTTTTTTAACTCGTTCAACCACCACCTAATCAACTTAATCAACCATTCACTAAAACTATGCTTGCATATTAAAAATATTACTTCTAATTTCGTACTGACCATGTTAAGCGTACAAAAACATTTTCTGTTTTCACTGGGCCTCACCAGCATGAGCGATGCATCATCGTTCAGGGATGCTATGCTTGCTAAAATAGTACTGGCTCAATACTAATTTCTTCTCTTTGTTGTAAGGTTAAAATGTTTTAAAGTTGGAATGTCAATGAACTTTCAACTAATTAAACTTTTAAAACTATTTAGCTTACAGAACCGTTTTGTACTGGAATTGCACTGATATGATGTAAGTTAAAAACATTTCAACCTTACAACATTAAAACATTCAATATTCAAACGAAAGCCAATTAAAACATCATGCCTTTATATCATACATTAGGAGCTATCCCGCATAAGCGGCATACACAGTTCCGCAAACCCGATGGTTCGTTATACGCCGAAGAGCTGGTATCAACCGAAGGTTTTTCGAGCCTTTATTCCCTGGTATATCATGCCTATCCGCCTACTATTGTAAAAACCCTGGGCGAGCCATACAGTGTTGAGCCCAAAATAGCGCGCGAAAAACACCTGAAACATACCAGCCTGGTCGGTTTTAATATAAAACCTGAGGATGATTACCTGCAAAGCCGCAAGCCGGTTCTGGTAAACAGCGATCTGCATATTTCACTGGCCGCACCACGAAAATCCATGACGGATTACTTTTACAAAAACAGCCAGGCCGATGAGGTAGTTTTTATACATGAAGGCTCTGGCACCCTGAAAACAGGCTTCGGCAATATCAAATTTGTATATGGCGATTACCTGGTGATACCCCGTGGTACCATCTATCAGCTGGAATTTGATACACCCGATAACCGGCTGTTCATTGTAGAAAGCTTTAGCCCGATAAGGCCTCCTAAGCGTTATCGTAACCAATACGGGCAACTGATGGAGCATTCGCCTTATTGTGAACGTGATATTAAACGCCCTGCCAATCTGGAGACACATGATGAAAAGGATGACTTTAAGATCCTGATCAAAAAACAAGGTTTAATATATCCGTATATCTATGGCACCCACCCTTTTGATTTTATTGGTTGGGATGGTTTTCATTATCCATGGGCCTTATCTATACATGATTTTGAGCCGATAACTGGTCGCCTGCATCAACCACCGCCTGTGCACCAAACCTTTGAGGGCAATAACTTTGTGATATGCTCCTTCGTGCCGCGCAAATTTGATTACCATCCACTGTCGATCCCTGCACCTTATAACCATAGCAATGTGGATAGTGATGAGGTTTTATATTATGTAGACGGCGATTTTATGAGCCGCAAAAGTGTGGTAAAAGGACAGATCACCCTGCATCCTGGTGGCATACCACATGGCCCTCACCCGGGTTCGGTCGAAAAATCAATTGGTAAGGAATCAACAGATGAACTGGCGGTAATGATAGACCCCTTCCGTCCACTAATGCTGACCGAAGACGCTATAAAAATTGAAGACGAAAATTATTACAAGAGCTGGGCAGACCCCTCCTAACCTCCCCAAAGGGGAGTGATTTAGGAACTGAGCTGTTCAATTAAATCCAAAACACCTTGTTCTCTTACTAAACAGAGCAAGCACACAAATTAAAAAAACTATGGAAACAATAGATAAAAAAGTCTCCCCTATCGGGGGAGATTTAGAGGGGGTGACCGATTTTTTACCCCTTAACGGTACCGATCATGTGGAGTTTTATGTGGGTAATGCCAAACAGGCTGCCCATTATTATAAAACCGCTTTTGGTTTCCAAAACCTGGCCTACTCCGGCCCCGAAACCGGCGTGCGCGATAAGGCATCGTACGTATTACAGCAAGATAAGATCAGGATAGTATTAACCACTCCCCTACACTCCAGCCACCCTATTGCCGAGCATATTAAAAAGCATGGCGATGGCGTAAAAGTGCTGGCCCTTTGGGTTGATGATGCTTACGATGCTTTTGAGCAAACCACTAAACGGGGCGCTGTGCCTTATCAACAACCGCAAACCCTTAAAGATGAACATGGTGAGGTACGCACCAGCGGTATCATGCTTTATGGCGAAACCGTTCATATGTTCATTGAGCGTAAAAACTATAATGGTTTGTTTTTACCTGGCTATCAAAAATTGGAGAACAACTATAACCCACCTACCGCTGGCCTTCTATATATTGATCATTGCGTTGGCAACGTTGGCTGGCATAAAATGAACGACTGGGTTAATTTTTATGAAGATGTTATGGGCTTCCGGAACATTTTAACCTTCGACGATAAAATGATCAGCACAGAATATTCTGCACTCATGAGCAAGGTAATGAGCAATGGCAACGGCTATGTAAAGTTCCCGATCAATGAGCCTGCCGAGGGTAAAAAGAAATCGCAGATTGAAGAATACCTGGAATTTTATGAGGACGAGGGCGTTCAACATCTTGCCCTGGCTACCGACAATATAGTGTCTACCGTAACCGATCTGCAGAGCCGTGGTGTAGAATTCCTGACCGTACCTACTACCTACTATGATGAGTTAACAGACCGTGTGGGCCATATTGACGAAGATCTGGAGCCATTAAAAAAACTGGGTATCCTGGTTGACCGTGACGACGAAGGTTATCTGCTGCAGATATTCACAAAACCAATTGAAGACAGGCCTACCTTGTTTTTTGAGATCATACAGCGTAAAGGCGCCAAATCATTCGGTGCTGGTAATTTTAAGGCCTTATTTGAGGCTATTGAGCGTGAACAAGAGATAAGAGGGAACCTTTAATTAAAGGCAAGATTCTATCTAAAATATTCTATTAACTATTAGCGATGTTTTAATTTGAGCCGGGCAAATTGCCCGGCTTTTTTGCCTTGTGATTTTTTATATTTGATAGAACCTAAATTCATATATAAATGAAACCATCATGAGCTAAGACTCATAAAACAGCATGAATAAAACAGCTCATGATAGCTTCATTACAGTTAAAAAACAAATAATACTAATGAAAAAGCTCATCCTCATCTTCGCAATGACCACTTTCGGTATTAACTGTTTTGCACAGAATACCGTCAAACCTGTTTATGATGCCGCATTGGCTAAAAAGCTGGGTGCCGACCAATATGGCATGAAAAAATATGTACTTGCCTTTTTAAAAGAAGGTCCAACTCAACTGAAAGATTCGGCAGCACGGATGCAGTTGCAAATGGCCCATTTAAAAAATATTACCCGCTTAGCTGCCGAAGGCAAACTGGTAGTAGCAGGCCCGTTTCTGGATGATCAGCCTATCCGGGGGATATTTATTTTTAATGTAGAAACCCTTGAAGAAGCTAAGAAACTAACCGAAACCGATCCTGCTATAAAGGCCGGCAGTTTAGTTATGGAATTACATCCTTTTTACTGTTCGGCCGCATTAGTGGAAGTGGTGAATATTCATAGTAAACTGCAAAGCAAAAGCATAACCGATTGATACATGGCTGTTCATGAGATCATTGATTTTTTAAAATACAAGGCGGACACTGGTTACCTGGCCGGTATGCAACGTTACGGCATAGACAATACAAATGCTATAGGTGTACGGCTGCCTGAATTGCGAAAGCTGGCCAAAACCATCAAAAAAGATCACCAACTGGCACTTGATCTTTGGGATACGGGTTTGCACGAGGCTCGTCTGCTGGCATCGTTAATTGACGATCCGGCTCAGGTTACAGAAGAACAGATCGATAACCGGACAAAGGATTTCTATTCCTGGGATCTGTGCGACCAGGTATGCGGTAACCTGTTTGATCGCACCCCTTTTGCCTTGAGCAAGGCTCTTGACTTTAGCGCTCATGAAGCAGAATTTATAAAACGGGCAGGTTTTGTGCTTATGGCTGAACACGCAGTGCATAATAAAAAAGTTGGTAACGAATTATTTATAGCGTTAATGCCCATTATTGAACGCGAGGCCTGGGACAACCGCAATTTTGTAAAAAAAGCAGTGAACTGGGCACTCAGACAGATAGGGAAAAGGAACGAGGTTTTAAAAGTAATAGCCATACAAACAGCTCAAAATATTTTAAAACAAGATCACAAAGCAGCCAAATGGATAGCCTCAAACGCGCTTGCCGAATTAACAATCAGATAACGATAAGCTCTTATTGGCTTAAAAAACGAATTAAAAACAGGACATTAACACTAAAAACACCGGATTTTAGTACTTTTTTTCTGTGAAAAATATAATTATTACCTCTTTTTTAAAAAAATCACGGGCTAAATCATAATTGTTATATCTTTTACAATTAAATATAGACTAACTATGTATAAAGCCTACTCAAATCGATTATTTCGAGCTATGAATGCGTCAAAATGACAATGTTTTAATACGATAAATTTTATTTTGTAATCATCAGTATTAGAGTTGTTTATATAATTCCAAATACTATATTTGAAATTCGGTGAGTTAAACTTTACGGTTACCCATCAGAAAAACGCACACAACCAACGGTTGTAATTTTCGTGATTTTAAATTATGGCACATAATTTTCTTATAGAGAGCATGTCGTTACCAAAAAAATGAGTAGGTATTAATTTATATGAGTTTTTCTGAGGATAGGTTTTCTGATGACAGCAGGCTGCATCTTGCTCAAATAATTGATAATATTAATGCAGGTATTTGGGAATATAATATTAACACGAGGGTCATTAAATGGTCGGCAGGTTTTTACAGTATTTTGGGGTACGAAGCTAATGAAATTGAATGCTCCAATCATATATTTTTTGATCATCTTTTATATCACCAGGACAAGGCAGTTTTTCTAAACGCTTTAAATGATCAAAGCGCTACCTCTGCAAAACCGATTCAGATAAGGTTACTCACCAAATCATCCGGATATCATTGGTTTGAAAGCACCATCAAAAAGCAATATGATAAAAACGGGCAAATTATATATGGCTCTATTATCAATATCAACCAATATAAACAAGCCGAGTTAAAAGCAACACGTAATGATCAGCATTACGGCGACACTATCCGGATAGCTAAATTAGGCAGTTGGGAAATTGATGCAGCTACTCTTAATTTAACTTTATCCAAACAGATCTACGATATTTTTGAACTGCAAACCGAAATAAAGCTCAGCATTGAAGAAGGGGTAAGTTTTTTTGAACCACCCTATCGCCCCGTTATACAAAACGCCATTAATAACGCCCTGGAGTTTTGCCAGCCATATGATCTGGAACTGCTATTCAGAACAGCCAAAAATCATGTGATATGGGTACGCGCCAAAGGTGTGCCCATCATTAACGAATACGGCAAATGTGTTACCATAAGGGGCATTTTACAGGATATCGACAGCAACAAACGCAAAGGGCTGAGCCTGGAATCATCACTCAATTTACTGACTGATCAAAACAGGCGCCTGCAAAATTTCGCTTATATTGTGTCACATAACCTGCGGTCGCATACCGGTAATTTACAGTTCATGGTAAACCTGTATGAAGAAACAGAATTGACAGAAGATCGTACGGAGATCTTCACGCATATTAAATCGATCAGCAGTAGCTTAAACGCCACTATCGAGCATTTGAACGAAATTGTTAAGATACAAACCGAAATTACCAACGAAAGAAGTATCATTAGCTTTGAAGCTATTTTCAACAACATTCAGTTGGCTATAAAAAGCAATATAGAAGCGTTTAATGCCCGTATAGAATATGATTTTAGTCAGTGTCCGCAGATAAGTTATATACCGGCTTATATGGAAAGTATTTTGCAAAATCTGCTCACCAACGCCTTAAAATACAGTCACCCGGACAGGCAACCGCACATCATTTGCCATACGATGAAAGAGCGAAACCATATATACCTGATATTTGAAGATAATGGCATTGGGATAGATCTTGACCGGTACGGGGATAAGGTATTTGGCATGTACAAAACATTTCATCAAAACCCCGACGCCAAAGGCATAGGATTGTTTATCACCCGCAACCAGATAGAAGCGCTTGGTGGCACCATTAAAATTGAAAGCACCGTAAATATTGGCACTAAATTTACCATTAAACTGGTATAACTTAGTACTGATAAATGATTATAGCCGCTCCCTCTGTTAATACCTGCATAATTGATAATAACCAAATTTACGCTTACGGATTAAAAAAACTACTCAGCATAAAAGACCTATGTAAGCAGGTTACACACTTTAACAATGGCAGTGAAGCAATTGCTCATTTAAAAGACCCTGGCAATACTCAGAATTTACCTGATATTATATTTCTGGATATCATTATGCCTATAATGGATGGCTGGGAATTCATGAAAGAATTTGAGGAAATAAAGTCCCAATTGGGAAAAAAAATCTCCGTTTATATCCTCAGCTCCTCCATTGACTTACACGACATTGACCGCGCGAAAAATATTCCTTCTATTTCAGATTATATTTTTAAACCGGTGGATGTTAAGCAGCTGCAGGAAATTTTTAAAAATTTGCAGGGAATAGCAAGACAATAAAAAAATTAGTACAGGTACTCTTAAATTATACCTGTACTAATTAGGTATATTATTCAATATAGCTTTCTAATATTTTAAAGCTGCCGGTTGTTCCCAGCTCCACCTGATCGATGCTTTTAGGCAGTAAGATACATTCACCCATTTTTACAGAATATACTTCGCCGTTGTATTTTATAGAGTAAGCTCCCTCCACACATACATGAATAACAAAAGAATCAAGTGAAGAGTAGTCTTTAGAAGTACTATGTGTAAAATCGAGCAGGTTAGTTGTGAAATAAGGACAAGAAACCAGCTTTACGGTTTCATCCTTTTTAGGCTGATAGCTGGTTTTATATTCCGGGTAGTGTTTATAATCAATAGCAGCAAGGGCTTCCTGGGTATGCAGTTCCCGTTTATTGCCTTTATCATCAACCCGGTCAAAATCATATATGCGGTAAGTAATGTCAGATGTCTGCTGAATTTCGGCAATCAGTAAACCTTTGCCGATGGTGTGTACCCTGCCGGCCGGTAAAAAGAACACATCACCTGCCGTTACATTTTCCTTATTCAAAATATCGGTAAGGTGTCCGCTGTTAAATTTATCCAGGTAGATCTGCTCGTTAAGCTCCTGATTAAAACCGGCTATCAGGGTTGAACCCGGGTCAGCTTCAATTACATACCACATCTCGGTTTTTCCAAATGAATTATGACGCTTTTTGGCCAGTTCATCATTCGGGTGCACCTGGATAGACAGATCTTCATTGGCATCAATAAATTTCACCAGCAAGGGGAATATATTACCAAAATGTGCATAAACTTTTTTGCCTACCAGTTCGTCTTGATATTTCTCCAGCAAATCGGCCAATGATTCACCAGCCAGTTCACCATCGGCCACTACAGATACATCAGATTTTACGCCTGATATTTCCCAGGTTTCACCACAGTTAGGCAAAGCACCAAAATCTTTATGTAAATAAGTTTTGATCTTTTGACCACCCCATATTTTGTCTTTATAAATAGTTTTAAATTTTAATGGATATAATGCTGACATCGGTTTTGTTTTTATAGCGCTAAGTTAGGAGTTAAAAAAAGAAACAGATAAACCGCTTCAGCTTTTTTTACCAAAAAATTGATGGGCACAAAAAAACCCGCTTTTTTTGAAGCGGGCTTTTTGTATGAATTAAGTTATAAATTATTTACCTAATTTAACTTTCAGGTTTTCGTCAATAGCAGCCAAAAACTCTTCGGTGTAAAGGTAATCTGTACCATGTTCAACCTTTGGTTTAATGGTGATGGCCAAATCCTTGGTCATTTTTCCACTTTCTACAGTTTCTATACAAACCTGCTCTAAAGTTTTACAGAAGTTTACCAGCTCCTGGTTATTATCCAGCAAACCACGGAACTCTAATCCTCTTGTCCATGCAAAGATAGACGCAATTGGATTAGTTGACGTTGGTTTACCAGCCTGGTGTTCCCGATAGTGACGGGTTACCGTACCATGCGCTGCTTCGGCTTCCATAACAGTACCATCTGGTGTAACCAAAGTGGAGGTCATTAAACCTAATGAACCAAAACCTTGCGCTACCGTATCTGACTGTACGTCGCCATCATAATTCTTACAAGCCCATACAAAGTTGCCGTTCCATTTTAATGCAGATGCAACCATATCATCAATCAGGCGGTGTTCATAAGTAATGCCTGCTTCCGCAAACTTTTGTTTATAATCCTGCTGATAGATTTCTTCAAAAATATCTTTAAAACGACCATCATATTTTTTCAGGATGGTATTTTTGGTTGATAAATATAAAGGCCAGCCTTTCATTAATGCCTGGTTAAAGCAGGCATGTGCAAATCCTTTAATAGATTCATCGGTATTATACATAGTTAAGGCTACACCATCGCCCTTAAAATTATACACTTCGTATGATTGCTCGGCGCCACCATCTTCGGGAGTAAAAGTTACTGTAAGCTTTCCTTTTCCTTTGGTTAAAAAATCGGTAGCACGGTACTGATCGCCAAAGGCATGACGACCTATGCATATAGGTGCGGTCCAGTTAGGAACCAAACGCGGTACGTTAGCCATTACAATGGGCTCACGGAAAACGGTACCGTCTAAAATATTACGGATAGTTCCATTTGGTGATTTCCACATTTGTTTTAAGCCAAACTCTTCTACACGGGCCTCATCAGGTGTAATAGTGGCGCATTTAATACCTACACCATATTTTAAGATAGCGTTAGCGGCATCAACGGTCACCTGATCATTAGTTTCATCACGATACTCGATACCCAGATCATAATATTTGATATCAAGGTCCAGATAAGGAATTATCAACCTGTCTTTGATAAATTTCCAGATAATTCGGGTCATTTCATCGCCATCCAGTTCAACTACCGGATTTTCTACTTTAATTTTTGACATACCTGATGTTGTTGTTTTTTTATTTTAATGGCTTCAAATATATTAAATAGACTTTACCATTTTCATTAATAATTAAATGAAATTTGATTTATTTGGGCCCGAATGGTTGTAATGGCAAGTTTCTTGTGTTGGCAGGGGCGGATACTATTTTTATGAAATTAAACGTTAATTAAATAAAAACAGATTGCCAGTTAATAGCCCCCTAATGTCTATTTATGACAAAACTGATATTAAAAACAGCTCTTACAATTACTTTATGCACCAGTGCATTTTTAGCAAAAGCTCAATTAGGTTACGACTATGCACAATATGATGTTGGCGTAGGCCTTGGTCTTAACTATCCCATCAGTACAGATGTAACCAAAGCTTTAAAGTATACCCCATCGGCTCAATTTAACTTCAATTACAACCATGGCCCGTTTGTAAACTATGTTTTTGAAGGACAATTTGGTAGCCTTAAAGCCGGTGATGTCAATCAGGGATATGGCCGTACGTTTGAAAATCATTTCTGGGCCTTTGCCTTAAGGGTGCAACTGCAAGCCGGTGAGTTAATGGATTACTCTAAAAGCCCAATGGCTAATGCCTTTAAAGGGTTTTACCTTTCAACCGGCATCGGATACCTGGTGAACCATGTAAAAAGGGGCGGAGAAAATGGTCTGCCGGCTGGTGTTCAACCAGCAGGCGATAATAATAGCCAAATACCTTTTATACCTTTAAGAATAGGTTATGAGATAAAACTATTTAACCAGTATAATGATCCCGGCATTAAGATAGATCTGGGCTATCAATACAACAGGGTAATGGATGATAATCTTGATGGATACAAAGCCGGGCGCCACAATGATATATTTACGCAGTTTATTCTGGGTATAAAAGTAGGTATTGGGGGTGTAACATCTTACCGCAAACAGATATATTATTAATTACTCTTTTTGAATTTTGGCAAGGTTTTTTGGTATATTTAATCAAAGCAAAAACTGATGAACAATCAAAATATAAACCCCGAATTTAATGATGATTATGAAGACGATGACGCTTTAAACGATAACAGCGCCGATCGGGACAGAACATTAAAAGATGAGTTAGGCGAAACCATTGACAAAGAGGATCTTAATTACAACTCCGATGATAATAGCTTTGAATATGATGTAAAGAGCGACAATCCGGATTATGACCATCCCGATCCTTATAATACTTCTGTCAAAAACGGCAACGACATGAATTCAACTTATGACGAAGCCAATCCTTATGATGATACAGATGAGGAATATGCCGGTAAAAGATCGATTGAAACTGATGTTGATGATCTTGGCATGCACATTGATGATGGCGATATTGTAGAGGTTGACCCTACAGATTCTGCATTAGCACACACTCCTGAAGATGACCGTGATGATCTGGATGAAGAAGGGTATCCTAAAAATGATTCGGAATTTTTAAAATAAATTAGCGAGCGGTGAGTGATGAGTTGTAAGTTAATAACTACTCTCCACTCACAGCTCACCACTAACTAATCTCCTAATCAAAATCAAGATTAAAGCGGTTGCGCAGGTCGACGAGCTGAGGGTTACGGGCAGCCAGGTACTGAAATTTTTCTATTGCTGTATATGGCTTTCTTACTACCTCCTGCTCATCTACACGTGCATTTACTTCAATAGTAAAGTTTTTTAACCGGCCCCGCAGGTAATTGTGTAAAGCGGCTCTTTCTTCTTTAAATAAGTTTTCCTGCAGTTTGGTACCCACCACAATCTCAAACTCATAGGGTTTAAGCATCCGGGGGGCGTTGGCAATAAAAATGGTTACCAGGTTCTTTTTACCTTCTCCTTTAATCTTTGCGGCAAAATCACTCCAGCACTGCAAAAAGTTGTCCATGGTAAAATCCTCCCGGTCATCTCCCTTTAAGTAAGGATCTTCTTCATCGGCTTCTTCTTCAGCAGTTTTACCCGTATCTGTAAGCGAAGGTATTTTTATGGATAACGAACCCAGACTTGGCGATGGTATAAATATTTTAGGCTTTTCTGCAGGTGCTTGCTCTTTTGCTTCTGTTACTTGCTTATTTTCAATGCTTTGAGGTTTCGAAGTATTATAAGACAAGGGCGTATCGCTTAATACTGCCGCCTCATTATTGATCCTATTATTTTGTACCGGTGGTACTACTGTTGCGGTATCAGGTTTTTTTTTTAATGACCCGTCTTCTGCGGATGTTGCTGTAAGCGGTGAGGCTACCATACTAAATGCCGAGGGCAAATGGCACATTTTAAGCAATGCAAGCTCAACCTGGAGCCGCTGGTTTTTACTTAGCTTATAATTAATATCGCACTGGTTGGCAATATTCATAGCCGAAAGCAGAAACGATACCGGGCTGCTTTGTGATTGCTGCAGGTATTTATTTTTAATACCCTCGCTTACTTCAAGTAATTTTAAGGTGGATTGATCTTTAGTCACCAGCAAATTGCGAAAATGTTCGCACAAACCAGCTATAAAGTGTGCACCATCAAATCCTCGCGATAATATTTCGTCAAAAAACAGCAGCGCTTTACCTGTGTCTTCTTGTAGTAAGCTGTCGGTTATGTTAAAATAATAATCGTAATCAAGTATGTTCAGGTTATTAATTACCGATCGGTAAGTAACCTTGCCACCAGAAAAGCTGACGATCTGGTCAAACATCGAGAGCGCATCACGCAAACCACCATCGGCTTTTTGCGCTATAATATGCAAGCCATCAGGTTCATAGCTGATATTCTCTTTGCCCGCTATTGATGCCAGATGACCAGCCATATCATCAACCCTGATACGATTAAAATCAAAGATCTGACAGCGGGAAAGTATGGTGGGCAGAATTTTATGCTTTTCGGTAGTGGCCAGTATAAATATGGCGTAGTGTGGTGGTTCTTCCAGCGTTTTCAAAAACGCGTTAAAAGCCGCCTGCGACAGCATGTGCACCTCATCAATAATATAAACTTTATACCGGGCTGCCTGTGGTGGTATGCGTACCTGGTCAATCAAACTCCTGATATCGTCAACCGAATTGTTTGACGCGGCATCCAGCTCATGTACGTTAAAGGAGTTACCATTCTCAAATGCCTTACATGAAGCACACTCACCGCAAGCCTCGCCGTTAGGCTGTAAATTGGTACAGTTGATAGTTTTGGCCAGGATACGCGCGCAGGTAGTTTTGCCTACGCCACGTGGCCCGCAGAATAAAAATGCCTGAGCCAGCTGATTATTTCTAATAGCGTTTTTAAGTGTGTTGGTTATATGTTGCTGACCAACAACAGTTTCAAAAGTAGCCGGGCGGTATTTACGAGCCGAAACAATAAAATTATCCACAGCTACGAAGTTAGCAAGAAAATGCCTGAAGTTAAAGTATCGATGAAATGATTATGTAATTAAACTACGCTACCCTATTCGTCATCATCGTCGGGTTGAGGGTAATCATCCTCCGGATCTGGTTCGCCCAAATCGTCATCTACCTGAATTTCATGCAGATCGTCCAATTGATTGTCCAGATCATCGTCTTCATCATTCCAGTCGCTTTCAAACTCGTCATCCTCCCCACCGGGAGCTAACATGGTGATGTTATTATCCGGCAATACTGCTTCTTGATATTCAGGGTTTACAAATTGCATAATGAATATTTAAGGGTGAAATAACCTATGTAAAGATAAGTTTTCAAAATCATGCTTTCACTGTGATCTATAAAATATCAATGCTTAAAATTTCCTTTACCTTATAGTAGCCTTTTGCCTGCGGAAGGTAAACCTCTAATTCCTGCCAGGTTATTTTTAACTTTTTCCCGATAAGCCCCGCAGCACCACCGATAAATCGCTCTGAATTAGGAAATTGCCTTAACCAAAGGAATGATCTTTCACTTTTGCCTGTTTCGGTTATAATAACGTAATTGAAGCCTTTTACATCTATCCGCTTAAATGTGCCAGTTATTGACCGATCTTCTTCTACTTCTTTGCTATTCATTTTTACAGCCAGCTTCAAAAAGTAATCACATTTTTGCTTCACAAGATTTTTGGCCAGATCAATACCTACGGCACGCATGGCACTTTGATCTGTCATATCTACCTTTCTTTCGGCAGCAAGGTCAGGTAACAAATCAGCATGGGCCATTACGCATTCAGTATAAGCCTTTACTGCCTCTTCTTTAGTACTTATTTTTGAAATATCAAGCCTGGCCAGGCTCTTGCAAAGACTATCGGTCATTCGCTGCTCAACCGGCCCGGGAGTTGCCATTTGCGCATTAACAGCGCCGCACATTATCATAAAAATAATGGTGAAAAGGAGTAGGTTTTTTTTCATGTGATATATTTTTATCAAATATAAATGTTGACTGCTTATTTTATGGATTAAACAATTTAATTTTTGAGTCGTAATTACTTGATAAATACAGATAATCTTTCTACATTTGCAGCCCCGCAATAGTGGGTGTAATTAATTAAAAATCAAAGTATAATAATGCAACAGTACGAAATCGTGATCGTTCTAACCCCGTTGTTATCAGAAGAAGTTGCTAAAGAGGCTAATGCCAAATTTAGCAAGATCTTAACTGATGGCGGAGCCGAAATTGTCCAGGAGGATAATTGGGGTTTGAGAAAATTAGCGTACCCTATTCAGAAAAAGACTACAGGGTACTATCACTTAACTGAATTTAAGGCTCCAGGTGATTTAATTAACAAATTGGAGGTAGAGTTAAGGCGCGATGAGCGTGTTTTGCGTTTCCTGACCATTGCTTTGGACAAACATGCCATTGCTTACAATGACAAAAAACGCAGCGGTGCTTTTAACAAGAAACCAGCAGCTAAAGCGGAGGAAACAAACTAATGGCTAACGAACAAATTAAATACGTTACCGCTCCAAAAGTGGAGGATAACCGTAAAAAATACTGCCGTTTCAAAAAGAATGGCATTAAGTATATTGATTACAAAGACGCAAACTTTTTATTAAAGTTCATTAACGATCAGGGTAAAGTGTTACCACGTCGTTTAACCGGTACTTCATTAAAATTCCAGCGTAAAGTGGCTCAAGCCGTTAAACGCGCACGCCACATTGGTTTATTACCTTACGTTACAGATTCATTAAAATAATAGGAGATTCAGAAAATGGAAGTTATTTTAAAACAAGATGTAAAAAACCTGGGTGATAAAGACGATGTAGTAAACGTTAAACCAGGTTATGGCCGTAATTACCTTTTACCAAAAGGCTATGCCATATTAGCTACTGAAAGCGCCCGCAAAGTTTTAGCTGAAAACTTGAAACAAGCTCAGTTTAAACAAGAAAAGATCCGCAAGGATGCCGACGCGATAGCTGCCCGTTTAGAAGGCGTTAAATTAAACATTGGCGCTAAAGCCGGTGAAAGCGGTAAAATTTTCGGTGCCATCAACACTATCCAAATTGCTGATGCATTGAAAAAAGAAGGCTTTGAAGTTGACCGTCGTCGTATTACTTTTGATCAGGAGCCTAAGTTTGTTGGTGATTACATCGCAAACCTAAACCTGCACAAAGAAGTAAAAGTACAGGTTCCTTTCTCAGTAATAGCTGAGTAATTTATATTTCGGAATTCGGAGTTTTGATTTCGGATTTTGAACTTAATTGTAGAATTTTAGAGGGTGTTTTGCATTGGCAAAACACCCTCTTTGTTTTATAGAATTTATCATCAATAGTGAAACGCACCTCCGCCTCATCCTCAAAAAAAAGCTCCAGGTCAAAGTCGTGGTTTTCAAAGCTTAAAAACAATGGAATTGCCCGGCTTTTATTCAGAGTTATAAAGCTTGCCTTTTTACTTTTTGTAGGGTTGAGCCTTTTAGGTGTGCTCTTTTACCGCTTTGTAAACCCACCCTTTACCTGGCTCATGATAGAGCGCGGTTTTCAGCGCAAAGCTGCCGGTAAGGACTGGAAGATAGACAAGCAATGGAAGGATTTTGATGATATCTCCGATAATATGAAGCGGGCAGCCGTAGCCGCCGAAGATCAAAGCTTCCTGGAGCATCACGGTTTTGATTTCCGGGCCATTGAAAAGGCTATTGAAAAAAACGCGCACAGCAAAAAGCTCATCGGCGGTAGCACCATATCGCAGCAGGTAGCCAAGAATGTTTTTTTATGGGATGGCCGCTCCTTATTACGCAAAGGCTTCGAAGCTTATTTTACGGTATTGATCGAAACTTTCTGGAGCAAAAAACGCATCATGGAGGTTTACCTTAATGAGATTGAAATGGGAGATGGTATTTATGGCATAGAGGCCGCCTCACAAGCTTATTTTCATAAATCGGCAGCAGCCTTAACCAAGCACGAAGCAGCTGCCATAGCGGTTATATTTCCAAGCCCGCTCAGATGGTCGGCCACCAACCCTACCCGTTATTTAAGACACAGACAATACCTCATCATGAAAAATATGCGCAGGTTGGGTCCGTTGGATTTTTAGAATATTCTATAACGATACAGTTTAATGTTTGAAAAAATAGACTTTAAGAGATCGATTGCAAAGCATAAAAAGTGTCAACCATGTAAATCCAATTTACTCTACTTATACTTCCAATTTCTTGATTTACCTTCACTCATCCACTCCGCGGCGGTTTCGAGTCTTTTTTGCCGGGTAGCCTCTGTTTTGGCTTCGGTGATCCATTCTACATATTCCTTTTTATTGGAATAACTAAAATCATAAAATACCTGTACGGCTTTAGGATAAGCAGCTAAAAAATCAATAAAATAATCGGGAATCACTAATTCGGCTTTTTCGGCAGGAGTTTTTTTCGGAGCAGCCTTTTTTATGCCTTTTTCGTTTAATTCGATTCCCTGCAATACATAGGCCATTAATATTTCCTTTGCAGGCAGATCGGCAATAGTAGTAACACGACCAAAGCTACCTGCGGCAGCATCACTGGTATCCTTTAAATCCCCCTTCATCAACGACCATCGCCAGAAACCGAAGGCGCAATGCTGCTTAAAGGCCGCCATTTGACATACCGGTCCTTTATAATCAAAAAAGGGCATCCCCCATTTTATGCCTTCAGTGATCAGGGGCGATGCTTCGTGGACCACTTGTCTAATGTATTCCAATATAGGTTTGGCAAACGCTGCAGATTTGTCGATATAAATATCTACCCGGTTATCATATTGTTCCATAATTAAATTTATGCAAACAACCCAACTTTAGCAATAGCGCTATTGATTAACCAGATCGCGAAAAAGCTGTATATGCCAGCTATTTTTAAATGGCACCTCCCATTTACTTTCCAGCTCACCTACATTTTGCACCATGTTGTTATAGACAATGGTTTCGGTATTTATCTTCCCTTGCTTCAAAAGGTCTTCAAAAGCATGCCGTGGTAATGAAAGCACCTCTCCCCCTTCGCGATAAGCCAGGTTAAACCTGTCGAACAAATTGATGTGATAATGCTGCTCCAGGTGCTTCATGAAATGAACCGATTTATCGATAGAGCAGCCGCTGGCGCCCGCCTGGCTTTCATCAACTATTAAAATCAAAAAGCGGTTATACCTGATCTCGGCCCTGGCTTTTAACTGGTTGTTATGGGCTGTCCAGCCGATGGTAAAATCATCCAGTTCCTGTTGTATCTGTTCTACTTCAGGATCAGTTAATTTTCGGTCCGACTGATATATCCAAACTCTTGAGTGTTGAGAAAATTCCATTTACAAAAATATCAATTTATTAACTTCGGGTTACATTTTGTTGTCATGAAAAAATCACTTCAGCCGCAAACAAAAAAGATTTTAGTATTCACCCTCATTTTATTGGCCGGATGGCTAAATTATAGCTTCAGGCCACAAACAGACGACCAGGAATGGCTTAGCTGGAGCAATAAATGCCTTACCGAATCATATAATCCGCCGCCTGATGTTAAATTAAAAAAGTGGGAACTTACCCTTACCAACGATTATTTTTTGCGTCTCAGAAAAACTTATCAACATGGTAAACAGGAATATTTTTCCTTCAATTTACACCGTTTAAACCTGGTACAATACCAGGGAGATGAGCAAACAGGCACGCTGGAATTAAGTACCAACGCTGATGATATTATCGTGCAAACTTATGAAGACCCAAAGGGAGATATCGACTCCATGTCAACCGTTCTTGATCTTCCTGTAAGGAACATGAGTGCCGCCCGATTGGACAGCTTAAAAAATGCGCTGAGCTATTTTAAGGCCAAAGCTTTATAAACCGTTGGCCCTCACAGTGATCTCGGCAATATCCAGCACCTGTATCTCCTGTTCTTTATCCTGATGCTTTACACCATCGGTTAGCATGGTCATGCAAAACGGACACGCAGCGGCTACAACCTGGGCCTTCGCTTCCAGGATATCTGTCATACGCTCCATGTTGATCTCTTTTTTACCAGGCTCTGGTTCTTTGAACATTTGGCCGCCACCAGCACCACAGCATAAGCCGTTTGACTTGCAGCGTTTCAATTCAACTAATTCAGTATCTAATATTTCAAGAGCCGCACGCGGTGCCTCATAAACATTATTACCCCGGCCCAGATAGCAAGGATCGTGGAAACTGATCTTTTTACCTTTGAAGCTTTCACCGCCCTCTGCCCTCAGTTTTCCTTCATCAATCAATTGCTGGATAAGCTGTGAATGATGGATCACTTCGTAATTGCCACCTAAGCCTGGATATTCATTTTTGATGGTATTAAAACAGTGCGGGCAACCGGTTACTATTTTTTTAATATTATAGCCATCAAGTACCTGTATGTTGGTCATGGCCAGCATCTGAAACAAAAACTCATTACCGGCACGTTTGGCAGGATCACCTGTACAGCTTTCTTCCGTTCCTAAAACGGCGTATTTAATACCCACGTGTTGAAGTATTTTACAAATATCACGGGTTATCTTCTGCGCTCTTTCATCAAAACTACCGGCACAGCCAACCCAGAACAATATCTCGGGCTCTTGTCCTTGTGCAGCCATATCGGCCATGGTAGGTATTTTTTGGTTCATTATTTATGATTTTTCTCAGCTAATCAAGTGATTCACTGATCTCAGTTATAAATTCGTTTATGCTGGTATAATTTTTAAACGTGATTGCCGAGTTAATAGCATTCAATTGTTCAAGAATATCAAGTGCCAGGTTTAAAGCAGCACTTTCCTTTCCGAACATATTGGCATCCCAATTAATACCGGCTAAAACTTCATTATCAGCCATCTCTGTGCACCAGCTTTCTAAAAATTCCGCTAAAGGGATTTCAACCGGCAAATAACCTTTCCAATCATCCCTGGCACAGATCTTAGCATAAGCCCTATCTGACCAAAATGGGATCACATTAATTTCTTCACTATCATTTGAATGAGAATTAGCCCATCCGTTTTTGCTTTTTAAGACCCACACCAATTTGCTTGCAGCGACCTTTTCAATAAATAGCTTATATTTTGATTCAATTGTTGTTATATCTTGTAACATCCTTATTTATCTATTATAAATCCCTGCTTAATCACCATCTGCCCAATTAAACCTATCAGCCTGGCTATATTTCCATGGTGCACCATTATTTTCCACATTGCCAAACATATTATTAAGGCTGGCAGGGGCCTGTGATTCTTCCATTACGATATAGCGGCGCATTTCGGTAATAATTTCCAGCGGATTAATATTTACCGGGCAAGCATCCACGCAGGCATTACAGGTGGTACATGCCCAAAGCTCTTCGCGGGTAATGTAGTTATCCAATAATGCTTTACCGTCATCATGGTCTTTTCCATGCTTATCCAGGTTGTTGCCCACCTCGGTAAGCCTGTCGCGCGTATCCATCATAATTTTTCGGGGCGATAACAGTTTCCCGGTAATATTAGCTGGGCATACTGAGGTACACCTGCCACACTCTGTACAAGTATAAGCTTCCATCAAATTTTTCCAGTTCAGGTCCGTAACGTCTTTAGCGCCGAAACGTGCAGGCTCGCCCGTATTCACAGGCACAAAAGAGGGATCAAGCATAGCCTTTACCTCATTGGTAACCGATGCCATATTGGTAAACTTCCCTTTATTATTTAAATTGGAGTAGTAAGTATTTGGGAAAGCCAACAGGATATGAAAATGCTTGGAATAAGGCAAATAATTTAAAAATGCCAATATCCCTATAATGTGAAACCACCAGCATACCCGCTCAACAATAACCAAAGCAGCGGATCCATCAGGTAATAATGGAGCAATTAATGAACTCATCGGAAAACTTCCTGCTTTAACATAGTGACTAAAATGCAATAACTGTAATTTGTAATCAGCCGCATTCATGGTTAAAAAGGCACTCATTAGCAAAATTTCGGTAATGAGGATATAATTGGCATCAGACCGTGGCCATTTGGTCATCTCGGTGCCTGTGAAGCGTTTCAAATGAACAATATTACGTCTGCACAGAAAAACAATGCAAGCGGTAAGCACTAACACAGCCAATACCTCAAAGCCTCCTATTAAAAAACCATATAAGCCTCCTAATGGGTGCGAAAATATACGATGTGAGCCGAATATTCCATCGATCATGATCTCCAGTACTTCCAGATTAATGATCACAAAACCGATATAAATAAAAAAGTGCATAACGGCAGCAACCGGACGTTTTACCATTTTGGTTTGTCCAAGAGCTACCTTTGCCATGACTTTCCAGCGCTCGGCTGGCCGGTCAGATCGGTCAGTATCTTTCCCCAGCAGTATATTACGCCTTATTTTAGCTGCATTTTTGGCAAACAGGTAAATGGCAGTCCCTAATATGATAATAAATATAACTTGTGCAATCATTATGCGTGCATAGTATTTTATTCAAAGTTAATTGAATTGTTGAAAGAGAAAAATGTTTTAGGATTGAAAAATATCTTTAAAGCTAAGTAACTGATTAGCTGGCAAATTGTTTAATTTCAAAAATCGATCTGAACTTTCAAGGGAATATTTTTAAACTTTTTTCAAAAAAAACTTTTCAAACATAAAAAAAAAGCTACATTTGCACTCCCCAAACGGAGGTATCATAGCTCAGTCGGTAGAGCAAAGGACTGAAAATCCTTGTGTCGCTGGTTCGATCCCAGCTGATACCACACTTCCAAAGCCTCTTAGAAAACTAAGAGGCTTTTTTTATGCCTTAAAAGTGCCTTTACAGCTTCTGAGTGCTGTTTTTACTAATTTATTAATAACTCCTTGATTGGTTTCTATTTTTCTTAATTCTTACTTTCTGCTTCGTATTTGATGGTTTTGATGAATATTTGGCGCACTTTTGGCGCACTTTTACCTTTAATTGGGTAGCAATTTAGCGAAATCAAGCTTTGTTCATTCATATTATGAGTTTAAGTGAATAAATAATTATGGTGCCCGAACAAGTGCAAAGATAAATTAAATGCAAGGAGGAACGGAATAAATGTAGGTTAGTGTATGGGGTAGTGTTTATGCCGTAGTTCCTTGCCTTGTATTCCAGGCTAACACTTAACTTTGCTGAATAATTATTATCTCACTCTCCATTCCTTTTCATTCAGCACATTTTACATTTAAGTTCTATATCTCTATACAGGTTGATTTAAAAATGTGCAGATTCAAATCCCCAATTCAGAAATGTAAAATTGCAATTAGCTTGCTACACTTTTTTAAAAAATAGGGTTATTAACACCCTTAATATCAAGTGTAGCAAACTCATGAAATGAAAGAAATTGTTGTTTGATGAGTTAAATGACTTTTCACCTTGACTTATTAAAAGGTAAGACTTGTAAGTAACAATTTCCTATTTTTTGAGAGTTTTTGTAACTACCCTTATAAGAGTAAGAATGTTAGAAAAATAGGAAAAAGGAAAGTGATTGAGGATGGTTAAAATGCTACTTCTATCTATTGTCTTTAAAAGGTAGATTGTTGTTTGACTTGCAAGTGACCCTATCTGTTATTTGAAGCTTGTTTAAGTTTGTTTTGTTGTTGGGAGTGTATTGGTTAGATGTGATTCTAACCTGTTCGCTTTAAAAGGTAAACCGTTCAATTATTCACCTATTATCCATCTTCAGTACCTTTTAATAAGATAACTCAAAATGCTATCTACGTGTATATCGATCGCCATTGAACTAGAACTATCTGTCTGTTTTTGACAATCAAAGCTGGTGTTCACGCTAACCTTATCGGTAGATACGAAAGGGATGAGGCTATTTCCTCTGTGGAAGTTGCCAGTAAGATCGCTGATGCCCTGAGCGTATCATTAGACTACCTGGTAGGTAAGGCTGATCAGCGCATTGATCAAGCTCTCCTGGACAAAGTTCTATCTATCCAGCAACTACCTAATGAAGATAGAGAACACATCATGTATGCCATAGATGGCCTTATACAGCATGCCAAAACAAGGTTAGCTTTTAAATAGTAAAAGCCCAACCGTTGTGGTTGGGCTTACTTGTTACTTATCAGTTCTTGTTCACACGCCACAGGCGTGCGCCAGCAAAGGGCAAAAGCTCAACCATTTTGATTGAGCTTATTTACCTTATACTATCGCATTGCAAATGCTTAAAACCAATATTACGCACTCGTCACAGACGAGCGCGATACTGGCCGAAATCGGAGACATTCGGATAGCACGGAACTCTACAGATAACGGGTAGCAACAGTCAAATACTAATTACTTCGATTTATTCCTATGTTGGTAAATCTGAAGCAAATAGTATATACCGCCCAAATAAAATGTAATTAAATATCCAATTTTGGGCACAATATTTTTATTAAATAGTACGATAGGAATTGACAACATTATACATCCAATCAATACTGCTAAATAAAATCCGAATTGGCTTTCATAAATACTTTTCTTCTTGTCAATAGTTCGATTAAAATTTAAAGAATTATGTTTTTCCACCTTAGATTCAAAATATCTGATAAAATTTTTAAAAATCCCCACATTATCATCTGTGTCAATATTGAATTTAATTTGCTTTCCCGATTTCGTAGATAGATAAAATTTTATAAAATGCGCCCCCTCCTGGATTAAGTAATCATTAATATCATCCCAATAAAAAATAACTTCTTTTCTTTTCTTAAATAAAAAGGTGAAATAGGAGAATTTTAAAAATTCTCCACTTAGTTGAATTGATACTTTTGATTTACTTAATGGCCTGGTTATTAAAATTATTATTAAATAAACAGTTATAAATGAAACAATGTAAATTCCGTTGTGGCCAGTAATATTTAGCATAATTAAAATTGCCAATGGCAAAACTGCGCTAACTATTATTGCCAACAAATGAACAATGATATACAGCATTATTGAATTCCTAATTACTTCATAATTGTTTATTTTCTTCATTACATGTCTCTCTGATAAATTACAGTATCTCCCCCAAGAGCTGATTTTATTCCATCAAATGCTCCTAAAGAATCAAGAATTCCATACGCTCCAAGCGCTGCTAGCCCTACGGGATTTGTAACCGTCAATGCTGTTAGTACGCCTCCAACTACCAAATCCATTACATCCCCACGTGTAAACGCACCGCCATTTAATACTTTCAGTCCAACTTGACCTATCTGTAAAGCATACCCAGCAAATCCTAAGTATTTAGAATTTTTTCCAATGGCCTTTATACTAGGATTAATTACCTTGTTGATTTGCTTAATGGCTGCGTTAGTGCCAATTTTAAGTAGGTTGCTCCTCTCAATTCTTAGACCAATCTCTATTCCAGTGTTAATAGTTCCTATTGCTGCAAGGCCGTAATTAAGCCAATCTTTCCCAGATGCATCACTACTGAGTAACCCTGCTTGAATTACCCTCTGATTGGCCCCCCTATTACTAAGCTCTGTAAATAGCCCAGTGCTACTGCTTAGTGTAGGTGGCACATATGATGTCATACCCCCAAAACCGCCACCAAATCCACCGAATCCGGAATTGCCAAACCAATTATTCCATCCCCCAAAGTCTCCAAAGCCTCCATTGGGCCCTTGAATTGGCTCTCCGGTAATTATAACTTCCGGGAGGGAATTTCCATCATGTTCTGGATTAGCTTGCCAATTATCTCCATCATTTACGGTGGTATCTAACCCCATACGATCCATATATCGTACGGGATTATTTAATGCATAGTTGTACGGATTGGTATCATAATGGTTTTCTGCCAGCGGGTCTGTCGTATTCCACCGGGCAACTACCGGGTCATAAAATCTAAATCCGTAATCAAGCAGTCCTAAGTTTTCCTGTAACTCCTTGTTATTATAAAGGTAGTTATTTACAGGAGAAACTCTCGTGCCTGAGGGAATATCCATACCAAAAGGATAGTAGTCGTCGGTTTGTACCAGGCGGGCAGTGCCGGTACTTGTATCAAAATTTACACGCCTGTTGCCCAAGTGGTCGGTCAGGCTGTATTCGTAATTGTAAGTGGTTGGGCTATTGGGCAGGGCACGGCCTTCTTGTGTCTGGATAAAACTCAATACCGGCGCAGAGGTTGTTGTTCCATCGTACTGGATACCCCCTATGTAATCAGTCGTAGCTGACCCAACCACTCTTCTGAGCTTTTGTCCGGTGGCATCGTAGAAGTAACTTGTGTTCTTACCCGTAATCGTTTGCGGCAAATTGAACAGATTGTAGTTGATACTGGTAATACCTTTACTGTCGTCGCTAAGCAAATTTCCGTTGCCGTCATAGGTATAGTTCGCTGCCCCTCCCTTTTGCCCCACAGTGCCGGAGACAGCATCACTTACACTTTGCAACTTATTGGTTCCTGCCGTATAAGTGTATGTCAGCTGATCGGTTAAAGTATTTACCGTATAGCGTTTCAGCGCGGCGATATTGCCCATCAAATCATAGCTGATAGTGTTTTCATTATTACCCGTAGTCGAATTGCCTGCCGTCAACCTATTTAATTGGTCGTAAACAAAACTGGTGGTTTTATTTAAAGCGACTGCCGTTCCCCAGCTTTGCATAGCAATATTACCATTATACTGCGGTGTAGGAGTTACCCCATTTTGAGTTATCGTAGTATTATATTGCAAAGCCTCGGCAAACAGCGGTGCGCTGCTGCTCATCAACCAGCCTCGTTCGTTATAGGTATAATTAATGGTTTGCATGGGGGCTGATGATATTTGCGCAATAAAAGTAGAACCTGCTGCGGCCCCAAAGCCTGGATTCAGGATAATACTACGCGATGCTATCACTGTTTTCTGCTGCCCCGAGGTTAAAGCATCTGCAGAGCCGAGGGTAATATCAGTTCCCTGGGCCGCCGGACCACTATTGAGGCCACCATGTAACCCTTTTTGTGCTACCTGGCCAAGTTCGTTATAACCTATTTTTGATAGCAATATTTTGGCATTGGGGTCGGGGGCATTTGTACCATTGGTGATCTGTTCCCAGGTATTTGTTTTACGGCCCATTTGGTCATAATCATACTGATTATTGATCGTCAGCTGCGGCGTGCCGGTTGATGCTGTAGTAAAATGTCTCCGATTAATGGTAGTTACCTGGTCGTTGAAATTATAGGTATTCAGTATTACATCAAAGTTAGCAGCGTTAACCGTTCCGCCCAGGTAATGCTGTTTATAGATTCGGATGACCCTGCCCAGGTCATCATAATAGTTCGCACTCCATAGCATATCCGGGCTTTGATTGGTGATCGTATTTAATACAGCTGTTTTACTCACTGTAAACATACCTTTAGTCATCGTACTGTAGCTACCTGCTCCGGGCAAATAACCTGGCGGCAATCCCGGTATATTATTATAGTCATCATAGTAATTAATCGTCAACGTTTTGGTGATAATCGGATAGCTGCCCAGAATATAACCGGAGGGATAGCTGGTGGTATTATTGGTTTGATCACGGCTGTCCCATTGCGTTACCGCATAGATATTGCTTTGCAGGGTGGATAGCGCGTATACTGCCCCCGCATTCCACAGGCCGGTCATGATCACCCTACCAAAAGCGTCATATTTGATCACTGACCACTGGTTGCTCACTCGTTGGTTAGCATCCTGGGTAAGTACAGGCTGGTCAAACTGATTGTACACTGCATACACCCAGTCTTTGCCAGGAATCCTTTTCTGCGTCAGGCGGTTCTGCTCGTCATAGCGGTACTGGTAACATAAATTATCCAGTGTTGTTTGCGCGGGTAAAGCATTATCGGCGCCTGAGCCCGGCGGCAGTACAAAAGCCAGGTTGCCCAGGTCATCATATACGTAATAGGTAGATAGTTCTTCTATTTTATTGGTAGTTGTGTTCAGGTTATAGGTACGCTTAAGTACCACATGCCCTATATTATCCGTATACTCTTCGGTGGTATTGGTACATCCGTCTGTGGCCGCGTTCCAATTTTCGTTTTTAGAAATGGTAACATACAACTGTCCTGGGCCATAAGTTCCGTTGGCCACAAGTGTACGGCTTTGATTGGCGTTGATAGACGATACCTGGTATAGAGCGGCTATACGGCTGCCTAAATTGCTGCTACCTGGTGTAGTACTGAAAGTGCTGGTTTGGTCGTTGGTGGTATAAACCACTTTTAGGGTATGCCCTGCTGTGGGTTGCCAGTCCTGCCCCGGTGCGCCTTGCTCTATTATCCTGTTCAGGGGAGATGGTTCAAAAACAGTAACCGCATAGGGGTTGGGCGTTACGGGTATGCCACCGGGCTGCGGTGAGTTATAGAATGCAGTCTGATCCTGGGTTAAGGCATTTCCTTTATAGCTGCCATCGCTTACACCGGAGGTCAAAGCATAAGGCAGATATTTAGTGGATTCCCGGCCGAAATTATCATAAGCAATGGGCTGCACTATATCTTTGCTCAGTGGCGAGCCTTTAACCTGTACAGCTTGCATAGTACGGCCCAGATCATCAAAATATTGCACGGTTTGAATCACTCTGGTATTGGCGGGATCCGAGGGATTGGCAATACCGGCATCATTGGGAATAGAAGTCAGGATAAAGTTTTGGTTGGCGCTGCCGATACCCGGCGGATTTACATACACCGCTGCAGGGCTAGAATTTACAGACTCGCTTCCGCAGGTTATCTTTAACCGGTAATAGTTAGTTTGTGTAAGTGGTCCTGGCGTATAGGATGCTCCGGTAGCACCCGAAACCTGGGCATAATTAATACCATCGGATGAACTAAACCATTGGTAAGTATAACTGCCGTTGCAACCTCCACCCAAACCCGCGGTGGCAACGCTAAGTGCGGCAGGAGTAGCACCGGTAAGAATATACTGAGCGGCCGGGGTGGCAACACCCCCTTTTAAAAGGGGCACTGCGTTTACTACCGCCACATTGGAATATCCGACCTGATAAGAATTGGACGTTACCTTTCTGCGAAAATAAGTAGTGGCGAAGATCGGGGAATAAAAGGTCAGGTCCTGACCTGTAACTCCCGGAATATCCGTCCATACGGATTGATCGGTGCTTTGCTGCCATTGATAATTTTCTATCACCGGCGGACAACCTCCTCCAGACGCGGTGCTGCAGGTAATTGTTGCGGGAATGCTTTTGTAGGCTACCGTTTGGGAAACATTACCAGTGAGGCTTCCCGGCGACAAGGGGACTATGGTACCTATGGTGAGTGAACCGCTCAGATTGCTCCCATAAATATGCAGATTAATTGTTTTTACGCCTCCTCCATCGTTCCAGATTACCGAAATAGAGGATATGCCCGGCCTGGTCTCGATACTGCTGCCGGTGCCGGCGATAACCCCTCCGCTAAGCTCCCAATAGGTTTGAGAGTTAGCAGAAACATAAGAACTGCTTACACTGTAAGTATAGGTTTGCCCGGGAGTAACACAGTTGGTACCAAAAATACTCATTTGGGCAACAGCATGCTGGCAAAAACTGAAGATAAAAAACAAAAGCACGGCGACCCGCCATAAGGCATTATAGTTCCGCCGAGGTTCAATGTGATGTATATTTTGCATCCTGATAAGGTTATATAGCTAAATAATTGGTTATAGCCCGTTTATTGTTTATAGTGATAATTTGTTTGCTTAACGATATTGCCGTCTTTATCTTTAATATTCATTAAGCGTTGAAAGCCGTCATACTCGTAATAGGTTATTGCACCTTTAGGGTCCGTTATACTGGTCATGCCAATCATGGGAGTGTAGGTATAAGCAATAGACTGGGCGTTCTTCAATCGACTATCGGTACGCAGGGTATTAAGCAGGGTTCGCAAAGCAGAATCACCGGCGGTAGCTGCAGCGTCTATCTGGGACTGGGTTATTATGCTGCTTACAGTAGCGTAATCACTATTGATAATTTGTGCTACAGGATACTGACCATTATACCCCCAGAGATAAGATACCTTAACGCCATTGAACTGCTGCTCTTCGGTCAGGTTACCGTATGTATTATAGCTGTTAAAAAGTTGCTTAACCTTTATTGGGTTATCCCCTATTTGCTGCTCTATACTTTTTGGGAAAAATTGATTAGAATTAAATTTATCATAATTTGTACGGGAAAAGAGGACCATTTTTCCATTTTTTGCCGAGGCTGTCTCTATAACGGGGGCTATGATATTTTTATCAATCATTGCCTGGTATATACCGCTGGCATCCTTATTGGAGGATACCATATCTGAAGGGTAATTATAGGAAATCGTTAAAGTTGTTCCATCTGATTGACTTAAGGTTTGCGTGGCCAGGAGGAGAGGGTACGGAGCATTTTTATATCCGTTTAATGTATTCACAGAGTGAATCGCCTGAACACTTGCAGGTGAATACGTATAATTATCTTCCTTTATTTCAGTTAAACGCGCTGCCATTACACGCTCATAATACACCGACGAGATCCAAAACGTCTTATAATTATTTGCATAGTTCTGGCCTAAATCGGGAGTATATGAATAGATTAAACTAATTTCTGCTCCAGGTATTTGAGTCCCTGTAAAAACATCATACTTATAACTAATGGATTTAATCAGCTTATTATTAGCATCCTGAATTTTCTTATAGGTAATCAGCCCCCGTTGTGCAGCGTTTGAAGTAACAGCGTCAAATCCATCGTATTGATCCCGATTGCTGATGGACGAGAAATTTTCGACTCTGGGAGGACTAGCAAGTGTAAAGGCAGTATATGAATAGAGTTTGGTGTCATCAGGAAAATTAGCGTAATCCCGAAAACCATACGTCTCGGTTGATTGATCGGGATGTATAACTGTTACCTCTGAATAACCAACGGATATCCCGTCCAGATCAATTGCTTTGGTTAGGGGCAGCGCGTTCTCGGACCGATAAATATTATTTCCCAAAAATTTATCTTTAAACTCTACTTGGTCTGTGGTCATGTAACCCTTTCTTATATCAAAAAGGGTGTGTACTATACCGGTTGTTATTGTGGGGTTAAAAATGTCATGCTTGGAATAATCATATTTGGTCGACATAGCCGGAGCGCCGGTATTTACTTCAGTAACCTCACGCACTCTTAGCCCTCCGCCATAATAAAGGAAATTGTATGGAAGATAGTAAGAGTTTAACTCATAGAAATAGTTGGTTGATCCGCCTGTTGGCCACTGAATACCGGTTAAAATATTCGCCTGGCATTTATTCGCGTCAGCATCCCTGTATGCCCCTTCAGAAACAAAGTATTTGCCCGTTCGGTTGTCATTATAATATCCCCAATAATCAAATTTTTCAGATTTTCGGGCAGGCAGGTTTTCTTGTTCATTATAATTAAAGGTAGCAATGGGATACGTTTTGTTTAAGCTGGTGTTATATTGCTTAACTGCTTTCATTTTTAACCGCAAGGTGGGCGACAGGTCATCGCTTTTAAAATAATCTGTATCAAAACCATATTTTGTAAGGAGCTGGTTTTGTTTGTCCAACACCTTGATCTCCGAAATGGCCTTACTATTTGCAAAATCCAGTCGGTCTATATATGAAAATTCAATAGTTGCATTGCTTGTTTTAATTTTTGATAAGTGTATCTCTTCACAAGGGGAGGATAATGTTGCAATGCTATTTTGCCATGCCTCATCGTTTTTATTTGATCTGGTAAAGGAATAATAGTTAAACGAACTTAATTGACCACTTTTCTCGTATTCAAAAAAAATGGAAGCCCCATCTTTCGAGACTATTCGCGTCAGGTGCCAGGCGCTGATCTTGCTTGAAAGTGATTGTGCTCCTGTACTTGTTGTTTGAGCAAACCTTTCCTGGGCATTTACCGTTTCGCCAAAATAATACTGAGTACCACGGGAATCTGCAATGATCCAGCTGTGGTCCGTACTGAAAATACCGTCTTTTATAACTTTGAACCCCTGTTCATTCATAAAATGAGGCACTTTATCTTTGCCAAAAATAATTCTGCCGCCTGTTGTTGAGTTATAAACATCTGGTTCAAGATCATTTGCTCCTCCAACAGAAAATGCTTTTTGAAAGTCCGGAGAGTCTGGACTATTTTGCAGATAGCCCGCAACTGGGTTCGAAAAATACCCACTTGATTCTTCATCAGGAGTTCCCCTGGTTGTTCTGGTAATTACGCCTCCGGCCAGTAAAGCCCAGCCTAATCCTGCTTCACCAGGAATTTCCTGCACCTTTATACCTGAGCCTCCGGTATATTTCAGGCTTATACCCGTTGATAAAGATCCTTCTTTTACCGTATAGATGGGTATGTTGATTTCTGCCTTACCGGCATAAAGATTGACATCAGTTGCCGCGGCCTTAATCATAGACACAGATGCTGGCGCCGGAGGAACATATGTTTCGTCCTGTGCCAATGCGGTGTTAACGCTTACTAAAGCGACAAACGCAAGTAAAATGAATATGCTGTATTTTTTCACTCGTATATAATATTTAAATGTTTATGAAGAGGTTGTTTATTTATATTGGCCTGATATATGTTCCAGCTTTTTTAACCGCTTTTCTTGTTCTGCAATGCTTTTCTGTTGATGTATTATCTGCTCTTCTAATTTTTTTTCTTTTAGATCTTTTTCTATGAGATACAAAGTCAACTCTTCCACTTTTTTCATCAATAGTTGATTCATCTCGCTCACATCAAGACCTTTTTTGATCATCTCTTGTTCGGAAGGGATCTCCGGTAAATGTTTATTTTGATCTATATAGTCCTTTACCTCACTCAATGGGCGTAGTTGGTAGTCTTTTTTGAATACATAATCTGACCAACCATTTAAGTCTATTGTAACAGCTTTAGAATGAACTGTACCGTTGACATCCAGTTTGTTCTGAGGGTTGGTTTGACCGATTCCGACATTTCCCGTATGCAATACCGTGAATACCGGAGTACCTACATTGTTACTCATGAATATCCCGGTTGTTCCTGCTGCTAAATAGCCCGGTGTAGCATCACCGAATTTGATATTATTGGTAAAATTGGAGGCGCTGACTGTGATGTCCAATTTAGCTGCCGGTGCTGTTGTTCCTAAACCCAGGTTACCTTGTTTAATGGTTAAATAAGTACTGGCAGCTGTTCCCCAGGATTGTACATCTGATGTCGGGTCTCTTTCCCACCAGGTCCGGGTGTCCGTTTGAGGATTAACGTAAGATCCATCTATTGATATCCCATCATGTAATCTACTGGTTGTAAAATCGCTGCCAGCTGCGTTTCTGACCAGCCATATATTATTTTGAACACTATTAGCTGTCGATCCTCCCACAGAGCTTAGCAACAGGTTATTTTTGGCTACGCTACCTAATGCAGTGGTTTGATAAACGGCGAACTTCGCTGTGCCGCTGTTGATTCCCACACCAACGTTTCCTGTATTACTGTTATAGATATTGTTGCCAGCGGTAGTCCACTGGGCATGAGATAATTGTGCAATACTCAGTATTGCAAGAATGGTTAAACTTACTTTTTTCATGTTTAATCAATAAGGGTTTGGTTTAATTGTATTAGGGTTTTAAAAGTGTTTTCATTTGGGCTTTCAAAATATCAATCTCGTCCTGTTGCTTTCGAGCTTGTTTATCTTTCTCGATCAAATAAAGAGTCAACTCTTCCACCTTCTTCATCAGTAGCTTGTTCATCTCACCCAGATTCAAGCCCTCTTTAGCTATTTGCTGTTCAGATGGAATTTCTGGCAAATGTTGATTTTGATCGATATAGGTTTTTACCTCCTGAAGTGATGGTAACTGATAGTCCTTTTTGAAAACATAATCAGGCCAATTAGCAACCGCTTTAACTGTCATAGAAGTAGCAACGGTGCTGCCATTTACAGCGAATTTATAGCCTTTGGTGTCAACAACCCCGATGCCTACATTGCCTCCATTTGGATTTAGGAACAGATTGCCAAGGACAGATCCGGAACTTTGAATGCATTCAATCGTTGAATAGCCGTTTTGTTTTGCTGAAACTTTTAATAGCAACGAGGTAAATCCCCCTGCCGCTGTATTTGAATTGCCTATTACCATTCCTCCGGGACCTTGAGGGTCTACTGTCAACAGAGCAGATGGAGTAGAAGTGCCTATGCCCACATTGCCTGTTGGGTCAATGTATAATCTGTCGGTATTATTGGTGCCTAAAATTAATCCGGGCTGACTGCCATCCTTATAGCGGAGATAATACCCCATAGCTGTACCATCCCGGCCAAGATCCAAGGTGGCTGTACTGTTTTGATTACCGGCTATTAATATACTCGGCGTAGTTCCTGCAAAAAGCGCCAGCTTATTGTTGCTGCCACTTGTAACAGTTAATAAAGATGATGGTGTAGTAGTGCCGATGCCCACGGAATTGGTGGTTGAAGTAACCGTTCCGCTGGTTGTCCATTGGGCATGTACTAATGTTGAAAAGCTTAAAAACAGAGATAGTGAAAAGATGAGTTTCTTCATGATATAAGAGGGCTAAAAGTTTAATTAAAAATGTATGGGCAAGATCAATCTGTATTAGATTGACGCTAAACTGTTATGGAATGAATAAAATGTGTTTGATTGATGCCTTTCTGAAGGCTAAGGGCTGGGGTATTCTTACTGTGATAATGCGATCATATTGCAGGGTTAAGGTGCTTCAAATATAATTATTTATCATTTCAAACAAATAGGCTTTAATAATATTTAACAACTTATTTAAAACAATTGTTAATACTCTCTGCGAGCCGCCTGCGAATAGAGGAGAGGATCTTTGTAGAGGTAGCACGAAGTGCGGCTACAAAGAATGCTTCACACAAAAAACTGGCGTTGCGTTTGACTACTTGGAGCTGTGTGTCTGCTTATCAAACGCCATGACAGTTGTGAAGTCCTCGACGAGTAGCAGGTGAGCAAAAATTGTAGAAAGCGCCTGACTTAGCAATGAATGAGTATAGCGAATGGATTGATAAGGCCAGAGAAAGCTTTCATGGAGCAATGACTTTGCTTAAGTCAAACCAGATGACAGATCGCAACGGATTGGGTTTTACCTGCACATTTTCTTGGTGGGGTGTATAATAGATAAGATATTGAATAAAAAATGTGCGGTAATGGTATGGCCTTGCGGTGAAGTTTAATGTGTGCATCGCACTTATTAAACGTAGCGAAATCTGGCGACTGATTTGATAAGCTTAAGAAATGCGCAATTCCGATCTTCCTGGTGTGTGGATGGCCTATGCGCCTAGCCATAAGCATAGCTTACCATATCCTGTTGTAAGCAACAGAAAGCGGGGATGGTAAGTGTAGGCTTATGCATATAACTTCAAGTAAATAGTTAACATTCTTGAGTTTTATTAACACCGCCTCAACTATCTACATATCAACACATTAAATCCGGCTCCTGACAAAGTTTCAACGAAGGATGTGGAATTTGTCCCCAATCATGTTAGTCAATAGCTATAAATCCTCAAAACAGTGTTAGCGGTTTACATTTTATAAGGCCTTATCTGTGTTGTATCTTTACTGAAACGGAAAAGGAGCCCTTAGGCCCCTTCACTGTAAAACTGTAGATCAGTCGGCAAAACTGATTGAAGTACAGACTAAACATAGCACAGCAAATGTTATGGTCAATCTGGGAAACCTCGGAGTTCAGAGCTTCGAGGTTTCTTTATACCTCAAACTTAAGCTATCCTTTGCGATAATGCAAAGTAAGTTTTTAGGGACTTGTCAACACTTAGTCTAACCCACTCTCTTTGACTTATTCTCAGGTTGTGGTGGGCTCTTCATTGCGCGATACTTAGAATTGATATTGGAGGCATACCATGTCAATGGTTTTCGAATAAGGGTACTATTACTGTAGATTAAACTCTATGATTCTGTAAGGTAAGGTAATAAAGAGAGCCTACCCGAAAGTAAGCTCTCTTATTATTTAGATTCTGTACCTTTTAATAAGTCAACTCAATTGATAGTAACCTTTTGAATGACAAAGCCATTAGGTTTAATCGCATAATAAATATTTCCTGACTGATCTGCTGTGGCAGCCCATATAACAGGATTACTAGTAATAATGCCTCCATTTGTCATTGTACCATCTGACTTCACTTTATAAAAGCCTGACCCCTTAAGCTCTTTTGAAGAACTATATAAATCTCCATAACTGTAAATGGTCCCATTCTGGTTGCCTGATAGCGTAGCCGGAAGTGCAGCAATAGGCTTTTGAAATGTATAAAGTGTAATTGTTGACTGTGAGTTCGAAATCTTAACAATACCTGTCGTGGTAATTGCATAAACTTCACCATTACCCTGGGCATATAGTGAGCCCGGAAAACCACCATCTACACTTGACATTAATGTTCCTGATCCTGAACTAATTTTATATACGTTCATCTTGCCTGGCGTAGAATTTCCTGTAATGAACGCTCCGTAAACATTTCCAGATGCATCCACTGTTATATTGTTTAATACGGTAGCTGGTGCAGCCCATACATTTGTGGCATCGCCCGATGTAGTGGATGAGATCAATACTTTGACAAAGCCACCTGTCGAAGTGTCAAATTTATAAACACCTATTTCCTGATAATACCATCCACCATTAGATGGAGTAGTTGAATAATCGGTTAAGTTGGCCAAGACATATAAGGCACCATTTGGATCAGAGGCGATGTCCAGTATACGATATATCTTTGACTTGTGGACTGGTTTGTTGTTTACGAATTCTTCATATCCAGAGTTGAATAGCGTAGAGGTTACCCCACTTGGCGTGACTTTCCTTATCTTAAAATAAAGGTGGTTGTCCGTTGTAGATACCGGCTCAAGGACATAAACGTTCCCGGCTTTATCAGATGTGAGTTTTGAAATCGTATAGAACTGTGCATTTGTACCTGTCCCATCAGTCGATTCTTGTTTACCACCTCCGGCAAAGCTTTGAACAGCCAAGGTTGGTATAGTTTCAATAGGCGGCTTTGGTGTTACAGGCTCCGTGTTGTTATCTGTTTTCTTGCTGCATGATGTAAATAGTAAAGCTGTGGCAGTCAATGCCATCAATAGAGTTGTTTTCATTGTTGATCTTGTGATTGATTTGTGAGTTAAGGTTATGAATTTTAAAAGCGTTTGGCTGTGAGTTTCCAATAAGCAGACCTGTATGCTCCTTTGTTTTCTTGAACATTCCAGGTGAACTCGGCAGAAGTAAGTACTGCAAGCGAAGTATACAGTTTCAGCGTGTACGTATAGGTTTCCGTTCTGCTTTCGTTATTAGATATAACTGTATAGGTATTATCAGATGATTTCTTTAAGAAAATGGGTTTATCTGTACCAATCGTCATTGATGCGCTGTTATCAAATACCTCAATGGTCAGTATCTTTCCCAAAGTATATGGAGCTCGCTCATCGTAAAGCCTTTGGATAGATGCATCCAGCGCCGTGATCTTTAGTTTTTGGGCATGTAGTGATAAAGTAGATAGGGTAAGGAGGATTATGATCCTAATCGTTTTCATTGTGATTGATTAAGGCACCGATAGCCTTTCCTCGGTAAGTTAATGAATTAGTACAGTAGGCCTTCTGTAAAGCGAAATTAGTAAAATACTTAGTTATTGCTAAGTAAAACGTAAGCTTTGTTTCTATTCTTTCGTATCTGATGGCAGCTAACCTTAAATCAGATATTGAAGCTTATGTAATCAATAAGGTGAGGGAGAAAAGAGAACAACAAAATCTTTCTCAATCTGAGCTTGCCGTGAGGTTAAATGTGTCTAATGGATTTATTGGGCAGGCTGAAAGTTCTAAATCTCCAACCAAGTACAATCTTAACCATTTGAACCAATTAGCGATCATCTTTGATTGCTCAATAAAGGATTTCATACCGGAAAAGCCTCTTAAATAGGAGCATTGGTAGCTCCTATCTATATTATGCGACTGCCTGCATTTGTTTTCTTCTAACGGTTGCAGGTTTGTATTTGATCTGTTTGAATGTATGGTGCTTATTGCGCTCTTCGATGTACTCATACATTTCTGAACATGTCTTAATGCACCAATCAGTTCTAACTGCTTTCTCGATATTGATAGTCGTAGTGTCTTTTGAGGTCAGTTTATAAATACTTCTGACAAAGGCTGAAGTAACATTACTGTATTGGTTCATAACTAAGACCTGTTCAAAACCATAGTGAATAGCAAACACGTTGGTTGCGTGACATTCCAGCCTCAGATAGATCAACGGATTGATAAACTCATGAATGATGGTGCCGACTTTGGTTGTGGTTTTGTCCTCGCGTTCAAGGCTGTAGCGTAATTCATCTCTTTCAAGTGTAGATAATAGTTGTTTGGCATTTCTGTAGATAGCGTAATACACCTCTTTGACTATCTTATTATAAGGTGACTGAATTGGGTTGACTTGTTGTTGCTGTTTCATATTGATTTGGTTGTTGTGTTTACAATAGCTATTAAATAAGAAATGCCTGGTCGACAGACCAAGCATTTTAAATGTGTGTTGAGAAGTTTGACCTTTTAAAGCAAGTAGCTGGATGTGGGCTTTTGAAATAGCTTAGCTTTCATCCTTGACTTCATAAAGGCGTTTTAAAGGAACAAAGTAGGCTGAATCTAAATGCTCCTGCTCTTCAAATGCTTGATATAGCAGACATTCCGATTTGAACCATTCATAATTCATCAGGTCTTGAACAAAAGGCCATTTGATTGGAGATTCTGATGAACCAGACCACCTGATTCCGGGGCAAGCTGACCACCAATTCCGGGGCAAACTGACCAGGGGATTCCGGGACAAACTGACCACCCTCAACGTGTAGCAAATGCTGTAGAAGCAACCATCTTTTGGAGGCAACATATACCTCCAAACATGGCCAATTCGACGATCAGCATGAGTAAGATTAGAAAGATTTTAAGGATGTACAGCCAGCAGCGGCCCATAATGACCATCGCTGCCCAGACTGATGCATCCCGGAATACCGTAAAGAAGTACCTGGCCGCCTTTAAAGCCAGCAGCTTTACCTTTGAAGAGATCGATGCCCTTAACGATAAGGAACTCGAAGATCTCTTCGGTAAAAGCAAAGAACACCCGCCCACCAGCCGTATGCAGTCCATGCAGCGCTGTTTTCCCCAAGTAGATAAAGAACTCAAACGCACCGGTGTCAACCGGTATATGTTATGGGAATCCTACCGCAAAGAGTTCCCTGACGGCTACCAGTACAGCCAATTCTGCTTTTATTACAACCAATGGAAGGCCAGGGTCAACCCGACCATGCACATGGATCACAAAGCCGGTGATAAGCTTTATGTGGACTTTGCAGGCGAAAAGCTAAGCTATACCGATAAGGATACCGGTGAAGTTATTGCAGTAGAGGTCTTTGTGGCTATCCTCGGAGCCAGTCAGCTTACCTATGTAGAGGCGGTTCCGAGCCAGCAAAAGGAAGACTTTATTGCAGCTTGCGAGAATACGCTGCACTTTATCGGCGGCGTTCCTGCCGCCATTGTACCCGATAACCTGAAGGCAGCCGTGACCAAAAGCAGTCGCTATGAACCCACTTTGAACGAAACGTTTGAGGACTTTGCAGACCATTACGGTACCACCATACTACCGGCGCGGGCGTACCGCCCGCGTGATAAAGCACTGGTAGAAGGTGCTGTTAAGATCATTTATACCAAGATCTACGCGCCTATCAACCGGGTTACCTATCACTCTTTAAAAGAGCTGAATACAGGTATATGGGAAGCGTTGGAAACCCATAACAGCCAGTTGCTCAAAGGACGTAACTATAGCCGCAGGCTACAGTTTGAAGAGATCGAACGGCATACCCTGATGCCGCTGCCTGTCCTGCTTTACCAGTTCAAAAAGCACTTCTACGCTAAGGTGATCAAGAACGGCCATGTCAATCTTGGCCCTGATAAACACTATTACAGTGTGCCTTACCGCTTCATCGGCAAGCGGGTAAAGCTATTGTATTCCCGCACTATCGTGGAGATCTACTCCAACTATGAACGTATCGCTTTGCATAAGCGGGCAAAGAACCCTTACGGCTATACAACCGATAAAGACCACATGGCCACTACACACCGCTTTGTAACTGACTGGACACCTGATAAGTTCCTGGATTGGGCCGCATCCATCCATGAGGATGTGAGGCTGTATATCCTGAAGATCCTTGACCGGAAGCAACACCCGGAGCAGGCCTACAAGTCCTGCCTGGGTGTACTTGGCTTCGCCAAGAAAGCAGGTAACGAACGGTTAACGATGGCCTGCCAGCGTGCGCTCAGCTATGGTATTCATAACTATAAAACGATACAAACCATCCTGGAGAACAAGATGGATGGCTACGAGGAAAGCCTGTTTGCAGATGAGTTGCCTATGCCTAACCATGATAATATCCGGGGAAAAGACTATTACAAATAACCATTAAACAACAAATAACATGAACACAAGTACACTAGACAAACTGCGGAAGATGAAGTTCTTCGGCATGTTCCATGCCTTCAAAAGCAGCATGGAAACGGGTAAAACGAATGATTATACAGCGGATGAACTGCTGGCCCACCTGGTAGATGCAGAATGGGACGACCGGCAAAACAGGCGTATCGAACGGCAGATACAGTATGCCAAGTTCCGCTATAAAGCCTCTGTGGAGGACGTTCATTACCATGCCGACCGAAGTATCGACCGCAACCAGATCATGCGCCTGGCAGACTGTACCTTCATTGACCGCAATGAAAACATACTGGTTACCGGCAGCACCGGTATCGGTAAAAGCTATGTGGCTTCTGCTATCGGCTATCAGGCCTGTATGCTGGGCTACAGGGTATTTTATGCCAGCACCCCTAAGCTATTCGCTAAACTGAAAATGGCTAAGGCAGACGGCTCTTATATCAAGGAACTCGCTAAACTGGAAAGGACACAGCTGCTCATACTGGATGACTTCGGTATCCAGCCTTTTGATGCACAAAGCAGGGCTGCGCTAATGGAACTGATCGAGGACCGGCACGGCAAGACCTCGCTGATCATAACCTCACAGCTACCGGTAAGCAAATGGTTTGAAGTGATCGGTGAAAAAACGGTTGCTGATGCGATCCTGGACCGGATCGTTCATGATGCGCACCGCATCGAACTAAAGGGAGAATCTATGAGAAGAAAACGTAACGTTGAACCGGAAACCAGCTACTAATGAAAATACCTTTTAAATAACTATTTTTGTACACGCTTTTATAGCGTTTGCTGCACGCCCCACGTCAGCTAATTGCCTGGTCAGTTTGGCCCGGAATCAGGTGGTCAACATCTCCATAACATACATGTCTAAGGCCTCCTATCAGTTTCGTAATTCGATCAAACAATGGATGTCGGAGGTTCTGCAGGTATGTTATGAAGCGGCTTCTTTATGCATCAATACCATCCGCACCTTTTATCTGATCGTACTGGCTATTCTTGGCCCGATCGTTTTGGGCTTATCTGTTTTTGATGGTTTTCAGCATAGTCTCACCTCCTGGCTGGCCAAGTATATTAATGTTTTCCTATGGTTACCTGTCTCCAATATTTTTGGTGCGATCATCGGTAAGGTACAAGAGAATATGCTGAAGCTGGATATTACACAGGTTCAAAATGCCGGAGATACCTTCTTCAGTTCGACGGACACCGCCTACCTCATTTTCCTGATCATCGGGATCATCGGTTATTTCACCGTGCCCAGCGTCGCTGGCTATATTGTTCATGCCGGTGGCGGTAACGGGCTGCTTCAAAAGGTCAATTCGATGGTCAGCCATGCTTCCAGTACAGCCATGCAGACAGGATCCGCAACAAGCGGCCGTATGCAACAGGGCGCAGCGAACCTGCTTAAGGCACCCGGTCATTTCATGGAAGGCTATAACGGGGCAGGCAGCAACAGTCAATCGGATAGATACCAGGAACAAAAGCTATCCGGTAAATAAATCATTCACCATTAAACTTCTCCATTATGTTTACACATCTCAAAAATATCGACACTGCCTTTAAGCATATCCGGCAATTCAGCTTTTTCCTGATCCTCGGGAATGTGGTCACCATGTGTTTCTGCATTTATAAAAGCAGTCAATTAATTCACCAAGCGGAAAGCCGAGTACATATCCTGTATAATGGTAAAGTACTGGAGGCGATCGCCACAGACCGGAAAAATAACCTACCAGTGGAACTCCGCGACCATATCAAAACATTTCATCAATATTTCTTCGATCTGAGCCCGGATGACAAAGCCATACAGGCCAATGTGTCCAAGGCATTGTACCTGGCGGACGAATCGGCTAAAAGGCAATATGATAATCTCCAGGAGTCAGGATATTATAATAACCTGATCTCCGCCAATATTTCGCAGGATATCAATATCGACAGCACGGAACTGCGGGGAAAACAATTCCCTTATACCTTCATCTGCTATGCTACGGAAAAGTTGGTTCGTTCCAGCGGAACCGTCTATCGCAAACTGGTCACCCAGGGTGAGGTCCGTGACCTGCAAAACCAGACTGATAACAACCCGCATGGCTTTCTCATCCAGCGCTGGCAAATTTTAGCGAACCGGGATACTACCATTCAAAATCAATAAACATGATCTTTTTCAAAAAGAAACCTGCATTGCCCATTGATCAACGGGATCACCTGGCTAAGATCATTGCCGATCGAATTATCGGGTGGCAAATTCTGCTGGCTACTACATTGAATGCCCGGGTCAACAAGTGCTCTAAAAAACGGCAGAAACGATTTTTCTGGGTCTGCTTCAGCGTCATCACAGGCGGACTGATCCTTAGTCTTGGATTGTCCTCCCGAAAAATTGGCACGATCACGCATGCCCCAAATGATCAGCCTGTACATATCGGTATGCCGTCAGACCCGCCGGTCAACAGACAAGTTCTACCAACAGATTCATTAACACTCAAAAAATAAATATGATGGAAAATCAACAGCAAGGCAGCGTAATGCCCAAACACTCTGAAGAATTTCTTAAAAAACGCAAATTCTACACAGCTATTCCGGTGCTTGCCCTGCCCTTTTTGACTATGGCCTTCGTGGCATTAGGTGGCGGGGAAGACGGTGGAAAAGCTAAAGCCGCCATTCCCGATCACGGGATCGATATGGTGCTGCCGTCGGCGCAGTTCAGGGATACCCGGGAAAAAGACAAAATGGATATCTACCGGTCTGCCGGGAAAGATGCGACCAAAACCAAAGATGGCGTGAACAAGAGTTTTATCGAAGCGATGGGATTTAATCATTCCGCTGAAGTCAGTCCGGATGCCGAAAAACCGGGTAAATCATTCACGACCATTCCTGCAAATACCACCGACCAGCAATCGGCCCGGATCGAAGCCCGGTTAACACAGATCAATCGCCAGATCAATCAACCCGAGCCAGCCTCCTATTCCCAACAGTCATCAGACCGCGAGATCCGCCGCCTGCACAAGCTCATGAAAACAATGAATTCCACCAATGCCAGTGATCCGGAAATGGAGCAGCTCGACCATATGCTGACCAAGATCCAGGCGATCCAGAATCCGGAATCGGTGAAAGTGCCGGTGGCACCAAAAAGAGAAAACGACAGTGCATTCCGGGCGATACCGGCAATTATTGACGGTAAACAAAAAGTAATGAACGGCGGTACCGTCAAATTGAAGCTAACCGATTCCGTAAACTTAAAAGGCATAACACTTCCCAAAGGTCAGCTGCTGTTTGGCGCATGCCAGGTAACCAACCAGCGTTTGTTGTTGAATATACAGAATATCAGGATCGGGAAAGATATCCTTCCCACGGCTCTTACCGTTTTCAGCCTGGACGGCATGCCCGGGATTCCTGCGCCCGAGGCGGAGTTGAGCGGGGCGGCTTCAGATGGTGCCGACAATGCCTTGCAAAGCATGCAATTTCTCAGTATGGACCAAACCATTTCCGCACAGGCAGCAGCAGGCGGGATCAACGCGGCTAAAGATCTGTTCAGCAAAAAGGTGAGAAAGATCAAAGTCAAGCTTCAGGACAAGTTCCCGGTATTGCTCAAAATCAATAAATAGAACGTTATGGCAGTTTTCGTTAACCGAGTCCTCCTGGCTTTCAGAACCTGGGAAGAACGCAAAAAGGAAATAGAACCCTTGCTCAAAGCAGGCGTGGCAGATACGAATACACTGTCGCGGCTGCAGCTTGACCACCTACGACAGGCCAGACATCGCCTGCGCCAAACCGCGCGTCCTGATGAAAAGCCTTTCGTGATCCTGCTGAATAAGCAAATCAGCAGGCTCGAAAAACAATTGTACCCGAACCGTTTCCTTAGGTTCTTCGCGCAAATGAAAGACCTGCTTTTTGAAGGCCCTGCCTACCTCAAGGAGCAACAACGGTTAAGGAACAATAATATCGAAAGCCTAAAAGTACAACTGAAGGAAGCCGGGCTTGGTTCTTTCGGTGGCCGATTGGAGCATCATCTGGATCCCGATCAAAAGCAAATCCGCCTGCCCCTGGATTGTAAGCTCGGTCCGGAAAAGCGGTTGAGCTTCGATCTGCATTTTGAAAAGGACGCCTATGGTAACTTTCAGCTGAACCGCATCAGTGGCTCCCTGCTTCAAAACGACCAGCTGGTCAGGACACATGAATTTGAGCTCAGGAATTGGCCGGATCTGAAGAGCAATCACATCTGGAGCCTATTGGAAGGACGGGCACTGAAGCAACGATACACAGACGCTTCTGGTCACGAAAATCATCGCTGGGTCGAACTTGGTCCCCAAACGCCCCATTATTATGCCCCGGATTACGCATTTGATATTAAAACCGCGTTGAACGCCATGCCGGCGATCACCAGGAACAAGGAAGAACTGATCCGTTACCTGGAAAACGGGCAGCAAGTATCGGCCCATTGGAGACAGGGCCGTCAATACCACCCTATTTATATACAAGCGGACCCAGCCAACCGGTGCATCAAATTGCTGGATGACAAATTGCGACTGGTTACTGCTGAAAAGCTGAACCAGAACATCGCGAAACAGGGGATCAAGATCAAAACACTCGGAGAACCTGTAAAAAAAATAAGAAAAGGGATTAAAAACGGACATCATCAATAAGCAAATACACCCTATACAGGCTTAGCGTTATCCAAACACAAAAGCGAAAAGACATGAATACCGGCATCAATTTTTATGAACTCAAAACCCAGCTGGCTGACCTTGGCTTCAACGAGCCGGTGGTAGTCGATCAACTACGCACGTTCATCCTTAGCAATGATTTGGGCTTACCGGACATTGAGCTGAGCAAACCAGCCGGTGATGATCTGGCTTTTTTCACCCTTTATTTTGGACGTGATACTGATGGGCGGTATGAGCTAATATGCACGGAATGTGCTATGGACAATTTGACCACGCCCGGTTGTCAACACTTGCAATATTTCCGGCAAGATGTCCCTGCCGAAGAAGCAATCACCCTGCTGCAACTGTACCAATGCCAGCCGAAGATGAACCGTGACGTTTTTATACCGCTAAACCGCACCGAAACACAACAGCATATTTATTTACTAAAAACAAATACAATTATGAACACGCAAAATTTAGAATTTCTAAAAAAAAGCCTTTTGAACCTCGGATTTGGGGAACAGGTGAACGAAGCATTAGAGAAAAACATCGACAAAAAAATGTTGGAATTTACGCTGCCGGCAAAGCATGAGTTTAACCAGCAAAAAGTGGATTACACCCTCCATTTCAAAAGCGGGGATAACCAGGAAATGTATTTCTTTAACAAGTTCGATGCCACGCTCGGTAAAGGGAAGGAGAAAGAACAAAACCAAACTTTTTACATCAACAAAGGCAATGGCATCACCGCCAAAGAAGCCTTTAACCTGATGGAAGGCCGCGCTGTACACAAACAACTGTTCAATAAGGAAGGTGAAAAGTATCATGCCTGGCTGCAACTGGACAATGATAACCTAGCCCAAAACGGCAGCAAAGAAATTAAACGTTTCAGTGAAAACTACGGTTTTGACGTTGAGCAGGTGATCTCGGGTAAGGGCATAAAAGAAATGGGCACCGCGGAAGGACAGGATAATCTGTTGCGCTCTTTAAAGAAAGGGAATGCCCAACAGATCACCGTGGAGCGACACGGCGAAGAAAAGAAATATTTTATCTCAGCAAGCCCACAATTCAAGACCGTTGACCTGTACGATCATCAAATGAAAAAGATCAAACGGGAAGAGCTATTACAACCGGAACAAAAGCAGACCAATAACCAAAAGCAAGATAAGCAGCAAAAGGAGGAGCTGCCCGCAAAAAAGCAAAGCAGTAAAAGGAAAATGCCTGTATAAAATAAGAGGCCGTCTCAAAAGCGAGGCGGCCCTTTTTATTTTTAAAAGGTTTGGCTATTTAAAGTTATAGGAGGGAAAGTAGTCTTTAAGCCATTTGACCCGGATAGCTGACACTGCTAGCATATAAATTGGAGAAGTTGTTACCGCTATTATCTTCAGATCAACTTCCTGAAGCGGTGGTAGCAGATGTGGGTTACTGCTCTGACGAAAACCACGTCATATTGCGGGGAAAGGGCATCGAAGCCTACATAAATACAATAAGGTTGATAAAGAACAAAAAGAAGACATCAAAGCATTCAGTAACGACAGCCTGTATTATAACGAGGCAGTGAAGTGCCTGGTCTGTCCGATGGGGCAGCGGTGGCATACAATAGGGATGGGCAAAGAATAAAAAATAATATCATCAGATTATATACAAATGATCAGCCGTTACCAGGCACAGAAAATTTTTCATTGTCGGTTTTTGACCTGCAACCTCAAAATGTAAAAAAATCCATTTAAACGACTACCAACTTTAAATTCGAATTTCTTTAACTTACGACAATAAGGGGATTAAAAGATTCCCTTATTGTCGTTGATAAGATTAACTGTCCTTAATCAATCCTGAACACAATGGAAGTCGAGTACGGCATGTTCGATGGGCAGATGACAGACAGCCCTTCGGCTTCCTGTTTCCATTCCAGTTTACCGTTATAACCCAACAGTGTCACAGATTTAATTTCCTTGGTAAGATGCTTTGAATCTGTACCCAATGATCTTATCATTAAGCGTGTTCCGGATAAAGGTACGGTCATGCAAAAAGCATACAACGCTCCATTTTTGCCTCTGGTAAAACGAAAATCCCGGAGATCGAATTTAAATTCGGCCTGCCTGCGAGTCAATGCGCCCGGAGGCAGCATTTTCAGCTTGCCATTCACTTGTTCTCCTTCGCCAGCGATGACCCAAGCGTGGCTTCCATAAACGGCCTCGCCGTTGCGGCGCATCCAGACACCCACTTCCTTTAATAGCTGCTGGCTGCCCTTATCCAGTGATCCATCGGGCAAAATCGAGATACATACTGCCGCGTTTCCGTCGCGGGCTATGGCCTCTATAATATAACGGATCACCATACCCGAGTCATATGTAAATCCAGGTTCGTAAAACCAATCGCCTACCGGCGCTTCAGCTATCCAGGGTTGATCGGTTTTTATATTCGCCGGAATTCCGAATTCCTCGGTATTTACTGTGCCATTTGTTTTATCGCGGAATTTTACGATGCTAAATGTGTTTACCGCCCCTCGCTTTTTGAGCGTACGGTTATAATAATCTGCAATAACTGTTTGCATGGCATTGGCTTTTAACCCGGTGCCTGTTCCGTTACCTGTAAATGGCCCTTGAACCGTGCCGTCGGTGTAAATAAAATCAGGATCGTAATGTTTTACCACATCCATCATCCTTAACGCCCATCGAGTGGCATACCATTTGGCATAGTCCAAATGATTGTTAAAAATGCCGGCTGGCGGTGGGTTCCATGGAGAAGCCGCTTCCTTTTCAACGCCTTTATATTCGCGCAGGTCAATTCCGTAAAGTAAACGCGGATCATACCCTTGCCACCATTTGCCTTTACCATCGGCTAAGGTGAGGTTACCATCGTAAGGGATGCCCTTTTTTTCGCCAACTTTGTCGCTCCCAAACGCTGTTTGCCACCACCACCAGGTATATTCGTGATGGAAAGTTACTCCATAACGCATATCATTTGCCCGGCAAGCTTTAGCCCATTCGCCAATTATATCGCGCCTGGGACCAATATTAACAGAATTCCATGGCTGATAACGCGAATTCCACATATCGTAATTGTCATGATGTACACCCTGAATCATCAGGAACCGGGCCCCAGCATCTTTATATATCTTAGTCAATTTAGCAGGGTCAAGTTTGATAGGGTTCCAATCACGAAGCACTTCTTTGTATCCAGCTTCGGAAGGGTGACCATATTTCTTGAGGTGATTATTATAGGCTTTTGTCCCCGGCGTATAAAGCCTGCGCGCGTACCAATCGCCGCTCTCACCTGCCGCTTGCGGTCCAAAGTGGACCCATATACCAAACTTCGCCTGACGAAGCCATGCAGGCTCACCCGGATAATTCTTTTCTATTGATTCCCAGGTCGGCTTAAACGGGCCGTCAGCAATAGGGATATCCAATTTGACTTCAGGAAATGACTTCCAATCACCCATAAGCACACTATCAATAGGTAGCCGAACAGGAGTAGCTGGAAACGGGGAAAGCTGTGGAAACTGTGTTTTTGGTGTAATTTTTACTTTTTTGTTAATGTTTTGTGCACTTAGCTTAAATGACGCTATTGCGATAAAAAAAATAACGCTTAAAATTCTGCTCATGATTAATTACAGATTATTGTTTTTTAATTGACTTTGGTTTTAAAATTGCCTAAACTCACGTATAACTATTTGCTTAAATTAATTCAATCGTATCAAGTGGGAAGTAAATTTCTTTAGCTGTCCGGTAGTATGTTTTATTAAATTTCGGGCCAGGACTATCTTTCATTTTATTATTATCAAATGTTTGGTAATCTGATCAATCCGCCCTTCGAATCACATCATCAGGCAACGATAGATTTTAAATGCTGTTTAATTTAGAAAGCAAATGCGGCCTCAGTGCGGTAGATTTAATTTGCAAACAACCGGGAAGGACAATCGGTACGAACTACGCCCTATCCTTCCCGGATAAATGTTAAGATACTTTAATCGGAGATTGCAAGACTTAATAGCCTGGATTTTGAGTTAAATTTTTATTCAGATCGCGTTCCGATTGCGGTATCGGCCACAATTCATTCTTCCCGGTCACAAAGCTTCTTTTTTTGTAAATATAATAACCATCGGCATCAACGGGATATGCGGTGTAGGATGCCGGTGTATTGGTAAGCTTCATCCCGGTAAACTGGCGGTCGTTTTCTGAAGCAATAATTCCCCAGCGAAGACAATCATAATATCTCAATCCCTCGAAAGCAAATTCAATATGACGCTCGCGCCTGATTATTGTCCTTAGCGCGGTCGGATCTGTTGTGGTTACTGCTGGCATGTTAACCGCAGCCCTTCCCCTGACTTTGTTGATGGTCTGATCAAGCAGCGATTGATTGATTGAGGCGCCGGATTCAAGTTCAGATTCAAGGTAGCCTAAAAGTACTTCCGGGTAGCGGATCAACGGAAAATTGGTTCCGGAATTAAATGCTTGACCAACCGCCGGATCATCTTCCAGGAATTTATGAATGCAGTACCCACTCCAGATCCCGGGATACTCGTTAAGCCTGTCGGACAATGTTGTTCCCGGCTTGGAAGAAAACGTTGTTCCTCTGAAAACAGTCCGGTCCGAGATCATAATGGTCGCATCCAGCCGCGGATCACGATTATTGTATGGATTATTCTTGTCATATAAAGGAGATGCTTCAATACTTTTGCCATCTGTACATTCATAATCCTTCACTAACTCATTAAAAGGCGAAAATTGGTGCCAGCCTCCCCAGGTTTCGGGTGTAAGATATATGAAAAGCACGTTAGAGTAAACATCTTTAAGATACTGCGATGTCATGATAAACTCATGACTGAACTCGTTGGCCTGTTGAAATAGCTCACGAAATTTTGGATCAACAACGTAATAGTTGTAGTCCATGATTGTTTTGTAAGTGGTAGCGGCATCTGCCCATTTCTTTTCCGCCATTTGCAACCTACCCAATATCGCCAATGCAGCGGCAGAAGTAACACGGCCATTTTCTCCATCCGGCCTGGAATGTGGTAGCACCGGATAGCTGGCTTTCAGCTCCGATTCAACAAAAGCCCATATATCGGCCTTGGGAGTTCGGGTAACACTGTTGGCTTCTGCAATCGTCAGCACATGCTGGACCAACGGAACATCTCCAAAATATAAAGCGAGGTTAAAATATTCATAGGCCCGGAGCGTACGTACTTCAGCGATCATGGTCGCTTTTTGTGTTGCATCCATAGTTACTTTACCAATATGGTCCAGGAAGTTATTATCGGTGGCGATATGCTTATAAGCATTCTTCCAATATGCCCCGGTAACCCAATACGACGGCGTTAACGTTCCATCGGTTACATGATCCGGTATAGATTCTTTTTCCGAACCATCGCCGGCCATCATGTCAAGTATCAGCAGGGATTTCGGTGTCCAGAAATCCTCATCAGTCCAATTGGCGCCTGTATTGTAGCAACCGTTCAGGGCCAGGGTAGCGTCCGCAGAGGTTTTCCAGAAAGTTGCATCAGAAACCGAATCTAACGGTTCTTTATCTAAGAAATTCTTTTTACAGCTTGTGGTTAATGCCCCCAGCAATACCAAAACAATTCTTATTTTAAATATAATTGAGTTTAAATAGCTCTTTTTCATTTTAGTGATTTTATGGTTAAATCTAAAAAGATGTGTCACGTTAAAATTTAACATTTACGCCGAAGGTGTAAACGCTGGTGATAGGGTAAAAATTTGGTCCGTCCCCTGTTGCTTGATACATCTCTGGATCCCATCCAGGATAAAAATGGTTCCACGAAAACAGATTTTGACCGCCCATAAAAACCCTTAACCGGCTGATATGAAGTTTTTGTGTCACGCTGTTGGAAAACGAATAACCGAGCTGTAAGTTCTTTACACGGAGATAGGTGGCATTCCGGTTCCAGAAAGTAGAGGTTTGTACATTTTCACTTCCCTGGCTTAAATTAGTTATGGCCGGATAGGCGGCATTCGGATTCGGATTGGCGGCGGTCCATGCATTATCTGCCTGCCATCTTTGAATATTGCCCGAATTGTAATAAGCAAAAGCCTGATAGGACCCCATCTGTTTAGAATATCCTCCCAGGCCCTGCAACAAGGCTGTAAAATCAAACCCTTTATAGTTGGCTGTCAGTGTCGCGCCATAAGCATATTTAGGGGTGGTATTGCCGATCACAGTCCGATCGTAGGAATTCACTACTCCATCCGGGACTCCGTTTGGTCCGCTGATATCCTTAAAGCGGATAACACCAGGGCTACCGGCGATCGGCTGTGTTGGATAAGCAGCAACGTCGGCAGCATCTTTGAATATACCGTCGGCTACATAACCATATACCGGGTTAAGTGATTGACCCACAAAAAAACCTGCACCTATGTCTTGCTGAATATTTCCTGCAATTTTGGTAACCCTGCTGTTAACATAGGAGAAGTTAGGGGATAAACCGATATGGAAATTACCGATCGAAGTGTTATATTTAAGCATGATCTCAAAACCGGTATTTTTCATTGCACCTGCGTTAACTTCTGATGGTGTTAAGCCCAGCACCGAAGAAACAGGTACATTGTAAAGAATATCGGAGGTCGTTTTATCGAAGTAGTCTAAAGTCATACTCAGGCTTCCTTTAAAAACATCCAGATCAAGTCCCACATCAGTGATCCGCGTTGTTTCCCATTTAATGCCGGCATTGGATAATGTGGTTAATGCGGCGCCTGGTGCAAGAGCTCCACCAAAAGTATAATTTTGCCCTAAGCTGATGGCGTTTTGATACGGGTAATTGGAGATATTCTGGTTCCCTAACTCACCCCAGGAAGCACGAAGCTTAAGGTTATAGATCCAACTGATATTGTCTTTAATAAAGGACTCCTCAGAAATCCTCCAGCCGGTAGAAAATGAGGGGAAAAATCCCCATCGGTTATTTTTTGGAAAGCGCGAAGAACCATCGTAGCGTGCATTGGCTTCAAAGAGGTATTTACCGCCGAACGCATAATTTAAACGTCCGAAATAGGACCTCAACGCCCACTCCGATGCGGAACCCGATGACTGCATATTGGTAGCGGCGCCTGCGTTCAGTTCATATAACAGGTTGCTGGGAAAATTGTCTCTGGAAGCCCGGATCCAGTTATCCCGGTTTGATTCCTGCGAATAGCCTGCCAAAATGGTAAAACTATGTTTCTGAATTGTTCTGGTATATTGTAATAAGGACTGAAGGGTTGTTAACGTGCCGTCACCTTTATATACAGTTAAGTTGTTGGGGCCGATATGCGTGTTGGCATCAAACTGAACATCGGCAACATAATTGGTATTGGTAAGATCATAGTATTTATAGCCGCCTTTACCACTTAATGTCAGTCCCTTAATAATTTCCCAGGTAAGCTCAAGGCCACCCATCAAATATTTATTGCGGGTATCATTAAACGATGGGCTGGCCAGCCAGCCCTCCGGACTGAAAGCATCCTGATGTCCGTAAGTACCGTCGGATCTCAGCCCGGCAAAAGTATTGGGTTCACGAACGGCATATCCGATAATGCTTTGCATATCTCCGCTATTTTGCCGGGGTTCTGTGGTGTTAGCGGAATAACCATTCAAATTTACTTTTAACGTCAGATTGTCCTTGATTTTACTATCTACATTTAAAAGAAAATTGTATTTCTCATAATCATTTTTTGCCACAATACCATTTTGGTTAAGGTATCCAAGGGAAAGCAAATAGGTATTCTTTTGATCACCACCGGTGAAACTCACGTTGTGGTCCGTTTGAAAGCCGGAGCCGGAGTTCAGTAAATTTTTAAGGTGAAATACGTTCGGATAATTATCAGGATCGGTACCGCTTTTGTATTTGGCGACCACATCTGCCGATGCGCCAGTGAGTTGCGCGTACTCCCAGGAATTCACAAAATCAGGCAGAGAAGTTGCCTTTTGCCATCCTAAATAATTATTATAGGCAATTTGCATTTTACCGTTTTGTCCGCGTTTGGTTTCCACCAGGATCACCCCATTTGCTGCGCGGGTTCCATAAATAGATGCCGATGCGGCGTCCTTTAGTACAGATATGCTTTTTATATTATCCGGATCAATATCATTGAGTGACCCGGCCAATCCATCAATTAACACCAGCGCATCCCGGCCGGCGCCAAAAGAGCCTATTCCTCTTATAGTGATACCTGCTCCGTCATTTCCCGGACGGCCGCTCCCCTGGGAAACCTGCACACCCGCAGCCAGGCCCGCCAAAGCCTGCGATGCTTGTGTTATCGGCCTGTTATCCAAGTCATTTGAAGATATACTGGATACCGAACCGGTAAGATTGACCTTCTTTTGCGTTCCGTAACCGACAACGACAACTTCGCCTAAATCTTTACTTTCAGGCTCTAACTTCACGTTGATGTTTTTCTGGCCGTTAATCAATACTTCGCGACTGGCATAGCCGATAAAGGTGAAAACCAATGTTCCATTATAATCTGGTATATTAATGATATAAACACCTTGTTCGTTAGTACTTACCGCGGTAGCCGTACCCTTTAATCTCACAACTACGCCGGGGAGGCCCTGGCCGCTCTCGTCAGTAACTTTTCCACTAACGGAAACCACTTGCATTTCTTCGATACCTGATTTGGCGTCGGTAGCTGTTATGGAAAGCTCCTTGGTATTCTTACTTAGTACTATCCGGTCATTTACAATATCATAGCTAATGTTATAAGGCCTCAGTAGTTCAGTTAACAAATCTTTAAGCTTTTCCTGATGTACATCGATATTTATCTTTTTCGTGCTTTCGAGTATATTTTGAAAATAAATAAATTTGACGTTGGTCTTTTTTTCCAGCTTTTTTAAAAAGCTGCTCAAATCCATATTTTTAGCAGAGATATTTACCTGTTGTGATAATATCCCCTGGGCATGGCTGGGGCTGGCCAGGGAAACCCCTGTAAACGCAATTGCTATCAATAGCTGACTACATGTTATTTTCATGATTCTACACCAGTCAATGGATCTTTGTAAATTAATATTCATACATTAGAATGTTTTATTTGGTTAAAAAATGAGACAAAAATCCCCCTGCACCTTAACTAAGGTGTTCTTTTCCGAGACATGGGGGGAATCTAAAAGAAAGGGTGTCGCAAGCACTCTTTCTTTCATTTTAGGGATTAAGGGTAGTTACGATTTCTTCATATGAGGGATTTAAGGTTAATAATAATTGGTTATCTAGAGGTTTCCTTCTGCAACGTAAATTTTTTCCCATCCGTTACATAGGTTAGTTTTAATAGTTTTTTTAACATCTCCATAATGTCGGGCAAACTCTGATCCGTAAAGTCTGCCTGCAATATATATCCGTTTAACTCTTTATCCTGTAGCACGATTTCAACATTAAATTGCTTATTGAGCGTCTGAATAACATCACGTAAAGCGGTTTTCTCAAACGAAAGATTCGCTTTAGTCCACATATTTAACGAGGAAATTTCGGCTATCCGCCCGAGCTTCAGACCATGCCGGGTTTCTTCGTAAATTACTTTTTGCCGCGGCAACAACATTACGTTATTATCCCTCTGGTTTTTGACGTCAAATATTTGCTTATTTTTATTTGCAATTTCAACAGATACCTTACCGGTAACTACAGCCACTTCTGCAGTGGTTTCCCGTTCACTATCGTGCACACGGAAAGTGGTGCCCCATACTCTGGTAGTGATATGATTACTGTAAATCACAAATGGGTGCGCTGGGTCTTTGGTTACCTCAAAAAACGACTCTCCTGATAATGTAACTTCCCTTAAATCTTTTTTAAATACTTTATGATAACTTAGGTGCGCACCCGGGCTAAGCCAAACAATGCTTTTGTCAGGTAGGGTTTGCTTGTAGATAGTACCAGTATGATTGTTGATAACAATATCTTCATTCTGAAGATGAGCAGTCGATTGCGCTGCTTTTTGATCACCTAAAAAGCCTGGTATTTTTAGAAACAATAAAAGCGCAGCGGCAGCACCTAAGGAATAACCAATGTATTTTAAGAACTTCATTCTTACAGTTTTTCCGTTTTGATCAGCATTAAGGCCCGACTCGATATTCGCCAGCATCCTCAACCGTAATTCCTGCTGCTGTTGGATGCTTAACTGATCATATGGATCTGCTTTGCTTTCAAAAGAATTATACCATTCGAGTACCATGTTCTCTTCTTCAGGCGAACAGGCACCGTTGAGGTATTTCTGTATTAATTCAGGCGAAATAGGTTCCATTTAATCGGTTTTAAATTAGCGGCTATACAGATATGACAGTTCTCAAAGCCTCACCCCCTTATTTGCCATGAAATATTTAATTAAAACATATCACACCCACACAGCGGAGGTTCATTGGTACGTATATATTGTGCGGAAAGCGATAAAACTAAACGAGCAATCTATGGATAAGAATAAGTAAGAATTTACCTTTACTTAAAAAAAACAAAGGCGGCCAGGGATAAAAGAATATAATGAAGGCCGATACGTAAATATTTTAAGGCCCTTGTAATATGATTTTCAACCGTCTTTTCTGAAATACCTAATTGCTGAGCAATTTGTTTATTACTTTTATGATGCTTACGGCTGAGCTCAAATACGGAACGGCATTTTTCGGGCAGAAAACCGAGGTTTATATTTAATTGATGGCTTAAGTCGTTAGCCATCACTATTTCTTCCGTGGAATTATCATAATCAATGCTGTCATGAACAAACGATTCATAAACCCTCCTTCTGACAGTTTCTTTCTGAATTTGGTTCAGTATCAGATTCCGAACGGCGGTAAACAGATAGCCACTTAGAGAAGAATTAATTTTGATGGTTGCCCGGTTCCTCCATAGATTGATGTAAAGATCTTGTACAATTTCTTCAGCAACTTCGGTTGAAGAGCAACGTTTACAGGCTGCATTATACAATTGAACATAATAACGATTGTATATTTCAATAAACGCTGCGGTCTCGTCCTTTGTATTTAATTGAAGCAGGATATCTTCATCAGTCATCTCCATCAGACTTTTCATTTGCTAAAAAATATTTACTCGTTTAGATATAAGCATTCTAGCAAATAATCGATAGATGAACTTTCGTCCAGATCGGTTATTGCGTAAGTAATTGGTTTGAATTAAAAAATTTAGTGATTAGCGGACTAATATATAAATAAAATTTAAAAGTGTAAAAAACACAATTAATTCCCTTTGAAATTTTCAATCGGGACTTATATAAACAAAACCACAGGTTATTCGAGTGCATTCTAAACTTAAAGTATAAAGAATTAAGTCATAAATTCAGATGTTTATTTAATTGCTACGTCCTTAAAAGGCAGAGCAATGCCATGTATAAAAAAAGAGTCATCCAGCTACAAAAAACATTATAGAAGGCGCTGACCCTAATTTTCATGGTGGTATGGCTTACTTAGATTTCTTTTCCGGAAGACCATGCAAGGTTTCCTTTAAGAGTTCTACCTTTCCAGTGTGAATATCATAAACGGCGCCTACGATCAGTATCTCGCCTTTTGAATATTTTTTATGCAAGATAGGATCTAAATTCCTGAGGATATTCACCTGATCGATTACATTTTGTCTTACTGCATTATTTACAGGATCGCCCGGCATGTGTGCTACTTTGGCTACAGCAGGTTTAATTTCATTTATTAAAGTCACTATGTGGCCAGGAACATCTTCAGGTCTTTGCACTGCCGCCGCCACGGCGCCACACTCAGTATGTCCTAAAACAACAATTAACCTGGTGTACAATTTTAACACCGCATACTCTATGCTTCCATAAGAGGCCGCCGATGAAACTTGCCCTGCGGTTCTGATAATAAATAAATCACCTACACCCTGGTCGAATACGATTTCATTTGGCACGCGTGAATCAGAACAGCTTACAATGGTTGCAAAAGGTTTTTGACCCAAGCCTAATTTTTTAATGGTTTCCGCATCCTGTCTGGGGCGAATGGATTTATTTTCGACGAATCTCTTATTGCCTCCCATAAGCTTTTTTATGGCTACTCCCGGGTCGGTAAATGCCGAATCTCTATTTACAATATAGTGGTCGGCTCGCCATTTTAAGGAGCCGGAAGCTGATTGTTCGTGCTTTTTGATCACGGTTACTGGTTGTACATTCTGTGCATCAGCAAAATAACGGAGAGTAAACAATACAATAATTACAAGTGGCATTTTTTTCATATAGGTAGGTACTAAAGAGATTTAATTGTTTTTTTGTAATAGGTAGTAAGGAGAAGAAGTTTATGTTTATACCTTTTGATATTCATAAGTTGATCATTATCTAAATCTCAAAAAAGTTTTGGCAATAACTATTATTCGAATACTCTTCAATGGGGACAACCCTGAATTTGTATCGATAATTGTCATTGCCGTTACTATTCTAATAGGGGAAGCTCCCTTATGGACTGGAAATGATGGTACTTTGTTGTAATTAAATACCTTGAAGCTCTTTTTTAATTCGGATCCTTCGTCATTGAATCCCTGAAAAGAATTATTTACCCCAAAACTTGTCTTCGAGTTCCTGATCATCGGAAAATAGCCATACTCCTGTGATCTTTCCTTCATTTACTTCAAACAGGTCTACTCCGGTCATATCGATGTTTCGGTCGTCAATTGTGCCGCTAAAGCGAACTGGCAATGCGGCCATCTTGCCGTTGACCATTAAATTTCCGTATGGCTTCAATGCAAAACTTCCCCGGGTTGCTTCCATCATACCACCGAGCATTTTTCCGATTGCCTCGATTCCTGATTTTACTCCTGAAAATTTGTGGGATCCTGGTTGATGCCATTGTGCGTTGGGACTAAAGAATGAAAAGGCAAGGCCTACATCGCCTTTTCCTAAGGCTTCCAAATAGGCTGAAATTATTTCCTTTGGCATCATAATATTTGATTTTTTTAATGTTTACTTTGCAAAGTAATGTGATATCTTACTTTTGCACAAGTACTTACTTACCGGTAAGGTACTTACCTGTAGGTTAGATATATTGATAATCAAATGGAAGAAACTCCGAAAATAATCATGCAGTCGGATATAAACTGCCCGGTTAGAAAATCTTTAGTATTGTTGGGTGGCAAATGGACGTTGTTAATACTGTTCCAAATAAATGAAAGGACTATCAGGTACGGCGAGTTAAAAAGATGTATTCCCGGAATCAGTGAGAAGGTGCTAATGCACGAATTGAACGTCTTGGTGGCAAATGAATTTGTTGCTAAGAAATCATACGCAGAAATTCCCCCCAGAGTTGAATACCGACTAACGGACAAAGGATTAAATACTTTGCCAATCGTAGATCAACTTGCAGCTTTCGGACTCCATAACCTTTTCTGATATTTATTCTTAATAGCTATATATCAATTTCATCGCTTCGCAAATCTCTTCCTATCTAATTTTACCGATGTAAATTTAGAAGGGAAAAACAACGGTTACAGTTGGTTACCCGATATAATTTTAACTAAATCACGCAAACTGAACGCGACTATTACTTTGAAGCTAAGACTCGACGCCGGTTGACTGGTTTTTAAACGGTGTAATGATATTTAGGCCCTAAAATGACGTTTGGTTTTTCTATATACAAGGGCAGGTCTGTAAGTTACGGAAGTGCCCGGATCCGGAATGAAAAAACGGTGTCAAATTCAAATTCTATATTAGGTGAATCTTGCGGAGTATGCGCCAGAATGGGTTTGTTGGCCGCGGGAGCAGACCCTATCAGGGAACTTACACTAATCCAGGAAGTCCAAAGAGGGTGCCAGTATAGTGAAACCAAAACATAATATTTTGCAAACAATTATAAATAACTATTTTCGTCGAGTCAATTATAAACGAAACCAGTAAATTTCATTTTGATGTTTAATGATTCGTTTCAGTACACTTCTGATGTATTGAACGCAATTAAGATCGTAGTAATTATTGCCAAACCGGAAATAAAAGGCGACCTCTTTTATTCACTTTATGTTTAAAACTTTATAAAACATGGCGTCGATTTACGGAGCTTTTGATGATCATCAACTTGCTGATCTTTTAACGTCAGATGATGAGGCTGCATTCGTTGAAATTTATGAACGCTATTGGAGTAAGCTTTATATATTGGCGCGAAACAGATTAAATGACTCCTGCGAAGCAGAAGAAGTCGTTCAAGATATATTTTACAGCCTTTGGCGGAATCGAAGGTCGTTCGAATTGATAAAGGGATTTGATAATTATTTTTCATCAGCAGTAAAGTTCGGCGTAATTAACAGGTTATCAAAAAAAGCCCGGCGAGTGACTTATTCTCAGGAGATTGCTGAAAGAGTATCAGAAATTGATGAAAGTACAACTCACCGGCTGGACTTACTTGACCTCCAACAACACATACAGGTATCTTTAAGCAGCTTACCGGACAAATGCAGGGAAATTTTCAACTTAAAGTACGTTCAGGGATATTCACAACGACAAATTGCCGAGGAACTGACAATTTCCGAAAAAACAGTAGAAGCTCATTTATCAAGGGCCCGTAAAAAGCTCAAGGGGACATTTTTTCATATCTCATTATTCCTTATCTCCATTTTTCTTTTGTTCTCGTAACGGTAATATTCAATACCTGCATGTAGGTCGCAATTTTTTTTTGCTGCATAGGGATTTGTGCCTTTGTTTTGTCTATATATAAAACGACATCTTTAATGGCTGCAAAGGAAAACCAGGAACGCATATGGGAACTTGCCAGGAAATGGCAGGATGATAGCATTACAGAAGACGAACGTAAGGAATTCAATGATTGGTATAAATCCTTTGATGACACCGGCATGCCCGATCTCCTGGGTGATAGCCCCGAGGCATTAAAGGAACGAATGCTTCGGTCTGTTATGAAAATGAAAAGCAATTCTGACCGGGCAGCTGCACAAACAACGTTTTTTTCTTATCGCGTTGCTGCCGCAGCAATTGTCCTTCTTTGCTTATCTGTCGGTGCATACTTATTTTTAAGGCCGTCAATAAAATACAGCGCGCACAAAATTGCTGTTATAAAAACCGATGCCAGTCCCGGTCGTAATAAAGCAATACTTACTTTATCAAACGGCGAAAAAATCGACCTTGATCAAGCCCAAAGCGGAATATTAGCCCGAGAAAAAAGCGCCATTGTCAAGAAGACAAAAGATGGGCGGCTAGCCTATAACAATACAGCTTTAGGAGCTGGCCCAAACAATGGCGAAATGCTATATAATACGGTAACTACGCCAAGGGCAGGACAATATCAAATTACTCTGCCGGACGGATCGGATGTGTGGCTTAATGCCTGTTCGTCGATTAGCTTTCCGCTCGCTTTTGGGGAAAATGAGCGGCAGGTAAAAATATCCGGAGAGGTTTATTTTGAAGTTAAAAAAAATAAACATTTACCATTCCGTGTAATCAGTAACAACCAAATAGTCGAGGTACTTGGCACACATTTCAACATTAACGCCTATGTGGACGAATCGGTAGTAACAACAACCTTACTGGAAGGATCGGTAAAGATATCTCAACTTAACCAGCCCAGTGCAAAGTTTCTTAAACCCGGGCAACAATCAATTATTCAACCCGGCAAGGCGCCTATTAACATACAACAAGTGGATACTGAAATTGCTGTTGCCTGGAAGAATGGTTATTTCCGCTTTGAACATGCTGACCTGCAATCATTGATGCGGCAGTTTTCCAGATGGTATGATGTTGATGTAAGTTATGAGGGAGCAATAAGTGATGATTTTTTTGAAGGGCAGATACCGCGAAGCTCCAAATTATCTGAAGCATTAAAAATATTGGAATTGGGAGATGTCCACTTTAAAATAAAAGACAAAAAATTAATAGTGCTGCCTTAAATGACCTTTTTAATCAAACAATTGTTAAACCAAAAAAGCTCAATGATATGAAGAAATAGCTATACAATTACCCACATGCCTAAAAAGAGCCGAAAGTGCTTCCAACACTTTCGGCTAATTACGTCGGGCCAGTCAAAAAACGAATCCATTACTAACCCAAGCTTAACAAAAGTATGAAATTTAAACTATGTGGCAAATTAGCTGCCATTGGGTGGATTTTTCCATCTAAAATCATTCTGGTGATGAAACTCACTACACTCCTTTTAATTATTGCCTGTGTGCAAGTATCCGCCAAAGGATACGCGCAAATGGTTACGCTCTCAGAAAAAAACATCCAAATAGCTGAAGTGTTTACCAAGCTGCATAAGCAAACCGGTTACAGTTTTTTTTACAAATACAAGTTTGTCAAAGATATAAGGGTATCTGTTGAATTACAGGATGTAAATATTGAACAAGCCCTAAACGCGATTTTAAAGGACCAGCCGCTCACCTATTCTATTGTCAATAAGACTGTGGTTTTAAAAAGGAAGGAAGGAACTGATGCTACAAAAGACGTCGGTATTCCGCCTGTAACAATAAAAGGTAAAGTCCTCGATGAAAACGGAAAAACCTTACCAGGCGTCACAATTAAAGTCAAAGGATCAAATACTGGGGTCGTCACCGATTCAGAGGGTTCATTTACGTTCACGGTTCCGGAACATGCTACCATTGTTGTATCCTTTATCGGGTATGAGTCGCAGGAAATTGCGTTAAACGGAGAACTAAACTTGACCGTCAAACTTACGCCTTCCCTTAAATCCCTCGATCAGGTTATCGTGATTGGCTATGGTGCTCAAAAGAAATCGGACATTACCGGCTCAGTTGCACGTGCCGATTTGGAGTCATTCAGACAATCGCCCAATACTAATTTAGTACAGTTGTTGCAAGGAACGGTGCCCGGTTTAAATATCGGACAGGTATCATCTGCGGGCCAGTCGCCTACGATTCAAATCAGAGGACAATCTACAATTTCCGGATCCCAAAATGTTTTGATTGTTCTGGACGGAATTGTTTATAGTGGCGATATATCCAGCATTAATCCAAATGACATCGCTTCCATCGATATCTTAAAGGATGCAAGCAGTAAAGCCATTTACGGTGCATCAGCAGCAAACGGCGTATTGTTGATCAGCACAAAAAAAGGGAAAGCAGGCAGCAAGCCGGTTATTAACTTTTCATCTTCCTATGCTACACAGAACCCAGCTAGCCAGTTACATCCTTTAGACAGGAATGAGTTTATACAAAAAGTAAAAGATATCAATTGGCGACAAGCTTATTTAGCGCCTGATTACCTTACACCAAATCCGGCCTTCGATCTCCGCTCAAAATTAGATGCTACACAGGTATCGGGCTATGATAATGGAACCGATTACAATTGGTACAAAGCAGCCACTAATCCGGGCCTGTTGTATGACCAGCAGCTAAGTGTGAGTAACGCTACTGAAAAAACCAATTTTTTCATTTCCGGCGGCTATACCAAACAAAAAGGCTTTGTTATTAATGATCAGTTCAACAGGAAATCGATAAGAATCAATCTGGAAACGAAAGTTTTCGATTGGCTTACTGTCGGAGCGCAGGCATTTACTTCACTGGCTGATTATTCCGGTAATCCACCCGATTTACGAAGCATCATGCTTTACAGTCCTTTGAACACTCCATACAGCCCTGCCGGAGCCATCAATCTGACGCCTAATGCATCCATTAATAACCCCTTTTTAAGTACCTATGGAAGCGATTATAACCACAGAAATACTTTGTCAGGTAATTTTTACGGGATTTTCAATATTCCTCATGTCAAAGGACTTACCTATCGTTTGAACTATGGTAACGGATATTATTGGAATCAACATTACATGGCTAACCAATACTCCGCTAATTTTACAGGGGCGGTTTCAAAAGTTAATGATGCCACTTACGATTATACTTTGGACAACATTCTAAATTATAAACGAACTTTTGGTACTGATCATTCAATTGACTTAACCATGGTTTATGGCGCAAGAGAGCGTAAGTATGAAACCACATCTGCTTCAGGCGCGGGATACAACAATATATCGTTGGGTTATAATAGTTTACAACAAGGACTTATCCAGCAAATATCATCCAATGCTTATAGCGAGACTTATAATTATCAAACTGCCAGGCTGAGTTATGGCTATAAAAGCAAATACCTGTTAACATCTACGATCAGGAGGGATGGATTTTCCGGCTTTGCCAGTAATAAGAAATTTGGTGTTTTCCCATCAGTGGCAGCTGCATGGGTAGCCAGTAATGAGTCCTTTCTTAAAATCAACTGGCTTGATAATTTAAAGTTACGGATGGGTTATGGCTCCAATGGCAATTTAACCAACCGTTATGCTTCTTTGGCTACTGTGTCGCAGGGAGCTGCTTATGTTTTCGGGGATGCCGGCGGTACCTTATTTGGCCAGCAGGTAGCTACATTAGCCAACAACAACCTATCATGGGAAACCACAACCGGTATTAATATTGGTGTAGATTTTTCTTTACTCAATGGCCGGATAAGTGGAGCTGTGGATTACTACAATACCAGTACCAATAATTTGCTTTTTAGTGTTAACATCCCTACAATTACGGGATTCTCGTCTATCAATACCAATGTCGGGGAAATAAATAATTCGGGGGCCGAATTTACATTAAATACGATAAACGTTAAAGTAAAAGATTTTCAATGGAGCACCGTACTAAATTATGCAACCAATAAAAACAAGATCAAAAAGTTATTGGGCTCCGGTGACCTTGTATCCAGCAACCTGTTTATCGGACAACCTTTGGGTGCTATCTACAACTATAAAACCGATGGTATATGGCAAATTGGCGAAACACCCCCGGGCGGTTATTACACAGGCGGCAATAAGCTGGTGGATGTCAATGGGGATGGTAAAATAACATCAGATGACCGGGTAATTTTAGGGCATACCGAACCCGCTTACAGGTTTAGTATAGGCAATACTTTTTCTTATCAACAGTTTTCTTTATTTGTATTTATCAACTCTGTACAGGGTGGAAAAAATGGCTATTTGGGCTACAATAATCCATGGAGCGATACTGGCATTCAGCAGGGAGACAATGCCATAAGGAATAACTGGTTTAAAGAAGTCAATTACTGGACACCTTCAAATCCAAATGCAGCTTACCGCATCACGGGTAGCGTGCCGGCTATCGACCCAGGCATCTATCAGGATAGAAGCTTCGTCAGGCTCCAGGAGGTTTCACTCAGCTATAATTTCAGTAGCGCACTGATCAACAAAGTGGGAATAAAAAATCTGCGTGTTTTCCTGAGCGGTAAGAACCTTGCAACTTGGACGAAGTGGAAAGGATGGGACCCTGAAACCATCCAGGGCTTTGCTTATGGAGCATCCCCGGTTATTAAAGCTTATTCCGCAGGATTAAATGTTACCTTTTAATTATTAAAAACATGAAAAATCTATATAAAATTTTGATGTGTACTGTATTACTGAGTACAATATCATGTAAGAAGACATTCCTCGATGAAAAACCACTCGATTTTGCAAGTACGGTCAATTCATTCAGCACTTTAAAGGATTTTAACGCTTCTGTTTATAACTTATATAATTTAGTTCGTACCGAATTTTATACTTACGATGAACAAAGTCCATTTGATTACATCTACGGATTGGACCTGGTATATGACGGCCAGCCAAGTGGCCCTCAAAGGTTCAGTGATTACGCAGTTTCAACCAATCCCAGTAACGGTTATTTAACAATCCATTGGACTAACCTCTATAAAATCATTTCAGAAGCGAACACTATTTTAAACAGGTTGCCATCCTCATCGGTAACTGGTGCAGATGCTAATCTTGTTCAGGCGAATGCCCGGTTTTTTCGAGGTTTTGCCTATCGGACACTAGCTTATTTATATGGTGGGGTTCCGTTAGTGTTGAACGAAGTGACTTCGCCTAAGACGGATTTCGTAAGGGCGAGTCAGGCGGATGTTTATAAGCAGGTAATTGACGACCTGATGTTTGCCGCTGCTAACCTGCCGGCAATTTCGGCGGTGCAAGATGGCCAAATATCCAAAACGGCAGCCCAGCATTTGTTAGCCGAAGTTTATTTAGCCGCAGGGCAGTTTAATAATGCGGTTACAACGGCCAATCTTGTAATCGATGACGGAAATATGGCTTTAATGAAAACCAGATTTGGGTCGCAAAGCGCAGATCCAGGAGATGTTTATTGGGATTTATTCAGGCCGAAGAACCAAAACCGTAGTTCAGGTAATAAAGAGGCTATCTGGGTAATTCAATTTGAAAACGATGTGCCGGGAGGCTCTTCTTCCGCCACCTCCATTAACGGCAGCTATCGTTTGGAAAGACAGCACGCCCCTTTAATAAGGGATCTCACATTAAGCGATGGCGCAAAACCGTTTTTATGGCCGGTATCTGATTATACCGGGGGAAGGGGTATTGGCTGGGCCATTTCCACAAGATATTTTACCAACTCCATCTGGACCAGTGATTTTAGTAATGACATGAGAAATTCAAACTATAATTTTGTCCGCACCTTCACCTACAACGATCCAGCTAAACCCGCGTATTTTGGTCAGACCGTTTCGACAGAAAATCCGCCACCGGGAGTTATCGTGCCAAGCAGGGCATTTTACGCCTATCAATCTAAATGCACAACTCCAGGAAAACACCCCGATGGATTATTCATCAATAAGTCTACGCTTCTACTGAGCTCTGCAGCAGGCGGTACATATTGTAATCAATATATGTTCCGTCTGGCCGAGACCTATTTAATACGTGCGGAAGCATACCTCGGTGCCGGATTGTTGGAAAACGCTGCAAAAGATATAAATGTTGTCAGAGCGAGGGCAAATGCCTCACCCATATTATCTTCTGCGGTCAATATTAATTACATATTAGATGAGCGGATGCGCGAATTAGGTGTTGAAGAAAAGCGACGGCTTACTCTGGCCCGGCTTAACCTGGTTTACGATAGGACCGTAAATGTAGCGCATAATCCAGTTGCTGCCAATATCAAACCAACCAACAATCTTTGGCCGATACCTCAAAGTGAAATAGAAAGAAACAAAGACGCCAAATTAATTCAAAATCCTGGCTATTAGTGTAATGCTAAAAAAACAAAGCTTATTTTAAATGGATAATTTTAAGATAAAAATTAAGTATCTGACACTAATTGCATGCCTGTCCATAATGATTGGACAGGCATTTGCACAGTCAGCGGTTCAACCACTTCCATACATTCTGGACATGGTGCATAATAACCCAGGAGAAGTACCTTATGTAACAAAGTATAATGATCCAGTTTACATGAAATCTCAGGGTTTTAATGGAATGGTAACTCATTGGTTTGTCAATTGCGCCATTACTTATGATAATTACGAAAAAGGCATTGTTCCTGAAAACAGTAAAGAGCGGGAATGGATAATGGCGAAAGCTGCGGAAATCGATAAAAAACTGAATGCCTGTAAAAAGGCTGGTATGTGTGTTTATCCATTTACCGACTTCATTGTTTTTCCAAAATCATTGTGGACAAGATATGGCAGCGAAATAACGGGGAAAGGCAAGGTAGCCGGGACTGGCGGCATGGACGAACGGTCAAGAAAGCCCGATATGCAAAGCAAAAGGACCCAGGATATGCTCCGTGCACAGATAGCCGGGATTTTTGAACGGTTTCCTCAACTGGACGGTTTGACACTTCGCTTTGGCGAAACATATTTACAGGATGCTCCTTATCATATGGGAGGTGGGCCTATACGTGATGGTAAGAGTGGTATAGAAGATCAAGTGACCTTGATAAACATTTTACGGGATGAGATTTGTGTAAAGCGCAATAAGAAGCTGTTTTATCGTACTTGGGATTTTGGATATAATTTCCATAACAACCCCGATTATTATCTGGCAGTTACCAATCGAATAAAACCGCATCCTAATTTAATTTTTGTCATTAAATATCAGCAGGACGATTTTCACCGCATGACACCGTTTAATCCTACGCTCGCCATCGGCAACCATGCACAGATAGTGGAGGCACAATCAAGGATGGAAGCTTACGGGAAAGGTGCGCATCCGTATTATACGGCCAAAGGCGTAATAGACGGCTGGCCGGAGACGAAATATGAAATCGTTTTTGGGCGACATGAATTCAATGGGAAGCTTAACGATCCAGACAATCCGCGGGGAATAAAAGATATTTTGGGTAAAGGATTATTAAAAGGAGTTATGACATGGTCAAATGGAGGCGGATGGGACGGCCCGTATATCACTAATGAGTTATGGGCAGATTTGAATACATACGTGCTTTCACAATGGGCGCAGCATCCCGAAAAGTCCGAAGAAGCCCTCTTTTATGAGTTCGCTAAAAGGCTTGGGTTAACTGGTTATGAAGCCGATCTGTTCAGACAGCTAAATCTATTGACCATAGAAGGTGTGCGGAAAGGACAATTGAACAGTTATACATCTAATGCCGTTTGGTGGAGTCGTGATCAATATTTTTCGGCGGTAGAAAACAAAAATATAGTCAATGAAATCATTAACAAAAAAAAAGAAAGAGAAATATTGGCTGAAAAAGCAGAGGCTTCAGCCATATGGAGGCAGATTGAAGCGTTGTCGAAACAAATCCATGTAAACAATGCTGCTGATCAGGAAGCTGTTGAAGTGTCATGTACCTATGGCCGGATAAAATATGAACTGGTCGAACAGATGTGGATATTGATGATAGAAAACGGCATCGCAAAACGGGGCGGCAGTTTCAATATAGGGGTAATTAAGCAGGCCATTAACCATTACGACCTTTTATGGTCGGAATGGAAGGCTCTAAAGTCATCCAGTAAATATTGCGCTACTCTTTATACCGATTTGGCTTTTAGAAATCAGCAAAACGGAAGTATAGGAGAGCTGGTTGACAGTTTAAGAAAGGTTTTATGACGATCGTTATGTTTATGCTTATTATATCAGTTTTAATAATACGGACATCGATTTCCGAAATAACGGAGCGTTCGTTTAACATGTAACAGCGACATAATTATGGGTATGGTCCTATGTTCAGTTTAAAGAGTATCACTGTTTTCCCATCGTTGGGGCTTTGGCATCAACAATAAAACGGGTTTGATTTGACCAGATAATGATTATGACAGCATCTTGATGGTAACTTTTAAAAACGGAAAGGCTTACATGGAAGTTGATAAGGAAAATGTCAACCCATCAGCATTGTGGATTTTAGCTTAAGGTGCGTGTATAATACTTAAGCTTTATCGTCTTCATAAGAATAAAGTTGCAATTTCGAGATTTACCTTTATCTGACGAGATTTACCTTTATCTGAGTTGGTCTATGAATGAATGCCCCAGATACTGTTTTAAGGGATATATAAGAGCTGATCGAGAAAAGAATATTAGAAAAAGAACCTGGAGGCCGTCAGAACATCACTTATAACTTAGTATCTCGGGAAATAACATATCAAGAGGGACCGGATACTTATAAGTTATGATTTGAGCTGTTCTTTTCTAACTTCGCGGCATGACTACGAATTTTAAGATCACGTTTGAAGGAACGGAATTTGAATTTATAACCATGAACAGGGTAAGGCTTCAGCTATTCCAGGTTTATGTGCTGTTTGAGCGGAAGAAAGTAAGGTTTCATATGCAGGTAAACGATAACGATGAACAGCGGTTCTACATTACTGACCGGTCTTCATGCCCTAAAATATATTTGCCGTTGGAGTCTCAATACAGTGAAGCGATCTTACAAAAAGGCCTTGCCTTACCAGCTATTTAACAGGCCATTTTAATTTTCCTATTGATTAAAGATCAGTGGCCCAGAGTCAGCCTAAGAAAAATTTAAGCATTGCTCAGTTTAGCCAGTTTCTCCGCAATTGTTTGAAGCAGATGAAGATTCATCGGAATCGGTGCCATGGGCTGCTCCGGATTGATCAAAGCCCGGTAGCCGCCTTCCTCATCAGGCTCAAAGGTAAAAGTCATTTCATCGATCAGCACGGCGATGCGATGGGTGTAACCCCACCGCTCAAAACGCGCTTTAAATTCGTACTCCTGTCCCTGGTAGGATACGGGTATGATAAACGGTTCATGCATAAATTAAAATTTGACCTTTGATGTATCCGTGATAATAATTTCCGGCTTTCCTTTATAGTCAATTACCTCCCCTTCCACTGTGATCATCTTATCGCTCAACTGATTTCCCAATCCTTTTGCTTTACCTTTTAGCGCGATCGTCAATAATTGATTGGGATAGGCTGCGCCTAAATTGACCAGTACCATACTGCCAATATCCTTACTGCTGTACACCTTGCCCTGCACACTCACGTTTCTCCCAATCGCATTCTTGATCTCCTCCAGCTTTACGGCACTTACACTTTGAGCACCAGCTGACGGCGAGGGCGATACGCTGTTCACCTTCACCTGCTCATTATTGAACAGTTTATTGAGTTCACCAGCCAAACGGATACCGGCCTGACCGATACGTTTATGGATAACGGTGATGTATTTCTGGTAATAAGTTTCATCTATTTCCTGACCGGGTTTGGCTTGTGCATAAAGTTCGCTGCTGACCTGATAACTTTCCCAGATCCATTCCATGGGGCTATCTGATTGCCATTGTTTGATCTGCGCGGTTGTCGCTACATCGTAAGACCTGACAATTTCCGTTTCGCTGAAACCTTCATGATCGATCAGTTTGCTATCCCAAAGACTGTGCAGGTTAGTGCCCTTATTGTCAAAACGTACTTGGATGGTGTTACCACCTTTATCTTCTTTACGACTGACGTGCATCGGCTGATGAGCGTCACCAACCAGATGGATCAGGTATTTTAGCGCCTCGTTCTTCTGATCGGGTGTTAAACCTTTGTCCCGCAGGCTTGCTTCCGTCTTCAGGATCGCACTATAAACATTATTATCGCTTTCACTTACAAATTTGACAAACTGTTCGTGCGTTAAACCCAGGGGCAGGTTTAAAAAATGCCAGGGTGCGGTAGTCGGATTGCGGTTTTCATCTGCCCAGGTGGCTACTTCTGCCATGCTTTCACCTTTTAAGTAAGCTGAAACGACATAGGCGGTATTGCTGGTCAAATGTTTTTGCGCGATTGTCGCGATAGCCCGGTGTCCTTTAAAGCCCCAGGAGATCAGTGTTGCCGGAAGGGCTATCAAACAAAAAATAAACAGTTTCTTCATGCTGCGAATATATATGGTGGATAGTTTAAAAATTAAATTCTTTGGTAAATATCAGATCACAACCCGGAAGGTCAGGTTAACACGCGCCTTCATAGGCTTAAGGGATTTGGCGATCCGGTGCTCCCAATGTTCCTGTAACCCGCTTTTCATCAGGAGGAAGGAGCCGTGTTCCAGCCGAACTGAATATTTTTCGCTGTGGTCTGTTTTGTTGCGGATATCAAAGCTACGGACCTGGCCAAAACTAACCGAAGCGATGACCGGATGTTTGCCCAAAATGCTTTCTTTGTCACTATGCCAGGCAACGGAATCATTGCCGTCGCGGTAATAATTTAATAAAACACTATTGAATTGAGTACCCGCTAAAGGTTCTACGATTTGCTTAATCGCCAGTAATTCGGGCGTCCACGGGGTTGGGTTGGCTATTCCTCCAGGATGAGAATAATCGGTACCCAGATCACCATACCAAGCCGTCAGCCGTGGGGTGATCACTTCTTTATCATACATCTTTTGTACGGTTTGTTTCCATGGCGCTTCCGCTATCAGTTTTTGCAGAAACCAATTACCTTCTTCCTCACTGAATATACCGGGAAAGTATTCCAGAAAATCAGTTGGCAGCCCCTTACTTTGTCCCGCTTCGGGGAAAAAATACAATTGTTCCATCATCCTAAATCCCTGATCAATTTATCCATTTCTTTATGATTGCCGCTAATAAACCCTGCCGCATCTTCCTGTTCTTCAACAGTCAATAATTCGCCGTCATATATCCAGTTATCATCGGTATCAAAGAGAATACGGCCGATAAAAATCTCCCGTAAGATGTCGTAAAGCAGATAGCCCTCCCCGTTATCCGGCAGGATGCCCACCCATCTTTCTCCCCTTATTTTAGCCGTTGCCGGCTTTTCCCGGAATAACTTACTTCTCATTAAAACAAAAATCGAGAAAAAAATGCAAAAAAGAACAATAAATACTAAAAATATTAGTATTTATTATCTAAAGAACTACTTAAAATTCCTTCCTTTATGAAAAACCTCCCGGCTATCAGGCCCGGGCGCTGTGGTCTCATCTGCCCTTGCCAGGGTTAACAGCGGCAGGTCATCGGCGTTGCCTATGGTCAAACCACGAAGCAGCCTGTTCAAATTAAAGCAGCGTATGGCGACCACATGGATCACTTCGCCCTCGATCTGTAATTTCCCTTCAACCATGAACAAATGGGACTGGATGATCTCCTTCCGGTATTGATCGAACAGCTTCTCCCATACTACGATATTAGCCGCACTGGTTTCATCTTCCAGGGTCATGAACAAGATACCCTTAGCGGTGCCGGGCCGCTGGCGAACGGTTATCAAACCGGCAACCTTGATGGAATCCCCGTCTTTCTTATTTTTAAGCTCAGCGATCGGTGTATTGTGCAATAAGTTCAGTTTTTCACGAACTAAGGCTACAGGATGATTTTTCAGGGATAAGCCCGTAGCTGAATAATCCTGCACAACATGCTCTCCTTCGGTCATCAGTGGCAACTGTACCTGTATCTCTTTGACGCTTTCCGAAGCCTGACCATCAAATAAGGCGACCGGTCGGTCACTCAAAGCCGATACCTCCCATAAAGCCTGGCGGCGGTCCGAACCCAAGGAGCGAAAAGCATCCGCATCCGACAGCTTTTCCAAAGCCGCTTCTGGTACACCTACCCTACGCAGTTGATCAATATGGCCATAATGTTGGGTCCGGCCTGCTATCAATAAAGTCATATCTTCCTCCCGTAATCCTTTGACCTGCCGGAAACCTAAACGCACGCTCAGGTACGCGCCATCTTTTTCTTCCAGTGTATTATCCCAACAAGAATGATTGACATCCACCGGCAAAACTTTAACCCCGTGATCTTTGGCATCCCGAACGATCTGCGCGGGCTGGTAAAACCCCATCGGCTGGCTGTTCAATAATGCCGCGCAGAATACATCGGGATAATAATACTTCAGCCAGGAGGAAATATAAACCAGCAAGGCGAAGGAGGCGGCATGGCTTTCCGGGAAACCATAACCCTCAAAACCCTGCAATTGCTTAAAGACCCTTCTCGAAAAATCTTCTTCATACCCCCTGGCCACCATCCCGTCCACCAGCTTCTTTTCATATAAGCCTAATTTGCCATTCGCTTTAAAACTGGCCATACTGCGGCGCAGTTCATCTGCTTCAGCAGGCGTAAAACCCGCCGCAACGATGGCGATCTCCATAGCTTGCTCTTGGAATAAAGGCACCCCTAATGTTCTCCCCAGGATTTCCTTTAATTCCTGCGAGGGATATTCCACGGGCTCTTCACCATTCCGGCGGCGCAGATAGGGATGTACCATGTCCCCCTGTATTGGCCCCGGTCGTACAATGGCCACCTCGATCACCAGATCATAAAAACATTGGGGTTTTAAACGCGGCAGCATGGACATCTGCGCACGGCTTTCAATCTGGAACACGCCGATGGTATCGGCATGGCAGATCATCTCGTAAACCTTCGGATCATCCTGGGGAACATCGGCCAGCGTCAGCTTTTGACCATAATGCTGCGCTACCATATCAAACGCCTTCCGGATCATGGTCAGCATGCCCAACCCCAGTACATCCACCTTCAGGATGCCCAAAGCTTCCAGGTCATCCTTATTCCATTCCAGTTGCGTACGGTTTTCCATCCGCGCATTCAGCACCGGGCATAGATCGGACAGCTTATTATCCGTAATAACAAAACCGCCGGTATGCTGTCCCAACTGCCTCGGAAAACCCATTAGAAAGGAAGTTAATTCCAGTACTTTAAAAATTAATGGATCATTCGGATTCAGTCCCTGTTCCCGCAATCTTTTTTCGTCAAAACCTTCCTCGCTGAAATCCCAGATCGTTGCGCCGATCCGTTTAATAGAATCCTCAGATAGCCCCATCGCTTTTCCCACATCCCGAATAGCGCCCCGGTGCCTTTCTTGGGTAACTGTCGCGACAATAGCAGCATGTTCACGTCCGTAGTCTTCATAGATATACTGTATGATCTCTTCCCGTCGTTCATGTTCAAAATCCACGTCGATATCCGGCCATTCCTCCCGCGCATCCGACATAAAGCGGGAGAACAACAAGCGGGATTTCATGGGATCTACTGCCGTAATGGATAAACAATAACAAACTGTCGAGTTGGCCGCAGAACCACGGCCCTGGTGCAGGATACCCAGTTCTTCTGCTTTTTGCGTATATTTATATACCCGAAGAAAATATGGAGCCAGTTTTCGTCCCTCAATAAAAGCCAGCTCAAATTTTAACTGATCCTGAACTTTTATGGGGATCTGCTCCCCATACCGCTCATGTGCACCTGCCCAGGTATATTTGATCAGGCGTTCCTGTGGCGTCAGTCCATCCAGTATTTTTTCTTCCGGTTCAATGTATTTTAGGGTATCCAGGGAGAACCGGCAGGCGTCCGCGATCTTTAACGCGTTATTCAGCGCTTCAGGGTATCCCCGGAATAAGCGATGCAATTCTTCTATGGGTTTGATAAAGCGTTCCGCGTTGGCATGCAAGCGGAAGCCGGCTGTATGAATCGTGCATTTTTCCCGGATACAGGTCAGGATATCCTGTAATTCGCGGCGCCTGGGCTCATGGTAGTGTACATCGCCAACAGCCACCAGGGGAATACCCAGTTGTGACAGGCGGGCCAGTCTCTTGGCATCATCACCGCTGTAGGAACGGGTCGCCGCCATATATAATGCCAGGCCCAGGTTAGCCCGGTATTCCGCTACATTGCTTTTAAAATCATCGTCATAATCAAACCGGGCGTTTAACTCATCCGGCGGGATGATAATAAACTGAATACCTTCCTGATGCTGATAGACATCCGTTTTATATAAATGACATTCCCCCTTTTCAGCCCGCAGGTTCCCAACGGTTAATAATGCTGAAAGCCTGCCATAGGCGTCGCGGTCAGTTGGATAAGCCAGCAGGCTTGGCCCGTCTAACAGGTCCAACCGACAGGCCGGAATAAATTTGATAGCGAGTTTTTTTGCCGCGACGTGCGCACGCACGATACCCGCCAGGCTATTACGGTCAGTAATGGCGATAGCTTCATAACCAAGTGCTTCTGCCTGTTCCACCAGTTCGTCGGGATGCGACCCTCCCCGCAGGAAACTGAAGTTGGATGTGGCTTGTAACTCGGCGTATCTCATCATCTTTATGCAAAATACCCATGCAAATACCATTGCGGAGCGGCATCATAGTGTCCTGAGCGGAACAGCCAATAACGTTGCCCGTCGGCATCTTCCACGGCGTAATAATCCCGGTGCTCACCCTGGTCCAGCCACCATTCCCGTTCAATGCGTTCTGGGCCATCAGCCTTCTCAACAATATGTCTCCGTCCTTTGTAAGTAAATACTTTGGGCGGGTAATCGGGTAAGAGCGCCATCACTTCAATGGCCTCAGGCCGGCGTAACAGGCGTACGGGCCGTGGCCTGTCCGTCCGCCATCTGGTGACCGGGGTTTCCATTAAAGAGGCTGCTTGTTTTATCGAGCGCTCCGGCCAGTTGTGTTCTGCGGGTAAATAGCGGTGGATAGCATTCGCGCCAACCTTACCCGCCAGTTTGTCCAGCAGTTCCGCCAGAGCGGTATCCTGTAATCCAGGTTTCTCATCCCATAATTTTTCCTGTATCAGGTCAATAGCCTCTACTTTCGGGGCTTCCAACAAAAACAATTCGATACCCAAAGCCGGCTCTATTTTACTGATCTGCAATTCAAACAGTTCGACCAAATGGGAAACACTATGCGAGCCCCGGTTGGTGGAAATGCCAGCTTGTACCATTTTCCCATCTATACGATAACATTTCAGGATGGCTTTTCGAATACCCTTACCTTCGTTTTGCAAACGCAAACACATGGTCTCCAGGAGTTTTTGAATAGCGATCTCAATCGCTTTTTTCGTCCGAACCGGTTCCAGGCAGGGCAAACGTTCTGTATAGGGTACGGGCGGAATCAGCGGAACCAGGATCTCCCCTTCCAGGCCCAAAGCCTGTGCTAATCTTAATAAAAAGCCCTCCCCAAAACGCCGACGCAATACCGTGCGCGGGATCTGTATAAAACTTCTGATGATACTGAAGCCCAGCTTTTGGAGTTTTTCCAATATAAGCGGTTCCAGACGGAGAGCAGCAGGTGGCAGGCTCAGCAAGGCTTGTGCCTGCATACCGGGTTCAACAAGAGGTGTCTTTTTTCCAAAGCGGGCAACCGCCCAGGCAGTACCTATGGTATCTGCTACAGCTGCCCGGGCATCATAACCCGATGAGCGCAGCTTGTTCACGATCTCTTTCAAATAGCCTCGTTCGCCGCCCCACAGGTGCGCACAGCCGGAAATATCGAGGATCAGGCCATTGGGCAGATCGACCATCACGATCGGTGTATAGCGGATACACCATAAGCCCAGTTGCCGTAATAATTTGGCTTCTTTTCCAGGGATATGGTCCAATATCCGCAGATCTGTTGTAATTGCTTTGGCATCCGCTGCCGCCATACCGCAATGAACACCCTGCGCTTCCGCTACCGGGTTGGCAGCGGTAATGACAATACGGTTACGGTCAAGTGTTGCAAAAACGAAAGGTATTTCCTTTAACTCCGGCTGTTTAAGGGTTAGCCAGTCTGTCATCAGGTGACGAAACCATATAGCCATAAAGCGCTTTTCCATAACTCATCCCGCCATTTGTTTTTGTTGTTCCGGCAGTTCTTTTTCAACCGGTCTGAATTTACCTTCCGACCATTCCATGATCCAGTTACCCGGCTGCCCATTACGTACCCGCAATAGTTCGACCTGCCAGCGTGGAAAGCCCAGGCCAGGCAAACCATCAACCGGTTCACTTGGTAAGGGTTTGATTTTCCAGCGGGCGGCGCAAGCGGTTGATCCCATTTTATCCGAACGGTTACGCAGAACAAAACCCGTCACCCGGCTTTGTTCAACAGCCAGCTGCAGACGCCGGGATTGCTTAAAATCAATTTCCCGCATTTCCCCGATAACCGCGGCCAGGCCAGCGCATTTTAATGCTTCTTCCATGACCCAAAGCACCTCTTTATCCCTGGTCAGATTGACAAAGATCACCCGGTCGGGTTCCATTCCAAACGCTTTTAAAGCTCCGGGAAATAAGTTCCCGGAAAGGCTGATCCATAAACAGGCACCTCCATTTTGCATCAGTATCGAAAGCACTCCGCTTACAAAACCACCGCAAGCCGCGGCTTGTTCTGTATTCGCACATACCAGTTCGTGCACAGTGCCCAAAGGAAAAACGCCATTGGGAAAAGCGGCTTCTACCGGGCCTAAACCTACTAATTCCCGTTGACCAGCAGGCGGCGGCCTGTAGCCTTCCCATTGCAAAATATCCTTTTGCAGCTGACTGATGATATCTTTTTTGGTGCCGGACATTTATTTCAATTTGGGATTGTAAAGTTATGCTAAAAATATTAGCAATCTATAAAAAGAATTACAAAATATTTTTTACTGAAATTTTAATGTACTGATTAATAGCTATTTAGTTAATATCGAAGAGCTTGAATAAAGTATAGATGGATTTGGTGGGATGATATGACAAAGATGGGAAACACGGTTATCGATTGCGTTTAGATTAAGAAAGCATAAATTTTGATAACTTGCAGTTTAATATGGCAGGCATCCTTGCCTGCTATTGTGATAAGGTTTAGGTAAAAGTCCCCGGCGGCGAGCGCTTAGGGGACTTTTGATTTCCATATAACGGTTGAATCCCGATTGAAGGTAGTTCCCTAATCAAGATCTTATTCGTATGATACACTTTGATGCAACATCTGAAATTATGTGTAAGTTTATGTCGTGTTGACCATGGAACAATATGATGCGCTGGGTGACCCTGAAAAAGCGGACGCGATTATCAATGGCAATTTCCTTGCCGACCGCGAGGAAAACGGTCTTATAGTGCAGTTGTACAGTCTGGGGAAAATTTATGGTGAGCTTTATTATGATCCACTTGCCAACAAAATTTTACGTTACCGGGCGTTCAATGAAATTCAGCAGCTGGCGCCTTACCTGGCGCACATTAAATTCAATCCTCGCTGATCCCTTGATATTAGAACATATATAGCCTCGCACGCAACTTTCCCATTGCAAAATAGCCTTCAACTGGCTGGCGATATTGATTTTGGTGTCTGACATTTATTTCAGTTTACATTGTAAGGCTACGCTAAAAAAGATGGCAATTTGTATGAATAATTATAAAATGTTTTTATCCTTACCTTCTGCTATAAGCTGAGTTTAATGCCAACTTAATGATACTAATCAAGGGTTAAATCATACCTAGGCGACATTGAAAGCCAATGTATCCTTAGATCGAAAACCTTTACCATTGAAATTATTTAGCACAATCAAGAAGCTTGATTTCTAGAGCAGGAATATCATTATACTCCTGTACAAGTTTTTCATAATTGTTCAAATGATTGGGAAAACCATTGCGGACTTTAAAGACTAGGTAATAAGTATATTCAGCGTTTATTCCTTCCATATATTTGATCAGTTTAGATTTATAACGTGCCCGTTCCTGATCATTTTGAATTTCCGGGTTATGCAAAAGCTTTAGTTCTACCATCACTGGACCAATGAAACCATATTTGATCAGCAGGTCTATACGCTGGCCATCATTAAGCTCAATCTCTCGGTTGATATCAGTATTGCGCAAGCCGTTGCGCAATAGGCTGTTTTCCATAGTAACTGCTAACGTCTTTTGCAGTACGTCCTCATTGAAAAGTGAAGTCTTTTTTGACTTTATCGCGCCACTGAGCTGCATGGCCGTTTGATAGAATCCTTTATTATGAATAAAACTCTCTAAATCTATAATTGAATGCTCAACCAAAGAAGCTAACTCGATTGAATTATAAATTGGCAGGTATTTTCTTTCTTGAATTTCGTTGTAAATACGGATTGGCTCACTGATGGTCTTATATAACACGTGCGTATCAGACAAGTTCTTTTCCAGCTTAACCACATAGCCTTTGAAATTGCCTGCTGTATCGCTGTAGGTCGGTTCAGTCAATAGCGCATTTAATGCATTAATAATTTTCAAACTGTTGTTCTGCGTAAAATAATCATAGACAATATCCATTAAATATTTGCTATAACGATTATGTCCAGCGGTTTTCCGAATCATTAATGCGTACTTAAGCAAATCTATGATCTGAGACTGAATTTCCACTCCATTTAATCCATACAGACACCGCCCGAATTTTGGTTTATCTAGCTCGTATTCCCAGTCTGGATAAGGCCGAAGTCCTTTCTGCCGGTCACCGTCCTCCAATATAACGATCACTCTTGACTTGAGCTGCTCAAATCTCCAGCTTATAGCTTCATGATCTTTAAATCGTGTTATTAAGATTTCGTTAGCAAGTTCGCCAAGTAGTTTGCAGGACTTATCTTCTATATTAAAACCATCGAAAACTTCTTCAAGGTAAATGTAATCAGCCTCCTCAGAAAGCTCTCCTAGCGTTTTTAGTGCGATTTCTTTTTCATGCAAATCGGCAGCAGACGAACTAATAATTTGCTTGAGAACAGGTTTAAAACTTAACAACCGATGTATTTTAATCATTTCTGTGAAGACTGACACCGAGCCAAGAATATAATCATCATCTCTTCCAACACAATAGTTTAATAATATTTGTTCATCTTCTGCTGTAATAGGTCCAAGATGATCCGTCACATGTTCAACAATAAGTTGATTGTCTCCCTTGTAATCTTTCAACATGGGTAAATATTTGATTAATTTGGAGCGATTTTGTCTCAGTACATCTTCTTCGTTTAACAATAACGCCAAACGTATATACAGTCCAAAATGAAACCACCAAGTATTATTTACATGAGAAGTTATCTTACTTTCTTCCTTTGTTAATGTAATGCGAAATTCATCTGGATCAACCTTGTCAATGACCATTCTAAGAATATTCTTAATTTTCTCCTTTTCACTTGGTTTGATCGAACATTCTATTTTTTCAAAATTGATAAGATAGTAAGCAAAGACATCTTGATAGTATTCCTTTTTCTCTGGCAGTAGTTTTTTAAGAAATTCTCGGTACACCCGTTCGGCTTCCTGCTTTTGTTTCGCCTCAAGGCTGGCTTCATCGGTGGTCTTTTGATCTTCAAATAATTTCGGGAATTTGCTAGCCATCTCTTCGATCACTGGCTTTCGAATATAACTAGCATTTCTTTTTAGCTCTGTCACCAACTTATATAGATCATAGTAACTCATAGACGAATTTCTGGCCTGCGCTTCCATGATCTCGAATTGATCGACAGTAATCAAATTCGCCAAAGGTTCAGCTAGTTCTCTTAACAAATTCTCATAGGCCTCTAACTTTAAAAGACGTTCAAAAAATCCAGGCTGTTGTTTCAATAAATAAGTTACCGCTCTTTTCATGAATCCCTCTTTCGGTCCCCTAAAATGAGTGTATTCGTCACCTCCAGACATGACCTGAAAAAGATCTTCCGTCTTTGCATTTAAAACCCCGCTATTAATTGCTGCTATCCGGTCAAATAGGGAGTAAAAACCAATATGGCTCCAATTATCGTTAAATAAACTATCAATTAATTGGGGTTCCTTGAGTAGCAAATCAAACACCTTGGAGATCGCAGCCTCAGATGTCAAGTTATCCAGAAATCGCTCTTTGGAATCCATTTTAGGCCGTTGTTGAATAATATCAACAAAGATATCTACCGCCTCGTCGGGCGCAATATTACCCAAGCTGTTTAAATAGGTAGAAACCACGCCATCTGGCTCCGTTCTAATTTGAGTATACATAACTAAAACCTCCGCTTTAGCATCCAGTGATTCTAGCACGTAAAATAAATCGTCTGGTTTGATCCCTAAGGCAGGTCTATGGAGTAAAAATAATAAATACTCCCGCCAAGCTGCCTTATTTTCAGCTGTTAACAACCCTTTATTTGCTAGTTGTTTAATGATCAGCATTCGATTAACAAACCTGGTAATCTCCAATTGGCTATCACCATCCAAGTGTACGAGACTTATAAGGTATTGATTTTCAGGCATCTTGTATAAATTAGCCAACAAAGTATCTTTCTGATAAAGGTTTTGACCGCAATGCTGATAATAGATAAAAACGATTTGGAAAATATTCCCTTTAACGGATGGCTCAGCCTGATCCATTCCAGGGCCGAGCAGTAGATCGATCAATCTTTCTTCCACCTGATGCCCAGGATTTATAGCCAGCAAATTGGAAAGACTGCCGGCAACTTTTTGCGGATCTAATTCAATCGCATATTGGATAACGTCATACCAACTTGAATATACAATATCCAATTTCTTGTCCATGATTAGGTCATATAGAACCTGTTCACTATTACTCATCCGGATCAGCTCTTTGGCGGCCAAATATTCCTGATGCTCCGTATTTTCAAATTTCAGATAATTAAAATCTATTCTTTTTAAAACACGTTCAATAAAGACATCAATGCTACTATTCTGCAAAAATATCTGGTTAATATTGGAACGCGTTTCGTCTAAATAGGTGATTAGTTCCTCGTGTGAGATCTGATTGCGTTGATAAATTTCCATAATCAGCGCTAGTTTTTCGAGCACGCGCTGGGTGATATGCACTTCGTTATCCTGTGATCCAGGTCGCTGTTGTTGCCGGATATAACTCAAGATTGTTGCTATCGCTGGATTTTCCGTACATTCCTTATTTTCGGGCAGATGATCAAAAAGCTGATGCTGTTTTTTTATCTCTGATATGAGTTTATAATAAACTACTTTATCAAAGATCTGAATACGGGTAATATGACGTAATTCCTCCGCCGTCCACTGTCCATCTAGTATAGACCTAACCAAGGCGTCAAGATATCGCGGCGTTTTGAGCACTGGATCTCTACTTGAGCCGGAAGACCTGCGCATAATAAGCTCGATAATTTCTTCATCTGTAATAAAATGTTCCAGGTATTTACGGATATGTGTATCTGCAAATTGTTGTATGACCACATACTTAAACCCGATAAAATCTTTTAATTTTGTCTTCCATCTTTTGAGGTAATGGGTCCTGCAGGCCACATAGATGTTCAAGTCGGGACGCGCAATAGTTAGGTTTCCTATTTGCTGCAATGCTTCCAGAAATTGTAATGGCGGAACCTCGTCAAGCCCGTCAAAATACAGATGGTTAATCCTCTCACTTACCAGACTTTCCGCGCTAATGTGCCTATCTAGCATGACTTTACAATCAATGCTCAGTACCTTTGCTCTATCGTCAATTTGCGCTGCCAATTTTTTCATTAACAGACTTTTTCCATAACCTGGTTCACTGATGATAAATGCTTTACCTATTGCATTAAGCTTATCAAAATCCAGCACCTCCATATTTTTATGATTAAAAACAAAGCGATTATCTGGGTCCTTTTCTTCTAAATCGTCGAGTGACCTGAACGTAGCGATATAAGGAGCAATATAAAAATCTTCCATTTGGATAGTAGTTAGATATTTTAAGGGTTAATATGCAAATGACGAGCTGCATTCGTTCTGTACCGCTCAGCTTTCGCCTATGGACACCAGGTATCTTGATGGAGCTGCCTCGACTTGAAATGTTTCATAGACATATAAGCCTCTCTTTAGTCAAATCATCCCTGTGCACATTTTCCAGCCTCATTCCATGTGGTAGAAATGAGCCTTTAATTTCTTAACGCTTTTATTGCAAATGTTTTCGAAAAGCTGCTATTGTTTGATAGATTCCATAAGCAATGGCAATCTTACCTAAGATAAACGATAATGCGCCGCACGCTCCTCCAGTGATATGGCTAGGATTTAAGATGGTAACTAGTTCGCCAAAGCCTGTTGGTAGCCAAAAAAAATTGATAAAGCCTGCCGCAAACTTTTCCGAAATTAAAAAGTTCAAGCTATAATTCGTTTTTGCCAAAGAGAAGAATGCATAAAAGACGAAGCCGGAAATCATCGTAAAACCAACTCCTCGTGTCCAGCTTAATCCATAATTATTGGAAGCTTGGTTCAGAAAAAGCAAAAACCGGTCTCCACTATACCATTTCAATGACCGAGAGTAAATAGCCATTTCCATGCGATAATAATGCTGCGCGGCCACATGGTTATTTATTTTCCGGGCTTCGTGTTTTAAAAGCCTTGCTGAATTACTGTCTTTGATAGCAGGAAGCAATGACGTATTGACCTGAATATTACCAGACACTATCGTGCGCTCGAAGCTTACTTTGTTTAAATATACTTCCTCTATATCAATCAACCCTTTAACCAGTGCGTTGGTAAACTGAATTTCGCCCAATGGAGTCTCTTTGGTGTTCAGCCTAAAAATCCTGACGATACTGTTTATGCTAAATAGAGCTCCTTGGAAACACAATAGGCCTTGAAAATGATCAATTTTATGACCCGACAGATTTCCGCCGATTGATAGGTCACTATTAAAAATTGATTCGTTAAAATAAACTTCAGCCTTTCGGTAATCAGATCGGTTCAAACGTACTGCTTGTTCGAACTTAGAGTCAGATAAACTCAGGTGTTGCACAAAAATAGTCCTATTTATAGAAAGCGTTTTTTCGAAAACACAACTTATCCAATAATTTTTACCGCAAAAATGGCTTCTATTGACAAAAACGGCACCCTTGAATTTGGTAAAGTGGGCACCGAATGTAAGATCAATTTTCACCCGCTCAATTTGTAATTGACCCGTAATGGTAGTATCATTTAACAACAGCTCCTTCACCTGCATTAGTTCCTGTGTTCTATCATTCCCTATTAACTGCAAATTCTCAAGTTCACAGGAACTTAGATTAAGTTTACCTGGAATATCACATTCTCGGATAAGCAAGGTCCCTATACAAACTGTATTGCCAAGATCAAGTTCTCCTTTAATTTTGGTATTGTAAAGCATCAATCCCTCATCGAAATGCCCTGTGCGAAACCCTATAGCGGGCATATCGATATGGCAATTCAAGATGCTAAAAGCTTTATTCGCTTTGATTGACCGAAACTGGGTGATGCCTAGAAATTGTACTGACGATAGTGAGACATCTTCATGGAAATGATTGTCAAAAAAAGTAAACTCTTTCTCGAAAATGACGTTATGGAATGAAACCCGACCTGCAAATTCACAATTAAAAAAATCAATCTTTTTTTTAAACCTGATATTAGATATGAAAAGGCTGGGTTCGGCCAATGTTGAAAAAGCCTCAGGAACACCAGCTGGTTCTATACGTTCAATCCCTTCTATTTCTGCATGTTCCAGTAAATGATAAAAATCAACCGCTATTTTAAAACTACAGTTAAAAAACTGGATACGATCTGTCGACTCTTTCAGAATGGGAAATACTTTTTTCTCGGTTATAACTTTCGTTGTATCAATATGCATATTTTCACGCGTATATAAGTCAGATTTTAGTTTTTGTTAATTAACTCCCCTTAATAATCGTTGTATAATCAATTCAAAAACCGTGTAATCGTCGTTAAAACTCAAAACAGGATCTTTGCCTTTATCCTTATGTATCATTACGCCGTTTCCACTTTTAGAAATCCTTAATATTTTATCGTAAGTGATCACTGAATTTTTACTATTACCTTCAAATACCAGCCTTTTATTGGTCAAGTATAATGAACCATAATTAACCTGCTCATATCTTTTATTGCTTCCGGAGCCTCGGACTTCAATCCATTGAACATTCCTCATTTTAAAATAACATAACTCACTCTTCTGAATCGCTCCATCCCCATCAAAAGTCTTCAACGGCAAATTGTCCAATTCCCAATAATATTTCAACGTTTTCAACTGTTGCAATCCCGCATTGACGGTGGAATCGTTGATTCCGAAGTTATTAGCCATGGTAATCAGGGTCTGTTCTTCGGTCGGTGTACAACGCCCCCTTTTAACTACTTTATCCAGCGATCGTTGAAATATTTTATGTTTTACATCGCTCAGAACTTCATTTGCCTGGGCCTGAGGTAATTTGAGCTTCTTTCTGAAAAGATCGAGTTTTCGCTCATCCTCTACCAGGAATTGCCCTAAAGAGAGATAATCACTCGCAGCATGCTCATACCAAACCTTCCCTATCTTTATTTGTAACATTTCCACTATAGTAGCGGGGAGCCCCAATAATGTAGCAAGTTTATCTGTCTTTTCTATAGATGCCGCTGTATTGTCTTTAAGATACTGATTCCAGTATACCGCATAAAATTCCTGTAGGTTGAGCTCAAAGTCGGTTAAAGGGAAATTATATTTTTGCTCGATTTGTTGCAGGATATTCTGATTTAGCGCGAGCAGGTCATTTGAAGCCAGCAGGTTATTGAGCTCGATCACCGCATTCTCTGGCGGGTGTTGTTTGAATAGCCTTTGCAAAAAGCTTGGCTTTTTAACCGGTACGATTTGAAATATTGATCTTTCCATATTAATATTTCCGATACTCCTCATAAACTGGATGATTCCATTCTGCTACTCCACCATGCCAGGAACAGGCTCCTCTACCAGTAGCACTTGAGGAAGAGCCATCAGCGCATAAGGTCTCATAGTAGGCAATTCGCCTACGAATGGGATTCACTTTATTGTATAATCGTTCCGCAGGTTTGTAGCCTGCATTTTTAGCTGCATCCAGATCACCAATCGCAAGGCCGGTATGGCCCGATTTGAGGTTACAAATTGCACGTTGGTAAAGTAGCTCCGTTCCACCCATACCATGTTCGAGCTCATTATCAATAATAGGCACGGCCTGTTCGTATTTCCCGGCTGTTATTAGCCGGTTGACCAATTTTAAGGTTAATTGGTTGATCGTCTTCCTTAGGTTTTCCTTTTCGTCTCCGCTGTAAGTAAATCGGCTTACGCTTTTTAATCTATTTAAAGATTGCATTGAGATCTGTTGGTATGGATCGCGCAGATATACAGCCAGGCTATCTCGACGAATATTTTCTTTATTTAGAGAATCGGCAGAAAAAGCCCTTGCTCGCTGCTTTACTGCGGCCAAAGCCATGGCCTCATTCTTGTCTTTTTGACTATAATAGGCACTTAAAGGCAGGCATAAAATGATCAGAGTGGAACAAAACAAAAACCTGATTTTTGGCGTTAGGGTAAACCTTCCGCTACGCTCCATCCAGCGCTTACCACCACTAGTGAAACTTAAGCCGCAAAAAAGCAGAAGTGCAGCAATCATCAAATAATGATAAGTAAGTAATCCAGATCCAATGAAAATGATACTTAAAAAAATAGCTAGGGGGCTAGCTTTTTGTTTCGCGGATTGACTTTTGGCCTTTTTTACATTGAAATAATCCGGTAGAATACTATTCTCCTTTGGAATGAGGTCAGGTTGATAAGGCATTTAAAAATCAGTTCTAGGTTGTAAATATAAAGCTATACATTCTAAATATGATCCGCAAGCCATATCTTGCAATTCCTATTAGGCGTAAAGTTTCTTGCAAATTCATGTGTTGATTTAAGATTAATTCCTCCTGCTTTGTAAAGCATTCTTGAACACTATTTGTGTTTCATTCAGAGCCCTGCTTATTCTGCTTCAGTTAAATACCGGATACTGAGGTAAATTTTAAGAATCAACTCAAATATATCCTGGTGATAATTATTTTTCGAGTGCCTCCATTATCCTTGCGCTTACATCATTTGTAGCAGGCGTCATTCTACACAAATAAGTAAATAAAAAGACCCTTAAGATATATGTAAGGGCACCGTTGTTTTAGAATATTTATTAAGCTATGTTTATGTAATAAAACCCTAAAACCTAAAATATGGCTTACACTAAGTATCCAAGAGGTTCGGAATGGAGAAAGTGGGATTTGCATATGCATACACCAGAAACCAGGAAAAACGACAACTTTATTGGATCGTCGCCGGCAGAAAAGTGGAAAAAATATATCGACACTATCAATGCCTCCACTGAAGAAATTACTGTCATTGGTATAACTGATTATCTGAGTACAGATAATTATTTCAAATTTAAGAGATACTGGCAAGACGGGTCCATCACAAAAAAGGTCGAATTTATTTTACCGAATGTCGAACTTAGGGTGCTTCCTGTAACCGGCTCATCTACTCCGGTTAATCTTCATTGTATTTTTAACCCGACCATTGATAAGGAACTTGAAGCTCGCTTTTTCTCCAAACTAAAATTCACTTATGACAGAGATTATTCTGCTTTGCCTGAAGAATTGAGGCAACTAGGAAGATCTATGCCTGGAAAAGCATCATTAGATGATGCTTCCGCCTTGAAAGAAGGTATAAGCCAATACGTGATCGAGGTGAGTGTGCTAAGAAACCTATTTAAAAATGATAAAGTATTACGAGATAACACCATTATAGTGGTTTCAAATAAAAGCAATGACGGACTGTCGGGAACAACTCAACATGCCGATTTTTTTGAAGATAAAGGTTCACAACTGGATGCAACACGTTGGAGTATTTATCAGTTATCAGATGCTATTTTTTCATCTAGTGAAAAAGACGTACTCTATTTTGCAGGAACTGGTGTAGACACAAAAGAAGTAGTAATTGAAAAATGCAAAACATTAATGCCATGTTTCCATGGATGTGATGCACATACCAATGATAAAATTTTCAAACCAGATAAGAACAGATTCTGTTGGGTCAAGGCAGACCCCACTTTTGAGGGGCTTAAACAAACTCTTTATGAGCCGGAAGACCGCGTAAAAATACAAGCATATCAACCGGACATAAAGAATGAAAGGTTTATTATTTCTGAAGTTGAATTTATTGATTCTGGAAACTTATTTGGCAATCAGAAAATTCTGCTCAATGAAAACCTAAATGCGATTATTGGCGGTAAGTCATCGGGTAAATCGCTATTGTTATATTCTGCCGCTCGAAGTATTGATCCGGAACAGGTGGATAAAACTTCCAACCGACTAAAATTTGAAGGATACAAGCTTCCCGGAAACTTTGACTTTAAAGTCACCTGGAAAAACAAAGAAACGGACTTCCTTAAGGAAACAACTGGAAAAAACCATAAAATCATCTACATTCCACAACTATACATTAATCATCTTGTAGAGAAAAACAACAAGGACGACCTAAATATTTTAATTGAAAACATCCTTTTGCAGGACATGGAATTCAAATCATTTTATGATGAAACTATAGAAAATATTGAGAAAACGACGTCCGATATTGATCTCCTTTTATCGCAATATCTGCAAACACGTTTAAAAATCTTAGACGTGCAACAAAAGTCTAAGGACCTTGGAAAAGCGGAAAGCATTAAAAAGGGAATGGATGGGTTAAAGCTTGCAATAGACGCGGGTCGAAAGTCTTCCAATTTAACTGAAGAGGAATTCAAAAAGTATAATCTTTTAATCGAACAAAAAGCATTATCTGAAAAACGTTCCAACGACGTTCGCCTAAAAGAAACTTCTTTCGACACTATCATTGATGAAACGATCAAATCACGGCATGAACTTCTTGGTAATACAGCAGAGGCAGATGGAATTCCCTTGAAGGGAAAGATTGATCGAATTCTCGATCAATTTACGACAATACCTCCCGACGTACAGGGTATCGTTGACGGGATCCAAGCCGATTTTAGCTTGCTGATTAACCATCTTAAAGAAAATGTAAATGGTTTAAATCTTGAAAAACAAAAAGAGATTGAGTTAAAAGAGAAAGAAAAGATTACCGGGCTATTGAAACCGTATATGGAAAAAATAGCAGGCCAGCAGGAACTACAGAAATTAACAGTCCAACTACAAAATGAATTACTAAAAGTTGAACAGGCAGAAAGTTTGGAGAAACAATTAAGCACGTTAGTAGTCGATTATACTAACATCAGGAGTAAGATAGTAGTACTTTTAAATAACAGATTCAAATATTACCTCCTATTACAAAAGAAAATAAACGATACCCGCAGCGATATTGGCACTGGCATCACACTAAATTGCTCCGTGCTCTTTAAACAGGAAGACCTGCCGCTATATGAACAGGCAAATAAAGCGGCTATTTCCACCGATAGCGTATTCAATGATCTGTTTAAAAACGGGATGCTGATTTATGAAGAATTGTTGAAGTTATCGGCAAAGTTGCTTAGAGTAATTGATAACAAACTCGTATTAGACAATGAGGGCAAAATTACCATACCGTTAAAACAAAAAACCACGCTTGAAGAAATATTAAGAGGCTTATTAGTCGATTCTTTTAAATTAGACTACACAGTTACTTATAAGGGAGACGATTTACTTAGTATGTCACCAGGCAAGAAGGGAACAGTTTTACTAATTCTGTTTCTCCAAATTAGTTCATCTGAGTTTCCTATTTTTATTGACCAGCCGGAAGATAATTTGGACAACAGAACTATTTACGATCTTCTATGTAAAATGATAAAATTGAAAAAAAAGGACAGACAGATCGTTATCGTATCCCATAACGCCAACCTCGTTATAGCCACAGATTCTGAAAACATCATCGTTGCAAACCAAGAGGGTCAGGATTCAGCATCAACGACAACAAGAAATCGTTTTGAGTATGTGAATGGGTCTCTTGAGCATACATTTCCAAAGAATGAGAAAATTAAAGAAATATTAAAACAACAAGGGATTAAAGAACATGCCTGTGATATTTTAGAGGGTGGTGATGAAGCCTTTAAGCAAAGGGAACGAAAATATGCTATCAAATAACTCATGAAAATCCTAACATTCTAAATAGCACATCATTTTAATATGAAGGTTAAATCTGAGAAATATCAACAGCATCCAGTATTTGAGGAACTCGAAAAATTTCAAATATTTTATGACAACTGGTCATTTTCGATCATGCGGTTTATAACCATGGGAACAACTGCCGTAATGAATATTGACTCTAATGTTTTTACATCCATAAGTGGAACCCTCGACTCCATCATTCTTGTGCTAAAGAACGGAAGAATAAGTGACGGATATGCCCTACTCCGGAAGTTACATGACTTGATCATAATGAACGTCTATACAAATTTATACTTGGAGGATCACCATAGCATTGAGAACTTCATAGTCAAAAAAATACAGGATTGGCTTCGTGGAACGGATCAGTTACCGAATTTTCGAGGTATGACCAATTATATGGAGATTCTGATGAACCAGACCACCTGATTCCGGGGCAAGCTGACCACCAATTCCGGGGCAAACTGACCAGGGGATTCCGGGACAAACTGACCACCCTCAACGTGTAGCAAATGCTGTAGAAGCAACCATCTTTTGGAGGCAACATATACCTCCAAACATGGCCAATTCGACGATCAGCATGAGTAAGATTAGAAAGATTTTAAGGATGTACAGCCAGCAGCGGCCCATAATGACCATCGCTGCCCAGACTGATGCATCCCGGAATACCGTAAAGAAGTACCTGGCCGCCTTTAAAGCCAGCAGCTTTACCTTTGAAGAGATCGATGCCCTTAACGATAAGGAACTCGAAGATCTCTTCGGTAAAAGCAAAGAACACCCGCCCACCAGCCGTATGCAGTCCATGCAGCGCTGTTTTCCCCAAGTAGATAAAGAACTCAAACGCACCGGTGTCAACCGGTATATGTTATGGGAATCCTACCGCAAAGAGTTCCCTGACGGCTACCAGTACAGCCAATTCTGCTTTTATTACAACCAATGGAAGGCCAGGGTCAACCCGACCATGCACATGGATCACAAAGCCGGTGATAAGCTTTATGTGGACTTTGCAGGCGAAAAGCTAAGCTATACCGATAAGGATACCGGTGAAGTTATTGCAGTAGAGGTCTTTGTGGCTATCCTCGGAGCCAGTCAGCTTACCTATGTAGAGGCGGTTCCGAGCCAGCAAAAGGAAGACTTTATTGCAGCTTGCGAGAATACGCTGCACTTTATCGGCGGCGTTCCTGCCGCCATTGTACCCGATAACCTGAAGGCAGCCGTGACCAAAAGCAGTCGCTATGAACCCACTTTGAACGAAACGTTTGAGGACTTTGCAGACCATTACGGTACCACCATACTACCGGCGCGGGCGTACCGCCCGCGTGATAAAGCACTGGTAGAAGGTGCTGTTAAGATCATTTATACCAAGATCTACGCGCCTATCAACCGGGTTACCTATCACTCTTTAAAAGAGCTGAATACAGGTATATGGGAAGCGTTGGAAACCCATAACAGCCAGTTGCTCAAAGGACGTAACTATAGCCGCAGGCTACAGTTTGAAGAGATCGAACGGCATACCCTGATGCCGCTGCCTGTCCTGCTTTACCAGTTCAAAAAGCACTTCTACGCTAAGGTGATCAAGAACGGCCATGTCAATCTTGGCCCTGATAAACACTATTACAGTGTGCCTTACCGCTTCATCGGCAAGCGGGTAAAGCTATTGTATTCCCGCACTATCGTGGAGATCTACTCCAACTATGAACGTATCGCTTTGCATAAGCGGGCAAAGAACCCTTACGGCTATACAACCGATAAAGACCACATGGCCACTACACACCGCTTTGTAACTGACTGGACACCTGATAAGTTCCTGGATTGGGCCGCATCCATCCATGAGGATGTGAGGCTGTATATCCTGAAGATCCTTGACCGGAAGCAACACCCGGAGCAGGCCTACAAGTCCTGCCTGGGTGTACTTGGCTTCGCCAAGAAAGCAGGTAACGAACGGTTAACGATGGCCTGCCAGCGTGCGCTCAGCTATGGTATTCATAACTATAAAACGATACAAACCATCCTGGAGAACAAGATGGATGGCTACGAGGAAAGCCTGTTTGCAGATGAGTTGCCTATGCCTAACCATGATAATATCCGGGGAAAAGACTATTACAAATAACCATTAAACAACAAATAACATGAACACAAGTACACTAGACAAACTGCGGAAGATGAAGTTCTTCGGCATGTTCCATGCCTTCAAAAGCAGCATGGAAACGGGTAAAACGAATGATTATACAGCGGATGAACTGCTGGCCCACCTGGTAGATGCAGAATGGGACGACCGGCAAAACAGGCGTATCGAACGGCAGATACAGTATGCCAAGTTCCGCTATAAAGCCTCTGTGGAGGACGTTCATTACCATGCCGACCGAAGTATCGACCGCAACCAGATCATGCGCCTGGCAGACTGTACCTTCATTGACCGCAATGAAAACATACTGGTTACCGGCAGCACCGGTATCGGTAAAAGCTATGTGGCTTCTGCTATCGGCTATCAGGCCTGTATGCTGGGCTACAGGGTATTTTATGCCAGCACCCCTAAGCTATTCGCTAAACTGAAAATGGCTAAGGCAGACGGCTCTTATATCAAGGAACTCGCTAAACTGGAAAGGACACAGCTGCTCATACTGGATGACTTCGGTATCCAGCCTTTTGATGCACAAAGCAGGGCTGCGCTAATGGAACTGATCGAGGACCGGCACGGCAAGACCTCGCTGATCATAACCTCACAGCTACCGGTAAGCAAATGGTTTGAAGTGATCGGTGAAAAAACGGTTGCTGATGCGATCCTGGACCGGATCGTTCATGATGCGCACCGCATCGAACTAAAGGGAGAATCTATGAGAAGAAAACGTAACGTTGAACCGGAAACCAGCTACTAATGAAAATACCTTTTAAATAACTATTTTTGTACACGCTTTTATAGCGTTTGCTGCACGCCCCACGTCAGCTAATTGCCTGGTCAGTTTGGCCCGGAATCAGGTGGTCAACATCTCCATAACATACAAATTATATAAAGGATAATGATAAAACCCGGGATTTGTATCGTTTGCTAGAAATAGAAGATCGCTATGACCGAATCAGAGACAGGTGTAATAACAATACACATCACAATTTTTACTACAACGTAACGCTGAATGACAATGAAACTTACAATGAAAGTCGAGGGAAATATTTAGATACCTTAAGCCATGACTTGAACCATTTGGTACTTTTACATCTTAGTTATTTATTTACTATTTGTCAACACTATATGGTATCATCAGATTTTATGGATTATGCAGATTGCGGTGAGACTCCACCAGAGGATTCTCAATATTTGGTAGCACCTAACATGCAGCATATGTTCGACCGGATCATCGTAAAGTTACGTCCAGACATCGCTGATTTCATCAAAAAACAGTCAGTAATGAATATAGATTAAATTGTCGATATAGGAATATATTGATTATCTTATAACAAGAAAGGGATTTATAGCTATAGGAAGCTTTGGCTTATAAAGACCAAGCAGCTGATAAATGATGATACATATATTAGAAAAGCAGGTAATTTATCCAGCTTTTACTCTGCTTTCAACATCGAGACAATGGAATTCAAAAACCCATTAAGTGTTTTATTTACAACAGCTTACAAACTAAATCATTTAACCTCTGGGAATCGATCTTTTTATGGTCCATTAATTCCAAAATAACCGCGTTAAGGATTGCAGTGAAAAGCCCACAGCGTAGCGAGGACTTGCAACGAAAAGCCTGGGCCGGAGGCAACGCCCAATTTAAAAATCTAATAAGTCCTTTGGTAAAATATCTAATCCTTTTGCCAATTCCACTAAAGTTGTCACATTACAGTTAGCAACACCATTTTCAATCTTACTAATCTTAGCTCTATCCACATCGCATCTAAATGACACATCTTCTTGACTTAAGCCTTTAGAAAGTCTTATGCCTAAGATTTTCTGGCCTAATTTCTTCAAGACGCTTGCATCCTTTTCTTTCATTAAAAGAAAAGTCCAACAATATTTCGTTTTTTATTGTGTCACTTCTACCACAATTAATAAATTATTGTTACTTTAGTATTAATAAGTTTTATGATGATCAATATATCATACTAAATTTGCGATTCTTCATTAATATTTAGAAGCATTCGCACTTAGAATCTCGTTTTAGAAAACTGGTAATTTTTTATGGGAACGAGAGGATAGGTGAAAATGCTCACGCTATAGGCGTGGGCTCACTTATTCGTTCCCGGTATACCAGTACCTCTAAGACGGTAAGTCGGGTTCCACGCCTTCTTTTGCTCCGGCAAATCAGCAGCAACCCTTCTTTAACGAATACAGGGATGGACGCAAAACTCAAATCAATCAACCGGATCCAGTTACTCAGCGCTGAAGAAGCGTTAGAGCGGATCTTTGCCGGCATTGATTCTCCCGCAGTTAAATGTGAGCTGTTCAAATGGTTTGCCTTCGGTACCACCGGCAGAGGCAAAGAACTGCACACCTTAACGCCGGAAGAGTTGGGCGACTTCATGGACAAGCTCCCCGACCTGGCCCTTGCCCTGTATAACTACCACAAAGAAATGCAGAAAGGAGCCGACAAATGACCACCATTCACATGAACCAATGGTTACTTGTCATTTGCCCGCCGGAATGACAAGTACGATAACGGCAGCCCCATCAGTTAATAGTTAAGCTTCCGGCTGCCGTTATTGACATATCCACCCATGCCTGAACAGGCATCTCTTTCCTGATTTTTCAAATACACCCAATCACACATGAAAAAAACGATATTTTTTATGGTGCTGGCCACGCTTTGTCTTTTTTTTAAGCTGCCGGCACAGGAAATCAGCCCCCAGTTTTCCCAGACCCTGTCCGGTAAAGTAACCGATGAACAGGGTAAACCGCTGCCCGGCGCCACCGTGCTGCTGCAGGGTACCCGGGTACCGGCCATTACCAGCGCCGACGGCACTTTTAAGCTCTTTGTAACCGTCAGAAGCGGAACACTTACTGTCAGTTTTATCGGCTTCCCAAAAGCCAGTATTCCCTTTGAGCATACCAGAGCGGCTCCCCTGTCCATACAGCTGACACCAGACCTCAGCGCGCTCAATGAAGTGCAGGTCATCGGGTACGGAACAACCACGAAAAGATTCAATACGGGGAGCGTGGCGTCCATATCCGCCAAAGAGATCGAAAACCAGCCCGTCAGTAACCCGCTGGCAGCATTGCAGGGCCGTGCTTCCGGCGTCCTGGTACAAACGACGAATGGCTTGCCGGGAGGAGGTATCAAGGTCCAGATACGGGGCCAGGGTTCGCTGGCCTCCGGTACAGATCCGCTGTTTATCGTAGATGGTGTTCCATTCCTGTCAACCTCACCCTATGGCAGCGGAGCGCTGAACGGCGCCAACGGCATCATCAGTCCATTGAGTATCATTAACCCGGACGACATCGAAAGCATCGATATTTTAAAAGACGCGGACGCTACGGCGATCTACGGATCAAGGGCCGCTAACGGCGTGGTGCTGATCACCACCAAAAAAGGTAAAAAAGGCGGGGACCGGGTCACGATAGACCTCAGCCATGGCATCAGCAAGATCAGCCGGATCAGCCCTGTATTAGGATTGTCCGATTACCTGAAACTCCGGCGGGAGGCCTTTTCCAATGACGGGATCACACCCGACATCAATACAGCCCCAGACCTGCTCAAATGGGATACCGCGAAGTCAACCGACTGGCAGCGTTATTTTTATGGCAAAACCGCACAGGTTACCACGCTGCAGACCAGCATCGCGGGCGGTAACGATAATAACCAATACCTGTTCAGCCTGAATTACCGGAATGAGGGGACTATCCTGCCCGGTGATGAAAACTATAAAAAGGGCGGTGGTTATTTCAATTTCAACCACAGCAGTACCGATCAGCGGTTCAACTTCGCCCTGTCCGTCAACTATAACAAAGACAACAACCATACGCTATACTCCGCCATCAACAGCGGAGCTTTTTCCATTCCACCCAATTTCCCGGTCCGTAACTCGGACGGGAGTTATAACTGGGATATCAGCAACCCCGTAGCGGCGCTGGAGCAAAAGCAGCGCAGCAATACAGATTATATCAATGTCAGCACCTCGTTAGGCTACAAGCTGTTCCCGGGAATGGACGCCAAGATCAGCCTGGGTTATAACCGTTACGCATTAGACCAGGTGGCCACCCTGCCTCAGGATTCCCAGGACCCATCCTTTGATCCCCTGCCAACCGCTTATTTCTCCAATAGTGTTTCCCAGCGTTATATCCTGGAACCACAGCTCAACTACCGGAAAGAGATTTCCGGGGATGTGCTGACCGCCCTGATCGGCGGCACCTTTCAGCATGTGGAGAATACCGGATACACCTTAGAAGGCGACGGGGTCAGTAACCCCGCCCTGCTGGGCAACCTCGGTGCCGCCAACACGATCGTCAACCAGATTAACACCTATTCCCTGTATAAATATGTTTCCATTTTTGGGCGGGTAAACTATAACCGGGATAAAAAATACCTGATCAATATCAATTTCCGGCGTGACGGCTCCAGCCGTTTCGGGCCAGGCAAACAATTCGGCAATTTTTACGCGATCGGTGGAGCCTGGATATTCACGGAAGAAAATGGGATCAAAAGAAGCCTCCCCTTTTTGAGCCACGGAAAACTCCGGGGAAGTTACGGTACGACCGGGAATGACCAGATCAGTGACTACCAGTATATATCCAGTTATAATGCCGGAACCGTTTACGGGGGCACGTCGACCCTGTCACCGGCCCGGGTGGCCAACCCGGATTACAGCTGGGAAACCACCCGCAAGCTCGAAGCAGCGCTGGAGCTGGGATTTATCCATGACCGGATCCTGTTCACTACGGCCTGGTACCGGCATAACAGCAGTAAACAGCTGATCGCCTATAAGATCCCCTATCTCGCCGGATTCGCATCCTACCAGGCGAACTTCCCGGCAGTGATCCAAAATACCGGGTTGGAGCTCGACCTGAAAGTACAAGCCCTAAGCGGCAAGGGATTGAACTGGACCAGCACGATCAACCTGACCCTGCCCAAAAATAAGCTTAAAAGCTTTCCAAATATCGAAGGGTCCAGCTATGCCAACACCTATATCGTCGGCCAGGACCTGAGTGTCAAAAAAGGACTGAAGCTGTTAGGGGTCGATCCGCAAACCGGTATCGCGCAATTCGCCGACATTAATAACGACGGTAAGATCACCACGCCCGCGGACCTCGTGGTATTAGGCAAGACCAGTCCGGATCTATTCGGTGGCTGGACCAATTCCTTTTCCTATAAAGGATTCGCGCTTGACGTAACCATGGAGTTCGTGAAAAGGCGTTACCTGGGTTATCAGCCACTGTTAGGGGCCTATCCCTATAACGACCCCTTGTTCGTGCTGAACAGGTGGCAAAAGCCCGGTGATGTCACCGATATCCCCCGCGCTTCCGTGAATATCGTTTCCTCCCAATACAACTCCACCCAGTTACCGGACGCCTCCTACGGCAGGCTAAAGAACCTGGCCATTTCCTATACACCCAAGGCCGCCCTGCTAAAACGCCTGGGCCTGAAAGGCCTCCAATTATATATTAACGGCCAAAACCTCTGGGTGATCGCCAACAAACAGCGCTTTGATCCCGAGATCAGCGGGGGAAGCGGAGGCGTGGCTCCATTGAAAAGCATCATTTTCGGTCTAAAAACAACACTATGAAAAATATCCTGAAATACGGGCTGCTATTGCCCGCGCTGCTTATCTTCACCTGCACCGGGTGCAGGAAGATGGCCGGTACCGATCTTCCCCCTAACCAGCTGACGCCTGACAAAGTATTCGGCGACAGCAGTTCCGCGGTCGCGGCTACCGCCAACCTCTATACCCTGTTCGGTACGGTGGATGCCAACTTTATCCGGTATATCGGCACTTATACAGACGAATTGAAAACGACGACCGTCAGTTCCGTGTCCACCGAGTTTACCAATGGATCGCTAACCACCGGCAATACCGCGGTGCTGAGCATCTGGCAAAACCTGTATGCTACGATCTATAAAGCCAACGCTTTGCTTGAAGGCATTCAGCCGGTGAAAAGCCTGCCACCGACGCTGAAAAACACGTGCATGGGTGAGGCGAGATTTGTCCGGGCCTACTGTTATTACCAGCTGGTCAATATCTACGGGGATGTCCCGCTGGTACTGACCACCGCCGTCACCCAAAACGCCAAAGCCGCCCGGTCGCCCGCAAAAGCGGTGATGACCCGGGTCATCCTCGACCTGACCGAAGGTCAGCGATTATTACCAACCGCCTATCCTTTTGGCGGGGAAAAGATCCAGGCCAACCGATGGGCGGCCGCTGCCCTGCTGGCCAAGGCCTACCTGTTCAATAACGATTACGTCCATGCCGGAGCACAGGCGGACCAGGTCATTAGCTCGGGGCAATACAACCTGCTGAGCAACCTGAATCAGGTCTTCACCGCGAATAACGCCGAAGCTATTCTCCAATTATGGAATTCCACGGGAGCATCCACCTTAAACTCGGTCCCGTCATCGGGGATTCCCGTCTATCAGGTGTCGCCGCAGTTGCTGGCTTCCTTCGAAACAGGAGACAAACGCAGAACAAGCTGGGTCAATTCCGTAACCGTTTCCGGCCTACAGTATTATTATCCCTATACGTATAAACAACGTAACCCAACTACAGGCCCGCTGGCGGAATACAGCACCTATATCCGGCTGGCGGAGCTGTATTTGATCAGAGGAGAATCCAGGCTGCGACAACAGGACCTCTCCGGCGCCAGAGCAGACCTGAATACCATCCGGCAAAGAGCGGGTTTGCCCGCAACAACGGCGACTACCGCTGATGAGTTGCTGACCGCCATCCGGCAGGAACGGCAGGCCGAGCTTTTCAACGAAGGCGGCAACCGCTTCATTGACCTGAAAAGGTATCAAACCATCGATCAGGTCTTGTCACCAATTAAGCCCTTGTGGAAGCCATCATCGGCGCTCTTCCCTATACCGCAAGCCGAAATACTGAATGATCCAAATCTTACTCAAAATCCAGGATACTAATGAAAACCTTCTATTATTTAAAGATCACCCTGCTCTTGTTGTTAGCGGCAGGATCGTGCTCCGAAGTCCGGAGCCAGGAAAAAGGAACCCAGGAAATTCATATAGGGGAGCATGTACCCGACATTACCCTTCGCGGCTTTTACGGGGACACCCTGAAAAAAGTCAAGCTGAGCGAACTCTACCGGAACAAACTGTTGCTATTGGATTTCTGGGGCACCTGGTGTGCCGGCTGCCTGGAGGAAATGCCCCGGTTAATTGAGCTCAAAAAAGAGTTCGGGGACCAATTGCAGATCGTGGCCGTAGGTTATGAAAGTTACCAGAAGATCGACAGGCTATTCAAAAGACGACCCGACTTAAATTCCAAAGCTTACCTGACCCTGACCAGCGATTCGATCCTGACCCGGCGGCTGTTCCCGCACAAGCTTTTACCACATATCGTCTGGATCGACCAAACCGGGAAAGTGACCATGATCTCCGAGGGCACGGATGTCACCAGTTCCAATATCAGGAATGCGCTGAGTAACCGACCGATAGCGGCAAGTATCAAGCAGGACAAAATGAACCTGGGCACGTCCAGTATTACTGAACCATTCCATATCATGGACACCAGCTTCCAGAGCCGCTCCATATTTACCCGTGCAGTTAAAGGAATGCTATCTTTTGACGCTTTCCTGGGCAACGACGCGAAGGAACCCCGGAAATTTAACCGGATCTTTATGGGTAACCTGACGATCCGGGACCTTTACTGGAACGCTGTTATCGGTCACTGGTACAGCGCGCAAAATTACAGCCGGCTGATCTTCGAGGTTAAAGACTCTCTGAAATATATGCTCCCCCAGTTAGCTCCGATCAGTTTCCGAAACTCTTCCTATACGAGCTTCAGCGCCTGGGCTGATGCCAATTCTTATTGTTACGACCTGAAATTACCCTACCGGGTGGCAGACACCATTTTGCAAAAATACATGATAGCCGACCTCAACCGGTACCTGAATATAAACGGACGGTACGAGCGGCGAAACATGGACTGTTATGTACTTAAGCTGGCCAGGCAGCCAGCAAACCAAAGTTCACAAGGCCAGGCAAATACCTTACCTGACAACGCAAATAAATCAAGCAATTACCAGCCAATAAATATCCAGCAATTGACGGAGCTCTTAAATCACCGCATCGGCTACGGAACAATCATCAATGAGTCCGGGATATCTTTGAGCAAAATCTTCAACGTGAACGTCCAGATCAAAAAGGGACTTACACCAGAGCAGATCAACGCTGTGATTAATCCCCTTGGCTTTTCCCTGGAGGCAGGAAAACGGATTATTCCCGTTTTCGTGATATCAGAAAACGAATAACAAAAATTAAGGAAGCTGCGTCAGGCAGCTTCCTTTAGCACATTAATTATGCCTGATGTAAAGAGCCGATGGCGTAGGATCTACATCCTGAGCCGGAACCGTAGAGGCGCAGGTGGCAGCCAAACCGGCACACCCGTAATCAGCCTTGGCTTCGGCCAGTGAGCGGTTAGGGTCGTAAATACCTCCATCGGCTACCTTTACCTGGTTACCGCTGGCATCTACGGTCTGCCAGTTGAAGTTTACCAGTTTTCCTGCTTTCGCGTCCGAACTGTTCGCAAAAGCCGCAGCAACCCCAATGGTCAATGCGAGGGCGATTAAGCCCGATCTTACTTTTTTCATGGTTATTGTATTAAATCATTGATTACACCGTTAGTCACAGGCAACGGTACCACCTGCTTACGCGCGTGAAAGTTCTTATGACGTGGCCGTTCGTTTATTGTCTAAACGACCGGAGGATCTTCGAAGACAGGAAATAGCCATGAAACCGATCCCGATAAATACCGCGTTAAATACCAGGTGCTGGCCCCAGCTCATGCGGGATATGATGCCACCGCAGGTACAGGGCAATTCCAACCCGGACAATAACATCCCGGTAATATAGATCTCAAAACTGCACAACAGGATAACCGACGCATAAAGCGCCTTCAGCCGGTATACCGGGATCAGCAGTCCGAGCACGGTCAGGCTTTCCATGGCCGGCATTAGCCAGCCCAATACCGGGGCAAGGGATTTCATGAGCGGCAAGGGAGCCAGGCGCATCTGGAATACAAAACGATAATGATCTAAAAACTTACTGACCGCGGTATAGGTAAATAATAAGATCAGCAGGGCGACACCAATTTCTGACAAGACATCCTTTTTCATGGCTATGATTTGGTTATCCAAATTAACAACATAATCAAAGGGTAAAACAGGGAGAAAAGGGTTGTAACAAATCGGAAGTTAATTTTGGCTTAATACGGCTATTTCCTGTTCAACCAGATCTCGTTTAAACTGCGAAACACCCAAAAAGATGTAAAAAAACCTTATTTATATTACAACCCCTTATCCCCCCATGTTTTAAATTATTTACGCAAAACTACTTTCAGGACAGTTCCCGGCTGATGATCTGCTCAATATCTTTTTTGATCGCAAGGTAATTCGCGAAAATCATCTCGTTATCGATCCGTCTCACCCTGGGTAATGGTTTATAAGCTTTTTCCTCTTCCCTGATGACCTCATGGTCGTTGATGATCTCGTTGTGAAAAACCTTCAAATTAATTTTATTGTCCGGGTCATCCGCTACCAACCCGACAAATTCCCCGGAAGACAGGGTCGCTATTTTCGATGCCGGCACCGCGAAATCCAATTGTGTTGATTTGCTGACGGAGGTATCCTGGCTATTAATCGTGACACTCTGACGTTCCTGCATGATTTTGCCAAAACGCTCACTGAGCTGCTTTGCCGTATCTCCTGTAACCTGTCCGGATATGATATTCCCTACAATGTTCATGATCACTTCCGCCTGTTCCCGGCCGTAGTCTTTTTTTAACTGGCTGTAATCCTGCAGGGCCAATGTGGTTGCCACTTTATTCGAACGGGCCGTAGCGATCACGCTGTCCATGTTATTAAAGTAAATCGTCGGAAACTCGTCCACGACCAGGTTGCATTTCAATTTGTTTTTTTGATTGACGACCTTAATGGTACGTGACATATACAAACTCAAAACCGCTCCGTACACCTGCTGCTTTAAGGGATTGTTACCCAAGCAAATAATTTTCGGATCATCGGGGTTATTCAGGTCCAGGGTAAAATCATTACCTGACAACACATAATACAGGGCCGGTGAGACTAACCGGGCCATGCTGATCTTCGCGCTGGCCACCTGGCCCTCCAACTGATCATAGGCCTCATTCTGCCAGGCGGAAATAAAGGGGTTGATCAGCACCTCTATTTCAGGCTCCATCTTTAATAGGGCAAAGAGATATTTATAATCCACCTGCGCCAGTTCTATCGCATGGGGCAAGGTGCAATACTTGCCATCCTGGTACTTTTTTAAAAACCAGATCAGCGCGGTCACAAAGTTGATCGGTGATTCCACAAAGAAATCTCCCTGTTTCCTGATCCATTCCCGGTTTAGCCCCAGCATAAATGTCCGCGAGGACTCCATCGCGTCGGTGATATCGCCCATGCTTGCAGGTTCCAGGGGATTACAGCGATGTTTGATATTGTCGAAATCGATAAACCAGATACTGGGTTTTACTTTATAATTACCCGCGTATTTTAACAGCGCATTATAAGCGATAACCGACAGGTCGTCGAACTTAAAATCATAGATCAGCATGCTGAATCCTTTTTTGATATGCTGCGTGATAATGTGACGGATAACAAAATAGGACTTGCCCGCGCCGGGGCTACCCATCACCAGGGTGCCCCGGAACGGATTGATGATATTGATCCAGCTGTTCCTGATTTTACCTTTAAAATTATACCGGGCCGGAAGATTGACAGCATATTCATTTTCGAGTTTTCGTTCCTCCTGCGGAAAAGTTTCATTTTCCCGATTGAAAATGTCCTCGTTCAAATTCACATGGAGTATCCGGAACAATATGCTTATGCCGGTTAAAAAAAGCAAAAATCCGGTTAGCGTCACCGAAATATAGAGCGCAGTTATCACTAAGTACGACACCCGGAGTTTAAATAAAATGCCGCTGGCATAGTACAAGGCCAAACCTAAGCCGGACCAGGTTAAGGCATTCAAAAGTTTAAAATTTTCCGCCTTCTTTCCTTTGGTGCCGATCAATGAAATGATCACAAAGCCGATGGCAACCGATTTAGCGAGCAGAGCGCTTTTAAAAACCGGCAAACGATAGAAGTGTGCCAATATCTGGTCGACAATAGGAAGCGATAGGTGTAATTCGTAAAACACGCCATAACAACTGAAATAGAAATGCAGGATCAATATCAGAATTCCGGTAAACCTGATCAGATCAATGATTTTTCTGAGCGCCTGTTCATTTTCTCCTGTTTGCATATGCGTAAGCTTAGAGATTTAATTTCCTGCGTTTTTTCTTCCTTTTTGTCAGCTCCAATTGATTCGGCTCCGATTGATTGGTTTCGTAGGGCATTAATAACTCATCCAGCAAACCCCGCCCGGCAGACCCGGTCCATATCGATGGATCGCCCGGCGATTCCATGTCAACCTTTTCGAAAACCCTGGCGGTAGCTACAAATCTGCTTTCAGCCGTTTTATAGGATAAAGCATTCATTACCCCCGCAGCGCTATAGGCCTTTCCAAGATCGCTCCCGTTAAATACCACTTTGTTCAACTGGTCGACATAGCTTAAGCCATATATCCTGCCCTCGCTGTTTTCCCTGATGACCAGGCTTATACCGGCCCTTTGGAGCTCACTTTCAAACTGCTTCAATGAGCTTGCGTGTGCTATCGCCTGATCAATCTTCGCCTTTAGTTTTTCTTTCAATGGCTTTCGTAAATATTCATTCAGCTTAAACCTGCCCTCCAATAATTTCAACGTGGGCTTTTGATAGATACTACTCGCTTTAATAGGTACGCCAACCTTTTTCCCCCTTGTATCGGTGATCCAGTAATTCAGTCCTCCATTTTTAAACATCACTGATTCTTTGGAACCCCTACCTGCAGTCACCTTATACAAATGCAGAATGGCGTTTAACTCGGACAAGCTGGTAAACCTATAAGACCTGACCACCTCATTCACGACGTTCGTGATCGATCGCTTCGTATCAGATTTACCATACTCCGCCGGCCTGACCGTTACATCACCCACGTGGTCAAGCACCCTTTTTTGATCACTTGCCTTAACTAAGCCAAACTCCATTTCAACCGCTTTCCTGGCCGGTTCAGATTTTAACAGCCCGATATTATTCAGATTGATGCGCTTGCCATCTGCCTGTATGTTGGTTGTCACCACATGTATGTGCGGGTGTCCCGCATCGTTATGTTTGTAGACCAGGTAAGGCTGGTATTCGAACCCGATCCGGGTCATATACGCATGAGCAATAGCCGCCAGCCTATCGTTTTCTATGCATTCGCCGGGATGGAAATTCAGGGACAGGTGCACCGTATTGGTTTTGGTCCGCAGGTTCCTGCCGGCCAGGTCGGTCAGCCTAAAGAGCTTGTCATGAAAGGATAGCGCATTGTCGATTTTGGTATAGCCGTTAGTCCCTATCAATTCCGCCTTACCCGCTCTGACTTTGTGCTCATTATAGTTTAAAGCGCCCGTCAGGCTTTTTCCGCTTTTAATTTTTGCGACCATAGATCGGTGTATTTATTCATTCCTTCTTTGATCTCCGTGATCGATGGCTCCAGCTTTCCCTTGATAAGTGTTAAGAGATCCATCCATAACCTGGTATCCGGAAACCCATGCACACTGTTGATATTCCTGACCGCCTGGTTTAAATTATTACCTACAAAATTCAGTTCCCGCCGGAGCAAAGCCAGCTCCTCCAGTACATCATCCATCGATCTGTCCCGGTGGATAACCGTCACCGGATCACCCAGCAGCAAAGCCCGGTGATATTCGCTCATGGTTTGAAATGATGTCTTGCTGAACTTTTTTTCTAAGCCTTTATATTCATCCAATTTTAAGCGGATGTTCAGCCACCTGACCCGATTTTCTTCCTGCTTATTCATGATTCTAATTTCTAATCAAACCGACTTTGAAGCGTTTGATCATGTCCCCGGACTGACTCCGGAAGGGAGGGCAAGATTAGTTTGTGACACAAACTTACATCTTGCTAACCGCAAAAAGACAGCGGTTTGATCCCATCATCCATTACCACAAGCACCATCTATCATATTATTAATTTTGTCCATTATTTTTAAGGAAATCCTGCAAAGCTCGTATCGTAATACCCTTTTGCGTTATATCGTGTTGAACTCCGTATGCTTTTATTTTCCTTTTAAGATCTCTCGGGATCCAATTATTGAAACGGACCTCTGCCAAATCCGTAGTAGATGCTAGCATAGGCTTTACAGGCAGTACTTGCTGAATAGGTGTTTGAGGTGTTTCTTTTTTTATCTTTTCCGCAAGAGACCCTAATTTTCTTTTATAATCATCCATGGGAGTTACAATTAATGAACATTTGTAAAATGCTATAAATGCAGAAATGAACATTTGAACACTTCTCCATTTGGAGACACCGACAAATGAACATTTAAACAAATCAACATCGCGACAATTGAAGGTTTATTCAAATGAACAATTGAACAAATATTAGAAATTAGATTTATACACTGATCAAATCGACGATTTCTTCTGCAAGGGCGGTGATTTCTTGGATGGCCTTTTCATCGGTACTTTTTAGAATGCCGGACGTCATTGATGACCGTGCCAAACTCACCCTATCAAAAACGCGTGCTTTTAATAGCGGAGTACCCAGCGTACTCAATAACCCGACCACTTCTGTAGTTATCCCGGATCGCGGCTTGATCATATTCAGGACGATGCCAGCTTTTAGCTTTTGATTCTGTGCCTGGGAAAATCTAACCAATGCCAAAGTAGATTTAATAGCCATGACATCAAAAAAACCAGCTTTGGTCGGAACCAGAACATAATCAGAATGGGTAAATAATTCGTTTAAACGATTGGATAAATAAGGCGGCGTGTCTACTACGATCAGATCATAGTCCAGCTTCGAAAGCTCGCTTATTTTTTCCGGAGCCAGAATATCCAGTTCCGGAAAATCTTCTTTGAGATGATAAATGCTTCCCTGCAAATCCGAATCAATCAGGGCCACACTTAATTGATCTTTGAAGCATAATGCTAGGTTCAGTGCCAGCGTACTTTTGCCGACTCCTCCTTTTTGATGTGCCAATGTGATGATCTTTGCCATAATCTTTCATTTTGCTGCAAATGCACATTTGTTCAAATGCAGTTGTGAATATTTGTTCGACAAAGATGAGAAACGACAATGGGCAATCGCTCCGAGATTATCCGAGTCGGATACGTATTTTTGTGCAAGCAACAATTACCAGATCCGTCGTACTGAGCGTCAAAGAACCCGAAGATCTGCAATGTTTCATCGTTGCTTTTAGCCTAAAAACCAAAAGCGCTACACGGACTTTTAACCTCATATACTTCCTGGTCCATCGGGCGTTCTAAAAGGAATGAGCCCGGTAAAATACCGAGCTCACCTTATGAATAATTAAATTAAGTTCGTCTAACTTTTGGAGTGCACTTCATTTTTACACAGCCCGCTTTCTTTTACAGATACAGCTCAATGATTACATTATACAAAGACGTATCAATCGCCGAAACCGATAACTATTGCTGTGCTAATCCATAGCCATTGGTTACCTTACCTTTGGATTTGCTGATCGTTTCAGATGGAATGGGCCAATAAACTCGTGGTGGGTCACCGGCTGATGTTATGCCCGAAAGAATGTTTCTTTGGTACACGGTAACAGCCTTGGCCAAATCAACTCCCCAGTTAGTTTTGGCATAACCATCAGCCTGTAAAGCAGCCGCTTCTGTACCGGCAGGATCAATATAGCGGAACAAGCCCTGTATGGCTACGTTGTGGGTTGTACCAACTACCTTACTGGCAACAGTGGCATTTGCACTATAATTGTACTGCCCTCTCCACGCCGGATAGGCAGCCGGGTTAGTCAGGGTATCTGTTGCCGCGCAATCATAAGTTAGCGGATTAGTTAATGCAACCCTCTTGATCCATATATAAGCCGGAAAATCATTGCCATTGGCAAAGTGATGGTATCCAAGGGTTTTTATATCGTTAATGGTAGCTGCCATTTCCTGTTGAACTGCAATGGCCCTTTCGGCATAAGTACCCGAACGGATCAGGTCCCAGCGGCGCGTCCCTTCGCCAAGCAGCTCAAGTTTACGCTCCTCCAATATGGCATCTTTTAATGCCTGACCAGCAAGATTAATGTTGTGCTGCGCATTGCCAAAAGCCCGCTGCCTTATCTGGTTAACCAAGGTAACAGCATCATTTTCCCCCAATTCAGCTTTAACTTCGGCCAGCATTAATATAACGTCGGCCATTCTTAAAATAGGCCAGTTTATACCCGATGCCCGCTGAGAGGCTACATTTGGAGTAGCCATACGGTTATCGTCCCATTTATTGGTGGCTATACCTCCCAGGCTTTTACTGCCCGGCGTGAAGGCTATCATCTTTTCATTTCCGTCACCATTGCTTGCAGTAACCGTGGCGCTGGCATCCCTGCGGTGATCTGCATTTTCATACTCACCATAATAAACAGTAGGAATAATACGCAGTGCACCGAAAGTTTTTGTGGGTGCACCTACAGATGATCCCCCATCAGACGGACGGCCAAAAGCATATGGGTATTCGCTGGTGGTTGTCAGCGTACCGCCTTGTATGTTGCCTATTTCAAATATTGATTCGGGGCTCACCGTTAAATCATTAAAATATTGGAAGTGGCGCTGGAACGGGTTGTTGACGTTAGCGCCCCTGCTGTCGGTAGTGATCAAACCAGCTGTGCCTTTGTTGTCAATAGCTTTCTGCAGGTAGGTTTTTGCTGTTTGATAATAGGTGAGGTAATCAGTACGGCGGGCGTATACGCATTTGTTGGCCTCGGTGCCTTTTTTGGTAAAGGTAACGCTTCCGTACAGTCCGCTTACATCAGTACGTATGGTTTGATATCCACCGGCAAAAAGCGCTATCTGACCAATCAAAGCATCGCAAAATGTGCGCGACATACGCTCCTGGTTGATATTGCCCTGACCTATGCTGTACATCAGCGGCTCTGCCTTTTTGAGGCCATCAATCAAGCTATCGTAAATATCAAAGCGTGAGGTTAATGAATAATCACTGACACTTGTATTTTCATAACCGTACGGCACATCGCCAAAATGCAGTGTTAATTGAAAATAACAGAACGCTCTCATGGTTATCGTTTCACCATATAGTTGTGTCCAATCGGTGGTTTTACCGGCGGCAACATCAGCTTTGTAAGCGTCTTTGCCGGCTATAACGTTGGCTAACCTGCTGGCCAGGGCAAGCGTTTGATAAAGTGAGTTAAACCCGGTTGCAACCGCGTCAACCCCTAACTGATCGGAACGGCCAATGGCATTCAGATTATTTGTTGATCCGTCTTCAGGGTAATATTCCGCGTCCGATCCAACGGGATCATTCCAGCGGTAAACGCCCATAATACAATTTTGACGGTAGTTGGAATAGCACCAGGAAAGTGATTTGAATGTTTCAGAAGTTGTTGTGGTAACGAAATTATCATCCACAGTGGATGGCGATGTTACATCCAGATAACTTTTTTTACACTGGGTAAAAGATAGACACAAGGAAACTGCGGCTATATATTTTATATATGTTTTCATGTTTTGCGTTTAAGTTGTTAGAAATTAAGGTTTACTCCTACAACAAATGACCGTGCACGGGGATAGGACCCAAAATCGTAGCCAGTGGTTGGATAAGGCGAACTATTGGCATTGTCATTAACGCCTACTTCCGGGTCGAGCCCGCTGTACCCGGTAATGGTAAGCAGGTTATAAACGCTGCCGTATACACGCAGGCTTCCAATGCCAACTTTTTTCAGCGCTGATTTAGGGACAGTATACCCTAAAGTAAGCGTGTTAAGGCGAAGGAAGGAACCTTTTTCAATGCCCAGTGTTGAGGTAACTCCCGTTTCGCTGTTAGCCAAAGGCAAATCGGCATTTGCGTTTGCCGCATTAAACTCCTCAGGCGTTTGTAACCGAACAAGCTGTCCGTTTACAACATTGTAAATTTTGTAAGCGTTAGCCATGATAGCCAGTTTGTTTTCGTAAACGCCTCCTTCTTTAGGGCCATATAACGACGCCAGTTTATTGGCATTATAAATATCGTTACCGACGCTGTAATTGAAGTTTAGCCCCAGGTCGATATTTTTATACGCGACACTAATATTGAAGCCGCCTGTAAACTTCGGAGTGGTATTGCCAATAACAGAAAGGTCTTTATCGTCTATTTTGCCGTCGTTATTCAAGTCTTTATACTTAGGCAGGCCTGGATAAGCGATTTGGCCGGTCGGACGATCTGTTCCGGTGGCAAGTCCGTGAACTACGCCGCCCGAAACGCTTGTAAGATCGGGCACACCGGTTTTTAGCGTATACAAGCCATTGTTGTAGGTGAAATCATTTGGGGTGTAAAAGCCATCATAAGTTAAGCCGCGTACCAGACCAACAGGCCGGCCCACTACAAGCTGGTAATCAGATGCCGGGTAAGTTGCGCTGCCTGCCCAACTTGAACCGTAGAGCCCGGTCACGTTATCGGCAAGCTTGTCTACCTTGTTTTTATTGAAAGTAATGTTACCGCCTGCAGTAACCCTCCAATTTTGGTTTTTGAATACGGTACCTAAAAGCGACAGTTCTACGCCCCGGTTACTTATTTGCCCGATATTGGCATATGTGTAAGTAAAGCCCGTAACACCGGGTATGGTAGTTTGGGTAAGTACGTCTTTAGTGGTATTCCAATATACATCAACGGTACCCGATAACTTATCACCAAACAAACTAAAATCCGTTCCAATATCGCGGGTAATGGTAGTTTCCCATTTCAAATTTGGATTAGATAAAACGTTAGGGTTGCTTAATGAATACGCGGCAAGGGTAGTGTGGTTAATGTCGTACTGGTTTCTTGGATCAGTCACAGAACCCCATGATTGTGTGTTAAGTCCCGTAGGGATATTATTATTACCAACGGCACCGAAAGAAGCGCGAAGTTTCCAGTTATCCACCCAGTTAACATTTTTCATGAAGGGTTCCTGCGATATCCTCCATGCAAACGCGCCGCCCGGGAAATATCCCCAGCGGTTATTTCCCGCAAACCTGGAAGAACCGTCGGCACGGAATGTGAGTGTCAATAAATACTTGTCCATGAAGTTATACATGGCACGGGCAAAGTATGAATTAAGACGGTCGGGGGTATTTACGCTGGATGAAAATGCGAATGAGTTTTTTGTCCTGTCGTATTGGTTGATCTGGGCAAAAGCTGTTTGCTCGGTAAAGTTTGACGGAAAGTAATTTGCCTGTATAGAAATACCGGTACCTCCCGAATTGAAGAATTCCGTACCTGCCAATAAACTGATTTTATTATCCTTATTAATATTAAACTCATAGCCCAATGTGTTTGCCCAGCGCAGGCCCCAGCTGTCGTTTTTGCGATAGTCGGCATTACCGGCATACAATTTATTACCGGTTGCATCATCGATATAGCCATTATAAGTAGCGCCAGACCAGTATTTACGCTGTGTCCAGGTGCCGTTTCCGCTAAAATCGGTATGGTAGGTTAAGCCTTTAATGATCACCCAGTTCAATGACGCTATCCCCACAAAGTTTGAGGAAAGACTAAGTGGGTCGTAGTCACTGATACGTGCTACAGGACTATAGCTATCCCATAAAGCATTTTTACCGTATTGCGATATATTGTTGCTTGCTGTTAATGCAGACAAGCCGCCTAAAATATGGTTGGTGGCAATAGGGCGAAAGCGATAGGCAGAAGATAATATTGACCCACTGCCGCTGGTAACACCTTCATCGCCAAGTGTTGGCGTATTGGCATAGCGGGTGTTAATGTCAAACGTAACATTATCAAATATTTTTTGGGTAAGTTTAAACGCTGCTGTTGCCCGGCGCTGATATGATTGCAGTTTCATACCCTCATCATCACTGTAAGTGGCGGAGAACAGTACTTTTGTTTTATCAGTGCCGCCTGTTATGGTAAGGGCATGGTTCCATGATACCGATTGTTTGTAAGCTTGTTTTTGGATATCATCTGTTGCAAGGTTCCGGTAACTCTCTATTCCACCGGAATTGCTGCCGGCATTTGCGCCCAGGCCGTATAATTGTTCAAAAGGTGTTTGATAAGCGCTTCCGTTTGCGGCCGCGTTAGCCCACACATATTGCAGGTAATCATAAGGGTTTAACGCCTGTAAATATTTGTTTGGCCTGTTAATTTTAACATAGCCATTATAGCTTACGTTGGTTTTGCCCGCTTTTGCCGATTTGGTTGTAACAAGTACTACGCCGTTAGCACCGCGTGAACCATAGATGGCTGCGGATGAGGCGTCTTTTAACACGTCAATACTTTCTACCTGGTCACCGGGGATATCATTTAAATTGCCGGGTACACCATCAATAAGTACCAGTGCCTGGTTACTTTGCGATATGGAGGTCCCGCCGCGTACACGGATGTTAACACCTGCACCCGGGCGGCCATCCTGCGAGGTAATGTTTACCCCCGGCAACTTACCCTGCATGGCCTGCGCTATGTTAGGAACCGGTGTGGCCGCGATGTCTTTTCCGCTAACCGAAGCCACCGCACCGGTTAAATCGCGCCTTTTAACCGTACCGTAGCCGATAACCACAATTTCATTCAGCTCTTTTTGGCTTCCGGCCAGCGATATGTTAATGGTTGTGCGGTTGTTGATGCTTTCTTCGATGGAGGCATAGCCGATAAAAGAAAAAATCAGTATGCCCTGGCCGGTTTTAACTTTTAAGTTGTAATGGCCATTCGCATCGGTAGTTGTGCCCGTTGGTGTACCTTTAAGGGTTATGTTTACACCGGGCAATGTCCGGTCATGTTCATCTTTAACGGTACCGCTCACTGTTTTGTCTGTCTGGCCAAACAGCTGGCAAGTCATCGCCAGCAAAAAAAAGATGCTGAGCACTAAGCTTCGGTTAAGAAGCCTGATCTTTTGCCGCCCGTACCCGGCATTGGATAGTAATTGTTCAGGTAAATTCATTATTAATTGGTTTGATAATTTGGTTTATAAATTAGAAGGACTGAATTAAACAATGCAGGCAAAGCGAACAACAATCTGCCTGTTTTTTATCAGTAAAGAGGCGCCGGTTACCTTTGCAATATGTTTACGCTGCAACGGCTGTATTTCTCGGTCTGCATTTTTAGCGGAACCAGAGGTTAGGTGGGTGTTGTGATTGCACATGAATAAAACACCGCGCAATAATTGTTGGAAAAAAAAGTAAAATTTTTCTCATAGCAAAAAAGTTAAGGCGCCGGCTATTGGTTGTTGCCGGGAAGTTTAAAATTGGTTATAATTATTGATCAGCTTCGATGCCCTGATAAACCAGGTGATCGGTAGTGTTAAAAACAAACCTATATAAATACCTCCCGCAACAGGGTTGAAATTTGGCCAAAAAGGTTTAAAATTAGTTCAACAAGGGCGTGTTTGTGCTTAAAGGGCAATTGGGTGCGTTTTTAGCCCTTGGTTTTCGCGTGGGTTTCAGCATATCTGGAACTGACAGGATGCCGTGGGGCTATCGAATGATCTCTTGAGATGGCTTTGGCATTTTTTGATAATCGGAGGGAGAGATATTGAACTTTGCTTTAAAACAGGTAGCAAAGTATTTAGGGCTGTTAAACCCTACGGCATACGCTATTTGGGAGATGTTATCGCTACCGGCATCCAGTAATTGCTGCGCCCGCAAAAGCCTGTGATCGCGAACAAATTCAACAGGGCTGAGCTGGGTAAGACTTTTCAGTTTGCGATAAAAGGTTTGTCTTGACATGTTGATCACTTCGGCAACCGACTCGATATTAAAATCAGGGTTATCCATCCCTGCGTCAATCAATTCTAACACCTTTTTTAAAAATATTTCATCTTTTGATGTTACTATAATATCCCCCGGATTTAAACTCACTACTGCCTTACCGGTCATCAGTTCATTAACCAGCCTGCTCCGCCGTTCTATAATATTTTTAAGGGTAGTTAACAAAAAGCTGGTATCAAAAGGCTTTGTAATGTAGTAATCGGCACCGTAACTTAAACCCGCTATCTGGCTTTCAACAGCTGTTTTAGCGGTAAGTAATACTACCGGGATGTGGCTGGTAGCAGCGTCATTCCTTATTTTACTCAATAGCTCTAATCCATCCATCCGCGGCATCATTACATCACTTAAAATCACATCGGGCTGTAGTTTTAATATTTTTTCCCAACCTTCAACGCCATCGACAGCAGTTTCTATGCGGTATTTGCCGCTTAACTGCATCCTGATCAATTCGCGCATATCCTGGTTATCTTCTACCAAAATCAGTAAGGGTTCGTTATAAACAGGTTGTTCATTTTTAAGGTCTGCATGGGGTGGCTGTAACAATGCGGAGCTTGGTTTGCCTTCAGGCACTGAAGCATCAACCGGGGCTATGGTTTTAACCGCATTTACCGGCAAGGTTACCCGTACCCAACAGCCTCCCGGCTCACCGTTCTGCGCGCTGATGGTTCCCTGGTGAAGTTCAACCAATTCTTTCGATAAGGCCAGCCCAATGCCCGTGCCCTTTAAATGGCCGGTATTAGGGTGTGAGCCTTCGGTATAAAGATCAAATAAGCTATCGATTTCAGATGGCAGTACTCCGCACCCTTCATCGGTAATATCAATTATCATATCGCCGGTGTCCTTCATCTGCAAGTGCACTGTGATTTTTTTTCTTTCGGGGGTAAACTTATAGGCGTTGGCGATCAGGTTATATAATACGGTCTCTATTTTTTCGGGGTCAAGCCAAACCATGGCCGTATCTACATCTGTTTTAAAGGCAAATTCAATATTTTTCAGTTGCCGCATCTCTTCAAAATAACCGGCTACATCTGCAATAAGCTCTACCATATTGATAGCCGAAAGATTTAATTTTGCCTTGCCGCTTTGCACCTTCCTGAACTCCAGTAACTGGTTTACAAAACGGACCATACGGTTTGCGTTGCGCTGAATAATTGTCAGGTATTGACGATCGTCCCTGCTAAGGTAAGATCGTTGAACAAGCTCATTGATGGGATTGATAATAAGCGTAAGCGGAGTACGCAGCTCGTGCGAAATATTGGTAAAAAAACTCAGCTTTAACTCGGTCATTTTCTGCTCAACGGCCACCTTTTGCTTTAACTTCAGCACAGTTAAAGCGTTTTGTCTGATAGCAGCCAGGATTGCGCAAATGATGATGGCATAAATAATATATGCCCACCAGCTTGCCCAGGGCGCGGCAAGCACCGTAATGGCCAGGCTTTTATAAGGAACGTTTATAAACCTGTCGGGATCATTGCATTTTACCTCGAAAGTATAATTACCCGCGGGGAGGTTGGTATAAGTAACCCGTTGTTGGTCGCTGTCCTCATGCCATTCATTGTCGAACCCTTTTAAACGATAAGCGATGGTTAGGTGGTTACCCGAGCGATAATCCAAAACAGCATAGTCCAGGCTGAAAATATTTTGATCATGCTTTAATCTGACACCATCAGCGTAGTTGATATCGCGATCAAGGATCCGGGTGCTATCTTTGATGGCCACATCCCGGTTGTTCACCAGCAGGTTGGTTAGCACTAAATTTACTTTAATCGCATCGTTCTTGACCTGGCCCGGATCGAAAATCATATAGCCTCTTACCGCGCCGAATACCAGTTTGCCATCTTTTGTTGCCTGGCATGAACTTTCAGAAAACCCCTTTTTAGGAATGCCATCATACGAATTGAAATTCTTAAACTTACGGGTATTCAGATCAAACATGGATAAACCGGCCTTGGTAGCCAGCCATAAATGATGATATCCATCGCCGATACAGCTCATGACATAGTCATTGGCCAAACCTTGTTTTGAAGTGTATGCTTTAAACTTTTGCAGACCGGTTTGCGGATCGCTAACAGCCAGGTTTAACCCGCCGCCAGACGTTACAAGCCACATTTGGTTTTTGCTATCGCGATAAATATGCTGAATATCGTTGTTACCCAGGCTTTGAGGGTTGCCGGGTGTTTTTTTGTAAGTTTCGTATAAAAGTTTACCGTTTTTATAATTCAGGATCACCAGCCCGCCTGTGGCTGCTATCCATAAGCGCCCGTTTGCATCCATTGCCAAATGCCTTATTTTAAGACAGGTTTGCGGGTACCCGGTTCCGTTGTCAGAAAGCCTGGTAAATGAAACATTCCCATTGTTCCTGCTGAGCAAACATAGCCCATTATCAAACGTACCTATCCAGATGTGGCCTTCCTTGTCTTCTTTTATCGAATAAATTTCGTCGCTGTTAATGGATGCCGGGTTGGAGGGATCATAGCGGTAGTTTATCAGCCGGTAATGAAGCTCTGAAGGATCGGTAGGTATGGCCTGATATAAGCCTTTGGTTTTAGTACCCATCCAAATAACCCCGTTATGATCCTGGGTAATACAATACACTCCGCCAATATTCTGCCCTACAAAATTGGCGAAAGTAACCGGTAGCTGTTTCCCGTTTTTGTAAACTAAAACCTGCCCGTTTTTTAATCCAAACCATAGCCTGTTTTGCCGGTCGGCACAAATTCCTCTCACCTCATTATCCGATTGGAAATCGGCATGCTCATTTAGTAAACTGGTTTGAAAAACGTTTGGCGGGAAAATTATTTTTTCAATGCCATGTTCATCTGTATGCAGCCAGAAGATACCGGCAGGGTCATAATATACGGTAGTTACAAGGTTTGAAAAACGACGGTTATTTGAACCTGGTTCATTATAAAAGTAGTTAAACTGTTTTGAAACGTTATCATAATAGCCAAACCCACCATCTCTGAGCACACACCAAACAACCCCGTTTTTATCTTCTATCACCTTAAAATGATTCGCAAAATTGGTTTTTTTGGCATCGTTCTTTTGAACAAATGTTGTGAATTTTTGAGTCAGGAGATCAAAGCGAATAACTCCTTTTGTGCGCGGTTCAATCCAAAGCGCGCCCGAATTGTCTTCGAAAATCGCATGTAATGATTCGCCCGCATGATAAACCGTTCGCGATAACAGGCCAATCCCTATGGTAAATGATAGCAGTTCGCCGTTCCCCGTTGTTAAATAAGCTTTTTTATGGCTGCGGTTAACCAATATCGCATTTATATCAGCAGTACTTATTCGCTGTTTTGAGAACTGTTTTTCCTGTTTATCATATAGGTATAAGGTGCCGTTTTTTGTGCCAAAAAATAACTGCGATTTGCTTTCGGCCACACAGGTAAATGCTTCTTCAGCATGTTTATCTAAATCGGCTATTTCATAGCTACCGTTTTTTTGCCGCTTTTCAAGGCATAGAAGACCGTGTTCTGTGCCTATCCATTTCTTTCCTTCACTATCCCCGTAAAAAAATTTATATTTTTTTGAAGGCTGCTCCGGGGCTGTTGTGGCGCTTTGACCATAACTCCTGTAGCTTATCCCCGCGGTATTGATCCCGCTAACGCAAAAAATTCCGTTGTTTATTGTGCTAACCCACAGGGCGTCCTGATCCAGTGATAAGATCTTATCAAAAATGATCTTCTCTTTGAGGTTGAGGATAACAGCGAGTGAAAGAAAACGGCCGGTTTTTTTATCGAAACGATAGATCTGGGAATCATAAGCTTTGATCCAAAGATGATCGTAATTGTCTTCAGTAATCTGATCGATGCGGTTATTATTGATTTGCGACGAATCGCCGGCTAATGATTTGAAGACGGTAAATTTATGTCCATCAAAGCGGTTAAGGCCATCCCAGGTCCCAAACCACATATATCCCTGCCGGTCTTTGAATATTGATGTAATAACATCATGCGATAAGCCGTCTTCGGTTGAGTAATGTTCTGTTATGCAATGCATTTGGCAAAACGCGGCTCCGGTTATTAACCAAAGCAAAAACATGCATAAAAAACACCTGAGCTTCATATAATTTCTACCTCAAAAAAACAATCACTTACAATTAGGCTATACCGGCGGATTGCCGCAATACCGTTAAATCTATAAATTTTATTTTGCTTATTATATTTCCGGTTGTTCACTGAAACATCAAATAATTTATTACCAGATTATTACCTGTCAATAGGTGTAACCCTAAACCAGTCAAAGTCAGCATACCCCGAATCATTGATCTGTGTATCGCGCGTACAAAAGATGCCAACCTTAGCGCCTATCCATCGCCCAACTTCAGCCTGGAATGTTTCGCCAACATTGATGAACGTTTGCCCATCTGTACTGTAGCTAAAATCGCACTTAGCCCCAACGCTTACTTTTACGCGCAGCCATATCGTGGGCTTATCCAGTTTAGCAATAGTTTTCTCTTCTTCGGCGTTACCTTTATCGGCATCTTTGCAATGATCAAACACCAGGTATACGCCATCTTTTTTATTTTTAACCGCTATGCCGGCATAGCTGAAACCCATGATGGCTAAGCCGGCTTTTTCTTCCAATTTAACATTGGGAGTAAAGGTCATTTTGGTTGTAGCCGCAAATTCGTCGGCCATAAACTTCTGTAGCAGCACATTTCCGGCGCCCCAAAGGTTTTTAGCGCCCTCTGGCATCTTACCCGAATAAAGCCTTAGCGCGCCTTTGCCCGGGTTCATATAATACCAGCTGGCCTGCGCGTTAGCCATCCACTGCCATTGCAAGCCGAGGGTGGTTCCGTTAAACTCATCGCTTTCAACCGGTGTTTCGATAGGGTAGGTTTTACCAACATTTGGCTTTTTGTAAACCATTACGGGCTCGCCTTTACCATCGCCGTCTTTATCTGTACCTATTACCGGCCAGTTATTTTTCCAAACCATAGGCTGCAGGTGTACTACGCGGCCGTATTGTTCTTTATCCTGAAAGTGCAGGAACCAGTCTTCGCCGGTTTGGGTAGTTACCCAGGCACCCTGATGCGGGCCATTAACAGTTGTTTTACCCTGATCCATCACTACTTTACGCTCATAGGGGCCATAAATATTTTTTGACCTTAATACCAGCTGCCACCCGGTAGGCACCCCGCCAGCCGGTGCAAAAATGTAGTAATACCCATTCCGCTTGTAAAATTTAGGCCCCTCAATGGTTGGGTCGGTTTCGTGGCCATCATAAACTATTACGCCTGCATCGGTTACTTTGGTGCCATCGGCATTCAGCTTATTTACAGCGATAACACTCTTAATACCTGCACGGCTGCCGGCAAAGCCATGCACCAGGTACATCTGGCCGTCATCATCCATCAGCGGGCAGGGGTCAATCAAACCTTTGCCTGCGTAAACCATTACGGGGTTGCTCCAGGACCCGGCCGCGTTTTTGGCTTTTATAAGGTAAATGCCATAATCTGGATCTGGATAATACAGGTAAAACTCACCTTTGTAATAACGTAATGCGGGCGCCCAAACGCCATCCCCGTGACGCGGAATATCGAAATGATCAAACGGCGGCTGGCGTAACAGGGCGTGGCCAATGATACGCCAGTTTACCAGATCTTTTGAATACAATACGGGCAACCCCGGTATATCCTCAAAACTGGAAGAAACAAGATAAAAGTCATCGCCTACGCGTATCGCGTCCGGATCGGAATAATCGGCATTCAGCACCGGGTTTTTATAGGTGCCATTGCCCTGGTCGGCAACCCACACTTTAGATCTATAGTTACTTTTTGCAACAGGTTTTACCTGCGCGTTTGCAAAAGGTATAGCGGCGGCAAAAGCCAGTATGCAGATGGTGTTTTTCATAATTATTTAGCTTGCGGGTCCCAGTTATCACTGCCGCCAAGGATGTTTTTAATGGTATATTGTTTTGCCTCCCGGTCTGTTAGCTGGTGCGACCACTGCACCCGGGCTTTAGGGTTAGCACCCGGTCCGGCATTTTTATATTCGGCATAATAGGCAGTCTTTTCCTTGTCAGGGAACATGCTGTCGCCTTTCCACGGGTCCCAGCCCTGGGGAACGATGTGTGCGCCCATTTCGGTATTCAGAAATACCGTTTTAGCGTATGATCTCCAGGGCCTGCCCAGGTATGCCTTATTTACCGATTCATCAGCGATCAGCTTACAGTTCATCAGCACATAACCATATTTTTGCAAAGAAGTGGTGGCCGCTGCCGTAATATAGGAGTTGACCAGGCTTTTAATAATGCAGCGCTGGAAAACAACGGTAGCTTCGCCAAACAGAAAATCTGTAGTGCCTTCAATATAACAATCCTGAAATAGCTCACGCGATGTAGCCGTAGCGGTATACAGCGTATCCTGGTTGCCCAGCAGCTTACAGTTATGCACAATGCAGCGGTCGCCTTCAATATGCAGCGCCACGGCTTGTCCTACCCGGCCGGCCGAATTGATGATGGTCAGGTTTTCTGCCATGAAATTATTGCCGGCAACCAGTACTGTGTAGGAGGTGTAAGTTGAAAATTTATCCCTGCCAAAGGCATCTTTACCGCCAGGTACGGGTTTGCCCGAATAGTCATCATTGGTGATAATGGTATTTTCCTTATTCTCACCAATAAGTGAGATATGTGTTTTCCACGATGGTATTACCAGCTTTTCGTGATAGATACCTTTTTTGATGTGGATAGGTACCTGTATAGCACCCAGATCACGAACAGCGTTTACCGCTTCCTGTATGGATTTAAAATCGCCGCTGCCATCCTGCGCCACAGTTATTTCTTTATAAACCTTAGTAACAGGCTGAGCATGGCAAACAGCAACTGCTGCCAGCAACAACAAGCCAAGTATGACCTTTTTCATATGATGTTATTTTGTCCCTTTCAACCATTCAATTTCTGTAGCGGCGAGTATAAAAGCGCCCACACCTTTGGCGTCATTGGTAATTACCTTTTCACTCAGGTAATAAGCGTAGCTGCCATCACGGTAAGGCTTTCCGCCCAGGCCACCCACCTGAACCGTGCCATCCAACGCCAAAAGGCCCTTGTCATCGGTACGGATAAATTTTTTAATAATACCTGCATACCCTTTTTGTGCTACAGGTATATAGTTTGCCGGCAGATATTTTTGACGCAGAGCCTTAGCCAGCGTATACACAAACATACATGATACAGACGCTTCCTGGTAATTACCTTTTTCAGTGCCTTTGTCCAGTACTTCGTACCAGAGCCCGGTAGGCTGATCCTGCCAGCGCTGCACTGCCGCGGCATAACGCTGCAAGATGGCCAGCAGTTCCTTACGCCTTGGATGATCAGCCGGAAATTGATCCAAAGCATCAACCAGCGCCATACCGTACCAGCCCATGGCCCGCCCCCAAAAGTTTGGCGAACGGCCGGTTTGCGGATCGGCCCAGCGCTCTTTCTTTGATGCGTCCCAGGCGTGGTACAGCAATCCTGTTTTTTCGTCCCGCGAATGTTTTTCCATTAATATAAACTGCCGGGCAATATCATTGAAAGCAGTATCCTCATGAAAAGTGGCCGCATATTCGGCGTAAAACGGCTCGGCCATATACAGCCCATCCAGCCACATTTGGTTCGGGTAACGTTTTTTATGCCAGAAACCACCATCAAATGTACGGGGCTGTGTACGCAATTGTTCGCGCAATATTTGTACCGCTTTCAGGTATTTATCCTCATGTGTTTGCCGGTAAAGCATCAGCACATTGCGGCCGCAAAGGATAAAATCGAGGTTATGATCGGCCAGGTTATAGGTACGGATACTGCCATCGGGCTGTACGAATTTATCCATACAGTGCTTTATAAAATCGAAATATTGCTTGTCGCCGGTTTGATGCCAGATATTTTCAAATCCCTTCAATATAACACCCTGGTCATAAGTCCACCTATTGCCTGTGGGCAGGCTGTCTTTCCAGATAGTCATCACCGTGTGGGCCATTTGCTGAGAATAGGGCCTGGCGGATTGTGCGCTGACCGCTTGAGCTGTTAACAATATAAAACCAAGTATTTGCAGGCGTAAAAAGCTTTTCATCATGGTGTTTATTTAAATATTTTAGTTAGAAACTGATCAATGTCGTTTACCATAGGGTTAAACCAGGGCTGATATAAACAGAAAGTATGCGGCGTATCTTTAAAATTATCAATCCGCACATATACGCCTTTTTTATCCATCATCTCTTTAAATACATCACGACCGGCATGCATTCTGTCAACCGCGCTATTCAGGAACAAAAAAGGCAGCTTATTACGTTCGGCATAAGTAAGCGGACTGGCCGCTGTCCAGATCTCAATGTTTTCGGTCCGTTTGTAGCCTATCCACATGGTTGAGGCTGCAACCGTTTGTTGATTTTGAGTTTCCCATGCATCAGGCGCCACAAATGTGAGCGTACCATCAATATCTATCACAGCCTGTACAGAACTTGAATAACCTTTATTTGAGTCCAGCACATCGAATTTATCTAAACCTGAAGTCATTCCTACCAATGCGGCCAATTGCCCGCCAGCCGAAAAGCCCAAAACGGCGATCTTATTTGTATTGATATTAAATCTTTTAGCATTAGCATGCAGCCATTGGATTGCCGATTTGATATCATTCACCGCTGCCGGATAAAGCGCTTCGGTAGACAGGCGATATTCTACCGTAAAGCTGGCATAACCCAGGGCTGCCAAATGCTGTGCCAGCGGAACATGCTGCGCACGGTTACCCGAACGCCAGCCACCGCCGTGTACGATAATTACCGCTGGCGTAGGCTTTTTCTTAGCTGCTGATGGCGTAAAGGCATCAATATGCAGCTCGCGGCTGCCTACTTTGCCATAAACCAGGTTTCGGGCTTCAGTTACTGCCACTGAAGGGTTATTTGGGACGATCTTAATAAAGGGATATTTCTTTAAATTGTTTTTAAAGTCGCGGGTGATGTTAAAGGAGGTATCCGGGGTAGCGGTTAGCCATTGTTGAGATTGCGCCGAAACTTTTGTAAATGCAAGCAGACCTAAAGCTAAGCCCAATACGAGGGTTTTGTTTTTCATGATGCTACCTGGTTAGTCCCCGATCAGATCCTACTACACGGCTGTTAATTTCGGGCGACAGCCTGCGCAGGTCTGCCAGTACAATTTGGGCCATTTTGCGGGCACCCAGCTCATTGAAATGCGTGTCGTCTTTTTTCCCGTCGGGGTAATTGGGGTTTTCGCCGGGCTGCAGGTGATTGTACAGCCATTTAGACCCTTCAGGGCCAAAGCCTTGTACCAGCGCCATACTTTCCTGATCAAGATCTATCAATTGTACACGCTTTTCTATAGCTACGTCACGCACGATCCGGGCGTAACGGGCATGGGTATCCGTTATTGTGCCTGTGCTGTCAAAACTGCGGCGTGTTACCGGGGTGATCAGTATTGGTATTGCTTTTTTACTCCGGCTTTGATCAATATAGAGGATCAAGTTATTTTTAAACTCTGTTTCGGTAGTGGCCGATTTTTTGGTAGGCACCTCATCATTATGACCAAATTGTATCAGCACATAATCTTCCGCATTCAAATTATCGGTGATCTGTTTCCAAAGGCCGTCAGTGATGAAAGTACGGGTGCTGCGGCCATTTTGGGCTTTATTAACCACGACTACGGTTGAGTCGAAAAAAAATTTGAAACTCATGCCCCATCCGGTTTCGGGATATGCACTTACCTTTTTATCAGCCATTGTTGAATCACCTGCTAAAAAAATGGTTAACTTTTTTTTAGGCGGTATAAAGCTTAATGCTATGCCGCCCAACATCATAATTGCCAGGCTAAACCGATAGATTTTACTTAGACGAGTTTTTTTCATGATGATGTTATAGTTATTTGGTTGGCAGTTTTTCGGGGATAATGTTCATTTCAATCAGCCACATTTCGCATAATTTGGTCCACAACTCGGTGGACCCGGGATTATTGCGCAGCGCTATGGCATGTGCGCCCTGCGGAAATGCGTGAAAACTTACCGGTACGTTGTTTTGTAATAGCGCCTGGTAAAACATCAGGCTGTTCATTGGGTTTACTGCTTTATCATTAACGGCATCGGCAATAAAGCAGGGGGGCGTGGTGCTGCTTACGTTAAGCTGGGCCGAAAAATGCTTCTTCAGCTCTTCAGTAGGTTTAGGCCCCAATAAATTTTTAACACTACCCGCATGTGCATAAGACGTACTGAGGTCGATCACCGGCGAAACCAGAATAGCAAAATTCGGACTGAATGAAACATGGTCGAGGCTATCCTTAATTGCACTAACGTCGGTGGTTTGGGTAGCTGTGGTAGCAGCAAGATGCCCACCTGACGATGTCCCCATGATGCCTATCTTATCTGGGTCGATGCCCCATTTTGCTGCATTGGCTCTGATGTGGCGAATGGCTCGCTGTGCATCCATCAATGGGCCGATTTCACGTTGCTTCAAGTCAGGAGAGTTAGGGAGGCGGTAATTAAGCACAAATGCCGAAACCCCCATGGTGTTGAACCATTTAGCCAGTTGCAACCCACTGATCACGTAGGCAAGCCGCTCATAGCCGCCGCCCGGACAAATAACCACTGCGGCGCCCTTGTTTTCCTGTTTCCCGGGAAAGAACGCGTACATTCCCGGCAGCATTACCCTATAGATGCGTTCATTTGCTACGCTGTCAGTAAGCCGCAGGTTTTTAGAGTTTGGGATATGACCATGCGGCCATATCTCCATAAAGTTTTGTGCCTGTGTATGGGTTGAAAAGATCACTAATGCCAGTACCGTCAATTTGAAAAACAAATGGTTCATCATTTATCCTGTTGGTCTATTTTGTTGTTGTTAATGCAGATTTATCTGCACCATATTTAAATTCTGCCACCTGGCTGGCCGAACTGGTGTCTGTATGCAATAAATCAACCTGCCCCATATGCTTGCCATTAATGCTCAACAACAGATCGGGCTTTGCCACCGATCCCAGGTTATCGATCTTGACTTTGTTACTGTTTTCTATATGAACCAACGGTCGGGTGGTTTTGCACTGCAGCGTTACTTTGGTCAGGCTAACGTCGCTGGCATCAATAATTTCGGCCCCCTGATCGGCCTTGATCGAAATATTTTCCAGGTGGATGCCCCTGATGCTCATTTCAGGCAGGCCACGAATGAGCATGGCCCGGTTGGCACCATCGCAAACTACATTATTAATATAAAAATTACGGAATTGAGGAGTTCCGGCGTCAACAGGCGGCTTTTCTTCGTCACCGCCGGTTTGGGCCAATGAAGGCGCCTTAGTAAAATAATACATATCAAACAGGATCGCATCGTGCACAATATCGCGCATGGAAATATTACGGATATAAATATTTTCAACCACGCCGCCACGTCCTCTTACAGTTTTAAAACGCAAGCCGTTGTCGGTGCCAAAAAAACTGCAGTCTGAAACAAAAATATCATGTGCGCCCCCAGACATTTCACTGCCGATCACGAAACCACCGTGCGCGCTGTATACCACATTGTTTTGGATCAAAATGTTTTGACAGGGTTTGCCAACTTTTCGGCCTTCTTCATCTTTTCCCGATTTAATACAGATCCCGTCATCTCCGGCGTCAATAGTGCAATTAACCACCCGCACATTTGAACAGGATTCAATATCCATACCGTCCCCGTTCTGCGCATTTGACGCATTGCGGACATGCACGCCATCAAATGTCAGGTCTTCACATTGCAGCGTATGAAGGCACCATGCTGCGGAGTTTTGAAAGGTTGTACCCTGCAGCAGCACCTTTTTACAATTACTGAATACGATGAGGTTAGGGCGGAAAAAGTCTTTTATCTCCTGGTAATCGTCCAGTTTTTTACCGGTTTGTATATAGCCTGCATTACGGGTGCGGGCACCTTTAGCATAGCTGGCCGATGGGTACCAGGTACGGCCGTCATCGCTAAGCTCACCGCCCGAAGCAATGAGTATTTTCCAATCGCGGTCGATAATATTGTCTTTACCCATCGCGCGCCAAACCTCGCCGTGCCCGTCAATAATACCCTCGCCAGTAATGGCGATGTTTTGCAGGTCCTTACCTGAGATCGGAGACTGATTGCGGATGGACTTGTGCCCTTCAAAGTTTCCTTCAATGAGCGCGAAACTGCTTTTATCAGATGTAAACTGTAGTACTGCCGCCCGGCTGATATGAAGATTAACATTATTTTTCATTACAACAGGGCCGGTTAACCAAAATCCGGAAGGGATGAGTACAACGCCGCCACCATGCTCGCTGCACGCGTTGATAGCAGCGTTGATGCGTTGCGTATTTAGTGTGAACCCGCCCGCTTTGGCACCAAATTTTTCAATGTTGAAGGTGTCGGTTTTAAAGGATGGCAATTCGGCGGTGGGCAGATGTTGCCAGGAATAAACGGATGTTTTTTTTTGCCCGTTTGCTTCTACGCATAAGCAAAATAGCAAAATTGCTAATAAGTTCAGTTTTTTAAGATGCATGTTATATTAGGTATAAGTTCATCCGCAAATAGCCGGTCCATAAAATATCGGATAGAAAAAATCCTTTTCAGAGAAACAGGTCTATAGTTGGTTGAAACAAACATATTAACAGAACTCTATACAGAGGTTTAAAAATTGGTCTAAAATGTTCAATAATTGAACCCTCTTTGCAGCAAATCCAGTTTATTTTGTATTTGTTTGATCTATCCTGGATGGTTCACACTAAATGGCCAGCACAATCGGCTTTTCTAAAGCTGGATGAGTTGCTTGGAGCCGATATTAAAAACAGTGTCTTTTAGCGCATTTATTATTTAACCTGGTAGATTCAGCGACGCCTGCCTGTTCAACAATAAAGGCCATCGGGTTACATTCGTATACCAATCTTAGTTTTCCGTTTGGATACTGTTGGGGTAGTTGGATAGGTTCATCATTTTCTTCAGATGCTACAACACAGCACTCGCTGCCGATGCGCAAGGCCGAAATGAATTGCTCATTAGTATATGCCGTTCACCATGGGAGTTCCCGAGTCGGTTTCGCCGATGATATCAAATAAGTCAAGCCTTGCTGATTTCGCGATTTACAATTTTAGCGGCAATGCCTATTTCACGTAAAAACCGTGACAGCTCGCCTTTGACAAAAGGAAAACCTGCCGGTTTCTCTATAATAAATTGTCCTACTGTTTTTACTACTTTCATGGGCGTGTGTATTTATTGAGTTAACAGAAAATATTAAAAGTACCGTATCTGACCGGGTGAGTTATAATTATGCTATGGTGATTTGATTGATTTCGAATAAGAGCGACAGTAGCTATTCAGACAGCTAAAAATTTACCCTATTATCTCAAAATCACCTTTTTGCTAAGTTACCGGGCCTTTGTTATCGAACTGTCATGAGCCGTCTCCCTGCATTTCAGAGATCATTTATCACCATTGCTATCCATAAAAGCCAATTACAGGCATATCATATCATAATGACTTACGGGCAGATATACCTTTTGATAATATCGTACAATAATTGGATAACGGTTGGATAAAAATGGGGGGTGGCATTATCCATCTTTGTTTTATATCAAAACCAATTAAAAAGGCCCGCCATTATAATATAATAAGTATATGCCGCAAACTGAACATCCTTATCGCGACATCACTATCCGGTTTCCGGGCCAGATAATTGTTGGCAAAAAATCGCTTTTAAAATTAACTGATGAGATTATTAACAGCGGGTATAAATCGGCTTTGATCATTACCATCAGCCCGTTGTCAGGAAAACTTGAACCTGTTTTAGTTCAGCTTAAAGAAGCCAGGATTGCTGTTCACGTTGATACCTCAATAGTGAAAGAGCCTTCATTTAAAGACTTTGAAGATCTGCTTGCATCAGTAAAGCACACCGCGGCTGATGTAATCATAGGTATTGGCGGCGGCAGCGTCCTTGACATAGCCAAGCTCATAGCAGCGCAAATTAACAACGACCAAACGCTGGCAGGGATAACAGGCAATGGTCTGCTTAAAACCCGTACTAAAAAACTGATCTGCGTACCTACGACAGCAGGTACCGGCAGCGAAGCATCGCCAAATGCGATATTGATAGATAATGTAGATGATCAGAAAAAAGGCATTATCAGCCCTTACCTGGTTCCGGATGTTGTGATCATTGATCCGGATTTGATGGTCAGTCTCCCGGCAGAGGTTACCGCCGCGACAGGTCTTGATGCGCTAACGCATTGCCTTGAGGCTTATACAAATTTGTATGCACATCCTTTTATTGACATGTATGCGATTGAAGGGATCCGGCTTATAGCCGGCAATTTGGTTAAAGCAGTAAATGATGGTACCGATGAAGATGCCCGCACACAATTGGCTATCGGCAGCTTGATGGGCGGCTTTTGTTTAGGTCCTGTTAATACGGCCGGTGTCCATGCCCTCTCTTATCCGCTGGGCAGTATGTACCATATTGCCCATGGCTTATCAAATGCTTTATTGCTTCCTTTTGTAATGGAGTATAACATTCCGGCAACCACGGAACGATATGCCGCTGTTGCCCGTGCATTGGGTTGCAATAGCGGTGTCAATGATTTTGAAACAGCTAAGGCCGGAGTAGAAAAGATCCGTCAGTTGATTAAAGACTGCGGCATCCCTGCAAGCTTAAAAGAAATAGACATAGATAAAAACACCATACCGCAAATGGCGGCCGACGCCATGAAAATTACGCGCTTGCTTAAAAACAACCCGCGACCGATAAACATAGATGACGCTGTTAACATTTACGAGGCTGCTTATTAAAACATACTAATGAAACTAAAAAAGAAATATAATGGCTTGGTAGTGCCATCAATTACACCACTTACTGACAATTATAAACTTGACCATGAAGCGGTTGAAAAGATATTCGATAATATTTTCAATTACGGCGGTGTACCTTTCATACTGGGTACCACCGGTGAATCTGCCTCATTGCCAAACGATGTTAAGCTCGATTTTATTAAACTGGCAACATCAGTAAGGCAGCCGGGGCGGTTGATTTATGCAGGTATTTCATCAAATTGCCTGGCCGATTCCATTGAACTGGCCAAGCGTTGTGCTGGTGAAGGGATTGATGTTGCGGTAGCGCACCTGCCTGCCTATTTCACACTAACTGAATATGAAATTAAAACATACTTTGAAACCCTGGCCAATGAAGTACCTATCCCCTTGATAGTTTACAACATCCCCGCCACCACCAATGTATCTATCAACTTAAACCTGCTCGATGAATTAAGCTATCATGATAATATCGTAGGCACCAAGGATTCGGAACGGAACTATGACCGCTTAAGAGATTCGCTCAAACTATGGATCGGCCGCGCCGATTTCAGTCATTTTTTGGGCTGGGGCGCACAATCTGCCCATGCATTATTTACCGGCAGCGATGGCCTGGTGCCAAGTACCGGAAACCTGTTCCCCGATATCTATTATAAAATGATTGTCGCGGCCGATAATGATGATGAGCCTGCTGCCCTGCAATTACAAAGGCATTCTAACTTAGTGGGTGATATCTACCAGGGCAAACGCCTGCTGGGCGAATCGCTGGCAGCACTGAAGTCCTTAATGCAAAGCGCCGGATTGTGTCGTCCGTACATGATGCCACCGCTATTGAAAGTTAGTGATGCCGAAGCTGCCGACCTGCAAAAGAAACTACAGAGCATGCTTAATATTGAAAATCTTAGCTTACCAATATACCAATGACAGCCGAGAAACCAATCATAGCGATAACCATGGGCGATCCGGCCAGTATTGGTCCCGAGATAGCGATTAAGGCCTTACTTACCGAAAGGCTGTTTGAGATTTGCCGCCCGGTAATTATTGGCGACACTGGCGTATTTTTTGACATCGTAAAAAGATTGAACTTAGATGCACATATCAACTCCATAAAAGATATCCGCAAAGCAAACTTTGAATTTGGAAAGCCTGATGTATTCGATCTCCATAATGTAGATCTGGAACAACTCAAGTTTGGGGAAATCTCGGCGATGGCTGGCAACGCCTCATTTGAAGCAGTAAAAAAAGCAATTGAACTGGCGCTTGACGGCGAAGTTGACGCTACTGTAACCGGGCCTATCAACAAAAAATCGATTAATGAGGCCGGGCACCATTTCGCAGGGCACACTGAGATATATGCCCATTACACCGGCACAAAAAAATATGCGATGCTTCTGGTAGAACATAATATGAAGGTGATCCATGTATCAACCCACGTGTCGTTAAGGCAGGCTTGCGATTTGGTAAAAAAAAACCGGATTGTTGAAGTTGTTGAACTTTTACAGGATGGCCTCATCTCTCTTGGAGAAAAAAACCTAAAGATCGGCATAGCCGGGCTTAACCCGCATGCCGGCGATTCGGGCTTGTTTGGTACCGAAGATGATTTGGAGATTCTGCCAGCTGTACAAGAGGCGCTAAAATTAGGTTATGATGTAGAAGGCCCGGTGCCTGCCGATACCTTGTTTTCCAAAGCATCAACCGGGTATTATGGTGGCGTAGTGGCCATGTACCACGACCAGGGACATATCCCCTTTAAACTCACCGGCTTTAAATGGAACGCCGAAAAACAGCAGATGGATAGTGTAAAAGGCGTTAACATTACTATGGGCTTGCCTATCATCCGTACTTCGGTTGATCACGGTACGGCTTTTGAAATTGCAGGTAAAGGCGTTGCCAGCAGTGATGCTATGATCCTGGCTATTGAGTCTGCCGTACAGTTGAGCAAAAACAGGATAAAAGTATAAGGATATGATCGCTGTAATTGCAGATGATTTAACAGGTGCGGCAGAGCTTGCCGGAATTGGCCTCAACCACGGGTTAAGAACTGAGGTTAGTACCATTGTTGATGAACGCTGCGATGCCGATCTGTTGATTATAGCTACTGACACCCGATCACTTCCTTTAGATAAGGCTAAGGCGATCATGCATGACCTTACGGTTCAACTGCTACAACTAAAGCCCCGGTTTATTTTCAAAAAAATAGACTCAGTTTTACGGGGGCACATTGTTGAGGAACTACAAAGCCAGCTGATAGCATCAGGATTAAAAAGGGCACTCATTGTGCCTGGCAATCCTTATCACTCAAAAAAACTCATTGGCGATACATTTTATTACAACGGTGTGCCTATCCATCTCAGTGATTTTGCCAACGATCCAACTTTCCCTGCCTTAAGCTCAAATATCATTGAATTATTGAGGGCTGATGAAAAGATTCGCCTTGTAAAAAAAGAAGAAAAACTGCCCCCAATGGGAATCCTTATGGGTGCAGCTAATGATGAGCAAGACCTTGGATATTGGATAAATAAAACAGATAGCGACACCCTGCTGGCAGGTTCGGCAAACTTGTTTACCTGCCTACTTCAACACTTGCGTTCAGCTCAAAAGATTGAAACGCCTGATCCTGAAACCACCGGCAGGCGATTGTTTGTATTTGGCAGTACCTTTTACCAGGGCAAGCTAAACTTAAACAATGGCAAGCATAATAATATCCCGGTACATTACGTACCTGCGGCAACCATCTGTGCCGAAACCAGCGGCGATAATGTGCATGCCCTTTTTGCCAGCCACGTAGCTTCCAGTATCATCGCTGGTAATAATGCCATCATTGCTATAAACCCCGATTTTATTAAGAACATTAAAGTCGACCCGGTATTGCTGAGCCACAAAATGGCAGCTATTGTAAGACAGGTTATCGAGCACACCTCGCTTCATGAATTACTGATTGAGGGTGGCGCAACTGCCTGGGCTATACTTGAACGTTTAGACATCGAAAAATTATATCCCTCAAAACTAATAGCTCCCGGAGTTATTCATATGCGCGTAGCCGGCAATAACCAATTATGTTTAACTTTAAAACCAGGCAGCTACCCCTGGCCGGCTCCCGTTTGGGGAACCAATAACTATACCTGCATATGAAACATGAAACCCTGCACCTGGCAGACTATATCATCATAGCCCTGGCACTGGCCATTTCATTAACCATCGGTCTCAGATTTTCAAAAGGACAAAACTCCACTAAAAAATATTTCGTATCGCGCGGTTCAATCCCTGCATGGGCAATAGGTATGTCATTAATGGCTACGCTTATCAGCAGTGTAACCTTTCTGGCCTATCCCGGCGAAGGTTTTACATCCAACTGGATCTTGCTGGTGCAGGGCTTAATGGTACCCATAGTTTTGCTCCTGATGGTTTGGTTTATAGTGCCCCTTTATCGCGAGGTGATAGGCGTAAGTACTTATGAATACTTTGAAAAACGCTTTGGCTTATTTGCCCGGTTTTATAGTTCTGTAAGTTTCGTATTAACCCATTTTTCAAAAATGGGTACGGTATTTTTCCTGCTGGCGCTGGCGCTCGCTAACATGACCAACACCAATACATTTGTGATCATCTGGATAATTGGTGTTGTGATCATTGTAATTACGCTCATAGGGGGTATTGAGGCGGTGATCTGGGCTGATGTGGTACAGGGCTTTTTGCTGATAGCCGGCGGGATAGCATCATTCATTATCCTCATTTGCTCTATCAAAGGTGGCTTCCCCGAACTATGGCACATTGCCAGCGTGAACCATAAAAACAACTTCGGTCCTTATTCCTGGGATTTCAAAAAGCTCACCTTCATCGTAATGGCTATCAACGGTGTATTTTACGCCATTCAAAAATACGGCACCGATCAAACCATGGTTCAGCGTTATCTTACTGCCAAAACAGATAAAGCGGCCATCAGGGCATCCATATTAGGTATAGCGCTTACCGTACCGCTTTGGGCACTATTTATGTTTATCGGTACGGCTTTGTTTGCCTTCTACCAGCAAAACCCTTTACCTGCAGGTATTAAGGCTGATGCTGTTTTCCCTTATTTTATCATGAGCAAACTACCTACAGGTGTTGTGGGATTAATATTGGCCGCATTGATCTCAGCGGCTATCTCCAGCCTGGGAGCCGATCTTAATTGCCTGTCGGCTATCGGTGTGGAGGATTATTATAAAAAATTCAAACCCAATAAATCAGATAAAGAATATTTGAAAACCGGAAGATGGATAGTAATACTGGCAGGTTTAGGGGCAATGGGCATAGCTACCCTATACCTGCTTGCCGGTGATGAGGGCGCTTTAGGTATTGTGTTTACCCTGTACGCTATATTTTCGGGCGGCATAGCGGGCATTTTTTTACTGGGCTTATTCAACAACCGGGCTAACCGGCAGGGATTAAATATCGGGATCATAGCCTGTATCCTGTTTACGGCTTATGCCTTTTTAACCTCTACCAAAATAGGCTTGGATGCCGATAAACATATCCTGCTTGATCTGGGTAAATACAATTTTAATCAGCATAAGTACATGTTGGGCGTGTACAGCCATTTGGTGGTGATTATAATCGGATCCCTGGCCAGCCTGTTTTTCCCTAAACCCGACTTGAATAAAAACCTGCTTTTCAGCGGATGGCTTGAGACTAAGCGCGCCGGAAAGCTTACAAAATAATTTACTGCAATGAAAAAATTACTGGCATCAAGCCTGGGTTTATTCCTGTTTATATCCTCGCAGGCACAGGTAAAACTGGCATCCATTTTTACCGATAACATGGTGCTGCAACAGCAAAGCCAAGCCCCGATCTGGGGTTGGGACAAAGCCGCCTCAACCGTTACCATCAACACCTCATGGAATAAGAAAAGCTATAAAGTCAAAGTCAATGCAAACGGCAAATGGCTAGCCAAAGTGAGCACCCCGGTTTACAGCGGTCCTTATACCGTAACCATCAGCGATGGTAATACCATCAAACTAAACAACGTAATGATTGGCGAAGTTTGGCTTTGCACCGGGCAATCAAACATGGAGATCCCTATGAAGGGTTATAAAAGCCAGCCGATAAACGGGTCTCTTGATGCGATACTAAAATCTGCTAATAACAACATCCATATTTATACTGTTCCCCGTTCATCAGTAACTGAAGCACAGGAAAATAGCAAACCTTCCGAATGGCATGTTGCTTCACCCGAATTTGTTGCCAACTTTAGTGCAACCGGTTATTATTTTGGCAGGTTGCTGAACGAAATGCTGCATGTGCCTATCGGCCTCATTAGCGATTGTTACGGTGGTTCGAGTGCAGAAGCATGGATGGATCCTGATGGACTGAAAGATTTCCCGGAGATCAAAGTCCCGGCTAAAACAGATTCTATTAAAGCCGTATCACGCACACCTACTACTCTGTTCAATGGCATGCTGAACCCGGTGATTGGCTACGGTATCAAAGGCTGTATCTGGTACCAGGGCGAATCAAATTATGACCGGCCCGGCCAATATGAAAAGCTTTTCCCGGTAATGGTGAAACGCTGGCGCGAGTTATGGCAACAAGGCGATTTTCCGTTTTATTATACGCAGATAGCACCTTATGATTATACCCAGCTACCACCATACAATGCTGGCGGCAAATACAATTCAGCTTACCTGCGCGACGCTCAGCGTAAATCGTTAAAAGTTATACCTAACAGTGGTATGGCCGTATTGCTTGATATTGGTGAGCAGGTGACTATTCACCCGCCAAGGAAAGAACCCGTAGGTACACGGTTGGCCGATCTCGCCTTAGCGCAAACTTATGGTATTAAAGGGTTCGATTATGCGAGCCCGCTGTATAAAGAAATGACGGTGGATGGCAACCGGGCTACCATCAGGTTTGAACATGCTGAGAACGGATTGACCTCCTTCAATAAACCAATCCAAAACTTTGAAATAGCGGGTAAGGACAAAATATTTTGCCCGGCGCAAGCCATGATTTCGGGCAGTGTAATTATTGTATCTTCAGCTTTGGTAAAAGAGCCTGTGGCTGTGCGTTACGCCTTCAGGGATTTTGTGGTGGGCGATCTGTTCGGCACTAACGGGCTCCCCGTTTCCTCATTCAGAACCGACGATTGGTAATATGAAAAAACTCTTGTTGCTACTTTGCTTTCTGTACTGCAATATCGCGTTAGCTCAAAATAAAGGCATTGAACAATACAACGAAGTTTGGACAAGCCAGAGCCAAAACTCGGGCCAGTCCATGCCCTGCGGCGGCGGCGATATCGGGTTGAATGTATGGGTTGAAAAAGGCGAACTGCTCTTTTATATAGCCCGCAGCGGCACCTTTGATGAAAACAACGCCATGCTCAAACCCGGCCGCATAAGGATCAAACTATCGCCAAATCCTTTCGGTGGAAGTGATTTTAAACAGGAGCTAAAACTTCAAAATGGCTCTATACTCATCCACGGAAAAAACGGCGATTTAAAAGCCGAAATAAAACTTTGGGTTGATGTTTACCGCCCGGTGATCCATGTTAACATCAGCAGCAATAAAGCCGTTAAAACCGAAGCCATTTTTGAAAGCTGGCGCTACCGCGACAGGGCTGTTAAAGGTCTCGAAAAAAATGAGGGCTCCTGGAAATTTGCCCCGCGCAACGATGTAAAAACACTGAAGGATAATATCGCATTTAAGGGTGATGCCATCCAGTTCTACCATCACAACCTCGATTCTACCATATTTGACGTTACTGTAAAACAGCAGGGTATGGATGCGGTTAAAGATCAGATGTACAATCCGCTTAAGAACCTCATCTTCGGAGGGCTGATGCAAGGCAAAAATCTGAAACCTGCTGGTACTACAAAAGGGCAAAATCTTAATACTGACTTTGAAGGCTGGAGGCTGAAGAGTATCAAACCCACTGCCAAACAGGATCTTGAGATCTCCCTAAGCACTCAACAAACCACATCCATAAATGAATGGCAACAGGGATTACAAAAAGTAGTTAACGAAGCAGAATCCAACCACAAAACAGCATGGCAAAAAACAGCCGACTGGTGGAAGCAGTACTGGGGCCGGAGCTTTATCTATATCAATAACGATAAGCCTGCCAATGATACTTCAGCATGGCAAAACGGTAAAAATTACCAGTTATTCAGGTACATGCTGGGCTGTAATGCTTATGGACAAGCACCCACTAAATTTAACGGTGGCCTTTTTACTTACGATCCCGTTTTTGTAAATCCGCAATATGCCTTTACACCCGATTTCCGTAACTGGGGCGGCGGTTTGATGACGGCTCAAAACCAACGGCTGGTATATTTTCCGATGTTGAAAAGCGGCGATATTGACATGATGAAACCGGAATTTGATTTCTATCTCCATTCCCTAAAAAACGCCGAGTTGCGCAGTCAGGTTTATTGGGGGCATAACGGGGCCTGCTTTACCGAACAAGTAGAGAATTTCGGTTTGCCGAATAGTGCCGAATATACCTGGAAACGCCCCGCCGATTTTGATAAGGGCATAGAATACAACGCCTGGCTTGAATATACCTGGGATACCGTTTTTGAGTTTTGCCTCATGATGTTGGAAACTGAGCGGTACAAAGGCGATGATATCCACCAATACATTCCTTTCATTGAAAGTTGCCTTACTTTCTTTGACGAGCATTACCAATACCTTTCCCACAAACGAAGCGCTAAAGCACTTAATGGGAATGGCCATTTGGTTTTATACCCCGGTTCATCCGCCGAAACTTTTAAGATGGCTTATAATTCCAACTCTACCATAGCAGCCCTGCAAACCATCACCAAACGAATGCTGGCCCTGCCAGATACCTATTTAACGGGCGACGAGCGCTTGAAATTGACCAGCTTACTGAAACGCATCCCCCCATTAACATTTGCAGAAATTGATGGTCGCAAAACCCTCACTCCTGCCAAATCATGGGAACGGGTTAGTAACGAAGAGAACACCCAGTTTTACCCGGTATTTCCATGGGGAATCTTCGGCTTAGGCAAACCGGGCTTAGATACCGCTTTGAACACATGGAAACTGGATACCCTCGTAGCCAAATTCAGGAGCGGCATAGGCTGGAAACAAGATAACATTTTTGCTGCCCGCTTAGGACTTACCAGTGAAGCTGCCAAACTGACCACCTTTAAACTCAAAAATTCAGGCAGGCGTTTCCCCGCATTCTGGGGACCGGGTTTCGACTGGGCACCCGACCATAATTGGGGTGGCTCGGGCATGATCGGTCTGCAGGAAATGCTGATGCAGGTGGATGATAAAAAGATCCTGCTTTTTCCTGCCTGGCCAAAGGATTGGGATGTGCATTTTTTACTTCACGCGCCTTACAACACCACTGTTGAAGCGAAGCTAAAGGATGGAAAAATAGTTGATATGAAAGTTTTTCCGGAAGAGAGAAGGAAAGATATTACAGTGATGCTAAGCCGATAAAACCCTCTTCTCAATTGTAACAAATCGGGTGTCCCAATTTTTTGATTCCGGAAAAAAACAATCGAAAAAGTCCCGGTATTCTTTTTTGTAAAAAGAGGGCCATTCCATTTTTTGAGCGTGAAAACGCGGAACACCTTAAAAACCTTTCGCCTTTAACCTTCCCTCTTAAAAATCCAGCGGCAACCAGGTTTCCATATCCACATGCCCACGGTTTCCCCATGCATAATATGGTATCAGCCTGATATCAGTAGCGTTTTGTTTTGGTGCGGATACTTCTTTATAAAGCCTGTTACTCCAATTGTTTTCATCCCGAACGTCGGCTTTTCCAACAAGGCTCATAATCTCGCTGTTATCTATCCTGATCATTTCCGGTTTGAGTACATTGCCAATTGACAGCGCTATATTGAAGATCTTTTGTCCCTCCGCCAGATCGGCCGATTCAAGGCAATACACCACCGGGCCACGTTTAACCGCTACCTGGTTGCGGGTTTCTTCAACCAGCGGATTAGCTTCCATCAGCGTTACCGGCATAGGCAGGTCAAGATCAATTGTCATTCCTTTTCGCCAAACGGCGTTCAACTGGGTATAAGCTCCCGGAGTGGCACCTAACTGTGGCACCGGCTGATCGGCCATTTTGATACTTGCACCTTTACACCAGCCCGGGATCCTCAAAAACACCGAGAAAGCTTTATTTCCCGGCACATCATCAAACCGGATGCGGACCTTTCCATCCCATGGATAGTTGGTAGTTTGGGTCATTTTTATTGGCGTTCCATCTTTCAGTTTAGCCGTTATGGTATTGCTGCCATACAAATTAAACCACAAACCTTTATCCGATACACTGTAAGCATAATCGCTCACCTCGGCAATGGTACGCACCACGTTTGGAGGACAGCAATTGGAGAGTTTGATATACCTAACCCTATCCTTCGACCAGCGCTGTTTAAACGGCAAACTATCTGAATAGGCCAGGGGATTAGTATATAAAAAATCGCGACCGCTTAAGCTGATGCCCGAAAGCACACTGTTATATAGTGCCAGTTCAATCACATCGGCATATTTTGCATCGCCTGTTATTTGCAGCATGCGCCAGTTCCATAAAACATTGCCAATATTGGCGCAGGTTTCATTATGAGCGGTAAAGCTGGGCAACTGGTAATCGCGCCCATAAGCCTGATGAATTTTTTGTACCTCGTTCGGATTATAGGAAGTCCCATCCGGCGAAACACCGTCATACAGCGATCCGCAGCCACCAGTGATATACATTTTACGGTTCACCACGTCGTTCCACATTAAATTTAAAGTATGCATCAGGGAGGTGTCGCCCGTTTCGGCAAACACATCGGCAGCACCGGCAAAAAGGTAATTGGCCCTCACTGCATGCCCCATGGCCTGAGTTTGCTGGCGGAAAGGCACCCTGTCCTGGTTATCATCAGTACCATCTTTCATCAGGCCGCGGATATCGATAAGGTTTTTGGCCAGCTCCAGATATTTAGGATCGCGGGTGGTGCGGTACATCTCTACTACGCCCATATAATGCGAAGGGCAAATGGCATTCCGGGCCAACTCTGGCGAAGCGGTTTTATAAAATTTGTAAAGATAGTCGGTTGCCCTGATAGCTACTTTCAGCAAAGTTGGTTTACCCGTAACGCGATAATGCACGCAGGCGGCGGTCATCAGGTGACCAAGATTATACGTTTCAAAGTTGAGGCGGTCACTAAGGGCCTTTTCTTTAATGCTGTTCTTTCGCTCCTCAATAATGGTTGGCGTGTGGATATAGCCGTCGGCCCGTTGCGCTTTAGCAATAACGGCTATGGTTTTATCCATCAAGCGGTCAAGTGCCGGATCATGCGTGGCTGCGTACATGCTCGCTACTGCTTCAAACAGCTTATAAAAATCCCCATCATGAAAGGGCGGCCCCTCGTGTGAGCCTGTGTCCAATCCGGCGGCTATTTCAAAATTACGGTAAGCGTGGCTGATCTTTGGGTCGGTATAAACCCGCCACAGGTTGGGGATCATGGTATCACGGCAAACTTTAAACCTGTCGGCCCAGAAACCACCCGTCCACTGTACCGAGCCCATATCAAGGCTACTTAACTTGGCGTAATTGCTTTTGCTGGTGTTAACCAATGCTTTGTTTTGTGCCGAAATCCTGCCGCCGGCAATTACCAATAATGTGATGATAAGATATTTATACAATGTTTTCATTTTAGCTTTTCGAGAGGAGGAGGGAACCTCAGGGTCCTCTGCGAGAGACCCAGAGGGGACGGCGAGATACTTATATGATGTTTTCATACTATTAAGGGATATAAGTGAGCAACCTAACCGGGCTGAGTAATCCAGCCGGCAAAAGCGGGCGGCTTTCCAACCTGTAAGGTGCATTTGTCCATGTAATTCGTTTATTTTCCGGCAGCACATGATCGCCCATGAGGCGGTTGGCCCAGGTATTGGTTACTTTAATTATTAGCTTATTTTCTCCAAATTTAACCGCCTTGCTGATGTTTACACGATAAGGGAATGTCCATGCAGTGCCGCAGTTGATCCCGTTTACGTATACTTCAGCAAGGTTGGCAACATTGCCCAGATCAAGGTATAGTTTGCTGTCCGGTTTCCCGGTAAACTGAAAAGTGCGGTTGTAAACAGCCGTTCCGGAGTAGTACTTTATGCTGTCATTATTACTAAGCGACCAGTCATCCGGTTTATCAAACGTAATCGGCTTTTCAGGTCCTCCGGATTTAGGATCAAACTGTATCTGCCAGCTTGTAAAAGTTTGTACCGTTTTAAAATGTACCGCTTTATCCAACTCAAGTTTTGTATCCGGGTGGCTGTTTCTGAAAACAATAAAAGCGGAACCATTTGCAACAAGGTTAAGACTCAGGTTTGTACGAGCCGATTCACTGGTACTATGCAAACGTTTCATATCCCCGGTTAAAGGATCCCATAATTCAGGAACACGGCCTGATACCCTCAGCGATAAATTGACAGTGCGGTTTAAAGCCTGCTGATTGGAGATGAAATAGATATCAAGATTATCAGCCCTGCGATGTGTCCATGCCAGATCTTTTGCGGATTGATTTACCGAATCCATAGCGATCAGATCGCGAGAAATGCCGATTTCATCAAAAGTATCTTTCTGGTAAGGGCCGATCAGCAGTTTAGTTTCCGATGTCTGCTTGACACCACTTAAAGTAGCCTTCATCCGTTCGTCGCCCAACAAAACCGTAGCCCCCTCGTTCACCAATTGTTGAAGTTTTTTAATAACCTCTGCCGATAACTGCCATGGTTGCGGTGACATTTGACTTATCCCCGGAACAACCAGTATGGCATAACTGGCCCCCCCAGGCAAAATGATCCGGCCATTTCTTACGGTAACTAAACGCAGCAGTGCGTCTTTGTTGAAAGAATCATAAGCATAACCGCGCAGGGGGTCGATCCAATTCTCAGGTAAAGCCATATTGGCTGAGTGGCTCGCATCTTCAACCGAATTGATGACAGGCACATCTTTATTAGCCAAACGTTCAGCTTCCTGTTTGACCCGTTCAGCACCGAAGATCCCCGGCAGGGTACTCACCAACCTGTCGGGCAAAATAGCACGGCGTGGGGTTTCCTCGCCAGTAAAAACAGCGATATCGGTAACCGGGTGGCCTTGCTGTAACATGGCCTGGCAACGGCCGATATAATCAAACCAGGCTTTTCCTGGCTGCCACCAGGTTTGATCGCGCTGAAAAAACAGTCCGATCCCGTCAAGCGTCATCCCGGGCTTACGATCGAGCCAGGGGTTATGTACATTCACATGGAAAACATAACGGTTAATGCCAAGGGCAAAATTGCGATCGGCAGCAGTTTTGAGCATACCGGGATGTTCATCCCATAAAAGCCTTAATTCCGTAAAAGCCTCGGCCTGGATAATATTTTTTCCGTAGATGTGGCCGCCGGATATCGCATCAAGCATGTCATTGGGTTTATCATGCGTATGGCTTCTGAACCAAAACTCTCCCATCGGGATATCGGCCTTTTGATAATGCAGCATGCCGTCGCTCATCATGGTTGGGGCAACGCTTTCAGCAGTAAATGTGCAGCCTTTTTCGTGTGCCAGCTTAGCCATGGTACCGTAGAAATTATCTACCAGTAACTCGGCTATAGTTTGCCGCACATCGGCCAATACCTTTTCGGATTTTTTGGCGCTCTCCATCGGCACACCGGTCATTAATGGAAGATATGGCAACAGATCATACCCTCGCCGTTTTTTAAATTCACCGGCAAAAATCGGCGACCAGTTTTGACTGCCACATTCCCAGCTATCTACATGAAAAATCTTCAAAACCCGTTTGGCCAGTTCAGCCCCCCCCTGTTTGATAGCCTCACCAAACCAGTTCTCAAACTGCGTTTTGGCAGCTTCAGGGTTAAACTTATCACATTCCAGACCGATGCCACCACCACCTGTAGCGTTGGTATGCCCGGTGGAAGTATGACCAATACGAATGATAGTCCAGTTGCCCGCAGGTGCAATCCAGTTGAGTTTACCATCCGCGCTTAATTTATCAGTAAGGTTAATAACCTTGCTTTTATCGACACAAAGATTAGTCGGTAACTGGATTTCTGTAGTACACTTGCTTAAGCGCCACACCTCACCGTTTTTACTTTCATATTGATGGATGCGCGGCTCGCTTGACAACTCAATCCCCGAAAGCTTTAATGTAGGCTTCCATTTGGCAAAATCAAGATCTTCCGCCCCTGGTTCTGATCCGTTTTTATCATAAGTAAACCTGAAATATTTTGCAGTTGTTGGTTCAATGGCATTGGTAATTTCGGCATCCCCATCCTGCCAGCCATGGCGCGGTGGCTCAAGTCGGCCTAAGGAACGAAAATTTTTACCATCATCACTTACTTCAAGCAGCAGCCGCTCCGACTGGTAATTGTTCCCAGCCGTATGGATAATGAGAGAACGGCAGGTAAATGGCTTTTCAAATTCCAACTGCAGCCAGCAAGACTCATTACTGGTAAAGCTTTTGGTATTCTCTTTTTCAGCAAGATATTGTACATCGGTATTCGGCAGATTGGTAGTTACCTTTGAATGCTCATCATAACTACTCTGCCCCTCGCCGGGAAGCGATGGATAAGCCAATATTTCGATATCCTTATAATAATTTTTATAGTGCAAAGGTACAGGCAAAGTATCATGATAAGCTTTGCCGCCCTCAACCTCAGTTTTTGACCATACTACTTTTTGCATGGAAAGTTCAGGAGTTATCCAGGGGCCGCCTGCCAGCGCGAAACCATCGCTATCGTGCATGGCCAGTTTTATACCTATCCTGTCGGCTTCCTGCATGGTAAATTTCACCATAGCCCACCATTCGGGGCTTAACTGCTTAATTGACGGCGTAAGATATGGCGGATTAGCCGGTCCTTTGATAGGCATTAAATAAGCCCCGGCAATACCGGCCTGCTTCATGGCCAGCAGGTCGGCAGTGATACCTTCCCTACTTACAGCGCCTTGCATCCAGTACCAGAAAACCCATGGCTTTGCCGATTCGGACGGGTGCAGAAAAGCCTGCTTCAAAGCATCTTTTTGGGGCGAGAGTTTATGCTGCTGGGCCATCCCCTGAAAAACCAGGAAGCACAGGCAAATACCAGTTATAAAAACGTGCTTCCTCATGGTGTTTTACTAAATTTTATTTGATACGCGGCTTTCCCGGCAGCATCGGGTTTACCCTCATAAGGTTTCAGATAAAAGCTGTAACCATAGTTTTTTGCCGGGATGTGGTACTGCTCCAAGGGCTCGGCTACTTCCGACCAGCTATCATTACCACCTACGCCCATTTGTACCAGATCGATATTAAGGGTTATAAAACCTGCATCCTGGAGTTTATTGGTGTGTTTTGCCTTTTGGATGTTTTCTTCGGTATAAGGCCAGGCACTCATGCTGAGCAGGCTATCGGCAGTTACCAACAAGCCGCCGGTTTTATGGTGCAGCAGCATCCAGCGTACATCGGTGCGGTTACCGTTTTCCTGCGGTACTACATAAGGCTCCATAAACTGGCTGATGGGTTGCGAATAAATCCCCGCTTCCGAGCCGGTACGCCTGTCGATATGGTTTTCAAAAGGCCCCCTGCCATAATAGCTGATATTGCTGTCGGCCTGTGCTATCCCCATCTGCATACCAACTTTGGGCAGGTTTGGTAAACCCGGTTTAACGCCAAGAAAATAAGAAACTTTTAACAACCCATCACCGCGAATGGTGTAATTTATCTTTGCCGAAGCGCTATCATTCAGCATAGAATAAATGCTGGTTATGATCACCGAACCGTCGCCCGGTTTAGATGCTGAAATCTTTTTCAATATAGGCACAGCTTTAAACCATGCTTTTAACTTTTTCTCCATTTTCCATCCACGGTGGTCATTATCGGTAACCGGGCGGGTAAAATGGGGCAATAGCGGCGCAAATACCTGTTGCTGCCCTTTGCTGATATAGGAATTTAAAGCCCCGTTAACTTTACTGATGCCTATCTCAAAATCTTTACCACTGACGTGGTACACTTTGTCATCTTCTGAGATTTTCACTGCCGAATATTTTTTAGCATCAGGATGAACCGCTGAAAATTCGGGCTTAGTCAGCTGAAACTGATCGCTTGCTATTTCATAACCTTTAGCTGCCCATGGCTTATTTTCAGCAAGGGTAAAATGGATATCGACCAGGTATTCATGATTATGCTTTAAATTGGGCAGGTATCGTTTTATGCTGATGATGGTATCATGCCCGGCCGCAAGGTTAATGCGGGGGATTGGTTTATTAAGAATAACGTTACCATCTTCCCTAACCTGCAGGTCCACATCATAATCGGCCAGTGAAGCCACACTATGCCAATTTTTGATGCGGATGGTTCCTTTATCAGCGTCAAGCAGTTCGCAAACTGCGGGCTGAAAAACATGCTTGCACTCATATATCGCGGGCTTCGGCCTGCCGTCGGATGCTACAATGCCTTTGATGGTGAAATTATCAAAATAACGTTCGCCATAGTCACCGCCGTAGGCGTAGTAAGCCTTACCCGTTGAATCATGTTTTAGCAATCCCTGGTCTTTAAACTCCCAGATAGCCCCGCCAATTATCCGCTTAGTTGATCGCCATTGGTCCCAAAACTCTTTTAAATTTCCGTTGGAGTTACCCATCGCGTGCGAGTACTCCACAAAAAATATCGGGCGGTTATCGCCATTTTGTTGATTGGCCAGCAAGGGGGCGGTGTAAATTCCGGGATACATCCGGCTCACGATATCCACATAAGGCTGATCAATGGGGTTTTGCAGCCGATGCGAATGATCATTAGTTTTGGGATAGCGCGGATCGGTTGGATCGATATAGCCTTCGGCCTGCGGTGTGCCCTGTGCAGGCTCATAATGAACCGGCCGGGTAATATCAAAATCATGGATCCAACCGGCCATAGCCGCATGGTTTGGCCCGCGACCGGCCTCATTCCCTAAACTCCAGATGATCACGCTTGGATGATTTTTATCGCGCATCACCATCCGGGTTGCCCTATCGAGGTAAGCGCCGGTCCACATCGGGTCGTTACTTAGTTTTGAGCCAAGGCCATGTGTTTCGAGATTGGCTTCGTCTATGACCAGTATACCGTACTCATCGCACAGATCGTACAGGTACGGATCCATGGGGTAATGACTGGTGCGGATGCAATTAAAATTGAAGCGTTTGATGGTACGCACATCATTCAAAATGTCCTCACGGGATAGCGCTTTGCCTTTTACCGGGTCATGATCCGGCCGGTTTACGCCGTACAGGTAAGTCACTTTACCGTTGATGAGCAGCTTGCTATCCTCTTTGCTAAACTCAATACTCCTGATCCCAACCTTGCAGCTTTTAACCTCCAATGTTTGACCGGCACTGTCAACTAAAGATAAGGTAAGTGTGTACAGGTTCGGCTTTTCATCGCTCCATTTTTCCGGGTTTTTCATGGTGGTTTCCAGCAGACCGAACTTTACATTATCCAGCCGCGGATAGATCTCGTTGATGATGCTTTCCACACTCCGCTCCAGGGGTTGTTGAAGTACTTCTTTATTGTTCCTATCAAAAAGCCGGGCCTCAATTTTATAGCCGGGTACAGCTTTACCGGTCAGGTTTTCGATCCGTGGTCGAATACTGAAAACGGCGTCTTTATATTGTTTATCCAGTTTGGCCTGCCATTGAAAATCTGCAATCCGCAATTTGGGCTCGGCCAGCAACATCACCTCCCGGTGGATGCCGCTCATGCGCCATTGATCCTGGTCTTCCAGGAAATAACCATCACTCCAGCGGATCACCTGCACAGATACCACGTTTTCGCCTGCTTGCAGGTATGGGGTAATGTTAAACTCCGAAGGTAAAAAACTATCCTCCCCATAACCCAAAAACTTGCTATTCAACCAAACCTTAAAGCCTGAACTTACCCCGCCAAAATGCAGGGTGATGTTCATATCCTTCCAACCGGCAGGCAGGGTGAACGTACGCTGATAGCTGCCAACGCCATTATAATCTTGCGGTATATGCGGCGGGTTAACCGGGCGGAAAGGATAAACCGCGCTTTTATAAATAGGTTTATCGTAACCCTGCATCTCAATACTTGAGGGTACGACGATCTTTTTCCAGCCGCTTACCCTACTTTTATAAAAATCTTTTGGGGCATCGGCAGGTTTAGCTGCATAACTAAAATCCCAGTAGCCGTTTAAGGATAGCATCCTGCCTGATTTTTCCCTATCGCCCGCCAGCGCATCTTTAATGTTGCTGTATGAATACCCGGTAGCCCGTGCAGCATCCCGGTTGATACCATCAACCAAGGGGTTTTCCCATGGTTCGGCATCATAAACCGCAGGCACATTTGGGATAGGCGCGGGTGTTTTATCAACCAGCTGCGCGTAAAGCCCGGTTGACGAAAATGCCGTTAGAAACAGGATAAATAATCGCTTCTTCATCATTTCTTCGCGCTATAGCTTACAGTATACTGTTTTTGCTTTTGGATGGTAAGTTCATAGATGCCGTTTCCTTTTGCAGTTAATTCCCCCTCCTCACAAACCGGTTTCGATGTACTCGCAAACCGAAGCAGACCGGTTCCTGTGCCGCTGTTTACCTTGATTTGTTTGATGCTGCATGATACTTTAATATCGCCATTGGCGGTAGGCACACTGCCTTCCATCCATTGTAAACCACCCAAGTTAGGCTCGATAACATATTGCTGATAGCCCGGCGCCGTTGGTTTTACACCGAGATAATATTTTCCTAACAGGTATATCGGGCTTGCTCCCCAGGCATGGCACAGGCTTTTGCCAAACGGACGCCCGTACATGGCGTAATGCTCGGCACCGGTTTTAGTGGGGTTATACTCTTCCCAAAAAGAAGTTGCGCCGAGGTTCAGCATCCCTCCCCAGTAATCCTTCATTTCTTTCAGCACATAGCTTTGTTCGCCCATGGCGCAAAGGGCCTCGAGCTCGTAAAAGCGCATGTAGGGGGTGGTGATCTTCTGGATCTTATCGTTCAGTAATACATATTTTTTTACCTCCTGCTGCTGAGTGTCCGTCAGGTAATTGAAAAATATGGAGAACATATTAGTGTACCGGGTTACATTATCGCTTTGTTTACCATCAATTATGCTGTGCACAAAAGCATGTTTTTCTTTGTTCCAATACAGGTCAAAGATCTTTGATTTCAATCCGGTTGAGAGTTTTTGATATTGATCGTTGCCTGTTTTATCGTCCATGATATTGGCACATAAGGCCATGGTTTCGAGACTGCGGCAAAGCAGCAATTGTTCAAAGCTTACTTCTCCCTTTTTGCTCAGTTTATCGGCCCAGTCAATAAATACCCAGTCGCCGGGCAGGCCTTCCATCAGTCCGTTTTTGTCGCGGCGCTGCAGGCAGTAGCTCATCAGGCTTTGCATGCGCGGGTACATTTGTTTGATAAAACTTTTATCGCCGGTATACTGGTAATAATCATAAATACCCATGAACCAGTAAAAGGTATAATCCATAATGGTATTGATATGACTGGTTACCGGGTCTTTACCGCGTAGGGCATACAGCGTGCGCGTTACCGTTGGTGAGTCAAAGTACAGGTAATAATTCATGAGGTAGCTTTGATAAGCATCGCCCGACCAGATCCACCTGTCCCTCTTGATCCCATCGATAAAAAACTCCCTTGTATTCAGGTGCAGGGTATAAGCCGAAACATCCCAGATCTTATTGATCTGCTCATCCGAACATTTAAAACTCCCCCGCTGCTCAACCGGCGAATACTCATAAAACATGGAAACGCCATCGCCACTTACGTTGTCATCAAACAACACATTGATGTAACGGAAAGCGCGCGAGCCCTCCATAGTATAATCAGCTTTTTGAGGCTGATCTATGTGAATGCTATCCAGCAATTCGCAGGTTGCTGTAGCTAAAGCTTCTTCTTTGGACTCGCCGTAGCAGAGTTTAACGTTCCCTTTTCCTTTCAAGCCGATGAGTTTCGCATAACCGAAAGTTTCCTTACCAAAATCTACCAAAATGGAATGCTCTTTTCGCTCAGTCTTTTCCGGTTTGTGCTCCTCCGTAGGCAAACGGAATGCTGAAGGTAATTTATCTGCCGAATCAAAGTTCCAGTTGCCGGCGTTCACGTATTTGGTGGCCGATACATCAGAGGTTTTGCCCGATTCATCAATCCACTCCTTATCTTCATAGGTTACCAGCCAGGAGGTATCTGACATTAGCTGCTGCCCCTTAACAAATATGGCGGGTGCAGCAGCCTGGTTATAAACTTTGAGACTAAGCCTGTGCCTGCCAGCCGGCATATGAATGTTTTTTGGATAACCTGAAAAAGCCTTTCCATCAAGCTTTACATTGTATTGCCCTTCAACGGCAAACTCAACAGTTTCAGCATTTGCAAGCGTAAAATCCTTATGAAAATCAACCAGTACATAATGACTGTCCAGCTTCCAGAACGGCGGAAAGAAGGCCCCGCGCTCGGTGCGGCGGTTCTGCATCCGGTTACTCAGCCATACTTCATAATCGCCGGGATACCAGATCCAGGTTGCCTTTTGCGCTTTAGCTGTATCGGCAAAAAACATCAGGCTCAGCAGTATGACCAATACATATAGTTTGTTAAATTTTATATGGATAGATGTTTTGTACATAGTTTAATGTCCGTTGAAAATGAGGTATAAAGCAATCATCACTATTGTTAATAGTGCCCAGGCCACTTTTACGCGCCTGGTAGGCTTCGCGGTATTGTGTATTTCGGATAAGGTGGCCCTGTAAACTGTTGGTTCTTTATCGAGCAGCGAGATCAGGACCGCCGATATTGCCAGGAAGACAAAGATGAAGAACGACAGCATCAGGTAATGCGGCCAAAAACTGTACTTTGCGGATGGCAACACCCATAAATAAACCACACCGGTGCCAAGACTAAAAGCCGAACCCGCTGACAGGATGACATTTACAGCTTTACGGGTAGTACGTTTCCAATAAACCGTAAGCAGGAAAACCACGGCCAGCGGCGGCGCAATAAAGCCCAATACCGATTGAAATACATCGAACAGGTTGAGGCCTTTAATGCTGTCAATTGCCAGCGCCATGCCTATAGCAAACAGGCAGCCGGCAATTACGGTATAGCGCCCAACCCTGATGAGGTCTTTGTTAGTAGCGTTAGGATTGATCTTTTCAGCATAAATATCCATGGTGAATACCGTGCTCAATGAGTTAAGCGATGAACCGATGGTACCCACCAAAACAGCGATCAATACCACAATAACCAGCCCGTTCATGCCCGGCGGGAAGAGATTGGTCACCATAGTCATATAGGCCAGTGCCGGATCGCTCAGATGTGGGTAGAGGATAAAGCACAGGATACCGGTGAGGATGAACAACGGCAGGGATAATATTTTGAGCCAGCCAATAAAGTTAACGCCGAGCTGTCCCTGTTCCAGGTTTTTAGCACCCAATACCGATTGTACCATGGCCTGATCTGTACAGAAAAAAGCTACTGCCGATACCGGGTAACCCAGCAAAATAGCATACCAGGGATATTTAACATCACTTGCCGGGTGAATCAAGTTCCAGTAATTATTGGGCGTTTGATGAAATACTGCTGATAACCCGCCTGCTTTGTTTACTCCCAGCACAGTTAAAATTAATGATACGCCAATGAGCAACAGCATCTGGAATACATTTACTTTGGCGATAGCTTTTAAACCGCCGGTAAAGGCAAACAAACCGGCAAATGAAACCAGTACAATAACGGATTGCCACATGGGGATCCCGAGGATCTGCCTCACCAGAAATCCACCGGCAAACAGACCTAAGGATAGCCACGAGATGAGCATTTTGATCAAAGCGTACCAGGCCAGGATGTTACGGGTAGAATCGCCATAACGGTTGCCCATAAACTCGGGCATGGTTGATACTTTGGCAGCGATATATTTCGGCGCGAATACCAGCGCCAGCAGCATCAGGAACACAAAAGCATACCAATCAAAATTTACGGCTACGATGCCTGTACTGTAACCGATGCTTGCAAAAGCCAGCAGCATGGACGGCCCCACGTTGGTGCCCCACATATTAAAACCAATACTCGCCCATCCCAGCGATTTATTGGCCAGGAAAAGCGTTTCATCCGTTTTGTTTTTATTGCCGAAACTGGCGCGATAACCGATTACCATTAAAACAATTAGGTACACAGCCACAACGGAGTAATCTAACAGCGTGAGGCGCGATACGATATTGCTCATGCCCAATATCATGCGCTTAACTCATTTACGGTTAAATTAAATTCGGTGAGGATATCATCAACCTTTACGGGTTTACCGCTTTGTAAGGAGCGGTCCATAGCTTGCAGCAAAGCGATAGTACCGATGCCTTCTTTAATATCGGGATAAGCTGTATAGCCTTGGGTGATACTATCCGCAAAATATTCGAGGTAATTTTGATACTCGCCGGCGTGGTGGCTTTTGCCCTCAAACCTGAAATAATGTTTCAATTTATGTTCCCAGGTTAGGATGCGCTCTTCGCCGGTATTATCGGTGATGGCATAGCGCAGGTCCATATAATCACCCTGGCTACAGCCTTCGGTGCCGCGTAAAATGCAGCTCATCTCACTGTCGCGGGTAACGGGCTGCACCGGACCGGTATAACAACCGCTTACACGTGCTATCCTACCGTCCTTCGCTTTGAAAATAAAGTGCATCGTATCCGGGTTCTTGAGGCCTCCTTTTGCTCCGTTAGAGCTCAGCATGCCGTAACCCATCACCTCTTCAATATCGGGCAGGTACCAGCGGATAAAATCTACCGGGTGGCTTAAGCCCCCGTACAACCACTTAAAAGCCTGCTGTAACGACCATGGCTTCTCCAAAAACCACCGGTGATCTGCATGGTAATAAGCCTCTACCGTGATCAAATCCCCTATTAAACCGGCTTCATAATCTTTGCGTTGTTTTTTCATTGGCTCAAAAAAGCGGGAGCTTTGACCTACAAATACATTTTTGCCGCTTTGTGCAACCAGTTCAAGCAGTTCGGCGGCTTTGCTCAGATCATCAATAAAAGGTTTAGTGCACACCACATGTTTGCCATGCAATAAAGCCTGTTTAACATGTTCCGCATGCAGATGATCGGGCGTATAAATGGCAATGATATCTATTTCAGCATCATTGAGCAGGTCCTGGTAACTGGTAGTGTAGTTATGAAAGTTAAATTCTTCGGCGCGTTGTTTGCACAATTCAATATTCTTGTCGCACACCATTTTCAGTTCAAGCTTATCGCTTTTCAATACTGCCGACATGGTGCTGCGCCCTTCGCCTAATCCTAATATTCCTATTTTCATTTTATAATGATCGTTTAGTGTCGCTGTTGTCTGTTACCTGTTTAAAAAATACCCATATCTCGCCCTTTCGCGTGCCGGGCACACCTTCCTGGTATTTTTTCATCAACCTGTTCCAATCGTTTACCCGCGGGTTATTTTCGATGGTTTTAGGATTGAGGTCGTCAAGCTTTTTGCCTTTCGGGATACTGATCACCAGCATCAGCCGACGCCCGTTCCTGAATACCAGTAATTGCTGAAAACCGGCATTACAAAAGCCCTTAGCCACCTCGGGCCAATTTTTAAACTGGGTAATGTGGTAATCGATATATTCCTGCTGCAGGCGTTCATCATTAACCAGGTTCGCAGTGAGTATAATATTATCCCATTGCTTAGCAAGGCCACTCCCGCCGCAACGCTGTTCGCGGTTAAAATCATAAAACGGGCTGCTGTAAACCGTAACCTGGCATGATGGGTATACCGCCCGAGCGCTGTTTTGGATGGATGCCGTATTTAAATGCTTGCCATAAACAATGAGATGATTATCCCAACGGTAAACAGCCGAAGCCGGTAACCCCTGCTTACGGGCGATATTCAATAAGGCCGCATAATTGAGTTGCTTGCCTTGCGAACCCGTCACTTCGATAATGGCATAAGGGTTTGAAGCTGCTTTTACATCAGATGCCAGCAACAGTAAAACCGCCGTTAGCCAAACTATATATGCTTTTAATATTTTCATTCTGTTTTATGATTGATTGGCCGGTTGTCCCGATTTATTGATCTGTATTGGAACAGGTAGCGATAAGGCACTTCCAACCCGGCGGCATTTTTGATGACCACATCAACCTGCGGACCATTATTTTCCCAAACATTGCCGGGGCCGTTTGCATTCTTGAGGAATTTATCGGCCGGGCACCAGTTGTTTTTTAGCGTGATGTATGACGAGCCCTCGTCGGTATACAGGTAAAACCAATGCTGCGGGTCATGCGCGTAAGGGGCTTTGTAAATGCTGTCGACATAGTTATTGCTGATCACCGAACCGGGCTGGGCCGAGAGCGTATAGATGCCGGCCACATCATACATATTACGGGCATAATGATGAATTTTGTTGGCCATGATGCGGTTATCGCTCATGGCATTGATAGTCTTTGTCCAGCCCCAACCCATGCTGATGCCGGTGTAGTTTACATCACAGACCTCGTTATGCGTTATGCTGATGCCTTTTACATAACCCGCACCAATGCCAACGCATCCCCAATCTTCATTAGTGGCATCAATTATCAGGTTATTGGCGATGGTATCATTGGTGCAGATCTCCCGTTTATCAGTTGGATTATAAGGCAGGTGAACTTCCTGTGCCTCATCGGAATATATACCGTCGAGGACTGCCGTACCGCCGATATCTTTAAACAGACATCCCTTAACCACATCATTATGCATACCGCGTTTAAAATCCAGCCCAGTTGAGGCCATATGTTCAAAACCGCAACCATCAAAAGCGATGAGCGATGCATAAGCCACCTCGACAGCAGCTTTCGGTCGACCTACCCATGCCTGGTTTTCCAGCCCTTTTTTATCCGGCGTGCCGGGGACTTTTAACTTGTAAGCATCCAGCATATACATCCCGGCCTGGTGAGGTACTAAACCCTCTTTTGATGGCCGAAGCCAGCTGCTGTGCTCAAAACTGATATTTTTAAAGCCGAAATAATTTACCGGGCGGTCAAGAGTGCCTTCCATTTTTACTAATGTTTCCAGTTCCGGCACAGCCACAATAGCTGTTTGCAGATCCTCGCCTTTGCGTGGGATATAATAGATCTTATTGGCCACGCGATCATGATACCACTCACCCGGGTGGTTCAAAAAACCGATAGCATTGCTAAGATAAAATGCCGAATTGCCCGTTTTTTTGGAGATCCATGGTGCGGGCCATGGGTGCTCCGACTGGATGCGGCTTTCTGGCTGGTAAAACGATAAGCGGGCACTATCCCCCATTACTTTAACAGCCTTAACCCGCAAAATGGCAATTGCCCACCATTGGTGAATAAACATTTCCATGCCACTGATATGTGAGGCATCCAGCGAAGCCGCTGATGGAATAATACAGGTTTCGGTTTTGTGATCCCAGGAAAGAATGCGGTTCATTACCGGGGCATCGGTATCACGAGCGCGGATCGCCTTTACGTTATTTACCCAAAGCTGTCTGAATTGTAAAGGTTCATCGCCAATCATTGGCGCATCTGCTTCCCAAACTTTGCCTTTAGCTTCGGCGGGCAAACCGGGAATCACTGTATTTACTTTACGCCATCCCGTTACAGTAACGCCGCCGCTTAAAACGGTTTTGCCTATACCTTCACCTTCAATAATGGTCGGGCTATCGGCTGTACCTGAATCTTCCGGGCGGACAAATAAAGGTTCAGCTAACTGGTAAACTCCCGCTAATACTTTAATATAGATGCCGCCTTTTATCGGTTCATCATTTAATCGCCTCAGTTCACGGGCTTTTCGGAGTGCCATAGCTACGGTTGCCAGCGGTTGCTGCTGGGTTCCGCTATTTTTATCGGAGCCTTTTGGCGATACCCAAATCTCGGCCGCAAAAACGCTACCGGTCAAAATAAAATTTGACAGGAGCATCAAAACAACTATGCGGCAGCGCTTCATTTATGGTTTAGTTAGTTTGAAATATTGACTTTACATATGTGGTATTGGCGCTGAAATTCCACTTTACATTGCGCGGGTCTTTGGCGTCGCGTGAGCGTTCGATAACCAGCCAGCCCGTCCAGCCCATTTTATCCAAAGTAGCCTTTACTTGCTCCATATTTATTTTTGGATCATTTTGCAGCCAAACACCATCATCATTAGTGCAATGGATCTGAACGATATTATTTTTGCCCAACACCTTAAGCTCGCTGCTCAAATCGCGACCGTTCCTGATAGCATTTTCAAAATTGAAATAGCTTTTAATAGCTAATGAGCCTACATCTTTGAGTAGCTGTAATTCGCCTTTGGCATCCAGCGCGGTTTCAATGCCTATTACAACACCCGCCTTTTCGGCTATTTTGCCGACCTCCTTTAAGCGGGCAACAATAGCGGGCCGCAATTCAGGAAATTTCACTAAATCGCCCTTTACGCCCATCGGCAAAAAGCCAACCTTAACGCCCATTTGTTTCATAGTGTTGATGCAATCAGTAACCGCCTTAATCGCTGTTGGCCGCTCGGCAAATGACTGAGCGAAAAAGCCGGTCATGCCCATGGAAGGGATCTCCAAATCCAGCTCTTTTGCCTTTTTCTGAAATACTTTTTTAATGGAATCATTGGCCAGTTGGTTATCAAAAGTTTCGCGGTCGCCAAGACCACCCATATCTACCTCAACGCCATCCGCACCGATATCTTTAACCAGCTGAAACGCCCCTAACTTTTGCCGTTTAAGGATCATCAGATCAACGACCGCTACTTTATAGCGTTGCTTTGATACCGTTTGTGCAACCGACGGTGGGCCAAAAGCACACATCATTAATCCTATCCACAACCCCGGGATCAATCTGTTTTTCATAGTTTATTTTTTTGTTGCCTGTCCAAATACTTTTTCCAATTGCTCAAATCCCTTTATAGCATTCGATGGGAGTTTTTCGCCTTTATCACCAAATACATACATAGCGGGTTCTTTTTCAATGGTGACCTTTCCATCATCGAAACCACCTTTACTATCTTTAATTTTATTAATGTCGAGATGAAAGTTTTTGGCTATAAAGGCGTACAACGCCGCTCTTTTTGAAGGACCAAAATCATGGCCTTCATTGGGCAGATGTACATTTTCTACTTTATTGGCAGCACCGTAATAGCCGTACATTTTTTGGAGGTAAGGAAAATCATGTTCGGGCATATTGGCTGTCCAGTCTTGCCCGTCGGAGATCAGTAATTGCGGGCGCGGTGCAGCCATGGCAGCTATTTCTACATTATCAGTCCCGTTGCCGCATTGGTGAATTGGCATCCCGCTTTCGCAAGGGCATCCCCCATAAAAATAAGATGATACCGATACAACAGGAGCACTTAGTTTGATCCGGTCATCCATGGCAGTCATTAACACGGTATGGCTTCCACCGCCCGAGCCTCCGCTAATTGCCACCCGTTCAGGATCGGTTTCCTTAAGCGATAGCACATAATCCAGGATCCGGATAGCGCCAAGTGCCTGGATAGTTTGTGCCAGGCTGCGACGATGATCTTCATCCTTAAATTGCAGCAGGGATTCGCCCCAGGCAAAAAGGTCATAGCTATAAGCCATAGCCCCCATCCGCGCCAGCGAGGCACAACGGATCTGGCAATCGGCGCGGTAACGCTGGTGTTCCCAATGCCCATCAGGACTTAAGATCACCGGGATCTTTCCTTTTATTTTGGATGGTTTATAAAGAGAGCCGTTGATGTACAACCCAGGCAAAATTTCGATAGCGATATTCTCAACCGTGTAACCGTCATAGATCCGTTTAGGTGTGATGATGGGTTTTGAAGCAGGTTTAGCAGGCAAGAGCGATAGTTCCAAAGCTTTATACAATTGGGGTTTCAGTATCGCTTTACGTTGTTCCCAGCTATCCCGGTCGTGGTATTGGGCGGCTATTCTGTCAAGCTCCTTCCAGCCATCGCTTACCGACCAGCGGAAGTATTCATATTCCTTCAGTTTGTACCTGCCTAGGGCTTCCTTATTCACTTTTAAATCGAGCGGAGTAAGGATATTGGCCAGCGTGGTATCTACATTGGCCCTGAAACGCCACTGGGCATAGTTAACCCATTTATCATTTACCTGCGCAGGGGTATATTTGATCTTTACGTGGTATTTTTCCTGTACCTCATTAAGCACATCTTTCAGGGTTTTCCTGTACATGGCGTCTGTTGTTTGCTGCGCATGGGCAGTGAAACACATTGTTGTGAGGCAGGTTAGTTGTATGTAGATTAGTTTTTTCATCGCTTTATTTTTTTTGTGTAGACGCATCACATGCGTCTCCTTTAGGACAAGTGGCTTTACAATTAATTTGCTCACGGGAGACGCATGTAATGCGTCTATACATTTAAACAATCAATCAAATAAAGTCCCGACTTACGATGTTTTAAAAACTTCGTAAGCCTTAGCCTGCCTGTCAGAGGGTCGCGCGTAAAGGTCTGCCCACCATGCTTCGAGGGCATCAGTATGATACCCCGTTCAACTTGCTGCCATTTTCTCCACCTTACAAATCCTTAGTTTCACCACTGGCCACCGGAAGTGTATAACCCTCCACCTTAGGCCAAATACCATCTTTTATTTCTTTCAGCTCCAACTTTGAAGGGTCAATAACCACATGCTTTATCTTTTGCCGGCGCCAGGTATAAACCACATGTACCATACCATCCGAAGTTTGGATAACCGATGGATAAGAATACTGGCTGATAGGCGAATCCTCCAAAATCAACGCCGCATACCACGTAACACCATCTTTGGAAACAGCCACATTAAGCGGTGTACGGGCACCTTTGGCCAGATTTCCCGGCGGCAAAACATGGTTGTAAACCAATAGCTGCCGACCGTCTTTTAATGTCACCGCATCTGTACCGGAGTTATTATTTGGCAATGAAGTTTTCTCCAAAGCAGACCATGTTTGTCCATTATCTTTAGACCATGTGCTGAGAATAGCCCTGTTCTGGCTGCGGCAAAGCGCCTGCAACCTGCCATCTTTATAAGTTAAAATACTCGGCTGTATGGCTTTCATGTCTTTACCGTCACTGATCGGGCCTATCATCGTCCAGTTTTTGCCGAAGTCTTTAGTGGCTTCAAAATGTACCTGCCATGCTTTACCTTCCGTGCTTACCGGGCTCAGCAATGTGCCATCTTTCAATAACACAGGTTTGTTTTTGATCGGCCCTAAAAAGCCTTCTGGCAAAGCTTTCTGCTCCGACCAGCTAATGCCGCCGTCTTTGGATGTTTTTATAAAACCCTTCCATTTTGCCGGACTTGGGCCTATTTTATAATAAAGCTGTAATTCACCTTTGGGTACCTGATATAGTACCGGGTTCCAGCAGGCATAGCGTAAGGTATCGTTTTGGATGCCGTTGGCAACATTAATACCTTCCGTCCATATGCCATTAACAAAACGGCTCACCCAGATACATACATCGGGGTTGCGCTCCTTAGTGCCTCCGAACCATGAGGCTACAAGGCCGTTTGGTGTTTCGGCGATGGTTGCCGCGTGGCATTCCGGGTAAGGTGCTTTCTCATAAATAAACTCATCTTTGATAATGCCCTTGCGCCATGGATTTTGGGCAAATGCATTAGCTATGAATAGGCAAGCCCCGATACTGATAAACAAGATCTTTTTTAGCATCGTATTATTATTTTTGAGTGACAGCTTTATCTTTTGCCGCTTTATCAGCAGCCTTTTTTGCAATGATGGCCTTGGTGTAATCGCCATATAGCTTGTGCCAGTTACGGCCGTTGCTGTTGAGGTATTGTTCGTTTTTGGTTTTGTAGATTTCGAATATGGCCGATACCTGTTTGATATTTTTAAAATCCACGGCCTGTTCGCGGGCCTGTTTCAGGTTAGCGAGAATGGTTGCCTCTTCAACAGTCGTCAGATCAGGTATTATGGATTTGTAGCCGGCCAAAGTAAAAGCCACCTTACCGATGGTATATTTATCAAGCACATTTTCCACCTGCTCTTCGGTTAAATCGGCACGTAAACCGGCCATCAGGTTTTCGTGAACAGATTTCGGCAGGGACGAATTGATGATGATCTGCCTGTCCATTGTGCTCAGCATCTTGCCCGTTGCAGGGTCAATACCTGCGGGAACCATTTCATATGAATGGTTGTTGTTCCAATCGCGGATTGCCTTAAGGTGGGTTGCTATTACATTTTTTACACGGATAGTCTTTGCTGTATCGGTAAGGGACAAGGAGGCAACCCAATCGGTAGCTTTTTTATCAACTTCGGCATCGGCTTTGGCCTGGGTCTCCGGCGTTGGAATTGATTTGGCCGCCTGCTGTTCCTGAGCATTAACAGTGCTTGAAAGCGAAAGCAATGCAATCAGCATAATACCCGCAATATTTAATTTTTTCATATCGATGTTTCTTTAATACTTAGCTTCAAAATCATAATCACCTGAACCTATGCTCAAAATGGCACGGCCATTTTCCATCTTCAGGGGCTTAATTTCTTTTATCCCTAATATTTTAGCCCCGCCCTCGGTTACTTCACTTATATTTTTTGCAGGCACATAAACCCGGGCCGAACTATTTGGCGGCACAGTGACATGCCAGTTAAAACTTTTTTTGGTGCTGGTATAATTACTGCGCACAAGGCCATAAGGCGTTTGGTACGAGGCATTAACACTATCCAATTCGCCAGTAATTGCGGGCTGCATAACCAATTGCTTAAAACCGGCATTAACTGTTTTTATACCGGCTATGTCCTGGTAAAACCAGGCAATCAGATCGCCCAGCAGCATAATGTGGTTACGGGAGTTCATAGCCGGGTTAGCGGTATCACCGTTCCACAATTCCCAAATAGTGGTTGCGCCCCTGTTGGCCATATAACCCCAGCTCGGGTAAGTTGTATTGGAGGCTATCCTCCAGGCCAGGTCAGGGCGACCAAATTCGGTAAGCCCCCGCATGAGCCATTGGGTGCCAATAACGCCCGTGCTGATATGGTCATGAGCGTCATTTATTTTTGCTACTATATTTTTAAATACAGCTTGTTTATTGGCAGTTGGAGTGATCCCGAAATACATCGGCAGCAGATTGGCCGTAACTGTATTATTGCTGTATTTTGACGTGGTTTTATCAAAGTATTTATCATTAAATGCTTTACCGATATTCTGTTTTATTGTGGCGAAAAACTGCGCATCAGCAGGTTTGTGCAGCATACGGGCAAACTTTTCCATCAGGCCCGAAAGATTGTAATAGTAAGCTGTCGCGATCAGTTGCCCATCGGTGTTAAGCGAAGAATCTTTGGCATGGATCAGCTCCGGAGATTCAGGAGGTACGCACCAGTCGCCATATTTATCTTTGGTGACAATGTTGTTTTTCATGTATTTAAACCGCATGTAATCCATCCACTTTTTCATGGAGGCATAGTTCTTTTCGATAGGCGCTTTATCCGCAAACTGCCGGTAAAGCATATCGGCCACCAAAATATAAGTGCCAGGCCAGGTCATGTTATCGCTGTAATAATTCCAGTAGGCCGGGGCTACGTCCGGTATAGCGCCGTCCGGCTTCTGCGATTGCGCGATATCATCCAGCCATTTGGCATAGAAATTATCGTTGGCGAACACAAAACTTTCGCCCAGCGAACCAACAGCACGGTCGCCCAGCCATGGCATCCGTTCGTTACGCTGCGGGCAATCAACCGGCATACCTTTATAGTTGCTCAATATTCCCCAATAAGCATTATGATAAATCTTGTTGACGATATCGTTGGATGTTTCGAAATGGCCGATGGTCGGCAAGGCATCGTAAACAACATGTCCCTCAAAATCATTTAATTCGGGCTTACCGGGATAACCGCTGATCTCCACATACCGGAATCCGTGATACACAAATACGGGGTGCCAGATCTCTTCTGCTCCACCTTTCAGCGTATACACATCGGTTACTTTGGCGTCGCGCAGATTGGCTACATAAAGCTCATTGTTAGGCTGCGCGGTTTCGGCATATCGAAGGGTTACTTTATCGCCCCTGTTCCCTTTCACCCGCATTTGAAGCCAACCGGCCATGTTTTGCCCCAGATCCAGGATCCATACATCTTTTTTCAATTGATTGATGCCGATGGGTTTGATGGTATCCATTACCCTGATGGGCTCGTTCATCTGCGCATCAAGCTTGCCGCCGGGTGCCTGTACTAATTCGGCCTTAAGCCATTGGCTGTCATCAAAGCCTGGCTTGCTCCATCCCGGAAATTCTTTGGTGGCATCGTATTCCTCGCCATCATACTCGTTATTGGTACGGATAGGGCCATCGGCAGTGAATTTCCAGTTGTTATCGCTTATGATGGTTTGCTTTGTACCATCATTATATTCTACCTCCAGTTGCAGCAACATTTTTGGAAAACCAAACTCCTTGATCTTTTTAGGCTTGTATTTTGGGCGCATGGTAAAATAGCGGCCATTGCCCAATACCGTTCCGATGGCATTGTCACCTTTTTTCAAGTGATCTGTAACATCAAACGTGTTGTACTTGACAGATTGGGTATAATCCGTAGGGGCCTGGGCCAGGACCTGGTCACCAATGAGTTGACCGTTCACATATAATTCGTAATGGCCAAGACCAACTATATAAGCCGTAGCTTTTTTAATGCCCGGCTTCAAATCAAACTGGCAACGGTAATACCGCGCCGAAAGACGGGAAAACTTCGATACGCTATCCCAGGCAAAACCGCGGTCGCAGCCTATCCATTTGGCTTTCCAGTCGGTGGGGTTTAAAAGGCCTACACTCCATTTTGCCGGTTTGCTCCAGGCCGTTGCACCATTGTTAGTCCACACCCTAACTTTCCAGTAACACGCTGCACGGCTATCTAACGCCTTACCCGAGTAGTTAACCATAACAGATGCATCAGAACTCACTTTATGCGAATCCCACAGGTCACCCCGCCCTGCTGTTAACTTTTCGGGAGTTGAAGCTACCAGGATTTGATAGGCTACCTGGTTTGTGTTACGAGCATCACTTGTGATCTGCCAGCTTAAGCGAGGCTTTATTGTGCCGATGCCTAAAGGATTGTTCAGCATTTCACAGCGCAGGTTTTGTAAACCGATGCGGCTATCCGCATAGCAATTGCCGGGGCAGTTTACAATAACCGCAGCAGCCAAAATGAGATATGTGAATATCCTTTTCATTTATTATTTACCCGAAAAATCAAAATACAGGTTGAGCGTGAGCGCATCTTCTATATTCCTATCGTAATTAAAATATTGGTTCTTTTGGCCCCCAGGCCCAAGTTTTTCAGGCTTTTGCGATTTGGTTCCTATCGGGGTTATACCGTGCATAAACGAGATATCGCCCGAAGGAAAAAGCGGGGCAGTGTTGTACACATTTTTAGGATTGGCTGGGTTAAACAACCTCATGAACACATCCCTGCTATTGCAAACAATGGTTACCGGCTGCCCGGTGGTTTGCAGTTTCATCCAGTAGAGGTTGGAGTAATAGCCTTTAAATTCGGGGTAAACGACCTTGCCTTGCCCGGTTATGGTATTGTTGTAAGTTTTATCCCAAACGCCCAGCGAAGTACCTTTCATCCGGTTTTTCCATACCCGGTAAGGGCCATCGCCCATATAAGTAACACCTTTGATCTCTTTTTCGGGGAAAGAAAAATTGACACCCATCAGGGTGGCTTCCTCGCCAATAGGCCAGTATTTAACAACAAGCTGCACCCAGCCCGATGGGTAGATCGTCCACTTTAATAAAGGCTCGGATTTTTTAGGTGGGAATACTGCTTCAACTATTAGGTTATCCCCATCGTAATGATAAGTGAGTTTTTGAAAACCTGTTTGATCCTGCCCTTCAACTAATATTGGCCCGTTGTTAAAAGGGATATCGCCTTTGGCATTTTTTACACTAACCAATATGCCCGAATTGCGGTTAAAAGCCAGCTCTATACCATTGCCGGTTCTCACATTATACAGCGAATCGGTTTCGCTGATCAGCGCTTTGTTTCCTCCTGTTTTGCTAATGATACGGTTGGTGATTTGATCATGACTGCTTATCGGAAAACTCCATGTAAACAGTTCATGCTTGTTTACATCAAATGCAGAGATATACAGTATATCAAAATTTTGCCAGCCTTTGGGTAGTTGTAATTGCAGGTTCCCATACTGCCGCGGTGCAACATCCGGCGAAGCGATGCTACCGGTTTTAGTTTTTGAACTGGCACCATTGGGCGTAGCCAGTTTATAACTGAATGTGCATTGTTTGAGGTTGGTGTAAGAATATCTGTTCTCTAAGCGAAGCGCGGCATTGAAAGCTGGCGTTATCTCCCGAGGTTCAAGATAAACTGGACTCCAGATCTCTTTGATGGCGTAGTAACTTCCCTCTTTTTCATGATACGGGCCGATGATTCCATCGGGGCCGTGATCGCCGTCGCTGTCGAGTTCGCCGTTCTTATCGGTGCGAACCACAGCTTCATCAGCAAAATCCCATATAAATCCACCTGCCGAAATTGGCGTATGCCACATCTGTTTCCAGAAATCATCTAAACCAGCACCAGCACCGCCGTCGTACAGGCCATGTAAAAATTCGGTTGGGAAAAATATGTCATGACCGTTGATGCCGGTATTGGTACCGTAGTCATAATTGATATAATGCTGTGTATTTGTTCCCCGGAAGATGCCCCATGGGTGGACCAGCGGCCGTTTCTGAATATCCAACTCATCAAACCAATGATCGAGGTTAAAGTTAAAACCGCCTTCGTTACCATTATCCCACACCACAATGGAAGGGTGATTAATATCTTTTTCGATAAGTTCCTTTGTCAACTTTGAACCAACTACGTCATCATAAGCGTGGTGCCAGCCAGTGAGTTCGTCTAACACAAAAAGGCCTAAAGAGTCGCACACATCCAGGAAATGATCATCGGGCGGATAATGCGACATGCGTACGGCGTTCATGTTCATATCCTTCATCAGCTGTACATCTTCAATGCTGATCTTTTTATTGAGCGCCCTGCCTGTTGTCGGCCAGAATGAATGGCGGTTTACGCCTTTAAATTTAATCTTCGCGTTGTTTACGTAAATGCCGTCGTGCGCCCTAAGTTCAACCGTACGGAAACCGATGCGCTGTTTTACTGTATGAACAGCTTTGCCATTCTCATTCAGCGTAAATACCACATTATACAGGTTAGGAAACTCCGGCGACCATAATTTAGGCGAAGCAAGATGCATACTGATATAAGCAACGGTGTCACCAGCATTAACCTTCACAAAAAACGGAGCGCCGAACTTTTGCCCTGCCTGTGTATAAACTTGCCCTGTTACCGAGCCCGATTTTACAGAAACCAGTCTGAGTTGCGCCTTTATATTACCATTAGCTTTAGCATCAACAGCATAGTAGCTGATGTGAGATTTTGGCGATGCTTCCAAAAATACCGGCCTGAAAATACCGCCAAAGATCCAGAAATCACCCTTGCGCTCGGCCGCGTTCACCGATGCGTTGGCAGAATGTTTAGATACCGTTACCTCCAGCAAGTTCGGTTTACCGTAATTGAGCAAAGCGCTTACATCATACTTAAAACGGTAAAATGCGCCCTGGTGAACTGGCCCTGCCGATTTGCCGTTTAATTTCACCTCAGTATCGGTCATAGAGCCATCAAAAACAATATTGATGGCTTTGCCCTGCCATGATGCAGGCACATTAAACCCGTATTTATAAAGGCCTTGCTCTTTACCCTTTACACTATCCTTCGCAAGTCCATAATTGTATTTGCCAAAGCCTTGAAACTCCCAATTTGATGGCACGGGGATGGTAGTCCATTTGCCGGCGTTATTGCCCCCGGTACAGTAAAACTGCCAGTTTACGGTATGATCGCTGCCGGTGCCCGACAGGAACAGCTTTTGTGTTTCCTGGGCACGGGCTGCTATCCCGCTTATCACAAACAGCAAAATAATCCATATTTTAAAACAGGCAGATCTCATTAGTATATTCAGTTAGCAGTTAAGGTAAACTTCAAAGGGTTATCCGTGCGGAAGGATGCAGCAGGCAAACCATCCTTATTATAAAAATTGGGCTGTGCAGATTCCGACCAGGCAAAACGCACGGCTACGGGTTTGGTAATCGATCCGGCAGATACTTCAACCGTATTGTCTTTTATTGTAGCGTTGGCCGCAACAAAATTTCCATCGGCACCGGCAATGGTAAAATCGGTAAGCGGTTTACCATCATGGCTTGTTAGTCCGGCACCTATGTGATCAAATTCCAGAATGATCTTGTTGCGGCTTATCTTCATGCTTTTATACACCGGCCCTGAAAAAACTACAGGGTGTTTATAGGTATTGGCCAATGCCTGTAATTCCAGCCTCCGGCCTACCTCCCATTTAAAAGGCGGGTGGATATTTTTAAGGTCATCGTTCAGGTCGGTAGTGATGATCATACCTGTATGCGGAACCTGCAAGGCGGCGGCCTGTGCTTCGCGAAATTCCGGCTCAGTGAACGGTGTATACGTTACCGGTCCCTTACCCTGGGTATAGTAATAGGGCGCTATCTGCACGTAGTAAAACGGCAGTGTTTTATCGCCCCATAATTTGCGCCAATTGTTGATGAGCGCTTCCATTTTGTAAGTATAGCTGATGGTTTCGCCTAAAAAGCAGTTGCTTTCGCCCTGGTACCATAAAAAACCTTTAAGTGCAAACGGGGCAAGCGGTTCAATCATTTTAGTATAGAATTTACCTGGATCGCCATCGATCTTAATATTGTTTGCTTTGAAATATGGGATAGCATCAAAACCCTCCCGCGATACCCATGGCTCTATCCGGCTTCCGCTCACTGCCGATGAAATAATACCCACCGGTACTTTCAAATCATACTGCAGGTTTTTAGCAAAGAAATACCCCGCCGCCGAAAACGCTCTCAAAGCCGAATCCTCGGCAACACTCCAACCAGAATGGATAGAATCAGGCTTAATCAAGTTTTTCTGCGTAGTGAGGAAAATCCTGATCTGCGGGTTATGCGCGCGTTCCAACTCATCAACCGGGGAATTTTCCGTACTGGTATCCGGCTTTTTCACTTTGCTGTTCTTGCGCATTTCATACTGCATATTCGATTGACCGGAGCAAAGCCATACCTCTCCTACTAAAATATTTTCGAGCTTAATCGTGTTTGTACCTGATATAACCAGCGTTGCGGGCTTGACAGATGCCGGCATTGGATCAAGTTTCACTATCCATTTGCCAGATGCATCGGCTGTGGTTGTTTTGCTCTGTTTATTGAACTTTACAGTCACCTTTTCGCCGGGCGACGCGGTACCCCAAACGGGTACGGGGGCATTACGCTGCAATACCATATTGTTGCCCAATATTTTAGGCAAAACCACCTGCGCCCCGGCAATCCCGGAGCTGAGCAGACAGATCGTCAACCAACAATATTTTATCAGGCGCGGCATTATTAGTAATTACTTGTTTTAAATGACTTGATATAGAAAACTGCTTGCTTCGCGGTTTCGCCGGCGTTTGGACGATCATAGTCCTGATCGGTAGGCGTATCGGCATCCGGAAACCTTCTGATATCCCCGGTACGGAATACAACCCGGTTTACGCTCAGCACCGGGGCAAAAAACAGCCCGGTAAGTACATCCTTACCATTTACATTCACAGTGTAAAAGCGGGTATCTGTATTCAGCTTTATCACTACATGGAACTGGGTATCTCCCTCATATTTCATGAAGTTTTTGTTACGGTACCCGGCCTTTGTCCTGAATTGCCCGGCAGAATCAAGCGTAAGCCTGATAGCAGCAGTACCTTTCTCATCCTGAAATTCAATATCCAGCATACCGGTGTTGTTTTGCCCGGCTGTGATGGTGAAATCGGTCATTAATTTTTTTGAAACAGGTACTACCCGCTCGGCTTTGGCAAAATCAAAAGGGTCGCTGTCTTTTAATGTCAAAGCACGTTCTCCGTCTGGTGTTTTGTCGATATCCGCAGGTGCCCATTGCGGGCTATAGGTATTCCATTTTTCCAGTTCTTTGCCGGCCGGCAGTTGGTTAAAAACTTCATTGGCATGTGCATCCGCCTTTTCGGTGATCGGTACCGGGATCGATGATACCCAGATATCCTCCTTGTTCATGCTATAGGTTACCCAAAGCTTGCCATCGGGCGGGGTACCGTTCCCTTCCTCAATACCACGCACATATTGCGGACCGTATGATTTATAAGCCCCGCCATAACGCATGGTGGTGATCTCGCCGTTAACCAGCAAAAGGTTGGTATAATCCAATCCATCCTTACTAACCGATAATGCCAGCGGCCAACGGAATTCCGATGGATTGTACACGGTAACATATTTACCATCAGATGTGCGCTGCCCCCAGATCTTGGCGTTGGCATTTACAAAACGCGGCGCGCGGGAAGCGTTGGTAGGCCATGTTTTACCGTTATCGGTACTGATAGCAGTAAGGGCATATTTCCATAAGCCAACAACCCGGCCATCGGGCAGGTGATAAAAGTTAAATGCTTTATAATCTTTATGCAGCGGGATCAGAGGGTCTTTCTTATTCGTTTCTTCTACCCACTGCATCATCATCAGCGGATTGGCCATCAGCTCATCACAGGCCTGTACAAAACCTTTGTCCTTACTGGTTTTATAAAAAGGAAATGAGGTATTCTTTTCGTTCCATTTAGGGTTATAATGGATAAAATATATCGGCCCGAATTTGCCGTTCGGCAAAACTTCGCGCACCACGCGGCCTATGCCTAAGCCATCGTTCGGATCGTCATGACCGTCTAAACAAATACCATAAAAGCCCAACACCAACAAGCGTTTTGACTTGGAAGTATAATAGCCCATGCGCTGGTGCATCACCGAATACAGATCTTTAGCCACTCCGGGATACCCTTCTTTAGTAGTACCATCAGGGATTTTATATTGAGGAAAAACCACCGTGGGTTTCGACCATGTTTCGCCATCCTTCGAGGTTATGAGCAGGGTTTGGCCTGGCGGCACGCTTTCGCCTACCTTATCGCTCAGGTATTCAACATAAAATGTATTATTCCAGTAAGCCAGCATGGGGGCATGGTTATAGGTAAAGCCATAACCGTCGGCCAGTTCAGGATGCTTCCGGTTGGCCCGGAAGATCTGCTTACTATGCACACCAATTACCGGCGTCAGTTGCCCATGATGATAATCGACATTGGCAACCGTATTACCGCTGTAATGCACGATATCCTGTGCCTTGGCAATCCCGGCCATCGATATAAAAAACAATATGATAATAAACTTATTCATGTTTAGCTTCCTTAGTTTGCCCGGCTGCCTGTAAAAGCTGCCCCAGCTGTTTTTTGGTGACTTTAAATATGGTACCATGCTTGTGCCCTACCGGTACGCTTACGCTATCGGCCAGATCTATAAAAGTTTTAAAGTCGGTTGTGCGCATAGCACCATATCTTTTTAAGCGGTACGAATCGTAATAAATAAGCCAACTGTTACCCGCCTTAGTCATGCTCGGGCCTTCGCTGTATGGTTCCGTAAATCTTGGTGTATAATTGCTGTAAGGCCCTAAAGGATTGTTGCTAAATGCTACCAAGATGTTACGATTGGGCCTTGTGTTATCCTTCATAACCAGCGCATAATCATCTTTTGCCCGCTTTACGATCTCCGCATCAATTACACTAAAGCCCGGATCAAGGAAAAGCTTTGAGGGACTAAACGTTTTAAAATCTTTGGTAGTAGCGTAGTAAAGGCGATGGTTATTATTCTCATCCTCCTGTCCTTTTGGAAACCTAAATGGAACAGTTGAGGCCCAAACAATAATGAAATATTTGTTCTCGTCATCATAAAACAACTCCGGTGCCCATGCATTCACCGCGGTAGGTTCATTGGCCATTACCTCAATATGTTGTTGTGCCGACCAGTGTATCAAATCCTTTGAACTGGCATAACCGATGCCTTTATCGTTTTTCCAGCCAGTCGTCCATACCAGATAATATGTACCATTGGGCCCCTGCACGATGGAAGGATCGCGCATGATCCTGGCATCGCCAACTTCAGGTTTAATAAAGATGTGGTCTATAGCGTTCCAGTGATAAGCGTCATAGCTATACAAAAAGCGCAAACCTTCATTGGCCGGCTCATGAAACGATGTAAAAAGGTACACGCTTTTACTTGCCCTGCATGAAAACATCAATGCAAGAGCTAATAATAAGCTGATATGTTTAATTGTCCTGTTCACTTATATCGCATCAATAATGAGCACCCAGTCGTTACCGTTTGATATTTTGCCGGGCGGTTTAAATTTGATTGTTTTGGCTTTCGCGAATGTGCCGATAGCTGTAATTTGTCCGTTACGGGGATTAAACCAGGAAGCTTTGAGCTTTGTACCTTCCAGTTTATCCGTATTTACATTGATTTCCCTGCCAGTATAGGTATATAAAAAGGCGTAGTTTGTGCCACGGGTAGCGATGAGCCTGTTATACTTTTCGCCGTTATTACCGGCAATTAATGACTGATCCGGTATACGATCAAGATACGGGCGCGAAAGCATCAGCTTTTTCAGGTAATCCATCTGTTTTGCACCGGGATCGTTAACCGAATTATACCAATAGCCTTTCGAGCCATATGCGCTGCCTTTATCTGTTGGTTTGTGCATTTGCATCACGTCATTATCGCCATAAGTATAACCACAGGCCCCGGCAAAAACCGACCAGTAGCCATAGCGCCTTACATCCGCAGCCGTCCAGCGGGGTAGTTTGATATCATGTAATCCGTAAGGGATTTTTTCGTACGATGGCTCGGCATCAAGCGTTGGTTTTACGGGTGATAGATTGTAATCCGTTTCCACATAGCGCCAGTTGTCTTCACCGTATTTTAAATCTTTTTTTGAAGTATCCTGTACATAAGTACGATGGCCGGACTGAAAGCAATTGAAATCTAACCAGCTTTCGTTATGAAACCATTTTGATGATTGTGTTCGTCCCCGCGGGTGGTAGGTAATGAGATGCGAGCCGTCCAAATCATGCAAAGTATTACCAATAGAATTCCAGGTTTTCCCTGAATCTGAACCGGCAATATCACCGCCATTCATCCAGATCACATTTGATCGTTCACGGTATCTTTTGGCTAAAAATCCGGCATACACTTTCGCTTTTTCAGCACCAATGTGGTTCTCTTTTACAACCGATCCCCAAACGGGTACGAGCGCCACGTACAAACCTTTTTCGGCAGCCTTGGTAATGATCCAGTCGATATGGTCCCAGTAATCATACGCCCTTCCCTTACCGAAAGTGTTGCCGGGAGTTATTTTAGGTTGAGCTATATTTTTATTGTTCAGGGCCGAATCGCCATAGGCATTGGTTTCCTTGATGCTATGCACCACCATCACCTGGATCACATTAAAGCCCTGCTTGGCGCGAGTATCAAGGTATTGTTCGGCTTCTTCCCTTTTTAATTTAGAGAATAGCAGCCAGCCGGTATCGCCTAACCAGAAAAAAGGCTTATCGCCGGCCATAAAGTAGCGATGGTTGGTGGATATGCTTAAAGGCGGCATAGTTGTTTCATTGCTTTTAAATGCAAAAAACAAACAGGCAATGGCAATTAATATGGTGGCTTTTTTAAGCATAATATAGTAACGATAGCATTTTTTAAAGTTCTCCTCTTGAAGGGGGCGCGTTGGGTTGAGTGATGGCAGGGGTGTGTTTGATCCGCGGTTTATTATCGCTTTAATAAACACAACCCTCCGCCCCTCTCAAGAGGGGAATCGCACTGCCCTATGCCCGCTTTTTTATTCTTTTATGTATTTTTTCAAATCATTTAATTACGTCTCAACCACAAAATAGCAACCCCGTTCCCCTGTCCGTTAATTTCTGTGTTAGCGGCACCTGTTATCGTTTCTTCACCACGCAAGAGTTCGCCGGTTTTTGGATCGATCCATTGTGCTTTGTAACTGATACCAGCTGATAGATCAAGATGGATCTCACCGCTATTGCTGTAAATAATATATCCTTTTGACGATGCCAGCCCCCATTGGTCTTTTGGCGAACCGGGCAACGCAATGGGTTTCATACCGCTTGCATCAGTTAGGAAAGCTTTATTGGTACCTGCAGGCAGCACGGGTAATGATCCCCCAGCCATAAATACCGCCCAGCCGAAACGGTCATAATCATCGGCAGAAAACAATACCGCTTTATCAGGATATTTAGTGCGATACTCATGTACCGCCCGGTAAACCTGTTCAAATGATGCAGCCTTGGGTTTAAAGATCCGGGCTTGCTGGCGTGGTGCCAGGCTTTGGCCACCAATGGGTGCATAAGCCGTTCCGTTGGCCTGGTAATACCAATAACGGATGTCGATCACGTTGATAACCGAAGCAGTTGCCGGATCGGCAAGGATGGCGTCCTGTACATCCTTGGTAGCGCTTAAGCCAATAAATTGTTTCTTTTTATGCGTTGCTTCCCATTGCTTAATAGTTTCAACCCAAAACTTCATAAAATGCAGCGGACCGGTAAATTCCGCCCCGATTTGCTGGATCACCCCGGTGTTACCGGCAAAGTTGTCCATACATTTATTGATGTACGCAATGTGAAGCTTGCGCCTTGATGGATCGTTTTCGTCATAAAACTGCTCGGCCATAAACTGGCGCTTGTCACCGGCGTAAGGTACAGGCTCGGGGAAACCGGTGCCGTTAATATTGTTTGCTGTGCGCCACGGAAAGTCGGTATAATGCGCGCCAGCCTCAATAATATTATGCTGAAAATAGTTTTGATGAACCAACACCAGGCCTTTCTGATCGGCGAGATCAGCAAATTGTTTCAAGCGGCTCCAGTACCAGGTATTATATTTTGTAAGGTCGTATTTGCTTAAGCCGTCGTAAGCCAGTTCCTTTCCGCTGCGCGCGAAGGGTAGTTCATAAAACGGGGCCCAAACATCGCCATCCATCCTGCGGATGCGCTCGTGATCATCGCGGCGGCGGTCATACCATAAACCGTAATTATGCTCAAAAACTACGACATTATCTTTCCGCATCCAATCAGTTACAGCGTTCAGGTCATCAGTTAAACCTGTACCGGTTTGGCCGGGTACCCAGCGGGTGATGGCCGGTTTGGCTTCCTTTTCGGTATAATCAGGATGAACGGTGCCGCTCCACCATGGGGTTTCAAAATGCCTGCCTGTTAATACCACATTACCACGGGTTAACCAGCCGTTGGTAACAACCATTTTGGGAGCTAACGCAGCAGTTGCAGCAGTTTTGTATCCTATTTCATCAATAATTTTTGCATTTGCAGATGAAGTATTAATCGAATTTCTTTTAGGTGCCTGATCTATCCAGTTGCTGATAGTTACCGCAGATTTCCGGGCAGCGGCCATCAGCTCAGCAGCCTGTTCAACCGTCGGGCTGCTTGATGGTTCGGTAGCCGGATACAAGATCCCGGCCTGTTTAGTTACGTCTTTATTCAGTCGGTTAGCTAATTGCGTGTAGTAAAAACTTCTTGGGCTTATGGTGCTGTTTGATGTACTCCAGTATCCATCACCGGCAAATTGTGCCCAGGTGCCAAAAGCCCAGTTTTGAGCGGTTGGAGGTTGATAGCAATCAACACGGGCGGCAGTACAATTCCAAAACAAACTATTAGCGGCGCTCCATCCGGCGCCTTGTCCGTCCTGCCCCCGGTTCATATAACTTAACGGTTGCCCATCTATATTGGCAATATCAAATAAAACACCAGATGCCCAGCTATCGATACCTCCGCTAAAGCTTAGCGAGCCTGCCGACATACATTGTACAAAAGCATTTGGTCCCGGCGCACAATATCCGGTAGCAAAATCATGAAAGCCCTGCTCAGAATATAAGCGCTGAAAAAGGTTTTGCCCGCCCATGGTTAAAAACGTGTTGCGGCGCTGCCCACCTATTTCAGAAACCGGTGCAAGTGACTTACAATCCTCAACCGTGATGCGGTTACCTGTTGGTGCAACAAATACTGCCGAACCTGCAAAATGTTCAAATGTTACCTGGCGTACCCAGGCATCACTCACGTTTTCCATGGTGATGGCCACCCAACGGTGGGCCTCGTCTTTAGCATTAGCTGTATTATATGCCGACTGTAGTTTTATATTTTCGACACCAACTTGTGCAATCCTGCCAGGCCATTGATAAGAAGCTATTAAGCCGCCTCCATAAGCCGAATCTAAAGCTGTTGTTAAAGGAGCATCAAGGGTTACCGCGTTGCCATCAACCGCAACCACTTTCCTATCCCAGTAAATATCACGCTCGCCGGGTTTCCAGGCTAAAGCGGTCAAGTCACCTCCAAAATGGTCAGTTTTTATTGTATTGATCCATGCCTGCGTACTTGGGCGGTGGATCAAAACCATGTCGCCGGTTTTAATACCTGCGCCATCGGCAATGTGCAGGGTATTGGCATTTACCGGCACATAAGTATCGGTAATTTTAATTTCTTTAGATGTTTGCCGGTCACTTTTTCCGGTAATATGAATAAAAGTTTCCCTGTCGGTTCCGGCTGCAAATAATACAGTACCATTGGCAGCCATCCCGCTTCCCCGTAAAACAACGCCCGAAGCCTTAATTTTAAGACTGCCGTTTACCTGGTACACGCCTTTATTGAGCAATACTGCTCCGCGGAAACCATCTTTATCGGCAGGCAAACCGGCCACGTAGTCTAAGGCAGCCTGGATCCTCAATGTACCGTCACCGGCCTTTAGGGGCACTACAACTTTTACAGGCACAAATGGGACCGGTTTTTCGGAAGCCATATACCCACAGTACGAATAATCGGGAATGCGGTCGCCGTTGGGAGCGACTGTGTAAACCAGTTTGCCGTTTTTGTCGGCAGCTACAGGCGGTTGCGGTTTAGGAGCTTTCTTTTTATCCTGCGCAAATAAGGGGGTATGCAAAAGCATCCCCCCAGTCATTAAACCAACCAAAAAATAAATCCTTATAAACCTCAATCCCCGCATTATAGCAGTTTTTTAAAATGTCATTCATTGCCGTTGGTTTTAACCAACGGTAACAGAAGCTAAAAAATCCCGGCTTTAGCCTAAATATGCAAGCTGCATTTGGGCTAAAGCCCTCTTTGTTCCCATTTAATTATTCCGTTGGTTAAAACCAACGGCAATGATCTTCTACAATGGCAGCCTTTATTTCAAAGCAGCCAGTTTCTTTTCGCCTTTGGCAGCTACCGTATTTAAATATACTTCGATATTGGTATAACCGCCACCATTTTTTGCAGGCAGCGCCGAATCGTTTTCGTCTTTAGGGTTTAAACCATGTGCCAGTTCCCAGGCATCAGGCAAACCATCATTGTCCGAATCTTTATAGGGCGTACCTTTATATTCAGGGTAACCGCCAACCTGCCATGGGGCAGTGATAATGCCAAGTTTGTACGAGTCTTTAGGCAGTTTACGCACTTTAAACTGGTAAGCGGTATCGGTTTCCATTTCCTTATAAGTGATTTTACCCGTGCGTACCTGTTCAGTGATGCGCACATCCACCGGGTCGCGTTTTGGCAATGTCGCGCCGGCGTTTGCGATGACAAATTTAAAGGCATCCTTTGCCGACATGATAGTTAACGGCGGCATAGGGAAAGGCTCGTTGGCTTTCATATAATCCTTGTACGGGCCTGCATCAGGTAACTCCTTACCGCCAGGTCCTTCAACCTGGATACCGCCGTTCCATGCATTTTTAGTAACTTCAGGATAACCTTCCATGATATTGCCTGAGGCGTAAACACGACCGAATACTTTTTCTTTCAACTTGCTCCTGCCCGATTCCGGTTTCAGGATGCGGTGGCCAACGGGCTCGTTTTTAGGTGTAACCGGCCCTGGTTTAAAGTAGTTATTGATCACGTTATAATTGGTGGTGTAATCGCCGCCGTCCATTGAGCGATGGTGCCAGTTAAATACGACGTTGTTTACAAAGTTGTAAACACCATTCCAACCAACTGATGGGTTACGGCCGGTATTATCGGCCCAAAGGTTACGCATCAATGAGCTGTTTTCGCCGCCTGTTGTTGAACCGAAAGCATGGTTCCAGTAGTCAAGCGATTCGGAATAGATACAGTTTTGGATAGTGATGTTCACAGTACCCAGTTTCTCTTCTTTCGAGCCATCGCCCGGATCAAACATATGGCGGTACATGGAAAAATTTTCGTCCAAACCCCAGCTTGCAGATACGTGGTCGGCAATGATATTACCAACCGGGTTGCCGCCTAAAGCGTCATCACGGCGGCCAACATTGGTTTCGCCGCGGCGGAAACGCATATAGCGGATTACAACGTCATGCGTGTTCACCCAAAATGATTCGCCGGCAATACAAACACCGTCGCCCGGAGCAGTTTGCCCTTCAATACTGATATATGGCGCTCTTACAATGATCGGAGTTTTGATGCGGATGATACCCGCGACGTTAAATACTACGATGCGTGCGCCACCTTTTTCACAAGCCTCACGCAAAGTACCCGGGCCGCTATCCGCTAAACTGGTAACTACATATACCTTGCCGCCACGACCTCCAAAAGTAAATTTACCACCGCCTTCGGCACCTGGGAAAGCCGGGATCTTTGCCTGAGGCAGATCGGTTGGACGCGCGGCCCATGGTACATATACTTTTCCCCGGCGCTGATCGGCCTGTATTATAGGCAGGGCAACCGCCCATGCTGAATCTGAACGACGGGTAGCCTCTTTCATCAAAGCTTCACTTTCTGCTTTAACCTTCTCCGGTATCTCCGGGTATTGGGCAAAAGCCGGTTTAGCTAAACCCAATGCCGCTGCTACTAAAAATAAAGCTGTGTGTTTTTTCATATGCTATATAATGTATTCTCTTGTTAAAGTGGCGCACCCGCCGTTCAATTAATTGATTATTGAAGCGGATCAAACGGCCCGCCCCAGGTGTTGTTTTGCTGTAAATTGACATTGTTTAACAATGCAGCCGCGGGGATGCCGAAAAAGTAATCGCCCGCCTGAACCGCGATGGTATACGAATCCAAAGTTTTTGTTTTAACAGTGAACAATGTGCTGTACATATCATCTAAAGATGCCGCTGCGGAAGCATCACGTGTACCGGTGATATAATCTTTGCCGCTCGCGTTGTTGTTAAGCGTAACTGTAAGCCCCGTCCTCTTTTTACCGTTCAACGTGCTTTCGAGCAGTTTACGGCGACGAAGGTCCCAGTAACGTTTACCTTCAAAAGCAAACTCAATTTTCCGCTCGTTCATGATAGCTGTAATCATCTGGTCAGGGCTCATACCTGCGTCTAAACCATACAGGTTATCGGTACCTGCCTCAATCCCTGCACGTTTCCTGATAGCGGCAATATTGGTATAACCGGTGGTTACATTACCCAATGCGGCGGCGCATTCTGCCTGGTTTAGTAAAACCTCGGCATAACGGATCTCCATCCAATCGGTACCTACATATGGTGCATTGGCTACACTAACGTTTGGATCGATAGCTTTACGCAGGTAAAATCCGGAATTTGTTGCTGATGCAGGTTCAGTAGTTTTAACGCCCGATCCATCTGCCTTATTGTAGTAAAAGTAGGTCCACAAACGGTATGAAGTGTTACTGTTTATAGGCCAGTTACAACCATTGTATGCTATAGTTTTGTTAAACCTTGGATCGCGGTTATCAAAAAACTTTGAATCGTCATAAGCATATTTTGCTGATGCTCCCGGAGCCTTACCGTCAAGCATTGGGTATGATTTTACAATATCCCAGGTAGGTTGGTTTGAACCACCTTTAGTACCTAAATAAGCCGGACGGGTTGCGTTATCATAAGTATTGTTATTTTGGTTTTGATCGCTTGTTGACGTGTTAAAACCGGTAACCAAAATAGCTTCAGGGTTGCTGCCACTTTCGGTAAACCACATGTTATCGTACGATGGGTTTAAACCGTAATTATTGGCGGTCAGGATCTGCATTGCCTTATCATTTGCATCAGCAGCGGTTTGCCAGCGTGCGGCATCATTGCTTGGATTAAACTGAGGACTTGCATAGGTCAACAACACTCTGCCTTTAAATGAGGCAGCAGCTGCCGATGTGATCCTGCCGTAATCACTTCCGTTCCATTTTGCGGGCAGGTATTTGATACAGCTGTCGAGGTCGCTCACAATTTGTTTAAAGCACTCAGAAGTTTTGTTACGAGGCAATAAGGCCGCGTTTTTGGCATCCTGGCCAATGGCATCCAGCGGTTTTAATACCAGCGGAACACCACCGTATAGCCTTACCAGATCGAAATACCGGAAGGCCCTCCAAAAATAAGCCTGTGCTTTATACCTGTTTTTGGTAGAAGCCGGTAAAGTACTGGCATCAAGGTCCTGCAGGGTTTGGTTAATGTTACGGATACGGCCGTAGTTATTGGTGATGTTTACCGATGTACCGATATCACCAACGGTTTCAATAGTAACAGTTCCTTTTACAAAAGCGTTATCACTGTAAAATTCGTCGCACTTATCACCGCCGCCGCCTATAGCTCCGCCGGTGTCGCCAAACCAACCCGGCTGATTAGCAGTGTACAGGTAATTGATGTTTAATATAGCAACCGTTGAGTCATTAAATACCTGGCTTGGGGTGCTATGGGTAAGATCCTCTTTATCGAGCACCTTTTTACAGTTTGTAAACAGGGCTGATACGATCAAAGCTGCAAATATGGTTTTAAATAATTTCATGTCTTTCAAAGTTTAGAAGCCTAAGTTTAAACCAAAAGATACTGTACGTAAGTTCGGATATGCACCAAATGGTGATGAAATGTCACGATAATGATCAGGGAACGGGTTTACAAAGTTGATTGGGTTTGTAGCTACCACATATGCCCTTATGCTTGACATGCCGAGCCTTTTGGTTAAACCAACAGGCAGGGTATAGCTTAAATTAGCGCTGGAAATATTCCAGGTAAAGGGACTAACAAACCAGAAATCACTTGTAGCACTCACATCGTCTGAATAATAAGGATCGGGATATTTAGCATTTGGGTTAGATGGGGTCCAGTGGTCGGTCCAAAATACCGGCCTGTTCTGGTTAGCTGTAGCCTGTTTAATGGCCGCGCTCTCAATTGACTGGTTACCACCCCAGCTCATGCCCATCACCACATTTAAGCTTAAAGTTTTGTATGTGCCGCCAAAGTTCAGACCAAGATTGTAGTGGTTTGATGCTTTATGACCTAAATAAAACTGATCATTAACATCATTTTGTTTGATGATACCATCGCCATTTTTATCAACATAGTTGATCATACCGGGAGACGGAGTATAACCGAAGATCTTAACGTTTTGCGCACCACCGGCGGCGGCAGCCCTTTGGGCAATGATAGCATCAGCATCGGCTTGTGTACGGATGATACCAAGCGATTTGTAACCCAGTGTACCGGGATCACCTGATTTACCAGTCAAATCCTGGATGGTACCAACCTGTGCGGCAGCGATATCATATTTGATATATTTATTATCGCTCCAGGCAAAGAACGGGCTGAAACTATAACTGAAGTTTGATCCTATCTTATCCTTCCAGCTTGCAGAGATCTCGTAACCGAAAGTATTGATGATGCCATAGTTTTCGGCAGATGGCGCTGCACCAATAGTTACCGGAACAGAGGTGTTTAATGAAGCAAGCATGTCATAGCGGTGCTCCCAGAAATAATCTGCAGAAACTGATAAGCGGTTATTCAGAAAAGCAGCATCCAAACCGTAGTTCGTTTTTAAGTCGTGGTCCCAGGTTAAATTAGCGTTAGGGATAGCGATATTTAACAGCGCACCCAAACCCCTGTCGCCATTGCCACCGAAAACCGCGCCGCCTTTGTTACCGGTACCAAACTGGTAGTTAACCGCGTATAAGTACGATGGTGTATTATCAGAACCCAGCAAACCAACCGATCCCCTGAATTTCAGCAGATCAACAAAGCTTACTGATTTAAAGAAATTTTCTTTTGAAAGCACCCAGCCTACTGAAGCGGACGGAAAATATCCCCATTGATGGCCCGGCGCAAAGTTGGTATTAGCATCCGCTCTCATGGCCAGTTCAACCAGGTATTTATCGGCATAAGCATAATTTACCCTGCCAGCAACAGCCTTACGGCCATATTCTTTTACCAAAGTAGCCTGGTTTGATGACTGATCGCCGGTGGTGAAGTTCTGGTTGTCTTTTCCGCCCACAATTACTCCGATGACCTCAGCTGCCACACCTTCGCTATATGATTCGTACTGCTCATATAATGCCAGCGCAGTAATTTCATGTGCACCAAACTTTTTGTGATAAGTGAGGTTCGCGTTGAACTGGTAATTATCGGCCAGTGACGGGGTAAGGCGAACCTTGTCACCATTTTTTATGGCTTTTACGCCTACTACAGTCCCTCCCGGAATATGGTTGTTATCCCCTTCGCCGGAATATTGATTGTAATAAAATGTTGAGCCATATTGCTTGTTGAAAGCATTATTTATGTTACGGTTATAGCTTACATTGGCCGTTAGCCCGCTAATACCCGGAATTTCATAACTCAAATTGGCTAAACCATTAAATATGGTATTATTATTACCTGTGTAGTTATTGGAGTTTTGAACAGCAAAAAAGTTAAGGTTATCGTTATTGCTGGTTCCTAAGTATACAGGGTGTCCGTCAATAAAATATTTTTGCCATGGTGGTGCCTGGTTAAGCGACAGAAAGTCGTTGTCCGGACTTTCACTGGTGCTTGAAAGCTTATACCAGTATATTTTGCTTTTGGCGAGATCTTCGCTCAATGACAATGACAGTTTTAAGCCTTTTGCCACCTTTGCATCAACACTCGCCCTAAACCCAAAGCGGTTGGTATTTACACCTTTAAAGTTAGAGTTTTGATTTACATAGTTAGCACCTGCAAAATAAGTCACCTTGTCGTTACCGCCTGTTATGCTAAGCGCGTTACGGGTTGTTACTGCCGGTTTAAATGCCTGCTCCAAAAAATTTTGATTATTAGCTTTGAAATAGTCAAGCTCATCAGGCGTGTAATATTTTAAATCTTTATTGCTTAAATCGCCGTTGATATAACCTTCGGGAGTGATGGTATGGTTATACCTTGTTTGCTCAACATCATTTAAATAGGTAGCCATCTGAAAGCCCGACATCATTTTAGGCAATTGAATGGCATCGGCCACACCAACAGAGGAGCTAAAGCTCACCTTTGGCCCGCCGGCCTGGCCACGTTTGGTTGTTACAACAATAACACCGTTCGCGCCCAAAATACCGTAAATGGCCGCTGCAGCATCCTTCAGTATCGAAATGTTCTCAACCTCGCTTTGATCAAGCAGGTTGAAATCTGATTCGGTACGCTGCACGCCATCAATGATATATAAGGGTGTAGTACTGCCGCCATTTTTTGCCAGGAAAACAGGGTTACGGATAGTGATTGTTCCGCTTTGGCCCGGCCTTGCAATACCTCCGGTTACACTAACCGCGGCATTTGTTCCGCGTAGCGCGGCCGCAAGGTTGGTAGTAGGGATATCCTGAATAGCTTTCATATCCACAGGCGCAACCGCACCCGTTAAGTGGATCTTCTTTTGGGTACCGTAACCTACTACTACCACCTCGTCAAGGGCATTTTGTGATGGCATCATTTTAAAATCGGCATTCATTTCGCCAATTTTCAATGATTTTTCCTGGTAATTGTACCCAAGAAACTTAGCTCCAACCACAATAGCTTGCAGGTTAGTAGCCTTAATTGAATATTTACCATCGGCATTGGTAATAGTGCCGGTGGTGCTGCCTTTTACCTGGATGGCAACTCCCGGCAAAGGAGCACCTTTTTCGTCCACAACAGTACCTGTTATGTTACGATCCTGGGCTTTTAGCGCACTGCCTATGCACAGCAACACCGAAAGTAAGAGGAAAAGTTTTCTCATAAACTTGATAATTTAATTTTCATGATCAGGTTAATTAATTGGTATAATTGGTTTGCCCGGCTAAAGCTTATATCATGATACCGGGAATATTAGGTTAGTTCAAATTATTGTTTTGCGGCTTGCCGCTCCTTGATCCTTTTTTGCCATTCTTCCCCCTCCTTTTTCATATCATAGCCTTGTGCAGACAGATAGTTATTAATGCGGCCCTTAAACTTGCCAAACCACGCATGTTTTTTTTCCGCCGATTCTGCATCTATCGCGTTCTCCCTTGCTTCCAGCAGCCACCCTTTTATCTTACCTTTTTGTTCTTCGGTAAGATTAGGGATTTCGTCCTGGTAGGCAGTGTAGGTAATGGGATAGATGCGATAGGTCATGCCGTCTTTTATCTTGTCAACCTCATCGGCACTTACCTCTTTGTTCAGCTTTTTGATATATGAAGCATGTAGTACTTTAACCTGCTTTACCGCATCGCTGTCAACAAGGGCAATTTTGGCGTTGGCCCCGGCTTTATCGTCACCCATTTGCGTTTTGATATCGTTCACTTTTGTTTTACGGGCATCATAAACGGCATTCAAACCGCTGTACTGCGCAACCACAATATCACGTACCTTTTTAAATTTCACCGAATCGGTAATGCCGGCCCCCGTAACAATTTTGTTTGCGCGTTCGGTAATCACCTTTATATAGTTATTATCGGTTGCTGTTTGTGCAAAAGCTACGTTGCCTGCAACTGATAATAACAATATTGCTATATATTTAAAGTGTTTCATGGTTGTTTCAATTGGTTAAATTCTTTATACAGCTTATCTAAAGCCTTCAAAAAGTTTATAATATACTGCCATTTTTTACTTAATTAATTGTTTACATTACAATTAATTAAGTATTAAAATCTTGTCAGTTCTAAAAGCCTGATAAAAAGTATAATTAATTTTATTGGTTTATTCCCTGGTATCTTGCAGCCTGATTTACAAGTTGCTTTAACAAATATCAATGGTTAGCCTTTGCGTTTCCTGTTTGTATTTATCCATTTATTATACAATCTTATCATAAGCTATTTTTCCTGTTCAGCTAAATTTTTGTCAAAAGAAAATTACATTGCTGCAAATTCGGTTTAATTAAAAATTGCTACTTTTAAAAATATAAACCGACGAGGCGCGCACCTAATTGCCGACCGGCCTGCTAACCTTTATTGATTTTTACAAAATGAAGCCCCATTTTCTCAAGGTTGCGGTAAAACCGCAAAATTCATTCAGTATCAGGCACGATATTTTGCCCACCTTCCGCGGCATCTGGCACTACCATCCTGAGCTTGAATTACACTTCGTAATCAAGGGCGAAGGGGTTAGGTTTATTGGTGATAATATCAGCAATTTTTCGCCTGGCGAAATTACATTGCTTGGTGAAGCCCTCCCGCACTGCTGGCGGTGCAAGGATGAATACTTTTTGCCCGAATCCGGATTGAATGTTGAGGTAATCGTAATCCATTTTTTGCCAGACTGTCTCGGTCGTTACCTGTTAAATTTACCCGAAGCATTCATGTTGCCCAAACTTTTTGAAAAGGCCAAAAGTGGTATGGTCATCAAGGGCGAGGCAAAAACCGAGTTGGCCAAACTGATGCGGCAAGCGGTTGAGGCTACTAATCTCGACAGGATCATTATCCTGCTTTCGATATTAAAAGTGCTGGCCGAAAATGAAGACTTTGAACCGATAACACTGTCGCACAGTGACTTTCACCAATCCAACGAATCAGATACCATCCGCCTCAATAAAGTATGTTCATATACACTGGCCAATTATAAACAGGAGATCAGCCTGGAAAAAATAGCCGCTATTGGCAACCTGAGCGTTACCTCCTTTTGTCGATATTTTAAGCTGATGACCAAGAAAACTTATTTTGATTTTTTAACCGAGATCAGGATCAGTCATGCCTGCAGGTTTTTGATAGAAGATAAATTGCCTACCGAGGTTTTGTGCTTTGAATGCGGCTATAATAATATTTCAAACTTTTACCGGCACTTTAAAAGGGTTACCGGCATGACCCCGCTTGAATATAAACGCCGGTATATTAAAGGACAAAAGCAGGCAATTTCTGCTTGATTTAGTGAAGTCTTAAGTTGTTAGTCAGAAGTCTGAAGTAAAAATAAAAAAGCATGACTTCTTACTTTCGACTTAAGACTAATAAATACCTATCTCGCTTTGCAGTGCGGTATAGTTACTGTACAGATCTTCTATTTTGTTACGGATAGCCTGCGAAAAATACCCAACATCGCGGCGCGTTATAGTAGTTATTTTTAAACCCCGTTTGGTAAGATAATATTTAGCAATAACCGGATAAACATTGTGCATTACGTCCATATTTTCGGTTAAAAACTCTTGTACCATGGCCACCTCGTGCTGGCGCGATGCATCGGCGTAATGATCACACAACCAAACAATAAGCTCCGGAAAAAAATTCCCCTGGATACAGGATAAACCTGCCGAACCAGCTTTCAGCGATTCAACCGCATGGACCATGTAGGCATCATACAAACCAAAAGCCGGATTAATTTTACTCGCCTCCAGTTTCTGTTTTACCATATCCAGGTTAAGGCAGGTATCTTTATGATATATTACCCTGCCGGTGACAGCAAAGTGATGAAGCTGTTCTGCCGATAATAACCTCTTGTATGGCACCGGACATTCGTAAAAACCCAAAGGGATTTTTTCGGTTTGATCGAACAGCTCAAATACGCGGTCGCTAAGTGTAGTATCCGGCTCATCAACATCGGCCAGTAAACTTGTAATGGCAATTACCGCCGAAGTGCCCGTATCATACACCCGTTTTATAAAGTCGGCTTGTTTTTCAATTGGGCCACCAAAAGTGCCGGTGGCTACAACCGGAACAGCGCCATCAACAGTTTCAACCACATGTTTGATTATTGCCAGGCGCTCTTCGCCGCTCAGTTCAAACATTTCACTCGACAGGCAATTGGCAAATACACCGGCAGCACCGGCATGCAGGTACATTTCGGTTAAACGGGTTAGCGCTGCATAATCAACCGCACCGTTATCTTTAAAAGGCGTTAACATTACCGGGATAAAACCCTTTTTTGATTGCTCCATTTGATGATTAAATTAAACTGTTAACTGCCTTGTTTTGGTTAAGAATATCCCTGTTAAAAATATGGCCAATGTGCCTGCAACAATGATCATATTGGTATTCAGCGTACTGCGCAGGGCAGCGTATTGTTCTGGAATGAGGGCCGGAAAAGTAAGCCAAAGAATCACCAAAACACCTATGATACTGGCAATAATAGCCTCGTGGTTACGGGTTTGTCTGCTGATAATCCCCAACAAAAACAAACCAAGCATGCCCGCCGCGAAAATCCCCGAAAGCTGCCACCATAATTCGAGGATGCTCTTTACCCCTATCATGGCTATGCCCGCCGCCATACCTGCAAACCCAAAAAGCACAGTACCAATATGCAATGCATTCAGCGTATCTTTTTCGTTGAGCTGTGGTTTAAAATATCTTTTGTAGATATCAATGGTAAATACGGTAGCCGATGAGTTCATGCCCGAACTGATGGTGCTCATGGCCGCCGACAAAATGGCGGCTACGATAATACCAACCAGGCCCGCAGGAATTTTGGTGACCATGAAATGCGGCATGATCTTATCACCATAATCGGCAGGCGTAAGTTTGCCCATAAATGCGGTAACCTCATTTGCCGTAGCAGTTGCAGGCAGGCGTTCAATAGCTACCTGATGTTTAAGGATTAAGATCAGATCCGGGTGCTGGCTGTAATACGCATATAAGCATGAGCCTATTACAAAAAACAGGAAAGATGCCGGCACATAAATACCAACACAAAGCCATACCGATTTTGCTGCCTGTTTGGTAGATGTAGCCGCATGATACCGCTGGATATAATTTTGATCCATCCCAAAGTTATTGAGATTGATAAAGAAACCGTAAAACAGGATCACCCAAAATGTTGGCTCGGTAAGGTTAAGCGAAAAACTGCCCAGGCTGAATTTATGATCGGCTTTGCCAATTTCTACAATCTTACCAAAACCGCCGGGAATGCTGTTTACCACCAGGTAAATGATCAGCAGGGCCCCCAAAGTTTTAATGATGGCTTGAACAACCTCTGTCCAGATCACGGCTTTGATGCCGCCGGATACCGTATACAGGATAATGGAGATCCCCATTACAATCATGATGGTTTTCATAGATAGGCCAGTAAGTGCCTGCAAACTCAGCGCGATGCCAAAAAACACAGAACCCATACGGGCGATCTGCGTAAGCAAAAAACAAATAACCGCGTAAACCCTTGCCCAGGGGCCAAAGCGTTTTTCAAAATGTGTATATGCTGATATGTTGCCGGTGTTACGATAAAATGGTATAAAATATTTAACCGCTATCCAGGCCGCAAAAGGCATGGATAAGCTAAATACAAAAGCGTTCCAGTTGCCGCCGTAGGCTTTGCCCGGTACTCCCAAAAAGGTGTTACTGCTTAAAAAAGTGGCATAAATAGATAAACCGATAGCCCAGCCCGGTATTAAACCGGATGCAACGGTAAACTGCTCTGCATTTTTATTTTTACGCGAAAAATAAAAACCCACCAGCACCATGGCAATAAGGTAAATACCTATAATGGTAAAATCTAACACGGGCAACACTTTCATGCGTTTATCGGGTGGTATAGTAAATTTAGTATTATGGTTTAAAATTGCATAACAAATGTAATCTACTAGTGTTAGCCTTTACTGTAATATTTTCGCCGGCTATTGTAGGATATTATCTTCAACGGAAAGGATATCAAACAGAAAATAAAAAAGCACGGTCGAGCGTCCACGCCCGAGTGTTGTCTTTTTTCGAGCGTCCATGCTCGCGTAATAATCAAAAAGGTAAGCGTGGACACTTACTTGAACCATAATTCAAGCGAAAGACGCTTGAACTTGCGATTATATATTAGAATGCAACAGTCCTGCTCTTACGAGAAGAATCGCACAAACCCGCACTTTTCCGTAAGGTAATGACTCATCAACGCGCGCTTTCAATAATTAAGCGGGCAGACTGTAGCCCATCGGCAGCAGCCTTAATAATAATTTCCCCTGCAACAGATTTAGATTGAATAATAGCCAGCCCCAAACCGTTAAATACACGATGCTGATTGGATACAAATGGATCCAGATCTGTTTGCGAACCATTATCAACAGCTTTCAGGATTCCCCGCCCCGTTACTTTAAATTTAACCAATTGATTGACATCGGGCACCGGAACGTTATTTTTATCCAAAACAGATACGGTAATGTATGACAGGTCTTTTCCATCGGCTTTAATTTTGCTTCTGTCGGCCTTTAACTGTATTTTATAAGGTGCGCCTGCTGTAACTACCTGCGTGGTCATAACTACTTCACCATTACGGCGGGATACCGCTTTCAATATTCCCGGCTCATATTTTACACGCCACATTACATGCAGGTCGTCACCGTTCTTTTTCTTAACCCCTATCGATTTCCCATTTAAAAAAGCCTCTACCTCATCAGCATTATTGTAATAGGCCCAAACGTCAATCAGCTGGCCAGGTTTCCAGTTCCAGTGCGGAAAAATGTGTAAAACAGGTTTGCTTGTCCACTCGCTTTGATACATGTAATACACATCCTTGGGGAAGCCGGCCAAATCAACAATACCAAAGTATGAACTGCGGGCCGGCCACAAATATGGCGTTGGTTCGCCAATGTAGTCGAAGCCCGTCCACACAAAAAGTCCTGAAAGGAAATCATATTCCTTGATGATCTTCCAGGTTTCCTCGTGCGTTGAGCCCCAATAAGCCGATACATTATCGTAGGCCGATACAGTAAAATCGACATTGCCATCCTTCAAAGGCGTTTTACTATCCTTTGGCCAGCGCCTGATACTATCCGATGGCATATCATAATGCCCGCGCGTTGCCAGTGCCGACATATTTTCGGTACCGATAATTTTTTGACCAGGATAGTTTTTCTGAAAATCAGCATATACTTCCTGGTGGTAGTTTAGCCCAACCAGGTCGAGCGCACCCGACTGGTAAATGAAATTCCTTTTAGGATCAGCATCGCTTAATGCTGATGTAACGGGCCTTGTGCTATCCAGTTGCTTTACAATTTTTACCAGTTCGCGGCCTATGCTTACACCTGTGCTATCAAATTGCTCCCTGATCTCGTTGCCGATGCTCCAGGCAAAAATGGATGGGTGGTTCCGGTCGCGTAAAACCTGGTCTTGCAAGTCTTTTACGTGCCACTCGCCCCAATCCTCGTGGTAATCATGTTTGCTCTTTTTCTTCTTCCACATATCAAAGGCTTCATCCATTATCAGGAAACCCATTTTATCGCATAGGTCGAGCAATTCGGGTGCTGGTGGATTATGCGCGGTACGAATAGCATTACAGCCCATATCTTTTAAGATCTGCAATTGACGCTCAATGGCGCGTACGTTAACAGCCGTACCTAAAGCACCCTGATCATGATGCAGGCAAACGCCAAGAATTTTCATCGGTACGCCGTTCAGACTAAAGCCTTTATCAGCATCAAAGCTAAAATAGCGAATACCTGTAGTTGTGGTATAATCATCAATAACCTGATCAGCAGCTATCAATTGCAATTTCACTTTGTACAGGTACGGATGATTCACCGACCACAATTGAGGATTGTTTAACTGGATACCCTGCTGTATTACAGTATCTTTTACAGCGCTCACTGTAGCGCCGACAACCTCACCCTTATCATCCAAAATAGAAGCTTTGAGTTTCAATTCGCGATTAACAGAACCAGGTAAAACCGTACGGATATTTATCGTCGCACTTTGCTGGTCAACCTGCGGTGTGGTTATAAATGACGACCATTGAGGCAGATAGGTTTTATTTGTAGTAGTTAACCATACATTGCGGTAAATGCCCGAACCTGTATACCAGCGTGAATTAGGCTGATCGCTGTTATCTACCCTAACCGCAATCACATTTTGCCGCGCTCCAAATTTGAGATAAGGCGTTAAATCATACCGGAACGAAATATAACCATTGGGTCTTTTACCTAAATAATGCCCGTTGATCCAAACTTCGCTGTTGTGGTAAACGCCATCAAAATCAATAAAAACGTTTTTGCTTTTTGACGATGCAGGAATCACAAAGTTTTTGCGGTACCAGCCTTTACCAGCAGGCAAACCGCCTTCGGCTTGGGTAGTTGGGTTTTTATCGTCGAATTTCCCTTCAATACTCCAATCATGCGGAAGATCAAGTTTGCGCCAGCGACTGTCGTCATATTTTGCTTGTTTGGCAGTAGTATCATCGCCTAAGAAAAACTTCCAGCCGGTATTGAAATTTTCTGTTTTGCGTGCGTTTTGAGCAGATGCAAAATCAACCACAAAAAACATTAAAAACAGTGTATACAGATAACAGAGCCTCATTTTGATTTGCTTTTCTTAACAGGAGGGGCAACAAAGTTCAATTCGCTTTTACCCAGATCTTTTGAGGTAGCCAGAGCTATGCCTCGCTGATCAGCTTTGTTTACGGCACAATAAAAATGGTAAACCACGCCTTTATACTTCACAACGCACGATTTATGGGCAAACATATTATCATAAGGTTCGGATGACTGAATAAGCTTTTCGCCTGTCCAATCTGTCCAGTGTACCAGATCATACGAGCAGGCAAAGCGGTTAAACACACCCGGGTCACGGGTTTTCCAAAAGGCACCAAAATAGAACATGACATACACATTTCCTATCTGCTGGATGTAGGGATCGCCGGTAATGCCATCGCCGTGGTTAAGCACCGGGTCTTTTCCAAAACGTTGCCAGTGCAGCATATCGTCAGATACAGCCATACCAATCCGCTCGGCACCACGCTTTTTATTTACGCTGTCGCCATTGGCATTATAATACATAATGAAAGGGTGACCGGTCAGCTTCTTTTTATCCCAAATCACGGTTTGCTTATATTGGGTATGGTTATCCCACCAGCTTACATCTTTATCGATGCTTGACAGCACAGGATGATCTAATCCCTGCCATTCATGCACCGTACCCGGATTCTTATCAGTAGAAGCTACACTTATTGACAATAAGCCTTTTTCATATCCCTTACTTTGCCCCCCGAAATACGATAACCAATATTTGCCGTTATATTGTTGCAGCTTATAACTTCCGCCCCATTTATAATCCCGCAGGCCTACATAGCCTGCTTTTTGGTTATTGTCCCACCGGGTGGTATCGTCAGAGAACGAGAGGATGCGGCCGCGGGTTTTCCAGTGCAGCAGGTCCTTACTATCGGCCAGCCAGGTTTCATAACCTCGGCCGTTAAAAATAATATAACTCATATACCAGCTATCGTCCTGGCGAAAAACCGTAGGGCAGTCGGCTTTTTGACTATTATCTTCGGGCGCTATTACCAGGCCATATTTATGAGGTGTTTTTACCTGTTTGTAAATGCTTTTCATCACCTTTTCGGGTACCTCCTGTGCGTGTGCCTTCAGCAGTAAAAAAACGCAAATAAAAAATGTAGAGGATTTAAAAATGCTTTTCATTTTGATTAAATATTATTTGGCGATGAATGTATAATTACCCGACCCGGCTTTTATTTCCGCTTTTCCATCGTGATAACCGACGAACTTAAGATCGTGCCTTGCTTTGATATTTTGCCCATCCACCATAATTACAGCAGTATTTTTAGCAGGCAGATAAATGCTTGCCATAGTATTTGCGGGAATGCTCACCTCCAATTTAAACTGTCCTTTTTCCTTTTTCCAGCTGCTAATGATGCTGCCATACGGCGATTTGTAATTGGCCTTAGCCCAGGTAACATCACCCACAGTTTCGGGTCGGATCTCGATTTTATTAAATGCGATAGCATCATCCGCAGGTCGGATTCCGGCCAAACCACTGTAAAACCATTCCATCAAATGCCCTAACATAAAATGGTTATTGGATACCGAAGTAAGTGCAGCCCATGATTCGGTTAAGGCTGTAGCACCATGGGCGAGCTGGTAACCATAGCCCGGCACATCGGCGCGGCTATTCATATCATAGATCACATCCGATCGTCCTTCGTCATCCAACACACGCAGCAGGTAACGGTAACCAATATCACCGGCAGTAAGGGCATTGCCACGGTCGCGGATATCTTTTACAATGCTATTTACAACCGCCTTTTTGTATTGCGGTTCAACCAGTTCGGCATAAACAGACATGGCATTAGCGGCCTGGCTGCCTGTGCCGTATTGTTTGGTATCGGCATTAAAAAACGTTTTGTTGTAAGCCTGTTTAACTTCTGCCGCCAGTTTTTTATATGATGAGGCATCATCAGTTTTGCCGAGCAGGGTTGCTATTTTACCGGCGAGATCCAGATCATAATAATACAGCGAAGTAGCTGTAATACCCTGCGGCGTTAGCTGCGAAACGCCGGGAGGTTTCGGGCCAAGATCATACCAATCGCCCAGGCCCTGGTACAATAAATGGTTTTGAGATTTTTTATCGAGATAAGCCAGGTACCGTTTGATCATATCATAGTTTTGAGCCAGTACTTCTTTATCGCCATACCATTGATATACATACCATGGCAAAATCACCGCGTTGCTACCCCACTCCGGCGAATCGCGGAAAGGTTCGTCAAACTTCACGTACTCGGGCGAGATCTCGGGGATCAGCCCATCTTCTGTTTGGGAGATACGCATATCGTTAATGCACTTGCGCGCCAAACCTACTATGTCATAATTGTAATGCAGGGAACTGCCAACGAGGTGCGCTTCTTCCAGCCAGCCCAGTTTTTCGCGGTGAGGGCAATCAGTAAATACGCTGGCTATATTGCTTTTCATGGCCCAGTCAATCAGCTTAAAAGTTTTATTAAACAGTTGGTTTGAGCAGGCGAAACTACCTACAGTTTCAGCGGCGTTACGGGTATGCAGTCCTTTGATAGCTACAATTATAGGTAATTGCCGGTTGTTAGCTTCATTTTGCGGAACAGCACCCTGAACCTGCAAATACCGGAACCCGTAATAGGTAAATAGCGGGTGCCAGGTTTCAAGCCCATCGCCCTTTAAAACGTAATTATAATAATGCGGACTGCCGGAGGCCTTTTGATTTGCGCTGCCATCTTCATTCACCAGTTCAGCCGGAATAATCCTCACTGTATCCCCCTTTTTACCCCTAACGCAAATTTCAGGGATCCCCGAAAAGTTTTGACCGAGGTCATAAATCCATGCACCGTTAGCAAGTTGCTTTTTATTTTGCGGCTCAAACGCCTGCATGATTTTTAAAGGCTCGGCCATTTGCGCGTTTAGCTCAGGTATTCCGTCTACCTTAACCACACTGCGCCATTTGGAATCATCAAAATTGTTGGTATCCCAATCGGGTTGTTCAAGGTTGGCATTATAATCCTCGCCCCCATAAATACTACTAAATGTAACCGGTGAAGGCGCTGCTTTCCAGGTTCCATCACTTACCACATTGTCCACCAGACCGTTATCATACTCCAACATTAAACGGCAAATCATTTTAGGATAGCCGAAAGCGCCGGTTAGCTTGCGATAACGCTTGTCGCGTGGGATGTAGTAAAACCCGTTGCCCAACATTACACCAAGGGTATTTTTACCGGCGATGAGCTGATTGGTTATATCAAAAGGCACATACAATGCCTGCTTATCATATTTTGTCCATCCGGGATCAAGAAAATGATCGCCCACTTTTTTACCGTTCAGGCTTAATTCAAAATGTCCTAATCCGCATAAATAAAGCGTGGCTTTTTTTAGCTTGCCTTCCACATTAAAGGCTTTGCGCATCAAAGGCAAAACATCATTAGCAGCACCCAGTTTTTTAGGTCCCTTGCCATGATAAAATGGCACAATGGCCGATGAATCGGGCAATTTATCATAGGCTATCCAATTTGCGCCATGCCAGTCGGCCTTTGTGAGCAAACCCATTTGCCAGCTGGCGGTACTGCTCCATGCAGATGCTTTGCCATGATTATCCCAAACCATTACCTTCCAGTAATAAGTTTTGGCAGCCTGCATTGGCTTACTATTGCAGGATATTTGCAACGAGGAACTTGACGGCACTTTGCCCGAATCCCAAATATCGGCGTTGTCATTTGTAAGCTGAGTTGCGTCATCAGCTACCAAAACCCGGTAAGCCCTTTGCATTACATTGTGGGCATCGCTTTGCATTTGCCAGCTGAGTTTTGGCTTGAGCGATTCAATACCCAGCGGGTTTGTTTTGTACTCGCATTGCAGGTTAAGCACCTTCGGGCTTTGAGCAAAAGCGCCGAAAGGAAGCAGCAGAAACAACAGGCAGATCTTTCTTTTCATTTTAATATTTATTGCATTTCGATGCCCGAAACAGCCAAACCATCAGCTTTAATGCCCGTGATTACCAGTTTATAATTACCCGCGTTGATACTTGTGCCCGTGTTAGTTGCAACCGTGCCCGATTTATTTTTAGCGACCGGTTTAAAACTTAGTTCTTCCTCCTTCATCAGCGTACCATCGGCAGCCAGTAACTGCATTTTTGCCGTGAAAATTTCGTTGGTTTGGTTATAATATTTGATGCGCAAAGCGTACAGATCGGCAACACCCGGGGTTATCGCGAATGCCACACTGCCACCTGCTCCGCTGCTAAATTTAACTACTTTTTTTCCGTTCAGGGTGCCGGGCTTTAAGCCGTCGCCCTTTAATTCAGCAGTCTCGGCCTTATAGCTCACGGTTTTGCGAAGGTCCGTTGCCGGTTGCAGCGAAGTAACAGGCAGTACCACTACAGTATACATGAACTTACCCTTATTTTCACCTAAAGTGACTACATCAGCTTTTTTGAAACGTTTCCTGTAAACAGGTAATTGATGCCCGCCATGAGCGTCAGTTTTTACAAATAAGCCGGTGTTTTCATAATCTGAGAGCCAGGCTGGTCTTTGAGATGCGGGTACATCCATCGCTACATAAACGTCCGCATTAGCATTTAAGGTAAAAGCCCCCTCTAAATCTCCCCCGGTAAGCGAGACTTTTAAAGCCCTCCCTTCCGGGAAGGGTTGGGTGGGGCTGATCCAATCGGCACCATAAAATATTGGAGGGAGATCGTTAAAGGTTATCCTGGCATCAGTATACTGTTTTTGGCCGATATCCATCCAGCTTTTTATGGCCCATTTAGTATTGCCCTGCAATTGGCCGATTATTCCGGAACCCGCTTGTTGAGGTTTAATTTGTTTGTTTAAGGTACTGATAGCAATAGCAGAGATGATCGCTTCGCCTGCTGCCTCGTTTGGAAAAGATATCGTTAGCATCCCACCCGTAACATGTGCCGTGATGCTTTTTTTAAGTGCTTTATCGTACCCTGCTTCCTTCCAGATGTCGAGGTTACGGATCATCGTTTTATCGTTTACAGCTACATCAAACAAACGCCAGCCGGAGCAATCCATTCCACCACCCGTACCATACCAGGGCTCGGTAAAATACAGTTCGATGCGGTAATCTCCATCGGGTACCGGGAAATTGAATTTCAGCTTATCTAAACCATACCTGAAAGTCTGGAACAGTTCACCATCCGCCGTTCCGCCAATCCTGTCAAAAGTGCGTTGCTGGCTGGCGAAGAAGGATGGCATACCGGGATAATCATCCGTCCATGATATGGAGCCGGGCTGTTGTTTATTGCCCTGATGCCTGTCGGCCGTCCATTTATTGCCGTAACTGTCGGTATAATCAGAGCCGCCGCAATTGAGCCTGTATAAGTAGTTGTAACCTGTTGCAGGTTGCAGAATGGCAGGATCCTCCCTTGGTAAATGTGGCGCCGACGGCAAATGGTTCAGCATGATCTCATCATGCGTTACTGGTTTACCATTTGTATATCCCACTGCATATAACACATTGTATTTAATATTCGCGTCATCCCATTGAAAGTGTGTGCCAATACCCTGCCGCGTTCTTTTACCTAAAGATTCATGGTTGAGATCGTTAAAAAGCTCCACCTCATCACAGTTGGAATAAACAATAATGCTGTCTTTTTTACCCGAAGTTATCCAGCGGTTGGGCCAGGTATGCGATACGATGTAGACCATCGGCTCCTTAGCTTTTGGCGCATAATTGGCCCTGTACATGTAAAATGCATCGGTAGGTTGCCCCCATGGCGTAAATAAACCTTTGTAATTAATGGGGCCTACCCTGTCGAGTTCACGCTGACCTTCGCCGCCCTGCGTGCGGCCGGGATTTTCGTGCGAGTACAGTAACCATTGAAAATGTCCGGCAACTCGATCTTTCACCGATTCGGCCAGACTGACTTTGGTTTCCATGAGCTGGGTCATGCGATCTTCACTTAACGGGCCGTTTGCATTAAAAGGGCCTTCGGTGTGTAAGCCGAGGCTTCGCCAGGCGCCGTATTCGCCAACCAGGATCTGTTTTTTCAAGTCATCGCCATATGTTAGCGGGTTGCCGCCGTAGGTACCCGTCCAGTTTTGAGGCACATCCCAATCGGTACCTTCGCCGCCATTACAGGTGGTTATTTTGCGTTGCGATGAAGCCATAGGGTCAAGTTTTCGGATGATTTCGCTGCACTCACGGGCAAAATCGGCGGGCAATTTACTTTCATTTTGTAATCCCCAAAGAATAATAGAAGGACTGTTGCGGCGCTCTTTTACCCAATCAACCAATAAAACCTTGTAATTAGCCCTGAACTCCGGCGAATCATACCAGATATGCGCCGAATATTGCGGCCACCATAAAATCCCCAGTTTATCCCAATATTGCTGATAAGCCAGGTTATGAGGCTGGTGCGCATCCCTGAAAGCATTAAAACCAGCGGCTTTTACCTGCATCACACGGGCTTTGATTTCCTGATCGCTAAAAGCATGGTTTTTCCCTATCAGGTGTTCATATTCGGCAATGCCATTGATAAAAACAGGTTTTCCGTTGAGGTAAAAACGGTTATCGTTGTTATTCCTGCCAACAGGCCAGCTGATCCAGCGAATACCGTAAGGCGTTTGAATTCTGTCGATCAGTCTTCCATTGGCCCAAACCTCTGTAGTTACCTGATACAAATAAGGTTTTTCTAACGACCATAAGTACACGTTTTTAATATCGACAAATTGTTGAGCTATTACATTAGTCTCTCCGGCGTTTAGTGTTTTAATTGTTTTAGCTTGCGTGATAGTTTTACCACCGGCGTTGACCAAACTATTTGTGACAGCTATAGTAGATGGCTTGGCTCCATAGTTTTTAACTTCAGTTTCAAGATTAAGCGTTGCCGATTTTTCGCGAACGGTAGTATCATTCCAGATGTGTACGCCGAAAGGCTCAATCCTCACGTCCTTGGTAACTATCAAATGTACCGGCCTAAAAATCCCCATTGGCTGCGAGCCCTCTGAAAAACCAGGATCATCAGAACAACCGCCACAAACCCAGGGCAAATCTTTGATAAAAGAGGGATGATCTGCTTTAACACACAGCAGGTTTTGCTTGCCTGCTTTAACAGCATCCGTTACATCAAGAGTAAATGAAGTGCGGCCACCGGCATGATAGCCAACTTGCTTACCGTTAAGCCAAACTGTTGCATAAGAGCCGACGCCTTCAAACCACAGAAAATAGCGTTTATCATTTTGTTTTTTTTCAAGCGCGAATGTTTTACGATACCATGCGGTGCCGTGCCTGTTGCCATGTTTCAGCCGGCGATAGCCCTCATACGTATCCCAGTTATGGGGTACGTTTACTGCTTGCCATTTAGCATCGTTAAAACTTTGCTGTTCAAAACCGTTGTGCGCTTTGGAGTTATAATCATCAGCAATGCTTTTCCAATTAGCATTTAATGAGATTTCTCTGCGGATATTTTGCTGAGCGTTGACTGTAGATAAATTAAAGCCTAACAGGGTCATAAAAAACAAAAATGCCAACCGATAAATCAGCCTGCCATTTTGCTCATTAAATGTCTCTGTTACCCGCATTTTACAATTGCTTCAAATACGCATCAAAGCGATAAATCTTACCTTTTTGAGTATCGAGATTGACCGTTTTACCGGCATAATTTAAACGGCAGGGATTACCAAGTTTTGAAAGCACCTGCAGGTTTTCCAACCGTCCATTTTGCCATTCAAAATCCAGCACAAAACCACCTCTTGCACAGATACCTTTGATATTTCCCTTTGGCAACGCAGTTGGTAAAGCGGGCAGTAACTCAATAGCATCACCCTGACTTTGTAAAAGCATTTCAGCTAAACCAGCCGCACCGCCAAAGTTGCCATCAATCTGAAACGGCGGGTGCGCATCGAACAGGTTGTGGTAAACCCCACCTTTTTCCTTGCCCGAACTTACATCAGCAGGCGAAAGCAATTTGGTTAACATGAGATAAGCATGATCGCCCTGGTGCATCCTCGCCCAGATATTTACCTTCCAGGCAATGCTCCAGCCGGTACCTTCATCGCCCCGGTATTTCATAGATTGTTCGGCAGCTTTCATCAGTTTAGGAGTTTTAAAGGTAATATCGGTACCGGGATAAACACCCCACATATGCGAAACATGGCGGTGGGTATCCGTGGTATCGTCCTTATCTTCCAGCCACTCCTGCAACTGTCCATATTTGCCAATTTTATTCGGTGCTATCTGGCTGTATTTGAGTTTTAGCGTATCGGCAAAAGCTTTATCAATGTTTAATATTTTGGAGGCTTCAATACAGTTTTTAAACAAATCGCGGATGATCTGGTGATCCATCGTTGGCCCGGCAACCAAACCGCCATGCTCGGGCGAATTGGATGGTGTACTGATCAGGTAGCCTGTTTTTGGATCTTTTATTAAAAAGTGTACAAAGAACTCAGCCGCCCCTTTCATTTCGGGATATGCCCGATTTTGCAGAAAGCCCTTATCGCCGGCATACAAATAATGTTCCCATAACTGGTGGCAAAGCCAGGCCGCGCCACTCACCCAGATGCCATGATTAGAAGCATTGACAGGCGCGGTTCCGCGCCATAAGTCAGTATTGTGATGCAGTACCCAACCCGGCGCGCCGTAATGCTCAACAGCAGTTTCATGACCAGTTTTAACGAGATCATCGATTATGCTAAAAAACGACTCGCTGCAAGCTGATAAGTTAAGCAGCTCGGCAGGCCAGTAATTCATTTGGAGGTTAATATTGGTGGTGAACTTACTGCCCCATGGCGGTGTCAGCAGGTTGTTCCACAAACCCTGTAAATTCGCCGGGCCATTACCCGGTCTTGATGAGGAGATGAGTAAATACCTGCCATACTGCACATACAAGCTGATAAAAGAAGGATCAGGAGAATGCCCAAACTTCAGAATCCGCTCATCAGTTGGCAGATCAGCATTTTCTCCTTTGCCTAAATCAACGGAAAACGTATTGAAATACTTTTGATAATCCTTGACATGGGCCGCTTTGATACCCCCATAACTCTTATGGACTATAGCAGCGATCTGTTTTCTGCAGATAGCTTCCGGACTACCCGATACATCATGATAGTTTTTAAAATTGGTTGCCGCCGTAAGATAAAAAGTTGCCTCGTTAGCTTCCGTAATTGATATATTTTTTGAGCTTACAACTACGTTACCGCCAGTTGCCTGTACACACAGATAGCTTACGCCACGTAAAACGCCACCTTTTACTTTCAACGACAGCGCAATTGTATGGTCATCAACTTTACGGGTGACGTAGTTTTTATGCAGACTGCTCAGCAATGCTTTCAGGGTAATTTTACCGGGCTTATCCGCCGTCAGATGCACAGCCATAACCTGATCTGGTGCGCTGCTGAAATATTCACGGGTGTAGGTTACGCCATCGGCTTTGTAGCTTACATGAGCCGTTGCATTGGTAAGATCGAGATCACGTTGATAATTTGTTACTTCCTGCTTTGGAAATTGCAGGTACAAATCGGCAAACGACTGATAATCTCCATTATAACGGGGATACGACGGTGGATTATCATCCTCTATCCAATATTTCCATTTTCCGGCAAGACTGATAGCGGCGCTTTCATCTCCTTCAGGATAAATTGATAGCGTTTTGGCGTTGCTCGTAAAACCACCCTTATCATAAAAATTAACTACCAGGACTGATAGCTCATTACTACCGAAATGCAAGTCGCCTACCGGGATAGTGTATTTCCGGTAGGCAGTGCCATTGGTTGTTCCAATACGCTTCCCATTGATGTAAGTAAAATCTACATCGCGGATGCGGCCAAGATTTACAACCAGGTTTTTACCTTTCCAATTGGCAGGTACATTAACGGTCGTCGTGAACCAAACTGCACCATCCAGCCCCTCCATGCTGGGCGTTGTTTCCCAGCCCTGCTCGGTTGGCAAGGTAATGTTTTCCCATAATTTGTCTTCAGCTTGCGGTCTTTTGGCCTGTATAGATGCAAACCACTTAGCCGAGTCAGCAGCATAGCTTAGCTCGCTGCTCTTCATCCCCATAAAATGCTGTTGCGCCAATGCTTCCCCCTCAGCTTGCTTACCTTCGGACAGCAGTTTGCGGATAGGCTCCAAATATTTCACAGCTCCTTTACGGTTGTAGTCGCGGGGACCACCTGTCCACAGTGTTTGTTCGTTGTATTGGATATGGTCTTCGGTAACGCCGCCATAGATCATGCCCCCTATGCGGCCATTGCCAATAGGCAAAGCATCAGTCCATTTTTGGGCGGGCTGTTTATACCAAAGCTTCAGGGGTTGCGACTGGCCAAATGCTTGCGCAATTCCAAACATAAATATTACAATAAATAAATTCTTCCTGCCTTTCATAAATCTCAGTTAAAAAGCCAGCGTAAATCTTTGATATTTCCTTCGTTGCTTAAGCCTGCATCGTAAACCGGTACATTGACATCTGCATCAACAATACCCAAAACCAGCGCCGCACCCTTGCCTAAGGTAAGGGTGTTTGCCCCCGCTTTAAATGTATAAGTATGAATATTCACAGGCGGCAAGCCATCAACTTGAATAGCATTTGCAATTCTGATATCCGCCTGACCGTAATCATTGGCGCTGGCATCTGTTTCCAGTTGCGGCTCGGGCAGGTATTGGGCCATTTTGCTGTTAAAAAAGCCAACCAGTACTTTTACTGGCTTATCACTTTTGAAATTGATCGCCGTTCCGTTCTTCTGTTGATCCGCCTTGGACAGCTTGATGCCTTTTAAACCTGCCAATTCTTTTGCTATATTTTTGATGATCGCGGTAGTATCCGTGTATACCTGTTCTCCGGCTTGTAATTGATAGTTGCCGGTATTAAGAATCACTGGCGCATCTTTCAAAACCGTAACCTCTTTTTGTTTTTGCTGCGTTTGCGGCGAATTCAGCGAATCGATATTCCTTTTAAAGTTGTCCAGTTCCTTTTGATAAACAGGCAATAACTCAACCCAGGTTTTCATTTTTGCATCATTACCGCCAATCGGGATTTTGCGCTGTTTAGTTTGCATGCTGTTGGCGTACAGGTAAGTATTTTCGGTTAGTTTAACCAGTTGTTTATAGTAATCCAAACTGGTTTGCAGCTCGGGCAGTGCCTTTTCCAGGTCGGCAACGCTGTCCGAATATTTATAGCGCAGTACCCATAAGGCTGCCTTTGCCTTGTAAGCATAACTTTTGGCCATCGCGTTATAGCAGTATATATCGTTCTTTAAACGGGTAAATTCAGCTTTATCTTTACTTACCCGGGGAAAGGCTTTGTCGATAGCCTCGACCGCTTTTTGCCCTTGCTGTATTACACTATCGATAACCTTAACCGGTGTTTCGCCGGTGTGAGGTTGGTGTCTCCACTCCTTTTCGGCATACTCGCTCATCATTTCACCAACCGGGCCTTCCGAATTATACAGTAAAGAAAACAAGCCAAACTTTTCGGGATTGACCAACTGGCTCATCAGCATTCCTAAAGTCATGGTTTGGCGGTTACCGTCAGTAATACCGAAACGGCGCAACAACTCTGGCGAGATATTGCCTGATTGTTCATAAGCTTTTAAAATGGCCTCGCCGCCGGCCTGATCACATCCATATTTATTGGCCAGTTGCTTTGCCCAGTAACGGATCTCGCCTGCCCGGTCCCTCTTGCTATCCCAGGCATAGCGCGACCATGCTTTGTACCAGATCCAATCCCTATCCAACTGCAACAAACGCTTGCCTCCTGTATTATCGGCCGTGTAAGGCCAGTCCCAGTAGGATGCCTGCGGATATAAATGCAGGGCATTTGCACCGTAAACTGTATGCATGGCCTGCACGCATTTTTGTATAAAATCGGCTGAGCCATAGCGGAATGGCTCCAGGTTGGCGAGGATATGTACATTTTCTATCTGCACGGTACCGATATTACTCAAGGTGCGGTGCAGATCGGCCCATGGGCCATGTACCTCGTAAGTGGTGAGGGCTTCACCATTGTATTTGGCCATAGTATACAGGTTGTGATACAACGGTTTGGCATATTTCATTACCGCCGGCGCATCACTGTCATGTGCGCGAAGTACAATCGGCGGTTCATCCGTGCGGCCTAAAGCTTTTAAGCCATCCTTCACTCCCGGAATAATGGTTTGCGTAAACCAGTCAATATCGTCCTGGCCAACGCCTTCCATGGCTTCGCCAAGGGTAACCAGCAAACCTACATGTGGGTATTTTTGTACAAAGGCAGCGATAGATTTACGGGTATAATCGGCAATTACAGGTAAGATGTGCCGGTTCCTGTCCTGTGTTTTGAGGTTATTTTTTTCGGCGAAGGGTTTGGATACAATAATATTGTAAAATCCCTGGATAAGCCAGATTCCCCGCTTATCAGCTTCATCGGCCAAAAAACTATAAATCTCTTCGTTTTTTTTGAAGGTAGCATCATCAACCTCAACAGCATAAGGATATTCTTTAACCCTCACTAATGATGCAAAAGGGTGTCCATTCCACAGATACAATGAATTCATGCGGTTTTGGGCCAGTGAATCCAGGTAGCGGATCCATAAAGCCTTGTCATAAAACCAGGGAAAGTTTTGCGGTGTATAAGGATACTCATAAGTACCGCGACCGGGCAGCAAGGCAGGCTTCTGTACGCCCACGCAGGCACCCCGCAAAACCATTTCAGGCTGGTCATGCACATTAATATTTACAGGCAGCTTTTTATTCAGGGCTATCTGGTCGGTCAGTTCAAGGCAGCCGTAAAGCGCGCCGGAATTGTCAGCACCACCTATTAGCAGTTTATTTTTAAGCCCATGATCACTGATGATAAAGCCTTCTTTGCCGGGAGGATTAATTGCAGAACCGACTAATTTCATAACTGGCGCATCAGTAAGTAAACCGACAATTATTGCATTGCCTGAGGGCATCGCGCCTTTATAGGATTGTTCTGCAACCGAATAGCCTGCGTGCTGCAAGGCAATCGTTAGCTTTTGCACGCCATAACTTATCCTTGCGTGATGTTTAGGCAAGGTAATAATGGTGATTTTTTTTGAAGGTTTTTGCGCGTGTAAGCTTGAATGAAAAGAAAAGATCAGCGCGAATAACAGCAGGAGATAACGATTGGACATCTTCATTTTCATTCGTATTAAACAGGCTTACCAAAGCCCGTTTTTTTAAAACGAAGGCTTCAGTATCTCAAACGATACCTTTGGTTGTGAACTTAATTGGTTGTATAGTATTCAAAAATATCAGTACGCTGCTGTAATTTCATCTGATATTTTCTCTATCTACTATACGATATTATCATCATTTAAGCCAGCAAAGCCAATAAAAGAGAGAAAATGAGTCAGGATTAAGCCGGGAGCTTTACCAGTACATGTTTTAATTGTACACTCCTGGATATCACCTTACCGTCGGCATAAATGATGAACCCCTTGCCCTTGTGATATTTTGTGCCTGTTTTATCCCAAACCACGCTGATAGTGTGCCCGTGATAAAGTACATTATCCAATGCAAACCATTTCCATTGGTTTTGGGGAACCAGCGGGAAGATTTCCAAAATATTATCCTCGCGGGGCTTTAAGCCCACAAGATCGCTGATAATCAGATCACAAAAGCCGGAATGGTTATAATAGCTGCTCCTTGGGTTATCACCTTTAAGCCAATAGCCTGTTTTTTCGTCCTGGTATTCACCCAAATAAGGCTGTCCCCGCTTAATGTGTGAAAGGGCATATTTATGCAGTTCATTATAAAAAACACCCGGCGTCATAGTGCCTTTATTTTGATACGCGGTAAGCAGATTGGCCAGTCCTTTTAAGGTTTGCGTGGTGGCAAATGGCCACACCGCTCCATCCCATTCGCAACCATGCCCGGTACCGTGGGTGCGGAACAGTGGGTGCCTGCGTTCGGCAGTGGTAATGCCCCATGGCGCGTTGAAACCTTTGGGATTTATCAACTGATCCCATTGTTTGGCATATACCGGCTTATCATCGGGCAGGTTAAAATACCAGGGGATAAAGCCCAGTTCCTCACGAGCACCGGCAAAATGCCCGTCGGGTTTGCGCACTTCAAAAAAGGAAGCGCTGTCATTCCATAAACTATCCTGCACCAATTTCTTTAGGTCGATAGCCTTTTGTGCGTATTTTATTTTCAGCGAATCATTGCCAGTTAGCGCTGCCATTTTTGACAGGGCTACCGCATTACCATACATATAGCTGTTAATAGTAGGCCGGATGTTTTTGACCTTGCGCGCCCCGCTGATACTTTCTTCCATCGCGTCGCGCACATCAAACTGCCAGAACAGTTTGGAAGGCAGCTGCTTTTCAGTTTCCCATACACGATAGTCGGTGTTGAGCAAAGGCAGGGCCTGCTCCACAAACTTTTTGTTAAGGTTTACGAGGTAGTAATTATAAACCGCGTCATCTATCCAGCTGCTGAAAGCATGGAGGTGCGGCTTCTTTTGCTTAGGATCGACATAAAGCCAAAAGTGAATATACTGATTGATATATTGCGGATCATGCAGCCAGCGCCCCTCATAAACCTGGTGACCGAGAGCACTGCTTGAACTATTATAAACGCCCGTAAAACTTACCGGAGTTATGAATTCGGTAAAAATAAAGCCGTCCGGCGTTTGTTTGAGGTGTTTCCTGAACGTCCACCAGCGGTAATAATAGATCTTCTGAATTGCCGAATCGGGACATTCAAACAAAGGAACATTTTTGGCAAGCCATTCGTAGGCATGGTCATTGGTAATGTAATTCTTTACCGTTTCGGTATCTATTTTATTAAAACCGTTTACGTAGGTTTTTAGCTTTTCAAAACCCAGCACAGGCTTTTGCTGTGCGAAAGCATTTACCACAACGCAAAAAAACAAGCCGATCAAAAACGCCCTTTTCATTATCACTTATACCTCCACAATTGCTTTTATAACTCCGTTGGCGGGGTTAAGCCAGCTTTCAAACTGATCTTTTATTTCATCGAAAGCCACCCGGTGGGTGATATACGTTTGCGGGTTTACCAGTCCGCTTTTCATAGAACGGATCACATGCTCAAAATCCTCGCGGGTGGCGTTACGGCTGCTCATTAAGGTAGATTCTCGCTTATGAAATTCGGGGTGACTTACAATGATCTCGTCACGCTGCAAGCCAACCAGCACGTATCTGCCGCCATGCGCCAGGTACAGGAACGCACCGTTTATAGCCCTTTGATTGCCGGTCGCATCGATAATCACCGTAGGCATATCGCCATTGGTGATCTCATTCACACGTTCGGCTACATCTTCGTTCTTTACGTTGATGGTATAATCGACTTTCAGGTTTTCGCGGCAAAAGTTAAGGCGCTGTTCATTTACGTCGGCAGCTATGACCTTTGCACCGGCAATGCGGGCAAATTCCATAATGCCTAAGCCAATCGGTCCGGCGCCTATCACCAGTACAAATTCGCCGGGTTTAACATTGGCCCGCCTAACGCCATGCGCACCGATGGCCAATGGCTCCACCAATGCCAGTTCATCAAAACTCAATCCCTCGCCATGAACCAGTAAATGCGATGGAACCTGCAGGTATTCGGCCATGCCACCATCGGTATGTACACCGCAAACCCGGATATTTACACAGCAGTTTGGCTTACCGGAGCGGCAGGCAATACAATGCCCACAATTGAAATAGGGAATAAAAGTTACTGATTCACCCTTTTCAAAACTTTCGGCATCACCGGTTTCAACCAACTCAGCGGCAAGCTCGTGACCTAAAATTCTTGGATAGCTAAAAAAAGGTTGTGTCCCTTCAAAAGCATGCAGATCGGTACCGCAAATACCTATGCGTTTTATTTTGAGCAACGAATAACCCGGTTTTAATTGCGGCATATCGGCATTGCCGTATTCCAGCTGACCGGGTGTGGTACAGGTTAATATTTTCATTAGTTTTTCGTCATGTTTCTCTCCTGTTTCCGTGTCCTCACGAAAACCTGGTGTTTTTTATTTTGGCTATTTCTTCCTTCTAACTCTCTTCATTCCATATAACCCTCAATACCTGTCTACGTGTGTTTGTGGGGACACGCACACGGGTGGAAAAAGTAAATATGCAATTTAAAGCGAAACTCCTCTTTTCCACGGGATAAAATCATCCTGTCCGTGACGTACCGCGTGGACTTCAATTTCTCCGCTCGCCACTTTTACAACATAGTCCAAAATGCGTTCTCCTGCTTGTTCAATGGTTTCATCACCCTCCACAATAGTACCGGTGTTGATGTCGATAATATCGTTCATACGGTTAAATAACGCGGTGTTGGTTGCAATTTTTACAACCGGCGCTATCGGGTTACCGGTAGGTGTCCCCAGGCCGGTGGTAAACAGTACGATGTTGGCACCTGAGCCAACTTCGGCGCTGGTTGATTCAACGTCATTGCCTGGTGTACACAGCAGGTTAAGACCCGGTTGTGTTACTTTTTCGGGATAATCTAACACATCGGCCACCGGCGATGTACCTCCTTTTTTAGCCGCCCCGGCAGATTTGATAGCATCGGTGATCAAACCATCTTTAATATTGCCCGGCGATGGGTTCATGTAAAAGCCTGAACCGGATTCCTCTGCGCGTTGACTATAAGTACGTACCAGGTCGGCAAAGCGTTCGGCCTTGGTTTTATCCAGGCAACGGTCAATAAGGTTTTGCTCCACGCCACATAGTTCCGGAAACTCGGCCAAAATAACGGAACCACCCAAAGCTACCAGTAGATCCGAAGTGTAACCGATAGCTGGGTTTGCCGAAATGCCCGAGAAGCCATCTGAACCGCCGCACTCCAACCCAATGGTCAGCTTACTTAAAGGAGCCGGTTTACGGGTATACTGATTGGCGTGCATCAAGCCAGCAAGTGTTTGCCTGATCGCCAGTTCCATCAAATCGGCCTCCTTGCCCGTTTTCTGTTGATCTAAAATATATAAGGGTTTGTCAAACTGTGGTGAGCGTTTGTTGATCTCTTCCTGCAAAGTTTTCACCTCGGCATTCTGACAGCCTAAGCTCAAAACCGTTGCTCCGGCTACATTCGGATGCGTAATGTAACCAGCCAGCAAACCGCAAAGCGCAGTCGAGTCTTGACGGGTACCGCCGCAACCACCTGTATGCGTTAAAAACTTAATGCCGTCAACGTTAGGGAAAACCTTGTTGCCTGCGCTTTGCGCGGTATCATTGCCTATTTCAGTATATAAAACCTCATCTATCTCTGCCCCCGCCTTTATTTTGCCAATCAACTCCTGTGCCTTGATCTCGTATGTTTTTTTTCGGCCATAGCCTAAAGGTTTAACCAAAGCTTCCTGCAATACTTCAATGTTACGATTTTCGCAAAACACCATCGGCACAACCAGCCAGTAATTTGCGGTGCCTACGCTGCCATCGCCCCGGTGATAGCCGTTAAATGTTTTGCCTTCCCATTTACTAATATCCGGCTTGTGCCAATCGGTATGGCTTTGGCCTGTTAAAAAGCTGTTTGCCGCGTGTTTTACATTGGCAGTACTAAGCAAACCGCCAACCGCTATTGGACTTTGAGCCTTACCTACCAATACCCCATACATGATGATCTCGCCCCCTTCAGGGATTTCCACAATGGCAAACTTATGTTTAGCCGATACTGGTTCCTTTACTGTATAACTTTCACCTTTGTAAGTAACCTGCTCGCCGGCCTGTAGATCGGTCAATGCTACCAGTACATTATCGGCAGGATGTATTTTTAATATATTCTGTTTCATCTCTCTTCCTGTTTAAATAGCACTTATTTCCAGTTTTCCATGTTCGTTAATAAGCTTAAACTGCGCTGTCACCGCTTCCGTAAAGCCGGATAACGTTGTCAGATCGGCATCCCAAAGGCCTTTATTTTTAAGGATAGAGGCTATGGCTGTTTCGACATCGGCAGCGTTCCATGCTTTGCTTAAAGTGGGTGCCTGGTCATCAGTTACCGCATAATTCTCTGAATACGCTGTTCCGGTGTACTTACCATCGGCAATTTCGGTAATTTGCATAAAGCGGATAAAAGCCGCGAAACCAAGGGCCATCAATTGAGGTGCTCTATTATTTTGTTTGTAATAGTTTAATAATAACGGAATAACCCTCATTTTAATTTTAGTGGCGTACTGCACCGAAATGCTTAACCATTCGTGCCTGATGTTCGGATTGCGAAACCTGTCGAGCACCTTATTACCAAAATCGCGGGCTACATCTTCATCAATCTGATAAGGGATGGACGGCATGATCTCGGTAAACATGAGCTGGGTAATGAACTTTGTAAAATGGGCATCGTCCATTGCTTCCTTTACCGTTTTAAAACCTGAAAGATAAGCTACGGCACAGCTCAGTGTATGCGTACCGTTAAGCAACCGGAGTTTTAACTCCCTGAACAATTCAATATCAGGCGTGATTACCACGCCTTTATCTGCCTGGGCAAAAGATAATACTTCGGCAATTTTTTCATCGCCCTGGATAACCCAAAGACTATAAGTTTCAGACATGATACTAAGGTTATCGGTATAACCGCGCTCGGCTTCCATGGCGTCGCTCATTTGCTGATCTGGTCTGCCGGGCACTATCCTGTCCACCAGCGAATTGCAAAAACTATTGCTGCTTTCCAGCCAGTCCATAAAAGTGGGCTCCAGTTTATTCAAATGCGCAAGTTCCAGCACAATGGATTCCAGTTTTTTGCCGTTATCGATGATCAGCTCGGTTGGGATGATCACCAAACCGGTATCAGGCCTTCAGTCAAATGCCCTATAGCGCTCATACAATATAGCCAGCAATTTGCCGGGAAATGATGCCGGCGGATGTTTGCGCACATCTTCCTTCACCAGTTGGATACCCACTTCAGTTGTGTTAGAGATCACTACCTGTAAATCTTTACTGCGGGCTATTTCCAAAATCTCCTCCCACTCGCTTGAAGCAGAAAGCACGCGGCTGATTGCCGAACAGATCACCTGCTCATTAACCTCTTCGCCGTTTTCAATCCCCTTGGAGTAAATGGTGTACAAACCATCCTGCATATCAAAATCAGTAGTTGAGCCTTTATCGGTAGATTTAACAACCGCTACCCTGCCGTTGAAGATCCCGGCACGATTAGCTTTATCGATAAAGTAATCGGGAAGGCCTCGCAGTAATACCCCCGTTCCGAACTGCAGCACTTTTTCAGGCAGATCGAATACATTAGCAGGCGGTAATTCAGTTGCCGGTACAGTTGTTTTGTTTAGGTTATATCGTGATAATATCATGTGCTTATGGGTTGTAATGAAGTTGCTATTTTTTTGTTTGAGGGATTTGTTTAACCAACCAGCTTACTAAATCGTTGGCTGCTTTAAAATTGTCATATTCGGGAGGCAGTTTCCGGCCGTCTGTATATTCGTTATAAAACCAGGGATCGCCAACTGCAAACACGGTGCCCTTGCCATATTTGGCAGTAGCTACAATGATATCTTTACCATTGATTAATTGTGGAACAGCGGGATTGGTTAGCTGCAACGTACTCAACTCCTTGATGTAAACCTTGCGCGCCGTTTTAAAGATGGAATTGCCGGCGGAAATATTAATTGCCCCTTGTTCAAAGTTGCGCCCTACTACCCTGTTAACACTATTTAGGTTAAAACTAATACCAAATTTTGCCATCAGTTTGTTCAGGTGCACAAACTCGGCATTGCCCGTATCGTTGTTTAATACAACCAATACCCCGCCATTTTTCACCCAGTTGCTAATCGATTTAACATGCGGTTCTTCAATATATTTAGCATCAGGGTTTTCCTTTGGGATATCGGGATCAACAATAACATAGGCTGCTGCCTTTTTGAGGTTATTCGCATCCGGCGCTTCATTTAAAGTTTTGGTTTGCAGACCGTAATTGTTAAAGATCTGCCCTAAAAACGAAAAGCCATTGTTATCTTGCTCCTCCCATTTGTAATGGAACGGGATACTTTTGCCGGTAACATCATTGTGATGCTCATTATTAAAATAGCTGTCCAAAAGCACGGTTTTTCCTTTGCCTAAATTCAGGTTAGTTAGGCGCTCCATCTCCACACTTGCTAACATAAAAGCGCCTACACCTTTGGTTTCGTTAGTAACAGTTTTTACGCCGGTGTAGTATTCGTAACTACCGTCGCGGTATGGCTCACCACCAACACCAACAGCGCCTGCCGTGCCGTTAAAGTTTACCTGCCCATCAGCATCTATTTCGATGAAATTTTTGATAATGCCATCATATGATTTCCGGGCTGCCGGTAAATACTTTCGAGGCAAATAGCCTTCCCTTACACCTTTAGCCAGCGTATAAACAAACATACAAGATGCGGATGCTTCCAAATAATTACCTTTTTTGCCCCCCTTATCAAGCACCTGGTACCACAAACCCGAGTTTTTATCCTGGCTACCTTGTATCGCCACAACAAGGCGGTTCAAAATGGCGAGCAGCGCGGCACGTTTAGGGTGATTGGTCGGAAAATAGGGTAACACATCAACCAGTGCCATGGCATACCAACCATTGGCACGGGCCCATAAACTTGCCGACAGGCCAGTTTGAGGATTTGCCCAGCGCTCCTTTTTACTTTCATCCCAGGCATGATACAACAACCCTGTTTTGCTATCCCGCGCATGTTGCTCCATCCAGATAAACTGATCGGCTACCTGGTCAAAATCGACATCCTCATGGTAAACCGATGCGTATTCTGCATAAAAAGGTTCGGCCATATATAAGCCATCCAGCCACATTTGATTGGGATATCTTTTTTTATGCCAGAAGCCTCCTTCAGCTGTTTTGGGCTGCCCATTTAATTGCTTACGAAGTAGTGAAGCTGCTTTATAGTACTTTTCGGCACCTGATACCTGGTGCAGAAACAACAAACTTCGGCCCGAAAGGATATTATCCAAAGTATAATCATTGGCCTTATAAGTGCGGATGGTTCCGTCTGTGCCTACATACCTATCCATTGATTTTTGGATATAACTAAAATATTCGCCTTTTGCCGATTGCTGCCAAACGCTTTGCAGTCCCTGTAAAACGATCCCCTGATCATACGACCAATTAGTTCCCGGCAACGAATCTTTCCAAATACGAATAGCGGTGTTAGCCATCCGCTGCGACCATGGCTGTGTTTGTGCCCTGAGCCCAATTCCTGCAGGCAGGAAAGCACATAGCATCAATATTTTCTTCATCATATAGCTCATTTTATCAATGTTACATCCGGTTATCATTCCCGGCACAGGTGCTGTTCAATGTATTTTTTCAATCAGCCACAATCTTTGTTTCGCCATTCATTATTTTGAACTGGTTAGCGTGCTTTCTGCTGCGCCTGAAACAAACTCAACTTTGTTTTTTGCCTTTGAGGCATCCGTATCAAGCAATTTAATTTGCTGCGACTTTTTCCCGGCGATCCTGAACAGCAGCCTGGTATCGCCATAGGTAATATGGTTAAAAGTTACGCTGCTGCTGTTTTGAATATTGATGAGCGGACTGGTTTCTTTGCTTTTGAAGCAGATATTTTTTAAGAAAATATTCTGTGCCTCTATTACATCGGCACCTTTAACAGTTTTGAAAGTGCTGTTTTCGATGTGGATGTCTTTAATCCCCATTTCCGGCAATCCCCTGATCATGAGCGCTTTTTCGGCACCGTTACAAACCACATTGTCCACATAAAACTTGCGAAATGAGGGTGTAGCTTCTGTTACCGCCACAACGGTCTGATTGTTTACATCATCTGATTCGCCCGGCGATTTACCACTGTAGTACATATCAAAAAGAATGGCCTCATGGGCAATATCCCTCATGCTGATATTTTTGATGAAGATATTTTCAACCATACCTCCGCGGCCGCGCGTGGTTTTAAAACGCAAACCGATATCCGTACCAATGAATGTACAGTCAGACACGAAAATATTACGCGCCCCGCCCGACATTTCACTGCCTATTACAAAACCACCATGGGCGCGATAAATCACATTATCCCTTACGATTACATTTTCGGTTGGCCTGCCTCGTTTACGGCCCTCTTCGTCCCTGCCCGATTTGATGCAGATGCCATCATCGCCCGCATCAAAAGTGCTCCCTTCAATCAAAACATTCCGGCAGGATTCCACATCAATGCCATCACCATTCTGCGCGTTCCAGGGATTTCTAACCCTTATATTCTGTACAGTAAGGTCTTCGCATAATAAAGTGTGAATATCCCAGGCGGGCGAATTTTGTAAAGTAACACCCTGCAGCAATACTTTTTTACAGTTGGTAAGCACCAGCATATTAGGCCGGAAAAAGTCTTTAAAAGGTTCATTGTCCCTGAGGGTTTTTCCATTACCTATTACACCTGCTCCCGAAGTTTTGAGCCCTTTAACATAGCTTTGGGATGGATACCACGATCTGCCATTTTCGCTCACTATACCGCCCGATGCTACGAGCTTATTCCATTCGGCTGCGGTGAGCCTGTCTTTACTGACCGCCCGCCAGGCCTCGCCGTGCCCGTCAATGATCCCCTCACCGGTAATAGCAATATTTGTAAGATTAGTACCGGATACCGGCGATTCATTACGCACCGCGACATGGCCTTCATAATTGCCTTCAACCAGTTTATACTGGCTTTTATCGTTAGTAAACTGCAACAGCGCTGCACGGCTTACATGCAGGTTTACATTGCTTTTCATAACCAGCGGACCAGTTAACCACAAACCCTGCGGAATGAGCACCACACCGCCGCCCTTTGCACTACATGCGGCAATTGCTTTGTTGATGCTGGTTGTATTTAGCGTAAGGCCATCTGCCTTAGCTCCATATTTTAAAATATTGATGGTATCCTTTTTAAACACGGGCTTACCTGCCTGCGGCAAATGCTGCCAGGAATATTGCTGAACCTGCGCCCGCGATGTAAAGCAACCTGCCAAAAGCAAAACCGCTATCCCAAACCTTATTTTTATTACCGACATGTTTTTATTTTAACACAGCTATTTCTCGCCTTATAATTGGAAGGACCGTTAAATCCTAAACAAGATTAGTGGCTGACAGCAAAAAAAAAAAGGATTTGGCTAACTAAAAACGTGCAAACGTTCCCAGAAACGTTTGCGCAAATTTTGAGCGGTCTGAAAGCCGCACCGAGTTTCTATTTTAAATCAGGATTAAAATGACATATCGAGGAACAAAGCAGTCCAAGACGTGCAGGTAACTATCTTTGGTCAATGAACTTACTTCGTCGCGCTCTTGGCCGCGCGAGAGCCAGTTACTTTTTTTGCCAAAAATGTAACCAAAAAGGCTTGCAGCAGAAAGGCTTCTTTGCGCTCAAGCCTTTGCCTGCAAACCGGACTGAACCACGGGCTGCAATTATTTTGCCCCGCTTCGCCGCTCTTACCCCCACTTCTGCAAAAACTTGCTATGCCCTTTCCATTACACATACCCACCATCGTTCTGCCTGCTTTCGCCCGAAGCTGATCCGCTGCGAAAAAGCATTCTCTTTTAACTTGGGTATGGTTAGTATTGACACTTGACTTACTTACTACCTTATTAAATTATTCACCTTTGATTTTGATAATTTATCAAATTCCACCATACCTACCCGGGTGGCCCAGGCGCTGTACATTGCTTCGAGTTCAGCTACTTTTTGAGGATATTTGGCGCTCAAGTCATTTAATTTGGAGCGGTCAGTACTGATTCCATTTATTCTCAGGTCGTTGCGATACTAATTTCCAGTCACCCAATCTTACAGCGTGGCTACCTTCGTGCTCAAAAAACAATCCGTTATGCTCTTTCCAGCTTTGTCTGGATATTCTGGGAGGCTTGACCAGGCGATTCCGTGCAATGTGAAGCACCGATTTGTATTATCACTTTTAGAGAATTACAATTATTGATCAATGAATTAATATGATCAAAGTGTTGCAGAACAAATGGTTCGTTATTTCCATACATGGTGATCAAGGGCTTCGGAATGTCCACTCAGAGACTATCGTCATGTTAAACAGACTTCAGTTCGACAGCGTTCTCAAAAAATTCATTTTTATATGTCTCAGTTTTTAAACAATTCCAGTTTCGAAAAAAAATCGCCGAACATTAACCGGGTGTCGATATGCTGATATACCCTAATTTTTCTTCCGCTGGGATTTGATTGGTAAACACCTGAGCTCGTAATGATGGGGCAAGGATTGTTCATGTAATCACTTGATGACGGATCGGCCTCGAACGATGATTGAAGAGCGGTTAGCAAAACCAACGGGCTATCCCCCAGCACATAGGTTTCGCCGATATTAAACTTGTATTTTTGCAGTCTTCCTATCAAATTCTCAAGGGTGTTGAAAAGGTACTTGCCGATCTCTCCATTTGGTTTGATCCGCGTTGCCAATTCCGCATAAGATATTAATGCTTGCCGGTAAACATTTCGCGGCACCTGCCATAAATTTACCTGGCTGCGGTTAAATAAAGCTCTTGCGGCAAAAATATCGATATTCAGGTTATACTCTACTGCCGAACCATTGGGTGGAGGTAAGGCAAGACCGCTGTACTCAGCGCCGCCGATCCATATTAGTGTTAGCTTTTCAGCAATTTCCGGTTTGGTTAATGCCGCCGAAGCAATTTCGGTAAGCCCGGCGCCGCATAACACATATAATGGCAACTTGGTATCGGTGCGTAATGCTTCCTTTAGAATAAAATCAACGGCATCGCTTTTTACCGGCGTGCTGTCGTTTGGCATGCCGGTATTGGATCCGGCTATAAGCGGGATCTTCCCATCCATTTTCATCACCGACAATAATTCATGCGCTTTTTTTGCAGCGTTATCCGCCTGTGTTTTAGAAGGGTCGAAACCATCGCGGGCATTTAGGTGCGTACCGATAATAGCCCTTATCTCAACCGATGGCGACAACAGCAGGTGTGTTAATTGGAAAAGACCGTCCGGATCACCGCCAAAATCATTGTCTATGATTACACGCATACGCGGTGTTATCAGAGGGGCCATTTGGCAATTGGCGATTAAAGGAGATACGAAGATCAGCAGAAAAAAAATGGTCTGGAATATTCTCATGGCAATTATTGTTTGATTAAATCTATATAAGCCCTCTTTCATTGTCTTTGGAAAATCTGTGGTATAAACCGCGGGCTTTCGGGCTATACGTCCCTTTAAAGTATGAAGATTTATTAATAATTTTTCTTTTGTGATCATGCTCAGGATAGGTCTTTTATTTCCGCCGTCTTCATTAATGGCAAGCTCATTACTAACTAAATTGAATAGCCTAACAAAATTTCAATTGCTTTAAAAAAAAAGAATCTATTACACAGGTTTACCATTGGTATAACATCTTCGTTTCCCGATTTGAAGAAAAACATAGTTGTTTCAAAATTTATGTTGAATTCGTAATTCACCTTCTTTTGAATACATTTTTTTTATATCATTAAATTTGTAAGTAAACTCCCGTCCAGTTGGCTTAATAAATGTAATAAAACCGATAACTACTTTAATGTACTTTTGGAAAATGTTTTTTTCGTGAGAATAAAGTGAAAATAATATATGAGCATCTCTTTGCAAATCACTTTCTAACCTATCCGATAAATAAACAGTCCAATATTTTTCAATAGTTCTGTAGAAGTTCAACATCGCCCCTTGGGAGTTAATGTCTGAGGTTTTCTTAAAATCACCTTCCCTAACTAAAAACAGTTTTCCAGTTACTCGGCTTAGGCACACATACACATAATTGGTTTGTTGATATACATAATTTCTTTTAACTTCCGTATAATGGGAATAGAAATCAGTCATTTCATTGAAATTAACATCTAAGTCAATAGGCAAATTTTCGCGGTTATCCAGGAACGAAAACTGTGCAAAACCGTTTATACCTATGAACAAATTCGTGTGAGTGAAATCATTGTTTGCGGCAACTGCGAATATTGAACCGCTACTTAGACCGGCGATGAGCACGTTAACCAAAATCAAATACAATCTATTAAAAATCAGAAAGTTATAACAAGAGGCAATTAATCGGTTCGATGTACCCCCAAAAATTCACTTTCGAAGAATTGCAACATCGAACCGCTTTTACAAGTGAATTATACTCTTGTATCTACTTGATAACAGCGAAATAAAAGGTAAAAAAGAAGACCAAACGACCGTTTTTTGGTGCTTGCCCATTCTGGCTCCAGACTGGACATAATTCGAACCACTTGATTCACCAGCTAAAGTTATTGAACGAACTAAAAGTTGCTTAAGAGATTCGACAAGGATATTGCATTGCTTTTTGGATGACTTAAAACTATTGGCAATTAAGATTTTTTAGATGCTAAACTGAGAAGTTTTTAATCCGGCGAATGACATGAGGCATGGAAAATGATATTAATACCTCATGTAAACATCATAAGCCGCCTAAGCCGAGCTGTAAAGAGCACAATAATAAATTGACTTCCGCTACAATCTTCATCGTTTTACATTAATAGCGGGTCTAATTGTTACAGGTCCGATTAGCCCTGCCGACATCACCTGGTCATCACTGGCTTTAAACTGCAGGTATCGTTGATCCCCGCTTTTTGCCTTTCCTATAAAGCTGTTTAACTGGCCGGTGGCCACACGTATCTCTATTTTGTTGCCGCCTTCCCCGGACTTTCCGTCCAAAGATAAAAATTTAAAAAAATGAAAGATCTGACACAAAGTAGCCGAATGCTGATTGATGAGAACACTGAACTCTTATTCTAAATTAATATTGATCGTATGATTTCTTTAAATCACTATTTTATTTTGTAGAGCGAAAAGCTCTAAAAGCGGAAGTCGCCGCTTTTAGGTTTGCTTTGATTTGTTAGTGCTGATTATTTCAGCGCATAATTTATAAAACCGCCGTCGGCAATCAGTTCGCATCCTGTAATAAAACTTGCATCTTCGGAAGCTAAGAATATAACTACTTTGGCAATTTCGTCAGCACTTCCCATTCTCTTTACGGCGGTGCTGGAAGCATAGTGCGCTTTAAATTGACCTACCGCTTCTTCAGGGAAACCAAGTTTAGAATAGTTAGGGGTATCTGTTGGCCCAGGGCTAACAATATTTACACGGTTGAAAGTAGATTATGAATTGACAGATTTTGGCAAATCTCTTATTCCTTTACTTAAATCCATCGCTGAATGGGGAAAAGAAACGGCAGAAAAAAACAAAAACATAAAATACACCCCTAACGAAGGTATGGATTGTTCAATCCAGAAATAGTTTCTTGCGCATCAAATCCTTAATCGCCTACACAGTTCTAAATGTTCAGCATAAGTTGCTTGACATCCAGGTTTGAATTTTATAATTTTGTGCATGAAAGATCAAACGCCTCGCGCAGTTTCGGAATTTAACAAGGAACTTAAACTAAAAGGCTTTAATATATTCAAAATTGAGGAAGACAGTAACGCCACACGCATTTACAGCCGGAAAGACTTTTATAAAATTTGCTTAACGACCGGCAAAAGTATTATTCATTATGCTGACAGAAGCTTTGAAGCCAATGACACGGTGTTGTTTTTTGGCAATCCCCATATTCCTTATTCCTGGGAGACGCTTTCAACCACTTATGTCGGTTATACATGTCTTTTTTCTGAAGATTTTTTAAAGCTTTCTGAGCGCTCCGAAAGCTTACAACAATCTCCGTTTTTTAAGATTGGTGGTACGCCGGTCTTAAAAATTAATCATCAGCAGCGGGATTTTTTAAATACCATCTTTCTGAAAATGATTGAAGAACAACGCACAGATTATGTTTACAAAGATGACCTGATCCGTAATTATATCAATCTTATCATACATGAGGCACTTAAATTACAGCCTTCAGAGAACTTTGATCAGCATAAAAATGCGGCGTCCCGCATCACATCGGTTTTTCTTGAATTGCTTGAACGTCAGTTTCCGATAGAAACGGCTGACCGTCCCCTGCAATTGAAGACCGCACAGGATTATGCCAGGAACCTAAATGTCCATGTCAACTATCTCAACCGGTCAGTTAATGAAATTACCGGGAAGTCAACGACAGCGCACATATCCGAACGGGTACTTCATGAGGCCAAGGCCATGCTGCAGCATACCGATTGGAACATTTCTGACATCGCCTATGCCCTCGGCTTTGATTATCCTTCTTACTTCAACAACTTCTTTAAAAAATTAGCAGGCACGAATCCCCGCAATTTCAGGGCGTCCGAGATTTGAAATTCTTAAGTATTGGTTTGAAATCTTTTAACTTGGGCGGCAATGCCTGCAGTACTTTTGCATCTGAAAAACAAATCAGATGCTATGAACATCGCAGGAAAGGAAAGTCCGGAATTAAAATTTGATACGTCTGTTGCAGATCTCCAACCATCCTGGAATGCAGTGTACGCTATTTCTCTGGGTGTAGCTTGTCTGATCATTTCGGAGTTCTTGCCAGTCAGTTTGCTGACCCCAATGGCTAAAAGCCTAAATATAAGCGAGGGAACAGCCGGTCAGGCAATATCGGTAACGGCAATAGTTGCCATGGCCTCAAGCCTGTTTACGGGCGTGTTAACTAAAAAAACGGACAGGCGATGGGTACTGTTAGCATTTTGCGTGTTGCAGGTCTTATCCAACCTCCTGGTAGCGCTCTCACCGAATTTTACATTTTTGCTGGCTGGCCGAATTTTATTAGGCATCGGGCTCGGCGGATTCTGGGGTATGGCCGCAGCGACAGCTATGCGCCTGGTACCACCTAAATTGGTTCCCGGAGCACTCTCCATCATATTTGGGGCAGTATCTGTTGCCACAGTAGCGGCGGCACCATTGGGAAGCTATTTGGGAACGCTGCTCGGTTGGCGAAACGTTTTTTTCATTGTATCAGGACTAAGTGTAGGTGCGCTGGTCTGGCAGGCGGCAACGCTGCCTTCGATGCCAACACAAAACCCGCCCGGTTTAGGTTCCGTGTTAAAACTGCTGAAGCGCCCCGCTGTCAAAGGAGGTATGCTGGGGACGTTCTTCATGTTCATCGGCTATGCATCGTTATTTACTTATCTCCGTCCGTTCCTGGAGAAAGTTACTGGGGTTGCTAATGACCAGCTTTCCGTTTTGCTCCTAGGGTTCGGTGTCGCGAATCTTATTGGAACAGTACTATCGAAATACCTTTTTGAGTGGAGCTTACAACGCTCTCTGATCCTTATGCCATTTTTAATGTGCGGCATAGCTGTTCTTCTGCCAATATTCGGGAACATCATCCCGGTCGCTTTTTTATTGACTGCATTTTGGGGAATGTTTTTGGGGGTAATCCAGGTAGGCTGGACGGCGTGGCTGACACGTGCGGTACCGGATGAAACTGAAAGCGGCGGCGGCTTGCAAATCGCGATTATTCAACTTGCTATAACCACGGGTGCGGCATCAGGCGGAATCATGATGGATCACACCGGCGTTAAAGGCGTTTTCCTTGCCAGCGCTGTTTTTACGTTCGTCGCTGCCCTGGCCGCTATGCTGGCCTTTAAGAAAAGAGAAAACAAATAATATAAATAATTAAACACATAGACCAATGAAATACTTAGCAGGAATAGTGCTGTTCTCAATGATGATGACAGGACATATACAGGCACAAACACAAAAAAACAAATTGAAAATGGAACAGATCTCAGCAACAGGCTTTACTACCTTTAAGGTAAGCGATAAGGTAAATTTATACCGGGTTTCTTTTTTAAACCAGTATCAGATGGAGGTTATAGGCCACTTTTTTATTCCTAAAAATCTCGATCAGAAGCAAAAGCAACCCGCTATCATCGTAGGTCATCCAATGGGCGCTGTTAAAGAACAGGGTGCGGATGTGTACGCCTCTACACTGGCAGACCGTGGATTTATTACACTGGCCATAGATCTGTCCTTTTGGGGAGAAAGTGAGGGTAAACCGATTAATGCGGTCTTGCCGGATGTGTATGCCGAGGACTTCAGTGCTGCGGTCGACTTTTTGGGTACACGTTCATTTATTGACAAAGAGCGCATCGGCATTATCGGAATTTGCGGTAGCGGAAGTTTTGTGGTGAGTGCGGCTAAAATCGATCCGAGGCTGAAAGCAATTGCAACCGTGAGTATGTATGATATGGGTGCTGTTACCCGCAATGGGTTGAACAAGTCGCAAACACTTGAACAGCGCAGGCAATTCCTGGCTGCGGCTGCAGAGCACCGTTATGCTGATTTCTTGGGCGGGAAACCCAATTATATGAATTATCTGCCGGAAAAATTACCTGCGGACGCTGATACAATACGCAAGGAGTTCTTTGACTTTTACAGAACAAAGCGTGGTATTCATATCCCCAAGGGACATACCCTGATGGAAACAGAGAACCGGACCAATTCTGCGGAAGTAAAATTTATGAATTTTTATCCTTTTGATGATATTGAAACCATTTCGCCGCGCCCAATGCTTTTTATTACCGGTTCAAATGCCCATTCAAGGGAATTTAGTTTTGATGCATATAAAAGGGCTGCGGAGCCGAAGGAATTGGTTGTAATTCCAAATGCCGGACACGTTGACCTTTACGACCGGACAGATTTGATTCCTTTTGATAAGCTGGAAGCTTTCTTTAAAACCAATTTAAAATAAAACACCTGAAGACAGTCGGTGCCCTGCGATTAAGAAGCCGGATCGTATTAACAATTTTGAAACAAATAAAATGAAAAGAACAAGTTTAATCATCTGTTTCCTGCTAATCACAGCTACAGGTTTTGCCCAGAAGACATTTACGCTTTATAGTAAAGACCTGCAGGGGCAGGCTACCATGAAAGAAAGACTGAATGGAGCCGGCTGTACCGGTCAAAATCAATCTCCGCAGCTTTCATGGACAAACGCTCCGGCAGGTACTAAAAGCTTTGCTATTACGATGTACGATAGTGATGCGCCGACCGGAAGTGGTTGGTGGCATTGGATTATGTTCGATATTCCCGCTAACGTTAATGAGCTTGTTACAAATGCCGGAAAGATTTCGGCAAACCTGGCTCCAAAAGGTGCAATACAATCTCTCACCGACTTTGGTGTTGGCGGGTATGGTGGGCCTTGCCCGCCTGCTAATACAGGCATACACCAATATATTATAACGGTGTATGCACTTAAAACCGATAAACTGGGATTAAATGCAAGCACCCTTCCTCCTGGCGTCGGATTTACGATTTATAAAAATACCCTGGCGAAGGCAAGTTTGGTATTTTACGATCAATATTAAATGGGTAAGACTAAAAATTAGCATGGCAACTGTATTTGGCATTTAAACAGGATAGCAAGTATCTAAAGCATAACTACAGGGAGGGCACATGATGTGCCCTCCGGCTCTTTGACCAGTATTTCCCGCCAGGACCAGGGTTTAGCATCGGGCGGATAGCAATGCAATGTCCTCATTAAATTTCTTCCAGAAAATCAACTACTATAAAAAATCAAATAATTACCTGTAAAACAGTAAATTAAAATAAAAAAATCGTTAATATATTTGCCCACTGCCCGTAAGGAGAATGGGCTTGAACCAAAATGTGCCCCTATTTCACTTAAACGCAGGTTTAAAAATGGGATAAAATTAAAAATGGCTTTTACGATATCGTAAAAGCCATTTCGCTCCCCAGACTGGACATAACTCGAACCATTTGATTGAACAACTGATGATTTTGAACGGATTACAGATTGCTTAGGACAGTAGTCAATTCCGGTGTGACCTACGAAGATTCTTTGCGAAAGTTGAGCGGCTTTTTGTTTTCTTATAATTCGGTGAAAACATCGAGATCTAGCTGAACATAGATTATTTTCGTGATTTTTGTTCATAAAAACCCATTCACTATTCCAAAATAAAATCTTATTTCGTGGTGTAACATAGGGCAAAATCGGATATCTTACAAGCATACTTTATATTTATGAACTTTACAAATACTATCAAAATCCTTTTAGTTGCAGCTTTTCTCACACCAATTTCTTCGCAAGCACAAAACCTTACATCCGACAGCATTGATGTGTTTATTAAACAAAAGATGCATCAGAAACATATCCCTGCATTGCAACTTGCTATAATACACAATAACAAGATCATTAAAACAACAACATATGGTACAGCTAATCTTGAATATAATATTGCTGCTACCGATAAAAGTATCTTTTCTATAAACTCTATCACAAAAGCCTTCACAGGTGTGGCTATTATGCAATTGGCCGAGGAAGGAAAACTCAAAATCACAGACCCTATATCCATGTACCTGGATAGCTTGCCTGTTGCATGGCAAAAAATTACTTTACAACAGGTGTTGACGCATACTTCCGGATTGCCCGATATACTTGACGAAGATGAAATGGTACTTGGACATGGAATAGAAAAACTTGCATTGAAACAGGTAAAAGCCTTGCCAATGGAATTTAATAGAGGTGAAAAATTCAGTTATAACCAAACAGGTTATGTATTGCTTGGCCAAATCATCAATAAATTAAGCGGCATGCATTTCACTCAATTCATTGAAGAAAGACAATTCAAAGTGGCTGGCATGCCTTTAACCCGGTTCGGAGACTCTTATGACGTCATTCCAAATACTGCAGGTGCTTATAGGATGACCAAAATGGTTGATGGTCAATTTACGATGAACAAAACGCCTGGTACAGCATATATCCAATTTCCTTTGTTTTTTAGAACCGCAGCTGGTATATTGTCTACAGCTGGGGATATGGCTACTTGGATTATTGCATTAAAAGAGGGTAAGCTATTGAAGGACAAAGCAAGTATTGAAACCCTGTGGAAACCGGCGATCCTGAATAATGGAAAAATAGGCGGATTTAACGGACTAACCAATGGTTATGCTTTGGGATGGCCAACAGTTACCAGGGATGAGCATCCTGCTGTAGGCCCGGTAGGCGGCGGCAGGTCTGCACTGTTTGTTTACCTAAAAGATGATCTTTCCATTGTTGTATTGACCAATCTAATGGGTGGTAACCCTGATCAGTTCATCGACGAAATCGCCGGGTACTATATCCCCGATATGCATGAGGCAAATGGTTTTGGCTTAGCTCCGAACCTTAAAAAATTAAGAGCCCAATTATTAACAAAAGGTTTTGATAAGGCTGTTTCTGTTGCTTCTTATTTAAAAAAACGAGATACTTCTTTCCGGTTGGAAGAAAATTCACTTAACACCTGGGGATACCAGTTGTTGAATCAAAAGAAAACTTCCGAAGCACTTAATATCTTTAAATTGAATACGATCCTCTATCCGGGCAGTGCTAATGCCTATGATAGCTATGCAGAAGTATTGGAGATAGCCGGTAATAAACCCGAGGCACTCACCAATTATAAAAAATCAATCCAGCTAAATCCAAATAATAAAAATGCTGCAGAACAAATAAGGAAACTTACTTCAAATTAGATTTTCACCCTGAGCCTGGGCTCGAACCAGCGATGTTCTTATTGATAGTCAAATCTAAAATATCACAAAAAACTCAATATAAACAATAGTCACAACTAATTAAAAACCGAGCGCTTGCTTCTGTCCACATCATTCAAAATTTTCAGAATATCATCATACTTATAGTAAAGTATACCACCTATTTTAGAAAAAGGGAGTGTACCATTATCTCTTAACGTTTGCAAGGTGTTTGTTGAAATTTTAAGCAGATTTTTAACCTGGTAACTCTTTAACCATTTTCGAGGTTCTTCGGTTGATTTGCCTACGATTGAAATAATTTTATTAATTAAACGCTCTTCGAACTCCTGCAAGTCCTCCTTCGTAATAATCTCTGCTGCCATAATCGTTATTTATTATTTGGTGATTAAACTGACCCAATTTCACTATTTCCCAAAACGATCTTATCCGATTTACTCCGACTCGGAGTAACAATTTTTAATTTATATATCAATCTACTGTTAAAATTTTTTATTTATTTTTGCAAAGCAGAACGTTAATAGCGTGCAGATTGCTGATTAAATTTCGATTTTAAAGTCAATACCTAACCGGTAACCTTTAAAATTACATACTTTGTAAGCATTTAAAAATCAATAGATTACGACTAAAGGTTCGATCCCAGCTGATACCACAAAAAAGCCTTCTCATTTAATATGAGAGGGCTTTTTAATTAACATTGACCGCCGGTTCCTCATTCTTATCCGTATAACGATCCGCGATCTGCTCATCATTTTCCAGACCAATACTACCCAGGTCTTTTATTCCCTGGTTATCACGTCCATTGCCGGAAGGGTTTCCTTTCGGCGGCGTAAAGCCGCCATGTGCTGTCTTTGCCATAATCTGTTCTTTAAACAGGCATCCGGAGCAAATAACGGCGATGCCAAGCTTATTCAGAACAGCATGCTATCGTTCTATTCAGTCCATATCTTCGGTCAATGCTGACTTGCGGATGCCTTGCATGATGGCTTCCCGGCAGGCGCTGGCCTCGCCGAATATATTGATCAATGGTTCCATCATCTTTTAACCGGCGCTTTACCACAAATGGCGACCGGCTTTTTTTGCTTAATCGTTTTGCGGGCGTACCAGGCATAAATCAAAGAGGTAGTTACCAACAGCAAAAAGGCTATCAGCAAGGTGAGTAAAAACTTTTTTCCTTCTGTTTTCATTGCACATAACGAATCGATACGTACTTCGCTGTCATCAGGTTAATGCCCGGCGAACAGCCACCGAAATAAATCAATAGGAGCAGCAAGATCAGCGTGGCCAGGTTTTGCTGGTAGCTATTACCAAAATTGCCGCTAATCGCTTCCATTGGTTTTGACGATCTTATTATAAATACCAAGAAGTAAAAAAGGCGCGGCCCACTGGCCGACAAAAAGCGCCTTATCGTCTTTTTTCATCAGTTTACAGGTTAACGATATCGCCATGGCCGCGATCGCGGCGCCTAAAAAAACGGTAGACGGGATCTTTGCCGTTTGTTCTTCGATCTGTTTGGTTAAATTTCCTTCGCTGTGTTCGGGATTGTTCAAATTTGTCATGATTTATTTTTTAAAGTAATTGCCAATTTAGCGTTGATTAAATGCGGTTTACTCGTTGCTGACCTGGGTTTGCAGGGTTTGCGAATCTGTTAGGTGTTCCTTTAACGTCGGCAGCTTACCGGAAGCAAAATTGCGGAGGTCGGCATCGGGCACCCCGCTGTTACCGGCAGCGTTCTGGAACAAGGCGATGGTCTCCTGGTGCGAGGTGATCATCATCATGGCAAACTGCTTGTCAAAAGCGGTGCCGCTTAGTCCAGCCAGCGTATTGTAATTATTTTGCTCTTTCGTTGCCATGGCGGTCGGCACCGTCCAACCTTTTTTAGCCGCGAGCGTGGCCATTTCGGTAGCTGCCTGCCCGTGATCGGTCACCATGTGGTTCCCAAAGGCTTTCACATTGGCGTTGGTGCTATTGTGCAGGGCCAGGTTGCCGGCGGCAATTTCGAACATGTTGCTGCTCGAAGCCTGTGTAACAAAGTCCTGGTTGCTCATGGTATAATGATCGTCACTTCATTTCCACCCAAAATAAGTATACACTGGGCATCTAATACCGATTCAGCAGTTATCTGTTTAGTCATCTTAAATATTAAGTGCAACAAATACAGCGTGCGTGGATTCTTTCTTTTCAGCAGTGTCAAAAGCCTGATTGATATCGTCCAATGAAAAACGGTGCGTGATCATTTTTTTTGCGTTCATTTTACCTTTGGCCAGCAGGTCAAGGCTAATCTGCATTTCCGGATAAATATCCCAATACGAATAGCTTGCACTCATGATCAGCTTGATCTCGGCCATCTGAATATGGCTCCAGTCCAATGCGATCTGCTGTTCCTTTTCAAAACCGCCAACTACGACTACTTTACCGCCGATGCGCACGCAGGAGACGGCCTGCGGCAGCGTCACCGGCATGGCGGTGCCGCCGGCACATTCAAAAACGATGTCGGCACCGCGACCTGATGTAAAGGCTTTTACCTTTTCCTGTATATCTTCTTTTTCCGGGTTGACCACCTGATCGGCGCCGAGTTCCCCTGCCAGTTGCAGTGCGGAGTCTACCTTGTCAATGATCAGCACATCGGCACCGCTTAGCTTAGCCAATTGTAGCTGCCCAAGTCCGATGCAGCCGGCACCGATCACCACCACTTTATCATTCAGTTTGATACCGCTCAACTGAATGGCGTGCAAACCGACCGAAAACGTATCAAGCAGTGCGGCTTCTTCAAAACTGACATGATCTGGCAGTTTATAAAATTTACGGCATGGTCCGGCTACATATTCCGCAAATGCCTGGGATAAAGTGCGCATCCTTACCGGGTAAAGGTTCGGGCATAAGTTATAATGCTGAATATTACACCATTCACAGGTATCATCGCCCAGTAAAGTTTCGATCACTACCCGGTCGCCTGGCTTTATATTTTTCACATCGGGCCCAACTTCCACTACTTCACCCGCCAGTTCATGACCCATGATTTTACAGGTGAGTTCATGCTCGGCTTTTTTCCAGTGGCGCAGGTCGGTGCCGCAGATACCCGCAACACGGATCCGTGCCAGCACCCAATCCGCTTTTTCGAGCTTCGGCCGGCCGACATTCTCCATTTCGAAGGTTCCTTCTTCCGTTTTTAAAGCGGCCTTCATTCCTTGTTCTTTTTCCATTGATAGTTTTAATTAGTTATATTTAAATCAGTTGCAATCTCGGCCGTAAACGGATCTCCACCACATCACAGCGTTCATCCTGCGCCAGTGCGTAACAAACAGCCGCGGCGATATCTTCTGCCGTCATCATTTCCTGTTTATCCACGGCCTGCTGTTTTTCATCCGTAGTCTGAGGCTGCATATCGGTGTCTACTGCTCCTGGTTCAATCAGGGTAATGCGTACACCACTTTCATTCACTTCTTTTCGCAGGCTTTCCGCAAAGCCTTGTATGCCGGCCTTAGTGGCTACATAAACGGAACCGTCAGGCTCCCGCACATCAGCGCTCATCGAGCCGATCAGCACGATATGTCCGCTTTTATTTTTCATGCGGTCCAGCGCCATCCGTGAACAGGCTATATATCCCAATAAATTTGTGTTCACTACCCGCTGCCAGTCAGGATAACCACCTTCCATCACGGAACCGTAGGCCAGGGCGGCATTGTTAACCATAATATCAAGTTTGCCTTCAAAAATCCGGTCGGCTTCCGCAAATAACTGCCTGATCCCTTCGTTAGTCGAAAGATCACTGGCGATCCCATGGAGTTGACCTTTACCGTTCATTTGGTTCCAGGCGGCAAACGTATCTTCCAGATGTTGTTGCTCCTGGCCTGCGATCAACACCCTGCCGCCTAAAACGGCAAGCTGCAATGCTATTTCCCGACCAATACCTGTTGTGCCGCCGGTCACCAGGATACGTCGGCCGCTAATCTTTTTTGTTAATTCTTCCATATGTTTGATTGTTTATTGCACCGAAAGACTGTCTTTGATCGTTCCGTGATATTTTGATTGCACATCTTTAAGCAATTGACCTTTTAACTCAGGTGCTACTGACCCTTTCAGTACCATGCTCGCTGAGTCAATGACGGCCAATGTTTGCGGGTACTTGGCCAGGATGCTGTCTGTTTCGAGTTTCAGCGGCGTTAGTGCATCCAGGGCAATCGGCGTTATTGTTACCTGATAACTGACGCTTTTGATCACATGGATATTACTGATGGTTTGTTTGATCTTGTCAAACGCCTTCTGCGAAGGGCATTCGCCGGTAAAAACAACAGCGCCATGGTTAACCGTGTATTGCAAGCCAGCAAAGTATAGGTCCTGCTGTGCTTTGCTGGCAATATCCGCCCGGATCTCCTGGTCGGAGGTATGGCAACCGGCCAGGCCAAGTAGTGTTAAACCGATCAGTATTTTTTTCATGTCAATTGGGTTTTGGTGATTTCCTCCACAGCAGAGACCCATTTTTCGTTGCCGCAGTTAGGGCAACATGTGTAAGGCTTTCCTACGGGCTTTTGTGGCAGGCCGCATTGCATGCAAAGCTGCTTTTCGGTATGCTCTTTAAAGAAACTCAGCATAGCATCATCCCAGGGCGGCAGCACACATAAACCCGGCACGGGTGCAGGATTGCTGATGAGCGCGAAGTTTCCGCTTGCTTCCATATAGTATCGGCTAACGCTGCCCAGTTGCAGTACGCCCTGCGAACGGAGCTGAGCAAGTACCCGCTCATGTGAAAGTCTGGATATGCCTAACTCCTTCATATTGATCACGCCGTCGCTCACCAGCGTGCTCACCTTGCCTAACACAACATCGCCAAAGCGTTCATTTTGAAAGCTTAACCTGGCGATCAAACGTTCGACAGCGATGAGTACAAAAGCTATGATCACGGCTGGCAAAAGGCCGCGGTCTGGCGCCATCATGGGAATACCGACGGCCGCAGCCAGGGATACCAGCGCTGCCAGTTCGTTACGCGTCAACTGCGAAGACATGCGTTTGCCCATTAGACGCATGGAAACCATTAAGATCAGGTAAACCGCAAAGGCCCTGATGAATAATTCGATAAAAAAGGAGACAGGCACCTCGCCAAGAAGGATGCGTTGCCAGTCGCTGAGATGGATATCTTGTGGTTGCATAGAAAATAGTTAACTGGTTACGGCTGCTGTCCAAGTGTTTGCTCCGCAGCGCGGACAGGTTTTTTGAGCATTTTGTGGTGCAACCGCATAACCGCAGTTTACACAAGCCAAATCGTTCGAATGATGCAATAGGTTTAGCACCTGTTTGTCATCAGGCGGGGTCGTTGGCAGGCCTGCTACAGGTGCATGGGCCTTAATTGTTGTAAATACACCGCAGGCCTCCAGATATACCCGGCTTACATCTCCCAGGTTCAGGATGCCTTTACCACGCAGCTCGGCCAGCAGTTGCTGACGCGATATCCGGCACGAGCGCATCTCATCTAAGTTAAATACACCGTTCTTTAATAACGTACTGATCTTACCCTGGCTTAGTTCCTCGATGCGGGCATTCTTTAACCCCCAGCGGCTAAGCCCGCGCTGGAACAATAGCGTACAGAGCAAGACAAACATGCTTAGCGCAATACCCCGGTCGGGCGTTTGCATCGCTACCGAAACAATGGCACCCAGCGTCAGCATGACCGCCATCTCCAGGATGGTTAGCTGACCACTCATGCGCTTACCCAGCCAGCGCAGCACCAGTAATAAAAAAATATAAATAATTACGCTGCGGATGAATACCTCCAGCAGAAACATAGGTGGCGCCTGTCCAAAAAGGATGCGCTGCCAGTCGGCCAAATGGATTTCGAACTTTTTCATAGTAATTGTTGATGGTTAACAGGCCGTCTGACCTTCCGGTTCGCTGTTTTTTGCAAAACAGGTACTCTGCCCCGGCAAATGGATCAAAATAACGCGCTTCACGCGAAAAATACCGGTGAATGGAGCAAAGTACCTGATTTGCGGTTCCGCTTAAACAAATGAGGCCGGTAGGCATTTTCCTTTCATGCAAGCAAGTGATATCCAATACCTGATCGGCGGTTACACCGGCGCGATTGGCATTTATGATTTTGATGTTCGGGACAGGAAACTGCAAGCTATGGCCGGCTCGTCAGTATTGACAACCCGTCTTATTTATGTCTTGATCATATCGAGTCGTTCAATACGCCATTAGTGAGCAAGAGGAAAGCGGAATGGTGTATGCTTGTTGATCCAGTAAAGAACTTTGGAAACAAATAACTAAAAACAAAACCTATGAAATTTATTAAGAGAAGAACCCACGCCATGTTAGATTACCTGGTAGGTATTATTATGATCGCCTCGCCCTGGCTGCTTGGCTTTGCCACAGTATTCATATCCAAAGCTGTGTTTACCAAATGGTGGTGATTAGATCTGCTTTGGTGCCGGGATGATACAACAGCTTATCAGGTATGACTTTATTAAAGGGGGCATACGAAGAATTACAACCTATGATTAACAGAACCATTAGGGACAAAGGCTCTTATAAATGGTATAGCATTGATAGTAAACCTAATGGTTCTGCTTCTTTTAAAGGATCGGCAGGTGTATTAGCCAACGCTATGGATCAATTAAAAGAGAGGCAAAAATGAACGGTAACTGTTATTTAATCTATGATCGGTAACAAATCAATCAGGTCATTGATGACATAATCGGGGTTAGCTGAAAGTAACTGTTCTTTCGTATGGGCCCCGGTAGTTATACCTATACTCAAGCCGCATCCGGCGTTTTGTCCTTCCTGGATATCTACGGTTGAATCGCCAACCTTAACCACTTCTTTGCCGTTTACTATTCCAAATTTTTTCATCGCGAAGTATATCATATCGGGGTTTGGCCTGTTTTCACCGACATCTGAGGCCGTTACCAGGCTATCAAAATCTATACCCTCTTCCCATCCCAGTTTTTCAATGATCGATTGCGCTGTTGACCTATCATACCCAGTATTCAACACAGCGTATATATTACGCTGTTTCAATGCTGTAAAAAGTGATAAAGCATTATTTTGAGGCATGATATCAGCCATATTGTAGGCTTCTGTAAGCTGCTTCATGAAACTTTGATAGATTTTTTCTATAATCACTTCATCATTAATACCTGCATAAACCGACAAAATCGACCTGATAGCCTGTTTTTTCTCTTTCCCTGCGCCCTCTGTGAGTACCTGATCAAAATTAAAATTAAAACCAGCCTCATTAATGGCTTTCTGAAGAGTTTTATATACCAGATTATTTTCGTTAACTGTTGTTCCGGCCATATCAAAAACGACCATTTTGATGTTATACTTCATTTATTTTTTTATTTCTTGTATTTAATGGTGATGCCAACATGTATGGGCTTACTTTTTGGATAATGGGAATTATTTTGGAAAAGCATTTTAACCACACAAGCATTGTTTAGTAAAACTAAATAATGTTTAATATTTATCTACATTTTACCTATTATGCTTGTGTTAACAATTGATTAAATTTTATGGTTTTCCTAAAAAGCATTAATTCTACGCAATGCTTAACCATTTCACGGTAAAAATCTAAGCGAATGCTCTATTTGCCTGCTAACTGTTTTTTTATAGTTATAAATGGCCAAACTATTAAACACCAGCGCAAACAAAGCGATGCAGCCAAGTTGTGGCGCTATATTTTAAAAACCACTCCCCTTCAGCATGATCATCCTCATCACTTCAATGAGATCAAAAAAGTATAACATTATTAAATTGAAACACAAACGTTTGCGTAAATATTTATACGCAATTTATAGCATCCGTTCAAATTGCGTTCTTAAACTATGCTGCTTTCAGAAATTTATCGATTGAAAATCTCTTTCTTTATTATAAAGGATTGCGTGCTATCCAAAACTGTCATGAATATTCCCATAATTACTGCTTATTTACACAAACGTTTGCGTAACAATAAAAATACAGATCACATCTTTTTGATTTACATTCACTTAGTGTTAGATAGGTTATAACACAGTTATTACGCAAAATACCGGCCGCACCTGATGGCCGGTGTAATTAGGAATTGGCTGTTATCCGGAGTGAGACCTGGAGATGGTTGATTAAGTGGTTAGTATATGGACCCTTTTTAGGAAGGGTCCTTTTTTTTGATATTTTAAAATTTTGAACAAGCCCGGATAAATCTCCGGGCTTGTTTTTTTGTATAAAGTTTAGGCTGTATTTATTTTTTTATCGCAGGTGACGTTCAGATCATTATCATGGGATGAAGTGACCGTTGTTTAAATCGTTCAGTTGCCCCTTTATTGGCAAATTGTTTAAAGTGCACCAAATTTCCGATGTCAGCTAATCGCTGGTTCATGACCACATTATTATTTAATTTACGCAACACCTGAAAATCATCCCGTAAAAGATCGTTTTTTTGAAGTATCCCCTCATCTAAAGCGTCCTTAATAAGTTCGGCCAGTTTCAGGTTGGCATATACATGCTCGGGCTTTTTAAAATAAGCCTCATTTAAACGCCGGAATTGATTTTTGATCCAGTCGCCTGCCTTTTCAGACCTAACGACCATGCAACCATCCTGGATGGTAAGTTCACTGATAAAGTTCCGGATCTCAGTTAGCCCGATAAAGTCTGCCTGGTATAGATCTCTCAGCGTATAGTCTACCCGGTCGGCACAAAGTGCAGGGAGTGGCTGCTCCAGAATAGTATGAGCCTGCTTAAACAAAGAGGTGCTGTTAAACCCATATTTTTTGAGAATGACCGGAATTTCTGAGCGGTTGATCACCTCGTCGAATATGGTTTCATGATAATCTTCATTGGTATTTTCAAACACATAATCAGCAACGTGCGAAAAAGCGGTATGCGAAACATCATGTAACAAAGCGGCTATTTGTTCTTCAATACCTCCGCCAAAATGTTTTACCAGGTAAAATACACCAACAGAATGCGCGTAGCGGTTTTGGTTTAAGGCTGGGTTAACCAGAAATATAGCCCCACCCTGATGAATGTTCTTTAACCGCTGTACAGGTGCCGACAAGATCAATTCTTCCAGCACCGGCCCAACTTCAAAATTACCGTAAATCTTATCCTCAATCTTCATATCACTTTTTTTATAACCGTTATAAGGCCCGATACCGGCCCGATTCCGTGATACAAACCTATATTAAATTTTATTAAAATACTAATATTTTTAGTATTTATTTCATCATTTTAAAAAGCTTTAACATTGCATCAATATTATTTTTAATGTCCTGCTAAAACAAAAAGGCCACCCTCCGGATGACCTTTTACTATTGATAATTAATATAACCTATTTCACTTTCAATTCTTTACCTGCAATATCTTCCCAACGATAGTAGTGGAAAGTTTTGTCATTACTCATCACCACAAAAATGCCATGTTTAAAAGTAGCATTAAGCGGTGTAGCCACAACATCAGAACCATCGCTTTGCTGGGCAGCCACATTGGCAATTTTTACCAGCTTATGTTCAAAAGGATTAGCTTTTGTTCCTTCGCGACTAAAGATCTGGAAACGGTTGGCACCCTGATCCGATACCAGGATATAACCTGTTTTATCTGTTAGCTTATAAATAGAGATACCTTCATGATCGGCTTCAAAACCCGATGTACCAAATATGGCCAGCTGCTTATCACCTTTCTCCGGATCGGCATAGTACTGGCGCACACCTACCTGCTCGTCTGAATAATAAATATAACCCAATTCATTATCTACCGCTATCGATTCAATTTCCTTTTTACCGCTGTACTGGCCAAATTTGCGTACCAGTGTTGCCTTAACGTTTCCGCTGCCATCATCTTCCAGTAAATACTGCCATATATAGCCGCCATCTTTCGGACCATTTTTGCGGCCAACCACCGCGTACATTTTACCATTTTTTGCCGTGTAGATAGATATGCCCATCAGGTCGCGGTACTCGAAACCGGTTTCGCCTGCAAACACTTCAATACCTCCGTTATCCACCGCCTTCATATCCGGCAGGGAAAATATCCGCAGTTTATGGGTCATACGTTCAGTGGTAATAGCAATATCGGTAGACTTGCCACCCAACATCAGGCCATAAGCCAGATCGACATTGTTTGGCCGTTTTAAGCCGCGCACCACTTTGTCTTTCACAATTTTTCCCTGCAGATCAAATACGTATAATGCCCCTTCACTGTTTTTATCGGTACCAATAACCAAACTTTTAGCAGCATCGACCGGGTTTATCCATATGGCCGGGTCATCGGTATCAAACAATACAGGTTCGGTAACAATAACAGGCTTAATAGCCTGCGGGGAAACTGTGGGCATCACATTTCCTTTGTGATCACGTACCTGGCTCTGGCCACAAGCTGTGTTAAACAGCATTACACCTGCTGATATAATTATTATATAACTGCTTAATTTATTCATTAATTATATTTTAAAAAACAGCCCGGCTATATAGCCAGGCTGCATCGTATTCTACATTCAATTATTTTGTTCCGAAAGCGCCAATGTAATTAGCCGGATCCGGCGATATATAGGTTACCCCATTTACCGTAATGCCTGCTGCATGGTGGCGCGTAAAGTTGGTAATACCATGGTTTAAAGCCGGCGAACCGCTTTGCAAATGAAAATCCCAGGCCGTATTAAATACCGCGTTCAGTACCGGGGTCGATTCCGGGTAGTTCACAAACTTAGGATCGTTATCACCGGCTTGGGTACTGATGATATCATTTACACCGGCAACAATATCTTTTGACGGTTGGAACTGGTTTACCGTAGTTTGATCATAACCATAATAAAGGTTATTGCTGATCACCGAACGTTTATCTTCCGGCGCTTTAGTATCTCTTTTGATGCCAAAACGGGTATTGGCAAACAGGTTATTATATAAATCAGCATGTACCGTACTTTCTACCCAGATAGAACCACCTTTGGCCGATGGTCTGCGCCAGCCGGTGTTGATCATGGTATTATTATAGGCAATAATATATGCCTGCGGATTACGATCGCCTGCATTTGACAACTTGAGGGCATTGGTATTGGCGCTATACACCAGGTTAAAGCCCACATCGGCCAAACATCCCGACTTAAAGTTCATGGCCTCGCCACCGGTTACACCTGTGGTATAAAAAGTATTGTTGGCAAAAATGATCTTGCCGCCTTCAATATAGGTACAGTCTTCCTGAAAATTACGAACGATGGAGTTAACCACAATGAGTTTACCATTCACATTAGAAAACCAGAGTGCCGGTAGATTTTCTCCTGATTTAGCTTTATATAAACCCTGTTTTACCGAAGTTGAGGCATCTGATGTGGTATTGCCGCCGTACTCCAGTATAGTATGATCCAAAACCAATTCCTGACAGGTTTTAACTGCCAATACCCCACCCCACAATTTTCCGAATTTTTTGGCATCGGTTTTATAAGCGTCGTTCACCGTAAATCTTATCGGATTTTCCGCGGTACCTCTTGAATACAGATTCCCTTTTACTATAAATTCGGGTTTGGCTATTGTATCCATCAACACAGTCACCCCTTCTTCAATGATCAGTGATTTCCCTTCAGGAATGATCACATCACCCTTAATAACCTGGGTACTGCCTTTTGCCCACACGCCGGATATCTCGCCCAGGGCCGAACCGTCGCCAGAGCTGGTATCAACATCCAGGTTGGCTTTTCTGCAACCGCTAATGGCTATGGCCGATAATAGCAGTGCCGTAAATATTGGTTTTAAGTTCATCTTATTTTTGATTAAAATGATTAATGTTTTAAAGTTTATAGCGCACACCTATCAGGTATGTCTGTTTGTAATAATCGCTGCGAATTAAAGTATGGCCGTTTGATTCATCTATCCCTTCTACATTCGCGTTGGCGGCATTGGTACCTTTTATGAATAATTTATTGGGCGTATTTAGCAGGTTACCTGCTTTTACAAAAACGCTTATACCACTTTTAAATCTTTTTTCGGCAGAGGCATCCATTTGTATAAAGCCTTTTTGCCACAGATCATTATCCAGAAATTGGGATACCGTATTGATCCTCGGACCGGTATAACTTGTAGCCAGCTGTGCATCCCATCCCTTTTTGGTATCCTTATATAAAAGGGAAACATTTGCAATATGCTCCGACTGGCCGTAAAGCGGTCTCGTTTGATTTACAGATTCCAGCTGGGGATTGCCATTGGCATCAATGTATCTGGAGCTTTTTGGAGTGGTAATGCGAGAGTGCGTGTAGGTGTAATTGGCTTTTATACCAAACTTATTAAAGTACTTGATGAAATCAAGCTCTAAACCATAGTTGTGTGCTGTACCAAAATTACCCGGAGTGTAATATATATCCTGCCCGCGTGTAGCATCCGGTTTAAAAATATATTCGATAGGATCTTTAATGGTTTTATAAAAGCCACCAACCAGCAATTGTGTAGATGCACTTGGGAAGAGCTCATATCGTAAATCAAAATTATCGGCTATAGCGCGTTTCAGATCCGGATTACCGCGTTCCTCATACTCTTCATTTACTATTTTGCTGGGCACTATCTCGTAAAAGCCAGGCCGGTTAATTGACCGAAAATAAGACGCATGCAACTGTTCTTTATCGGTTAAAAAGTATTTTAAAGTAAGACTTGGCAACACATCGGTATAAACCTGGTTACCCTTCGGACGCAGTTCACCTTGCGGGAAAAGCAAATTGTATCCCTGATCGGTATGCTCAACCCTTGCACCACCTACTACCTGAACAGCTTTTGTTGTAAACTTAAACATACCATAACCCGCGCCTATTTTCTCAGAAGCATCATAAGTTAAAGGGTTATTTACCGCACCTGTGCCCGGACTGTTTACGGTAAAAGACAGGTCGGTATAATTTTGAAAGTCTTTACCATATAATGCGCTCGCATTAGCTGCGCTAAGTCCGTAATTATTGTAAAAGCTACTGCGTTGTTTATCTCGGTATAAACCACCTGCAGAAAAATCAACATTAACACCGGCAACCGGGGCAGTATAAGTCAAGTCAAGATAACCAGCTTTATCTTCGTCGGTATTACGCTCCCAACGATGAGTAAGCGAGGTACCATTGGCCAGATAGGTACGACGATCTACGCCATTTTCGCGTACACCGTTCAAACTAATGGTGGTATTTTCAGGTACTTCGTTTTCGGCTGATGAATACACTGCCGACCATTGTATTTTTAATTTATCATCAAACAATTTATGATCGCCACGCAGCATACCATTATAAATTTGCTGTTCGGTTAACCGGCTACGGGTTGAATAACTGAGTTGCGCGTTACCTTTCTCAGGCTCGTAATTAGTCGAAAAATTGGTTGAAACCTCATCGCGTACCTGTATGTTAGTCAAATTAACATAGGTATTAAACAAGCTTAATTTATTCCGGCTGTCAATTACGTAATCAACTTTGGAGAACAGGCCGTAACGTTTTTGTTGCTCCGAATACTGCCTGTCGCTTCTACTGGTAATAGAGGCAAATTTATCTGTACTAACAACCTGCGAACTAAAAAACGTACTATTACTGCCACGGTAGGTATTCTGATAGCTACCGGCAACAAGTACGCCTAATTTATTATTAAAAAAACGTTGCCCCAGGGTAAGGCTGCCCACTACGTTGGGGGCAGGGTGTTTTAAAGCATAGCTTAAAGTACCTTTTGAGAAATCATTTTGTGTAGCCTGGTAACTCTTACCATGTATCTCCGAAGGCGATTTATAGTTGATACCCGAGTAATCATAGCTCATAAATTTACGGTCTATAAACAGCTGGCTATAACCTCCGGCTATATTCGCGTTAATCGTAAGGCGGTCCGGAGCATCTTTCATCACCATGTTAACGGCGCCACCAACCGCATCACCTTCCATATTAGGTGTAAGGCTTTTGTAAACCTCCAGGCGGTCCAGCAGATCGGACGGAAAAATATCAAGTGGAACATAGCGGTACTTGTTATCCGGACTCGGGATTTTCACGCCGTTAACCAGGGTATAGTTATAGCGTTTGTCCATACCACGCAATATGGCGTATTGGCCATCGCCATTGCTGTTACGCTCGACAGACACACCTGATACACGGGCAATAACGTTGGCCACCGTTAAATCGGGCGATATTTCAATAGCCCTGCCCGATACCACGTTCAATACCTGGGTTGATTGTTGCTCCAATCTCCTGGCTGTATTCTCAGAGGCCGCATTCTTTTTGGTAGATATGGTTACTTCCTGCAATGCTTTACCGGCTTCTTCGAGGTAAATTTTCAGATGAGGGTTATCTTCCTTTTCAATATCTACTTCCTGTATCACGGTTTTATACATGACATAGGAAATCCTCAGATTGAAGGCCCCTTTTGGTACATCTTTTAATTCAAACGAACCATCCAAACCGGTGGTGGTGGCTTTATTGGTTTTATCCAGGCTAACGGTAGCCCCTACCATGGGTTCGCCGGTTTTACGGTCATAAACATGGCCCTTAAGCTTTGTAGCGTTCGCAGCGGTAACGCATAACAGCAGGAATAATAAGGTTTGTAAATATTTATTCATTTTTGTGAGCGATTGATACAATTGTGTTTGATTCTTTTTGACGGGACAAAGGTGTTTAAACCATCTATATGCTCCTTAATATTTGCCGTTACAAAAAGGAAACAGCGTTACAAGCAACGTATACGGGAGGGCAACAAAAAATTATAAACAGCTTATTTTCAACTATATACCAAACAACAAAACCTCCATTATCATTAGTTTACCGTTACATTAAGGATATGTTAAGGGGTGCGAGGATCGGGGTGCGGGAGCGAGATCGGAATAAGGTTAGTATTAGGTAATTCCTTGTTTACAAACTCGATCCTCGCTTCAGATTCCCGCTCTCGCAACTCGCTCCCACTACAACGCTTGTATAAAGGTGGAAAGGTTATCGCCCTGCTCCAGGTTGAGTTTTTTACGCAGGCGATAGCGGGCAACACGCAGGCTATCATTGGAGATGCCTAACAGTCCGGCAATATCTTTCGAGTCCATATTTACTTTAAGCAGGGCTATCAATCGCATATCCGTAGAGGTAAGATCATTGCTGTGCTGCTTCAGCTTGTCGAAAAAGCGTTGGTGTACCTGTTCAAAGGCCAATGTAAACTCCTTCCATTGCTGCTCGTGATTAAAGCTTTGATTTATTTGCTGGATGATCTGCTGCATCTGCTTTTTCTGATCGCGCTTGTCTTCCTTCACCATATTCTGCAGGGTATTGCGCATGCTTTCCAGCAACTGATTATTTTTGATGAGGTTTAAAGTATGGGTTGAAAGCTCCTGGCTTTTAAGCTCCAATTGTTGTTTCAGGCTTTCTTCTTCTAACTGTTTGTTTTTCAATTCAAGCTGCATCAATTCATGCTGGGCTTCAAATATCGATTTGTTTTGTTCGGCCAAAACACGCTGATCCCTGATCTTTAAGCGCTGCCTGCTGAACGTTACCAATCCCAGCACAATCAGCAGCAATACAATGGTAACTATGGCTATAGTAATTATCTGGTTTATCTTGCGGATATTGTTCAGACGCGTAATTTCATCGCTCTTCTTATCCATATCATACAACACCTGTAAAAAAGAAGTTTGCTTAAGGCTCTCCCTCGAGTATACTTCGAGCGAATACTTACGGCTCAGTTCCAGGTAATGATAAGCGCTATCCATTTGATGCAGCAATTGATATCCCTTACCCAGATCGCGGCAGGCCGAGGCCAACTGATACAGGTTATCATTTTTTACCGATAAGGCATAAGCCAGGCGCGATTGCTCAATTCCCTGTGCATATTTACCCGTTTTACGTAAAATATCGCCAATGTTATTGATCACTTCAATACTGGCAACCTCATCATGGTGCTGTTGGTAAATCTCCAGCGATTTTTTAAAACAGAAGTAAGAGGAATCATAATTGGCCAGGTCTTCATGAATACTGCCCAGGTTTTCGTATATTTTTGCCTGTCCGTAGTTATCCCCTATCTGGTTATAGGTACGCAGGGCCAAATGCTGGTAATAAAAAGAGCTATCGTACCGCTGATGTTTCTCGTACAGATGCCCTATCGCGCCAAATATTTCGGCCTGACCTTTTTTATTGCCCGTGGATCTGTAAAGAGCCAACGCTTTATTATACAATTGGAATGCCTTATCCGATTGCTTGTTATAATAATACAGGATCCCCATTTTACTCATATTCCCGGCCAATAAATCTTTGTTATTTTCCTGGGCGAATATTTTATCGGCATGTAAATAAAAATCAAGGGCCTGTGCATAATGCCCCTGGTTAAAGCATATCTGCCCCATTTGCTGCAAGATCCTGCCAGCGGCTTGGTTATCATTATCCTGAACCGCTTTAGCATGTGCCTTTTTAAGTACAATAAGGGCCGAATCAGGATGCGGCAGCCCTAATGATTGCAATTGTTGCAACTGTGCATTTTTTTCGGATTGGGCTTGGGTGGTTATGCTTAAACATACAAAGGCACCAATTAGTACCAACATGAATGATGAGGGCCAGGCATAAATGCTAACCATACTTTAAAATTGAATGGGCGATCATAGTATTAAACAGGGCATTAACTCGCTATCAGGAATAGCAATCAAAGAAAACATTTTAATGTAACCTTAATGTTAACAAACAAACCGATTACATTAAAGAAACATTGAAATAACAATTCAACAGGAAGAGTGCATCAACGCAAGGAGTCCCTATATTTAGATACCAGGTTTATTTTCGTCATGCTTTTCGGGCTTAATCTCGGAACGGTTCATTTCCTTCTCTATCTTTTTCTTATCCTTTTGATTCTTCCAGGCCAGTAAAACCACAATCGCCAATGCCAGCAAAATTATCAGTGCTATTAAAGGATAGTTCATAACCGGTAAATTGGATTCAGACGTAGAGGAAGGATTCGAACCTTCAGCATGCTGCCATCCAGCGCTCTACTATTACTATAAAAAATTACAGTTCTTTTAATTCAGGGGCAAAGCTAAGCAGGTAATGCTACCAGGGAGTTAATCATATATTAATTAATTGTGCATCGAAAATTAGCACTGATCATCTGTTAATTATCACTATAAAAAAGGACTTGCCCTTATTGGGCGCTTGCTTCTTTTTGTGTTAATTTAATTCTTTAATGCAGCAACGGCCACATCGGCAATGTCCCGGAGTGTTTGTTCTCCGGCACCAGTTCTGGCAGCTACTTTTATCCCGGTGATATTGGCAAAAACAAACCTGGCTAATTTGCGGGCTGTTTTTTGGGTATTAAACTGGCCTTGTTGTTGTCCGTTTTCTATTAGTTTGGTTAGGGCATCTTCCACGCTCAGGTTGTTGTTATTCACCATATCGCCTATCTCTTTATCCTGCCCGGCCAGTTCAACAGCGGTGTTTACCATAAAACACCCTTTCAAAAGCAAGTCTTCCACACTCTCTTTGATCAGGCCTTCAAAAATTTGCTTTACAGTAGCTTCGGGGTTTGTGGCTTTAGCCAGCATACTCAGCATGGCCCCGGTTTCCCGGGTTTGATACAGCGACAGGGATTTTTTAAACAGCGTTCTTTTATCGGTATAAGTATTGTATAAACTCGACCGGTTGATGTTCAAACAATCGACCAGATCCTGTGCCGATGTGCCGTTATATCCCTTTCTCCAAAAAAGTTCTGCTGCTTTAGCAAGCAGTTCATCTTCGTCAAAATCTTTTTTGCGTGCCATAATCCATAATTTTAATGTCTATTGCCTCTGCTCATACAGTCAAACTGTATCCGGAGGTTTTAAAAGCATAGGAATGTGCGATTCCTTCCTCGGGGAAGGGAAGGAAGGGGTTCAGTCAGTCGGTTTTTCCCGCGTATAAACCCCTCCCTGCTACCGCACAGCCACTCAGCACCCCTCCGAGGGAGGGAACTTTACGCTTACAGATAACAGATATTTGTAGTACTGCAGACCAGACAATAAGCCAAAGTTAATAAATTTAACCTATTTGAAACAATCGTTTCAATTTCGAACAATTTTTTAGTACATAATCGCGTTCACGGTTAAACCACCATCAACGGTAATTTCGGTACCGGTTATAAACGAAGCATCGTCAGATGCCAGGAACCGTACCACGTTAGCAATTTCTTCGGATTGGGCAAAACGGTTAAGCAAGATCTTTTGACTTAAAGCTGCACCAAATCCATCAATCTGTTCCTGCTCTAAACCTAACTTATCATATAATGGGGTTGCAACCGGGCCGGGAGAAATAGCGTTTACCCTTATTTTACGTGGTGCCAGCTCACGGGCCAAAACTCTGTTAAATGATAATAGAGCGGCTTTACTGATTGAGTAAACACTGCTATCGGCTACACCTAAAACGGCATTTACAGAGGCATTGAATATAATAGAACCGCCATCATTTAACAAAGGAATAAATTTTTGAACGGTAAAATAAACGCCTTTTACGTTAAGGTTCATGATGCTGTCATAATGATCTTCGGTAGCGGTTTCAACCGGACTAAAAGTGGCTATACCGGCATTCAGGAACAGGATGTCAACCTTGCCAAACTGGTCTTTAACGGCTTGTGCCAATTGATCTATCTGGTCAATTTTGCTTTGGTCTGATACGATGCCTGTAGCGCCCAATTCTTCGGCTGCTTTTTCAACAGATGCCCGGTTACGGCCGGTAATAACTACGGTTGCGCCTTGTGCTATCAGTTCTTTTGCGGCTGCATATCCAATACCGCTGTTACCACCTGTAACTACGGCAACTTTGTTTGTTAGATTATTCATTTTTTTAATGTTTAAGATCGTTGTTTTGAAATGTTGAATCAAAGATAAGTATTTTGAAACGATCATTTCAAAATAAAAATTAATATTTATTTATTGCTTACAATGAGCTGACATTTAGGGAATAAAATGGTTAATTTTGCCGTATTCAAACATCGCCGAAAATTTTATTTGTCACTATTAGGCAAAACCGGCATCTAACCTAAAATAATTTAAAAACAGTGTAAGGGTAAAAACCTTTGAGCGTGTTATACTATACGCCATGCTTTATGTTGCCCTAACCCGGCTCATATAAAACAGGTGTATAATAACACACAAAGCATCTATAAATTAATGACCATCAACCAAAAACTAATCACCCGCGGCCTCGCGTTTTTTATACCCGCGCTTTTTTGCCCCAAACTTTACGCTCAGAATAACCTGCTGAAGGAGATCTCCATCGGTGAGATCAAACAACAGCGCATGAGTACCGTATTAGATAAAATTGCCAGCAAAGGCAATTTTTATTTTGCCTATAATAATAAAACCATACCGGCCGATAGCATGGTATCTGTGGCGGGTTACCGGGGAACACTTTTTAGCCTGCTGGATAAATTGTTGGGTGATAGTTATGAGTTTAAAGAAGTGCCAGGCTACATTGTATTGCGACACGCGCCCGGCAGATTATACATCACCGCCGAAGTAGATAAGGAGCTGGCAATAGTTAAAGGTTATGTAAATGATGTTTCGGGGCAAAAGGCTATAGGCCAAGCCAGTGTTTATGAAAAAAATCAGCTGGTGTCAACCTTGACCAACGACAAGGGTTACTTTGAACTCAAACTTAAAACTACTAATGGCCCGCTCTCCTTAAGTGTAAGCAAGGAAGAGTACCGCGATACCGCCCTTTATATATTGCCCGTAGTGACCGTGGACTCGAAGCATAATAACAGCAAGAATTATAAATATTACCCTGACGAAGGCTCGGGAAACAGCGTGGAGCACAGCCGCTTTGCCCGTTTCTTTATCAGCTCGAAACAATTGGTGCAAGGTATGAACCTGGGCAACTTTTTTGCCACAAGCCCCTACCAGGTTTCACTGGTACCCGGCCTGAGTACACATGGTATGTATAACAGCCAGATCATCGACAAAGTTTCTTATAATCTCCTGGGTGGTTATACTGCCGGTATTAACGGCGTCGAAGCAGCCGGTATATTTAATATCAATCGTAAAGATGTGAACGGTTTTCAGATGGCCGGGATATTTAACGTAGTTGGGGGCAGCCTGAGCGGTTTTGAAATAGCCGGCATATACAACAATGTGCTCAACAACTCAAGCGGCATGCAAGTGGCTGGTATAGGCAACAGAACCAATAAATTTAAAGGCGCACAGGTGACTGGTGTAGCCAACCTTGATCAGGAGGCCAGTGGCTTTCAAATGGCAGGGCTGTTTAATAACGTAAAGAATTTTACTCATGGCGTACAGGTAGCAGGCTTGTTCAATACCGGGCAGCAATCCAGTGGAGTGCAATTTGCGGGCCTGTTCAACTGGTCGACTGGGCAAACGGGCTCACAAATGGCCGGTCTTTTCAACGTAGCCAAAAAGGTAAAAGGCTTTCAGCTTGGCTTTTTATTCAACGTAGCCGATAGCAGCGACTATCCCATCGGCATCATCAACTTTATCAAAAACGGCGAAAAAAGCCTGGCCATTAGTACAGATGAAAATCTGTTCACCCATCTTGATTTCCGCTCCGGTGGCAGGGTCATGTATGGCCTGATAGGTGGCGGCTATAAATTTGGCGGCGCGTCATCCAAATATGTTTTTGATATAGGTTTCGGCGGTCATATCATCAACCATTCCAAATTCTCTCTAAACGGCGAATATACAGTAGAGCTTATTACCGATACTAAAAAGAAATTTTATCAAACCCAATCCTTTAAGTTGCTACCCGGCTATAAGCTTAATAAACTGCTACGCCTGTTTGCCGGTCCCACATTCAATATCACCGGCGCCGATCCTAATGACGATGCCCAAATACGTGGCTGGGAGCTGAGCAAACATATTGGCAGTGATAATAACATCACCACCCTAAGTATTGGCGTAACCGGCGGTTTGCAATTCGTTTGGTAACAAAAAAAGGCGCACGTTATGCGCCTCTACGGTTATAAGAATAGGGGTAAAGAGAGGCTGTGTGATTAATCAAATTGACCATTTTTTGGCTAAAGCCAGTAACTGATCATCTGAAACCCGTCGGTTAAAACCAACGGCAATAAAGGTAAATCAGTTCGCCTTCTATTCATTGCCGTCCCATTTATGGGACGGATAATGGAATAATTTGCTGGCTTTAGCCGAACCAACAATCTTCCGAAAAATTCGCCAATCCAGGCGTCCACGCCTGGATATTATTTTAGGTAAGCGTAGACGCTTACTTAAGTATGGGTTCAAGCGTTGACGCTTGAACCGGCGGAGAAGTGTTTTTAATTTCTCTCAACGGGAGGGGTTTTGTAACACTGAGCACCCGGATAAATTAAAGAAAAAGAGGCTGATCAGGATTGATGATACAGCCTCTTTTGTTATCTGATAATGAAATTATTTCCTACTTGCAGGATATTCATAGCAGGGGTGGTACCTTTTATGGCATTCAATGCATTGTTTAGGGGCTCGGACCATTTAATAGGAATGGTGATAGGGATATTACGCATGGCAGCGTTCTCTATTTTGATATTCACGCTGTAAGCTTCGTTCAATACATTAACCAGGCGCCACAGCGGTATATTATTGGCGTTGAATACTGGGTTCTTGTAATAGCTATACAGATCGTCGATGCTTTTTTCAACCTTCAGTTGTTTATCTTCGGGATTGATGCTCACCATTTGATTACGGGTTAACCTTACCGCGTTGTTGCTGCGGCTTACCTGTACAATCCCGCTCTCTACAATGATCTGGGTGTTGCGTTGCTTGCTTTTTACATTAAAAGCCGTGCCTACATCTTTAATGGTCACATCATTCACGTGCACGGTAAAGGGGGCTGCCTCATCATGCGTCACATCAAAAAATGCCTCGCCGGTAAGTGTTATCTCACGCTTCGATTTAAAAGTACCGGTATAGCTTATGCCCGAATTCTTGTTCAAATGCACCACCGATCCATCAGGCAGCGTATCTACCCGTACCTCGTTATTTGCCTGGATGTTCACCACCCGGTTAGCTGCATTCTGCTGGTATAAAGAATAGCCTATCCAACCACCGCCTATGAGCAATATTGCTGTCGCGGCTATACGCAGCCAGTTGGTGTTGGCGCTCTTGTTCCTGTTTATCGAAACTACCTTAACGGGCTCCCTGTTGGCAGTCGCTCTTTTCTCCTTAAATTTCTCCCAGGCCTCGGCCTCACCCAGCGGACTAACCTCGGCCAGTCGTTTACCGGTTTCCAGGATAATTTTTACCTCTTCAAATTTTTTGGCATTGGCATGATTAGCACGCTTCCAGGTTTCAATTTCCTGCCCTTCATCAGTGCTGGCCTCTCCCAAAATATATTTGATCAGTATATCTTCGCTCATATCCTGTTTCATGATCTAAACATATTAAATAGCATTAATGCAATAAGTGGTAAAAATTCCTTCATTTCTTTTCTTAATATCCGCAGCGCCTTGCCCATGTGGGTTTCTACAGTTTTTATGGATATATCCAGCTGGTTGGCTATTTCCTGGTATTTTAATTCCTGGAAACGGCTCAGCTGAAATATGGCCCGGCATTTTTCGGGCAGTTTACCCAGGGCATTGTTTAAATGATGTTCCAGTTCGCTCATTTTTAGTTTGCCTGCCGCATCATCTGTATCGTTCTTCATGGCATACGCTGTTGAGGTTTGATATTTTAATTGAACTTTTTGCCGCCTGATATAGTTCAGGCTTTCGTGATATACCGATTTGTACAGGTACGATTTAATGGATGTTTGTATATGCGACCATTCGTTTTTTTCCCAAAGTTTAAGGAAAAGAGATTGTACAATCTCTTCCGCCACATCCCAGTCCTTCAATAACGAGAAAGCATACGCGTGGAGTTCCCTAAAATGTTTTTTGAACAGCTGCTCAAAAACGGCCTCGTTTTCGCTGACCAGATCGGCTGTCATCTCCTTATTATCCATTATGGGCTTTTTAGATTAGAATCGAGAACCAAGAGTCAAGAATCAAGATAGGGACAAAATTAATTCGCTTGTTACTATTTTCTTGTCTTGATTCTTGACTCATAATTCTTGACTCCCTTTTATAAACTATTGAAATTTAAAACCAACCCCCAGGCTAAAGATATTGGCTTTTTGACCAAGCTCCTTATTCACCTTGCTTAAACCCAGGCTGTAGCGTGCATCAAAAGTTAAGCTGCCAATATCAACACCCGCGTTAATCACACCACCGGCGCTAAATTTTTTGTATTTAAATCCTTCCGGAGCAATTGGTGTTTTAAGGTTATAATACAGATCCGGACCGGCTGATACCCTGAAATTCAGATCGGCAGTATTTACAATCTTATAACCTACCATTAAAGGGACATTCAATTGCCTGAATTTAGCTTCGTACGAATTAGAATTAAAACGGTATTTATCGCTAAAGGTTACATAGTTTAACTCCGGTTGAAAATACAAGGTTTGTCCGGCCCTGGCAAATATACCCGCGTTAAAACCTATTTTACCCGATTTATCGTTAATAGCGCTCAAGCCTGTTTTTAAGGTAGAAAAGTTAACACCTGCCTTTATACCAAATTCAAGATCTGATGTCGACTGAGCTTTTGCAGAACCTATCCCTAAAGTAACCAGGATAGCTGCCGTTGCAAATAATTTAATTGCTTTCATTTTTTGGTTTTTGTTTGTGATCATTTTATTGAATTATTATCTGTTGTTTGATAGTATGACACGCCCGGTAAACTTTACCCTGACTGTGTTTTGAAAGAAATTTATTTCCCCTACCCTCTTTCCGCCGTAGGCGAAGAGGGTGACCGAGCGGAGCGATGGTCGGGCGAGTCGATTCTGCGCCTTGGCTCTAACCTCACGTGATACATATCGCATAAACCCCTCCCTGCCACAACTCAGCCCATCACACCCCTCCCGTGGAGCTACTGTGTGGACACATCTTTTGAATGCACTAATAGTTAAAAAAAGCTGCTCCAGAGGAGCAAAATGTCGGTAGAAATAATAAAAGTTAACCTCTTTTAGTGCCATAGGTACTACACTAACCGACTTAGGGTCTATTAATGCATTATTATTTGCCCCACGAAGTTAAAAAGTGACGTACCTACGGCACGTAAAAATTTCTTTTGATCCTTCTTCTACCGACATTCAGCCCCTACAGGGCACATTAAAAGATGTGTCCACACAGTAGCCCGTGGAGAGGGAATGTAATTCGATGAGGCTATTACAAAGCCACCTGTATACCTACGGTATAACCCCAATAGAAACCATGCAGATCGCGGCCATCATGGCGTGTCCAGCTGTTGATGTACCTGGTGGTTAGCTTACGCCCTTCTTCGGTATTGGTGTTCACATAATTGATAGACGGACCGGCGAATATGTCCACTTTGTTGGCTATCCGGAATGATGGCATCAGCCGGAATGTCGACTTCCAGTACTCATCCCTATCCTTAAAGCTTTCCAGTCCGCCGTTAACCAGTTCTGTATTCAGGCGGAACGACTGGATGGTTAACACATGTGCGCCAAAGCCGGCCTCGTAAGCATATTTTTGCTTTTTATTATTAAAGTTGTAGCCCACACCTACAATACCGTAAAATACTTTACCGCCGGAGCGAAAGGTTAACAATGCGGTTTGATTTTCGTCGATAGTAGCGCCGAGGCTTTTCTCGCCGTTTTTGGCTATGTTGATGATGCCTATCTGTGTACCGGCGCTATCAGCAATATTGATAAAACCTATTTGTGTACCTTTTGATTTTTTAGCCAGGTTCATAAAACCGGCAATCTGGGTGCCTTTATTGTCGCGGGCTATATTCATAAAACCAGCCAGCTGCAAGGTTGAAACATTACCGCCTTTATTCAGGAAGCCTGCTATCTGGGCGCCGCTGCTGTTGGCCGCTATATTGGCAAAACCGGCAACCGCTACCCCATGACCGCCGCCATAAGTATTTAAAAATCCGGCTACCATGGTACCATCGGCGTTTTTCCCTACGTGATTTGAAAATCCGGCTATCTGGAAACCACGCGCGTCATTGTGAATAATATTGGAGAACCCGGCAATGGTGACCCCGCGCTCAGCGGCTGATACACCGGCAATCAGATTTAGAGAAAAGCTATTGGTATCGCGTGGTGCTTTTGTCCAGTTGCTGCTTAACGGGTAAACTAAACCCACATTGGTGCGGGCACGGTCATGATCCTGAGCCTGGGCATTGGTACCTGCAAATACTATTAAAAAAAATGTCCATATTTTTAAAATAGTTAATAAGAGGCTGTCATTGTAAGTGTAAAAGTTCATGTCTATAATATTTATTGTGTTTTTGGAGCTATGACACGCCCCATGAACTTTACCCTGACTCTGTGTTGAAAAAAAATCGGGAACGAGAAACAAGAACCAAGAGTCAAGAATCAAGACCAGGAAAAAACCAATAGATTTATACAGGGATATTACCCTGAGAATTAAAATCCATGGGCCTTGAAGATACAATGACGTATTACATAAGATATGAACCCAATTATTTACAAAGAGCACGTCATTGCGATAGCGTGGCAATCCCCGACTTACAGAGCGACTCTGTATATTGGGGATTGCCACGTCGTTCCTCGTAATGACATGAGGGTGGGTGTCACCCTGAAAGAGGAATATGATTATTTAGGTCCATATATTTCCTAAATTGTTGGATATTTTCTAACTCTACATCCATCGTCTGTGTCCTCACAAACGATTTGCTTTTATGTTTGGGAGCAATAAGTTGTCTGTGAGGACACAGACAACGAAAAGAAAATCATATTTTTCAGTTCCCTCCCCACGGGGCAATGTCATTAAGTTAAGGAATTTTGCAAACCCCATCGGGGGTTAAAGCTTTGTAGAAAAAGGGCAATTTTCAATTCAGTGTCGTAGGTACTGCACTCAGGTTGCATACCTACGGCATGCTGAATACTTATTTTTGCTTTCTACAAAGCTTTTACTCCTACGGAGTATCCTTAACTTAATGACATTGACGGGAGGGGTGCGACAGGATTGCGCACAAATGCAGGGAGGGGCTTATACGAAGTGGCTTAAATTTATCAGGTGATTAAACCCCTTTCTCCCCTTCCCCGAGGAAGAAATCCCACGGACTCTGGCTTTTAATTAAATTAAATATTACCTTAATCAATAATTCACTAACTCAATAATTCAATAATTATAATGGGCGAATTACGAATAAAACGGATATACAACCCAGCCGAAAAAACAGACGGCCTGCGCATACTGATCGACCGGTTGTGGCCGCGCGGTGTAACCAAAGATCGGGCACAGATTGACCGTTGGATGAAAGATATAGCCCCATCAACCGAATTACGCAAACAATATCATGCCAACCCGCAAAACTGGGCCGAATTTCAGCATAACTACATCGTCGAACTGCAACAGTCAAAAGAAGCGGTTAACGAACTGGTGGATCTCATAAAAACCCATGATACGGTTACACTGCTCTATTCGGTTCATGATGAACATCAAAACCATGCGGTGGTGTTAAAAGATTTTTTGTTGACGATGATATAGATCACTTGTCATTGCTAAGGGGCGAAGCAGAATAAAAACGCGCCATTGTGAGTTACCAAGCAATGGCGTGATAGCTAAAAGGGGGGTCACCCTGACTCCGCCGAAGGGTAGAGCGCAGAGGCCTGCCTCTCCATACTTTGACAAGCTAAGCATGACATCCGCCCTCCTTTTAAAGCCTTCCCCTTTAGAGAGGTTTAGATGGGGTTTCCGTTTTCCGGCCCCTTACCAGCATTTTCATACGCTGGCGCTTGAGGGATATTTTCACATAAGGCTGCTGTGTTTTATCAGCTTCCATTTTAAAGGCCGAAATGATATCCCGGTAGGACAATATTCCCATTACCTGTTTATCATCTGGTGATAGTACGGGCAACACTTCCACATCGGTTTTCGACATCATTTCCATAGCATACCGTAATGTATCGGTATTTTTAACAAAAGCCCTTGCTTCCTTTTTTAGCATATCCTGCAAAGGCGAGGCTGGATCAAGATTGCTGCTGTACAGATCCGTCAGCTTTAAAGTACCGTTAAATTCACCATCGTTATTTACTACAATGAGATAATTGTCATGAATGTTATTGGTACTTGCCCAGGCACGCACATCGGCTATGCTGTTATTGATGTTGATGACTGTTGCCTCATCGCTGATCACCTGCGAAACCACCATTTTTTGCAACAGATCGGGCTCAAAGGAGTCAGGCGTAAAAATACCGCGACGGGCTATCTTTTCAGTCATGATGGTATTCTCCATCAGGAAAAACGAAACCATGTACGCTGCCGTACAAGCGCCAAGCAATGGCAGCAGCGCATGTGACTGCATCGTAGCTTCCAGCGCGAAAGTAATGCTGGTTAAATAAGCCCGCGAAGCCCCCGCGAACATGGCCGACATACCGATCAGCGCGGCCATTGGGATACTGATGCCCGAGTTAGGGAACACCAATAAAATAAGCGTGCCTGTAAGCGCCCCGGCAGCCCCGCCCATCGTGAGCAATGGAGCCAGAGTACCGCCTGATGTGCCGCTCCCCAACGCAATAGCCCAGGACAAGAATTTTAAAAACAGTAGGTTACAGATAATGATCAGCGGCCATTTGCCCGATAGCAAACCTGTAATATTATCATAACCCACCCCCAGCGTATGCGGCGCAAAAAACCCGATAATACCTACAGCCAGACCACCAATGGCCGGCCACCAGATCCAATGAATAGGCAGCTCTTCAAAATAATCTTCAATAATATATACTATTTTGGTGATTCCTAATGATAAAAAGCCGATAATGATGCCCATAAAACTGTAAATACCCAGGGCCAGGTTTGATGGTGTTGGCAAATCGGGCATGGGAAATACCGGGCCTGCCTCAAACAGCAAATGATGGCCAGCCGCACCGGTGATACAGGCTAAAGCCACAGGCAGTATAGATTTGGGCGAAAACTCAAACAACAACAGCTCAATAGCCAAAAACACAGCCGCTATGGGCGTACCAAAGATGGCCGACATACCCGCCGTTGCGCCCGAAGCCAGGATGATCTTCCGTTCATTAGCGGTTATCCGGAAAAGCTGTCCCAGCGTCGACCCCAAAGCGCCACCCGTTGCTATAATAGGTCCTTCGGCGCCAAATGGGCCACCAGTACCTATGGCAATGGCAGATGATATGGGTTTTAAAAAAGTAATAGCCGGGTTGATATTGCTTTCGTTAACCAATATTTGCTCCATAGCCTCGGGGATACCATGCCCACGGATGGCTTTTGAACCGTAAAAAGCCATAATACCTACCAATACGCCGCCAATGGCCGGGATAATAATAACCCATGGCCCCAGGTGGTTGTTCGCCGGTGAGTGAAAACCCAGGCTGAATGATCCGTAAAAAGAAATATTGGTAACCAGATTGATAAGGTAGATCAACACTTTAGCGATAAGACTGATAGCTACAGCTACGGCCACCGATAAACAGGAAATAAATATCAATCGTTTTTTTTGGACAAAGCCGTTTCCTGTATTGGACGGGTTCTCGATATAATTTAATGCGGGCGATATGGGTATCCCGGCTTTATTTACAGCTTTTTTTAATGGTTCCATTTTATGATGCCGGCAATTGATTGTTAAGGCCAGCTTTTCAGGGTACAAAATTAGGTTTTTTATTTATAAATATTGTATAAACAATATAATTAAAACATTAATTTTACATTTTAATATAAATTACATTATCTAAACAATAAATAATTATTAATACCCTGTTGTAGAATCGACTCACCCAGTCTACGCTTCGCTGGACTACCCTCTCTTCGCCTGCGGCGGAAAGAGGGCACGAAAATCTCTCCGCGCTACGCTCGCGATGACGTTGTTTTTTACCCTCTTTCCAGCGAAGCTGAAGAGGGGGTCGACAAGCGTAGCGATGTCGGGGTGAGTCGATACGCATCTGATTTAAGTGAGGCTAAGTAATTATTTATTTATTATTGCATCTTCAACATTTTATGACAAAAGCCGCCCATACCTGCGATCTGAATACCTGTTTTTTGTGCCGCAACAGCCTTAAAGACTGGCTTCCGGCGATAGGCGCCCATAAACAGAATATCACCCTAAAAAAGGGGCAGCAGCTGTTTAAGGAAGGCGACGATGTAGCCGGCATCTATTTTATGTATAAGGGCGTGGTAAAGGTTCACAAACAATGGGACCAGGAAAAGGACCTGATTCTGCGTTTTGCCAAACAGGGGGATATTCTGGGGCATCTGGGCTTGGGTGATACGTCAACCTACCCTGTCTCGGCTACGGCTGTTGAACCGGGGATTGTGTGTTACGTTGAAATGGATTTCTTTGAGTCGTCATTAAATGTAAACAGCCAGCTTACGTACAAACTCATGAAGTTTTTTGCCAATGAATTGCAGGAGTCGGAAAAACGGATGCGCAACCTGGCGCACATGCCGGTAAAAGAGCGCATAGCCCAGGCACTGTTATCGCTCCGTAACCAGTTTGGTTTGAATGAGAATGGCTTTGTTGATATCGAACTCACCCGTCAGGATATCTCCTCTTATGCCAGTGTAGTGTACGAAACCTTTTTTAAGGTAACGCAGGAATTTATACAAAATAAGCTCATCACCCTCGATGGTAAAAGCTTCAAGCTTTTGAATGAAGATGCTTTGAAAGAAATGACTTTGGGACGGAAGAAGTAAAAACTCGGGAGATGCAAATATACGTCTCTACAAATACTCGCTCCCGCGAGATTAGCGTAGCGTATCTCGTGGGTGGCATGGTTAAAGCTTCCAACTTCAGTTCGCTGAAAACTGAAGCCACAATACCATTGGGCAGAAGTCCGGGTACTTCCGAAATTTTTCTTAATTTATATTAAAGGCAGCCCGCTTATTTTTTTACCGGATAAGCGTGCTGTTTTGTTAAGGGATAAAATGGATCAAAAGTTCACCATTTAACATAGTTATTTGACAATTAGTTAATACTTTTTAAAGTTTCAAAAGCTGCTCATAACCGCGTTAAAATTTGTTAAAAAGTGTTAAAATGAGGGTTTCTTGAGCAACTTTTGAGTGATTTTCATCCAATTTAGGCCTGAAAAGTGTTAAAATAAAAGGTTTAAAAAGCTTTTGTCGCCATAAAATGAAGCAAAGGCAGATGAGTGAATTTTCCGGATTTAAATATCTTAGCCCTTGCTCCAAATTTATGCCTAAATTGCAGCCGGGAGGTTTTCATTGAGCAAGTACAGTAAATTAAAACGTTTTCATAATTTTTTTAAGTTTCAGCGCGATTTCAGGGCCAACAGTGTTCAAAAGGTCAGGAGTTATGAAATAGTGCTGCTTTGGGTACGCAATTACCTTTCACACAGCCACTTCCTGATACTATCAGGTATCCTGGTTGGTTGTACGGCTGGTTTGGCCGGAGTAGTTTTAAAAATGCTGGTGCATTATATTCATTACCTCATCACCTCCCGGTTCCAGTTTGAGCAGCAGATCGTTTTTTACGTGGTATTCCCCTTGCTGGGCATTGTACTTACCGCACTGGTGGTATTATACATTTACCGTGGCAATGATCGTAAAGGCATCCCGGCCATACTGTATGAAATTGCCCAGAACTCCAGCCTGGTATCACCGGTAAAAATGTACTCCCAGATAGTGCAAAGTGCCATTACGGTAGGTTTGGGTGGTTCGGCGGGTTTGGAAAGCCCTATCGCGGTAACAGGCTCGGCCATTGGCTCCAACTATGCCAAAACCTATAAACTGGATTATAAGGACCGTACGCTGCTGCTGGCGGCGGGTGCTACAGCGGGCATAGCCTCTGCCTTCAATGCGCCCATAGCGGGTATGATGTTCGCCTTTGAGATATTGCTCACCGGCGTTGTTTTTACCGATTTTATACCCCTGGTTGTGGCGGCCGTTTGCGGTAGCCTGGTGTCCAGGATCATTTTAAATGAGGAAGCACTGTTTCAATTTACATCAAGGCAGGCCTTTAACTATAAAAATATACCGTTTTATATTGTGCTGGGCATTGCCTGCGGTTTGTATGCCCGCTATTTTGTGGTAATATCTCAATGGGTGGAGCATCGGTTTAAACACCTCAAAAGAAGCAGGCTGCAAAAAGCTATCATAGCCGGGCTGTTGCTATCTATACTCTGTGTACTATTCCCGCCGCTATTTGGCGAGGGGTACTCCACCATTAAAGTGTTTGCCACCGGCAAGATAGAATCGGTAGTAGCTGTTAGCTTTTTTAAATATTTCACTTTTCATGAGTGGTTTATTTTGTTGTTTCTGGGTTTTATTTGCTTGTTAAAGGCCTTTGCTACATCCATTACTATTTATGGCGGTGGCAATGGTGGTAATTTTGCGCCTTCGTTATTTGCCGGCGGCACACTGGGCTATTTTATAGCGGTGGTATGCACTCAGATCGGTATCCCGAATGTCCCGGTAACCAATATGGTAATTGTGGGTATGGCCGGGGTAATGAGCGGGGTTCTATATGCGCCTTTGACAGCCATATTTCTAATCGCAGAGTCGAGCTCGGGGTATGATCTTTTTCTACCGCTGATGATTGTTTCGGTGGTGTCGTTCCTAATCGCCAAACGCTTTTCGGCCATATCGCCCGATTTAAAGCAACTGGCCGAAGAGGGTAAGATATTTACCCGCGAGCACGATCAAAACCTGCTCCTGTTGTTGCATACGTCTGATCTGATTGACCGCGAGATCCAGGAGATCAGTATATACGCTTCATTTCCGGAATTGATCGAATTGATCAGTGTTGGAAAGAAAAATTTTATAGCGGTAACTAATGACGACCATGTATTGGAGGGTATTATCCGGTTGGATGATATCAGGCCGGTTATGTTCAATAAGGACTTGTATGATGAGTTGAACGTGCAAAAAGTGATGGTCACCCCGCCAGCCATTATCGATGCAAAAGACGATGTACGGGAAATTGTGAAAAAATTTGATGAAACCAATACCTGGAACCTACCCGTGGTTGATCAGCATAAATTTGTAGGCTTTATATCCAAATCAAGCGTACTTAACCGTTACCGGCAGTTGCTCAAAGAGTATTCCAGTTAAAACAATTAATAACAATGACCAAACTAAATGCCGCTTTTGAGCAATTTGATGCCTACAATCAAAAAGATCCCAACATCTTTACCTGGGAAAATAAAAGCTATCCGCAGGAGTATTTTTTGGCTATTGAACTGTACAACTGGGTAAATAAACTGGATGCTAATGCCAGCGAAGAGTTATTGCTTGCCTCACGGAGCCAGCATATCGGTCGCTGGGAAATACCGCGTAACACCTATCCCGAAGGCCGGGAAGCCTATTTAAAATGGCGTAAGGATCTGGCCCAATACCATACCGAAAAAGCAGCTGCCATTATGGAAAACGTTGGGTACGGTACCGAGCAGATTGCCCGGACAAGACAGATCCTGCTTAAGCAAAAGATAAAGGTTGACCAAGATGTACAAACTATGGAAAACGCCCTTTGCCTGGTTTTCCTGCAATTTCAGTATGAGGAATTTCACCCTAAATACGAGGCCGATAAGGTGATCAACATCCTCAAAAAATCACTGCTTAAAATGGATGCGCATGGGCACAAGTTTGCCTTAACCCTACCTTATTCCGATCAGGGTTTACACTACATACAGGAGGCTTTGAAGCTGATCAACAGTAAATAACTACTTTACCGATTCCTTTCTGCTACCAAAAGCAATCGACGAGTTAACAAAGTTGATGGTCATGCTGGTAAATTGCGCAAACATGTCCTGCCCCATGTTGCCGTAGTAATATTTATCGCTCACTTGTGTTTCTTCGAGGTTCACCTGCGTGTTATTAAAAAGCACCTGTTTATGATCAATGGTAAAGGTCAGTTGCGGTACTTTTAAGGTTTTCATTCGCCTTGAGCCACCGGCACCGCCCATATGCAAACTGTCTTTTTTGGCGATGCTATCCAAATGAGGCTTAAATTGTTTATAAAAATTATCGCTAAACAAAGTTACCTGCGCACCGGTGTCAAACGTAAAAGGCAATGATTTACCGTGATACTCCATGTAAATCACAGGCTGCAGCAGATCAAGTGCCAGGTTGTGCGGAACAGGCTCTGTATGTATCACCAACGGTATCTGCATAGTATCTTTACCAATGGTTATTTCGCCAAGGGCTTTAATAACAGGCAAGCCGATAATGCCGTTTATTTTATAGGCCCCGCCGGCAAAGCTCAAGGCGCTATCCGGAAATATCAGGAATAGGACATTATTGATCTGTACTTTTCCTATGTACAATTGTTTGGCTATACCTAAATTTACTTTGGTACTTACCCCATTCATGCCACCCTCAATACTCACCTGGGAGTTTTTAACCACATCCAAATGCAGCTTTTGGGCATAGGTAGCGGTTATGGTTGATATATTGGCACCGGTATCAAAAACAAACAGATAATTGCTATCCTGTTGTTGCACAGGGATATTCCACAAACCGGCCATATCCTTTTTTATCAGGATAGATGATGATGCCTGTTTGTGCACCTGTTGAGCAGGGGTAGCTGTAAGTGCCGCCCATATCTTATTTTCTTCCTGCTGATCGGTTAATTCGCTCTTGCTAAACCAGGTACTATAATATTTAACCAATTGTTCAGAAGCAGTTTGGGCGGCTTTATAGTTATTCAGTTTAACATAGTTATCATAAGCTATGCGGTGCAGATAAAATTGCAGTTTGCCGTCATTTGCGGCTATTTTACGGGCAAATATTTTTTTCAGGAGCAAATTGGAAGCTGCGGGTTGATTAAACGCGTTGGTTAAAAACGCACTATAAAGCATTTTGTCATTTGCGGATAGATTAGTGCCGGATAAAGCCTGCTCCAGTTGAATATATTGTTTGGTGTATACCAATTCATTCAATTGTTTTACCTGGGCAGATGCCGGTAGTTTACAAATAAGTAAAATTGCTATAGCAGTTAAAAGGTATAGTGTTTTCATTCGGTAAGGTAAATTATTAAGATATTTCCGGATAAATTTTGTTACAGGATATCGCTGAAATCAATGATAAACTTTGTAAAAAAGAGCAGACATTTTACAACCATACGCTTTATATCCAAACAATTAGGTTATTTAACCCTTTATTGGTAAATTAACAAATATGCCTCATTGGGTTAAAACAGCATTAAAAGTATTGGGTGGTATTATAGTATTAATTATAATAGCAATTGCCGGTATTGCCGCTTATGTAGCATACAACAAGCAAAAAGTACTTAATCTTATTACTACCGAGCTGAACAAAAACATCAACGGAACCCTCACCATCGGAGGTCTCAACCCTACTTTTTTTAAAGGTTTTCCTGGGGTGTCTTTGGCGCTAAAAGATGTTACTTTGAAAGATAGTCTTTGGGTCAATCATCACCATACCCTACTAAGCGCAAAAGATATTTATGTTTCTGTAGATGCCAGCGCTTTACTAAAAGGCACAGTTACTATTAATAAAGTAGAGATCAGCAATGCTAAGATCGACCTGTTTACAGATAGTATCGGTTATAGCAATACGGCGGTTTTTAAAAGCAAACATCCAAAAAGCGCGCCCACTAAAGAAAAAGGCAGTTCATCCATGCAGATAAAACGCTTTGAGTTAAACAATGTTGATTTTGTTGTGAACGACCGTAAGGCGTCTAAATTATTTCAGTTTGAGGTGCAGGATATCGACGGTAAAATGGACTATCCCCTTACCGGCTGGAAAGCGCACCTTCAGTTAAAGACATTGGTAAAAAGCTTCTCGTTTAACACAAAAAAGGGAAGCTTTATGAAGGATAAACTGCTCAACGGCCCCTTTGATATCAGTTACGATAATAAAAACAAGCTGATCACCGTGGCACCCAATAAATTAGGGATTGGTGATGATACCTTTACCATTGGCGGGCAATTTAACCTGGCCAAAGATCCGGTTAATTTTACGCTTAACATAGCCGACGATCATATCCTTTGGAAAAGCGCATCAAATCTGCTGGCGGCCAATATCACTAAAAGTCTGCGGATGTTTGATCTGGATGCCCCTATTGCCGTAACTGCTAATCTGAAGGGAAGCTTTGGCGCCGGTGACCCCTTGATTTTTGTTACCTGTAAGGTAAAGGATAACACGCTCACCACTCCCGGAGGCCGTATTAATAATTGTAGTTTCAATGGTGTGTTCAGCAATAATTATGTTAATGGTAAAGGTTTAGGCGATGAAAATTCAATTATTAAACTCTATCATTTTAATGGCGATTATAAAGGTTTGCCTTTTACCGTTGATACAGCTTTCATTAACAATTTAAATACACCGGTTGCAACCGGTGTATTCAGATCGAAATTTGATGTGGAAAAGCTTAATCCCGTTATTGGCGAGCAGAGCCTTACGTTTACAAAAGGTACTGCTGATATTACCATGGCTTACAAAGCCGACCTGGTAAATTACGAGTTAAACAAGCCTTTACTGAATGGTGTAGTTAACATCAAAAATGCCGACGTAAGTTATTTACCGCGTAACCTTCATTTTAAAAATACGGGTATTGCACTAAGATTTTATAAGAACGATTTGTATATGAATAATATCCGCTTGCAAACTGGTAATAGTGTGGTAAATATGCAAGGAAAGGTGAGTAATTTTTTAAATCTGTACTACACCGCCCCTGAAAAAATACTGATCGTATGGCAAATAACAAGTCCGCAGCTACACATAGCCGAATTTTTAGGTTTTTTGAATGCACGGCAAAGTCAAACATCTGCTAAAACAAAAAACACTAAAATAAATTTAAACAGCAAGCTAAACACGGCCTTTGACAAAGGCAAAGCGGAACTGCACCTGCGTGTTGCCAAAGTTTACTATAAAAAGTTTTTAGCTACCGATGCCACTGCCGATCTCTTACTGGATAATAATATTATAAAGGTGCAGAATGTGAGCGTTAAACATGCTGGTGGTTCACTAAAACTGGCGGGTAACATTGTTCAAAATGGTAAGGTAAATAACTTTTTGCTCAACACCCAGGTTGACAATGTAAACGTGAGTAACTTTTTTTACTCGTTTAATGATTTTGGACTGAAGAGCTTTTCGTCAAAAAATTTAAAGGGATTTCTATCGGCACAGGCGCATATCACCGGCAGCATCAATAATGACGGTAACCTGGTACCACGATCGTTAAATGGAGTGGCGACAATCGATTTGCAGAAAGGCGCGTTGATCAACTTTAGCCCGATAACAAGCGTAGGGAAATTCGCGTTCCCGTTTCGTGACCTGAATAATATTACTTTTTCAAACCTGAAGGGTAAATTTGACATTAACGGCGATAAAATTACTATCAGCCCCATGCAGATCAACTCAAGTGTATTGAATATGGATGTAGCCGGAGTATATTCTTTATCAAGGGGTACCAACATAGCGCTCGACATCCCATTGCGTAATCCCAAAAAGGATACCGCAATAGTTGATCAAACTGAACGAAATAAAAAACGTATGCGTGGTATTGTTTTGCATATATTAGCAACAGACGGGGATGACGGTAAGATTAAGATAAAATGGAATAAGAACCGGGCGAAAAAAGAAGAGACAAGTGCAGAAATAACCAACTAAATTAAAAAAAGAACATAATAAACCGTTATTACATCCTTGCGTCATGTAATTTTGACACAATAATAGCATTTAATTGAGTATCTTTGTGCATCCATTTAAGAGATCATACATTTGATTAAACATTTATTGGTTACTAACACCACGCTTCGTACTGCAATAACAGCATTAGCCAACCCTCGTAACTATCCCGGGTATAGTAAAATTTACGGAAGCAAAGTTTAATTTAATTTATTTTTTAATACCGCCCGGTTAAAGCTAACCGGACAAAAATCTTATCGGACTGTTTATTAGCTTGAAAAAAATCTATTCAAAAAAATGAGACAACTAAAAATATCCCAATCCATTACCAACCGCGAGTCTCAGTCGCTTGAAAAGTATCTGCATGAAATAGGCAAGGTAGATTTAATTAGTGCACAGGAAGAAGTGATCCTGGCGCAAAAGATTCGTGAGGGCGACCAGGCTGCATTAGAAAGGTTAACAAAAACTAACCTTCGCTTTGTAGTATCAGTAGCAAAACAGTACCAAAATCAGGGCCTTACCTTAGGCGACCTTATAAACGAAGGAAACTTAGGTTTGATTAAAGCAGCAAAACGCTTTGACGAAACCAAAGGCTTTAAATTTATTTCATATGCTGTATGGTGGATCCGTCAGTCTATATTATCGGCTGTTGCGGAGCAATCACGTATTGTGCGCTTACCTTTAAACCAAATTGGTTCATTAAGTAAGATTCATAAAGCGGCTTCGAAATTAGAGCAGGAATTTGAAAGGCAGCCAACACCTGAGGAACTGGCTGAAGATTTGGAAGTATCTGTTGATAAAATTGCCGATTCACTGAGCAATGCCGGTCGTCAGATATCTATGGATGCTCCGTTTATACAAGGCGAAGAAAACACTTTGCTTGACGTATTACAAAGCACCGATGCAGCGACTGATACCGAGTTGATGATGGACTCTCTTTCACAGGAGATCAAACGTTCATTAAGCATATTGGCCGAACGCGACCGTGAAGTTATTATTCTATTCTTCGGTTTGGGTGGCTATGCCCCTCACTCCTTAGAGGAAATAGGTGAGAAATTTAATCTTACCCGCGAACGTGTACGCCAATTAAAAGATAAAGCTTTGATGCGCTTGCGTCATAACTCCAAATCAAATCTTTTACAATCGTATTTGAACTAAGTAATTACCGGGTAATAGCCCATGAATAAAAAAGCGGATGGCTGAAACCATCCGCTTTTTTTGTTTATCCAATTATCAGGCACAAAAAAAAGCATCCACACAATGTGCAGATGCTTGTACGATTATAATAATAGTTATTTAACCTACTTTTACATTTACCGCATTTAAGCCTTTTTTACCTTGTTCTACATCGTAGGTAACACTGTCGTTTTCACGGATAGTGTCAATAAGGCCTGAGGCATGTACAAAAACTTCGGCACCACCATTACTTGGTGTAATAAATCCAAAACCTTTGCTTTCATTGAAAAATTTTACTGTTCCTTGCATTATATTGTTATTTAATTACGTAAAGATACGGTTAATAATCAACAATTAACTATAAGTAAGGTAATTAAGTTTTTTTATCATCTTTTAGTTTGAAAAAACACAATAAAAAGGTGCTCATTTGTAAGCGTGTGCAACGTTATACCACCTCATTTATACGCACTCTTAGTGTAACAATAACACGGTTCATAAAACTGACAAAATAGTGCTTGAGTTTAGCAATGGCAGTAAATTATATGGTAATTTCTCGCAAGCATATCACCCGTATCTGTATGCGGCTGTTACACCTATCTTGATCTTCTTTTACAAACTTATTTTGATATGACGCTTCACCAGTTCGGTCAGCTCGGTTAGGTCAAACGGTTTTTTGATGTAGTCATCTGCTTCGCCGGCCTGGGCAATTTCTTTTAAATTATTAACTGCCGAAATAAGAATTACCGGTATATGGCTTGTAGCCGGATCGCTTTTCAATGCTTTGCTCAATTGCTGGCCGCTTAAATCGCTTGTCCAATCGGTAAGCCAGTTATCAAGCATTATCAGATCAGGCTCCAGCTCATGCACCTTTTTCAGTATTCTGGCATTGTCAGAAGCTATCACTTCATAACCCTCCTCTTCCAGCACGTACACAATGGTATCCCTGATGTCCTTATCATCTTCGATCACTAAGATTTTTTTCGCCATAAAGTCATTTGCTTAAGAATGAATACTGTATGGAGCTTTAATTATAATTAAAAAATTAAATTATAAACACCATAATATATCCTAAACATAAACAAACAACATGCTACCTTTTGTTTTGAAAAAGAGAGATTTATGCAAAAAATACTTTGCTTTAGTTAGCTATGGTAGCAAATACGACAGCGAGGCTCATAGCTTTCCTGTTCACCCAGGAGTATTCTGGCTTCATCAGGAACCAAACGATATGAATAAAGCGCCGGGTTACCACATCGTACGCATACGGCATGCAGTTTGGTAACCGACTCGGCAATGGCCATAATAGCCGGCATCGGGCCAAACGGGCGCCCCTTAAAGTCCATATCCAAACCTGCCACTATTACGCGTATTCCTTTATTGGCTAATATATTGCAAACATCGGGCAATTCATCATCAAAAAACTGGGCCTCATCTATACCAACCACATGAACATCACTGCTCAGTAACAATATAGCCGAAGCACTGTCGACTGGGGTAGAAGGAATAGAATTGGCATTATGTGATACCAAGGCATCTTCAACAAAACGAGTGTCGGCTTTAGGACTGAATATCTCTATTTTCAGCTTCGCGATACGGGCACGGTTAAGCCTTCTGATCAGTTCCTCTGTCTTACCAGAGAACATCGATCCGCAGATCACTTCAATACTTCCGCCCAATTCACTTTTACGTTTAAAAATTTCCTCGTTAAATACCATTCTGACTATTGTGGAGGGCAAATATCAGAATTTAATCCTATTTTTGGTAAGCATTTTTCTAAGATTGAAGCCATGAAGCAAATGGATGTATTTAAAAAGATAGGTGGTATTTTAAAAGAGCTTAATGACCAATATAATTACCTTGAAGCAGAAAGCAGTGAACTCAACGAATTGGAGTTGGAGTTGTTTGTTGCCAACGCTCATTTTTTAAAAGATCATGCCGAAATATTACGCCGGCTGCATGAACGTTCTAATCCGGCGCCCCTGGCACCCGTTGCCGAAAAACCGGAGCCTGTAATAGAAATAAGCAAACCTGTTCCATTGCCCACGCCCCCTCCTTCACTTATAGATAAAAAACCGGAGCACATACATGAGCAGCGTTATTTTGAACCTGTTGTACAACAAAAGCCCGCTACCGAAACCAAACTGGAGCTAAGCGATGCTGTTGTTACACCCGTTCAGCCACCTTATAATCCCATTCAAAACGAGCCGGAACCAGAACCGGTACAAGAAGAGCAACCTGTACCGCACATCGATCTGAAGGCCGAAAATACTGGCGACACCTATTCGTTTGAACGCCATGAACCAGAACCTGTAAAAGAAGAACTGGAGATTGACCAGGCTGCCGAATGGGAAGATGAAGAAGACCATTTTGAGCAGGAAGAACTTACGGAACAACTACCTCCGGCAGGTACAGATACCCGATCCGTTCCCGAACCTGCATTCACCCCAACCGATCCGGAACTGGTTGCAGATCATACCAATGACAGCAAGGCTATAACCGACGATAAAGTACTGACCATTAATCAAAAAATATCGGCATTAAAAGCCGAAAAAGATAAAGGAGCGGTGACTGCAGTTGCATCGCCTGCGACTGTTTTGCCTATTACCGATCTAAAGTCGGCCATTAACCTGAACGATAAATTACTTTATATCAAAGATCTGTTTAATGGTTACAGCCTCGCTTACAGTGAAGCTATTGAAATAGTAAACCGCTTTAATTCATTTGATGAAGCCGAACGCTTTTTGAAAACCAATTACGTTGTAAAAAACAATTGGGAAAGTAAGCCTGCTACTACCGAAAAATTCTACGCTTTACTCAAGCGGAGATACCCAGGAGGCTAAAGGCTAAAATAAGAAAAGCCCCGGTATACCGGGGCTTTTCTTATTTTATAGAAAACCGTCATTGCGAGCTGGCTTTTCGCTTTAAGCCTTCAGCTTTTAGCTCAAGCTATAGTTTAATTTTTTATGACTGCCTTGTTCCACAACTACGCCCTTATCCAATACAATAATATTATCGGCATTGTTTAAGGTACTTGAACGGTGAGTAATTACAATTACCGTTTTTTGTTCTTCCTTTAAAAATTCAATCATTTTTTGCACATACTTTTCAGATACGGAATCAAGCGAAGACGTTGCTTCATCTAATATCAGGATCTCGGGGTTACGATACAATGCCCGGGCTATCGCGATGCGTTGTCTTTGACCACCAGACAGCGATGTACCGTTCTCGCCCAAATACGTTTGGAAACCTTTTGGCAATGATTCTATAAAACCGGTTATACCCAGTTTAGCCGAAATGTCGATGATTTTTTTCATATCCGGCTCATTATCACCAACAGCGATGTTATCAATAACGTTACCTGCAAACAAATCAATTTGTTGTGGTACTACCGATATCATCCGGCGAAGAGACGAATTGTTGATGTATTTAAGATCATACTCACCAATACGTACATTACCATTTTGTATAGGATATATGTTTTGCAATATCGACATGAGTGTGGATTTGCCCGAACCACTTTCGCCAACAATAGCGGTAAATTTACCTTTCGGGATAATCAGGTTCAGATTATCAAAAACAGCAACCCGGGTACCGTAGCGGAAGGAAACATTTTCAAAACGTATATCACCAATTTTATCAGGACTAAGATCAATTTGGTTCTCATCTTTTTCGCGCTCCAGGTCCATGATCTCAAATAACCTGTCGGCTGCAATTACCGCGTCCTGTACGGTTCTGTTCATCCCGATCAAGGAAGATACCGGTCCGGTAAAATAACCTATCAATGTATAAAATGATAAAAGCTCACCAGGGGTTATATTATTATCCATCACATAACCGGCACCAACCCAAAGCAAGGCAATAGTTAATAAACGGGATATCAATTCTGAAGAGGTACCTGAAAAAACAGAGTTCAGGTTTGACTTCATGCCGATCTTCAACAACCTGACAAAACGCACTTCTGTTTTTTCATCCGCATGATCTTCCAGCCCGAAGCGTTTAATGGTACCCACCGAGTTTAAGCTTTCTACCAATTGCGATTCCAGCTCCGCGGCATCCTCCATCAGCTTACGCTGTGCCTTTTTATTGAGCTTATCGGTTATATAATAAATAGCCAGATATAAAGGAATAACGGTAAGCATGATGAGTGCCAGTTTCCAGTAATAAGTAAACATCATGATGAATGAGAACACCACGATAAATATGTTTACCAGGAAATTGATACTTACATCGTTTAAAAACGTACGGATTTTTACCGCGTCATTGATACGCGAAATGATCTCGCCCACGCGCATGGTATCAAAAAACTGCTGTGGTAACCTAAGCAAATGCTTGTAATAGCCCAAAATGAGCTTGGCATCAATCATTTGCCCCGTTTTCAGGGTAAATATGGTTTTGGCTGTACCTATAAAAAGCTGCAATGCCAAAATGAGCACCATACCAATACCCATAATATTAAGCAGGTTGCGATTGCCGTCAACCAACACAAAGTCGACCAGTTTTTGTACAAAAACCGAGGTTGATAGACCTAAAATAGTGTAAACAATGGCACCAAACAGGGCTTGTATCAGAATACTTCTGTGCGGTTTGATGAGTGTCCAAAAGCGACTGTTTACAGATTTTTTTTCGTTGCCGACCTCAAACTCTTCTGATGGCAACAGCAAAATCAACGCTCCAGACCATTCTTTTTTAAATTCATCATGGCTTCTGCGGCTTAGTTGCCCGTCAATCGGGTCCATCACCTCAACAAACTTATCCGTAACCTTATATATTACTACGTAGTGGTGCAAAATTTCTTTTACCACTAAGTGCGCTATGGCGGGTTTGGGTATTTTGAACAGGCTTTCAAAAGGTCCTTTTACGCCTTTGGCTTCAAACCCTAATTTCTGAGCGGCCTCAACCATGCCCAATACATTGGTTCCTTTTTTATCGGTACCGGCAAGCTGCCTGATACGGGCTACCGCGAGATCAAGCTTATAATGTGATGCTACTGAAGCTAAACAAGCTGCCCCGCAATCCGTTATATCCCGCTGTTTTATTTTGATGCTCATTGCTTTCTGGTTTAGCTGCCAATATTAGGATTTACCCAATCATCTACCTTATCGTACAATAACTGATATAAGCTCCGCTTGGTTACGTTAAATCGGGCTGTAAAATTCATCCCTTTTTTCAGGTATCCTTTGTAGCCATTCTTTAAAGTGAGGTAGTTTTTATCAAGCGTACATTTTACCTTAAATACCGGTTGGTTTTGGTTTACTATAATAATATCATCAGAAATATCAACCACCTTACCAGTCATCAGTCCCCATTGATTGTAATTGAATGCATCTACCTGGAAACGTACCTGCTGCCCCTTTTTAATCAACCCGATATCTGAGGGTTTGATATAGCAAAAGGCAGTTAAATTGGCATCTGGTGATATTTCACCGATCTTTTGGTTAGCAAACACGTACGCGCCGTTTTGCACACCTGATATATTTTGAACTGAGCCGCTTATAGGAGCCCTCAGCATGTATTGTCTTTTTTGTTCGTTTATCTCAGCTTCCTGTCCGTTTAGCTGGCGCAATTCATTCCTGAAACCATTAGCTTCGGTTTGCCATTGCGTTTTATATTTGGCTAACACCATTAAATAAGCAGATTTAGCCTGTTCATACTCAAATTTATACTTTTCGTACTCCGATTCGGTAAGCACTTTGTTCTTATACAATTCGTTATAGCGGTTAAATGTACTTGCCGACTGTTGTTTGGCAATGGCCGAATTTGCCAGCTCCTGCGAAAATTGCTGCCATGAGGCATTATATTGCCCGGTTTGCAAATTAGGGGTACTTGTTCTTCCCCTGTTAACGCCAGCCAATAATTCGTTGATATCACCTAAAAACTGTCCTATTTGTCTTTTGCGATTATCGGCCAGAGCGCCTTGTTGTTTCTGCACGGAGGCGTCTATCACTAAAATGGTATCGCCACGGGTAATTTTTTGATTGTCGGTAAGTTTAAGCCTGGTGAGCCGGCCGTTAACCGGAATAGTTAACTCGGCTTTTTCAATAGATGATTGTAAAAGCCCGGTCCCCTTGATACTGATGGGGGTTTTAATAAATGGAAGCAGTACAAAAGTTACTATTATTGCTAATACCGTAACTAAATAGATAAGCTGGGTTCTCCTGCTTATCTGTGAACGGTAAACAATAGAGGTTTCAGCAATTGTTTCTGTAGAATAGGTAGATAAAGCCATGCCTTTGCAACATATTAAAATAGTCGTTATCCCAATGAATCGTGATAACGACTATTTATGTTTTTATAAACCTTGAACCAATTTAACAACGGCATCTAAAATAGAGCCTAAAGCTGTAAATACGGCGCCAAGCAGATCACCTAAGCCGTATCCACCGTTAACATTGATCATTTCCTTAGCATCCATTTCCTGAACACCAAGTTCTTTTAATTCTAAATTTTTCATAATTGTGAGTGTTTATTTGTTTTTTTTACGAAAATGAGCCAAATTAAGTTGACTCTGTTGAAAAGAAAATAGCCGTACCCTTAAGCATTTAAGAACAACGGCTATTGCTTATCTTACAAGCCGCCCTGAAGTAATTGAAACAGCGAGCCCAATGTTTTGGTAAGGAGTGAACCTGTATCAGTTAATACACCTGCTAAAAATTTCAAAACGGGCTCAAGGTTAAGGCTGATTGAAATGTCGCCTAAACCACCACCGTTAACTTTTGTCATTTCAGCAGTATTCATTTCCTGAACACCAAGCTCTTTTAATTTTAGATTTTTCATAATTGTGTTTTTTGTATATAAAATCCCTTACTCTGTTAAGGCTTTTCAGGATACGCCTTAATCGGCAAAAGCCGATATATCAAGTATACGGCTGCCTTATAGCTTTTAATTAGCTCAAGTGCTTGTATAAGATCTTAAATTCGATTAAGAAGACCTGACACGGAATGTAAAATATTCACAATTACATTTGAAAGCCCCGGAAGCAGGGAACCAAGCGAACCACCAATAAGAAGGGCGACATTATCAACAAGGGTAGCAACACCATCCAAAATAGCACCACCATTAACCGTAGTCATTTCAGCAGTATTCATTTCCTGGACATCCAGTTCTTTTAATTCAAGGTTTTTCATGATTGTAATCTTAAACATTTTCCTTACTCTGTTATGGCTTTTCAGGATTCGCCATGTATATAATAAGTTTTGGGAATAATCTCAGTTTAAATATATGGGTAAATAACTGTTTAATTCAATTTAAGCAACAGTTATCCGTGCAGCAAACCTTTAAGGGTAGTAAAAAAGGTTTTAAAGTCCTGAATGATCCCATCCAGGTTTACATTTGCCTGAAGGCCGTCTACAAGTGCCTGAACAGCATTGATGATACCTCCAATTACACTGCCGCCATTTACATCGGCCATTTCAGCAACATTCATTTCCTGAACTCCAAGTTCTTTTAACTCTAAATTTTTCATAAGGGTAGTTTTAAAAAATTTCCCTACTCTGTTCATGGCTTTTCGGGATCCGCCATTTATGTGAAATTGAGGAATAGGATTTGTTACGTGCGATAGGAATAAATAGCCGTTAACCCAACCTGGGCAACGGCTATTTAAAAGGTTTTATTATAATGCTCCAAGAATAGCACCAACGATTTTAACTTGAGTAGTAACAAAAGACACAACTTCAGTTACTGTTTTGTTAAGTTGAGCGAAAAGTGGGCCAAGGTCAATGCTGATGCCTAATAAACCACCATTAACGTTAGTCATTTCAGTAGCATTCATTTCTTGAACGCCAAGTTCTTTTAATTCTAAATTTTTCATAATAGTATTTTTTTGTTCAATAATCCCTTACTCTGTTAGGGCTTTTCAGGATTCGCCCGTCTGGCCGGCCAATAATGGCAATGCCACAAATTAATTAGAATCGCAATCAGTGAGATAAGCTGTGTTAGCCACCTTATCGGAACAGGGATCGCGAAATTGTTTTTGGGAAATAGTTAAATAAAACTAATTAGCTTTTAATGAAGCCTAAAAGCGAATTTACAGTGTAACCAACAAACTGAACTGTGTTGTTTACCAAAATGCTTACACCTCCCAAGGCCACAAATAAAGTGTTAACCAGTATGTCGCTTAAAGGACCGCCACCGTTAACTTTTGTCATTTCAGTAGCATTCATTTCTTGAACGCCAAGTTCTTTTAATTCTAAATTTTTCATAATAGTGTTATTTATTGTTTTGTCCCCTTACTCTGTTATAGGCTTTTCAGGATACGCCTCCGTTCGGCCAAACGCTTAAAACAAATATAATATATAACAATAAATACTTAAATGCGTACCAGTTTGCGGGTACTGCTTCTGAAAGGGAAAAAGGCTTAAAAATGGGTTAAAACATTATAAAAACCTGCTTTTTAGACCAAAAGCGCACTTTTATGGCTCTATATTCAATTCATTCATTTTACTCAACAGCAGTTTGCACGCTAATTTACGGGGCTATTTAATAAATAAAATGTTAAAATATGGGATTAACAGGCGATTTTTAAGAAAAGTAATCTATAATTAACACAATTGTTAACAAGTCAATGATTTAACTAAAAGATTAATAATTTAATTATTGGATATTTAAATATTTAACCATTCTGTAACTATATTTACCTTATCAGTATTAAATAAATTAATATTAATGTAACAATATAGTAATAAGACAAATCATACAGTATACATAGTCAAGGCGTTAGCGCCAGACACTTCAGCGTATATTAAACGATGCCCATTCGGTTTGAATCGAGCTTAACGAGGATAAAAAGCAGTATGGTAAAACTGAGCAAAGAAGAGCCGCCATAACTGATAAATGGCAGAGGTATACCAATTACAGGCACCACCCCAATGGTCATGCCAATGTTAATAACCACATGAAAAAACAATACAGAAGCCACCCCATAACCGTATATACGGGAGAAAGGCGATCGCTGCCTTTCGGCCAGGTAGATCACCCGCAATATCAAAAACAAATAAAGCCCGATGACCACAACCGATCCGGCAAAGCCCCACTCTTCGCCAATGGTACAAAAAATAAAATCGGTACTTTGCTCGGGTACAAAGGAGTATTTGGTTTGTGTGCCATGTAAATAACCCTTACCCCATAACTTGCCCGAGCCAATAGCTATTTTCGACTGGTTTACGTTATACCCTTTGCCTTTTAAATCAGTAGTGATACCTAATAGTATATTAATACGTTCGGTTTGGTGCGGCTTTAAAACATGGGAGTAAATAAACTTAACGCTAAAAATAAACGCGACAGATATGGCCAGGCCTACCAGCATAGTAAAAATAAGCTTGCGATGCCGTCTGAATAAAAATATGACCAGGGCGGTTAATGCCACTAATACCAGGATTACATAAACTGGATTATACAAAAGTGAAACTACAAACAGCACAATAAGCAAACCACTGATCACCAAAAAATATGGCGACAGGCCCTCACGGTAAAGTACAAAAATAAGCGAGCAGAACACCAACGTTGACCCGGTATCGGGCTGCAGCATGATCAGCAACATCGGGAAGCCAATTATGGCCGCGGCTATCAGAAATGATCTTAATTCGGTAACTTTAATATTAACCGAGCTCAGATAACGGGCCAATAGCAAACACGTGGAAAACTTAGCAAACTCTGAGGGTTGTAACCGGAACCCACCACCCATGTTTATCCAGGCCTGGTTACCACCCACGTTTCGGCCCACTACTAACACCAATATCAGCAGCAGTACCGTTATACCGTAAAATGCAGGTGCAAGCGCGGTTAAAAACCTGCTCTCCAACAACAGTATAACTATGGCTACTACGATGGATACGTTGATATAAATAAATTGCTTACCATAGTTAGTTGAGGCATCAATAATACTGGGGTGCTTTTCATCAAACACAGCAGCGTGAATATTGAACCAACCAATAGTACACAGGGCCAGATACAGGAGCACTATTAACCAATCTACATTGAAAAAAAAGCTGCGCTGGTTGTTTACACTCATATTATTTACCAGCCCCCCTGCCTGCTAAAAGATTGCTTAAACTTCCTGATTTATTATTGTTAGCCGTTTTGAGCTGAGCCGCCTTTTTGATCGAATCGGCTTTCACCTTCCTGATTGAATCAGCCCGCACAGATCTGATACTATCTCTTTTTCTTTCTTTTAACCTTTCCGGCAGATAAATATTTAAATCGGGCAACAGGTTGGCATTGATGTAATAATCAGGTGTAATACCCGATGGCCGTTGCGATATCGATTTTTTTAAATATTGTTCAACAATAAAACTGGCAATGGGCGCTGCCCATGTACCACCCTGCCCTGCATTCTCAACCACTACGGCTATGGCTATTTTGGGGTTATCCCTTGGGGCAAAAGCAACAAATACCGAATTATCCTTACCTGTTCTGTTTTGAGCCGTACCGGTTTTCCCGCACATGATGATACCCGGTATTTTTGCCCCTTTGGCCGTTCCATAATCAACCACACTTTCCATACCATCAATAACCGGCTTAAAATACTGTGAATCTATGCCCACATAATTCTTCACATTATACTCGTGTTTGATCACCTGTTTATCGCCAATGGCTTTTATCAAATGCGGTTTGTAATAAAAACCACGGTTGGCAATAGTGGCTTCGATATTGGCTAACTGTAAGGGGGTAGCTAATAATTCGCCCTGCCCTATCCCTAATGAAATAACCGTACTTGAACGCCAGCCGCCTTTATGGTATACTTTATCATAGTAGGATGCCCTTGGCAGGTTACCCCGGCCTTCGTTTGGCATATCAAGCCCTAACTTGGTACCCAAACCAAATTTGGCTACATTACCTCGCCAATAATTAAATGATGTATCGGTCTTTTTGGCCCCATTACGGTTTATCAGCTTCTCAAAAACCATATCAAAGTAACCATTACATGACTCTGCTACAGCTTTACTTAAATTAACAGCCCCGTGCACTTCGCCATGAAAACAAGGTATCCTTCTGTTACCCGCTATATAATATCCCGGACAGTAATACATGGTTTCGGGGGTAATTACCCCTTCCTGTATGGCGATAAGTGCGCTCAAAGGCTTAAATGACGACCCAGGAGGATAATAGGCCTGTATAGGCCGGATAAAAAACGGATTATAAGGATCGTTGTATAGTTTGGAGGCATTGTTTCCCCGCTCCCGGCCAACCATCAGGTTGGGGTCATACGTAGGGCTGCTTACATAACATAATATTTCGCCGCTTGACGGTTCAATAGCTACGATACTACCCAGTTTGTTTTTCATCAGCTTTTCGCCCAGCTTTTGCAGGTTCATATCAAGTGATGAAGTAAGTCGTTCGCCGGGATGGGCCAAAGTATCAAAGGCGCCATTGGCAAAAGAACCTTTGGGTATGCCACGCGAATCAACCATTTGTATTTTCACGCCTCTTTGTCCCCGCAAAACTTGTTCATAGGACTTTTCGACACCGGTAACACCAATATAATCGCCCTGGCGATAATAGCCGTTTGAGCGTTCAATATCCCGGTCCTGCACCTCGCCAATAAAACCTAAAAACTGAGCGGCAGTTGAATCGGGATAGGTTCTTACCGTACGTCGCTGCACATAAAATCCCGGAAATTCGGTTAGTTTTTCCTGGAAAGACGCGTACAACTCAAAAGGGAGCTGTTTTTCAAATATCGACTCCTTATTAGGAGAGTATTTGATGGCCTTGATCATACGCTTATCAAAGCCTTCTTTATCAATACCTAATAATTTACAAAACGCCAGCGTATCAAACGGTTTTACTTCTTTTGGATTAACTGTAATGTCATAAATGGGTACATTCTGAACCAGTATTTTACCATAACGATCAAGTATGGGGCCACGCGCCGGGTATTGGATCTCTATGCGCCTTACATTACGATTAGCATATAATGTATAACGATCATCAACTATCTGGATATAGTAAAGCCTACCCAAAAGAGTGATCATAATTACCAGAAAAATACCTGTTACAACGTACCGACGCTCAAAAAACTTGTTCATTTACGTTCTTTCCTTCTGAAAAATAGTAATCCTGAAATAAGCATTAAAAATACAGTAAATATTGAACTCAATACAACACGGCTTAGTGTGTATTGGATTTCAGAAAAACTAAATACCTCTAAATTCAGCAGAAAGAAATGATGAAAGAGGGTAAGCACCAGGGCATAGGTAAAAAACCACCGGAACCCCATAATACTCAAGGTAGGTTCAGGTTCATTATCAAAGCCATCTTTTTGCACCGTGATGCTGATAAACAGGATACGCACTAAAGCCAGTACCACACACGCGGCTGCGTGCAGACCAGGCGTATCATAAAAAGCATCAATGGTTAACCCTAATAAAAACGACAGTACAAACAGCAATATATTAGGCACCTCAAACGGAAGCAGCAAAATAAACAAGATATACAGATACGGGGTCGACAGGTTATAAAAGGTAATGTTCTTGAGCAAAAACACCTGCATAAAAACCAGCACCAGAAACCGGATAGCATTAACTAAAATAGCTCTACTCATTTTTTTTCTGTCCGGCCTCCAGATCCGTTTGCTCCTGCGCAAATTTGTTATTTATCACGTAAACATATTCCAGTTTACTAAAATCAACAGCAAGTGTCACATCCACATTAAGCAGTAAGCCGCCACCTTTAGCATGCAGGTTTGTTATTTTTCCAAAGGGAATGCCCGTAGGAAAAAGCGAATACCCCGAGGTAACTACCTGCTCACCCAGTTTCGGTTGAGCATCGTTCTGGATATCCGTTAACAATCCCTTTTTAGGGTCAAGATCAGCCCCCCATATAAATGAGCCAATCTCTTTATTATTAGCCAGCATAGCACTAAAACGGGTGTTTTTATTCAATACCGATTGCACTATAGCCAAATGCTCTGAAACATCAACTACCATCCCTACTACCCCCGAGCTGCAAATAACCCCCATATCCTTAGTTATACCTTCTTTACTACCCCGGTTAATGGTAATATAGTTACTGCGCTTGTTGGTAGAGTTATTGATCACTCTGGCTACAATATAGGTATACTGTTGTTTGTAAGTGGTATCAACCACCTTATGTTTTTCAATCGTATCTACATACAAAGCCGATTTTAATATCCCGCGCAGTTGGGCGTTTTCGCAGGCGAGGCTGTCATTTACTTCTTTTAACGACAAGTATGCATAAAACTGACTAACCTGTGTGTACAGCGTACCGGTAACCTTGTTGGTTGAATTAATAAAAGTAGCTTTTTGAAAGGAGTTGTATTTGATATAAATAAGCAGCGAGCTTATCTCAAAAATCAGGAATAAAAAAAACGCGTTATACTTAGTGATAAATATCAAGAGGTTACGCATCGTTTTATAATTATTGAATTATTGAATTACCGAGTTATTGAATTAAAAAGATCCTAAAACCACTAATTCAATAACTCAATAATTCAGTAATTATAGGCTATTGCATTAAAAATTTAAAATTTCCTATGTTTTTAAGGGCGGTTCCTGTTCCGCGTACTACGGCACGTAGCGGATCTTCGGCCACGTGAACCGGTAGTTTTGTTTTTGCCGCTACACGTTTATCCAAACCACGTAGCAAAGCGCCACCACCTGTTAAATAAATACCTGTTTGGTAAATATCGGCTGATAGCTCTGGCGGGGTAATTTCCAGTGCTTTCAATATCGCTTCCTCTATTTTAGAGATCGATTTATCCAGGCAGTGTGCAATTTCGGTATAGGATACCATGATCTGCTTTGGAACACCGGTCATCAAGTCGCGGCCCTGAACAGCAAAATCACTTGGTGGATCTGCCAATTCCGGCAAGGCGGCACCAACCTCAATTTTGATCTTCTCGGCAGTACGATCACCAATCATGATGTTATGTTGACGGCGGATATATTGTACAATGTCTGAGTCAAAGTTATCTCCCGCTACGCGGATAGACTGGTCGCAAACGATACCTGACAGGGCGATAACTGCAATCTCGGTAGTACCACCACCAATATCGATGATCATGTTACCCATGGGTTCTTCCACGTCGATACCGATACCTACAGCAGCGGCCATTGGCTCATGTATCAGGTAAACCTCTTTGGCGCCGGCAATCTCGGCAGAGTCACGCACGGCGCGTTTTTCCACCTCGGTAATACCCGAAGGGATACAGATCACCATACGCAATGAAGGGAAAAACCAGCCTTTACCTTGGTTGATCATTTTGATCATACCCCGTATCATGTGTTCGGCAGCGTTAAAGTCGGCAATTACACCATCCTTCAGCGGGCGTACCGTGCGGATGTTATCATGTGTTTTACCTTCCATTTGCATGGCCTGCCTGCCAATGGCAATTACTTTATTAGTTGTCCTGTCAAACGCCACGATAGAAGGTTCGTCAACAACAACTTTGTCGTTATGTATAATGAGGGTATTCGCGGTACCCAAATCGATAGCTATTTCTTGTGTAAAAAAGTTAAATAAACCCATCTGTTGCTTCTTTCAAATAATCTGTAAAGTTTATAAAAATACGCTTAAAAAAATCACATAGTTGCAATTAAGAGCGTATAAATTTCATATTTATTGTTTGGACAGGTCGGTTAAGTTAAATTATGTTAATCGGGCTTTCGGAGTTGTAAAACTACCATTTATTTCCAATCTGCCACACTTCATCCAACCCAACAAGCCCGGTTAATCTTTAATTTTAGTGTTTAAAATGACGAACGCCGGTGGTCACCATCGAAATGTTTTTTTCATTACACATTTCAACAGAAAGTTTGTCGTTTATGGATCCGCCTGGTTGTAATATAGCTGTTATACCCGCTTCTGCAGCCAACTCGGCACAATCCGGGAACGGAAAAAAAGCATCAGATGCCATCACTGCGCCATGCAGGTCGAAGCCAAAACTATGCGCTTTGATAACCGCCTGTTTTAAAGAATCAACTCTTGAAGTTTGACCAACACCGCTGGCCATCAGCTGACCATTTTTTGCAAATACTATAGTGTTTGATTTGGTGTGTTTTACCACTTTGTTGGCAAAAAACAGATCATGCAACTCGTGCTCAGTCGGTTTTCTGTTGGTAACCGGGGTCATTTGAGCGGGACCTTCAATAACCGCGTCTTTATCCTGCTCAATAACGCCATTCAATAAAGTTTTGAACTGCTTGGTTGGCAAAGCCACCGGTTGGCGGACCAAAATAATACGGTTCTTTTTGCTCTGTAAAATTTGTACGGCTTCGTCGGTATAAGCCGGGGCTATCAGTACTTCGTAAAATATTTTGCTGATCTCCGTAGCCGTATCCGCGTTGATTTCATCATTGGCAATGATCACACCACCAAAAGCTGAAACCGGGTCGCAGGCCAGCGCATCGATCCAGGCTTCTTTAATAAAAGATCGCGAGGCAATACCGCAAGCATTGGTATGTTTCAATATCGCCACGGTGGGCTCGGTAAACTCGTCGATCAAAGCAACGGCTGCATCCACATCGACCAGGTTGTTGTAAGATAATTCCTTACCGTGCAGTTTGGTGAACATGGCGTCCAGATCACCATAAAACACACCGCCCTGGTGTGGGTTTTCGCCGTAACGCAAAACCTGACTGCTTTGTATACTTTGTTTAAATACCGGTAGCGGCTCTTCCTGGTTAAAATATTGGAAGATGGCGGTATCGTAATGTGATGATATATTGAATGCTTTTTGAGCGAATGAACGGCGTTGATCAAGCGTGGTTGCGCCACCCTGTGTTTTCAGGATATCTTCCAGCGTACCGTAATCATTTTTGGAAGCTACGATTACTACATCCTTAAAGTTTTTTGCTGCCGCGCGGATCAATGAAATACCACCGATATCGATCTTCTCGATCACATCTTCCTGGGCTGCGCCTGATTTTACGGTTTCTTCAAAAGGATAAAGATCAACAATTACCAGGTCAATCTCCGGTATCTCGTACTGGGCCAGCTGCTGTCCGTCACCATCAAAACTCCTGCGGGCAAGGATGCCTCCAAACACTTTGGGGTGCAGGGTTTTAACACGTCCGCCTAAAATAGATGGGTATGATGTAAGGTCCTCCACGGGCACCACATTAACACCCAAATTACGGATAAAAGTTTCGGTACCACCGGTAGAATAGATCTCGACACCAAGGCGGTTTAACTCCAGGATAATAGGCTCTAAATTATCTTTGTAGTAAACAGAAATTAAAGCGTTTTTTATTTGAACAGACTGGCTCATGCACACGTAATTTTTTGAGCCGCAAAGGTAGTGATATTTTTTATAGTCCGGAAGTTAGAAAGTTAGTAAAGTCCGAAAGTTTATGATATTAAAATCGTACAAAACAGGCCTTTGCTATTTTAGGTTTCAGATTTTAACACTTCTGCCTTACGCAGCTTCCGGACTTACAGACTTTACAGACTTTCGGACTTCCCCCCTTTCGGACTTTCCGACTAATTAACTAACTTCACCGCCCGAAATCATATATTCAATTTATGAAATTATTAGAAGGAAAAATAGCGCTTATTACCGGCGCCTCAAAAGGTATAGGGCGTAAAATAGCCGAGAAATTTGCCGAGCAAGGCGCCAACGTGGCATTTACCTATTTATCGTCGGTTGAAAAAGGCCAGGCGCTGGAGCAGGAGCTGCAAAGCTTTGGCACCAAAGTAAAAGGCTACCGCTCTGATGCTTCCAAATTTGAAGAAGCCGAAAAACTGATCAATGATATTGTAGCCGATTTTGGCACCCTGCATATAGTGGTTAACAACGCCGGCATCACTAAAGATGGTCTGCTGATGCGCATGACCGAAGAGAACTGGGACGAGGTGTTGAACGTAAACCTGAAATCGATATTTAACGTTACCAAAGCCGCCTCCAAGATCATGATGAAAAACCGCAATGGTGTGTTTATCAACATGAGCTCTGTGGTAGGTGTACAAGGTAATGCCGGGCAAGCCAATTATGCTGCTTCCAAAGCGGGCATCATCGGCTTTTCCAAATCAGTAGCTAAGGAGCTGGGTTCACGAAACATCCGTACTAATGTTGTGGCGCCAGGCTTTATCAAAACCGAAATGACAGACGTACTTGATCCTAAAGTGGTTGAAGGCTGGGAAGCAGATATCCCGCTGAAACGTGCCGGACAGCCCGAAGATGTGGCCAATGCCTGTGTTTTCCTGGCATCAGATATGGCTACCTACATTACCGGCCAGGTGATCCCTGTTGACGGTGGAATGCTTTAATTTTAAGTTCTAAGTTTAAGAAAACTTAAATTACAAAGCGTCATTGCTGTAAGGTATGAAGCAATCCCTACATAAGCAGGTCAACTATCCAAGTTTGCTCTGTATAGCATAGAGATTGCTTCGTACCTTGCAATGACGCTTTTTTTATTCCCCGCATTTCACAATAATTTCGCATTTTGCAGCTGAGCGTAAAACGTATTGCGTTATACATTACAACCTATAAAAAATGTTTTCAATAACCTGGGGGTCAGTTTCCGGATGGTGGGTGCCTGTTTGTTTAATACTGGGCATACTTTATGCCTGGCTATTATACCGGCAACCGGTTAACCTGGGCAAAAATTTCAGGTTGTGGTTAGCCGTTCTCCGTGCGTTGGTAGTGTTTGTTATCGCTATGCTGCTGGTTTCGCCACTGGTAAAAACCATTAAATACGATCCGCAGAAACCTTTGGTGCTCGTCGCGCAGGATAATTCATCTTCTATCAATACGTTTAAACCTGCCAGTTTTAATTCTGCTCAATTTATAAGCGACCTGGCTAAACTCAAACAACAACTGGGCGATAAATATGATGTGCAGGAGTTTAATTTCAGTAAAGATCTGAGTAACGGCTTGTCCGATAAATTCAGCGGCAAGCAAACCGATATCGCAGGGGCATTGCAGCAACTCAATAACCGCTTTGTAAACCAAAATATAGGCGCACTGATTTTAGCTACCGATGGTTTGTACAACCAGGGCAACGATCCGCAGTACGAAGCCAAAAACATCAAAACCAGCATTTATACTATTGCCCTGGGCGATACGGTTGCCAAACGCGACCTGCTCATTGGCAACGTTAATTATAACAAGACCGCCTTTTTAGGTAACGATTTTGAAATAGAGGTTTTAGCCGCGGCCTATCAAAGCAAGGGTGAGAATATGCACCTAACGGTTACCGAAGACGGCAGGCAGGTATCCACCCAAACTATTCCCGTTGCTTCGGCCGATTTTAAAAAGACAGCCCCCATCAAGTTAACTGCTGATAAAAAAGGCTTACGTAAATATAACATCAGCATTGCCCCGGTTAAAAACGAACTATCTACCCAAAACAATACCGAAACTATTTATGTAGATGTGCTGGATGCCCGGCAAAAGGTACTGGTTGTGTACCGCAGTCCGCACCCGGATATTACCGTTATTAAGCAGGCTATTGAAACTAATAAAAACTTCGAGGTAAAAACCACGCTGCTCGCGGATATGGCCGGTATTAAACTGGCTGATTATAGCCTGGTTATTCTTTACCAGATCCCGGCAGGTGAATACGCGCCGCTAAAAAACTTTATCACTAAAAGCAAGATCCCCGTTTGGTATATACTGGGCTCGCAAACCGATCTACAGGCTTTTAATGCGGAGCAAAACAGCGTCAAGATCAGTGCGGGTCGTTCCGAATCGCAGGAGGTGCTTGCCCTGCCCGAAGCCGGCTTTTCGGCTTTTACCCTGTCCGATTCATCACGCAAAAAAATAGCGGTAATGCCGCCACTTCTTGCTCCCTTTGGCAGTTATGGCACAGCTGCAAATACCGCTGTACTGTTAAAACAAAAAATTGGCGCGGTAGCTACTACCTACCCCCTGTTGGCTTTTGCCGACGATGCCGGGCGCCGTACCGCTATACTCACCGGCGAAGGCCTGTGGCGCTGGCAACTGGCCGAGTATCAGAATTATGGCAACCGCAACGCTACCGACGAATTGTTGAGCCAAACCGTACAATACCTAACCGCCAATGCCAATCGCCAGCGATTCAGGGTATACCCTGCCCGCAATGTTTTTGACGAGGGCGAAAACGTGATCTTGAATGCCGAACTGTATAACGATGCCCTGGAACTGATCAATACGCCAGATGTCAGGATCGAGCTGAAGAACCAGGCGGGTAAAAATTACAGCTTCCTGTTTAGCCGCAGCGGGCAAAGCTACCAGCTGGATGCCGGTACACTACCCATTGGCGAATATAGTTACACTGCTACTACCCAAAATGGCACCCAACGCTTTAATGCCAGCGGACAATTGACCGTAAAACCGCTTAACCTGGAAACACGCCAAAGTGCTGCCAATCATCAGTTGCTAAACACCATAGCTAAACAAAGCGGCGGCCAAATGCTATATCCGAATCAACTCAACCAGCTTGCCGACCTTATCCGCAAAAATGACAATATCAAAACCGTTGTTTACGAAGACAAACACTACAGCGATGTCATCGATGTAAAATGGATATTTGTGCTGATCCTCCTGTTGCTATCCGGCGAGTGGTTTTTAAGGAAACGTGAGGGGGAGGTTTAGGGCAGAGAGACAAGAGATTAGAGGCAAGAAGTAAGATTGTTTTTGAAGTTTGTGATCGATGTTTGGAAGAGTGACGTTTACAAAAACGATGTCATTTCGATAGAGCATGGGCGGATATGAGCGTGGTGCGAAAGAGAAATCTTCTACTGCGTACAAAGTCCCAATTGCATGTCGAAGAAGATTTCTCCTCCTACCTCGTTCGAAATGACAAACTTTTTTATTAGAAATAAGATAATATCCCCTATTAGTTATCTTATTTATTTCAATAAATTACAGCATAAATTTCCCGATTAAATTTCATGTCAGACAATACCACAGCCAACATATCCAATAAACATAAATTATTGGGTTTAGACCATTTACGGGCATTGGCCATTACCTATGTTTTGCTGTTTCATTACCAGCTGTTCGGGCATCCGGAATGGATAAGTAAAATAGGCGGCTTTGGCTGGACTGGCGTCGACCTGTTTTTTGTTTTAAGTGGTTTTTTGATCGCCGGTCAGCTTTTTAATACCATCAAAAACGGCAAAGCCATTGATATGCGTAAGTTTTTCGCAAAGCGTTTTTTCCGGATCATTCCACCTTACCTGGTAGTGCTGCTATTATATACCGCCATCCCATTCCTGCGCGAACGGGAGCACATGGCCCCACTCTGGAAATATTTCACCTTTACCCTCAATTTTGGGTTGGATCTGAAAACAACCGGAACCTTTACACACGCCTGGTCGTTATGTGTGGAAGAACAGTTCTATTTAATACTGCCTTTAACCTTTTGGCTGCTCAGCTATTTTAAAGCGGGTAAAAAAGCCATCTACATCCTGGCTATGTTGTTTATTGCTGGTTTTATGATCAGGTATGCTGGCTGGCACTATTTTTTAGCGCCCCACCTATCCGGAGATGATTTTGGGGCGATATGGCACCAGGTGATCTACTACCCCACCTACAACCGCTTGGATGGATTGCTTATTGGCGTGAGCATTGCCGGCGCCTATACTTTTTATCCGCGGGTAAAAGAAATAGTGAACAGGTACAATCACCTCCTGATGCTGCTGGGCCTGATAATTTTAATAGCCGCTTACTTTGTTTGCTCACCCGACAATGGTCTAACCAGCACTATCTTGGTTTTCCCCTTGGTTTCGCTGGGATACGGATTGATTTTGGCAACCATCGTTTGTCCATCCAATTTCCTGTATCGTCGCCAGTCGGCCATTACCTCACAACTGGCCACCTTATCCTACAGCATCTATCTTTCGCACAAGCTGGTGATCCACCTTACCCAAAACCTGTTCCAAAAAACCGGCATCGACAAAAACAGTAATCTGATGATGCTTTGCTGCCTCCTCAGCACCATCGCATGCGCGCTGATATTAAGATATGCCGTAGAAAAGCCTGCGCTGAGGGTCAGGGATAAACTATTGCAGCGCTGGAGGCATAGTGAGAAACATATGGCTGGCGGAGGCGGTATGATGGAAAAAGAAGCGTTAGCTTAGTATGATTTCCTCCCTCTGGAGGCTTGCAGGGAAAGATTTCGCTAAGTGAAGAAGAAAACGACACAAAAGACAAAAAAGCGACGCCTGGTGCGATTCCATCCCGTTGGGAGGGTGCAGGGAGGGGTTTCATAAAGCGGATATATAAAATGGCAAAAAAGATTATTCCATACAATCCTGCACTTAAAGTCCTCGCACGCAAACTGCGAAAAGATATGACCGATGGAGAGCTATTGTTATGGAGCGAATTAAAAAACGACAAACTCCTTGGCTTTGACTTTGATCGTCAGCGATTCATAGACAACTATATTGTAGATTTTTATTGCAAGGACTTAATGTTGGCTGTTGAAATTGACGGGATGTCGCATAATCATGATGAGACTTTTAATAAAGATGAAGTAAGACAACAAAAATTAGAGGGCTTTGGAATACGCTTTTTAAGATTTTCAGAATCCGAAATGAAAAGCGATATGCAGAATGTTTTGAGAACGATAGAAAGTACAATAATAGCGTTGATTAAAGATGGTTCGGATATTAAGCTTCCGAAGGGGTTTGACCCAGGATTACTTGAATAGTATGCGAAACCCCTCCCTACACCCTCCCGTTGGGCTACTGTGTGGACACAAGTATGCTATAAAAGTTCGATTTTTGCGAAATGGATGAACCTATAAATTCGAACCCTGATTTTAAGGGCGCATTTGGCGATAAACGGATAGAAAGGCGTGCGACTGATGCATTAAGGAAGCTAACCACGGGCCGTAATAGTAGTTTACGACAGATCACAGAAACAGATGCAGAACAAAAAAGCTTCTATCGTTTGTTTAACAACGAAAGTTTCAGCGAAAGCGCTATAGAAAAAAGTATAGTTGATCGTTGCCGGAGATTAAGTTCGGGCCGCCATTTATTGTGTATACAAGATACCACAGAGTTTAACTTTTCATCCAAGCGGGGACGAATTAAACCTAAAAGTGGATTAGGAACTACTTCAAGGGATGATATTCTGGGCTTTATGTTGCATAGTAGTTTAGTAGTTGATGCAGAGCATAGTCATGCATTGGGCTATTCTTATATTAAAACATGGGAAAGGCCCGCAGATACTCCGGGGAAACATGATCGTGATTATCAGCATTTACCTATCCAGGAAAAAGAATCTTATAAATGGATAGCGGCAGCCAATCAGAGTAAAGCGTTATTGGAGCAGGCAAATGCGATAACCATCGTTGCAGATCGGGAAAGCGACATTTACGATCTGTTTGACGTAGTTGAAAAAGACAAAGTACATTTACTGATCCGCTCTAATCATGACCGGCTGATAAGCGGGAAATTAAAGCTAAGCGGTTGCCTGAATGCCTTACCTGTTATGTATAGTTATGATCTTGCTGTAGCGGGCGATATCAGAAAGGCCAGCAGTAAGGGTATTGTTCGAATGGGGCTAAAATGGGCTAAGGTCGAGCTTTTAAAGCCGGTTTCCTGCAGAAATGAACAATTGGCAAACGTTCAGGAAATATATGTGGTAGAGGCAGCTGAACAAAACAAAGGTATTTACTGGCGGATATTAACCACACATGAAGTAACAACAGCCGAACAGGCCTTGCAGATCATTTGCTGGTATAAAGAGCGCTGGCATATTGAACAGATCCACCGTTTACTTAAAACAGACGGCTTCAGAATCGAAAAATCTCAACTGGAACAAGGTTGGGCTATACGCAAACTTACTTTGTTGGCGATGATGGCAAGTCTGCGTATCCTGCAGATGATGCTCGCATATCAGGATGATAATGAACAATCTATAGATGAGGTATTTGATCACCAGGAACAAAAATGTTTACAAATGATAGCCAAAAAGTTGGAAGGGGCAACAGAGAAGTTAAAGAACACGGCAAAAGTAAACACCCTGAAATGGGCAACATGGATAATTGCACGCATAGGTGGTTGGAAAGGGTATACTTCTCAAAGAAAACCAGGCCCGATCGTCTTGCAAAAGGGCCTGGCTAAATTCTATAACGTTTATGAAGGATGGCTACTCTATCAAGATTACAACTAAAAGATGTGTCCACACAGTAGCCCCACGGGAGGGAATCACACGAGGCCAACGCTTTTTCCCTATCATCATCGTTCAAACGCCCCGTTTTCGAATTTCAATTCGATAAAAAAAGCGATGGGTTTATCCATCGCTTTCTATATCTTAATTCCTGACTCTTATCTCTTGATTCTATTTTTCTTTTTTCTGATGCACAATCACATAAACATCTTCATTGTCTTTTTTCATGAGGTATTTTTCGCGGGCAAATTTTTCGAGTTTTTGGGGGTTCGAGGTTAGCTCGTCCAGTTCTTTGTTTACCTGGTCGGTCTCTTTTTTATAAAAATCGCGTTCTTCTTTTAGCTTATTCACCTGGCGGCGATATTCGTACTGTGAAAACAGATCGTTTTTGTCGAAGAATATCATCCATACTAAAAAAGCCAGGGTAACCAGAAAAAACTTATTCTTTACCAGGTTAATGAGGCGTTTCATGGATATAGGCTCTATAAATTTCATTTAAAAATATTTAAAAAATTGTAGAGGTACAAATATGCTTATTAACTTATTAACAACGAAACGTTCATTGGTTCATTAGCTCATTGGTTCATTGGTATAAAATGGCTACTAAGTAACCCGTAATAAAGACCCAATAAACTAATGAACAAGTGAACCAATGAACTAAACTATCTTCCCGATGAACGGCTGGCTCCACTCATGCCGCTTGCGCCGCCTGGTTTGCTGCCTCCGCGGTTGTTGCCACCGCCTGAGCGGTTACCACCACCCGAACGATTGCCACCTCCGCCATTGCCACCACGGCGTTTGTTGTTACCGCCGCCGCTACGACCACCCGATGAGCCGTTACGTAAATTGGCATTAGCCGTTCCTTTTTTGGCGCCCATGCCAGCGGCTATAGCCACCGGACTAAGTGGGTAAGGATGTGCTTCTTCTACAGGGATCTCCTTAGCTATGAGTTTATGGATATCCTTTAAAAATTCTATTTCATCCTCATCGCAAAAAGAAAGCGCTATACCGCTTGCTCCCGCACGGCCGGTACGGCCAATACGGTGTACATAGGTTTCGGGGATGTTCGGGATCTCGTAGTTGATCACGTGGGTAAGCTCGTCAATATCAATACCGCGTGCGGCAATATCAGTAGCTATCAATACGCGCGTAGTGCGGTTTTTAAAATTGGTAAGGGCACGCTGACGCGCGTTTTGTGATTTATTACCGTGAATAGCTTCGGCAGTGATGCCTGCACGTATCAGGTCTTTCACCACCTTATCGGCGCCGTGCTTGGTACGGGTAAATACCAGGGCTGTTTTAATATTTTTATCCTTCAGGATATGGATCAGCAATGATTTTTTATCGCCTTTATCTACATAAAAAAGCGACTGCTGTATGGTATCGGCAGTTGACGATACCGGGGTAACTTCAATTTTTTCGGGATCAGACAGGATGCTGTCGGCCAGTTGTTGTATCTCTTTAGGCATAGTAGCCGAAAAGAACAGGGTTTGCCTTTTAGCCGGCACTTTGGTAATGATCTTTTTAACATCATGTACAAAGCCCATATCCAGCATCCGGTCTGCCTCATCCAGGATCAGCATTTTTACGTGCTCCAGGTGTACATAGCGTTGGTTAACCAGATCAAGCAAACGACCGGGGGTTGCTATCAGGATATCCACGCCGCGCCTTAAAGCGTCAACCTGTGGATTTTGCGATACACCGCCAAAAATAACCAGGTTTTTTAAACCGGTATGTTTACCGTAGGCTGTAAAGCTTTCGGCAATTTGTATAGCCAGCTCGCGGGTTGGGGTAAGGATAAGCGCTTTGATGGTTTTTTGTTCTTTATGCTGTATCCTATCCTGATGCAGCAATTGCAAAATAGGCAGCGCGAAGGCGGCGGTTTTCCCGGTACCGGTTTGGGCGCAGCCTAAAAGGTCGCGGCGTTGCAGTACAATGGGTATAGCTTGCGCCTGTATAGGGGTTGGTGAGGTATAGCCCTCGGTTTTTAAAGCCTTTAATAAGGGCTCAATTAAATTTAAATTTTCGAATGACATGTAATGATTGTAATGTGTATGTGCTATCGCCAAAGCATAAGCGGGTCTGAAGAGTTTTCGGTGATCAAAACCGTAAGCGATTATGTAATCTTTTTTGCAAAGATACGCTTTTTATTGCAGATGCTAACAAATGTGCAGATGTGCAAATTTCAAATGTGTAGATAACACAAATATCTCCTCTTGTTTCTGTATCTTTATATACGTAGCAGCCCGGGTTTCTGAAAAAAGGAAATTCGGGCTGTTTGGTTAAAGAGGAAAGAGTCAAAACACGACCGGTATGTAGCCACTTGATATCAAAAATTTAATACTTTTTAAACTTTTCAAAACACATCGAAAATTTGTTAAAAAGTGTTAAAATGGCATTAAAGTTTAATTAAAAAGGATAATTCCCGAGCTCTTTTGCTCTGTTTTTGACTAAAAAGTGTTAAAATTTAAGGTTTAAAAAGTTTTTAGCGGAACCTGCGGGTTAATTATACCGCCACTTTTTCGGCGTTATTTTCGGACTTTTTATTTTTGGAACCTCTGTCATTTAAAAACGACTGGATCAGCAACAGGCCTACTCCAATCATGATAGAAACATCGGCCACATTGAACACACCAGTTTTAAACCAGGGATATTTGATGAGCATAAAATCGGTTACACTGCCATAAACCCAACGGTCATATAGGTTACCCATACCACCGGCCAATACCAGGATAATGCCCAGTACGGTTAGTTTATTTAGGTTGGTTTTTACAATAATGTAAGTCAAACCGAACAAAAGCACAGCCGCCGGCATCAGCGTAAGCAGCATAAACCGCCAGGGATTAGCCAATGAATCGCCCAGGCTTAAAAAAGCGCCTGTATTTTCGACCCGGGTAATAAGGTAATGAAGATTATTCTTGAAGGGTAATATCTCTTCGTAATAACGGAAATTATGGCGTATATAATTTTTAGTGATTCTGTCTAAACCAATATCAGCAACCAGGATCAATAGTATTACCAGGCCCCTCAAAACCCCTTTCTTGTTCATTAATGTAGTTTGTATGTGTATATGGTTATAACGTGGCTGGTATGGTTAAATTATTCGGGCTTATTGCTTCGGCATTGGATATTGGCCCATAAAACCTTTGTCGTGTTTAGTTTGCTCCCAGTTATTGGTATAGGCTGCCAGCCAGTAATCATACTTTTCAAAATCAAATTCCAAGGAGGTGTATGGTTTTAAAAAAGTAGCGTCGACAGGTTCCAGCTGATAGGTATCAAATATGGGATCATCGGCATCGGCCTCAAAATAATTTTGCAGGATAGACAGCTCAATAGGCGCAAGCTCAGCTTCGCCTGCTAAGGATTCGTCGGCCTTATTAAAGTACTGTATTTCCCGTTTTAACCATTCCGGCTGTTTGTTCTTTCCCATCTATACCAATTAAAAAGAGCCACCTGTTTTTAGGCAGATGGCTCTTTGATGAGTTAAATTATTTTTTGTAGAATTTGAAATTCTTACCGATGAATTTTGCATTGCTGCCTAATTCTTCTTCGATGCGTAATAACTGGTTGTATTTCGCGATCCTGTCTGAACGTGAAGCCGAACCGGTTTTGATCTGACCGCAATTTAAAGCTACAGCAAGATCGGCAATGGTTGCATCCTCAGTTTCGCCAGAGCGGTGACTCATTACAGAAGTATAGCCATTGGTTTGAGCTAAACTTACCGCGTTGATAGTTTCGGTCAATGAACCTATCTGGTTTACTTTTACCAGGATAGAGTTAGCGATACCTTCGGTAATACCTTTTTGTAAACGGGTGGTGTTGGTTACAAATAAATCGTCGCCTACTAATTGTACTTTAGCGCCCAATTTTTCGGTTAATAATTTCCAGCCAGCCCAATCGTCCTCGTGCATACCATCTTCAATGGATATTACAGGATATTTAGAGGCCAATTCGGCCAAATATTCTACCTGCTCGGCGCTGGTGCGGATGGCACCTTTTTCGCCTTCAAATTTGGTGTAATCGTACTTACCATCTTTGTAAAACTCAGATGCGGCACAGTCAAACGCAAGGAAAATGTCTTCACCGGCTTTGTAACCCGCTTTTTCAATAGCTTTTAAAACGGTTTCAACAGCATCTTCGGTACTATCAAAGGTTGGTGCGAAACCACCCTCGTCACCTACAGCGGTAGAAAGACCACGGTCATGCAGGATCTTTTTCAGATTATGAAATACCTCGGTACCCCAGCGTAATGCTTCGGAAAAAGATGGCGCGCCAACCGGCATGATCATAAATTCCTGGAACGCGATAGGCGCATCAGAGTGAGAACCACCGTTGATGATATTCATCATCGGGATAGGTAAAGTATTAGCGTTTACACCGCCGATATAACGGTATAAAGGCTGACGGCTTTCCTGAGCTGCAGCTTTAGCAACGGCTAAGGAAACACCTAAAATAGCGTTGGCGCCAAGCTTGCCTTTGTTTTCGGTACCATCGATCTCGATCATGATGGCGTCGATAGCGTTTTGTTCAAAAACATCAATACCTTTCAATTCTGGTGCAATGATGTCATTTACGTTGGCAACGGCATTTAAAACGCCTTTACCCATGTATTTTGATTTATCGTTATCGCGAAGTTCAACAGCTTCGTGTGCACCGGTTGATGCACCTGAAGGTACAGCAGCACGACCTAAAGCGCCGTTCTCGGTTAAAACTTCTACCTCCACAGTGGGGTTACCGCGCGAATCTAAGATCTGGCGGGCGTGTACGTCAATTATTAAGCTCATAGTTTATTGTCAGATATTTGTAATTTGTAAACCGCGGGCTAAGTTAAGCAAATTCAGGAAATCGCAAAAAAGAGTTCAGATATTAGAATCAAGCTTTGGGGAATAAAGATTCAGAGAGCAAGGATTATTTGTATTGTCCTTACTCTTTGATCCCTAAGTCCTTGCTCTTAATTAATCGGTTGTTGTAGGTACATGCTCTTGCTGACCAGCCCCTTTGCGACTGATACGATACATCAGCATCAGCATAATATTATTTTTACCGCTGCTTTGTGTAGCCGTATAATTACGCTGATTGATCCAGCCAGCTTGCGCTATCCATTTTTTATCAAACTGATAACCTAATGCTGCAGATATCCGGTTGCGCTCAAAATTGGGCGCCTTATTATTAAAAAACACCTCGTCAAAAATGGACAGGAACCAGGTTTTAGCAACGATCTTGGTATTATTCAATGGGATGAACATATTTAAACGGTACCTGAAACGGTTACGGTAATCGCCATTAACCCAGCGCTGTTCTATACGGTAACGGTGTTCAAATTTAAGGCGGTATAGGAATTGGTTAACGGTCATTTGCTCCCACAATCTAAATTCATTAGTGTTGGGGCCGCTGCCCAAATCGGCATAGTCATAAGTATGATAGGTGCCCGTACCCAGTAAAGCGGTAAAATCTTTGTTGATATCATAACTTACACCAGCTTTAGCCTCGTAATATTGAAATTGGCTAAACGGCCCATTGGTGCGTATCTGCAATTCGGAGTAGCCGCCCCATTTGTGGCTGCTGTCTCCGGGAAGTACTACTGTGGCAATTCCCCATGTCCCAACTTTGGAGTCCTGGGCGTGAGCACGAAATAAGCACGCTGTTAACAGTACAAAAATTACAATTATAATAATAGGGATTTTTAACATCTTACGCAGGTTTTATACCGCAAAGATATTTCCACAATGTTATCTAAATGTTAATTTTAAGATAGTTAATGTTATGATAATGTTAAGCAATATCTTTTACCGCTCCCGAATCTTCATTTGCAGCGGGTAGGTCTTGTTTGGCTCCATCTGCCGTTAAAGGGTATCCAAATAAATGACGTTCTTTGATCATCGCAGCTACCTCGGCCGGAACATATTCTTCCCATCCTGCTGCCCCCTGCTTAATGAGCTGTAATACGTTATCTGTCTCCACGTTCAGGTTATTTTCATTAAAGTGTCTGATATCTTCAATTTTATTATTAGCTATCAGGTATCTGAACAGGTCGATGAGGTGTGAAGGCAGCGAGAATTTCAGGCAATTCCAGATCACGCCATCGCGTAAAGTAGGATAGATAAATAGCTTTACTTTACGGCTAAATAAAGTGGCGAACGACTCGAGGATACCACCCGGCAGATCCTGGTAATGTTCTTCCGAAAAAATGTATTCCAGGTTTGGATAACCTAATACCACGCCCATTTTTAGCTTGGTGATCTTGGATAGGTAAGCTACCAGCTTATAATATTCATGAAAGTTAGAGATCAGTACAGTTTGCCCCAGTGAGCAAAGAATATCTACGCGGTCAAGAAAATCCTTTTCGTCAATCTCGGCATCAAGATCGGCGTCCCTTTCCTTTAACGACTGCAGGGTAAGTTCGGTAACAACAATTACATTGCTCTTATCCACATCGGGTTCCTGCAGAAATTGCTTAACACCCTGGGTTAGCATATCGAGGTGCACGTTGATAACCGGACGGAAACGACCGCGTACCACTACGGCATGCTTTTTATATAATGCCTCTGTTGGCTGCAGGTTTTTACCATCGGGACTAAATACAGCAGCATCCGAAAATCCAAATTTAACCAGGTGAAGACTCATCAAGCGGTTATCTACTTTCTGGAAATCAGGTCCCTCAAAGCTGATCATATCAATCTGGATACGATCTCTTGAAAGGTTATCTATCAGTGAAAGCAAAAACACCGGAGCTATTTCATGATAATAGAAACAAGCATAAATCAGGTTGACACCCAATATACCAGCGGCCTGCTGCTGCAGAATGTTATCATTATCCAATAGCTTTACATGGATCACCACATCATTAAACCCGCCATTGGGCTCTGTTTGGAAGCGAACCCCCATCCAGCCATGCCCTTCGTTTGTTTTATGATAGTTGAGTGCCGAAAAGGTATCAGAAAAAGCAAAAAAGGTTGTAGTATCGCCACGCAATGCGGCCAAACGCTCAATCAGCAAACCATATTCATGGTCAAGCATAGATATCAGCCTCGACTCACTTACATAGCGGCGTGTTTGCTGAACCCCATAAATAGCATCAGAAAAAATCATGTCATAAGCCGACATGGTTTTGGCGATTGTGCCTGACGAAGCACCGGCTTTAAAAAAATTGGCAGCTACCTCCTGCCCTGCACCAATCTCGGCAAATGAACCATAAATTGAGGGGTCGAGGTTAATGGCAAGCGCTTTTTGTTTTGTTCCAATATCCTTATTATGAACGATATTCATAAGCTACGATTATTTATAGTTTACTGCTGCCAGTATGATGATCTGAAATACAGCTCAAAAATACGATTTTTTAAAGAATACAGCGAAAAACTGATAAACAAAGCAAGAAATCGACTTACATTTTTCGGTTTTTGGATTTTACATTAAGGAAGGATTATCACTATGTTAACGAACACTCCTTTATTCCCATTTAAAGGTTTTAACAGCAACAGCGTATATAATCACAAACCATATTAATAATATAAACAGTTGGTGCGTTACATCGCCTAAACCGGCACCTTCAAAAGCCACTTTACGCATGGCATTATTCAGGTGGGTTAACGGCAATGCATTACTGATCCCTTGCAGCCATTTAGGGAAAGCGGTAACCGAAAAGAATGTACCCGACAATAGAAATTGCGGCAGGGTTATAATGTTAGATAATGGAGGCACGGTACTCTCGTTCTTGGCGATGCCTGATATGGTGAAGCCAAAACCCATAAAAATAATAAGCCCTATGGCCGAGAGCACCAGCATATTGAGCACCGTGATTATACCATGTATCAGGGTGAAACCAAACATATAGTGGCCAACCAGAATAATAAACAGGGAGCCTAATAATGAAAACGTCATCCTGGCTAATGCCTCGCCTAATACAATGCTGTAGCGTTTAACCGGCGTAGCAAAAAAACGTTTGATCACCAGCGTTAAACGCAGGCTCAGAAATACGAATGCCGTACCAAAAACACCGCTGCTCAATAAGGAGAAACCTAATTGCCCCGGCAGTATAAAATCAATGTATTTATACTCGCGGCCCTGAATGGTGGTTTCCCTGATCTCGGCTACCGGCGGGGTGTTAATCTGCGCATTGTTATTGATATTGTAATATATATTGCTGAGTACCGACCGCAGGATATTCCCTTTTTCGGCAGAAGCTTTAGTGTATTCTACATTAACCGTAAACGGTGGTCTGGTATTGTTTTTTTGTATATTGATGATCGCGTCAATACTGCCTTTTGACAGGTTCGCGTTCATCTCTTCGGTCGACTGATCTTTTACCAGATGAACCACCTTTACATTTTTCAATGCCTGGTAAACCGGGCTAATGGTATCACAATTTTTAGCCACACCAACATCAACCGTAACGCCACCGCCGCCAATATTGGCAAACACAATAATAAATATCAAAGGGAAAGCCAACGTAAATACCACCGCCGAAGGGCTGCGCAGTATCGACCGGAAACTGGCTTTGGCTATAGCCAGGGTTGCTTTTGTATTGCTGTAATTTTGGTTCATTAGTTCAATCGTTCATTGAGAATCATCGTTCGGTTATTTGTGTGGGGCGCCATTGAGTCATTTTTTTACTGCAAACTCAAAACTGATAACTGCTCCCACTTCAGGGTTGGGGGATTATCCCTCCCGCCATTCTTTACCGGTAAGGTTAATAAACACATCTTCCAGGTTGGCCAGCTTTACTTGTTTTTTGCGTTCAAATCCGGATGCTACCAGCTGATCAATAAAATGATCGGGGGTATCAATACCGATGATATAACCGCCATCAACAAAGGCTACTCTATCGCACAATACTTCAGCTTCATCCATATAATGGGTGGTAATCACAACGGTGGTGCCCTGATCACGGATCTCGCGGATCAAATCCCACAAATTACGGCGGGCCTGCGGATCAAGGCCGGTTGTAGGCTCATCCAAAAAAATTATCCTCGGGTTATTAATAAGTGTGGTAGCTATAGAGAAACGTTGCTTTTGGCCGCCCGACAGATCTTTATATTTAGCTTTCGCCTTATCGGTCAACGCTACTTTCTCCAGCATTTCCATGGGGCTTTTATCGATTCCATATAAGCCCGAAAACAGCATGATCAGTTCCGATAGGTTCAGATTGGGGTAATAGCCTGCCGCTTGCAATTGTACACCGATACGCTTTTTGATGCTATCGGTATCTGTTTCAATATCAAAGCCATCAACTGTGATATGGCCTGATGTTTTTTCGCGCAGGGTTTCAATGATCTCGAGAGTAGTGGTTTTACCGGCACCGTTTGGACCCAACAAACCAAAAATTTCGCCCTCATATACTTCAAAACTAATGCCTTTTACGGCTGCAAAATCGCCATAGTTTTTTACCAGGTCATTTACAGTGATGATGGGTTGTTTTGTCATAGGGTAAAAATGCATTACTATAATGAAATAACCATGAGTTTTATTTATATCCCGAAAATTTTACAGCTTGGATGACTATTGTACCCGGTACTGCTTAGGGCGTATTACTTTATCAGGTGACCAATGGAGTGCCACAATGCTTCGGCATGTTGGGCGGCTTTCATAACCAGGTGAATAATTTGTATGGCGAGTAAAGTTTTCATGATGTGATGATTTTATAGTTCAAATGTGCTAACAGAATATGTTTTTGAGTAGTGCTTTTAGGTAAAGGCGGCTAAACTTCCGGTAAACGGCGGAAAATTACCGATGAATGAACCTGCTTTAGCCGCTTAGTTGGCAAGCATCCCCAGGTACTTTTTCTCAGGTAAATAAATTAGCCATCAGTTGTGTAAACAGGGGTGAATGTTCCTGTAGATATACTATTAATGATATAATGGGAGTAGATAAAGTTTTCATAGCAATGTTGTTTTTTCTTCAAAATTGCTGTGTGGGAGCTATAGTAGCCAAAGCTTTTTGATCAGCTGCGGGAAAATTTCGGTGAACGGCAGAAAATTGCTGGTGAGGATTTTCGCCGATAATCAAAAAGCCGGGCTAAGCCGGCTTCCTGATCCTTTAACAAGTTTTATTATTTACAGGTTTTGTCGCAATTGCCCGAAGTTTTGCAAACCTTGCTGCAATAATCCATACAGGCATTTTTATCGCAGGTTTTTGAACATTTTGTGCAATGGTTCATTTTGCTGTTGCAGCATGGTGTATTAGCGTTAGCGATTGATGTAGTGCCCAAAGATGATACCATCACTATGGCGATGAAAAGAAACTTTTTCATGATTTGAATTTTTTAAATTGTTTAATAATAGAAGTTTAACCTAAACGGATAAGGCAAAGGCAGACAGGAGCATATTATTAAACTTTTGGAGGGCGCCAGGACGACGATGAATAAGCAGACAAGCTCCCCGAAAGGTAAGGTGTAACTGATCGTTCCCTCAAAACCGGAACAATTGGATTTACAGTTACCTGTTCAACAAACAGAAAGCCGCAGGTATTGCAGGATAACATGGTGTTGCACATACCCTTTCCACAATCGTCTTTTTGCTGATGTTCGCAGGACTGGCTTCTGGTTGTTTTATGGCAGCATTTTTCAAGCATGCCGCTACCCTTTGCCCTTACTGTAAAAACAGAAACAAAGACCATACAAATAACCAAAAGGAGCGCTGTTGCTTTCACTATTTCAAAGAACGTTACTTTTTTAATTACATTACAAACCTATTTATCAGGCAAGTGTCATATCAAAATATTGGTATCCTGAACCTAAAGCTGTATCATTGGGTAATGAAACGCTTTTTCTCTAACCTCACTGTTCAGGTACTTATCGCTATTGCTTTGGGCATTGTAGTTGGACTGAATTTTAAACAATTCGGACCAACGGCCGAGATGATCAGCAAAATGTTCATCAGCCTGATTACGATGTTGATTGCACCTATTATATTTTTCACCATTGTATTGGGCATAGCTGGCATGAGCGATATGAAAAAGGTTGGCCGGGTGGGCGGCAAAGCTTTACTCTATTTTGAGATCGTAACCACTTTCGCACTCATTATCGGGGTTACCGTGGCCAATATTCTTAAACCGGGCGCTGGCTTTGTTCGGCAAGGGCCTATTGATACCGGTAAGATCGGGGTGTACGAAAAGGCTGCTTCTGAAATGCATTGGGGCGATTTCTTTGCTCACATTATCCCATCCAATGCTTTTGAAGCCTTTGCCAAAGGCGATATTTTGCAGATCCTGTTTTTTGCAGTACTGTTTGGTTACGGCCTGAGTTTGATGGGCGAAAGCGGGCAGCCCGTAATACAGCTGTTTGATAAGCTGTCAAAAGTATTTTTCAATGTGATGAAAATTGTGATGAAGGTAGCCCCTATAGGCGCTTTTGGGGGTATGGCTTTTACCATCAGCAAGTATGGTTTAAAAACATTAAAACCATTGGCTTTGCTCATGGGTTCGGTTTACCTCACTATGTTCCTGTTTATTTTTGTGGTGCTTAACCTCATCTGCTACCTGTTTAAATTTAGTCTATGGAAATACCTGAAACATATTAAAGAAGAGATCCTGATTGTGCTGGGAACATCCTCCTCAGAATCGGCCCTGCCGGGTATGATGAATAAGATGGAAACTTTCGGCTGCTCCAAATCGGTAGTAGGTTTGGTGATCCCGACAGGATATTCTTTTAACCTGGATGGGACCACCATATATCTTTCTATGTGTGTTATATTCCTGGCGCAGGTTTTCAATATCCCTTTATCCTTATTCCAGGAGCTCACCATTATCGGCATTCTGATGGTTACCTCTAAAGGTGCGGCAGGCGTAACCGGTAGTGGCTTTATAGTATTAACCAGTACCCTGACGGCCATCAAAGTTATCCCGGTGGAAGGGGTAGCAATACTGCTCGGGGTCGACAGATTTATGTCCGAAGCACGGGCCATCACTAATGTGATCGGCAATGGGGTGGCCACCATCGTAATAGCCAAGAGCGAGAAAGAGTTTACACCACAACCGGATAAAGATGACGATGATGACGGTACCGGCGATTTTATAAAAGGAGCGGCAAAGTTTTTAAGTACTTTCCGGGGATTTAATTAGATCAGATGATTTCAGAAACTTTTTAAACCCCAAATTTTAACACTTTTCTGCCCAAAAGCGGCCGAAAATCACTCAAAAAACATTCAAAAAACTTCATTTTAACACTTTTTAACAAATTACAGCCCAGTTTTGAGCAATTTTTAAAACTTTAAAAAGTATTAATTTTTGATAGTCAAATATATTACATACCAAGTGGTCGGTTTATACCTTTTTTACCCTAAACTAAAACGGCCAGTTTCTCCGGATAAAGGAGAACGGGCCGTGGTGTTTTTAAAAGATACTAAATCTTGGAGCAATGTCAAACATCGACGACTCACCAAAAGCCCCCTCTTTAGGGGTCGGCGGGCTAATTACAAATCACTTTCAATTTCTTCGTCACATCGGGGTTCAAAGGCTCATTGGTTTGGGCCAGGCGCTGGGCGCCTACGTTGGCCGGGCAAGCTATGCCATTGGGGCCATCATATGTAAGTCCAGGTTTGGTATCGATCAGCTCTTTGGGCACATAGATCTGTACGGTGGTTTGTGAATAGCCATGCGGGATAAACCGGATATAATATCCATCGGGATGTAATGACCAGATACCCGACGGAACTTCCGGATCGGGTTGCGGAGCCAGACCGGCAATCATGGCATATTTCTCCATTTCTTCGTACGATGCATTACCCGATGCCGCCAGCTGACGGATATTATTCTCAGCCTCAAAAACACTTTGCGCGGCAGGTGGCAGTTGATCCTTGGCTTTGGCCATTACACTGGCGGGCAATACACCCAGGGCACCGCCTTCCAGCATCAGTAGTTCATTGGGCGATAACAGCCTGGTGGCGGTGAGCTTAATATCGGTACCAAAATCGGCAAATTTGGTGCGGGCAATTATCGCCCATAGCAATATCTGGATGCTGTGCTGGTTAACCTCCGGATGCGTTTCGGCATGCTTCAGTATCAGTATCACCACATCGCGCTTGGGGCCAAGCACGGGGGCAAGCATATAACCGTCGCCGCTGCTGGGGCCGCGTGTACCAGCGTGCAGGCAATAGCTTTTATTGGTCATTTCGTAAAAGCCGGCGCAAAGCTTATAAGCGCCTGTGGGTGTTTTGGGTAAAAGATACAAGGGCTCGGGTGTTTGTCCTTCCATAAACGATGGCGGTTTTGAGCCCGTTTTGTTTACATCTTTAAAACTGGTGGTGATGGCCTGCGGTTGTTTCAAGATCTTGTTAAGACCACCTCCAGATGCCATTTCGGTACCTTTATCCAGCAGTTTTTTTCCCAGGCCGCCAAATTGCGCCTGTGCGGCAGTGGCACAAAAAAAGCATGCTATAAGCAAGGGGACCAGGTTTTTGTTTGTTTTTTTCATAGTGTTAAGGCGTAATGTGGGGCTAAATTAATTAAAAATGTTGCAAAACAGATAGCTGATAAAGACGATCCGCTTCTTCGCGCGCCCTAAAACAAGCTCTTTCCGATAACCCGAAAGTCAACTTTATGTTAACAAACAAAATTATTACCGTATAAGCAGTTTGTGCGGCTAAATTTAATTTGACTTTATTGTCAATAACTTTAGCTTTGCCGTACTAAACGAAAAAAGCCAATGAGTGTTCTCGTAAATAAAAATTCTAAAGTTATTGTACAGGGTTTCACAGGTAAAGAAGGTACTTACCATGCGGAGCAAATGATTGCTTATGGTACCCAATTGGTTGGGGGTGTTACACCGGGTAAAGGCGGTCAGCAACATTTAGACAGACCGGTTTTTAATACTGTTAAAGACGCGGTTACTGCTACTGGTGCCGATGTATCTATCATTTTTGTACCTCCGGCTTTTGGTGCGGATGCCATTATGGAAGCTGCCGAAGCTGGTATTAAAGTTATTGTTTGTATCACCGAAGGTATCCCTACAAAGGATATGATCGAGGTAAAAGAATATTTAAGCGATAAGGATTCACGCCTTATCGGTCCTAACTGCCCGGGCATCATTACTGCCGACGAAAGCAAAATTGGTATTATGCCAGGCTTTATCTTCAAAAAAGGTAACGTAGGTGTAGTTTCTAAATCAGGTACCTTAACTTATGAGGCCGTTGACCAGGTGGTTAAAGCCGGTTTAGGTATCACTACCGCTATTGGTATTGGTGGAGACCCTATCATTGGTACACCAACCAAAGAGGCTGTTGAGTTATTGATGAATGATCCTGATACGCATGGTATCATTATGATAGGTGAAATTGGTGGCGGCATGGAAGCTGAAGCTGCCCGCTGGATCAAAGCAAACGGTACAAAACCTGTAGTAGGTTTCATCGCGGGCCAAACAGCGCCTCCGGGTCGCCGTATGGGTCATGCCGGTGCAATTGTTGGTGGGGCCGATGATACTGCTGCCGCTAAAATGAAAATTATGGCCGAATGCGGTATCCGCGTAGTGGCATCACCCGCCGAAATTGGCGCTGCCATGGCAGAAGAACTGGCTAAATTATAACCCCCCAGCCCCCTAAAGGGGGAGCTTGGAAAATCATATTTAAAAATCCCGGTCAGCTTTGATCGGGATTTTTTTGTTATTTTTATTCTATGGAAAGAGCAATAAGCAAATATTATGACTTGAAATTTGATTTAGAAAATTTGAATTATAAATTGAATCTATATAACAACGACGAAGGAAAATACTTGGAAGAAATAAAAGCTATTAATCAAGAGATTAGTTCCAAACAGAATGAATTAAATGATGTCAATATTTATCTTGATAAAGAGAATGAGATAGCAGATAAAATAAGATCTAATTTGATTGCTGTGATGAACAATTTTCTATTTCAATTTAACCTATTCAAAGAAAAAGGTCTATTCCCAACTTTAGGCCAAGGACTTATTATACCCGTGTACATTTTCTGGAAAATATTATCTGACTTAAAATACACTCTTACATATGAGGGATATGGATATCCCATATCTTGGCTTCAGGCAGGAAAAGATAAATGGGAGATAAATAATTTGGAACTTATTCTAAAATCAACAATTGCCGAATTGTCCGCCTCAAAATTCACAACATTTAAACAAGCAATTGGGTTTTATGAAAATATAATTGAAAAATTCAAACAAGAATATAATGTAGTTTACCAAGCTAATTATAAGTGATAACAAGCAAAAGCCCTACCGTTCTTGACCTTTAGAAGCATGGACTGCAATTATTTGCCCTGCTTCGCACTCTCAATGCTCTGCTTCAGCAAAAACTTGCTATGTCCCTGCCACCACATAGGCTAACATCGTTCGGTCCTCTTTCACCCAAAGCTTATCTCCTGACAGGGGTGAAGAAGCAAAAGACAATTCTTACTGTACAAATCCGGATTTGCGGCTCAAACCAACAAAAACTTGTCATCCTGAGCGTAGCGAAGGATATTCTTCAATTTGTCAGGTTGCAATAGATGCTTCACTCCGTTCAGCATGACAAATTTTAATAATGATTATTTCGCACCACCGGCTCGTTCACGGCACGCCTTCACTTACATTTACTATTTGTTTTTCTTATTTTTACCTTATATGGATGATAAAGGAATGGCGGCGCTTTGCGATGCCCACGCGGTTGATTTGAAGCTTAAAGGTTTTAAGGTATATGAAATTGAAACCGGTGCAAGCCGTGTGCCGGCTTACCGGCGTAAGGATTTTTATAAAGTATGTATCCTGAATGCAAAAAGCATCATACATTATGCCGACAAGAGCATTAACCTGGATGGCTCCACTTTATTCTTTGCCAATCCACACATACCTTACGCCGCCGAACTTTTATCCGAAAAACAAACCGGCTATGCCTGTCTATTTACAGAAACATTCCTAAAAGCCAATGAGCGTTCGCAAAGCCTGCAGGAATCACCTTTGTTTAAGATCGGCGGTAACCCTGCATTTTCATTAAATACGGAGCAGTCTGCATTTGTGAACACCATTTTTAAAAAGATGCTGGAGGAACAAAGTACCGATTACCTGTACAAGAATGACCTGATCCGCAATCACATCAATCTGCTTATCCACGAGGCGATGAAAATGCAACCTGCCGATAATTTTATCAAGCATAAAAACGCGTCGTCGCGAATCACTTCCTTGTTTCTGGAACTCCTGGAAAGACAATTCCCGATAGAAAGCGCCGACCGGCCGCTCAGGTTAAAAACAGCGCAGGACTTTGCCCAAAACCTGTCGGTACATGTTAACCACCTCAATCGTTCGGTAAGGGAAATTACAGGCAAACCTACCACCGCGCATATTGCCGACCGCATCATCAGCGAAGCAAAAGCGCTTCTGCAACATACCGACTGGAGTACTGCCGAAATTGCCTATGCTTTAGGGTTTGAATATCCCACCTATTTTAACAATTACTTTAAAAGAATCACCGGCACTATCCCTAAATCTTTAAGGACTAAAGCTGTTTGATTTTCTTACTCTTCTGTTTGATATTCATTAACCGAGGCCTGTTTGCTGGCGATATCTTTGTGCTATCTAAAACACTATGGATAAATTAGTGTAATAATTAAGTATATCAAACAGATCATTTTATGGAAATTAAACGCAGCGGCTCACAACCATCGGGTAAAGGTCCCGCAGAATATTTTACCGGAACGGTACGTATCGATCCGCTTTTTAATCCGCCAGACCCGGCGCGTGTGGCCATGGCCCTGGTTACGTTTGAACCGGGTGCCCGCACGGCATGGCATACACACCCGCTTGGCCAAACGCTTATTATTACCGCCGGCAGCGGCTGGGTACAGCGCGAGGGCGGACCAATAGAAAACGTTCACCCCGGAGATGTAGTTTGGTTTGCCCCGGCTGAAAAACACTGGCATGGCGCTACAGCCACTACAGCGCTGAGCCATATAGCCATCCAGGAAAAATACAATGGTTCGCCGGTTGACTGGATGGAGCAGGTTACGGACGAGCAATACAATAATCAATAAAGGCAAAAAGATGAAACCTGTTATTTCAAAACCCCGTCACGCAATAATGGTTATGATCCTGGTGTTAACGTTGTTTTCGTTCGGTAAAGCCGCTGCGCAGGATAAAAACCAGGTGGTACGCATAGCCAAACTACAGATAGACCCGGCTCAGCTGGAAAACTACAAAGCAGCCTTGAAAGAACATGCGGAAACCGCCGTGCGTGTAGAACCGGGAGTAATAACTTTATATGCAGTGGCCGAGAAAAATAATCCTACGCACATCACGGTTTTTGAAATATATGCCAATGCCGAAGCATACCAGGCGCATTTGCAAACAGCGCATTTTAAAAAATACAAGAGTACGACAAAGGATATGGTCAAGTCGCTCGAATTGGTTGATGTTGAGCCGATCGCTTTGGAAACGAAAATGAAGCAGTAGCATCTAAAAAAGGGCACTGTCAAGCTACACTAAAAAGGCACTGTCAAGCTACAAGGTTAAAGTCAAGGCGCTGAACAGACTCACCCGGTCTACGCTACGCTGGACCACCTTCTCTACGGCTTCGCCGCAAAGAGGGTAAAGAAAAAAGAAAGCCCCCTCTATGCGCGAAGCGGAGAGAGGGGTGACTAGCGAAGCGATGTCGGGGTGAGTCGATTGCCACCATGTTTCGATGACACTCAGCACGCCCCCGTTCGGACATAGTAATTAAAAATTCTACAAAATGGAAAAACGAAAATTAGGAAATAGCGGCCTTGAAGTTTCCGCACTGGGACTGGGCTGCATGGGTTTGAGCTTTGGCTATGGCCCGGCCACAAACATACCGGATGCCATTAAACTCATCCGTACCGCCTTTGAAAGTGGTGTAACCTTTTTTGACAGCGCCGAAGCCTACGGCCCTTTTAAAAATGAAGAATTATTAGGCAAAGCGCTGGCTCCATTCCGGGATGAGGTGGTGATCGCCACCAAGTTTGGCTTTAAGAACGGAAACGTTCAGGAGGGTGTGGATAGTCATCCGGAAAACATCAGACAGGTAACCGAAGCCTCGCTTAAACGATTAAAAACCGATCGTATCGATCTGCTGTACCAACACCGTGTAGACCCCAATGTACCTATGGAAGATGTGGCCGGTACCGTAAAAGAACTTATTGCCGAAGGCAAAGTAAAACACTTCGGCATGTCTGAAGCCGGTGTACAAAACATTCGCCGGGCGCATGCAGTACAGCCGGTTGCCGCCCTGCAAAGCGAATATTCGTTATGGTGGCGCGAGCCAGAGCAGGAAATTCTACCTGCATTGAAAGAACTGGGTATTGGCTTTGTACCCTTCAGTCCGCTGGGTAAAGGTTTTTTGACCGGAGCTATTAATGAGAATACCACGTTTGACAGTACCGACTTCCGCAATATTGTGCCGCGCTTTACGCCCGAAGCTCGCAAAGCTAACCAGGCACTGGTTGATCTGCTGGGTAAGATAGCCGCTCAAAAGCAAGCTACACCCGCCCAGATAGCGCTGGCCTGGCTGCTGGCCCAAAAGCCATGGATTGTACCGATACCGGGAACCACCAAACTGCATCGCCTGCAAGAAAACCTTGGGGCGGCCCAGATAATGCTTACGGCTGATGATCTGCACGAAATTGAAGCGGCAGCTGACAGTGTTACCATTGAAGGCGCCCGTTATCCGCAGCACTTGCAGCAACGGGTTGATCGCTGATTTGATTTGAACGTTGGCGAAGACTCACCCCAACATTGCTTCGCTTGTTGACCCTCTCTCCGGCTGTGCCGGAAAGAGGGTTGGGAAAATACCTATTTTGTCAAGGAACGGAGCAAAGCATCTGTTGTACGACAGGCATATTGAAGAAGATCCTTCGCTGCACTCAGGATGACAACTTTTATATCACTACATCCTCATCTTCACATTTGAAATCCGCACATCTGCACACCCAAATACCCATGTCAAATCAGTGTAAACAAGCCCGTAGCAGGCCATCCGTCCCGGTAAAATTCCGTATCTTTAAGTAACTAAAGAAGGTTTGAGAAATCACTAATTCAGTAATTCACTAAATCAATAATTATCATGTATAATCAGTTAACACCCGATGAAGAATGGGTGATATTGCATAAAGGAACCGAAAGACCATTTACCGGGGCTTTGCTGAACAATAAGGCCGAAGGCCTGTATGTTTGCAAACGCTGCGACACGCCGCTGTATACTTCCGAATCAAAATTTGAATCACACTGCGGCTGGCCAAGTTTTGACGATGAGATACCCGGAGCTGTAAAACGGGTACCGGATGCCGATGGACGCAGGGTAGAAATTGTATGCGCTAATTGTGGCGCTCATTTGGGACATGTGTTTGAGGGGGAATACCTCACGCCAAAAAATGTGCGCCATTGCGTTAATTCGGTATCAATGAAATTTGTATCGGCCGACGACATAAAAAAATAATTAAAACTTTTAGGAATATCCCGACAGATGGTCAACCCCTGTTGGGATATTTCGTTTTCCACAATTGCAAAATCAGCCTGTTTTTCCGATCAATTTCAAAGTTGTAATTGGTGCTTAGCAAAGCCATTATACAATTCGCAATAATTGTCGGTGTTAAGTCAACTAATTCTCAATGTTAAATTATCGTTTTTTGCAAATATTTTCCGGGCAAATTCCACCTGCATTTTTTAACCGACTGTAATCAAGTTCATTAATTTTTTCTTTTATCAGACAAGGGCATTAAAGTGTTAATAACTCGGGGGTTTGTGTAAAACTATCATTAAAAACTTGAGGTTTCAAACATTAACTTTGTTGAACAAGGTTCGCAAAAAGTATTCAAAAGACAGCCGGATGTATTCCCCATCCAAAACAAAAGAACTTAGCTGTCAGTACGTTACATAATAAAACCTGTGATTGGTCAGGCCAAACGCAAATATCCAAACTCCCTAATTGAAAAACTGGGGTGGCTTTCGTGTCTGATTGCTTGAAGTAATAAAAAGGAACAATAAAAAAGGTATCATATGAAACAGGAAGATGAAATATTACTCAAAGAAAACAAGGACAGGTTTGTAATTCTGCCGATTAAATATCCTGCTATTTGGGAAATGTATAAAAAGGCCGAAGCCAGTTTCTGGACGGCCGAGGAGATCGACCTTTCGGACGATATGAAACATTGGGAAAACCTGAATGAAGGCGAGAAACATTTCATCTCACACATCCTGGCCTTTTTTGCGGCGAGTGATGGCATTGTGAATGAAAACCTGGCCGTAAACTTTATGAGCGAGGTACAATTGCCCGAAGCCCGTTGTTTTTATGGTTTCCAGATCATGATGGAGAACATCCACTCCGAAACCTATGCCCTGCTTATTGATACTTATATAAAAGATCCAGCCGAAAAAGACCGTCTTTTCCATGCCATTGATACCGTACCGTGCGTGGGCAAAAAAGCAGAGTGGGCATTACGCTGGATAAACAACGGCAACTTTGCCGAGCGCCTGGTAGCATTTGCTGCCGTAGAAGGCATTTTCTTTTCGGGTAGCTTCTGCTCTATATTCTGGCTTAAAAAACGCGGCCTGATGCCTGGGCTTACCTTCAGCAATGAACTAATATCGCGCGATGAAGGTTCGCATTGCGAGTTTGCCTGCTTATTATACAAAATGCTGAACACCCGCCTTAGCGCAGAAGCTGTAACCAAGATCATTACCGACGCGGTAGAGATAGAAAAAGAATTTGTAACCGATGCCCTTCCGGTTAACCTGATCGGTATGAACGCCAAAATGATGAGCCAGTATATTGAATTTGTGGCCGACAGATGGTTGGGCGAACTGGGTTACGAAAAACATTATGGCGCAACTAACCCATTCGATTTCATGGAAATGATATCCTTACAAGGCAAAACCAACTTCTTTGAAAAACGCGTAGGCGACTATCAGAAAAGCGGCGTAATGAACAATGCCGAAAGCAAAGCGTTTTCGTTGGACGAGGACTTTTAGAGACAGTATCAAGTAGTTAGTATCAAGTATCACGACAAGAATACCAGCAAGTTGAAAATCATGATACTTGATACTAACTACTTGATACCAATAACCACTATATACTAAAATTAATTAACACACTATATACACAAGTTGGTATAGGGCTTGCTACCTGATATCAGCTTCTAAATACTCGAAAACATGCTTGTAGTAAAAAGAGACGGTAGAAAAGAGTCGGTAAAATTCGACAAGATCACAGCACGTATAGAAAAACTGTGCTATGGGTTTAACCTGGTTGACCCCATTGATGTGGCCAAAAAAGTAATTGAAGGTTTGTTTGACGGGGTTACTACCTCCGAGTTGGATAACCTTGCTGCAGAAACGGCGGCATCGTTAACCACCAAGCACCCCGATTATGCTTTGCTGGCATCGCGTATCGCGGTATCCAACCTGCATAAAAACACCATCAAGTCGTTCTCTGAAACCATGCGTTTACTGCATGAATATATCGATCCCAAAACCGGTAAGGACGCGTCACTCATAGCTGATGATGTTTGGGAAGTAATTGAAGCCAACGCTGAATTACTGGACAGCACCATCATTTATGACCGCGACTTTGGTTTTGATTACTTCGGTTTTAAAACCCTGGAGAAATCATACCTGTTAAAGATCAACGGTAAAATAGCTGAGCGTCCGCAACACCTGTTTATGCGTGTATCGGTTGGTATCCACAAAGCCGATATTGAAAGCGCTATTAAAACCTACCATTTAATGAGCGAGCGCTGGTTTACCCACGCTACTCCTACGCTGTTCAACGCGGGTACACCAAAACCGCAAATGTCGTCATGCTTCCTGTTAACCATGAAAGATGACAGCATTGACGGTATATATGATACTTTAAAACAAACCGCCAAAATTTCGCAAAGTGCCGGTGGTATCGGTTTAAGCATCCACAATGTAAGGGCTACAGGCTCGTACATTAGCGGAACAAACGGTACCAGCAATGGTATCATCCCTATGCTGCGTGTATTTAACGATACTGCCCGTTATGTTGACCAGGGCGGTGGCAAGCGTAAAGGCGCCTTCGCTATTTATCTGGAGCCATGGCATGCCGATATATTTGAATTCCTTGACCTGCGTAAAAACCATGGTAAGGAAGAAATGCGTGCCCGTGACCTGTTCTATGCCCTTTGGGTATCTGACCTGTTTATGCAGCGTGTAGAAGCCAACGAAGACTGGAGCTTATTCTGTCCGCACGAAGCACCAGGCTTAGCCGATTGCTTTGGTGACGAATTTGTTGCCCTGTATACCCAATACGAAAAAGAAGGCCGCGCCCGTAAAGTGATCAAAGCACAGGAATTGTGGTTTGCCGTATTGGATGCCCAGGTTGAAACCGGTACACCTTACTTATTATACAAGGATGCCGCCAACTCAAAATCGAACCAACAAAATTTAGGTACTATCAAAAGCTCAAACTTGTGTACCGAAATTATGGAATATACCGATGCCAATGAGATAGCCGTTTGTAACCTGGCTTCATTAGCATTGCCACGCTATATTATCAATGGCGAGTTTGATCATCAAAAACTGTACGAAGTAACCTACCAGGCTACTTTGAACCTGAACCGCATCATCGACGGTAACTACTATCCTGTTGCCGAAGCAGAATACTCAAACCTGCGTCACCGCCCTATTGGTTTAGGTGTACAAGGTTTAGCTGATACCTTTATACAACTGCGCATGCCGTTTGAAAGCGACGAAGCCAAACAGTTGAACAAAGAGATCTTTGAAACTATCTACTTCGCGGCTATGACAGCTTCAAAAGACCTGGCCATTGCCGAAGGTCCGTACGAAACTTTCAAAGGCTCGCCACTGTCAAAAGGTAAATTCCAGTTTGACCTATGGAACGTAGAACCTGCCAGTACCCGTTGGGATTGGAAAACCTTGCGCAAGGATGTGATGAAAAATGGTGTACGTAACTCTTTATTAGTTGCGCCAATGCCAACCGCCTCCACCTCACAAATATTAGGTAACAACGAGTGCTTTGAGCCATATACCTCCAACATTTACACCCGTCGTGTATTAAGCGGTGAGTTTATTGTAGTGAACAAATACCTGCTGCGCGACCTGGTAAACCTTGGTTTATGGAGCCCGGCTATGAAAGATAAGATCATCAGCGCCAACGGATCTATCCAGGACATTGCCGAAATACCTGCTGATATCAAAGAACTGTACAAAACAGTTTGGGAGATCAAGATGCGTAACATCATTGATATGGCCGCTGATAGGGGCGCTTATGTTTGCCAGTCGCAATCATTAAACCTGTTCATCAACTCACCAAACGCTTCGAAATTAACTTCAATGCACTTCTACGCATGGAAAAAAGGTTTAAAAACCGGTATGTACTACCTGCGTACTCAAGCGGCATCACAAGCGGTTAAATTCACCGTTGAAAACCAGGGCGGTTCAAACATGGAGCCTGTAATACCAGAAGTGGTTGAACAACTGGCCGACAATGTACCGGAAGGCCCAAGCTGCTCAATGGAAGAAGGCTGCGTAACCTGCTCTGCATAAGCTAGTCCGGAAGTCGGCATAAGTCAGGAAGTCCGAAAGATAAAAAAGACCGGGAGTGATAGCTTCCGGTCTTTTACATTATAATGATCAGCCGGATTTTTATATCTTGTATAACTTACTGACCTTTGCTTAATACTTCCGGACTTACGCGGACTTCCCGACTATGGACTCCAAAAAACAAATGACCAAACACGAGATCATCCGTTGCGAACGCTGTGAAGCCCCTTTTGAATGTAAAGCCAATTCATTCAGCAAGTGCCAGTGCAGTACCGTTCAGCTCAGCCTCAACGAGGTGCAGTACGTAAGCGAACTATATGACGGATGCCTGTGTGCCAGCTGCCTGTTCGTTATTCAACAGGAATATAGGGTGAGTATGGGTCTGATATAGCGCTATTTTTCCGGATCGATTGCTATTGAAATAAATCCTGACTTAAGGGTCAGCTGTTAAAGCTATTTGTTCTCTTTAATAAAAAGAGGCGAATTGTGTGTAGAAAACTACAGAAAAGCAGCCTGAAAAACCCTTTTTAATAAAAATTGGAATTGTAATAAACCTGGAATACCTTTGTTGAAGTGCAATAATTTAACCATAACAAGAAACCCAATCAATGATGCTCGAGTGCATTAATCCCAAAGATCTCCCAACTCCACAAACATACACCCAGGTCGTCGTTGCAACGGGAAGCAAGATGGTATTCGTCTCGGGTCAGGAACCCGAAGACATAAATGGCAAACTCGTTGGGCCCGGTGATCTTGCTACTCAGGCGCGCCAGGTGTTTGACAATCTCGGCCGGGCACTTGCTGCTGCCGGTGCACAATCTGCGCAGGTCACCAGGATCACGATCTACGTCGTCAATTACAAACGCGACGAATGCTTGCCGATTATTGAAAAGGCCCGGATAGCGCTGTTTGGAGATCACAAGCCAGCAGACGTGGTGCTCGGCGTAGCAGCACTGTCCCCTGGCTACCTGATCGAAGTTGACGCCATCGCGATCATTGATTGACCAAAACATCGGGAGCTGCACAAGTTCGCATACGCCTTTCATATGCTGATCAAAAAACTGATTTGAAATTCTCCAAAAAAGTTAAGGTGAATTAACGCTCTTCATTTAAGCAGCCTACATTATCGCCCCCATTAATCCTTTTCATTTTTATCCAGTCATATAGTTATACATCTTTAATAAGATGGGCAAAACTTTAAATACGATCATCATGAAAAAGAGATTTTTTGCATATATGTTAGCGTTAACAGCGATAGTATCAGTAACCTCAGGTTGCGTAGTACGTGAAGGAGGATATGGATATCATCACAGATATCATAATGGCTATTATAACCATTACCGTGGTTATTAATTGAGTAGTGTTTGAGTGAGTTAGTTTTGATAAATGATGAAAGAGCGGTGCGTGAGTGTTCCGCTCTTTTTTGTTACTATCTGTTGATTGCATATGTCATATCCATACCATTCCTTTCCAACCGTGAACCCTTACCTGTTAATCCTTTTCAATTTAATCCAGTCAAACCTATATAAAGCCTGTTAGTTAGAGGGCCACATTAATGATTATCACCATGAAAAAGAATTTGTTTGCATATATGCTGTTACTAACAGCGATAGTATCAGTAACCTCGGGTTGTATGGTACGTGAAGGATACGGAAACCGCAGGTACCATCATGACAGGTACCACAATAACGGTTATAATAATGGTTATAATAATGGTTATAACCGTGGAGATCATTACCATGACAGCACACATGGTTATTAATAAAAAGTGCTAATTGAGTTAAGTTTTGATAAATGATGAAAGAGCGGAGCGTGAGTGTTACCGCTCTTTTTTTGTTCCGGATTACTGCTGCAAAACCGTAATGCCATCCATATTTTGCATGCGTGCCACAATACCCCAGCCATAAAAATAGTTGGATACTCCAATGATCAATTCATTATCGCCGGCTTTAAGCGGGACATCAAAGGCGGAATTGGCAATATCTAACCGGCCATCGGGATATTTACGAATGGGTTGCGGGTACTGGTTTTTATCTACATAAAGCAATCCACGGTTAATAAACACATACACTTCGTCGCTAAAACCCAATTGAATTCTGGCAATTTGTTCTTTACTGGAGTGTATGGTGGTTTTAAGCCATACATACCTGTTTTTGTCCTGCACGCCGCCATAGCGGTTCTCTACCCCACCAAACATGCGCGTAAGGTTGATCAGTCCCCTTCGTTCGGCCAGTATAGGTTTCCATTTAGTGGTATCTGTTGGCAGATCCTTGATGATAAGCTCCCGCCCGTTTTCCAGGAATTGAGAGGCCGATACATCCCAGCGGCGGATATAATCGATATCATGATTAGTCAGGTCCGCGCCCTCTTCCGGTGACAATCCTTCCGTTTCGTTAGGTTTCACGGTGAGATTGGCAAAATAAGCCGGCCCGTCGAAGGCAATGGTACCGGCATGGCTTTCCCCTTCCAGACGCGGAATTTGCAGTACCGTACGTTCCATATTATTCAGGTACACCTTCATCTGCAAGCCCGATATTACCAATTTAAAATGGTTCCAGTCGTCGTTACGGATAGGTGCGGATGCCTGGAACTGACCATATGTATCCCACATATTGATGCCATGTAGTATTGGGGCGTACTGGATACCATCATTACGCTGCTGGCTTTCATCGGGCCGGGTACGCAAATAAACAATTTCGCTTTCGCCGGGGCTTTGCTGCCTAAAATATACGCTCATGAACGACGGTCGGCTGCCATCAACAGGCTGCGTATCAAATTCAATAGTACCATTGGTAAAACTAAAATCTTTTAATATCACCTGGTTGCTACCGTTTTTACCCCGCACTATTTTCATAGCTTTTACATTTTTGTAGGTTAAAAATTCCGCGTGCTGTTTAGTAGTATCCCAACGGCTTGCTTCAAAGGGAATGGATATGGCTTTGCCCTTGCCTGTTTTGACCTGAGCCGTACCCGCGGTAGTAAGCAGGAGTAGGCATAGCATACTTGTAATTAATGGTTTAATTTTGTGTTGGTTAAGTTTATTTTTCGTCTTTATGAATATTTTAGCTAAAGGTGAAATTGTATCGGCGTAAACCCATATTCAAGTACATTCAATCACGTTCACGGTCATAAACCATGCAGGAAGAGGCCCCATATATCAATACCTGGTGCAAAACGGTCGAGAGATCGCTGGATTGGGGCGAAAGCTCGTCATGGAACGATCATGATTTTGAAAAACTGGGCGAGCTTATATTTCAGAAAACCGGCACACTATTGAGCATCACCACGCTTAAACGCATTTGGGGACGGGTTAAATACAACAACTCGCCCACCATAGCTACATTAAATACCATGGCGCGCTTTGCCGGAGCTGAAGATTGGCGCATCTATAAAAAAAATATAACAGCCGAAAAAAAGATCTGCACCCCGCCGGTATCGCAAACAGGCATTAAACAAAAAGGCTATATTATTGTGGCAATGGGCATGGCATTGGTTGTTGTGGTATTAGGCATATTGGCCGCCCGCAATTTAGCTCCGCCAAAAGTTGTAAAACCCAACCTCAACGGCCCGGTTAAATTCTCGAGCCGGAAAGTGACCGATGGTCTGCCCAATTCTGTAGTGTTTGATTATGACGCATCGGCCCTAAACATTGATAGCGTAACCCTGCAGCAAACCTGGGATCCATCGCGGGTAGAAAGACTGGCTACCAGCGGCCGGCAGCATACCTCTATCTATTATTATCCGGGCTATTTTACAGCAAAACTGATTGCCAACGGCCAGGTAAAAAAAGAGAATTCGGTATTTATTAAAACGCGCGGATGGACAGGCATCATCGGCAGAAATAATAATCCGGTTTACCTGGATGATAAGGACATTCATCGATCCGGGGCTATGGGCCTCGATAGTAAAACACTGGCCTTAAAATTATCATCGCCGGTATTTAATGGCCAATGGCTCAGTTTTTATAATGTACGTGAGTTCGGCGGCCTGGATGGCGGTGATTTTACATTCGAGACCACGCTACGTAATACCTCGGGAATGGATGAATCATCCTGCCGGAAAATGATCCTGTATATTTTAGGTAAACAGAATGCCATCATTATCCCCCTGGCCGATAAAGGCTGTATTTCGGACCTTAATATATATACCTCGTCTGACTGGATATCGGGCAAAGACCATGACCTGAGTGCTTTTGGCTGCGATTTCAGCAATTTTCAAAAACTCAAATGCGAGGTAAGGGATATGAAATTAAGCGTGTATTTAAACAGCAAGCTCATCTTTACAAAACCCATTACGCAAACCATCACCCAGATAGCGGGTATCTGTATAGCTTTTGAAGGTTCAGGCGAAATAAAGGATGTAAAACTTGGCAATCGGGATAAGGTAGTACTGAACGATCAATTTGAGAAGTGATTTCAGGTCGATATCGCAGGTTATTGAATAATAAACCCTCTCTATTAAAAACAACTACCCATGTATTGAAAAAGATTCTTTTATAAAAAACTAATAGCAAGCTTTATAATAACAAGCTATTTTTTATGAAAGGAATTTTACCTGTTAAAGGCGTCTCTATTGCCGGCACTTTCCTTCTAACCCATATCACCCGCAATCTGCTCCTGATTGCTTTGTGTACTCTATGCTCTTTCGGTTATGGGCAAACCAGCATCATAGATACAGGCATCATGCCCCAGGTTTTTGCGCCAGGGGTGATATCCACACCTTATTCTGAATGGTCAACATCTTTTACACCCGATGGGCAGACTGTTTACTCGAGCCAGGGAAGCATTTACTGGACCATTGTTTTTTCAAAACGGCAGAACGGGCAATGGATGAAACCAAAGGTTGCCTCATTTTCGGGTAAGTTCAGGGATACCGATCCGTTTGTAACACCCGACGGGAAAAAGATCTTTTTTATTTCTAACCGTCCGCCAAAAGGTAAGCCTCAGGATAAATCACTGCAAGCCGAGCATATCTGGTATACTGATCATCTCCCGGGTGATGCCTGGGATACACCACAACAACTCGATTCAGTTATTAACTTAACCGGCATCAGCAATTATGCGCCATCGGTAAGTGCAAAAGGTACACTTTTTTACTGCTCGCGCCGTAAAGGGCTTACTGGTATGCAAAGTTTTTACGCCGCATGGCTGGGCAGTCATTATGATAAACCCCGGCAGCTTATTATCCCCGGCGTGAGCGAGATACAAGACCCTTTTATCGCCCCAGATGAAAGCTATCTTGTTTTTTTAAGTGGTAACGATATCTACATCAGTTTTAAACAAAACAACAATTGGGGACAGGCGCAAAAGTTAGGGCCCGCGGTTAATAATGGCGATGGTAATTCATCACCTTATGTTTCGGCTGATGGAAAAACCTTGTATTATAGCTCCAACCGGATGCAGGGATTTTATAAGCGCGACCTGAAAAAACCAGCCCTTAATTATGATGAGCTGATCAAAGAAAACAATAGTCTTTTTAATAGTCAGGGCAATATTTTAATGATTCCTATTCACTTACCACAGCACACTGGTAGTAAATAATTTAGCCTTCTATCCCTCCATAAAACCCGCCTATAAATTGGGGTATCAACCCATTACAAAAACTTTTTTGCGCAACCACTTGAAAATCAAAAAATAAGTCCGTACTTTTGCAGTCCTTAAAATAAGGATAAAACTGTAAATACAAAAAAGGAAAAATGCCTACTATTCAGCAATTAGTTAGAAAAGGTAGAGTAGCTCTGGTTGACAAGAGTAAGTCACCAGCGTTGGACAGCTGTCCACAGCGAAGAGGCGTATGCACCCGTGTGTATACCACTACCCCTAAGAAACCAAACTCAGCAATGCGTAAAGTTGCCCGTGTGCGCTTAACCAATGGAAAAGAAGTAAATGCTTACATCCCTGGTGAAGGTCACAACTTACAGGAGCACTCCATCGTGTTGATCCGCGGTGGTCGTGTTAAGGATTTACCAGGTGTACGTTACCACATCATCCGTGGCGCGTTAGATACATCAGGTGTAGCCGGTCGTAACCAACGTCGTTCTAAATATGGTACTAAACGCCCTAAACCAGGACAAGCTGCTGCAGCCCCTGCAAAAGGTAAAAAGAAATAATTAAGGAGGATAGATAGCAATGAGAAAGTCAAAACCAAAAAAGAGAATTATCCTTCCTGATCCAAGGTTCAATGATACCCTGGTAACAAGGTTTGTAAATAACATGATGTATGATGGTAAAAAATCTACCGCGTACTCTATATTCTACAACGCAGTTGATATTGTTGAGAAAAAAACCAGCGAAAATGGTTTAGAGACCTGGAAAAAGGCTTTAAACAATGTAATGCCTGCTGTTGAAGTAAAAAGCCGCCGTGTAGGTGGTGCTAACTTCCAGGTACCTACAGAGGTTCGTCCGGAGCGTAAAATAGCTTTGGGTATGAAATGGTTGATCAGCTATGCCCGTCGTCGTGGTGAAAAAACCATGATGGAGAAATTAGCCGGCGAGATCATCTCAGCAGCTAAAGGTGAAGGTGCAGCAGTGAAGAAAAAAGAAGATACGCATAAAATGGCTGAAGCCAACAAAGCGTTCTCACACTTTAGGTTTTAATTATTGAATTAGTGAATTAGTGAATTATTGATTACGTAACATTATGCTAATCGGTAATTCACAAATTCGCAATTCCTTAAACAAAATTTACTGAATAACAGAATCAGTGATTTGAAATCTTAAAAAGTAATTTTCACTCACTAATTCACTAATTCAATAACTCAATAATTAACATGTCAAGAGATCTAAGATATACAAGAAACATAGGTATTGCCGCCCACATTGATGCCGGTAAAACCACCACAACCGAACGTATCCTTTATTACGCCGGTGTTAGCCACAAAATTGGTGAAGTGCACGAAGGTGCCGCAACTATGGACTGGATGGCACAGGAGCAGGAACGTGGTATCACTATCACTTCTGCAGCTACAACTGTAAACTGGAAATACAGGGGCCACAACTATCACATGAACATCATTGATACTCCGGGACACGTGGATTTTACCGTTGAGGTAAACCGCTCCCTGCGTGTATTAGATGGTTTGGTTTTCCTTTTTAGCGCGGTTGATGGTGTTGAGCCACAATCTGAAACTAACTGGAGGCTTGCTAACAACTATAACGTTGCCCGTATCGGTTTCGTTAATAAGATGGACCGTTCTGGTGCCGACTTCTTAAACGTTGTTAAACAGGTTAAAAGCATGTTAGGCAGCAACGCCGTTCCATTGCAATTACCTATTGGTGCTGAAGAGCATTTTAAAGGTGTGGTTGACTTAATTAACTGGAGAGGTATTGTTTGGAATGAGCATGATAAAGGTATGACCTTTACTGAAGTGCCTATTCCGGAGGATATGATCGAGGAAGCAACCGAGTGGAGAGAGAAATTATTGGAATCAGTAGCTGAGTATGACGAAAGCCTGATGGAAAAATTCTTTGACGCTCCTGAAACCATTACTGAACGCGAAGTGCTTGACGCTTTACGTAAAGCGGTTTTAGATGCGAAGATTGTTCCTATGGTTTGCGGTTCATCTTTCAAAAACAAAGGTGTACAAACCATGCTTGATTACGTGATGGAATTATTGCCTTCACCAATGGACGTTGAAGGTATCATCGGTACAAACCCTGATACTGGCGAAGAAGTATTACGTAAACCAGATGTTAAAGAGCCATTTGCGGCTTTAGCATTTAAAATCGCGACTGACCCATTCGTAGGTCGTTTGTGCTTTATCCGTGTTTACTCTGGTAACCTGGAAGCCGGTTCATATGTACATAACATGCGTTCTGACAACAAAGAGCGTATCAGCCGTATATTCCAAATGCACGCTAACAAGCAAAACCCTATCCCTAACGTAGGTGCAGGTGATATTGCCGCGGTAGTAGGCTTTAAGGATATCAAAACTGGCGATACTCTTTGTGACGAGAAACACCCGATCATTCTGGAGTCAATGAACTTCCCTGAGCCGGTTATCGGTTTAGCTATTGAGCCTAAAACACAGGCCGACGTAGATAAATTAGGTATGGCCCTTGGTAAATTAGCCGAAGAGGATCCAACTTTCCGTGTAAACTCTGACGAAGAAACCGGCCAAACTGTAATTTCAGGTATGGGCGAGCTTCACTTGGATATCATCATGGACCGCTTAAAACGTGAGTTTAAAGTAGAGGTTAACCAGGGTGCTCCGCAAGTTGCTTACAAAGAATCTATCACAGGTACTATCCAACACCGCGAAACATATAAGAAACAAACCGGTGGTCGTGGTAAATTTGCCGATATACAGGTTATCCTTTCTCCAAATGACGAAGGTAAAGAAGGTTTACAGTTTGTGAACGAAATCAGCGGTGGTTCAATCCCTCGTGAGTTTATCCCATCTGTTCAAAAAGGCTTCGAAGCTTCAATGGTAAACGGTGTATTAGCCGGCTATCCATTAACCAGTTTAAAAGTTCGCTTAATTGATGGTTCATTCCACGCTGTCGATTCAGATGCTTTATCATTTGAGTTAGCTGCTAAAATGGCTTACCGTGAGGCATTGCCAAAATGTAAACCAGTATTGCTGGAGCCGATCATGAAAATCGAGATATTAACCCCTGAAGAAAACATGGGTGATGTTATCGGTGACATGAACCGTCGTCGTGGCCAGCTTTTGGGTATGGATTCACGTGCAGGTGCACAGGTTATTAAAGCTACTGTACCACTTTCTGAAATGTTTGGTTATGTAACCCAGTTACGTACCATTACTTCAGGCCGTGCTACTTCAACCATGGAGTTTGATCACTATGCTGAAGCGCCACGTAACGTACAGGACGAAGTAGTAGCCAAAGCAAAAGGCAAAAAAGCTGCTGCAAACGCGTAAATTAATTTTGAATTATTGAATTAGTGATTTAGTGAATTAAAACACAAAAAACTGATTCAATAATTCATTAATACAATAAATCAACAATTGCTCTAATAAATAGCTCTTAGGGTAATTAAAATCAAAAACAACATGAGCCAAAGAATCAGGATCAAATTAAAATCTTACGATTACAACCTGGTAGATAAATCTGCCGAGAAGATCGTAAAAACAGTAAAGCCAACTGGCGCTGTAGTTAGCGGACCACTTCCGTTACCAACCGAAAAGAAAATTTTCACCGTATTACGTTCACCACACGTAAACAAAAAAGCACGTGAGCAATTTCAATTATGCTCATACAAGCGCTTATTAGACATTTACAGCTCTAATTCAAAAACTGTAGATGCCCTGATGAAGCTTGAATTGCCAAGCGGTGTTGAAGTTGAGATCAAAGTTTGATAGACGACCGGCCCACTGAAAGGTGTGGGACAACATAAAAAAACACCATCCGAAACCGGATGGTGTTTTTTTGTTAAAACTCTTCCTCACCTATCACGTCATTGCGAGCGTAGCGTGGCAATCCCCAATAAGCAGAGCCGCTCTGTAAGTAGGGGATTGCCACGCTACGCTCGCAATGACGCGTTTATGAAATGTAGAGGTCCTCTTTGCAGCTGCACATTTGAAATGGCGAAGCCTTCACCGAAGTTAATCTGCACATCTTACATTACATTTGCTGCGGAATAGCGCTCATATCCATATAGGTAAACTCCCATAAGTGGCCGTCAAGATCCTGGAAACCGTGACCGTACATCCAGCCGTAATCCTGTTTCTCGTTTGGTACTGTTGCACCGCCGGCTACGGCCTTCCGTACCATCTCATCAACAGCTTCCCGGCTATCCAACGAAATACAATTAATAGTTTCGGCTACTTTGGTAGCATCAGCAATATCTTTTTTAATAAATGATTTAAAGAAAGGCTCGGTTAGCAGCATAAAAAATATGTTATCGCTGATAACCAGTGATGCCCCTTGCTCATTGGTGAACTGAGGATTGAAAGAATAACCAAGACTGGTAAAAAATTCGATAGATTTGTTAAGATCTTTAACTGGTAGGTTTACAAAAATTTGAGTTGCCATAATGTTTTAATATTAGATGTTTATTTGTTTAAATGTCTGATACAAACATACAGGCATTAACCCAACCCGATGAGGGGCAAAAACGACAAATTAAGGGTAAATAAGGACAACTGAACAGGGCATATCTTACAGGCGCTTATATCCCCAAGGTCTTTTTCACTTCGCGGGTAGTTTATCGGCAAGTAAAATTCAAAAAATCTTCAATCGAATATCCCAATTCCGAAATCCTTACAACGGCATATTCCCGTGCTTTTTTCGTGGGTTGTTTACTACCTTATTCTCCAGCATTTTAAAGGCCTGTATCAGCTTAAAGCGGGTTTCGGCAGGTTCTATCACTTCGTCAATAAACCCACGTTCAGCAGCCCGGTACGGGTTGGCAAAGGTATCTGAGTATAGTTGCTCCATCTCCCGCCATTTGGCCTCTTTATCTTCGGCAGTACTGATCTCCCGTTTAAAAATAATTTCGGCGGCTCCCTTGGCGCCCATAACAGCTATCTCTGCCGATGGCCACGCAAAATTCATATCGGCGCCTATGTGTTTGGAGTTCATTACATCGTAAGCGCCGCCGTAGGCTTTACGGGTGATCACGGTGATACGCGGTACGGTGGCTTCGCAAAAAGCATACAGCAATTTGGCACCATTGGTGATAATGGCGTTCCACTCCTGATCCGTACCTGGTAAAAACCCGGGCACATCCTCAAATACCAGCAACGGTATATTAAAGCTATCGCAAAAACGAACAAAGCGCGCCGCCTTAATAGAGGAGTGTATATCCAGCACGCCGGCCAGAAAAGCCGGCTGATTAGCCACAATGCCTATACTTCTGCCGGCAAGCCTGGCAAAACCCACTACAATATTTTCGGCAAAATCCTTATGTACTTCAAGGAATGAGCCCTGATCAATTACATGATCAATGATCTCCCTGATATCATAAGGTGTAGAGGCATTTTCGGGCAGCAGGGTGTTCAGCTCGGGCCGAAGCTCGTTGCTGGTTTCGTATGGTAATGCCGGAGCCTTGTCTTCACAATTTTGCGGCATATAACTTAGCAAAGCTTTTATATTTTGAATAGCGGCAATTTCATTGGCGCAGGCAAAGTGGGTAACGCCCGATTTGGTGGCATGAGTAGTTGCCCCGCCCAGTTCTTCGGAGGTCACCACCTCATGAGTAACCGTTTTTACCACGTTTGGCCCGGTCACAAACATATAGGAGGTATTCTCTACCATCAAAATAAAGTCGGTTATAGCAGGCGAATACACAGCGCCACCTGCACAGGGACCCATAATAGCCGATATTTGCGGTATTACACCCGATGCCATAGTATTGCGGTAAAAGATATCGGCATAACCACCCAGGGACACTACCCCTTCCTGTATCCGCGCACCACCAGAATCATTAAGTCCTATCACCGGCGCCCCGTTTTTGATAGCGAGATCCATGATCTTACAAATCTTTTCGGCATGTGTTTCAGACAATGACCCGCCGAAAACGGTAAAATCCTGCGAAAAAACATAAACCAATCGCCCATTTATAGTACCGTAGCCGGTCACTACGCCGTCGCCCGGATATTTTTCTTTCTCCATTCCAAAATCGGTAGAGCGGTGTGCAACCAACATCCCGATCTCCTGGAAAGAGCCTTCATCCATCAAAAAATGCAGGCGCTCCCGGGCTGTAAGCTTTCCTTTTTTATGCTGACTTTCAATACGTAACGCGCCGCCGCCTTCAAACGCTTTTTGGCGCTTATCCCTTAATAATCCGAGCTTTTTATTCACAATTCAGGTTGATTAAAAAGAATCAAGAGGTGAGAGTCAAAAATTAAGACAAAAACAATAGCTACTCATACCAACATTTCAGATAAGCAATCTTATCTACATGGAAGCTATTTTATTATTGTCCTGACTCTTAATTCTAATATCTTGATTCACGATCCAATAGGTTAAAAATAGTAATTAAATTGATAAAATAAGCCTCACCCAGCCCTCTCTCAAGAGCTACTGTGTGTACACATCTTTTCAATGCACTAATAGTTAAAAAAAGCTGCTCCAGAGGAGCAAAATGTCGGTAGAAATAATAAAATTCAACCTCTTTAGTGCTGTTGGTACTCCACTAACCTGGTTCAAGTTTCTTGATGCGCCATTATTTGACCTGCAAAGTTCAATAGTGACGTACCTATGGCACGTAAACTTCTTTTGATTCTATTTCTACCAACATGAAACCCCTCCGGGGGTTTATCAAAAAGATGCGTACACACAGTAGCCCGTGGAGAAGATTATTACATGAGAGTTTCACCGTTTATATGAGATTTAATAGTAATTAAATTGTAAGATTAGACTAAAACTATATTCCCCACGTTTTAACAGCTGTATTTTTATATATTTGTAGTAATGAAGATCAGGAATTTCAAAACGCTGATAGTAGTAATGTTTATGGGTGTCTTTATGATAAAGATGGCCATATCACTTGCGCCTGCGTTTTTATATCTTGATACCAAAACCGTGAGAGCAGTTATATTGCAGCTTGAACAGGAGTCCAAAACCGAAAAAGAAAATCCGGATAAGGATGCATTTAAGGAGAAAAAAGCCTTTGATGAATATTATCTGCACAGTGTAGCTCATATTACATTTGTTGCAGAAACTAATATACTCCATAACCAGGAAGATCATTTGTACAAACAGGTATATCATCCTATTGTCCCCACACCCCCTCCCAACGTTTAAATGATTAACCGGATACTTCCCTATCCGGATGCTAACGCTTTACAATTCATTTAAAATTTTATCAAAATAATTTATTAACGATGATGATTTATCATCCTGATCATATACCGGGACGATACTTTCATTCAAATTATCGATCTTATGCAAGATAAGCAAGGTGGCTTTGCTGTGGGCAATCTCAACCTGAAAAAATATTTCTTACCCAAAAACTTAAAGAAGGATATTCCGTCGAGTATCGTTGTATTCCTGGTAGCGCTGCCTTTATGTTTGGGCATAGCGCTGGCATCGGGCGCGCCTTTGTTTGCCGGGGTATTAACGGGTATTATTGGTGGCATTGTAGTAGGTACATTAAGTGGTTCGCAATTGAGCGTGGCCGGTCCTGCTGCCGGTTTAACCGTAATTGTATTAAATGCCATAACCAAACTTGGCTCGTACGAAACCTTTTTGTTAGCCATTGTGCTGGCCGGTGTTTTCCAGATGCTGTTAGGGATATTAAAAGCAGGTACTATAGCCAATTATTTCCCCTCATCGGTAATTGAGGGCATGCTTGCGGCCATAGGTATTATCCTGATCATGAAGCAGTTTCCACATGCTGTTGGCTATGACGCCGACTTTGAGGGTGATGAACGCTTTAGTCAGACCGACGAGCACAATACTTTTTCAGGTATACTGCGAGCGGTAGCCCGTATCAATTATGGCGCTGTTATTATTACTGTTGTTTCGTTAGCGCTGCTCATCTACTGGCCCAAATTCAAGAAACTGGCTATTATACCAGCCCCGCTGCTGGTTGTTTTAGCCGGTATTGGTTTGAGCACGGCATTTGCGGGTAGCGGTTTTGCCTTGTTGGATAAGCAGTTTGTACACATACCTATTGTAAACAGCAGTGCCGAATTTTTTGGTTTGTTCAAATCGCCGAACTTTAGCGCTATTGGCAACAAAGAAGTTTGGATAACAGCTTTTACCATAGCCGTAGTAGCCAGCTTAGAAACCCTGCTTAGTCTTGAAGCTGTTGATAAGATTGACCCGATAAAGCGTATTTCACCCACCAACCGCGAGCTGGTTGCCCAGGGAATTGGTAACATCACCAGTGGCTTATTAGGTGGCTTGCCCATGACTGCCGTAATTGTACGTTCATCTGCTAACGTAAATGCAGGTGCCCGTACCAAAATGAGCAGCATAACCCATGGTTTGCTCCTGCTGGTATCACTGCTTTGCATCCCCTTCCTTATCAACCTCATCCCGCTATCGTGCCTGGCAGCTATACTCCTCATGACTGGTTACAAACTAACCCGCATCAGCCTGTTTAAGCACATGTGGCATTTAGGCCTGAGCCAGTTTATACCATTTGTGGTTACTATAGTGGCGGTTGTGTTAACAGACCTGCTGAAAGGTGTGGGCATTGGTATGCTGGTCGGTATATTTTATATCCTGCGTACCAATTTGCGCAACCCCTACTTTTACCAAATCGATCGTAATGGCGATAAAAAAGTGATCAGGATAAAGCTCGCCGAGGAAGTATCCTTTTTAAATAAAGCTGCCATACAGATAACGCTAACCAGCTTACCTAAAGGCACAGATGTGATCATCGATGGTTCCAACTCCAGGTTTATAGACCCGGATGTGATCGAGATTATCCACAATTACAAGCACAATGCCTACACTAAAGGTATAGTTGTGCAACTACATGAAGTAAAGGAGAAGTATGATATACCTCCTTTAAAAGAATTAATGTATAACCCTAACTAAGAAAATCATGACCTCAATAAATAATAATTTACACCTGGTTAACAACGACAGTTATAACGCCCTGATACGCGGCAACAGCCAATGGGTTGACCTGAAGCTACAGGAAGACTCAGACTATTTTAAAAAACTGGCCAAAGGCCAAAGTCCGGAAGTATTATGGATAGGCTGCGCCGACAGCCGCGTACCTGCCAATGAAGTAACAGGCACCAGGCCCGGTGAAGTATTTGTACACCGCAACATTGCCAACGTAGTAGTACACTCTGATATGAATATGCTGAGCGTGCTTGACTATGCCGTAAATGTGCTTAAAGTAAAACACGTAATTGTAGCCGGCCATTATGGCTGTGGTGGTGTTGCAGCCGCTATGAGTAACAAACAGTTTGGTGTTATTGACAACTGGTTACGACATATTAAAGATGTATACCGCTTGCATGCCAAAGAACTGGATGCCATCGAAGATCAGCAGGAACGTACCAATCGCCTGGTTGAACTTAACGTAAGCGAGCAGGTATATAATGTTTGCAAAACCACCATTATACAAAATGCCTGGATGGAACGCAGCGATCTGGAAGTTCATGGCTGGGTGATTGATCTGAGCTCGGGCCTGATCAAGGATCTTAAAGTCTCCAGCAGCAGTCCGCATAACCTGGGTTATGTGTATGAGTTCGACAACGCAGATGCTGTTGCTCAACATTCATAAAGGCTGCTGCCCTTAAGCCTTCAAGAATTCTCCCCGCTACCTGCTAAGGGAGAGGTTTATGTTTGGTTTGCCCCGGTTCATGGAAATGGCCGGGGTTCTTTTTTGGGGCATAAGAATTCACATTGATGATAAAGCTCCCCTCTTGAGAGGGGGCGGGTTGAAATGCGCGGTAGCAGGGGTGTGTTATTCTCGTTGTAATAAACACACCCCTCCACCCCTCTCAAGAGGGGAATCGCACAATCTCTTACTCTTTCCGTAAGGCTTTCTATAAATTCATACCCAATCCTCATTATTTTTATCCTATTTTTATCCTGAGCACCAAGCAAGGATATTTTATGCTAAGGCAATCAAAAGAAACACGTACTTTAAAACAGAATTTATTGCTGGCATCGTCAACCGCTTTTGTATCGGGTGTAACCAATGTGGCGGGCATGATCGCTTTTCTGGCTTTTACCTCTAATATCACCGGGCATGTGGCCAACCTGGCCAAACATGTGGTTGAACAGAATTGGGGCGAAATTGTGGTATTTGTTATCTGGCTGCTCATGTTTTTCGCCGGGGCCTTTCTATCCAACTTCATTGTACACTCATTGGAGCATAAAAGCCGCTACCGGGCGCACTCCATCCCTATCGTTATCGAGATCATACTGCTGTTGTTCGTTGCTATTTATGGGCATAACTTTTACCGCGAAACCCAAACCGAGCGCGAAGTAGTGATCGGGGTGATTATTTTTTGCATGGGTTTACAAAACAGCCTGGTATCTACCATATCGGGCGGGCTCATCAAATCCACTCACTTAACCGGTCTGTTTACCGATCTGGGCGGCGATGTATCTGAATGGCTTCATCCCAATACGGCCAAAACCGAAACCATCCGTAACAAGATCTACGTACGACTTACCGTACTGGGCTTCTACTTTTTTGGCGGCATCATGGGCGGCTTCTTTTTTAATTTGTATGATTTTGCTATATTTTATTTCATTCCGCTAATTTTGCTTACCATTTTATATTACGATCTTTCGCCGGTGGCACTGCATAAAATAAGCCGGATATTCCGGACCAACAAAAGCAGACCGGTTTAGATCATTACACTCAACATTTATACCTATGTGCGCAAAAACAAACACTCATGACACCAGCCATATTACCTACGAAGGCTTGCTGGAAGGTAACAAACAGTTTATTACAAACGCGTTAGACTCCGATCCGGATTTTTTTAACAAGCTGGCTAACGGCCAAAATCCACCTGTATTGTGGATAGGCTGCGCCGACAGCCGTGTGCCCGCCAACCAGATCACCAATACTGCACCCGGCGAGATATTTGTTCACCGCAATATTGCCAATATGGTTATTCACTCTGATATGAATATGCTCAGTGTGCTTGACTATGCAGTGAATGTATTGAAGGTAAAACATGTAATTGTAACCGGCCATTACGGTTGCGGTGGTGTGCTTGCCGCCATGAGCAACAAAGCCTTTGGGCTTATTGATAACTGGCTACGCCACATTAAAGATGTATACCGCCTGCATGCCGAAGAACTTGATGCCATTACTGATGATACCGAACGCGGCAACCGCCTGGTGGAGTTTAACGTGATCGAGAACGTATATAACCTATGCAAAACCACCATTGTGCAAAATGCCTGGAAAAATGGGCAGGAACTGGGCGTACACGGCTGGGTTTACAGCCTGAGTACCGGCAAAATTGGCGACATGAACGTGAGCACCTATAACAACGATAATATGGAGGATGTGTTTAGGTTTAAATAACCCCCCAGCCCCCTAAAGGGGAGCTCTTTGATGTGCAGATGTGCAAATTTCAGATGTGCAGATAATTTAAAATAATAAAGCCTTGGTTCTCAAAAGAACCAAGGCTTTATTATTTAATCATACTATTCAAAAGCTCCCCCTTCAGGGGGTTGGGGGTTAAACTTCTTTTTCTAAAAACGGATACCTGTAATCCTTTGGTGGATCAAAGGTTTCTTTGATGGTGCGTGGCGATACCCAGCGCAACAGGTTGATCATAGATCCTGCCTTGTCGTTTGTACCAGATCCTCGGGCGCCCCCAAATGGCTGCTGACCAACAACGGCCCCTGTAGGTTTGTCGTTAATATAGAAATTACCGGCAGCATTGCGTAAACGGTAAGTAGCCTCGGCAATAGCATATCTATCCTGTGATATGATAGAGCCTGTAAGTGCGTAGATAGATGTTTTATCTACAATGTTAAGCACCTCATCAAATTTGGCGTCCTCGTACACGTAAATGGTCAATACGGGGCCAAACAGCTCCTCGCACATGGTTACATAGTACGGATCATCTACTTTTAATACGGTTGGTTCTACAAACCAGCCAACGGTTTTATCATAGTTACCACCGGCAACCACTTCAACACTTTTATCGGCTTTAGCTTCATCAATGTATTTAGCCAGTTTATCAAACGATACTTCGGTGATCACGGCGTTAACAAAATTTTCAAAATTTTCCACCGGACCCATTTTAAAGGATGCGATATCGCGCTGTACATTGGCTTTTACCGCAGGCCATAACGAGGCCGGGATATAGGCACGAGAAGCAGCAGAACATTTTTGTCCCTGATATTCAAAAGCACCACGAACCAGGGCAGTACTTACTACATCGGCATTGGCACTTGGATGGGCCAGCACAAAATCCTTACCACCGGTTTCGCCTACAATACGCGGGTAGGTTTTATATTTATGAATGTTGGTGCCAATAGTTTGCCAGATATTCTGGAATACTTTGGTTGATCCGGTAAAGTGGATACCGGCAAAATCGGGATGGTTAAATATCACCTCACCTGCAACCGGACCATCAACATAAATCAAATTAATAACACCGGCAGGTACACCGGCTTCTTTAAACACCTTCATGATCACGTTGGCCGCATATATCTGGGTATAGGCAGGTTTCCAAACCACTACATTACCCATCATGGCTGCTGATGAAGGCAGGTTACCCGCGATGGCCGTAAAGTTAAATGGCGTTAAAGCAAACACAAAACCTTCCAGCGGGCGTTGTTCCACACGGTTCCAAACACCTTTGCCCGATACAGGCGGTTGTTGTTTGTAGATCTCGGTCATGTATTCTACGTTAAAACGCAGAAAATCGATCAGTTCACAGGCAGAGTCGATCTCGGCTTGGTAGGCGTTTTTCGACTGGCCCAGCATAGTTGCCGCATTAATTTCGGCACGGTACGGACCGGCAATCAGTTCGGCAGCTTTTAAAAATATGGCGGCGCGCTGCTCCCAGGGTAAATTTTCCCAATCGGCCTTGGCAGCCAGGGCAGCATCAATAGCAGCGGTTACGTGACTGGCATCACCTTCAGAAAAAGTGGCCAGTAAATGTTTATGATCATGCGGCGGACGGATCTCGAGCTTAGTGCCCGTACGTACTTCTTTGTCGCCGATGTACATAGGTATATCCAATTGTTGAGCACGGGCAGCCTCTAACGCGGCTTTAAGCGCTACACGTTCCAAACTGCGCGGGCCATAGTTTAAAACAGGCTCGTTCTGCGGCGGCGGAACATTAAAAAATCCTTTAAGCATAGATGGGTTATTTATGTTGCCGCAAAGATACGGATTTTGGAGGGAAGGGTGAATTGAGGCAATGTCAAAAATGCTATGGATACAACACAAACGTTTGTGAAAATTAAACTGGATACCTTACGTCAAAATCAACCGTACTATTAATATCAATATTACTTTTGCATCTATGATCCACATAGAACAAATACGTCCTGAACTCACCTGGCGCTTACGCCGGCAGGTGCTTTATCCTGAGCAAAAGCTGTATGAAATGGAAATGGAAGAGGATAATCACGGTCTGCATTTTGCCGCTTTTCTGGACAATAATGTGGTAGGTGTAATATCCCTTTTTGCCAAAGGTGATGATTACCAGTTCCGCAAGTTCGCGGTTGATGGATCGGTGCAAGGCAAAGGCATCGGTACCCAAATGCTGGCATACGTTACAGATTTTGCCCGCACCAACGGCGCGAAACGCTTATGGTGCAATGCCCGCGTAACCGCCATCAGCTTTTACATCAACGCGGGGTTTCAGCATACTGGGCAGCTGTTTACCCGCCAGGGTTATGATTACGAGATCCTCGAAAAAGACCTTACTCTTTGATCAACGCGGCAATCAACGTAGTGGCATAATTATTTTGCTGTTTCTGATTGGATAGTTTAGCCAGGGCAAGCGCCTCGTCTATATCGCCCTGCGCCTCATAAACTACGGCCAGGTTATAAGCGGCCCTGCTGGCTAATTTGGCATCGGCACCATCAATAAGCGGGTTAAGTATTTTAAAGGCAAGATCAAACCGGCCCGCCAATATTTGTTTTACAGATGAAGCCAGCAGGTCATTCTGATTATAAAGCGGCCGGTAATTGGTAATGGTATAAGGTAAATAATCCTTCAATGCGTCAAGCGCCGCGTTTCGGGCAGCGCCATCAATAGAGTATCCATACCTGCCGTCCTGCGGTTCGGTAGCTACACCCTTAAGCTTTTTAAAAAAGATCCCATTACTTTCATATAAAGTAAAAGCTACATTGGCCTTGGTGCTGTAATAAGCTATCTGGGCATTGCCATCGTACTGTACATTGTCCAGCACAAGGCCTGCATTAAAGCTATCAAGCGTTAAAACATAATTAGCCTTGTATTTGGCTGCCAAATGTTTTACAGAATCTTTATTAGCGCTAAATGTTACAGAATCAATAAGGTTGGAAACTTTAACGCCCGGTAACAGTTTCAATTCCTTTTCAGCCCCCTTTATCGCGCTATAGGCAGCAGCTTTAAGCGCTATGATCTTGCGCTTGTTGATGCGGGTTGAATCAAAAGTAAGTTTATTAACAACCAATATACGTGCGGTATCCGTTCTGAATACCAGCTTTGGGGCATAACTAACCGGTACAGTAGCATATTGCACAACATTGCATGATGTTAGTCCGGCGATAAATAATATACAAATTAACTTAAACAGTTTCACAGCGCGGGTAATTATAGATGATGTAAATTTACGAAACTACAATGAATTTGAAATGAATATTAATATGGCTTTATATGTAAACCATACAGTTAATCACAACTAACTAATCAAGTGGCATAAATTTTACACTTTTCAAAAAAAAACGCTAATACTGTAACATTAGTATTAAATTAATAATAAAAACGTGCTTTTATTTCCAATATGACAGGGTATTTTATCGCTTTAACACCAACTTTATTATATTTGCTTATTGCACATTAATAGATTGCTAAAGAAATATGGCTAAAAAAAAATCAGATGCATCAACGCATGCCCCTGTTGTAAACGAAACCTCTCTTTCATTTTTTGAAAAATATATAAACAACCCATCCCCTACCGGTTTTGAATGGAAAGGCCAGGAATTATGGCTCGACTATCTGAAACCTTACATTGATACCCATTATGTAGATAATTACGGTACCGCGGTAGGTGTAATCAACCCCAAGGCCGACTATAAAGTAGTTATTGAGGCCCATGCCGACGAGATCTCATGGTTTGTAAATTATATTACCAATGACGGCCTAATATACGTGATCCGTAACGGCGGTTCAGACCACCAGATAGCCCCTTCAAAAAGGGTGAACATACATACCGATAATGGTGTGGTAAAAGCGGTTTTTGGCTGGCCGGCTATTCATACCCGCTTAGGCGGCGATAAGGAAGAGGCGCCAACTTTAAAAAACATTTTCCTTGATTGCGGTTGCACTTCAAAAGAAGAAGTAGAAAAGCTGGGCATCCATGTAGGTTGTGTAATTACCTATGAGGATGAATTCATGATCCTGAACGATCGTTATTATGTTGGCCGCGCGCTGGATAACCGTGCCGGTGGTTTTATGATAGCCGAGGTTGCCCGTTTGTTAAAAGAGAACAAAGTAAAGTTACCTTTCGGACTATATATCGTGAATGCGGTACAGGAAGAAATTGGATTGCGTGGCGCCGAAATGATCGCTCACAAAATAAAGCCAAACGTGGCCATTGTAACCGACGTTACGCATGATACGCAAACGCCGATGATCAATAAGATAACCCAGGGCGATCTGGCTTGCGGTAAAGGTCCGGTAGTATCATACGCGCCAGCGGTTCAAAACAACTTGAACAAACTGCTTATCGAAACAGCCCAAAAAGCTAATATACCTTTTCAGCGCCAGGCATCATCGCGCTCAACCGGTACGGATACAGACGCCTTTGCTTATTCAAATGATGGCGTGCCATCGGCGTTGATCTCTTTACCATTACGGTACATGCATACTACTGTTGAAATGATCCATAAAGAAGACGTAGACAACGTGATACGCCTTATTTACGAGTCATTATTAAATATCAAAGCCGGTCAGGATTTCAGATATATCAAATAATTACGCGTTTTTTTAAAACAATTTAGGTAATAGATTCATTTCATTATAAAATTTTATGCAAAAGCATTTGGTTATTCCAAAATACCCCAATATCTATCTATGAAACCAACACTTCTTATTTTGGCCGCGGGAATGGCCAGCCGCTATGGCAGCATGAAACAAGTTGATGGCTTTGGCCCCAACGGAGAAACAATTATCGACTATTCCATTTACGATGCTATCAAAGCGGGTTTTGGCAAAGTTAGTTTTATTATCCGCGAAGAATTTGCTGATAATTTTAAAGCTATTTTTGAACCGAAGCTTAAGGGCCGTATCGAAACCGATTATGTCTTTCAAAGTTTTGATTTAACGCCTTTTGGTATTGATAAAACCATTGAACGCGCCAAACCGTGGGGTACTGCTCACGCGGTGCTTGCCGCACGTAATCAGATCAACGAGCCTTTTTGTGTGATCAATGCGGATGACTTTTACGGTTATGACTCATTTGAAAAGATGGCCAAATTTTTAACCACCGAAGTTGCTGACGACACTTATTCGCTGATCGGTTACCAGATTGACAGAACCCTGTCTGACTATGGTTCGGTATCTCGCGGTGTTTGTAAGGTTGATGATGCAGGTAATATGGTGGAGATCAACGAGCGCACCGAGGTTTACTTTAAAGAAGACGGCAGCGTAGCTTATAAAGATGCTACCGGCGAGCATGCCTTATCAAACGATACCCGCGTATCTATGAATTTTTGGGGCTTTACTCCGGCTGTATTTGCGCAAAGCGAAAACATGTTCAAAGAATTTGTAGCGGCGAATGAAAATAACCCAAAATCAGAGTTCTTTATCCCCCTGGTTGCCGATCAGCTGATCAAATCCGGCACGGCTTCATTCAAAGTTATCCCAACCGGTTCCAAATGGTTTGGTGTAACTTATAAAGAAGATAAACCTATTGTACAAAAAAGCATCTCGGAACTGGTAAATAACGGCACCTATCCTTCAAAACTTTGGGATTAATTTAGTCCTCTTTCTATATTTAAATCCCGCCATTGTGCGGGATTTTTTGTTTTGTGTTAAAAGAATTTTTCAATACTTATCGTTTAATTTACTATTTTAATTTTGCCTTCGAAAAGGATAAGCATTTTTTAACTTTTAAAACTTAACAAAATGAAAAACCAAACAATTAATGAAAAATTGCAGTTAATAGAACTGACGGAAGATGAGCAAAGAAAAATTTCTGGCGGAACCGCCGAATTAGTTCAAGATAGCAGCTTTGCAACCCTTACAAGCATTATGAAGCTGAAACAAGATACAGCAAAAAACGCCATTAATAATCTCAGATAATTATGCTTTTGTTGTGCTAAAAGCCTAACAAAAAAGCCCGGTCAGGAAAATCCTGACCGGGCTTTTTATTATTCAACAACACTTATATTATTTTGTATCGTCTTTTACTTCTTCAAAGTCAACATCGGTTACGCTGTCGCCTTGATCCTGCGGACCTGCACCTGGAGCGCCTTCGGCACCTGGCTGACCTGCTTCGGCAGAGGCTTTGTACATCTCTTCAGATGCAGTTGCCCATGCAGCATTCAGTTCGGTTTGAGCAGCTTCGATAGCATCGAAGTTCTTAGATGCATAGGCTTCTTTCAGCTTGGTTAAACCAGCTTCGATAGGACCTTTTTTGTCGGCTGAAATTTTGTCACCATACTCTTTCAGTTGTTTTTCTGTGGAGAAGATCAGGGCATCAGCAGCGTTCAGTTTTTCAACTTCTTCTTTTGCTTTTTTATCGGCATCAGCGTTAGCTTCAGCCTCGTCCTTCATCTTTTTGATCTCGGCATCAGTTAAACCTGAAGAAGCTTCGATACGGATCTTTTGTTCTTTACCTGTTGCTTTATCCTTAGCAGATACGTGTAATATACCATTTGCGTCAATATCAAAGGTTACTTCGATCTGAGGCACACCGCGAGGTGCTGGTGGTATACCATCCAGGTGGAAACGGCCTATAGTACGGTTACCCGCAGCCATTGGGCGCTCACCCTGTAATATGTGGATCTCAACAGATGGCTGGCTATCAGACGCAGTTGAGAATGTTTCAGACTTTTTGGTTGGGATAGTTGTGTTCGACTCGATTAGTTTGGTCATTACACCACCCATAGTTTCGATACCTAATGAAAGCGGGGTAACATCTAACAGCAACACATCTTTCACTTCACCGGTTAATACACCACCTTGAATAGCAGCACCGATAGCTACAACCTCATCTGGGTTAACACCTTTTGAAGGTGCTTTACCAAAAAATTTTTCAACAGCTTCCTGTATAGCAGGGATACGGGTTGAACCACCTACCAGAATAACTTCGTCGATATCTGATGTGCTTAAGCCAGCGTTTTTCAAAGCTGATTTACATGGATCGATAGTACGTTTGATCAGACTGTCTGCCAGTTGCTCAAATTTAGCACGGGTTAAAGTTTTAACTAAGTGCTTTGGCATACCATCAACAGCAGTGATGTAAGGCAAGTTAATTTCTGTTTGTGCAGAGCTTGATAACTCAATCTTAGCTTTCTCGGCTGATTCTTTTAAACGTTGTAAAGCCATTGGATCTTTACGCAGATCAATACCTTCATCATTTTTAAATTCGTCGGCTAACCAGTCAATAATTACCTGGTCAAAGTCGTCACCACCTAAGTGCGTATCACCATCGGTTGATTTTACTTCGAATACACCATCGCCTAATTCCAGGATAGATACGTCATGTGTACCACCACCGCAGTCAAATACCGCGATCTTCATATCCTTGTGCGCTTTATCAAAGCCATAAGCTAAGGCAGCAGCAGTAGGTTCGTTAATGATACGACGTACTTTTAAACCTGCAATTTCACCGGCTTCTTTAGTAGCCTGACGCTGAGCATCGTTAAAGTAAGCTGGTACGGTAATAACCGCTTCAGTTACTTCGGTACCCAAAAAGTCTTCAGCTGTTTTCTTCATTTTCTGAAGGATCATGGCCGAGATCTCTTGCGGAGTGTATTTACGATCGCCAATTTCAACACGCGGGGTGTTGTTATCACCTTTTACTACCTTGTAAGGTACGCGGGCTGCTTCACTTGTAACTTCGTTAAACTGGTTACCCATAAAGCGTTTAATTGACGAAATGGTTTTTGTAGGGTTAGTGATGGCCTGACGTTTTGCAGGGTCGCCAACTTTACGCTCGCCGTTGTCAATAAAAGCTACTACGGACGGCGTAGTACGTTTTCCCTCACTGTTAGCAATAACTACAGGCTCATTACCTTCCATTACAGCTACGCAGGAGTTTGTTGTTCCTAAGTCGATTCCAATTATTTTAGACATATGATTGTTTTACTTGATTTAATATTTTACTAACTACAGCTATTTATCAACGTTTGTGCCAATAGCCATTTGGCAGTATATATAGTCAGGATGACAAATATTGCGTCAGAAATGCTATAGACATTGGTGACAGGTTGGCAGAAAATTTCCCCGAACCAGAATTTTGTCTGAACCGGAGTTTTCAGATTTATGGGTTATCAGATTATAGAAAAAATCACGAATATCTCTCGATTTCGCTCATGGACAACGCGATCGGAATTACTTAATAAACAAAACAGTAAAACCCAAATCATTTAAAATATACTTTAGCTATAGTCGCACAATACGTTTATATTCATAATTATTATGCAACTAAATAAGCTATGATACGCCAGCTACTATTTTCTGCTTTTTTAATGCTATTTTTTACTGTAGCTATCAGTAAGGCTATGCCAGTAAAAATAGCTGATATTGTTATACCTACCGGCTTTAAAAAATTGATGGAAACCAAAGGCGATCTGGATAAAGATGGTATCCCCGAACTGGTGGTAGTGTTTGATACACCTAAAAAAGTTGAACTGGGTACTGAAAGGCAACTATGGATCTATAAGCAAAATGGTTCCACATGGAAGCTTTGGCACAAAAGCATTGGCCCGGTATTATCAAGCGAACATGGTGGCATGATGGGCGATCCTTTTGAATCCGTTACAATAGAACGTGGCAAGCACGAGTCTTTTTATTTTTAACATTGTAAAAATCCCTTCTGGCGCAAGTCTTGTGTTGCAGTTTGTGAGTAATGGCTGACTTGTGACTTCAATGCTTAGTATAAAAGCACAAGTCATCAGCACACTAAACAGTTGCACAAGATTTGCGCTAATGAAGGAAAGGCCGGATTGTATAGGGAGTTTGAGCTATTAAACAGGTTTTAACATCTAATAAGGCAATCATCATTACCCGCAAAGCGGGTAATGATGATTAAACTGCTTTGTTTTTATTAATTTAAACAGTTATCCAAAGAAGTTACACAAAGGGTTGAAACCGGACAGGTATAAAGTCCATGGCAACACCCCTCTGTCCAAAACTTCGCTTTGTTTCCTTCTATACCGCATCCAATACCGATACCGCCTTTAATTTGTTTCATTTCTTTTCTGCTAATGGTTTTCCCAAAATTAGTTTTCATTTCTCTCTTTAATTTAGTTTTCGGTTATGGTTTTATCATAAGGTACATAACTCCCTACCTAATCTAAAGCAAGTTAATGATAAACGTTTAATTAATGGTTAAAGGAGTTGTAAATCTATTTTTACAATACTCGCATTTGTATTTTGTTTCCCTGGTTGAAAAACCTTTTATAAAATAGTAGGCACCCAATATTAAAGAGGCCACCGCAAGGCAAGGACTCCACATCAGTTCTAAAAGAACAACCCGGTCAACATCTTCTTCTTTTTGCACTGAATTAAAAGAAAACCAACAAAATAAGATCAACAAAAGGCATGCAACCGATTTTATGAAATACTTTCGCTTAGTATAACTTGTTACAAAATCGCTTTTACATTTTGGACACTGTACTTTCATTGCTTTAAGGTTCATTTCAAAGCTATCATAAAAAGAAACCTGGTGTATATAAAATCGATTAAAACAAAAACGCCTTGCTCAAATGAGCAAGGCGTTTTCTTAATATCTCAAAAGAGAAATTATTCTCCTTTTTCAGCGTTTTCTTCTGCTTCTGGTGTTGCAGGAGCTTCAGCAGCCGGAGTTTCAGTAGCTTCAGCAACCGGTGTTTCTGCTTTAACTTCTTCTTCAACAACTTTTGCTTCTTCAACAGGAGCAGTTTCTTTAGCAGGCGCTGCTTTTGCTTTAGCACCAGAACCACCACGACGACGGGTTGATTTTTTAGCTGCAGCTGCAGTATCAGCACCGTAAACGGTGTTGTAGTCTACTAATTCGATGATTGCCATTTCAGCGTTATCACCTAAACGGTTCTCTAACTTCACAATACGGGTGTAACCGCCTGGGCGGGTAGCAATTTTCTCAGCAATTTCGCGGAACAGGATAGTAACCGCGTCTTTGTCTTGTAAATAGCTAAACACTGTACGACGAGAGTGTGTAGTATCGTTTTTTGATTTTGTTAAAAGTGGCTCAACATAACCGCGTAAAACTTTTGCTTTTGCTAATGTTGTAGTGATACGCTTGTGTAAAATAAGCGAAGTTGCCATGTTAGCCAGCATCGCTTTGCGGTGGCTGGTAGTACGGCCTAAGTGATTGTTTTTGTTTCCGTGTCTCATTATTATTAAATTATTTCACGTGCATACCGTCCGGCGATAAAATCAAGCCTTCGGAATTATGCCTTCGCTAATTAGATTTTAGTACTGAGATGTGAGATTTGAGATTGCTCCTGGCCCACACCTTTTAATTATATTTAAAAGTCAGATATGAAATTTGTCTCAAATCTCATATCTAACATCTCAAATCTTATTCTTCGTCTAACTTGAATTTAGACAGGTTCATACCAAAAGATAAGCCTTTTGATTTAACCAGGTCCTGAATTTCAGTTAATGACTTTTTACCAAAGTTTCTGAATTTTAACATATCAGCAACATCGTATGATACCAAGTCGGCCAGGCTGCGGATGTCGGCAGCTTTTAGGCAGTTCAGGGCGCGTACAGAAAGGTCAAGATCAACCAATTCAGTTTTCAGGATCTTGCGCATATGCAGGATCTCTTCGTCAACTTCTTTAGTTTCTTCTTTAGCCTGTGCTTCCAACATCATGTTTTCATCGCTGAACAGCATAAAGTGCTGAATCAGAATTTTGGCTGCTTCTTTTAAAGCGTCTTCCGGATGAATTGATCCATCGGTAGCAATATCCAATACTAATTTTTCATAGTCGGTTTTTTGCTCAACACGATAGTTCTCAATAGTATATTTTACGTTTTTAATAGGCGTAAAGATGGAATCGATAGCTATTACACCAACGTTCGCATCCGGATTCTTATTTTCTTCGCTTGGTACATAACCACGGCCTTTACCTACAGTAAGCTCAATTTCAAGCGTTACAGATGAGTCCATGTTACAGATAACCAGATCAGGATTTAAAACAGTAAAGTTATTAGAGAATTTAGTAACATCTCCGGCTTTAAAAGCGTCCTGGCCATTTATGATAACGAATACCTTTTCAGTATCACCAGACTCGCCTGTTTTTTTGAAACGAACTTGCTTCAGGTTCAGAATGATCTCGGTTACGTCTTCAACAACACCTTTGATGGTTGAAAACTCATGCGTAACTCCTGAAAAACGAACAGAAGTGATGGCAAAACCTTCAAGTGATGAAAGTAAGATACGACGAAGAGCATTACCAATGGTTATACCGAAGCCTGGTTCTAACGGACGAAACTCAAACGTACCATCGAAATCATTTGCTTTCTGCATGATAACCTTGTCTGGTTTTTGAAATGCTAAAATTGCCATTTATATCCTTTATTTATTGTTTACTTGATTATAGATGCGAGATGTGAGATTTGAGATGTGAGACTTACACTCACCCTTTCTGAAATCTTATCATCTAACCTCTTTTACTTATTTCCTTTTGTATATGTATGAAACCAGAAATGAGATTTGAAAACAAGTCTCAAATCTCACATCTAATATCTCATATCTTATTTAGAGTACAACTCGACGATTAGGTTTTCTTTGATATTCTCAGGTATCTCGTCGCGGTTAGGATAGTTTAGGAATTTACCTGTTAAGGCGTTAGCATCCCATTCTAACCAGCTGTATTTATTGATTCTTCTTCCGGCTACTGATGTAGTGATTGCTTCTAATGATTTAGATTTTTCACGTACAGAGATCACATCACCTGCTTTTAAAGCGTATGAAGCGATGTTTACCACAGCACCATTAACATTAATGTGTTTGTGATTAACTAACTGACGGGCTGCAGAACGTGTTGGAGCAATACCTAAACGGTAAACAGCGTTATCTAAACGAGCTTCTAAGAATTTCAGCAGGTTTTCGCCTGTGATACCCTCTTTAGCAGATGCGCGGTGAAACAAGTTCTCGAACTGACGCTCTAACACACCATAAGTGTATTTTACTTTTTGTTTCTCCTGTAACTGAGTTGAATACTCAGATTGTTTTCCTCTTCTTTTTGAGGCACCGTGCATTCCCGGTGGATAGTTCTTACGTTCTAACGCTTTATCCGGACCGAAGATCGGCTCACGGAAACGACGTGCAATTTTGGATTTTGGTCCTGTATATCTAGCCATTTTTGTGTGTTCTTAAAGTATCAAGCAACCTGTAGCTGCCGAATCTTAGCTTTAAAAATAATTGTTAATTAAACTCTTCTTCTTTTTGAAGGACGACAACCGTTGTGCGGAAGCGGTGTGATATCTTTGATAGTTGTAACCTCAATACCTGCAGTTTGCAAAGTACGGATAGCCGACTCGCGACCTGCACCCGGACCTTTTACAAATACTTCAACTTTACGTAGGCCCAGGTCATAAGCTACTTTACCGCAATCGGCAGCTGCTTGTGAAGCGGCATAAGGGGTGTTCTTTTTTGAACCTTTAAAACCCATTTTACCTGCTGATGACCATGATACAGCCTGACCGGTTTTGTTGGTAAGGGTGATGATGATATTGTTAAAAGTAGCATTGATGTGTGCTTCGCCTACAGGCTCAACAATTACAACGCGCTTTTTGGTTACTTTTTTGCTCTTAGCCATTTTTTTAATTTTTGAATTAATGAATTACTGAGTTATCGAATAACCCGGACCCATTAATTATATTGTTAAATGAGGTAATCCTAATGAATTGTTAAGCGACAAAACTCATCGCTCTCCAATCACTATTCAATATTATTTAGTAGCTTTTTTCTTGTTAGCAACTGTTTTACGTTTTCCTTTACGGGTACGTGAATTATTTTTAGTACGCTGACCACGTAATGGTAAACCTTTACGGTGACGTGTACCACGGTAACAACCTATATCCATCAAACGTTTGATGTTAAGCTGCACTTCTGAACGTAGCGCACCTTCCACTTTGATCTGATCGTTGATAATTCCACGAATTGAGGCTAATTGCTCATCGGTCCAGTCTTGTACTTTTGTATTAAAATCAATACCAGCCTCAGTCAAAATCTTTTGAGCTGTTGAGCGGCCTATACCGAAAATGTAAGTAAGTCCGATTTCTCCTCTTTTGTTTTTCGGTAAATCTATACCTGAAATCCTTGCCATATTTATTGTTTGTTTTTTAAATGATAACCGAACGGCGGGCCACCGTTGTACGAATTATCACAGTTTTTTAATTATCCCTGACGCTGTTTGTATTTAGGGTTCTTTTTGTTAATAACATAAAGTTTCCCGTTACGGCGAATGATCTTGCAATCAGCGCTGCGTTTTTTTATGGATGCTCTAACTTTCATCTCTTTGTTTATTTATATCTATAAGTTATTCTACCCTTTGTTAAGTCGTACGGGCTCATTTCAAGCTTCACTCTGTCGCCAGGTAAAATTTTAATGTAGTGCATACGCATTTTGCCGGAAATGTGTGCAATAATCTCATGACCATTTTCCAGTTCAACCCTGAACATTGCATTTGACAATGCTTCCCTAATTGTACCGTCTTGCTCAATCGAAGATTGTTTAGCCATATTTTGTTGATTATTACTTAATTATCCGCCCTAAAACCGGGATGCAAAATTAATAAAAATTTATTTAATTATTATTCTTTTCTTTCAAAACATTTTCAACATACTCAAACGTTGATAAAATGTCTGGTTTACCTTTACCAATAGCTACGGTATGCTCATAATGGGCCGATGGCTTTTTATCGACAGTTGAAACCGTCCATCCGTCGTCCCAAAACTTAACACCCGCACGGCCAGCGTTGATCATGGGCTCAATAGCAATCACCATTCCTTCTTCCAGTTTGATACCCGCTCCGCGCTTACCATAATTAGGCACTTCAGGTTTTTCGTGCAGCTTAACGCCAACTCCATGCCCCACAAGCTCCTTTACTACGCCAAAGCCGTTCTTCTCTGCATGTTCCTGTATCGCATAACCGATATCGCCTATGCGCATACCAACAACCGCTTTCGCAACTCCTAAGTCAAGACACTCCTTGGTTACCCTCATGAGCTTCTTAACAGTATCGCTTACCTCGCCAATAGCGAAGGTATAAGCCGAATCTCCCACAAAGCCATTTAAGGTAGCTCCACAGTCAACAGATACCAGATCACCTTCCTGCAGGGTATAGTTTCCGGGGAAACCATGTACTACCTGATCATTCAGCGATATGCAAAGTGAATAAGGAAAGCCGCCGTAGTTTAAAAAAGTAGGGACTCCGCCGTTGTCGCGTATAAAGGTTTCAGCAAGTCTGTCGAGTTCAATAGTTGTAACACCAGGTCCGATCACTTTGGCAACCTCCGCGTGTGTGCGGGATACCAGTAAGGCGCTTTCTCTGATGAGCTCTATTTCTTCGGCAGACTTGTAAAGAATTTTTGACATGCTTTAAATTAGATAGCCGTCGGAGTTGTTCCGGCAGCAGCAGGCATTGCTGTACGACCTTTAATTCTTCCGGTTTTCATTAAACCATCATAATGACGCATCAACAGGTGACTTTCTATTTGTTGCAGGGTATCCAAAACTACACCCACCAGGATGATCAGGGAAGTACCACCAAAGAATCTTGCGAAAATTGGAGATACGCCAACCAAGCTGGCAATGGCCGGGATAATGGCTATAATAGCCAGGAATATTGATCCCGGTAAAGTTATTTTTGATATTACACCGTCAATAAAATCGGCAGTTGATTTGCCTGGTTTAATGCCAGGTATAAAGCCACCGTTCTTTTTCATATCATCAGCCATCTGGTTAGGATTAACCGTAATAGCTGTATAGAAATAAGTGAACAGGATGATCAGGATACCAAACAACAGGTTATGCTGCCATGAGTTATAGTTTGACAATGCGATCAGGATACCGTTTGATGCAGCATTCGGGAAAAACTGCTGTACAGTTTGCGGAATGAACATCAGGGCCTGGGCAAATATGATAGGCATTACACCGGCAGCATTTACCTTTAAAGGTATATACTGGCGCACACCACCATATTGCTTGTTACCTACTATACGTTTAGCATATTGTACCGCGATTTTGCGTGTACCCTGTACTATCAGTATAGTGAACATTACCACACCTATCAATGCAACAATCTCAACAATGAAAGTTACCAAGCCGCCTGTACCACTGGTACGTGAGCTAAACTCTGTTATAAATGCGCCAGGCAATTGGGCAATAATACCCACCATGATAATTAACGATATACCGTTACCGATACCTTTATCTGTAATTTTTTCGCCCAGCCACATTACAAATAATGTACCCGCGGTTAAAACTACTGTAGTTAATAAGGTAAACAGCGGATCGCCGATTAAACGTGCATCAGGGCCAATTTGTGAACGTACATAACCGATGGCCTGCAAAGCAGTAATACCGATGGTTAGGTAGCGTGTCCACTGGTTAAGCTTGTTACGCCCGCTTTCACCTTCCTTTTGCAGTTTGGTAAAATAAGGCACAGCAATACCCAGCAGTTGCACCACAATTGACGCCGAAATGTAAGGCATTACGCCTAACGCGAAAATAGAGGCACGTGAAAACGAGCCTCCTGCAAACATATTCAACAATCCTACTAATCCTTCTGCTTTTTGGTTTGCGAATGACGCACCGTTCACGCCAGGCAACACTACGAATGAGCCTACGCGATATATTAAAAGAAATAAGAGTGTGTTAATAATACGCACTCTCAGATCTTCGATTTTCCAGATATTGGATAATGTGGTGAAAAATTTCTTCATTGAAACTTACAACTTAACTATGGTACCACCAGCTGCTTCAATAGCTTTTTGAGCTGTAGCAGTAAATGCATGTGCTTTAACTTCCAATTTGGCTTTCAGTTCGCCACGGCCCAGGATCTTCACCAGGTCGTTACGTGAAACCAAACCATGTTCTTTCAGGGTATCGAAATCAACTGCCGCCAGCGAGAATTTCTCAACTAAGCCTTGCAGTACATCCAAATTAACACCTGTGTATTCAACACGGTTAGGGTTTTTGAAACCAACCTTAGGTACACGACGTTGTAAAGGCATTTGACCACCTTCAAAGCCTACCTTAGTGCTGGTACCTGAACGTGAACCGGCGCCTTTGTGGCCACGGGTTGACGTGCCGCCACGGCCAGAACCTGTACCACGGCCAATTCTTTTTCTATTTTTAGTAGAACCTTCTGCAGGTTTTAGATTACTTAAATTCATGATATTAAATGTTTTCTACCGCTACCAGGTGATTAACTTTTCTAACCATCCCAATGATAGCAGGTGTAGCCTCTACTTCCACACTGTGGTTAATTTTACGTAAGCCTAAAGCTTCGACTGTCTTTTTTTGGCGTTCACTTCTGTCGATCACGCTCTTAATCTGAGTTATTTTGATTTTGGCCATGACTGATTATCCGTTAAATACTTTACCTAAACTAACGCCACGTTGCTGAGCTACAGTATGCGCGTCGCGTAATTGCGCTAATGCCGATACAGTTGCTTTTACCACGTTGTGCGGATTTGATGAACCTTTTGATTTTGCCAGTACGTTGTGAATACCTGCCGACTCTAATACGGCACGCATCGCACCACCCGCAATAACACCGGTACCATTTGCTGCTGGTTTAATGAAAACAAAACCGCCAGAAAATTTACCAATTTGCTCGTGAGGTATAGTTCCGTTTAAGATAGGAACTTTTACCAGGTTCTTTTTAGCATCATCAATGCCTTTTGCAATAGCTTCGGTAACCTCTTTGGCTTTACCTAAGCCGTAACCTACAACACCGTTCTCGTCACCTACTACCACAATGGCAGAGAAACTGAATGTACGGCCACCTTTGGTTACTTTGGCAACGCGTTGTATGCTTACCAAGCGGTCTTTTAATTCGATCTCGCTTGTTTTTACTCTTTTTATGTTGATTGTTGACATTTCTCTTTTCGATTAAAAGTTTAAACCACCTTCACGTGCACCTTCGGCCAGTGATTTAACACGACCATGGTACAAATAACCGTTCCTGTCGAAAACCACATCTTTAATACCTGCTGCAATAGCTTTTTGAGCTACCAGTTTGCCTACGGCTACTGATTGATCTGATTTAGTGCCATTGGCTGCAAAATCTTTTGATAAAGATGAAGCCGATACGATAGTTTTACCGGTTAAATCGTCAATGATCTGCGCGTAAATTCCTTTATTACTTCTGTAAACTGACAGGCGAGGACGCTCTGTTGATCCTGAAAGGCGTTTTCTGATGCCTTTTTTAATCCTGTCTCTTCTTGATAATTTAGCTCCCATGACGATTATTTTTTAGATGCTGATTTACCTGCTTTTCTTCTCAATACTTCGCCAACAAACTTGATACCTTTACCTTTGTATGGTTCTGGTGCACGTAACGAGCGTATTTTTGCCGCTACCTGACCGATCAGTTGTTTGTCGATAGATTCCAGGATGATGGTAGGGTTTTTACCCTTCTCAGCAGTGGTTGTAACTTTAATTTCTTTTGGTAATTCAAATACATAGTGGTGAGAGTAACCCAACACCAGATCTAAAGTATTACCTGTATTGGTAGCACGGTAACCTACACCTACTAATTCCTGCTCCACTTTGTAACCAGTGGTTACACCTACTACCATGTTATTTAAAAGCGCACGGTATAAACCATGTAATGCTTTATGACGTTTTTGTTCAGACGGGCGTTGAACTAACAATTGGCCGTCTTCCTGTGCAATGGTGATATCGCTATCAACCGCTTGCTGCAACTCACCTTTAGGGCCTTTTACAGTAACAACATTCTCTGCTGATACGGTAACGGCAACTCCCTGAGGTAGTGCTATCGGTGCTTTTCCTACTCTTGACATTGCTTAATTTCTCCTATTAATAAACGTAGCATAATACTTCGCCACCTACATTTTGCTGACGAGCTTCTTTATCGGTCATTACACCTTTTGAAGTTGACAGGATAGCGATTCCTAAACCATTTAATACTCTTGGCAGGTTATCGGTACCTGCGTATTTCCTCAAACCTGGTTTACTGATGCGCTGAATGCTGCGGATAGCAGAAATTTTAGTTATCGGGTGGTATTTTAAAGCAACTTTAATGCTGCCTTGCGGACCAACTTCCTCAAACTTGTAATTGGCAATGTAACCTTTGTCGAAAAGCACTTTCGTGATTTCCTTTTTCAGATTTGATGCAGGAATTTCAACAACCCTATGGTTGGCTTTAATAGCATTCCTTACTCTTGTAAGATAATCTGCGATTGGATCTGTATTCATTTTATTGTGTTATGATAGTGGTTTCCTTCCGGTAACATCCCGGGCGACCTTCCATCGGTTAAATTCATTTTTTGTGCTTAATGCTAAAAGCACAAAGCCTAAAGCTTCATGAGCCTTACGCTTTATGCCTTAAGCTTTAAGCTTAATATTACCAGCTTGCTTTCTTTACTCCCGGTATTTTACCAGCTAATGCCATATCACGGAATGTTACACGTGAAATGCCAAACTGACGCATATAACCACGAGGGCGGCCGGTTAATTTACAACGGTTGTGTAATTTTACCGGAGATGAAGCTTTAGGCAATTTATCTAAGGCTGCATAATCGCCGGCCTCTTTAAGGGCTGCTCTTTTCTCTGCGTATTTAGCAACCAATTTAGCGCGTTTTAATTCACGTGCTTTTACACCTTCTTTAGCCATTGTTATTTTGATTTTTAAATGGTAATCCAAATTGTTTCAACAACTCCAATGCTTCAACATCGTTTGTTGCGGAGGTTACAAAGGTAATATCCATACCTTGAATTTTATTGATTTTGTCAATATTTATCTCAGGGAATATAATTTGCTCTGTAATACCTAATGTATAGTTACCTCTTCCGTCAAAACCTTTGTCGTTGATACCTTTAAAGTCACGGATACGTGGCAGGGCAACAGCGATTAAACGATCCAAAAACTCATACATTGTGTTGTCACGCAGGGTAACACGTACGCCAACCGGCATATTTTTACGCAATTTAAAGTTTGAGATATCTTTTTTAGATTTTGAAGCAACTGCCTGCTGACCGGTAATGGTAGTTAACTCAGTGATGGTGTTTTCGATCAATTTCTTGTCGGTTGTGGCAGCGCCAACACCCTGGTTAATGGCAATTTTTTCCAGTTTAGGAACCTGCATTACGCTTTTATACTGAAATTTATCTTTCAGAGCGGTACGGATCTCCTCTTTGTATTTTGTTTTGAGTCTTGGTATGTAAGTCATTACTTAATTTCCTCCCCTGATTTTTTTGCTACCCTTACTAATTTGCCGGCATCGTTTTTCTTACGGCCAACACGGGTTGGGTTACCTGTTTTAGGATCAACCAGCATTAGGTTTGAAATATGTATAGCAGCTTCTTGTTTAACAATACCACCGTTTGGATTAGCAGCATTAGGTTTGGTATGTTTTGATACCATATTGGCACCTTCAACAATAGCCCTGCCTTTGTCTAACAAAACCTCAACAATTTTGCCTTGTGTTCCTTTTGAATCACCGGCTATAACTTTAACCAGGTCGCCCTTACGGATCTTTAATTTAGCTGGTTGCTCGTGTTTTTTCTTTTCCATGTTACAATACCTCCGGTGCTAATGATACAATTTTCATAAATTGTTTCTCACGCAGTTCCCTTGCAACAGGGCCAAAGATACGGGTACCTCTCGGCTCGTCCTGGTTATTTAACAATACAGCTGCGTTATCGTCGAAACGGATGTATGAACCATCTTTTCTGCGGATCTCTTTTTTGGTGCGTACTACTACGGCTTTTGATACAGTACCTTTTTTCACGTTACCTGATGGTAAAGCGCTTTTTACAGTAACTACTATCTTATCGCCGATTGATGCGTACCTTTTACCAGTACCGCCCAATACACGGATCACTAAAACTTCTTTAGCTCCGCTGTTATCGGCTACGTTTAATCTTGATTCCTGTTGTACCATCTTATTTAGCCCTTTCTATAATTTGAACTAATCTCCAGTTTTTGCTTTTGCTCAACGGACGTGTTTCCATAATCAATACGGTATCACCAATACCACAGGTATTTGTCTCATCATGAGCCATGAATTTGGTAGTTTTCTTTACGAATTTACCGTAGATAGGGTGTTTTACTTTACGTTCAACAGCTACTACGATTGATTTTTGCATTTTATTGCTAACTACCAAACCGGTACGTGTTTTTCTTAAATTTCTTTCCATTTTTCTGAACGCTTAATTAATTGTTTTCAGAAGTTGACGCAGCTTTACGCTTTGTTAATTCAGTATTTAACCGAGCAATGTCCTTGCGTACTTTTGTTATACGTGTTGGATTCTCAATAGCTGATACTGCATGGGCAAATTTAAGTTTGGTAAGGTTTGTTCTCTCCTCTCCTACTCTTGCAACCAATTCTTCAGTTGATAGCTCCAAAATTTCTGAGTTCTTCATTTTCTTTTGTTATTTGTTGTTGTTCGCAGTTTCAACGCTGTATTGTTTTTTTGATGGGTGAATGTTCGGCATCTAACATCACAACATGAAAACTTTACAACTTTTCAACTAACTTTCCGTTTATGCTTCTACGTAATCTCTACGTACTATAAATCTGGTTTGTACCGGAAGTTTTTGTGCTGCAAGGCGTAAGGCCTCTTTAGCAACGTCCAATGGTACACCTTCGGCTTCAAAAATGATCCTTCCGGGGCGCACTACCGCAACCCAGTATTCTGGAGCACCTTTACCTTTACCCATACGTACCTCTGCTGGTTTTTTGGTTACAGGCTTGTCAGGGAATATCCTGATCCATACCTGGCCTTCACGTTTCATAAAACGTGTTACAGCGATACGCGCAGCCTCGATCTGGCGGCTGGTGATCCAGGCCGCTTCGAGTGATTTTATACCGAAAGATCCGAATGAAAGTTCTGCACCACGGGTGGCTAAACCTTTCATCCTGCCTTTTTGCATCTTTCTGAACTTCGTTCTTTTTGGCTGTAGCATTTTCTTAAGCTTTTATATCGTTACGATATCTTTCTCTACTTTAATTATTATCTCTTTCCTGGACCACCCGGACGATTGCCGCCTTGGCCACCCGGACGGTTGCCACCTTGACCACCACCACGGTTGTTGTTTCCACCACCACGGCGGTCACCACCTGGTTTCCTGTCGCCTCTGCGCTCACCGCCACGTTCGCCACCGCGTTGGTTGTCACGTCCGCCGAATGCCGGAGCACCGTCTGGACGACCACCTTTACCGCTGCTGCTGCTTGTGCCGCCGATGTTTGGAGACAAGTCACGCTTTCCGTAAACTTCGCCTTTGCAGATCCATACTTTAACACCTATTTTACCATAAGTAGTTAAGGCTTCTGCCAGTGCGTAGTCAATATCTGCACGGAAAGTGTGCAAAGGAATTCTTCCTTCTTTGTATTGTTCGCTACGTGCCATCTCGGCACCGCCTAACCGGCCTGATGTCATGATCTTGATTCCTTCTGCACCCATTCTCATGGTTGAAGCAATTGTAGTTTTCATGGCACGGCGGAAAGAGATACGTGCTTCCAGTTGTTTCGCGATACCTTCCGCAACTAATTGCGCGTCAAGCTCAGGACGTTTGATCTCAAATATGTTGATCTGAACTTCCTTTTTGGTAAGTTTTTTCAACTCTTCTTTGATCTTGTCAACTTCCTGACCACCTTTACCGATCACAATACCCGGACGGGCAGTGTGAATAGTTACAGTGATGCGTTTTAATGTGCGTTCGATAACCACTTTGGATACCCCACCTTTAGCTATACGAGCTGAAAGGTATTTGCGGATCTTTTCGTCTTCAACTAATTTGTCAGAGTAGTTGTTGCCTCCGAACCAATTAGAATCCCATCCTCTGATGATTCCTAACCTGTTACCTATTGGATGTGCTTTCTGTCCCATTTCAAATTAATTATTATCATTTTTACTATCCACAATAAGGGTTACGTGGTTTGAGCGTTTGCGTATACGGTAGCCTCTTCCTTGCGGAGCAGGACGTAACCTTTTTAGCTGACGGCCGCCACCTACCGAAACTTCTTTAACAAATAAAGCGCTGTCTTCAACACGTTTGCCTTCGTTTTTTGCTTCCCAGTTTTTGATGGCTGATAACAAAAGTTTTTCTACACGAATAGCAGCTTCTTTGTTAGTATATTTTAATATGTACAACGCTTTTTCAACGTTCTCGCCACGGATAAGATCAACCACCAAACGCATTTTGCGTGGTGAAGTTGGACAGTCCTGTAGTTTAGCAACCGAAGCACCGCCAACCTGGGCTTTTGCTGCTTCTTTTTGTTGCCTGATCAATACAGACTTTTTGATTTTTGTTGTTGCTTCCATTGCCTGTTATTTTTTCTTTTCTGCGTGACCGCGGAATGTACGGGTTGGAGCAAATTCTCCCAACTTGTGACCAACCATGTTTTCTGTTACATACACAGGTATAAATTTATTACCGTTGTGTACTGCGAATGTATGACCAACGAAATCAGGAGAGATCATGGAACGACGTGACCATGTTTTTACAACTGATTTTTTGCTTGATTCATTCAAGGTAAGAACTTTTCTTTCCAGGTTATGATCAATATACGGTCCTTTTTTAATTGAACGTGCCATTATTTTTTCCTTCTTTCAATGATATAACGATCCGACCCTTTTTTCTTATCACGGGTTTTGTAGCCTTTAGCTAATAAACCTTTACGTGAACGTGGATGACCACCTGAGGCTCTACCCTCACCACCACCCATAGGGTGATCTACCGGGTTCATGGCTACACCACGAACTCTTGGTCTGCGGCCCAACCAACGGTTACGGCCTGCTTTACCTAACACCGCGTTTGCTTTTTCGCCATTTGAAACGGTACCGATAGTTGCCAAACAAGTTGACAGTATCATACGTGTTTCGCCTGAAGGCAATTTGATGATAGCATATTTACCATCGCGTGCTGAAAGCTGAGCATAAGTACCGGCGCTGCGGGCAATAACACCACCCTGGCCTGGGTTTAACTCAATGTTGTGGATGATAGAACCTAACGGGATGTTTTTCAAAGGCATGGTATTACCAACCTCTGGAGTAGCAGTCTCGCCAGATACAACTATTGTACCAACTGTTAAGCCTTCCGGAGCTATCATATATCTTTTCTCACCATCTACAAAGTGTAGCAGAGCTATACGTGCAGAACGGTTAGGATCATATTCAATAGTGGCAACTTTTGCCGGGATATCAAACTTATTACGTTTGAAATCAATTAACCTGTATGCTTGTTTATGACCACCACCTAAGTAGCGCATAGTCATTTTACCGCTGTTGTTACGACCGCCCGATCTGGTGTTGGCTGATACAACCAACGACTTTTCAGGAACGTTTGTTGTAATATCTGAGTTAGATACATCAACTCGGAAGCGGGTACCCGGTGTAACCGGTTTAAATCTCTTTACTGCCATGTCTTAATTATATATTGCTGTAAAAATCAATTGTTTCACCGTCCTTCAACGTAATGATCGCTTTTTTATAAGTTGCAGCACGGCCTGAAACGGCGCCTGCCTTAGTGTTGCGAGTTTTAAGTTTGCCGACGTATTTCATGGTGTTTACCGCCGTAACGTTTACACCATACATTGCCTCAATGGCTCCTTTAATCTGAATTTTGTTTGCTCTGTGATCAACTTTGAAAGCATAACGGTTAAGTTTCTCGGTTAATTGAGTTACTTTTTCAGTAAGTAGGGGTTTCTTTAAAATTTCCATAATTACTTAAGCTAATGCTTCCTCCAAAGTTTTAACAGCACCTGTAGTTAATAACAGTTTGCCTGCGTTCAACACATCATAAGTGTTCAACTGCTCAACCGAAATAACTTTTGATTTTTTCAGGTTTCTGCTTGATAAATACACATTGTTATTATCAGCGGCTGCAATTACCAATAATGTTTTATCATTAGTAACATTCAGATCAGCCTCCATTTTAAGGTAGTTTTTAGTTTTGATGCTATCGAAGCTAAAATCTTCCAATACTAAAATGTTGTTATCTTTTGCTTTGTATGATAAAGCTGATTTACGTGCCAGTGATTTCAGTTTCTTGTTTAATTTGAAGCTGTAATCGCGTGGTTGCGGACCGAAAACGCGGCCACCACCGTTAAACAACGGAGATTTTACGCTACCTGCACGGGCACCACCTGTACCTTTTTGTTTATATAATTTGCGGGTTGAACCTGCAATTTCGTTACGCTGTTTTGCTTTGTGTGTACCCTGACGCTGGTTAGCTAAATACTGCTTTACATCAAGATAGATCGCGTGATCGTTGGGTTCAATGCCGAATACCGACTCAGGAAGCTGCACCTTGGCACCTGTTTCTTTACCTGATACGTTTAATACGTTAACTTCCATCTTATTTATCAACTATTACGAATGAACCCTTAGCTCCTGGGATGGAACCTTTAACAACTAACAGATTCTGCTCCGCATAAACTTTCACAACTTGTAAGTTCTGAACTTTAACACGGCCGTTTCCGGTTTGACCAGCCATACGCATACCTTTAAATACGCGAGATGGCCATGATGACGCACCCAAAGAACCCGGTGCACGTAAACGATTGTGCTGACCGTGAGTTTGCATACCCACACCACCAAAACCGTGACGTTTTACCACACCCTGAAAACCTTTACCTTTTGAGGTACCAACCACATCCACAAAATCTCCCGCAGCGAAAATCTCTACAGTAACAGTGTCACCTAAGTTTTTTTCGTCTTCGAAAGTTTTGAATTCAACAAGTTTACGCTTTGGAGCAGTACCTGCTTTTTGGAAGTGACCTTTTAAAGGCGCAGAAGTGTTTTTTTCCTTTTTGTCGCCATATGCCAGCTGTACAGCAGCATACCCGTCTGTATCTACAGACCTAACTTGTGTTACCACGCAAGGGCCAGCTTCGATTACTGTGCAGGGAATATTCTTCCCTGTTTCGTCGAAAATGCTGGTCATTCCTACTTTTTTACCAATAATTCCTGACATTTCTTTAATTTGTTTGTGCCCATCGAAGCAGTAGGGCTTCGTTCAAGGCATATTATTTCCCCTAAAGGGACGGCAAAGATAGGAATTTTGTATTAACTCTCAAATAGTTAGTGAATTATTTTTTAATATTTTTCCACAATCATTTTTAACAAGAGCTTTACGGGTATTTAGCTGGCGCCTAAGGTATTTAATACGTGTCGCGAAATTATGATTTTTGGAGTTTACTCAGAAATGATAAAAACATGATGGCTAAAGATTCCTGAAATGTAAATCCCGGGTTTAAATTTTTCAAAATCTGGTTTTACAACAGCCAACAATAAAGCTCATATTAACTGTAAATGCGCTGCTCTAATTTGATCTGGGTTAATATCCGGCTGAATTAAACTTTTGATCACCTAACTATCTGCAATTCAACATTCTTTTATTAAATTGAGCTTTCTTTAAAACTATTACTGATCATGAAAGCCACTACCCCAACCATTACTATCGCACTCATCTGCTCTCTGCTTTTTAGCTGTAAACCAGAAACCAAACCACATGACCGTATGGGCAAGGCCAGCCGCGCCGATAAAAACGGCTGGATTTACCTGCACATAGAAGGCTCGCCGGCAGATATGGGCTATCAGCATGGATACCTATTATATAAGGAGATAGACACGCTGCTTAAAGTGATGGCCTATTACCTGCCCTACAGCAGTAAAAAAGACTGGGCATTTTACCGCAGCGCATCGGCCCGGTTCTTATGGAAAAAGATAGATAAGGAATACCAGGACGAAATACGCGGGATAGCCGAGGGCCTGCAAGCTCACGGCCTTAAATATGATACATTGGACATCACCGCCCTTAATGCCAACATTGAGCTGGCCCAATATTATGTGCCAGGCCTTATGAATAAGATAAAACCCGGCAGCGGCGATAACAAAGCCCCCGGCAATTGCAGCGCATTTATAGCTACCGGTCGTTATACTAAGGACGGTAAGATAGTAATTGGTCATAATAACTGGACAGACTATATTATAGGTGAACGCTGGAATGTGATAGCCGATGTAGTGCCCCAAAAAGGCAACCATATATTAATGGACTGCGCGCCGGGCTTTATCCACAGCGGCGACGATTTTGTGGTCACCAGTAATGGTATACTCATTACCGAAACCACCATTACCGGTTTTAAAGGTTTCGATACTACCCGTACCCCTGAATTTGTGCGCGCCCGTAAAGCATCACAATACAGTAAGAATATAGATGATGTGATCAGGATCATGAGTGCGGATAATAATGGCGGCTATGCCAACGACTGGCTCATTGGCGATACCAAAACTAACGAGGTAGCCAAACTGGAGCTCGGATTAAAAACCGTAAAAGTATGGCGGTCAAAAGATACGGCCATGATCGGCTCAAACTTCCCGAGTGATCCGGCGCTGATTAAAACAGAAACTACTTTTGATGTGAACGATAAAACCACCTCGCCCAATGCCCGCAAGCTCCGCATGGAAAAACTGGTATGCCTGGATTATAAGGGCAAACTGGATGTTGAGAACGGAAAAATGATTGAGGGTGATACCTTTGACGCCCTGCAAGGTAAAAACGCCTTTAACCGCTGCATTATCGACGGGCACATTGATCAGGACCCTAAAGGCTGCCCCGAATGGAGCGAGGGCCCCTACTTCCCGATGGGTGCCGTACAAGGCAAGGTGACCACAACCGCTCTGGCCGATAAAATGCAACTATGGGCACACATGGGTCATCCGGGCGGAACCGATTTCCTGGCTGCCCCTTTCTTCAAGCAACACCCGGAGTATAATTACCAGGCCAAATACCTACGGGATATGAAAGCTTATCCATGGACCTTGTTTGCAGCGAAGTAGGTGGCTGTCGCTCGCAGACATATTGATCATCAGACTTACGAAGTTTCAAAAACTTCGTAAGTCTTAAAAACCCCTCCCTCTATTGGCGCAAGTCTTGTGTTGTGGAGTTGTGTGTGTATAAAGGCTGACTTGTGACCTCAGCAGAGCACAAGTCAGCCCTCCATAGGCAACCACACAAGACTTGCGCTAAAAGCGGGATATGAAAGCTTATCCATGGACCTTGTTTGCAGCGAAGTAGGTGGCTGTCGCTCGCAGACATATTGATCATCAGACTTACGAAGTTTCAAAAACTTCGTAAGTCTTAAAAACCCCTCCCCACGGCTACTGTGTGGACACATCTTTTAATATGCCCTGTAGGGGCTGAATGTCGGTAGAAGAAGGATCAAAAGAAATTTTTACGTGCCGTAGGTACGTCACTTTTTAACTTTGCAGGTCAAATAATGACGCATCAAGAGACTTGAACCAGGTTAGTGGAGTACCTACAGCACTAAAAGAGGTTAACTTTTATTATTGCTGACATTTTGCTCCTCCGGAGCAGTTTTTTAATTGTTAATTCATCGAAAAAGATGTGTTCACACAGTAGCCCCAAGGGAGGGCTGCGGTGGATTGCGCCGTAATGGCAGGGAGGGATTTATACGAGCGATACAGGTTTGCAACGTCCATTGAATCCTTACCACCTCTCCTCCGGAAGGAATCGCACGGGGCCCAGCTCCTTTGCTACCTCAGGGGTCCTTTCAAAAGACTCTGAGAAGCGAAAATGTTTATATTTAGAAAATTTCTGATGATAATGACGAATCCTGCAAAAGTAAACCGAAATATCATGCTGATCACGGCAATTGCTTTGCTCATTTTTACCGGCGGGCTGCTTATTCTCCATACTGTTCCTTCAACCATTAAAGATAAAGTAGCCGATGGTTTGCTCGCCGATTTTATCATTACTTTCCCGGTGTTCTATTATTTTATCGTTATAAGGCCATTTAAAAAACCGGTAAAAAATCTGCTTATCGTTATCAGCATATGTTCGGTTATAGCTTACCTGGTGCTACCCGCACATCAACAACAGTATATTTTGCAGGTACGAAAACTGACGGCACTGGCTGAATTGCTTTTTCTGATTTATGCCATTACCAAAATAAAAAAGCTCATGACTTTTTACAAGATTCATCAGGCTGTTATGGCCGATCCTATTTATAATTTACGGTCGGCTATGGGCGATGCGTTGGGCGACTCTTTAGGGGTAAAGGTCATAGCATCTGAATTAGCCGTTTTAAGATACGGCTTATTATGCTGGCGTAAAGAAAGATCAGGCCTGCAGCAGAGCATTTCTTTTAGCACACATAAAGAGGCTGGTTACATTGCCATCTGGTGTGTATTAGTTGTTGCTATAATGGTTGAGGTAACAGCCATTCATTTACTGCTGCTCAAATGGAGCCATATTGCAGCTATGGTTGTTACTATACTTTCATTATATGGCGTTATTTTCATTGTTGCCGATCTATCAGCCATTATTAAACGAAAAGTACAGATAAGCGATGATCATATACTTTTACAAACAGGCTTACGCTGGAGGGCCAGAACCAGTTTAAGCAACATTGGCTCCATCAAAAAGATCACCAACGATTATCAGTCTGAAAGCCTTTATTTTAAAGGAGGCATCATTAAAACAAGCGGCAGCCTGCTCATTAGCTTTAAAACACCAGTGCAAATTGATCAGCTTTATGGTTCAGGTAAACAATTTAATACCATATTAATGAACATTGATAATTATGATGCTTTTGCCAATACGCTTCGTGATAAGCAGATAATTTTTGAATGATGAAATAAACTAAGTACGCTGAGGCACCATGCATTTCCATTCCCTCCCCACGGGCTACTGTGTGTACACATCTTTTTGATAAACCCCAGAGGGGTTTAATGTCGGTAGAAATAGAATCAAAAGAAGTTTACGTGCCGTAGGTACGTTACTATTGAACTTTGCAGGTCTATTAGTACATTGAAAAGATGTGTACACACAGTAGCCTCTCAAGAGGGAAATCGCACTATGCCCGGCTTTTTTTCGGACACATAACCGTCTGAAACACAATTTCAAACGTTTGTGTTGTGGTTTACTGCTGTAAACGCGGTTTTACAAAACATGATCAATAAAATTAGTAAGGCGGTGACTATTCATTCCCCACCTAAATACTTGAAAACTATAAAGTTATTGAACATCTCTGCTACGGATACCTACCCAGCTTTATTAAAATACGTTTTAGCACGGTTTTAAACCATGCACCTATCGGTAAAATATTATTTTGCCAATGCTGCTCTACATCCTATAAAAATTATCTTGTGGTTAAATTTTTGACAAACGTTTGCGTGGCCTTTACATAGTTGATTAACTACCCATTTCATAATTTAAGTTAAAATTAACCGACAAAATTTTAACAAACCTTTACATTATGAAAAAGAACCAATTACACTATCTGGTGTGTTTTATGCTGCTTGTATTATTTTCCTGTAAAAAGGACGCGCAAAAGAGTTTAGCCGCCAACAGGGCTTCCGACGTCAAAAGCCAATCGCTGGGCGGCTCATCGCTCCGGGTTTCTATGGGCGGTAATGCCTTCGTAACTACCCTGGCCTCGGGTGGAGTGGAAACCGTAACCTCAACCACACTGGCTAACTGGACAAACCCAAACAGTGTCTTCTCTGCCTATTTCCGTTTAGGCAATACCGGTTCGTTAACCGTAAAGGTAAAAGCCAAAGTGGCATCCGGCAGCAGCGTAATTAAACTGACCATTAACGGGGTAGCCTTCAATGTATCTATGACCGGTTCAGCCTTTACTACCTATGATGTAGGCACGGTAAATGTTACCAGTGCAGGCTATGTACGGGTGGATTTTCAAGGTTTAAGCAAAACCGGCGGCTATTATGCCGATGTATCCGACCTCATTATCAGCGGACCCGTGGTGGCATCCAATGTGCAGTATGCTAATGATTCTACCAATTTTTACTGGTCGCGCAGGGGGCCATCGGTTCACTTAGGTTATACCGCACCGGCCAACTCCCAATGGTTTTATAACGAGGTTACCGTTCCTGTTGGCCAGGATCCGGTTGGCTCCTATTTTATGGCTAACGGCTTTAGCCAGGGATATTTCGGGATGCAGGTAAATTCCTCAAGCGAACGCCGCATCCTGTTTTCGGTATGGAACCCAACCGGCGGTACCACAACCAGTACCCGGGCAGGTGCCGGTGTTGTAGTAAAAACATTTACCGGTGAAGGCGAAGGCGGACAGGCTTACCTGGACTATAACTGGGTTGCAGGTACTACCTATAAATTTTTGACCGAAGCTGTACCCGATGCATCCGGCAATACTACCTTTTCGTCCTGGTTTTACGCGCCCGAAGTTGGTTCATGGAAATTCATCACTTCCTGGTTAAGGCCATCTACCAATACCTATTTAACAGGGCTGTATTCATTTGTAGAGAATTTTACAGATACTAATGGCTACTTGGGCCGTAAAGGAAATTTTGGCAATCAATGGGTAAAAAGCTCCACCGGTACCTGGACCGAGCTAACCAGCGCCTATTTTGACGGCGACGCTACCGCCAACAACCAACAGAGAATGGACTATGCCGGCGGTCTTTCCGGCAGTCAGTTTTATTTACAAAATGGAGGCTTCTTTGCCAATTATGTTACCCTTAACCAAACATTTACACGCACAGCTACAGGCACGCCGCCAAGCATCAATTTTACAACGTTGCCATAATTAACGAGACATTATATATAATAAAGGCCGTGCCGTATTGCGGCATGGCCTTTTGTTTTACTTTTAAAAAAATGCTTTTATCGAGATAATTATAATTTTATATTACCCCTTTGTAATGATGATCAATGGAAATAAAAAAAACATATTTATTTATTCCTGGCGGATGGCATGGGGCATGGGCATTTGACCCGATAACTATAAGGTTAAAAGAATTTAACAAGAAATACTTTTCATTAACCTTGCCGGGACTTGAACCGGAACCTATTGAACAAGATAAAATCATTAACCTGACCACACACATTCAATTCGTAATTGATTTTATAGTTGAAAGAGATATTACCAATGTGATATTGTGCGGACATAGTTACGCGGGAATGGTTATTACCGGCGTAGCAGATAGAATTCCTGAAAGAATATACGCACTTGTTTATATCGACGCTTATATTCCAAAAAATGGCGATTCTTGCTGGAAGCTTACAAGTGATCATTATCGAAATCTTTTTGCATCCGGAGCAGAAAATGATGGTTTTACGGTTGCGGTTCCGCCGGGATCAGAAAACAGGAGACGACCTCAGTCTTTAGCCACATTCATACAAAGTTTACAGCTTACCGGAGGTTATGAGCAAATCCGTAATCGCACGTTTATTTATCTCAGCGGTTGGGAAGGAACTCCTTTCAAAAAACAATACGAAATATTAAAAAATTCCGCCGACTGGCATGTTAAAACCATTAATTGCGGACATAACGTAATGACACAACGCCCGGATGAATTAACAACTATATTATGTGATCTGGATAAATAAAAAATACCGGAAAAAAGAAATAATATCGAATTTGAATAAATCCCCTGCAAATAATTAAACTCGAAAAGTTTTCAGACTCATTCGAATCATTTTTTAATAAGGATAACGTTACCGCTTGTATAAGCGACAGGCGCGTTATTGTTCACCTGTACCTTATTTAAAACATATGTGGTACTGCATTCGGTTTTAGTTGCTGCAACAGTACTGATCATGGTATCTGTTTTCAAGTTCTTTATTTTGATATAACAGGTATCCAGTGTCCGGGTATAAGGAACAGGATATACAAAATGCGATCCGGCAGGCACCGCTTCTTTCAACGGTGGAGGAACAGAATCTAATTTACCTGCGCTGTTTCTGAACACAATTTTAATATCAGTTAAAGCATAGGGAGGGTTTGGAGAGAAAAAGAAGTCTTGCCCGCTGGTTTTATCAACTATCTGAAACCTCACAACCTGCAATATTAATGCAACCGGTGCAGGCGGACAGATCTTGGTCTGATTTTTATTTTTTGAACAGGACACCACGATCCATAAAAGCAACAGACCGGCGATGCATTGGCTTATTTTTTTCATAAACTAATTGATTTAACAAGAGCAATGTATATACATTACGTACCGGATCTATCCATACGCTACAGGGGTTATAGATCTTTGCCGGATATTGCGAATATTTGTATACACTAAGCCAAAAGCCGATCGTTTGGTATATTTTATCTGACAGTCAATAATAATACTTTTTAAAGTTTCAAAAACATGTTAAAACCGTATTGAAATTTGTTAAAAGGTTTAAAATCGATGGTTTTGAATGAATTTTGAGCTGTTTTAGCGCCATTTTCGACCAGAAATTTGTTAAAATTTGAAGTTTAAAAAGTTTTTCCGCTTATTCCATCATCAATCTTCTGATGAGTTCGGCGCTTTGCTTTTTGCCTTCTTCCAGCCGGTCGCCAAAAAAAGCCTGCACCTCGTTGAAATGTTTTTTGTAACCTTCCATATCGCCATAACCAATAATAGACGACCACTCTCGTACCGCCGAATGAAACTCCAGATCGTCGCCCCGGATAGCTTTATCATATAAGGCCGTCTCGATGGATTCTTCCAGCAGATCTTCGTTCTTGAACAGATATTCGGCAATACCCAAACGCAGGCGGAAGGGTGGGGTTTGGCAAATGAGGTTATCATAGGGGTTTACGCCCAGGTGGTACCAGGCATCAACCATACTCAATATGCTTAAATGCGAATTTGGTTTTTGCTGGCCGGGTTTCTGCGACAGGGAAAATTCACGCATCACGGCATCATTCAGCATAATGGGTTTACGGCTTTCGTGAAAAACAAAGTCGCGGCCCCGGTACAAACGCTCTCTGAAGGTTTTGGCCTCCTCCTTGATCATGAGCTTAAACAGCTCCGATTCCGACTCGGCATAGCGTTTAACCTGTTGTCTGGCGTAAGGGTTCAAAATAGCCAAACCGGCATATACGTGTGCTTTATAGCTAAATATACGCAGCATGGTCAATATTTTCACATTGTCGATACCGCCTACGTAAGAGTCATTTTCCCATGGAAAAAATCCCGCCGATTTCCATCCGGTGCCCATGCTTTCAAAACCTACGTGGGTTACGGCCTGGGTATCAGCTACAATTTTATCATGTTCATGATAATCAGCAATTTCAACAATATTGCTGCCAATGGCGGTAAACAGGTCATACATCCGCTGGTAGGCATCGGGCGTGGTACGGTGCGGTATCAGTATCAATGTTTGCCCGGCTGGTTCAAATCCAGGGCCATGCATACCATGAAAAGTGACTATCTGAACATCAGCAGGCAGGTATTTTTCAAAAAGGGCTATCTCCGGATGTTTTACAGATGTTTGACCTGCCACAATAGCGCCATATTTGGTCAGCGGACCGCACTCGGCCACTACCTGCTCCATTTTATCGGCCTCAACCGAATAAATGACCAGATCATTGGTGCGGGCAACATCTTTACCGCTATCCATTATGTTTATTTTGTATGGTGCCAGCTCAGTTTCAAGTCTGTCCCTGTTTTCGGGCAAATCGCATCCGCAAACGGTGTAGCCAGCATTTGCAAAAGCTTTAGCATACAAACGGCCCATGTCGCCTAACCCAATAATACCTATATTCATGCCGCTAATATAACCATGAGTAGCAAAATTACGTATGAAACCTTACATTAGCCCCTACAAACCTGCAGGATATTATAATAAAAACCAATAGATATCCTGTTTTGTTAACATAGGATACCTAATTTTACATCTAATGAGCAAGCATTTTTTATTCCGTATCGGTATTTTAACAGTCGTTTTTTTTAGCAGTATCAGCGCGGGGTTTGCCCAGGATACCTTAAAAAAAACAGGTGCAGTAAAACCAGCCATCCAGAAGCCGGCCACTATAAAACCTGCTACTGTAAAACCAGCAGTGCCTGTTAATCCTTTGGCCCACAGATATACGCTGCCAAAAGCTACCGCGGCCGATTCGGCATTAGAAAAAGACAAATCACTTAATGGTCAGTATAAATACCTGATCAGTAAACTATACCACTACCAGGAACCATTGGCATCGGCTCTTTGGAAGAACATGCGTGATACGCTGAATACCGAAAGACGTAAACTGGCCGAAGCGCAATCAAAGCTCGCAACGCTAACAAAAGATATCAACAGCCTTAAAACTGATGTAACCACTAAGGATCAGACACTTTCTGAATCAAACGCCAAACGCGATGAAATAAACCTCCTGGGTATCTCGCTCACCAAATCATCCTATAATTTATTGATGTGGGGACTGGTTATTGCATTTGGCGCCATAGCCACCATTGTTATTGCCCGTTCAGGCGCACATAGTCGTGAAGCTAAATACAGAACAAAATTGTATGAAGAGCTTGACGAAGAATACAAAGCTTATAAATCAAAAGCCAACGAAAAAGAAAAGAAACTGGCCCGCGAACTGCAAACAGAGCGTAATAAGCTGGATGAACTATTAGGCCGGGGGTAGTTTTTGATTTCGGATTTGAGAATTGCGATCTCGGATTTATCATATCATTTTGCCATCCTGAGGAACCAAGGACCTATTTTAGGCTTTGCAAGTTCCTTTTAGATAATTCACCCCGTTGCCCATGACGTGTTTCATCATGTCATTGCTGCGAGGAGGAACCCTGTATCGCATGCGATTGTCATGCTGCACTCGCAATGACATATTTATTATACCATGAATAACAGCTCTCTTTTAACCCTCATTACCCAGGTAAGATCTATTGCTGATATAGGCCTGCTTTACGCCAAAAACGAGTATGATATAGAACGGTACACCGAACTACAGCACATCAGTACCCAGATGCTGGATCAGGTTTCTGGTTATGGAGAAGAAAAAATCGACATACTTTTTCCGCAGGCTACCGATTACCCCACAGCTAAAGTTGATGTGAGGGGTATCCTGCTCTCTCCCGACAACAAAATATTGCTGGCCCGAGAAAGCACCGACGGCAAATGGTCGTTACCCGGTGGCTGGGGCGATATAGGCTACAGCCCAAAAGAAGTGATCATCAAAGAATTTCAGGAAGAAACCGGGCTTGACGTTGTACCCGAAAGGTTGCTCGCGGTGTTTGACAAGAAAATGCACGCACACCCTCCGCAACCGTTTTATGTATATAAAATGGTGTTCTATTGCAAGGCATTGTCATCAACCCTAAATAAAGGCTTTGATGTGCTTGATGTGCAGTATTTTGATATTGACCAGTTACCCGAGCTATCAGAAGACCGTATACTCAAAAGCCAGATTGAAATGCTTTATCAAAATATCGTATCCGGCAACATGGCCGTTTACGTAGATTGATATCATGCTCAACTGCTAAGCAAACTGCAAACTGGCAACTGCCTACTGCAAAGTTTTACCGGTATTGGGTAAACTTGGCAATGTGCGTTTATCAGGGGGTAAAGCCATAAATTTCTTATAGGAATCGTTGATATACACCGTAAGCGATTCGCCATTATTGTTTTTCAGAAACGCATAAGTTGGGCGGTAAAGGGTCATGAAATTTTCAAGATCCTGACCACGCAATGGCACCAGACTCTGCACATAAGTAGCATTAAATACTTCATCAACATGCCTTTCCTCTTCTTCACGTTTAAAATATTTTTTCAGGCGACGGGCATCACGGGCATCTTTACTAAACCATGATGATGGCGACAATGGATAAACTTTGCTTCGTGTGTAAATCTCGGGATATTCTTTATGCGCATCAAAAGATTGCCTGGTTGAGGTGATATTAACCTGGCGCAGGGCAATGGTTTTGGTTACCATTTCTACCTTTTTAGGCGTAAGATTAGTTACGTACAAGGTATCAGATATATATCCCGGCGAATCAAATATCAGTGTGTGACCAGTTTCGGTATTTATTTGAAAATTACCTTTATCGTCTGTAATGGTTATTTGTTTTTTGTTGTTATCGTCCCTTATAAAAACATTGGGCATCCGGTTGTTTTTACCTGCTTCATAAACGGTGCCCTTTAACACACTTTGAGCGTTCACGGTGCCTGCAATAAAAAGGGCAGAAAATATTATAAAGTATTTAGGTTTCATATGCCGATCAATTAAGCTGTAAATTAAACCTATTTTTTCCAATAATGGTTTTGGATTTAACACTTTTAAGCATGTTTTAACAATTAATGACAAAAGGGTGAGTTCAAGTTCGCCAAAATAGGTCTTCCATCATACTTAGGAAAATGACAAATGTTTGGGCAAATCATTGCTGTGGTAATGGACTCACCCGGTCTGCGCTTCGCTGGACCACCCTCTCTACCGCAAGCGGTAAAGAGGGTCTGGAAAAGTTTTTTACCCTCTTTGCGGCGTAGACGCAGAGAGGGTCGCCCAGCGAAGCGTAGGCGGGGTGAGTCGGTCGCCGACATACCGGCTTTTGCCAAAAGTTATTTACCCTGAGTGGGTTTACATCCAACCCTATTATTTCATGTTAAAATATACATAATTAATTTATTTTCAATTATTTATACGAATATTAACCATAAAAAATGCAGACCATGTAAACCCAATTATTTAGGGATCACAAAAAAAGCCGCCTCATGATATTATCATGAAACGGCTTGCAAAATTTATTATAGATATACTGTCCCGGTATCGGTTGGGTAATTAGTATCTTTTCACCTTAAAGCCAGACATTCCGCCTGTCAAATGAATATATATTTTGTTTTTTGCGGCATCAAAGCCAGGGGTTTCGTACCGGTTATCATCTTTCTTGTCAAAGCCTTCAAAGTCGCTCGATGACAAACCTGAATTGGTTCGGATACTACAAGCCGCGTCTTTTGGTACATTGATCTTTACTTTTGATACACCGGTTGCTACCTCAACGTTGGTAGTTGCCAGCGGGTTGCCCAGCTTTACATCAAATGATGCGGCGCCTCCGCTTAAAGTTAAATTTTTTATTTTGAATTTACTCAGGTCAAAATCAAGTTTTGTGGCGCCGGTTTCTACATTTATATCCCACACGGGGTTGGGGTTTAATTCAATATCGGCCCTGTTGGCTTTGTCTTTGTCTTCATCGCTATCAATATGCCAGCCCTTGTCATTCCGCAAATGCAGGTTTACTATATACATTGAATCGTTTTTGCTGGAAGTAAACTCATATTTGCTACCATAAAACTCTTTGGTTTCGGCTTTAAAAAGCTGATTGGTAGTATCATTTAAAGTATAAGTAGTACCGCCACCGCTAATGTTAAGACGTGCAAGTTTGGCGTCTGGTGTATATTCTTTATTAAAAATACTGCTGCCCTGCAATTTAACCACACCATGACCTACTCCCGTACTATCGCTGTCGTCATCGTCGTTATCATCGTCATCATTCTTATCATCATTATAATGAAAATTATAATGACCAGGCCAGAAGGTGTAACGTTCAAAATGCCCGAATATGAGTAGCCCAAAACCCAGTATAACCACCCCTAATTTTAAGATAGTGGCCCAGGCAGATCTGTTGCCCGCAAAAACCAGGTTAACACCTCCCATGATCAAAAATATGGGCCAAAGGTGCAGGATATTCATCCAATGGAAATCTATATATCCAAAGTTGTTAAGCAGGAATATGGCTCCTATGCAAACCAGGATAGCGCCCGGAACTAATCTATCGTTTCTCATTTTAATATTCTTTTATATTTATGAAGCTGCTATAACCTACATTAACTTTGCCGATCATAGCAGTTTAATAACATCAGATGTTATACAGTTGGTGGATTATCTTTTAAATTATCGTTTTCGGGATTAGCATGATCTTCTTTATTCAAAGCGTCATCTTTTATCTCTTCTTTAACATCAGAGGCATCGGTATTGCCTGAATTATAATCTTCCCAGGGTTTCTTTTTGTTGCCTGTTGCCATTAATGCAAGGCCTGCTCCTACTAAAACCACCGGCCACAATTTTCCAAAATGCCAGAACCTGAACAGATGTAATTCATGCAGCAGAAATGATGCACCTATGAATATCAATATCACACCAATGATCAATGCAGGGGTTGATGATCCCGATTTTTTGGGTGGTACACCAAACGGCACATCCTGTTGAGGAGGTACGCCAGTAGTAAAAGGGTTATAAGGCTCCTCCTGTGGCGGCACGCGATAGTCAACTCCAGGATTAAAATATTGCTGATATTTTTTAGGTAATACAATCCATAAAACAACATAAACCATAAAACCTGTACCCATGAATATAAAGGTGAGCAGGAACAGCGCCCGTACTATGGCTATATCGAGATCAAAATAATCGGCCAAGCCCGCGCAAACACCGCCAATTACCTTCCGGCGTTCATCGCGATAAAGTTTCTTTTCCATAATTTATTAATAATAGTGATTTTATAATTCAAATGTGCAAACAACAAATGTTTTACGGTAACACTATTAGGTAAAAGCAGCCAAACTCTCGGTAAAGCACCTGAAAATACCGATGAAAGTTGATGGTTGATGATTGGTGGTTCATGGTTAATAGATCATAGTTCATGGTTGATAGTTCATGGTTCATAGTAAAATCAATGATATAAAAATATGCATGCTTCTCTTAAACCATGAACTATGAACCATGAACTATCAACCACCAATCATCAACCATGAACCATCAATCATCAACCATGAACTAATCAAATTTATATCTGGCCGGGCGCGGGCTTAATGATCATCTCGTCAACATTTGCGCCGGGACTCATGCGGTATACATTAATGATGGCTGATGAGATATCTTCTGGTAATACCATAGTGTCTTTGTCAACTACCGCGTCTTTCCATGAATCCGTTAAGGTTGATCCCGGAATTATCGCGGTTACCTTTACACCATGCTCCTGCATCTCCAACCTCATTACTTTGGTGAGGCCCAACAGCGCGTATTTGGTTAAACTATACGTACCAGCCTGAGGGAAAGGGTTTAAAGACGCTACCGAACAAATATTGAAGAAATGCCCCTTGCGTGCGGCAATCATGGTTTTACCGAAGTGACGGTAGAGCTCATAAGTGGGCATCAGGTTAGTATGCAGTTGTTTTTCAAAGTCGCCTTCGCTTTCGTCAAGTATGCTGCCGGGGGCAAACATCCCCAGGCTGTTGACCACTACATCAATAAATCCAAGCTCTTGTTGCGCCCCCGATGCAAATTGAAGTAACTGGGCTTTATTACTGCCATCAGCAACCTGTGCAAAAACTTTGATAGATGGGTTGATTAATTCCAGTTCGTCTTTAAATTTTAATAATTCTTGCTCATTGCGCGAACAAATTGCCACGTTCAATCCTTCCTTAGCAAATGAAATAGAAATAGCGCGGCCCATGCCTTTTGTTGAACCGGTGATAAGAGCGTTCTTCATGAAAATAATATAATAATAATGTATTTAAATAATTGTTCTTTTAAAGCGACTTAGAAAATACCGCGTCAATTTTTTTGATCAGAGTTGAAGCTTTACGGGCCGAATTTACGTAAGCAATGGTTAATGGCTTATAAAATTGCATATTTAAATTAATTCAATAGATACAAGCGGTAAAGCTTAATGTAAAAAACGTATTTTTAACCGATTTTTATAAAAACAAATGTTCCATAGTTTAGGAAAATACATTCTTCTGCTGCGTTTAGCTTTCAGAAAGCCCGAAAAGTTTAGTGTTTATTGGAGCGAAGTGATGCGTGAAATGGTTTCGGTGGGGATAGGCTCACTGGGTATCATAGCCATTATTTCGGTATTTATCGGGGCTGTGGCCACTATACAAACCGCATTCCAGCTGGTAAGCGACTTTATTCCTAAAACCATTGTAGGCGGTATCACCCGTGATTCAACTATTCTGGAGTTTAGTCCAACCATTTCTGCACTTGTACTGGCCGGCCGCGTGGGCTCCAGCATGGCCTCGCAAATTGGCACCATGCGGGTAACCGAGCAGATAGACGCGCTGGAGATCATGGGTGTAAACGCGCCCGGATATTTAATATCGCCCAAGATCATAGCTGGTATTTCTATGATCCCCCTGCTGGTTATCGTATCGGTAATTTTAGGTTTAACAGGGGGTTACATTGCCTGCGCCGCTTCCAACGATGTATCCACAGCCGATTATGTGACGGGCTTAACTGACGGTTTTAACCCGCTCATTGTAACTGTTTGTGCCGTTAAATCAATCTTCTTTGGATTCATTATTACCTCTATTTGCTCCTACCAGGGTTTTTATACCGATGGCGGTTCGCTTGAGGTAGGCCAATCGGCTACCCGCGGTGTTGTTTGGAGCTGTATCATGATCTTATTTGTGGATCTCATTATTTCACGCCTGCTACTATGATCGAAATTAAAGATATCTACAAAACATTTGGCGATAACGAAGTACTAAAAGGTATAACCGCGATTTTTAAACCAGGTAAAAACAACCTTATTATTGGCGGTTCCGGATCTGGAAAAACCACCCTGCTGAAGTGCATTGTTGGTTTACACGACCCCACCAAAGGCGATGTGATATTTGACGGTGAAAACTTTACCGATATGGATTTTGAACAACGCGTGCCCATCCGTACCAAAATAGGGATGCTCTTTCAAAATTCAGCCCTGTTTGATTCCATGACGGTGGAAGAGAATATCATGTTTCCGCTTAACCTGTTTACTAATCAAACAAAAGCAGAGAAACTTGACCGTGCCAATTTTTGCCTGGAAAGAGTTAATCTTACCGGCAAAAATAAACTATATCCATCCGAACTTTCAGGAGGTATGAAAAAACGCGTAGGCATTGCCCGCGCTATATCTATGCAACCCAAATACCTGTTTGTAGACGAACCCAACTCGGGCCTTGACCCTAAAACATCCATCCTGATAGATGAGCTGATCAATGAACTGACCGAAGAGTTTGAAATAACAACAGTGATTGTTACGCACGACATGAATTCGGTAATGGGTATTGGCGATCATATCATATTTTTACACCAGGGTAAAAAATGGTGGGAAGGCAGTAACAAAGAGATAGCCCACACCGATAATCAGGAACTGAACGATTTTGTATTCGCCAGTAAATTTATGCAGGCAGCAAAAGCGAAATTGTAGTTTACGGTTATCAGTCCACAGTTAGCAGTCGCTTTTATCAGAATGATTATATTTGCACTTATTAAAATGGCGTAGTAGGTAACTATTTACTGCAAACTGCCCACCGTAAACTGCAAACTAAATACATGATTCAACTATTAACCCCAACGCACTGGAAAGATTACGAACTGATTGATTGCGGCGATTTTGAAAAGCTGGAGCGCTTTGGGAATACTATACTGATACGCCCCGAACCTCAAGCGGTTTGGAGCAAGCAGTTGCCGGCTTCTGAATGGCAGCGCTTACACCACATTAAGTTTAAAGGCCGCTCGGCAACTGCGGGCGACTGGATCAAAAAAGATCCCAAAACACCCGACCGCTGGCATATCGAATACAAGAATAAAGACGCGGCCATTAAGTTCCGTTTGGGTTTAACCTCATTTAAACACTTGGGTATTTTCCCCGAGCAGGCGGTAAATTGGGATTACATCACCCAAAACATCAAAAAATTTAAAACGCCACAGCCTAAGGTGCTCAACCTGTTTGCCTATACCGGTGGTGCATCACTAATTGCACAGGCAGCCGGCGCCGATACCACGCACGTAGATTCGATAAAACAAGTGGTTACCTGGGCCAATGAAAACCAGGAGATCTCAGGTCTTAACAATATCAGGTGGGTTGTTGAAGATGCCTTGAAATTTGTAAAACGTGAGCTAAAACGCGGTAAAAAATATAATGGTATCATCCTGGATCCTCCGGCATACGGCAACGGCCCCAACGGCGAAAAGTGGAAACTGGAAGACAACATCAACGAAATGATGGCCGATGTGATTCAACTGCTTGATCCGGAAGAACACTTCCTGATCCTGAATACTTATTCACTGGGTTTTTCATCGGTCATTATCGAAAACCTCATCAAAAGCGCGTTCCCTAAGGTACAGAACCTGGAGATTGGCGAACTTTATCTGCAGGCCACTGCGGGTTCAAAATTGCCGCTTGGCGTTTTCGGAAAATTCTTTAAAACAAGCTAAGGTGCGGGGTTCGTGGAGCGAGATGCGGGATATAAGATTAATGAGACTTGCTATATTTGTATAAGTTTTACCCATGTCCACAAACCTGCAACATGATCCTTTAATGCCATTCAAACCACGCAACCCAAATCACGCAACCCGCTCCACGCTCTTTAAAAAGCTGTATACGATATGCCTGATCTTAATATCCACAGGTTGTTTCGCGCAGCAGCATTTTGATATCATCTTAAAAAACGGAAAGATCATTGACGGTGCCGGTAATCCCTGGTTTTATGGAGATATAGGTATTGTTAAAGATAAGATCGTAAGTATTGGCGATCTGTCCAAAAACAAAGCCGGCAAAACTATTGATGCCTCCGGCCTGATCATCGCTCCCGGCTTTATTGATGTACATACCCATATTGAAGGCGACGAAAAGAAAACCCCAACTGCCGATAATTTTATTTACGATGGCGTAACCACCGTGATCACAGGTAACTGCGGCAGCTCCAATATCAACATCGCCAAATACTTTAAATTTTTAGATAGCTTAAAACTATCGGTCAACGTAGCCTCGCTGATAGGCCACAATGATGTACGCGAGGCTGTATTGGGCAAGGCAGCCATAACACCCAACGATGCACAGCTGCAAAAAATGCAGGCTATAGTAGAGCAAGCCATGCGCGATGGTGCCGTTGGTTTTTCAACCGGACTAATTTATACACCTGGCTTATATTCCAAAACACCCGAGGTTGTTGCCCTGGCAAAAGCGGCGGCTAAATATCATGGTGTGTACACCTCACATATGCGCAATGAAACCGATAAGATATTTGATGCCATTGCCGAAGCCATTGATATTGGCCGGCAAGCCAATATACCGGTGGAGATCTCGCACTTTAAGGTAGGCTTACCCAACTGGAATTGCTCGACCGAGATGATTGCCATGGTCGAAAAAGCACGTCAGGAAGGTTTAGATGTAACGGTCGATCAATATCCATATACCGCCAGCAGCACCACCCTTAATGTATTATTACCTGATTGGCTGCAGGATGGCGGGCATGATTCCGTATTAAAACGGTTGAATAATCCGCTGATCCATCAAAAGGTTGTGGCCGAGATGATAACGGATATGAAAAGACGCACCCGCGAACATTTTGATTATGCTGTAGTTGCCCATTGCGATGGCGATCCTTCTATCAACGGCAAAAGCATCATGCAGATCAATCTCGCTAAAGGTCGCCCGTCAACCATACCTGATGAGATCGAAACTATTTTAGATATCACCAAAATAGGTGGCGCTTCCATGGTATTTCATGGTTTGAATGAAGCTGATGTGGAGAATATACTCCGTTATCCGCTAAGCATGGTGGCGTCAGATTCGGGCATCCGTTTATTTGGATCTGGTGTGCCCCACCCACGTGGTTATGGCAGCAATGCGCGGGTGCTGGCTTACTATGTACGCGAAAAAAATGTGATTCGCATGGAAGATGCTATACGTAAAATGACCTCCTTACCGGCACAAAAGTTCCATTTAACCAATCGTGGTTTATTGCAACCCGGTATGTTTGCAGATATTGTTATCTTTGACGCCGGTACGGTCAAAGATCAATCAACGTTTGAACATCCCCACGCCTATTCAACTGGTTTTAAGTATGTTTTAGTGAATGGAAACATAACTGTTGATAATTTTAAACACACAGGCACCAGAAAAGGTGTTATTTTGCACGGTCCCGGATATCAACAGAATAATTAATAATTAACCGGTTAATGAATTAAGCTAAGTACATCAAAACGCAAAAATCTCACCTTTATAAATAATGAAACATTTTTTCCTTTACGCCTCGGCGCTTTTATTAACAATTACCCTGCTAACCAATTGCAAACAAAGCGGCAGTACCAGCAAACCGGGCGCTAAACCAACAGCCAAGGCAGATTCGGCTAAAGGCGAAACAGCAGATACGCTGAGTGTGTTAAAGTCAAGCTATCCTCCTTTGGATAAAAAGCTTTACGACTCCCTGTTGAAATTTAACGCCCATGGCGATACCACCGGCAGATGGCCAGTTAAAAACACGCCTTATCCGTTAAACGGTGCTATTTTACCGTTTAAACGCGTGGTAGCTTTTTATGGTAACCTCTACTCAAAAAAAATGGGGATCCTGGGAGAATTACCTCCTAACGAAATGCTGGCCAAATTAAAAGGCGAAGTAAAACACTGGGAAAAAGCAGATCCAAAAACACCGGTACAACCTGCCCTGCATTATATTGCTGTAGTGGCCCAGGGCGATGGCGGTAAAGACGGCAAGTTCCGTTACCGTATGCCATTTAAACAAATTGACAGCGTATTATCATTAGCGAAAAAGGCTCATGCCATTGTATTTTTAGATGTGCAGGTAGCATTAAGCAATATACGTGCAGAGTTACCGCTGCTTGAAAAATACTTAGCCATGCCACAGGTTCATTTTGGCATGGATCCTGAGTTTTCTATGAAAGATGGCACCCACCCGGGCAAAAAAATTGGCACTTATGATGCTGAGGACGTAAATTATGTATCGGGTTATTTAGCTAACCTGGTTAAAAAATACAACCTGCCTCCTAAAATTTTAGTAGTACATCGCTTCACTAAAAAGATGTTGACCAACTATAAAAACATTAAATTGCACAAAGAGGTTCAATTGGTAATGGATATGGATGGCTGGGGCGAACCCGATCTGAAAACAGGTACTTACCGTTACTTCATTAACCAGGAACCGGTACAGTTTACAGGCTTTAAATTGTTTTATAAAAACGACATCAAAAAAGCGCCTCACCATATGTTAACTCCTGAGGAAGTTTTATCAAGATACAAACCATACCCTATTTACATTCAGTACCAGTAGTGTAAGTCGGAAGTCTTTAGATAAAAGTCTTAAGTCAATTAATATTTATATTTTTTGACTTAAGACTTTTTTATTTTAGACTTTTGGCTTCGGACTCAGAACTTAAGACTATGATCAAATGGGGAATAATAGGTTGCGGGCGTATTGCCCACCGGTTTATGCAGGGGCTTCAGGAAGTAGCGGATACCCAACTGGTGGCTTCCTGGTCAAGAACACCATCCACGGTTAATGCCTTCGTAGAACAATATGGAGGTATTGCCTGCGCCAGTGTGGATGACTTGTTAGCCAGCGATATCGACGCGGTTTATATTGCCACCCTACCCGATAGCCATGCCGCTTATAGCATCGCCGCGTTAAAAGCAGGCAAACACGTACTTTGTGAAAAACCGGTTACCGTTAGCCTGCCCGAACTGGAACAGGTGCTTGCCGTGGCCAAAGCTTGTAATTTGCTTTTTATGGAAGGCATGAAACCGGCCTTCTACCCTTTATACCTGCGTTTAAAAGAACATCTTGCCCATGATCCTATTGGCCCGGCTGGTTATGTACGCGCGGGATCATCAGTTGCGGATCTTTCTGCCAATCATCCTAATTTCAGCCTGGAACTTGCAGGCGGGGGGCTAATGCAGATAGGCGTATACGAAGCTTTTTTGGCGATAGACTGGCTGGGTGAACTACAGGATGTACAGGCCATGGGGCGTTTTGGCAGCACCGGGGTAGATATGTTCACCATATTTCAAACGCTGCATACAGGTGGCTATTCACAACTATATGCCGGGTTTGATCTGCATGGCAAAGGCGACGCCCTAATTGCCGGGCCCCTGGGTCATATTACCATACATAAAAACTGGTGGAACCCTGCCCGTGCTACTATCGATTACCTGGATGGCCGGATTGTTGAATTAAACGAACCTTTTACCGCTGGCGGACTTAATTATGAGATAGCTCATTTTTGCGACCTGATCAAGGCGGGCAAAACAGAAAGCCCTGTCATCAGCCACCAAATGTCAAAACAAATGATCGACCTGATTGACAGGGCTCGTGTGCAGATAGGGTTGAAGTTTCCGTCTGAGAAATAATTCTGAGACGCATGTGATGCGTCTCTACATTTCATTTTCGTAGAGACACATTACATGTGTCTCCTTATTTACAATTTATTTGAGTTAAGCACCGGATTTTGACTGGCGTTTACCTGGTAAGTGTAGATAGCGTTTTCATTGTCAACCTCCACTATGCGATATCCCTTATAATCGGTACCCCAGTTGCCCCCAATATGCGAATCAAAAAAATGTGGAAATTTATCGCCGGTATAACGAATGCCATCAAGCAAATGATCGTGCCCATGAAAAGTAGCCTTTACATTTGGGTACCCATGTAGTAGCTCCATGGTTTCTGGGCAATCCACAAAAAAATCATCTTTTTGCCATTTGAACGGGGCGATGTGCAGTATCACAAACACGATCTTCTTATCCTTGAATTTCTCTAATGAAGCCTTGATAAAAACATTATCCGGGCAAACATAGGTGCCTTTGGTATCAGCCGTATTGGCCAGTACAAATGCAATATCACCAAACTCTACTGTGTACTTATCTTCATAACCAAAATTCTTTTGCCAAAGGGCCGCGTCTGCAAAATCATGATTACCGGGGATGGTATGATAAGGCATATTAAACTTATCCAAATATTGGGTTTTTATCTCGGGCAGCAAATCGGGGCGGTTATGAACCAGGTCGCCGTTAACAATTACCATATCCAGGTGGTTCTTAGCATGATCGGCATTGATCCATTTAACCATATTGCCGGTGTTCAGCGCATAATCGGTATCGGGTTGTCCGTAATGGATATCAGATGCCAGGGCAAAGCGCAGTTTAAGTCTGCCTTTATTTTGGCGGTTATACTCGTTATTAACGTTTGCAAAAGTATTAACAGCAGGCAGTAAGGTTAAGGCTGCTATACCGGCCAGTCCGGTACCAATAAATTCTCTGCGGGTACTCATGTCTGTTTTTTTAGTAAAAATACGGTACAGGTGTTAAGTTAGGATTAAGGATAGAGAGTGAATAGAAAAAATATAACCGTTTACCCTACTCTAAAAAAGTAATCTCGTCACTTATCATTTACATTTTTAAGAAGTGCCTTCATTCAACAAGGCCTGTCGAAAGTATTTCTGGGCCGTATTATAAATAATCTTATTATGGCCTGCAACTCTCCTAACTTCAATAGTGATGTTCTTACTACGGTCAACCATTTCAAACGATAAGTATTTTGATCTTCGATACTCCCCCCATGATATCTCTATTACATCTTTCCAATATATCGTTATACCCGTCATATAAATCGTTACCTTCTCTTCATCAAACTCAAGTGCTACTTCGTTTTTGAAAGCAGAAATAATATGCTTCAAAAGAACTAAAATGAAGACCACTGTGAAGAATAAAAGCCCAAATACAACTATTACCCAAGGCTTAAATTCGTTAGCCAATATCCCCATAGAAACTAACGCACTAATAATGAAAATGAAAAAAATCATACCAAACCATGCAAAAATCTTACTATACTTAAATGTTGTTATTCCCATAGATAATATTCTCTTTCAAATATAATAACATAATAAGTCAACTTGTAAGTATTCTATGAGGACGCATACAAGGCAAAGGAGTTAAGAACATACCTACCTTAACCCCTTCCCTTTTAAATATTTCACCAATGCGGCCGGATGATCAGTCTGAAAACCAGATAATCCTACAGCTAAAGCCTTATCCCAATCTGCCGGGCCCTCGCCTCCACTCTGAATATCAGGCCAAACGGGAATGTGCTTATCTTCGGCAAATTTTACCATATCGGCGTTATACTGCTTATAGCTTCCATCCAGTATATCAGGCTGATACTTCATGATAAAGCTATCCATTCCTGCAACTGTTTTTACACTATCAGGCAAACTCAACATCAGGGGCATTTTGGGAGCAGCTTTACGCCAACCGGTAAATTGGGGAGCGCTGTTGATGTAAACCAATACCTGTTTTTCCATACCATATTGCTTGATCATTTGATAGGCCAAAGCCGGATCGGCAGCTTTAAAATCAAGATAGATATTGATCTTGTTTTTACACAATTGCAAGATCTGTTTAAATGTGGGGATGCGATAAATTTCTGTTGATGTTGTATCCTTACTTTTTACCCGGAGTTGTTCAAGCTCTGCCAGGGCCAGGTCTTTAACCTGCCCTTGTCCGTTGGTCATCCGGTTCACAGTACCATCATGCATGCTTACCAGTTCGCCATCTTTTGTTGTCCGCAAATCTATCTCCACATAATCTGCCTCATTTTTGATGGCTTCCTGATAAGCCGCTAATGTATTTTCCGGGTAGATCACGTGATCGCCCCGGTGCGCGGAGATTATAAATTTATGCTTTGATACCGGTGCCGGGTTAGGCTGCCAGTTATCACCGACTGCTAATAAAAATAATACTGTAATTAATATCGCTAAACGCATTTGTTTTTTGTTGATAATGAGTTATTATTTACCAAAAACACTCTCTACAGCATCCCCAACTTCATGACCTGCCGATGCTTTAAAATCAAAGCCCAGTAATTTGGCTATGGTTTGGGCCAGTTGTTTGTGGTAAGTTGTTGCAGGTAATTTCATTTCGCCACCGGCAGGTGTGTCGGGGCCTAAAACGGCAAACCAGGTTTGCTCAGAATGCGGGGTCTCGGTACCATGATCGCGCCATTTGGTTAAAGGCACATCCCCCCTGCCGTGATCACAGGTGATGATGAGGGTGGTTTTATTTTTATAAGCCGGATCGGTTTGCACATATTGCCACAATTGTTTTATATAATCATCTTCCTGACGGATACGATCAAGATAAAACTTATAATTACCAGCATGTGCCAGATCGTCCGGTTCATCGAAGGCTACGTATAAGGCACGCGGTTTAAATTGCTGCATGTAAGTTTTGGCAAACTCAAAGGTTAAAAAGTCGATCCGAGTGGAATCGCCCAGGAAATGCGGCACTTCATTCAGCATTTCGTTCAGATGTTTTAACCGGTCATTCATCCCCGGAATATTTACAGGCATATAACCCGAATTGTTCAGGATGCCCGAACGCGGGGTATTCAATATCTGTGTAAACCTCTCCCATGACGAAAAAGCGGCAACCTTATGCTGAAAGCCTTTTTGCTTATTTAAAAATTCCAGCACATTCATATTTGGGTTAGTAATGGCCTCATTGGTGTTCATGCGCGGGTCAGGGAAACCGGTGAATATCTCATTATAGCCTGGATACGAAAAATGAAACGAATTGGCTACCTCATCTTTGCTGCCCAAATCACGGTTGCCATACATTTGACCTTGCTGAACAAGGGTCGACCAGAAAAACGGCATCAACAGCTTGCGGCGGTCATTGACATTTGGCGTCCAAAAATTTTTACGAACCGCATCTTTCTCATTCGTTTCGTTTGAATTGATCAGGGCCGAATCTGCACCGCGGAAAACCTCCTGCCAGCGTAAGCCATCAATGGTTACAATGATCACGTTCTCCGTCTTGTGCTGTTGCGCAAACAGCACCGAAAACGAGCCGGCAAATAGTACTGTTAAAATTATTTTTTTCATTGGGTTTTTATTTAATTCAACAAAGGCCCCCTGGTATACCGGGGGGCCTTTGTTATTCATTATTTAATATTCATGGTTTATTTCAATATCCACATGGTAGCGTTGATATCATCGCTGCCGCCATATTGGCTGGCTAATGCTTTATTGTAATTAGTTGCATTAACGGTTCTTTCAGACGTTGGATATTCAAAACGCAATGGTATACGTGTACCATTACCGGTACCCGGGCCGGTAGTAAAAGTTGGCACACCGGTACGGCGATAAGTAAAGTATGATTCCAAACCTGAATGACGGAATAAGGCCAGATATTTTTGCTGTAATATTTGTTTGTAACCAGTTGCCCCGCCCGCGTATTTAACTAATGGCTGCGCATAATAAATATTCCAGTTTACGCTAACCTGATAGGTGTTATAACTGGTTCCGTCCGTTACACCCTTAGAACTTGCTGTAGGGTGGTAAAAATAGGCTGTGAATGCCCCGATACCGGTAGGTATGCTGTAAGAATCAAACGAAGCCTGGATACCTTTTTGATAATAAGCCTCGGCATCTCCTGTTGCCCAGCCCAGGTTAATACCTTCGGCAATATTGAACATTAGTTCGGGGTAACCTATCTGGATACTTGGTTCACCGGTATAAGTAGAATAGAAATGCTTACGGTTCAGGAACGAATAACGCTGCAACGTGGCCTTATTATACATCACCCCAAGATCAAGACCAGCATCAGCACCAACAAATGAAGCAAAATCAGTTGGGCTCTGTTTTAGCGTATCAACCAGGTAACGTGAAGGTTCGGCTGTAACAAATACCCTTGGATCTTTAAGCTGTGTAAGCAAGCCAACATAAGTTGCCGACATGTTTTGCCTTGAACCATTTTGCCCAAAATTGTTAGGATTTTGAGGATAGTAATTACTTGGAGAAACAAATACGTATTGCAAATTATCGGATATGTTCTCCATTAACGGATACTTGGCAGGATTACCTACTATAGCGGCAAACTGTGATTTAACGTCAATATCAGCCGTTTTTTTGCTTAGGGCTAATAACAACCTGATATGAAAGGCATTAACCGTTTTTTGCCATTTGGAAAGATCATTATTGAAGTAAATGTCATTACTTAAAGTTGAACCAACACCTGAACCAGCAATGGTTGGATCATTGATCAATTGAGTAAGATCAGCATTGGCACTCTCCAACCAGGCTAATGATTGAGTCATTACCGCTTTTTGAGTATCATAGGCAGGTGTAAGATTAGCTAAGCCTTGTATAGCATTCGTCATTGGTATATCACCCTCTTCTAAACTCATTTTGCTGAAGAAATATGCCCTAAAAAACTTACCTAACGCCTCGTATGGATTAATTGATCCACCACCCGTAGCGGTTGCTTGTTTTTCCATATCCAATACGTTTTTAATAGTGCTATAATAATTGTCGCCACCGCTGGCAAAACCATCATAACGGTTATTACCATAGTAATCGTAATTATAGATGTAATACTGGCAATATATTTCGTTGCTGCTTTGTGGCAGATCGGCCATTTGGTTTAATATACCGTTAAATAACAGCGATGCCGGTACTGTGCTGGGTACGTTGTTGTTTTTGGTCAGATCTTCAAAGCTCTTTTTACAGCCCGTTACCGCCAGTACCATAAATACCGGCAGCAAGTAATTGATAAATATCTTTTTCATCATTATTTAATTTTTAATTAGAATGATACATTTAAGTTAACACCATAGCTACGTACTGTTGGCGACTGTAAAACAGTGCTTGAAGTAGCATAGTTATATTGATCTAAATCCACATCCTTAAAGCGTTTGTCACCATAGAAGTATAATAAGTTACGGCCATATACCGATACAGATGCTTTTCTGATGAACGATTTATCTAACCATGCTTTCGGGAAATCATAACCCAGGGTTACCTCGCGCAATTTGGAAAATGTTTTGCTCATGAGGTTTGACTCATCAACGTTGTAATACTTACTCACGTAATCCTGCACCAGGGCTGTTTGTTTATTTGGTGAGTATTGCAGTGCGGCGTAGTTTATTATTCTGCCTGTTGCCGGGTCATAGTTGATAGAGGTTCCGTTTGATACGGTTACACCTGGGCCAACATAACTACCGTTGTAATCTGCTTTACCAAAATTTTGCCAGTCTTTATAACGGGCATCGCCAAGGGCGCCGGTAGCTGTTTCAATGTTTGAACCACCACGCATGGTTTTGTTGTGCATGTAGTCAATAATTACACCACCAACAGATCCGTCAAACTGAAAACCCAGGTTAAAGTTCTTGTAACGAACTTTATTGGAAATACTCCATTGGTATTTGGCATTTTCATTACCCAGATACTGTGCAACAGGTAGCACTAAAGGTTTACCGGCGGCATCATTGATGATCTGGCCCTGTGGGGTTCTGGCAAAAGCAGTACCATACAATTTGTCGGTACGATCGCCTTGTTTAAAGAACTGCTTGTAGGTATCCTGGTATCCGGTAGGGCTGGTTTTATCCGGTGGCAATTGTTCGTATACATCCTTAAAGGTTGATACGTTTACTAAAACATTCCAGGTAAAGCCACCTAAGTTTCTGATCGGCGTTCCTTCTATAGATGCTTCATAACCGGTTTTTTTGGTTTTTAAAGCATTCAGGTATAAAGTAGTATAACCGGTTGCGGTTGAAATACTGTTAGCCAATATCTGCGGACCGTCAATGTATTGGAAAGCGGTAGCAGAAAGACCTAAACGATTTTGTAAGAATTTAATATCAAAACCCTCTTCGTAGTTAACACGGGTTGAAGTTTTGATACCTGGTTGATACAGGAAGTCCGAAGCTGATGCAGCTGGCTGACTGTTATATGGTTTACTGGTTAAATAAAACGGATTAAGCTGATAGCTTGGACCGTTGTAAGGCGAGTTATAAGTACTGCCATAACCCAGTGGGTTCAGGAATAACGGATTTGAGTTAGGGCTGTTAGTAGTAGTTGAGCCACCCAATGCCGAAATAGCATTAAAGGGAGCAGGACCAATTGTTGGGCTTGATGCATCAGCTTTAACTGTTGAGTATGATGCTCTTGCTTTTAAGAAAGAAATAACCTCGGGCAGTTTAATGTAATCAGAGATCACGGTAGCTACCGATAAACTTGGATAATAATAGGTAGTTACGTTTTGAAATGCGGATGATTTATCAACACGGCCCGTGCTTGATAAGGTAGCATATTTACCAAAAGTAGCATCCAAAGAGTAATAACCGCTTAACACGCGCTCCTGTGAGCTAAAAGCGGTTGACTGTACCGGGTTTCTGGAGTTGGCAAAAGTATAAACTTCTGGTACGTTCAAATAATCGGTTGACGTCCAGCTGGAGTTATAATTAAAGCTACGTAAGTTTGAACCTACCACACCTGATAAATTCAGGAATTTTTGAACAGTGTAGTTATAGTTTAACATCAACTCCGTGTTGTTATCAAACAGGTTGCGGCGGTCTTCGCGGTAATCGCCCTGGTTACCTTCACGGCCATAAGGGTGAGCCGAGAATGGCAGGTCTTCTGTACGCAAAATATTATAGGTATCGATCTGTGAACGTAAAGTAACATTCAGATTATTATCAATCTTAAAATTACCCGACAGATATCCGTATACGTCATTTTTATAATGACCTCTTGTCCATTTTTCTGTTAATAACCAGGGGTTATGGTAACGGGTGTATTCGGCAAATACCGATTGAACACCTTCTTTACCCGGCTGCCAGATAGCTTTGATATCAGGTGCGTTCACATTCCAGTCGGCGCCTGTCCAAACGGCAATGTTATAAATGATACTGTTCGGACCGTATTGCACGTCTGGGAAGTTATCAGTTGATTGTCTGTTGAAATCAACGTTAGCTTCAAATTTCCAACGGCTGGTTGGGGTAAACGAGGCATAAAAATTGGCATTGGCTATATCCAGGTATTGCGCGGGGATGTAGCTGGTTTGATGCTGCTGCGAAACCGAGAAACGGGTTACATAAGTATCGCCTACAGCGCCTAATGAAATATTGTTGTTGGTTTGATACCCGGTTTTCAAGAAGTTTTTCAGGTTATCTTTACCGCGGGCAACCCATGGGGTCCCCTGGCGTACACCATTAACAACGGGGCTATCATACTGAGGTATTAACTGACCGGCAAAATAAGGCCCCCAAACATCATAATCACTATCAACACCACCTGGTGCGCCACCTTTACCATCAACAAAGGTATAAAAGGTATTTTCACCAGGACCATATGAGTTCTGTGTGCGCGGAAATGCCAGGAAGCCGGTATTCATTACCGTACTGCTGTTAATGTCAACGGTTAATCCTTTTTTGTTCTTTTCACCTTTTTTGGTGGTGATCAGGATAGCGCCGTTTTGTGCACGGCTGCCATATAACGCGGCAGCGGCCGGGCCTTTTAATACAGTATAGGTTTCAATATCGTCGGGACTGATATTATAAGTATCTGTATTGATCGGGAAACCGTCGACAACGTATAAAGTTACGGAGTTACCCCTTATTAATACCGAAGGGTTACCCAATAACTCTGCCGATGGACCTACCGATAAACCTGCCACTTTACCTGTTAAACCGGTAATAGGGTTAGGGTCACGGGCGGTAGTTACATCGGCGCCGTTAACTGCCTGCAGGGCGTAGCCAATGCGCCGGGTTTCCTTTTTAACACCAAGAGCGGTTACAACAACCTCATTAAGCGTTTTGCTGTTACCGTTCATACTTACATTAATAATGGCCTTGTCGCTCACAACTACTGATTGTGGGGTATAGCCGATAAATGTAAAAATGAGTGTTTGACCGTTGGCGGCCGTAATAAAGTAACGACCATCTACATCGGTAACAGTACCTTTGTTTTGATCTTTAATTTTCACACTTACTCCGGGAAGCGGCAAATGGTTTTCGTCGGTAACGGTACCGCTTATTTTGGTTTGTCCAAATAAAATAGATGGCGTAATACAAAATAATAAAACCGTGATAAGGTTTTTTAGTCTCTGGTAAAACTTGTTCATCTGCTAAAATTTAAAGGTGAAAGGATTGATTTTTTCATGCAGCAATACTAAACTTTGTTTATTATTAGTAAACCAATTTAGTATTAAGCTATACTTAATCTTATGTTCACCCTGTGTTAAGTAGGCGGTTTTTGTAACAACGGAATTACATATTCCTTACAAAAACTTAATATAGAAATATCAACTGTTTACCAGTTGCAGGTGGGTTAGCGCTATAGATTTTAAATAATCGAGGTTGTTTACGGGTTGGTTCATCTCTTTGGCCATGTCGTCCCAGTACCGTAGTCTTATAATCAGTTCGGCGTCAGGATTTAGCTCAAAATCCGTTGCTTCTTCTTCGGTCATTACACCGCCCTGAAACTCAAGTGTGCCCTTACTTGCGTCAGACAAACGGTTATAATATTCGGGATATTTATAAGTAAGATAACGCTTTGCTATTACGTGGCCCTGTACCAGATTGGCAACCCTTTCAGAAAAACCACGCTCCAATAAATAATCGGCGCCCAGTTTTTCATGATCAACATTACCCATGCCATCCATACTTCCTGCCTCCTCGGCATCAGCGCATAAATGGCCTATGTCATGAAAAAAAGCGGCCAAAATTACCTCATCGTCAAAGCCTTCGGCCTGCGCCAAGGCAGCAGCCTGAGACATGTGCTCCAATTGCGAAACCGGTTCGCCTATATAATCTTCGTCACCAAATTTTTCATAAAGTGAAAACACTTCATTTACAACAGCCTGCGGATCATATTGGGAAAAAGCCATGGTTAGTTTATTTTTTGCAAATAAAGGGTATCCACATTATGAAAATATTAAATGTTTGTAAAATATCGTTTTCGCTTAATATTAACTATCAATTATACGTTATTAACTCATTAATATCATTATTAGGTAATTAGCTACCTGTTTTTATGTTTTTCAGGGATTCATTTTAAGAACGATGCTGATTGATTGAGGTTTTTTGAATTTTGACTTTTGGATTTTGACAACTACTTTGCACCCGCTAATGGAGACTAAATAATGGAAGAAGATATACTGATACAGATCAGTAACCGGATAAAAGAGCGCCGTCGTGAAAAAAATATCACCGTACAGGAACTGGCTATACGGGCCAATGTGAGTAAAGGATTGATATCACAGATCGAGAACAGCCGTACCATACCATCGCTCATGGTACTGATTGAAATTATTAAGGCCCTGGAAATTGACCTGAATGATTTTTTTAAGGATATCCGCTCAAAAAGTGATCATTTACCTGTATTAATAAAACGCAAGAGTGAGTACGAGCATTTTGAAAAAGAACACACCGCAGGCTTCCATTACCAGCGCATTTTTACACAGTCCATCACGCAATCAACCGTTGATATTGTCATACTGGAACTTGAGCCCGGAGCGGAGCGTCCGTTGGTAGAAACGGATGCCTTTGAGTACAAATATATTTTACAGGGTGAAGTAGAATACCAGTTTAATGATGACAGGATAGTTATACACCAGGGCGATTCTATGTTATTTGATGGCCGTATCCCCCATACTCCCAAAAACCTGGGCAACACCACCGCCATTATGCTCGCGGTTTACTTTTTTGAAGAAAAAAAATAGAGTGGTGAATGGTGAGTAGTGAGTAGTGAGTTAAAAAAATAAAGTAAGGAATGTAAACCTCTACATAATGGGGAGTGGTGAATGGTGAGTAGTGAGTTAAAAAAAAGTAGAGAATGTAAAACCTCTACATACTCATAACTACCCACTAACCATATACTAATCCCAAAGTTACCCGTTAACCACTCACTCACCATTCACTACTCATCACTCACTACTCACCACTCACCACTCACTACTCACCACTCACCACTTAACTCAACCTTAACACAAATTTAGCTCAGTATTAATAAACAAAGTTTAGTATTGCTAAACATTGTTTTATTGATATTATATGGCTATTAAATTAGTGGTATTTGACCTTGCCGGCACTGCGGTTAAAGATGATCAAGAGGTGAACAAAGCTTTCCACGCGGCCTTAAAAAAATACAGATCCTCTCACATCAGTGATGATATAGCACAGATAGTTGATATCATAAATCAATAAAAATGATAAAACTGATGGAGCAACTTAGGGCAAAAGTAGCTAAATGGCCGTATTCCCTGTTATCAATAATAGCTGCTGTAGCCTCATTCGGCTTATACACTTCTATGTATGCCTTTCGCAAGGCCTTTGCGGCCGGCACCTTTACCGGTCAGCAATACCTGCATATTGATTATAAGGTATGGTTGGTGATAGCCCAGGTAATAGGGTATACCTTCAGCAAGTTTTACGGCATCCGTTTCATAGCCGAGGTAAACAGCAAAAACAGGGCACGTTATATTTTAACATTAATTGGCATTGCCTGGCTGGCATTGCTGGCTTTTGCTGTGGTACCTGCTCCTTTCAATATCATTTTTCTCTTCATCAACGGCTTTCCGCTTGGGCTGATCTGGGGCCTGGTATTTGGTTACCTGGAAGGCCGGCGTTCTACCGAGTTTATGGCAGCGGTGCTATCTATTAGTTTAATATTTGCTTCGGGCTTTGTAAAAACGGTTGGGCGTACCCTGCTCAGCGTTTTTCACGTAAACGAATATCATATGCCCTTTTTAACAGGAGCCATATTTGTTTTACCCCTGCTACTATTTGTATTTTGGATGGAGCTGATGCCCGCCCCTACAGCCGAGGACCAAAAGCTGCGTACCAAACGCAGCCCCATGAACGCTACCGAACGTAAACAATTCCTGATGCGTTTTTTACCCGGCATCATCCTCACTATTATCATTTATGTGCTGCTCACCATTATGCGCGATGTGCGCGATAATTTTGAGGTGGAGATATGGGCCGATCTGGGCGTAAAAAGCAACAGTATTTATACCAATATCGATTCTATCATATCTATCATTGTACTGGTTGCTATGAGTTTGCTTATTTTGGTTAAAAAGAATTTAAAGGCTTTCAGCATTATCCATCTGCTCATTATTGGTGGCTGTGTATTGGTTGGCGTATCAACCCTGTTATTTACCATGAAGCTGATAAGCCCTATAAGCTGGATGACCATGGCCGGACTCGGTCTTTACCTGGGATACGTGCCGTATAACGCCATATTTTTTGAGCGGATGATAGCCACTTTTAACTATAAAAGCAATGTTGGCTTTATCATGTACGTGGCCGATTCTATGGGTTACCTGGGCAGCGTAAGCATCCTGCTGGTAAAAGAACTGGGCCACCCAAATATTAGCTGGGGTCACTTTTTTCAGGAAGGCGTTATGATTGTTGGTTTTGTTGGTGGTAGCTGTGGTGTACTGTCTCTCATTTACTTTTTGCAAAGCGCAAGGCCAAGTCAAAATTCAAAAGTTAAAAGTCAAAAAAAACCTGATTTAACGGGTGATGATCTGATAACCATATCAAACTAAAAAAATGAATACAAACCCATCAGAAAACTCTCCCATTACGGCGCGTGGCGGCTCTGCCATCATTATTGGCGCGGGCATTGTTGGTTTAGCCACCGCCCGTGCCTTAGCCATGCGTGGCTATAAGGTAACTGTATTTGAGCGTAACGAGCGTGCAGTTGGCGCTTCCATCCGTAACTTTGGGATGGTATGGCCAATTGGGCAGGCAACCGGCCCCATGTATGATCGCGCCATGCTATCGCGCAGCATCTGGAAAACTATTTGTACCGAAGCCGGTATCTGGCATAATGAAGTAGGATCATTGCACCTGGCTTATCATGATGATGAGTTGCAGGCTATTAAAGAATATGTAGAGGTTAATCACCCATTCAGGGACTGTGCCCTATTAACCCCGGCCCAAACTTTTGACAAATCACTGGCTGTAAACCCCGAGGGATTAAAAGGCGCTTTGTGGAGTGGTGAGGACATGATCATAGAATCGCGCGAGGCAGTTGGGCAGGTAGCCAAATACCTGGCCGAAAAATATGGCGTAGAGTTTCACTGGAATACTGCCATTAGCCGTATCGAGCACCCTAAAGTAATATCCGGCAGCCGAAGCTGGCAGGCCGATGAAATATTTGTATGCAGCGGTGCCGAGTTTGAAACCTTGTACCCCGAGCTGTTTGCTCAAACACCTATAACCAAATGTAAACTACAGATGATGCGCCTGGTTACCCAGCCTGATGAATGGCGCATAGGCCCTTCGTTATGCGGTGGTTTATCCATGATCCATTACCCTGGTTTTCAGTCGGCAGCTTCATTACCCGCTTTGCGCAAACGTTACGAAGAACAGTATGCCACACACCTAAAATGGGGTATCCACGTAATGGTTTCACAAAATGGCAGCGGCGAATTAACCATCGGCGATTCGCATGAATATGGCCTGGTACATGATCCTTTTGATAAGGCATTTATTAATAATTTAATAATAGAGTACTTACATACTTTTGCCACCTTTAAGGACTGGAAACTCCTGCAGTCATGGCATGGTATTTACCCCAAAATGACTAATGGGGCTACCGAGCTTATTGTTGATATCGAACCCGGTGTAACCATCATTAACGGAATGGGCGGTAACGGCATGACACTTTCATTTGGCCTGTGCGAGGAAGTAATAGCAGCAAGGAATTAGTCTATGGTTTGTAGTTGATAGTTCATAGTAACTACAAACAATTGACGATTATATTTTGGATTATTTCTATTTTACCATGGTCAATGAACCATCAGCTATGAACCAATAAATAACTAAACACTAATGTTTGATACCCGCAGAGACTTTTTAAAGAAAGCAGCATTATTGACAGGCGCGGCCGGCATAGCCAGCATCTTGCCCGAATCTATTCAAAAAGCGATGGCCATAAACCCGGCCACCGGCAGCACGTACCTGGATGCCGAACATATCGTGATCCTGATGCAGGAAAACCGCTCTTTTGATCATACCTATGGTACGCTTAAAGGCGTGCGCGGATATAACGATCCGCGGGCTATTGACTTGCCTAATAAAAATAAAGTATGGCTGCAATCTAACAAAGCAGGTGAAACTTATGCTCCTTTCCGCCTGGATATCAAAGGTACAAAAGCTACCTGGATGTCGTCGTTACCGCATTCCTGGGCCAACCAGGTAAATGCCCGTAACGATGGCAAGTATGATGAGTGGCTCAACGTAAAACAAAACGGTATTAAGGAATACAAGCACATGCCGCTTACCATGGGTTATTATAATCGGGAGGATCTGCCTTTTTATTATGCCCTGGCCGATGCCTTTACCGTGTGCGATCAGAATTTCTGCTCGGCATTAACCGGTACTAATCCCAACAGATTATATTTCTGGAGCGGCACCATACGTGCCGAGCAGCATGAAGACTCGCTGGCCCACGTGTGGAACGACGATATGGATTATGGCACGCTCAACTGGGCTACCTTTCCCGAACGTTTAGAGGACCATGGCATCTCCTGGAAACATTACCAGAATGAAGTAGCTATCGACAGCGGTTTTGAAGGAGAAGAGGATTCCTGGTTATCAAATTTCCAGGATAATCCTTTGGAGTTTTTTAGCCAATACAACATCAAGCTTCACGATAACCATATTACTTATCTGCAAAAAAGGTTTACCCTTTTACCAGATGAGATAAATGCACTTGAAAAACAGATAGCCGCTTTACCTGCCGGTGATGCGCATATTGATCACCTGCAAAAACAGCTAAAACAGAAAAAGCGTGATCTGGATAATATCAAAAAGGATATGGCCAGTCTTGACCCCGGCAAATTTGCTACTTTATCACAGCGTGAAAAAAACCTGCACCAGAAAGGCTTTGTCACCAATACCAATGATCCGCATTACCGCGAGCTGGTGAACCTGAAATATGATGATAATGGTACCGAACGCGAACTGCTGGTACCTAAAGGAGATGTGCTTCATCAATTCAGAGAAGATGTAAAAACAGGGCAGCTGCCAACTGTTTCCTGGATCTCGGCCCCCGAAAACTTCTCGGACCACCCAAGCGCGGCCTGGTTTGGCGCCTGGTACGTATCCGAAGTAATGGATATACTGACCCAGAATCCCGAGGTTTGGAAAAAGACAATTTTCATATTGGCCTACGACGAAAACGATGGTTATTTTGACCACGTACCTCCATTTGTAGTGCCTCATTCTAAAAAACCGGGTACTGGCCTGGTTTCGAAAGGTATTGATACCAGTGTTGACTTTGTGACCCTTGCCCAGGAAAAAGCCCGCAATAATTTTCCTGAGGTGTACGATCGTGAAAGCTCTATAGGCTTGGGTTACCGTGTACCTTTGGTTATCGCTTCACCTTGGTCAAGGGGCGGATGGGTAAACTCCGAAGTGTTTGACCATACTTCAACCCTGCAATTCCTGGAAGATTTTTTAAGCAAAAAAACAGGTAAAAAAGTAGCCGAACCAAACATCAGCAGCTGGCGCCGTACCATTTGCGGCGATTTAACCAGCGTGTTCAGACCCTACAATGGCGAAAAAATAGCTAACCCTGAGTTTGTAGCCAAAGACGCGTTTTTAGAAAGCATCCATCAGGCCAAGTTTAAAAAATTGCCTACTTATAAACTGCTTACCCCTGCTGAGATTGCGCAGATCAACAAAGATCCACACTCGTCGCCCTACATGCCGCAACAGGAAAAAGGCATCAAACCATCATGCGCCCTGCCCTACCAGCTATATGCCGATGGTAAGCTGAGCGCCGATAAAAAATCGTTCGAAATAAAATTCACTGCCGATAACAAAGCATTTGGCGATAAGGCCATAGGGGCGCCATTTAATGTTTACGCGCCTGGCAAGTACGTTAGCTTTAACGATCCGCAGCAGATGGAGCCGCTCCGTACCTGGGCTTATGCGCTTTCCGCAGGCGATAGCCTCACCGATAAATGGCCCGTACAGGAATTTGAAAGCGATGAATACCATTTGCGTGTTTACGGCCCTAACGGTTTCTTCCGGGAGTACAAAGGCAACACTAACGATCCGCACCTGGATGTAACCTGCGATTACGAACACACAGGTAATAAACTGACCGGTAATATTGCCCTCAAACTGGCCAATGCCGATGGCAAAGCCCATACCATCGAGATCACTGACCATGCTTATAAAACCAATAACCTAAAAAAGGCAATAACAGCCAAAGGACAAAGCACACTGGTACTTAATCTAACTAAAAGCCATGGCTGGTATGATTTCAGCGTAAAAGTTACCGGCAGCCAAACATTCGAAAAGCGCTACGCCGGTCGCGTAGAAACCGGGCAGCACAGCTTTAGCGATCCGCTGATGGGAAAAGTAATTTAGGTAATCCATAATAACAAAGGCCGTGCATTAATGTACGGCCTTTGTGGTTTTCTAAATTCCCTCCCCCAAGGAAGGAATCGCACAAGCCTTGGCTTTTGTGCTTTATCTTGATTCCTGATTCTTATCTCTTGACTCACTCCCTACTTCTTCTCCTCCAAAACCACCCACCTATTCACCGTATTAAATTGCCCTTCAATACAAACCTTATAAAACTTGGATGGCAGATTTTTAACATCCAGCAGCGCATGTTCATTGGTAACTGGTACTTCGGCTAATAGTTTATACTCCTCGGACTGACCTTCTTTGTAATTGTTGGCGGCAGCTACCCAGATCTTTACTTTGCCTTGTGGGCTCAATGCTTTCCAGCTTACATCCAGTGAGCCCTGCACAAAATTAGCCTGTGGCTCTGCAACGGAAACCTGTCCGATCAGCGATATACCATCAACCTCACGCAATTGTGCTTCAGGTACCCTTACATTTAAAAAAGTATTGATAGATGGGGTGATATCCACAATACCGGGTGTATAGTATTTAGCGTAATTATTCAACGGTTTATAGTTGGTTACCATCCAGGTGGAGCGCTGGCGGGTGCTTTGGCCACCGTGATCTTTGCCGTTTAGCTCGCTGCGACCATGATCGGTCGTGATAAATATGAGCCAATCTTCCTTAAAGTTTTTCTGGCGATATTGAATAGCCTGCCAGATACGACCAACCTGCGCGTCCATCTTTTCAATGGCATCATAATATTGCGGACTATCTCCATAACGGTGCCCCATATCATCCGTAAACTCCAGATATACCCATGACAGGTCGGGCGCTTTATCTTTAATGCACGTTGCAGCCGAAGCAACCACCTGCTCATCTATCAGGTGCATATAATTACTCAGCTTATCATGCGGAAATTTCGCGGTATCCAGTTCATAACCATCATAAGCATAATCAGGGTGGATATTGCCAGCAGCAGGCAGATTATCGCCGATGAGTTTAGTACGGTTATCCGTCCAGCTCGAGAAAATAGCTGTCTTTTTATTAGGGTAAGCATTTTTAAACATCCTGAAAACATTCCAATAGTTATAGTTGGGCGCCTTGATATCATTACCCCAAACGTTATGCTTATTTACCCAGGTAGCCGTAAGCAAACTATTGTAACCATTGGCAGATATGGTGGGTGTTTGCGAATAGCCCCCTTTTTCGCCGCCAACGTGAGCTCGCAGATAAGTACCTTGCTGGGCTATCAATTTCAGATTAGGCGTATTCAGCTTTTCGATCACATCGGCCGGGATGCCGTCGGCAATAATAAAAACCGCTTTTTTGGTACGGGTTTGAGCATTTGCGCTTAAAGTTGCCAGTAAAAACAGGCCTGTTACAGTTAATTTTATAGAATTTCGAATCATATATACTTGAATGAAGGCAAGGTACTAAACTACCCCGTTTTAAAAATCAAGACGTTAATAAATTGTTATGTTTTGGGAAGATTTTGGAACAAGGATCTATGGACAATAGATTAAGGCAAACAAAAGCAAAATGTCTTTACCCCTACTCCCCTAATCTTTGCTCCTTCTTCCTAAAATCCTCGCTCTCCAAGTCCTTGCTCCTTGTTCTAAAAATCCTTACTCCTAAAATCTGTTTATATTTGCATACATGATATCCGCAAGATGAGCCCCCTATACATGCAACACGAACCAGTAACCTCAAACCACGGTACCGCTCATCAAACTAAATGGCTCTACCTGTTTATCGGTATGGCGGTTGTTATCAATTTTACCGGTTTGCTCACCACCATTATGGGGCCCGATGCTAACCTGTATGCCATCATCGCCAAAAACATGGTGCAGCGTAACAACTACGCCGACCTGTTTGCCTGGGGTAGCGACTGGCTCGATAAACCACATTTTCCGTTTTGGGTTGCCGCGGTGTCCTTTAAATGTTTTGGTTTTACCACCTGGGCTTATAAGCTGCCGGGCATCCTGTTTATGATGATGGGTGTTGTGTACACCTATCATTTTGCCAAGGATCTGTATAATAAACAAACCGCTTTGTGGGCCGTGTTGATATTGCTTACTGCCCAGCACATCATCCTTTCCAATACCGATGTGCGTGCCGAACCTTATTTAACTGGGTTGATTATTGCTGCAGTTTATCATTTTTATAAAGCGTATATCCGTAATAGTTTTGGGCAGCTGGTATTGGCCTGCCTGTTTACCGCCTGCGCGGTGATGACCAAAGGCATGTTCGCGCTTATTACTATTGGCGGATCGATAGTTGGGCATTTGATCATTACCCGGCAATGGAAACAGTTCTTTCACTGGCGATGGCTGCTGGCCATTATATTAGTGCTGCTATTCATCACACCCGAGGTTTGGTGCCTGTACCGGCAATTTGATCTCCATCCCGAAAAAGTGGTATTCGGGCATACAGGCGTATCCGGTATCAAATTCTTTTTCTGGGACAGCCAGTTCGGGCGTTTTTTTAACACAGGTCCCATTAAAGGCCATGGCGACCCTACCTTTTTTATACATACTACACTATGGGCTTTTTTACCCTGGTCGCTGTTACTATTTGCGGCCATATTTCAGTTCATCAGGAAGGGTATCAAAAATGTACAGGCACAGGAGTGGTATTGTATCTGTGGTTCGCTTATCACTTTCCTGTTGTTCTCGGCATCCCAATTTCAACTGCCGCATTATTTAAATATCGTATTCCCGTTCTTCGCTATTATTACGGCACAGTATCTCGCAGGGCTCAAATCCGAAAGAAGTATCAAAGCGGTACACATTACACAAACTATTGTTATTGTATTGATGCTGATGATTATAACCACATTGTGGTATTTTTATCGCCCCGAAACCTTTGGCCCGCTCACCGGATCAATCATCGCTATCTTCCTGCTGATGCTGATATTTTTGCCAGGTAGAATTTCCACGGGTATGCAGCGGATTATTTTCAGCACCATGCTGGCTTCGTTTATCGTAAACCTGTTTCTTAACCTATGTTTTTATCCCTCGCTGCTGCACTACCAATCGGGCAGTGAGGCCGCCATCTGGATCAACCATAATAATCCACAAAAACTTCCGGTTTATATTAATGACGGCCAGTTTCATGACGATTTTAACTTTTATCTGCATGCGCCCTTTACAGAAATTACTGAATCCTCCCAGATAAGGAACAAGGGCTTGCTATATGCCAATACAGAAGTATTGCATACCCTCGAAACAAAAGGCTGGAAATTTAAGCCGGTCAAAACTTTTAAACATTATTCCGTAACCCGCCTCAATCCCACATTCCTGAACCGGGCTACGCGCGAAAAAGAATTATCAGAGGTGCAGGTAGTGATGTTAAATCCATAGAATTTTAGGCCCCTGCCCCTAAATGGGGAGCTTCTGATTTGCGTGTGTAGACTCACCCTGTCATCGCTACGCTCGACATCCCTCTCTTCGCCTTTGGCGGAAAGAGGGATTTGCATAATATTAAAAAACAACTTCATTGCTGTAAAGAGAGATGAATTTCCTCAACCCTCTTTGCGGCAAAGCCGGAGAAAGGGTGATCCAGCGAAGCGTAGATCGGGTGAGTCGATCCCATCACGCCAATCAGAAGCTCCCCCTTTAGGGGGCTGGGGGGCTCAATGCAACACCTTCGGTCTTTCCCTTCTTACGGGGGTTAAATAGTTATTATCCGTTAGCCAGTCGGCCATGCGCTGCGGCCAGGTGTTGATAGATTGCAGTTTGGACCGGTTACCCATGTTAAAACCATGACTGCCCTGAGTATACAAATGCACCTCTACCGGTATTTTGGCGGTGCGATACAGGTTAAGCAGTTTTACTACCGAGGGCGAGCAGCAAGGATCGTCATTGGCAGCCAGCAAAAAGGCCGGCGGAGCATCGGCAGGCAGCACATCGGGTATATACAGCGGACCAGGATATATCTGGATCACAAAGTTTGGCCGGGCATTCAGCCGGTCGACCGGATCAGGCGCATTGGCATCGCCTTTACCCGGACCATAAGCCACCATATCCACCACCTCGCCTCCGGCCGAAAAACCCATCATCCCTATGCGGTTGGTATCTAAGCCATATTCGGCAGCTTTACTGCGCACCAGTCGCATGGCACGGTAACCATCCTGTTTGGCATGTACATCAATTTTATAAGGCGACAGCGTATCCCTGCCCAAACGATACTTCAGCACAAAAACAGTCACCCCCAGGTTGCTGAGGTATTTACCCGGATCAACACCCTCGGCGGTATATACCAGCAACCGGTGACCACCACCCGGGCACACAACAATAGCCGCGCCGTTGGCTTTACCCGTCGGCGGTGCAAAAACTGTGAGTGAAGGATTGTGGATATTTTTCACCCAGTAATCCTTAGCCTGCTCGGGCTCATTACGGCGGTTCTCAAAACCCGGCGCGCCTTTGGGCCAAAGTGGCATTACAGTTGGTTTATCCTGCGCCATAATGGCTATGGGGGTTAAAAGCAGCAGACAGAGGTAAATGATTAGTTTGGTTTGCATGCTTAAATTTAGGTATTTTAACTTAAAAATCGTCATTGCGAGGTACGAAGCAATCCCTATGCTATACAGAGCGAATAGAACAGTTTAAGCTTTAAATGACCGGCCTGCTTACGTAGAGATTGCTTCGTACCTCGCAATGACGCTTTTTTAGCATTATGCCCGGCTCCCCCTTCATAACCCCAAAGTCATAATATGCCATACCATTACAAATACCCTAAACTTTTACGAAATTAGAGTGTTCATAACAAGTGGACTATGAACTTTCACTCTTGAACTAAAACAAATACGCTATGGCAAATTTCCAGGAAATTATAGCATCAGACACGCCTGTGCTGGTTGATTTTTCGGCCGAATGGTGCGGCCCTTGTAAAATGATGCCGCCCATATTGCAGGATGTAAAACACGCCCTTGGCGACAAGGTAAAGATCCTTAAAATAGATATTGACAAAAACCCGTCGGCAGCAAGCGCCTTCAAGATCCAAAGCGTACCAACCCTCATGATATTTCAAAAAGGGCAAACAAAATGGCGCCAAAGCGGGGTGATACAGGCACGGCAATTACAACATGCGGTTGAGCAGTTTATATAAAGCCTCACCCCTGCCCTCTCCAAAGGAGAGGGAGTTAGAAAAGCAAAAAAATACAAAGTAAAGTCCTCTCCTTTGGAGAGGATTAGGTGAGGCTCTTAAAAAGTTTTAAATTATGGCAACTATCGAAAGCATCCAGAACGCGTATATTGATTATGTACTGACCGAGGGCGCGCAGCCCAAATCGGTTTACATTTTTGCCAAACAGAACGAAATGACCGAGGCTGAGTTTTACCAGTTCTTTGGTTCGTTTGAAGCAGTTGAGCAAAACATCTGGGCCGAATTTGCCCGCAAAACTTTAACAGAGATTCGCGGACAGGAAGTTTGGGCCGGCTATAGCGCCCGTGAAAAAGCCTTATCCTTCTTTTACGGTTTTTTCGAATTACTCAAAGGCAGCCGCAGTTTTGCCATTTACACCATCAACAAACAGCCTAAAGGTTTTACCACCCCTCGTGTGTTTGAGCAGCTGAAGGATATTTACGAAAACTTTGCCGATGAGATATTGAAAGAAGGGTTGGAATCATCAGAACTGAGCGACCGTAAGTTTTTCAGCAAACGCTACAAAGATGCCTTGTGGGTACAATTTGTATTTGTGCTGAACTTTTGGGTGAATGATAACTCGGCCGGATTTGAGAAAACCGACGAAGCTATTGAAAAAGGTGTTAACGTTACATTCGATCTGTTCCAGCGTTCACCTATTGATAATTTGCTGGAGTATGGCAAATTCCTGGTTAAAAACGGCGGTATAAAGGATAAGATGGGATTTTAATACGATGACAGAAGATAAGAAAGTTTCCCCGCCGGCCACCGGCGGAGATTTAACGGGAGATGATAGTACATCCCAACAAAACAGCATGCCCACTACCAAGGTGCAGCGTTCGGCCAGGTTTGTGAGTACGGGTATAAAAATCGGCGGCAACTATATCAAGCACTACTCCAAAAAGCTATTCAACCCGGATCTGGACAAGTCGGAGTTGAACGAAGACAATGCAACCGATATTTACAAATCGTTAAGCGAGCTTAAAGGCAGTGCCCTTAAAGTAGCGCAGATGCTCAGCATGGATAAAAACCTGTTGCCGCAGGCGTATGTTGATAAATTTACGCAATCGCAATACAACGCGCCCCCACTTTCGGGACCGCTGATCGTGCAAACCTTCAGAAAATATTTCGGCAAAAACCCAGATCAGATCTTTGATAAATTTAACATCCGTTCCACCAACGCCGCCTCTATTGGTCAGGTTCACGAAGCCGAACTGAATGGCAAAAAACTGGCGGTGAAGATCCAATACCCTGGTGTGGGCGACGCTATTTCATCCGACCTGAAACTGGTAAAACCCTTCGCCTTCCGGATGCTGGGTATGAGTGAGCGCGAACTGGATGTTTACATGCGCGAGGTGGAAGAACGCCTGCTGGAAGAAACCGACTACGAGCTGGAAGTACGCCGCTCTATCGAATTTTCCACTGCCTGTGCCAACTTGGATAATGTCGTATTCCCCAAATACTATCCCGCACTCAGCAGCAAACGCATCATCACCATGGACTGGCTCGAGGGTAAACACCTGCGTGAATTTCTGGCTACCAATCCATCACAGGAGCTGCGTAACCAGGTCGGTCAAGCCCTGTGGGATTTTTACAATTTCCAACAGCATGAGCTTCGCGCTGTACATGCCGATCCGCATCCCGGCAATTTCCTGATCACCCCCGAAGGTAAACTGGGGGTTATTGATTTTGGCTGCATCAAAGAGATGCCGGAAGATTTTTATTATCCCTTCTTCTCGCTTACCTCTACCAATCTGCTCGATAACAAAACGGAAACCATCAAAGCTTTCCGTCAGCTGGACATGATCCACAAGGGTGATACCCCGGCACAGATCGAGTTTTTTTATACCCAGTTCCGCGAAATGATTGAGCTGTTTGCCATGCCCTATATCCATGATCATTTTGATTTTAGCCAGACAACCTTTTTCGACCAATTGTACCGCTTTCGTGAGCGTTTATCGAAACTACCCGAGTTTAAACAGGCTCGCGGCGTAAAGCATTTTATCTACGTAAACCGTACCAACTTTGGCCTGTACAACATTCTGCATGAGCTTAAAGCCGAGGTTAAAACCGATACGTTTAAGCCGCATGTAGTATTGGAATATTGATTTTTTGAGTTGGCAGCTTTTAGTGGGCAGATAGCAGTAATTTTGATTAAATTACCTGCAGAAAATGACCTCAAAAGAATTTAAAAAGATCGTTATAGATCAATTAGCCTTTATACTTAAGCCCTTAGGGTTTAAGCGTAAAGGCAATATATTTAGTCATGCAACGCCTGATCTTACTTATTATATAGGCTTACAAAGCAGTCAAAGCTCTACAGCCAACCTTTTAAAGATCACACTTAATATCGAGATCTTTTCCTCAAAGCTCTATAAACTTTCCGATTCATCACTCCCTGCCGAACATACCCGGCATTATAACCAACGCATCGGTCAGTTCACGAACAAACCTGAGGATAAATGGTGGCTGATAGACAGCGAAAAAAATGCTGCTTTAGCTGCGGAGGAGATCAATGACTTAGTTGCGAACAAGGTTATTTCCGAGTTTGAAAAATTGAAATCGACGGATGATCTTCACCAGATGTTCAAAGATGGAAAATCGCCGGGTCTTACCCAGGGACAAATGAAATATTACCTTGAAATATTAAAAGAATAACGGTACCAGTGTAGTTATAAAAGCCGGGGATAATGTGATTCCTTCCTCGGGAAAGGGAATAGATTGAGCCATTTTAATCCCTTATTACATCTGTATCAACCGGGATATAGCCCAGTAGCCGGCTCATATTGGCTAATTGCCCTTTATGATGATATTCGTGAGTGATTACATGAGTAAACAGCTCCAGCGGTGTTAAGGTTAATGGCGTTTCGCCCTCCCTTGGCAAAATAAGCGGCCCGTTAACATCCTTATATTGCTGCAAAAAGTCGTTGACCACCTGGTTTACCTGTTCAAACATACCGCGAATAGCCTGCAGATTTTTGTGATTGTCTTCAGTAAAGTAGGGCCGTTGTTCCTGCTGCAAAAAATTCAGCAGCCAGCCTAAATAAGTATTAGCTACATGCCTCATTAAACTATCCATACTATCGTTATTGTACGATGGAATTGACTGGGCCAAATGTTCCGGGTGAATGGTTCCCAAAAAGTCCAGCAATACCCCGTGGGATGATAAAACCAATTGATATTGACGTGATAGTATTGCGTACATATTATTTACTGTTCAATAATTAAACCAAATTTTCGTGTCGGTAAGGCTGGCAGCATATTGTCAATATGACTTGCCCCTCTCCATAAATTTCCGTATACTTATATTCACAGCCCACTTATCTTTTACCAGGATAAGCGGGCTGTTTTGTTAAAGACAAAACAAAGCCAAAAAACCGACCGTTTCGTATGTTTTATTTAACAATCAACAAATTAATACTTTTTAAACTTTTGAAAACCTACCCAAACCTGGTTAAAATTTGTTAAAAAGTGTTAAAACCGATAGTTTCGGATCAATTTTCAAGCGTTTTTAGGCTGTTTTTGCATCGAAAAGTGTTAAAATTTAAGGTTTAAAAAGTTTTGACTCATCAAATTTTGCACAAATCCTGCAACATAGCTGCCAGCATTTCAGATGTAGCCGTTTTGTTCAAAGCTATTATTGCAGTGTAATTTTAAAACACCATACCCTTTTTATTTGTTGCGCATAAATGAAGGTTTTACTTGCCGGTGCTAATAGTTATATAGGTAGGATGCTGATCCCTTTTTTATTGGAGAAAGGTTATGAAATAGTATGTTTGGTAAGTGATAAAAAACGTTTTCAGGAACACAATGATTTTGCAAATGGTGTTACCCTTATAAGCGGCGATCTGTTGCGAGAACAAAGCATAGAGACCCTTCCGGCTGATATTGAGGTTGCTTATTACCTGGTTCACTCCATGGCCCAGTCACAGGATTTGGCTGCACTGGAAGCTTTATCCGCCTATAATTTTGTACATGCGCTTGACCAGACGGATTGCCGCCAAACCATACTTTTAAGTAGTCTCAGCCATGGTAATGGCCAATCCAAACGCGTGGAGTCACGCAAACATGTGGAGGATATATTGAAAGAAGGTAAATCGGCCTTAACCATTTTAAGGGCAACTATTATCATTGGTTCGGGAAGCATTTCTTTCGAGATCATTCGTGATCTTACGGAGAAATTGCCGGTTATAACCATATCTGGCTGGATAAATCCACCTTGCCAGCCCATAGCCATAAGCGATGTACTGACCTATCTGGAAAGTGTGAAGCTGAACGAGAAAACCTTTAACCGGAGTTTTGACATAGGAGGACCCGATATTTTAACTTTTAAGGAGATGATACTGGAATATGCCCGAATACGTCAATTGAAAAGACGCGTTATCACCATACCGTTCCTGCCATCAGGCATATTATCATACTGGCTTAGTCGCACCAATTCTTTTGGTTATGCAGCTACCCATAACCTTGCCAGCCGCCTTAAAGGGGGAACTATTATGCATGAGCACGCCATCCAGGAAATTGTACCCAACCGGTGCTTAACCTATAAAGAATCATTACTTTTAGCTATAAATCACACACCGGTAAAAAGCAATGAGTAAAAACATCCTGATAACGGGCGCATCCGGCTCAATAGGTAAACGCCTCACTAATGTGTTACTTCGTAAGGGCTATAGTATAAGTATGTTGAGCAGGGCACCAGGGCAAAATCCGGCTGTTAAAACCTTTATATGGGATGTTAATAAGGGTATTATTGATGATCGCTGTATAGATGGTATAGACACCATAATACACCTGGCGGGCGCAGGCATAGCCGAAAAAAGATGGACGGATACGCGAAAAAAAGAACTGATCGATAGCCGCACCAGATCGATCGGTCTGATATATAATCTACTCAGAACCAGACAACACCAGGTGACTTCAGTGATCTCTGCATCGGCCATAGGTTATTACAGCGATCGTGCTGATGAATTGATGACAGAAGATAGCGCCCCTAATACGGATTTTATGTCCCATTGCTGTGTGGAATGGGAAAATGCTGTTGATGAGGGCGAAAAGCTGGGTTTGCGCATCGTAAAATTTCGTACCGGGGTGGTATTGGATAAAGATGGCGGTGCGCTGCCTACTCTGGCCAAACCCATCAAATGGTATGTTGGCTCGCCCATGGGTAATGGCCGGCAATGGATCCCCTGGATACACTGGCAGGATGTAGTGGACATGTATGTGTATAGTATCGAAAATATCACTATTAACGGCATTTATAATATGGTAGCCCCAAACCCAGTTACCAATGCACAACTAACCCAGGCGGTGGCCAAACAATTGCACAAGCCACTTTGGGCTCCAAACGTCCCGGCTTTTGTACTGAAGCTAATGCTGGGCGAAATGAGCACCATTGTTTTAGGGAGTACCAAAGTTTCGGCACAAAAGATCCAGGATGCTGGATTCAGCTTTAAATTTGCCGAAGTGCGGACGGCGCTAAAAGAAATTTATGGATAAAAATATACCGGTAACTATTTTCTGGTTTCGCCGCGACTTACGCCTTAATGATAACGCGGGTTTATATCACGCCTTAAAAAGTGGTAGACCAGTGCTTGCACTATTTATTTTTGATAAGGAGATACTGGATGATCTGGAAGATAAAGATGATGCCCGTGTAACTTTTATTCATCAAACTATTGAACAGTTACATCATCAACTATACCAGTATGGAAGTAGTTTGTTGGTGTTATATAATAAGGCCGAAGATGCCTGGGATAATATCATTCGGGACTATCGTATTAATTCGGTTTATACCAATCATGATTATGAACCTTATGCTCTAAAACGCGACAATGCGGTAAAAGAAAAACTAGACAAACAAGGCATCGAACTTAAAACATTTAAAGACCAGGTAATTTTTGAAAAGGACGAAGTTATTAAGGATGATGGTAAGCCTTATACAGTTTATACACCCTATCAGCGCAAGTGGTATAGCTCATTGCGGCCATTTTATCTGAAGGCTTATCCTACCGAAAAATATCTGAAAAATCTGGTTAAAACACAAGCTTTCCCTATTGTATCTCTGGAAGCAATGGGATTTCAGAAAAGCGGTATACATTTCCCCGATCGGGAATATAAAGATATAATTGCCGATTATAAAGCGAAAAGGGATTTCCCGGCCATTAAGGGTACATCCCGCATCAGTTTGCATTTACGCTTTGGTACGGTAAGTATCCGTGAACTGGCCAAAACAGCCTATGCCAACCCCGACAAAACCTGGCTGAATGAGCTGATATGGCGCGAGTTTTATATGATGATCCTGTACCATTTCACGCATACGATGGATCATGCTTTTCGTCCCGAATATGACCGCATTCAATGGGTAAATGATGAAACACAATTTAAGGCCTGGTGCGATGGACAAACCGGTTATCCTATAGTAGATGCAGGTATGCGTGAACTAAATACTACAGGCTTTATGCACAACCGTGTGCGCATGATCGTGGCCAGCTTTTTAAGTAAACATCTGCTGATAGACTGGCGGTGGGGCGAGCATTATTTTGCCCGAAAACTCCTTGATTATGAAATGGCCAGCAATGTAGGGGGCTGGCAATGGGCCGCGGGCTCAGGTACAGATGCAGCACCGTATTTTCGCATATTTAGTCCGGATGCTCAAACTAAAAAGTTCGATCCGCAACTGCAATACATTAAAAAATGGGTTCCGGAATATGCCGATTTTAGCAAATATCCGAAACCCATTATTGATCACGCTTTTGCACGCGAACGTTGTTTAAAAGCTTTTAAAGCAGCGCTGGTTAAATAAATTATGGATTAGTAACCGTTGCTATGGTGAAATCAAAGGATAAACACGCGTTTGGCCCCATAGTTGATCCATTACCTGATTTCCCATAACCTAACCGGGATGGTATAAGTATAGATACACTTGCACCTGCCGTTTGGCCTATTAGTGCTTCCTGCACTCCTACTATAACACCATTTGCCCCATTAGCATCACTCATGTTAAACGAGGACAACGTTGTTGTTCCTGCTGTTGATGGATCTGTTGCCGTACCGCCGAATGTGGCACCATTTAACCATTTACCCGTATAGTTGGCCGTAAAAGCAGATGATAAATTAAGCACATCGGTTCCTGTACCTGGCGTATTTATTTTATAGTACAAACCCTTTCCTCGGCCAGATGTCACATGCGTATAAGTGGATAGCTGTATATTATTTCGCTTTGCATAGTCACTGATCACATAATCATCATAACCAGGTGTTTTAGCATCAATATAATCCAGGTTTGAAATTACATTTACATAATAATCAAGACATTGATTACCTAAAATCCGTGAATTGGTATTGCTTGAACTACCTGTACCAACCCCATTAACCCCATAAGCCACACGTGACGGAACAAGAATCCTTGCTCTTGTACCTTTATATTTAATAATGTCATGTATAGCATTCTGCAATCCCTTAGTAAATCCGAGTATGGGTCCGTTAAATGCAAGAAATGATACATGCCCCAGTAAACCAGAAAAATGACCTAAATTAAGCGTGTCTGTATTGATATACTTACCATCAAATGATTTTACCGATATTACAAAATTAACACTGTCTGAATATTGCAAAGGAGTACTGGTTGAACCTTGCGAAAGTATCTGGTAATATATACCACTGGTATCACCGTTAGACATATCTCTTTGCATGCCGGTAAGCCCGTTAGCGTTAATATAGTTTTGTATCTGGGTTTGATCGTACTGGGTAATATTAGGATCGTTGCGCGTTTTCCGGCAGGATATTAAACCTATAGATGTGATTAATAAAAGCGTAAAAAGTGTTTGTTTCATTTAAGTTATTTTATTTTTTGGCTCAATAGCGACTTTACTCACTATCCGCCCATAGTTCTTTTTTAGTTGATTACGTTATATAATTGTATATCAAAATCAAGTACCGAATTTGCCGGCAAATGTAGTGAATCCTGCGGAAACGGTCCGTAAGCATATCTTGATGGTATAAATAACCTTATTTTACCATTTTTCTTGATCTTAGGTATGCCTAACTGCCACCCCCTGATCACATCACTCAAACGGTACGAGGGATGAAAATCGTTGGTTTTGGCAATTGTATCCTGAGATGTCAATATCCGCCCAACATATCCAACAGTAACCTGTGTAGAATTGGTAAATAAATCGTTACCGCTTCCCTCTTCACCCGGTTTAATACTATAAAAAACCCCTGAAGTATCAATGCGTTTAGCATTCAAATCGGGATGAGCTGCCAAATAATCACTCACAATCTTATCATCAATAGCTTTTTGCTCTTCATAATGGATCGAAGGATCGGTGGATTTTTTACAGGCACCAAAACCAATAGCAATAACCAATAACACTGACAGTATCCTGTTCATTTTTTCAAAAGGCAAATTTATTCTTTTATAATAGAAAAACGGCAGCTTAACATTTTTTAACAATTAATAAGCCCTAAAGCATACCATCGCCCTATATTTAGGGCCTGATTTTCTGAATAAAACGTACAATTTAAGGTAAAAGTGTAACTCATTGGTTCATTACTTCACAGGTTCATTGGTACATGTCTGAACCATTAACAATAAGAGTGTGATGATAGCGTATATACTCCAACATAAAAGACCAATGAACCAGTGACTAATGAATCTGTAAACCAATCATGGTTTATAGTTCAACGTAAGTTTGTTGATCTTCTTCAGCATTTCGGTAAGGTATTGCTTGTCGGCCTCGCTGATATGTGAATCGAGATAATTATTGAATTGCTTTACTATTGCCCGGGCCTGGTGACGCTTTTCTTTCCCCAATTCGGTCAAATATATTTTAACTGAACGTTTATCGCCCTGGTTAGATTCCCGGTATATTAATCCCGTTTTTTCCAGCTGGCTAAGCATCCTGGACAAACTGGTTGACTTCAAGCCCAGCAAAGCCGCAGCCTGCGATACAGTAGTACCTTCTTTTTCGTCAATATTAATCAATAAATACCCAATGGACTGGGTAATGCCAAATTCCGTAACCAACTGGTTATACCGGTTAGCAACCGTTTGCCATACTATCTTTAAAAAATAGTCAATAGTTTCCTGATGTTTAATGCTGTTTTGCATGCATACCAAACGTAAGAAATGCTTGTTGATTACGCAAATTTTAGTTGGCAGTTTTCAGTTGGCAGTAAGCAGCATTTATAATAACTGATAATCCATGCCAACTGCCCACTACGAACTGCAAACTCAATAACCCATCTTCGTGTCATCCCCACGCGGATCTGCCCCGCCCTGGTAGCCTTGTGGGGTTTTCAAAATGGCATCAACCCGGCCAATACCGCCTCTGCTATTTATTTTATAGCCTTTGCTTTGCAATTTTATTATGGTTGCACTATCCAATGCGCCTTTTTCAATCGCTATTGCATCGGGTAGCCACTGGTGGTGAAAACGTTTAGATGTAACAGCCTGCTGCATATCCTGATCAAACTCGATCACGTTAATAATGGTTTGAAAAACCGAAGTTATAATGGTCGATCCTCCGGGTGTACCCACCACCATAAATAATTTACCGTTTTTTTCAACAATAGTAGGTGTCATTGACGATAACATACGTTTGCCGGGTTGAATGCTATTGGCCTTCCCTCCCACCAGCCCGTACATATTAGGCACGCCGGGTTTAGAGCTAAAATCGTCCATTTCATTGTTCAGCAAAAAGCCTGCACCTTTTACAAATATCTTTGAACCATAACTATCATTTAAGGTTGTTGTGATGGATACCGCGTTACCGTCATGGTCAACAATAGAATAATGGGTGGTTTGATCGTTTTCGTAACCCGCAAAAGTGCCTGGTTGTATGCTGTTGCTTGGCGTGGCCGCATCCCAGCTAAAGTTGCTCATGCGCGATGTGATATATGACGGTTTCAGTAAACTATCCACGGGTACTTTGAAAAAATCGGGGTCGCCCATGTATTTGGAACGATCGGCATATACCCGGCGTTCGGCTTCAACGATCAATCTCACGGTGGAATCCTGGTTATATCCCCATTTCTTTAAAGGATCTTTTTCAACCGACTGCAGCAGCTGTAATAATGCAATTCCTCCGCTTGACGGCGGCGGCATGGTAATGATTTTATATCCTTTATAGTTCCCGGTGACGGCCTTGCGCCAAACCGAATGGTAATTTTGCAGGTCAGCTTTGGATATCAGACCGTTACCTGCTTTCATTTCAGCAACTATCTGGTCGGCAACTATACCATCATAAAATCCTTCACGGCCCTTATCACGAATTTGCTCCAGGGTTTTAGCCAGATCTTCCTGTACCAAAACATCACCCTCATGCCATTCGGTATCTTTTATTAAATAAGCTTTGCCAGGATTTAATTTTTCAACTTGAGCCTTTATATGGTTTAATTCGGAGGCAAAACGCTGTGTTACTTTAAAGCCCTTACGCGCCAGATCGATAGCAGGCTGCAGGAGATCGGCCCATTTGAGTTTACCATACTTTTGATGAGCTTGTACCATTCCATCCACAGACCCAGGTACTCCTGATGCCTTATGGGTGTAAAGACTCATATTGGGTATCACATTACCCGCCGCATCCAAATACATATTAGCACTGGCACCGGCCGGGCCCTTTTCTCTAAAGTCGAGTGTATTGGTTTCACCGGTTTTGGAACGGTATACCATAAAACCGCCTCCACCTATATTGCCGGCATCGGGATAGGTAACGGCCAGGGCAAAATGTACCGCTACTGCCGCATCAACAGCGTTACCGCCTTTCTTCAATATATCAAGTCCAACCTTTGCAGCATCCGGATAAGCACATACCACCATGCCGTTATAGTATGGGCCATTAGCATTAGTTACCAGGCGTTTTTGCACGCATCCTAACGGCACAAAACACAGCGCCAACAAAACCATGCCCAAACACCTGTTTTTCTTTAGGTTTAAGTTACTCATCGTTATCACAGTAAGATTATTTTACTAAAATAACCTATTTGCCCTTATAACACCATTCTTAAAAGTTCAATATTTAACACTGATTCTCAGCCTGATAAAATTTTCAGGGCATTGTTTTTTAATTAAAATGCCATAAAATTTCAAATCTGCCGTTTATTTGCAGGATATGTGCAAGTTGAAAAGCTTAACCAAACGTGAGGTTTTGCATGCACGGTAACAAAATTCATTAACTTAAAATCACTACATGAAAAAATTAGCTTACATTTTATTTCTCTCGGTTTCGTTCTTATTAATAGGTAAACGTTCGCAGGCACAGGATTACAAAACAGCAGTTGGACTAAAATTTGGCGCTTATGAAGTAGGCCCTTCCATAAAATACTTTATGGATAACAGCACCGCTCTGGAAGGTATCATCGGTATCCGCGATCATGGTGTGGTAATAACCGGGTTATATGAAATACATCAGCAGGCCTTTGGTGTTGATAAGCTGAATTTTTATTATGGCTTTGGTGGTCACCTCGGGTCGGTAGGCAGCGGTTATTACAAACGTATAGGCGGCGATGATGAATACTATAGCGGTAAGCACATCCTGATTGGTGCTGATGCAACGCTGGGGCTCGAATATAAGATACCAACTGCACCTATAGCTATCAGCCTTGACCTTAACCCACGTCTTGAACTGGCCCGCGGTCCATTCTTTGACATAGCACCGGGTTTGGGATTAAAATATACTTTCTAAAGTTCGGGGAGCGAGTTGCGGGATACCAGCGATCTGACACTCGCACTTCGCAACTCGCTCTTTCAAAATCGTGCTTACCTGCTGATCACTATTTTACGGGCATAGATCTTTTGCCCCAGCAGTATTTTTACTACATAAATACCCGGTATTTGTGTGGAAACATCAATTACCTTACTAAAATTCCCCTGCGGTACAGACTGCGCATCCAGGTATACCATTTGCCCCGCCGGGTTTATCAATGATAATTTAAGATCAGCAGCGGCTTTTGTGGCGAAGATCACATTAAGCTGGCTGCTTGCCGGAACCGGAAATACCGTTAAACCAATCTCTGTAGCGTCATCCGGTTTTTCAACGGTGCGTGCATAGGTGTAAATATCAGACATCGCTACGCATCCACCTGATAAAGTATCTGCTACCTGGTAATCACCGCTTTGCAACGGATCATACGTTTTTCCTATAGCACCGGATATTGCTTTACCATTTAAAAACCATTGGTTACCGGTAGCAAAATTTGAACCTAAAGTATTATTCGTTTGAGTAATAACCGGTTTAGAAAAAATAACGGGCTGCCGTGCTGATGATGCACAGCCTAAGCTTTGTACCTTAATATCGTAAAAATAATAATAGAAATTTTTATAATAGGTAGTATCTGGCGGACCATCGGGCGTGGCATTATTACCGGTAATGCTGAATATACTACCTATGTTGAATGGATACCCTTTTACACCTCCGTTGCTCCGATAAATGGTAGCCGTAGCATCAAACGCCGCTGATATGGTAAAGTTGCCTGCCGCGGGCAATTCCAGGTTCAGATCATATACCTTTCCCTGGTCATTAGGATCATCAGGCTGTGCACCAGGTTGCGGATTGGTTCTGGTAGCCTGGGCATCAATAGTTGTGGTTGATACTGTTTGCCCGTTACTGTTATTTACATTAAATGTTATTTTTCCGGAATTACCAATATATAAACGGGCGCTTTGAATAATCATGGGAACTTTGGTGCTTACTGTTATTGCCGGCGAAAACTGGTTATACCCCCCTGTTGTAAATACATTTTTAGTAGCAGGTCCTACAGATCCCTTAAAATCATTTATACCTGCATAATAGGTATTATTTACCGGTGGTTGCGCGGTAATAGCCGCCGAGCCGTACGCTATCGGAATTACATCATTTATATTTTGATACCAAAGTAATGTACCATCACCCGAGCCTGTTAACAAATATTGCTTGCTATCTGTACAGTAATAAGCGCTTAAACCACCAATTACAGCCGGCGTATTGATTGCCACAGTAGCTGTTACTGTATTATTGGACACAACCGGATCGCTGGCCAGGTTGCTGGTAGCTGTTATAGTATAAGTAGCGCCGGCTACAGCATTAAACTGCTGACTAAAGGTAAAGTTATCCTCAACCAGGGGCTGCAGCGTTGCCGTATAATTTTCGGTATAGGTGGTTTTGGTATTATCGGGTGCGGTAATGGTAACGGTAACCGGGATATTACTAATAGGAGCGCTACCAAAGTTTTTAAGCCTGATGGTAATAGGCGCGCTTGCAGAGCAGGATCCGCTTGAACCAGGGTTTACGATAGCTACTACACCGGCATCAATACTGGTTTGTAAAAACTGTACCCGGTAATCCTGTGTTTCGCCTTTGGCGTAGCTGCCACAGGCTGTTATAGTTGTGGGATCGCTTGTTTCGGTTAACACTACACGCATCAGGCTATAATTACCTGGTATTACAGATCCCGGCACAGTAATATTGGCAGAAAGCGTTCCTGTAGCACTAATTACAGTAGTGGTGGCAGCCAACTCATCGTTATCAAAAACACCGTTACCGTTCCAGTCAATAAATACTTTAGCTGCTTTATTGAAATTACCGCCGCATGTACCCAGGCTAATACTTAAGGGGTAGGTTTTAGCCTGCTCCAACTGAACGGTTAAATTGGTGTAATCCGAATAGCTTTTGCAACCGGCAGCGGGAGTATTATTGATGTTTGATAGCTTTAAATTATCAATGCGGGAGTCGGCATTGGATAGTGGGGCCGAGGCGCAATACGCAGTTCCGCCGGCACCGGTAACAATAAGCGAATATGCCTGTGGCCCCTGCTTCAAGGTACCTTTGTGCGATACAGTAATGGTATAGCTTTTACCAGGTGTGGTGTTAGGTATATAAACCTGTTCAATATTATCCCGGATATTATCCCCTGTGGTAGCAGACGCGGAAGGTGCATTCGGATTTAAAATCCAGGCATTGTAGGTGGTTGTGCCGTCACTGATCTTGATATCAAGGTCATTGATCAGTTTTGGCGTACGGTTGTTAATCGCGCCATCAGCATTGGGTGTACCCTCAGGGTCGGTCCATGAAATAGTAGCGGCCAGCACATCATTACCGGAGGCCACGATATTAAATGTTTGTTTTTGGCTCTGTTGAAGCGAATTTTCGCTAATGAGGCTTTTTGTACCATTATCGGTTATGGCCTGTGCTGCTTTCTTCATATCCAGCAGCCCCCATCCGTAAATATAATCGGGGCCGACATTGCCGGCGTCAAAAGCGGTTTGACAGACTAAACCTTTTAACGTAGCCGCCCGCATAAAAGCACCGTTATTCTTTTGGGCATAATACTCTTGTAGCAAATATAATGAACCGGTAATGTTTGGCGCAGCCATTGACGTACCCGAAAGGGTAAGATAGGCTGTAGGATTAGTTACCCCTACCGATAATACATTTACCCCGTTGCCCACAATATCAGGTTTGATACGACCATCATCGGTAGGCCCCCAACTACTAAAAAAGGCACTGCTGATACTCTGCCGGGTACTTGGCCCATACGGTAGTGGATTTATAGCGCCAACCGTGAGTATATTTTTGGCGTTGCCCGTGGTACTGATAATATCATAACCATTATTATCGCTAATACCAGCCGGTCTCGGTCCTTTATCAACCAGCGTTTGATCGGTTTTACTTTTGTAGCCATAATAGTCGGCCCCTACAGCCGGGCCATTACTTGAGCGGCTGTTACCAGCCGATTCCACAATGAGGTAATAGGGCGCGTTATAGGCTATTTTATCCCATGACTGGGCACGGGTATCATAAAAGCCAAAAGTATAATCAACCGAGTCGCCAGGCAGGCCATACCACTCCCAGCGGTTATCGCTATCATTGAAATTCCAACCCGCCTCATCTCCATAGGAATGGTTGGATAATAACAGGCCCGATGCGGCAGCACTCATTTCGGCTACGTCATTATTAAAATCATATGATTGCAGGGTGGTAGCGTTAAAGGCCATTCCCCTGGCCGGCGCGTATATTCCCCGGGCTATCATGGTACCGGCTACATGCGTGGTGTGATCAAGCACCGAAGCACCGTCTTTAATGGTGATAGTTTTACCGGCAAACTCCTGGTGGGCCGTATATACCGAGCCGCCATCCCAGATGGCCAGCTTATTATTCAAAAATGTACTGGAGCCTGATAGGTTAAGACCAAGCGAACCACCCGGCTGTACGGCATTGGTACCGGTTGTAGCTGCCGATGTAGTATTATTATGGGTGATGAGATAAACAGGAAAACCTAAAGCGTTAACGCCCTGTAGTGATACCAGGTTACCGTTTCTGGTATAACGCTGAACCCGCCAGCCCCGGCTTGCAGCTAATGACAAAGCCCGTGTACGACTGGCCTCGTAATTACTGCGTATCTGGGCAGAAAAGCGTGTTAGTTCCGCACGTTTGGCATCGGTTACCAGCGCTTGTTGGGCAAAAGTGCCGGCTGTTGCACACAGCAATAAAAAAAATATACAAATTGCTGCGTAAGATTTATTCATAGATCTGAGATATAGGCATTTTTACAGCCCTAAATCTATAAATATTCCCTTAGTTATTAAAGCCCAACACGATGAAAGCGTATTAAATACCGATATATAATACAACCTATTTTGAAAAACCTGACTTAGAAGAACTCATATCGAATTTTAAATTCTCAACATCGAAATCATTATTCAATATTCGGCGCCCGATATTAATACTTCATCAACCCTGAGTTAATGGCATGGAATACTTTGCGCTGAGTGGGTTTACATATAAATCCACTATTTGGCGATGGATAACGCGTATTCAATTGATTGTTAACCCATTGAATACGTGTTAACCATAAAAAGTGTAAACCATGTAAATCCACTTTTACTATGACAGATATTTACCCACAATAGGCATCCTGCGGCCCATACCAAATGCCTTTGGTGATACCCTAAGAATAGGTGGTGTTTGATAACGTTTGTGTTCGGCCAGGTTGGTCAGCCTGATCACCCGGCGGACAATTGCTTCGTCGTAACCCATTTTAATAATATCGGTTGATGAACGGCGGTTCTCGATGTACTCGGCCAGGATCTTATCCAGAATATCGTACTCAGGTAAGGAGTCGGTATCCTTTTGATCTGGTCTGAGCTCTGCCGATGGCGGTTTAATGATAGAATTTATCGGGATTATTTCCTTGTCACGATTGATGTATCTGGCCAGTTCAAAAACCTGCGTTTTATAAACATCGCCTATTACAGATATCCCCCCGCACATATCTCCATATAAAGTACCATAACCCACGGCTGCTTCGCTTTTATTGCTGGTGTTTAATAAGATGTAGCCAAATTTATTACACATGGCCATCAGCAATATGGCACGCGTGCGCGATTGTATGTTTTCTTCGGCTATGTTGAAGGGCAGGTTATTGAATTGTGGATGCAGCGCTGTTTCAATAGCTTCGGTAATATTTTTGATCGGAACTAATTCACTTTTACAACCCAGATTATTCACCAGGTCTTCAGCATCCTTTAACGAGTGATCCGTAGAGAAACGTGATGGCAGCAATACAGCCATTACATTTTGAGCTCCCAAAGCCTCGGCTGCCAAAGCGCACACCACTGCGGAGTCAATACCACCAGAAAGGCCCAATATAGCCTGCTTAAAGCCCGATTTATGAAAATAATCGCGGATGCCCAATATAATTGCCTGGTGTATCTGTTCAATATCAGAAGCGCGTTCGGCTTTCAGGGTTGTAGGATGATCAAAACTGATAGAGGCATCATCATTTAAGGTATAGTACGCGAGGTTCTCTTCAAAATATGGCAGTTCATCAATCAATTTACCGGTATTATCAAATATCAATGATCCACCGTCAAATATCAATTCTGTTTGTGCGCCTATCTGGTTTACATACAGCAATGGTAAATGGTAACGACTGGCATTATCGCTCAAAATAGCTATACGTTCCTCATCGTGGTTATAAGCAAATGGCGAGGCGGCTATGTTGATCATTACATCGGGCTGTTGATGGATGAGGCTATCCATTGGCCGTGTAATATATAATGGATTTTCGATGGTATTCCACAAATCCTCGCAAATGGTAAGCGCAATCTTTTTGCCTTTAAATTCAATACAGTTAAACTCGGTTGAAGGTTCAAAATAGCGGTACTCATCAAATACATCATAATTGGGCAGCAGCGCTTTGTTTACCACAGCTTTTACCTGGCCGCTTTCAATGAAGTAGGCTGAGTTATTCAGGTCCTTCCCCTCGTCTTTATGATTATAGGTAGGCAAACCAATGATGCAAGCTATATCGGTACAAATAGCAGCTATCTTTTTGGCAGAATCCTCGCACAGGTCAATAAATTCATCAAACTCCAAAAAATCACGTGAGGGGTAGCCCGAAACGCATAACTCGGCAAACACCACCAGGTCGGCGCCGTTTTGTTTTGCCTTTTGTATATGATCGATAATTTTTGTTGTATTTGATTCGAAATTACCTATATGATAGTTAAGCTGGGCTAATGCGATTTTCATCAATTATGTTTGTTTTTTTAAGGCGATGAAGCTATCGTGAGTTATGTTTATTTTTTGTTGGTAACTCACGATGGATTCATAGACAGTATAGTAACGTATTAATGCAAATAAAAATTATTTTTGCTCAAAGGATAAAGATGATAAACCCCTGGCTCAAAGCAAAGCAAATTTACTTAATTTTTTCCATCGCCCTGATATTCGCGTCATGCGGGCGCAACAAAAAGGTTGATGTCAGTCATATAAATATTGAAGTGAAGATAGAGCGCTTTGATCACGACTTTGATGCCATGCGTACTAAACCTATGGGAGCTCAAGCTGTATACCTGCAGCAAAAATATGGCTCGTTTTACCAGGACTTTATCAGTAGGATACTACAGGCGGGCACTACCAATGATACCGCTTATTTTAAGACCCTTCACGAAGTTTTTAAGGGTAAAGCATATATAGATCTGAAACATGACGTGGATGCCGCATACCCCAACATGGATGCACAGAATGCCAATCTTACCCAGGCTTTTAAATACATTAAATATTATTATCCGCAAAAAAGGCTGCCCAAAGTTTATGCTTATTTTTCGGGTTTCCAGGCACAAACTTCTATTGGTGATGGCTATTTTGCTATCGGACTCGACCTATTTCTGGGCGCCGATTCCCGGTTCTATCCTGCCCTTACCAACGCGTTTCCGCACTACTTGTCCCGGCATTTCACTCCCGAAAACATTACCCCGCGTGTAGTGGAAGGTATCGCCCGCGAGGATATGTTCCCGGAAGACGATAATAATAAATCGATGCTGGAAAAAATGGTATACAACGGTAAGATCATGTATTTTATGGATCAAATACTACCTGATGTTGGTGATACTACCAAAATTGGATATACCACTGCCCAGCTTAAATGGTGCGAAGATTTTAAAGCAAAAATATGGGCTTATTTTTTAGACGAAAATTTGCTTTACGAAACAGATTACCCTAAAATTCAAAAATATTTTACCGAGGCCCCCTTCACCCCTGGCCTGGGCGAAAAAAATGAATCGGCACCTAAATTGGCTGTCTGGACAGGCTGGCAAATTGTCCGGGAATATATGGATAAACACCCCGAAGTTACGCTGCCACAACTAATGGCCGAAAAAGATGCGCAGAAGATATTGAATCAATCGAAGTATAGGCCTAAGTAGATGTGCAAATTAACTTCGTTGAGGGCTTTGCCGTTTTAGATGTGCAGATATGCAAATGATTGATACGTTTGTAATAAGGCAATAAAAAAACAGCCTCCCTGAAATTCAGAGAGGCTGTTTTTTTATATTTGAAATTCATCTGCACATTTAAAATTTGCACATCTGCATATCTAATTTATTTGATGATCCTGAAAACAGTTCTTAAACCGATTGCCACACCCACAATAAGTAACAAGTTGGCTATCCATGAGAAATAGGTTGAATTTTCATCACCAGCAAAACGAATGAAAACACCTGTAATGCCAATAACGATAGCTAAAACCAATACTTTATAATGTTGTTCTGAATTAGCGTTTTGTGTAGAATCCATGGTACTTTGTTTAATGTTGGGCAAAAATAGAAATGTTTACCGAATTTTCCACCAATTTTTTAGGATTTTATCGTGTCGGGTAATATTGAATATTTTCTTCTATAAAAACGGATCAATAGCAAGATACCTATGCCTGTCAGGATAAACACCCAAAGGTTAGCGATCGCTAAAATCGCTTCCATAAAAAGGTGCCAGCCATTGGCAAATGCCCCTGCTAACCCACTAAAGAAGGGTAAATTATAAGCCGATGGATCATCATTAGTGATGTGTTCTTGAAAAATGGTATTGCTTTGGTAAAAACTCAATGTAATAATGCTGTACTTTACCGCATCATCAATTTTAAGATTATCTACCCGTCCGTCAACCATATCGTCTTTCAGCAATAAAACATTCACCGGATTCTTGATCGTAACTTTTCCTTTTTTCTGTTGATCTACCAGCTCCTTTCGACTGTTCAGCTTCAGTTTGGCCGACAGAAAGTCGAGGGATTTATCTTCAATATCCATTTTACGCATGGTAACATACATGCCCATATGCGCTACGTCGGTCATAAACTCTTCCAGGTGTTCCGAGGGTATTTTAACGGTCATATTAGCAGAAGTATTAAATGACGATACCCGGTTAATAGAATCGTCACTGATTCGAAAATTCTTGCTATCCCCAACTGTTGATTCCATTTGATGATGTATGATCATCCCTTTATTTTTTGCCGTGAGCGCCGTTATCTTTTCGGCTGTTTGCTGCACATCTTTTACCTTAAAACGCATATCTGCTGTTTTCACTAATTTAGGAGAAACCGTTGAATCCGTTATGGCTGAGGCAACTGTATCAGCAGAACTACTGTTATTAATAGCCTCATAGCGAGACCCTGAACCCTTACAAGCGCCCAGCAGCAAGACGACCGCCAATGGCAGTAGTAAAATTTTTGTTTTCATGTTATTGTTGATTTTTTTTGGTTACTATTGATACTAAAAAAGGGAATTAGGTAACCCTTGGCAAAGAGAATCAAGAGGTTAGAGGCAAGAATTAAGATAAAATATCTGGCATCTAACAAAACGTGTAATTGCGCGAAGGACAAGAGTAAAACAAAAAAGCCCGGCTTGTGCCGGGCTCTTTAAATATGATTACAGGGAATAATTAAACCCCTAATAATAACCTTGCAGGATCTTCCAGTAATTGTTTTACACGTACCAGGAAGCTTACCGATTCACGGCCATCAATGATGCGGTGATCATAAGATAATGCCAGGTACATCATTGGGCGGATAACCACTTGTCCGTTTATGGCAACCGGGCGTTCAATAATATTGTGCATACCCAATATAGCCGATTGTGGCGAGTTTAATATTGGGGTCGACATCATGGAACCAAATACACCACCATTAGTAATGGTGAAAGTACCGCCTGTCATTTCAGGAATGGTCAGTTTATTTTCGCGGGCCTTACCGGCTAATACCACAATTTCCTTTTCAATTTCGGCCAGGCTTAAAGTATCAGCATTGCGGATCACAGGAACAACCAGGCCTTTAGGAGCCGATACTGCGATAGAGATATCAGCAAAATTACTGTATACCACTTCTTCACCTTCAATACGGGCGCCAACAGCGGGCCAATCTTTCAGAGCCTCGGTAACTGCCTTGGTAAAGAATGACATGAAGCCTAAGCCTACGCCGTGTTTCTCTTTAAATTTATCTTTGTATTTACCGCGCAGTTCCATGATGGGCTGCATGTCTACCTCGTTAAAGGTAGTAAGCATAGCCGTTTCATTTTTAACAGCAACCAAACGTTTGGCAACTGTTTTACGCAGGGAGGTCATTTTTTCGCGTTTCTCACTTCTTTCGCCAGCTACTACAGGGGCAGCGGCAGGAGTTGAAGTAGCTGCTGCAGGAGCAGCAGGCTTAGCCGGAGCAGCTTGTGCATTCAGGGCATCACCCTTAGTGATACGACCGTCGACACCGGTACCATTTACACCTTTAGGATCAACACCTTTTTCGGCCAGTATTTTGGCAGCTGCGGGTGATGGGGTACCAGAAGCGTAAGTTACCGCGCCATCAGCAGTAGTTGGTGCACCACCGCGTGGCGATTCGTCTGTAGCACTTACAACAGCAGGTGTTACAGATGTAGCCTGTACAGCTGTAGCCGAACCTTCAATGGTGCAAACAACCGCGCCAATAGGCAATACATCACCTTCCTTGGCTATAGTTTTTAACACGCCTGCTTTTTCGGCAGTTAATTCAAATGTTGCTTTATCTGATTCCAGTTCGGCAAGGGCTTCATCCATCTCTACAGTATCGCCATTCTTTTTAATCCAGCGCGATAAAGTAACTTCTGTTATAGATTCGCCTACTGCAGGCACTTTAATTTCTATAGAACCGCCACTTGTTGCAGGTGCGGCAGCAACCGGGGCCGGAGCAGGGGCATTAGCCACAACTTCTGGCTGTGGTTGCGCGGCAGGAGCGCTTTCCTTTGCAGGAGCAGCGGCACCAGCTCCTTCTTCAATATTGGCAACAACAGCGCCAATGGCTAATGTATCGCCTTCTTTGGCAACTGTTTTTAAGGTACCTGCTTTTTCGGCAGTCAATTCAAAAGTGGCTTTGTCCGATTCTAATTCGGCTATAACCTCATCCATTTCCACGTGATCGCCATCTTTTTTCTTCCAGCTTGATAGGGTTACTTCTGTTATTGATTCGCCTACCGGCGGAACTTTGATCGCTAAACTCATATTTTAGTTTTGTAGATTTAATATTTTATTTGGTACGAGTTTCCTGTTGCGAGGTTCGTGTAAATAGTTGTTAGCTTAACACCCGCACCCCGAAACCCGTCATTGGCAACAGAACTCAATCAGCTCCGGCATCAGCCATTTTTTTTGTTGTCTTTTTTATTGCTTCTTTTACCACTTTACCGGCAGGTGCTTCAAATGCTTTGGAAACAATATATGCTTGTTGAGCGGCATGTTGTTTGGCAAAACCGGTAGCTGTACTGCTGCCCTCAATGCGTGAAATTACATTAAGGTTGATGACCTTATCATTATGGAACTTACGGCATATATACGGCCATGCACCCATATTTTCGGGTTCTTCCTGTACCCAGATAAACTCGGTGGCTTTATCGTATTTGGCCTTAATTTTTAATATCTGTACAACCGGTGTAGGGTATAATTGTTCTACACGCACAATGGCTACATCCTTACGTTTATCAGCCAATTGTTTCTCCTGCAGATCGTAGTACACTTTACCAGTACAAAGCAATACGCGTTTTACCTTTTTAACATCAGCATAGGTATCGTCTATCAGCTCATGGAATTTACCATTGGTAAATTCATCAATTGGCGATACGCATTTAGGACTACGCAGCAAGCTTTTTGGTGTAAAGATGATCAAAGGCTTGCGGAAATCGCGGTGCATTTGCCTGCGCAGGATGTGGAAGAAGTTGGCCGGTGTGGTACAATTAGCCACCTGGATGTTATCATCGGCACAAAGCTCCATAAAACGCTCTACACGGGCAGAGGAGTGCTCAGGACCCTGTCCTTCATAACCATGTGGCAACAACATTACCAAACCATTACCGCGCTGCCATTTAGTTTCGGCGCTGGCAATGTATTGATCAACAATTATCTGCGCGCCGTTAAAGAAGTCACCAAACTGGGCTTCCCATATGGTTAAGGCGTTGGGGTTTGCCAGGGCATAGCCATATTCAAAACCCAATACACCATATTCAGACAGTAAAGAGTTATAGATGCTTAGTTTAGCCTCGGTATCAATAGTAGCCAGCGGGGTGTACTCATCTTCCGAATCAATCAGTGTTAATACGGCGTGACGATGAGAGAACGTACCACGTTTAACATCCTCACCACTTAACCTCACCGGGAAACCATCTTTTAACAGCGTACCGTAAGCCAGCAACTCAGCCATGGCCCAGTCAAATACTTGGGTGTTGTTCACCATAGCCCGGCGATCTTCAAATAATTTTTCGATCTTCTTGAAAAAGCCTTTGTCTGCCGGCAATGAGGTTATTTTATTACCGATCTCTATGATTTCTTCTTTAGGGACTGAGGTATCAATAGCCGATACCAGTTCTTTGTGGCTGGCTAAGTGTAATCCGCTCCAGGCGCCTTCAAACATGGCGATGGTTTCGGTAAATCTTTCTTCGGCTTTTGATTCATCCAGTTTTTGCTGTAATTCGTCACGGAAAGTTTTTTCCATTGATTTAAGCAGGCTGGCGTCAATGCTGCCCTCGGCCACTAATTTCTCATTATAAATAATCAGCGGATTTGGATGGGCTTCAATAGCTTTGTATAATAATGGCTGCGTGAATTTTGGTTCATCAGACTCATTATGGCCATAACGACGGTAGCACAGGATATCAATGAATACATCTTCATTAAATACCTGGCGGTATTCCATAGCCAGGTTAACTACGTATGCCAATGCTTCTACATCATCACCATTCACATGGAAAACGGGCGAAAGCACGGTTTTGGCCACATCAGTACAATAGGTGCTGGAACGGGCGTCTTTATAATTCGTGGTAAAACCTATCTGGTTATTGATCACCAGGTGAATGGTGCCACCTGTGCGGTAACCATCCAGTTTTTCCATTTGTAAAACTTCGTAAACAATTCCCTGGCCAGCTACAGAGGCATCACCATGGATCAGTATCGGAGCGATCTTGGAATGATCGCCGTTGTATTTAAAGTCGATCTTTGAACGGGTAATACCTTCCACAACAGGGTCCACCGCTTCCAGATGCGATGGGTTTGGACAAAGACTCAGGTGAACTTTTTTACCGCTGGCTGTAGTTACATCTGTTGAAAAACCAAGGTGGTATTTAACATCACCACCAAAAGGTGATTCAGAATCAAAGTTTTTACCTTCAAACTCAGAGAATACCTCTTTGTAGGTTTTCTCCATAATGTTGGTCAGTACGTTTAACCTGCCACGGTGGGCCATACCGATGATAAACTCCTCGATACCCAGATCAGCACCTTTATTAATTACCGAATCCAGTGAAGGGATCAACGCTTCCGCCCCTTCCAGTGAAAAACGTTTCTGGCCCAAAAACTTGGTACCTAAAAAGTTTTCGAAGGTTACCGCCTCGTTAAGCTTATTCAGCATCAATTTCTTTTCTTCAACAGTAAAGGAAGGTGTATTGCGGTTGCTCTCCATCCTGTCTTCAAACCATTTCAGTTTTATAGGATTACGGATATATCTGTACTCCGCACCAATAGCACGGCAATAAGTATCTTCCAGCAATTGGCGAATATCGCGCAGAGTGGCGGCACCCAAACCAACTTCAACACCGGCATTAAATACGGTATCCATGTCAGCCTCGCTTAAGCCAAAAGTCTCCAGTTCTTTACCAGGGAAATAATGACGCCGCTCACGTACCGGGTTTGTTTTAGCAAACAGGTGACCGCGCGAACGGTATCCGTGAATCATATTAAGTACATTGATCTCTTTTAAAAAGTGATCGGGGGTTTTGTCACCTACACTTGGCGCAGTTGAGCCGGCAGGAGCTTGTGTATCCTTACCAAAATCAAAACCTTCAAAAAATTTCTGCCATCCATAATCCACCGATTCGGGATCCTGTTTGTAGCTGTCGTATAGGGTATTAATGTAGTCTGCGTTGCCGCTATTGATATAATTGAGACGATCCATGAGAAACTGATCTTTAAAACGGTACAAAAGTAAGCATATAGGCTTATATACTTCATAATTAATTGTAAAGAAATTTACATATGCCTAATATCTGTGTTATAACAGACAAAACCCGGCATTGATGTAATTATGAGATATAAAATTGATACAATAGTTTAAGCAGAGAACTTAAAAATTGATTATGCACCCACCAGATCACCGGCTTCATTGATGGTAGAGTACTGCCAGGTGGTTACAAAATCGCTCTCCGCGTCTTTAGGTTGCATGGCGGCTATAGCATATTTGCTTTCTTTGGCATCGTTGACCCCGGCAATAAAGGCCCAATTACCCCAATTACTGGCCGGCGAATAATCGATCAGTTTTTCTTCAAAATAAACAGCGCCAAGGGTCCAGTCGGCTTTGAGGTCGTGTACCAGATAAGAGGCTACTATTTGCCGGCATTGGTTACAGATGTAGCCGGTGGCATTGAGCTCATGCATACAGGCATCAACAAACGGAACGCCGGTTTCGCCATGAGCCCATTTGTTAAATTCCAATTCATTAATGGTTATATCGGTCTCTTCACCCTCGTTTTTGGCTTTGATGAATTTTTGACCGTGTTTTTTAAACATGAACCTGAAATAGTCGCGCCAAAGCAGTTCCAGTTTCAGCATGCTGGCATTTTGAGCATAGCTATCGCCGCTGTGTTTAAATATCTCCCAGTAAACCTGTCTTGGCGATATACAACCTACCGACAACCAGGGCGATAATTTCGATGAATTATTTGCACCTGCCCGGGAGCCTTTAGGCTTAATCGTCTGTTCGCTTTGCGAAAAATATTTATGCAGCTGTACCAAAGCAGCGGTTTCGCCGCCCTGAAAATAGTTAGTAGCCCGTGGATCATCAATAGGTTCATCCAACCCTAATTGTTGCAGGGTCGGTAGCTCACCCGCATCAGTTATTTCAGGAATAATAATATGTTCGGGAGTTGGCACGCATGGACGTACATTACTATCACGTTCCACCTTTTTCTTAAATACAGCAAAGCTATCAGGGATATCCTTGATCGGGAATGGCAGATCTTCTTTATGATAGAGAGTATGGCCGATAAAATGTTTGAGATTAAGTCTTAGCTTCCATAAAGCAGCTTCTACCTGTTCAGATATGCCGGTTTCTTCATAAGCTACCTCCCGGTGATGATACACCTCATTTACCTGGTATTCTTCGGCAAGCTGTGGTAATACTTCGGCTGGGTTGCCTGTTCTGATGATCAGTTCGGCGCCATAGCTTTGTAAGTTTTTACGCAGATCGGCCACTGCTTCTAACAGAAACCGGGCCCGGAAACTACCTGTTTTTGAAGCTCCGGATGCCGTACGCTGAAAGTAATAAGGATCAAAACAATATACCGGCAGCACTTTATCAGCCTTACGAACAGCCTCTAACAAGATCTCGTTATCGTGTATCCGCAAGTCATTTCTAAACCAAACCAATATTGTCTTTTCACTCATCGTTAAACAGGGAGTTAACTGAATATATGCAGACCACAAATTTGCAATTTATTTGTGTCATAAACACACTTTGTTGCAATATTTGACACCGTTTCAACATTTTTTCTGTTTTGCCGACAGTTTTAAATGTCATTTTCCAAAAAATCCTGAATCTTTCGTCAGCGATAAATATAGGCTATTATACTACAATGCAGCAGCTTCTTGTACTACACAAAAAACTTTTTAAAGTTTCATTTTTAACATTTTTTTAACTAAAAATCGAGTAAAAACGGATCAAAAACTGATCAAAATTCATTCAAAACCATCTATTTTAACACTTTTTAACAAATTTTTGGTGGATTTTGAAAAGTTTAAAAAGTATTAAAATTATTGACAGTGACTACGCACTAAAGATTTGTCTTGATCCTTCGTGCAAGCATAAAAATTTTTAAATTTATCATTTATAAATTTCTAACACAGCTAAAACCTAAACATTATGCTCAACTCCGTCATTATTACTATTCCAATAGAAAGTGAAGAATACGAAATTTTTGTTAGCCCGTTCCTGTTACAATCCAAAGAACCGCCTAATATCAAATCGGGCAAGATTGAAATTTTATACTTTTATGGTCAACTAAGAGATGATGATTATAAGACGATGCTTGAAAAGGAAACCCTGGCGGAGAAGTTCAAATCAGATGGTTATATTATATATTACGGGCAGGACTTCGGGAAGTACTACCTGGGAAGCTTACATATAGACCTTGATACTAAACGTTACTGGCAATGGGAAGGACAATCAAATAAGCTGTCAGACCAGGATGTAAAGCTTTTAGCCGAATCCATATCCAATCTTAAGGCAAAATCACGGCCGGTTACACTATTTACACCAACACGGCCATCTGACTTTAATTTCGGTTTAATATGAAAAGCAATAGCCTCTGATATGGCGATAACGCCAACCACAGGTAAAATATTCGATAGGGATGGTTGATATATTGGTGCGTGGTACGGTGATAACACCGACCACGGGCTAAAGTGATTATTTACGGTTTATTTTATACATTAGCAATTTGATTGCACCTAAATACTTATCGATATGACACAACAAATTTCTAAGTCACCAGAATTAAATCCTACCTCCGAAAAAATAGACAAGCTCATTAACAGAATTAATTCAGGAGACATTCGGATTCCAGCTTTTCAACGCCCTTACGTTTGGAAGCAAAACCAAATTCTGGAGTTATTAGATAGTGTGGTCAAAAACTATCCGATAGGTAGTATACTTCTTTGGAGCACTTCCGAAAGATTAAATCATACAAGAAATATAGCTGGCTATAGTATCCCTGATAACGCTGTTGAGTATCCTGTAAATTATGTATTAGATGGACAACAACGGCTTTCATCCATTTATGCAACATTTAGTGACAAAACCGTACAAGACGTTGCAACTGCCGATTACAATCCTGATTTGAATATTTTTGAGATATATTATGATTTTAAGTTAGAAAAATTTGTACCAGTAATTGATGTCGATCCAACAGCCGATCATTTCATGGGGTTACGAAATTTTTTATCTGGGGCAAATTTATTCCAAGCTTTTGCAACATTAAACACCGCTTATCATACCTCTGCTCAAAACCTATTTTCAAAATTAATTAATTATGAACTTCCCGTTGTGACGATTAAAAATAGAAATAAGGAAGAAGTTGGGATGATTTTTGAAAGAATTAATAGTACGGGAACTAAACTTACCACCTTAGATCTTATGGTGGCATGGACATGGACAGATGACTTTCATTTATTGGAATCAATAAAGGAGTTACTCGATGATTTGGAAGAAAAAAACTTCGGAGAAATCACACAAAACATTTTGTTACAAACTATTTCGGCAATAATTCAAAATGATACAACAACGCCTGCTATTGTTAACCTTACAGGAGATCAGGTAAGAGATAATTGGAATTTATTTACTGAATCTATGCGGAAAGCGATAGATTTTTTATCAACTCATATAAAGTGTTCAACACAAGATTTTTTACCTTACCAACAACAAATTGTTTCAATATGCAAGTTTTTTAGCGTATCAGGTCGAGAAGATGCCGATCAATTAAAGGCATTAGAAAAATGGTTTTGGAAAACATCTTTTTCAAATAGATATTCCACTGGACAAACCACAGCTAAAATGAATGCTGATATCGATACGATAATTGAAATTCGAAAAAGCAATTTGGTCGCCATAAACAATGTTAGGACGACAGTTACAGAAGCTGAACTAATAGAAACAAAGTTCTCTAAAGCCAACCCTTTAACCAGGGCATTCCTTTTATTGCTTGCTCAAAATGGTCCAAAAGATTTAGCCAAAGGCACCAGTGTAGACATAACAACGGCTTTATCGGAATATAATAGAAAGCAGTATCACCACATTTTCCCAAATGCTTTTTTAAAGAAGCAAGGCTTTCCTCAAAGTAAAATTTTCAGCTTAGTAAATTTTACTTTTTTACCAGCTGATTCTAATAAAAAAATATCTAGTAAAAAACCATCAGAATATTTTATTACTGTTATTCCGCAACTCACTTTTACCGAGATTCTGAATAGTAATCTGATTCCGGTAAAGAGAGAATTATACGAAAAAGATAACTACAATGATTTTCTTAATAAAAGAGCAGAAATTGTAATAGCTGAAATTGATAAACTGACAAATTAAGCCCGTAGTCGGTGTTATCGTCGCACCATTATGATGATATGGCTTTTTATCAAATCACACAGTGAGTGGTACTGTGATACCATCGCACCACAGACCAAATAACGCATGATCTTTATACCCTTAAACATCAAATTTCAAAAAAAACATGCCCCCTAACCCCAACAAGATATTTACAGAAACACAAAAATATGATGACCCAAGGGTAAGATATAGTGCAATTGCGCTATCTGTATTAGCTATTATCGCTTTCGTTTACTGTATTAACGCTCCTGTACATACGGTTCCCGATGCTGTAGGCATTGGATCCTTCGCGGGGCTGGGCGTGATGTTTGGTGTGGATATAGTTATATTCTTGAGCAGTCTGTTTATAAAAATAGATGAGCAGGGCATCCTGCTGAAAGAAAAACCTTCCAAAACCGAAATACTGTGTCATTGGGAAAATATTGATCAGCTAATTTTTCGCTATTATAAATATGGTGTTTGGGGAGTGAGAAGCAGTAGAAAACAAGGAAAGGCTTTTAATGTAAAAGGAAAAGCCGGCATTCAAATTATCTTCAAGAACGGTCAAAAGCTACAACTCGGGATACAAAATATTGAGGAAGCCAAATTGACAATTGAACATTATTTTAAAGCTGAAAATTCCTGATCATAGCGAACATCGTTGGGCATGGTGATATCAACCAAACGCAGGCTAAACCTTTATCACATACCGCCAAAAAGTGATTTTAACATACAAATCAATAACTTAAGTGGTATCCGGACCGGATTTTATATTTAGCTTTATATAATCAACCAATACCAGATCATCATGAAAAAAATATCATTCCTGTTATTCATGTTAACATTTGCCTGCACTACAGTGTTTGCGCAGTTAACTAAAGACCAGCTTGTTGCCGAATGGACTCGCGCTAAGGCCTATACCAAAGCCTACCTGGATGCCATGCCTGCCGATGGTTACACGTTTAAGGCCACACCGGAAGTTCGCAGCTTTGCCGGCCAGATGCTGCATTTAGCCGACGACAACTACTTTTTTTTAAACAAGGTAAGCGATAAGCCAAGTCCGCTGGGTAAAGGTGTTTCTTTAGAGAAAACAGTAGAGCAAAACAAAGAAGCTACCACTAAAGCGGTTTTAGACAGCTATGACTATGCTATCGGCGCCATACAAGGCATGACGGATTCACAATTCAGTCAGGAAGTAGCCCTGGGTAAGCTAAAAACCACCCGCGGCCTGTTATTGGCCAAAGGATTTGAGCATCAAACCCACCACCGCGGCCAAAGCACCATTTACCTGCGCCTGAAAGGTGTTACGCCTCCGCCCGAAATGTTATTTTAACTAAAACAAGAAAGCGTCGGGAGGCTTACTGCCTCCGACGCTTTCTTGAATAGATTGGCATCCGAACATTTACCGGTTCAACCGAAAGATCTTTTTTGACTTTTTAATTTTGACTTTTGACTTATCATTTCCCTTACCTATCCGCCTTTACCTTAGCACGGATCACAGAATCTTTTTGTGCGGGGCTCAGCTTGTAGTTATACTGGAACAATGCGCCCTCAAAATCGCCGTATGATGGATTTGGGATCACGATATAGCGGCTGCCAAATTCTTTTTGCAGTTTCTGGGTTATGGCTGTACGGCTTTCTTCGGTAGGATGATTATCATACAGCATATCAAAATCGGGCAGGTTATCGCCGCAAAGCAGCAGGATCTCGTGCGTTTTTAATACCTCCTGGCGGCGTTCTTCTTTGCTGGAGTTACCATTCTTTAAAAACAAATGCTCATCGTTGGCATTGGGCAGGGCGTATTTCTGCAAGTTGTACAGCGTAGCGCCGCGTTCGTTCTCGTTGCGGTTGGTGATATAGTAAATGGTGATGCCTTTGGAGGCCGCGTATTTTAAAAACGCGGGTGCGCCGGGCACCGTATCGGCCTGGGCTTTGTCGGTCCATTGTTTCCAGGTTTTATCGCTGTAATCAGCATTTTTCAAGCCCTGAGCGGCATCATACGGACTATTATCCAGCAAGGTTTCATCAATATCGGTTACAATAGCCAGCGGTTTGGTACTTACCTTTTTTACACCTTCGTCAACCCGTTGTTTAGCTATGTTATACGCCTGAAAACACAGAGCCCTGTATTCGGCAGCTCTTTGCTGCCATAAAGAGGCCCATATTTTACCATCATTGGCTACGGAGGTATTACCATTTATAACTGATGCAGTATTGGCTGAGGAAGTAGTTGTTGTAGTTGCTTTTTTTGATGCGCAAGCGCCGAGCACTAAAAGGGCTGGTATTAGATAACAATAGCTTTTTTTCATTTTTTAAGATAGGTGGCTTGTGCAGGGATATAAAAAATGACGTAAGATCCTGAAACAAGTCATCCCTTACATATTTCCTATATGTCATTGCGAGGAGGAACGACGAAGCAATCGCAAACTATGCAAGAGGGCCCTGTATAGCATGAGATTGCCGCGCTATCGCTCGCAATGACATAGTTTATAAATCTTGTGAGCCTTTTAATTTATAATAGTTCGGGCTTAATTTTATCCTTGAACTCTTTGGCAAATTTATTCAGTTTTGGTTGGATCACAAATGCGCAATATGATTTATTAGGATTATCATTAAAATAATTCTGGTGATAATCTTCGGCCGGATAAAACTCACTGGCCGGGGTAATTTCGGTAACTATCGGATCATCAAACACATGCTCATTGGTGAGTGTTTTGATCATGGCTTCTGATGCCTGTTTTTGCTCATCGGTATAATAAAATATGGCCGAGCGGTATTGGGTGCCCACGTCATTACCTTGACGGTTCAAGGTGGTAGGGTTATGCGTTTTGAAAAATACTAACAGTAATTCGTCAAGCGAAATCATGTCGGCATCATATTCCAGGTGTATTACCTCGGCATGGCCGCTGGCGCCTGTACACACTTGCTCGTAAGTGGGGTTTAAAATCTTACCGCCCATGTAACCTGATGTTACCGAGGTTACACCTTTAAGGGATTGAAATACAGCTTCGGTGCACCAAAAGCAACCGTTGCCAAATGTTATTTTTTGAATGTTCATGCTATTTATAAACGAAGTTAATACATGTTTGGTTTATGCTGATAATGTGCTCTTTGAAAATGTCATTTAAATTACTAAATTAGTATTTACACATTCACTAAACCCTAAATTCATGAAAATTGCAGTATTAATTGCCCGCATTTTGCTGGGCCTCATCTTTGTGGTATTTGGTCTTCATTTCTTTTTCCATTTTTCGTTTATGCCGGCCCCAACCGCCATGCCCGAAAAAGCACAAGCCTTTAGCGGCGGACTTTATGGTTCTGGTTATTTTTTCCAATACATGAAAGTTATTGAAATTGCAAGCGGTCTGGCTATACTGTTCAATCGTTATACCGCATTATTTTTGCTGATACTGTTCCCGGTAACGGTAAACATATTTCTCTTCCATGCAATTTTAGTGCCGGCAGGCGTACCGGTTGCAGCAGTCATTATCATCCTGCATCTGTTTTTGGCTTTTGCCTATCGTAAATATTATGCCAGCCTGTTTACTGCTGTGCCAACCATATAAAAAAAGAGTGTTAGGATCTGAATTCTTAGATTGTAGAGACGCATATTTGCGTCTCCCACTAAGCGCAACCGGCCATCATAATTAAACGAAAAGAGACGCAAATATGCGTCTTTACAGATAAAAAGCCCTCCGACAATTCGGAGGGCTTTTTGTTTACTGGCCCTTTTTGGCTTCCTGCATAGGGTTTGGCCCGGCGGTGGCGCCACGTGGTAAGGTTTGCTGTTTAAACAACTCAAATCTTGATGGCTGATATTCGCGCGGCCAGCTGTTATTGCTTTCATCAATGTCGGCGGTTTCGCGGTATGGGTCGAGTTTAATGCCTTTTACTTCTTTGGTTTTGGCAAAAACCTTGGTGATCTTATTCTCATTTTTACGCCAGATATAGGCTGATATTTTTTCAAGCTCCTTGGTGCCGTCGGCATAGGTCCACTCTATAATTAAAGGGGTAACCAGGCCGCCTTTGTTAGTAAAGCTAACTTCGTAAAAGTAGTTCTTACTGTCGTACAGTTTCTTTTCGGCAGGACTGGCTGCGTTATACATGGCTTGATAGCTTTGCGAGGTGGCCGGCGTTGCCGCGAAACGATCCCATTTGCTGTAAAAATCTTGCAAGGAAGTATCAGCCTCAACCGCGAAACGGGTTCCTGCTTCTTTATTACGGGTGGTGCTGATATTTTCGAGGTTACGATCATACTGGGCACGGTCGACAGTACCTTCCACAGCCGGATTTTTGGTATTGAGGCGATAATATTTTACGCTGTCGATTGATACATCAACAGGTTCAGTCCCGTAAAACCATCCGCGCCAGAACCAGTCCAGATCAACCGCCGAGGCATCTTCCATCGTACGGAAAAAATCGGCAGGTGTTGGGTGTTTAAAGGCCCAACGGTGCGCGTAGGTTTTAAAGGCGTAGTCAAACAGTTCGCGGCCCATTACGGTTTCGCGCAATACGTTTAACGCCGTTGCAGGTTTGGCGTAAGCGTTAGGGCCGAACATCACGATGTTCTCCGAGTTGGTCATGATAGGCTCTAACTGATCTTTTGGCAATTTCATGTAATCAACGATCTTATAAGCCGGACCGCGTTGCGATGGATATCTACTATCCCACTCCTGCTCGGCCATGTATTGGCAAAAGGTATTCAGGCCTTCGTCCATCCAGGTCCACTGGCGCTCATCGGAGTTCACGATCATCGGGAAAAAGTTATGCCCTACTTCGTGGATAATTACACCGATCATGCCGTTTTTGGTGGCCTCGCTGTAAGTGCCATCCTTTTCGGCACGACCATAGTTAAAGCAGATCATCGGATATTCCATACCGTTGGAGGCTTCTACAGAAATGGCAACCGGGTAAGGATATGGGAAGGTATGTTTTGAATAAGTTTTCAAAGTATGCGCTACAACCTTGGTGGAGTACTTGCGATAAAGCGGATAAGCCTCAGGACCGTAGTATGACATGGCCATCACCTTTTTACCGCCATCGATCTGGGTGCTCATGGCATCCCAAACTATGCGACGTGAGGATACCCAGGCAAAGTCGCGCACGTTTTCGGCATGAAAGGTCCAGGTTTTGCGTGCTGAAGCGTGGTTTTTCATAGCCTGCTTCACCTCATCCAAAGTAACTATCTCTTGTGGACTTGTTGCCGATTGCGCGGCGTTCCAGCGTTTCAATTGTGCCGCGGTAAGCGTTTGCGCATAGTTGGAGCATTGCCCTGTACCGCCTACAATATGATCGGCCGGCACGTTCATGCTTACCTTAAAATCGCCAAAGGTTAGGGCAAACTCGCCCCGGCCGGTAAACTGTTTGTTTTGCCAGCCCTGAAAATCGCTGTAAACAGCCATACGCGGGTACCATTGGGTCATGGTGTACAGGTAATTACCATCCTCCGGGAAATATTCGTAACCACCGCGACCACCGATTGTTAAACGGTCTGATATGTTATACCACCAGTTAATTTTAAAGCGAAATTTTTGTCCCGGCTGTAAAGTAACAGGCAGCTCAATACGCATCATGGTTTGGTTAATGGTATAGGTTAATGAGTTACCATTAGCATCCTTAACGCTCACAATGTGGTTACCCAGGTCAAGATCATGGCCCATGATGCCCTGCAACTGACGGATGGTCATTTTGCTTTGCATTTTGCTCTCGTCAAACTTAGCGCTTTCGGCATCCTTTTTATGCTCATTCTCGTCCAGCTGCAGCCACAGGTAAGTAAGCGGGTCGGGCGAATTGTTGGTGTAAGTGATGGTTTCGTTACCATCTAAACGCTGCTTGTCATCGTTAAGGGTGGCACTGATCTCGTAGTCGGCCTTTTGCTGCCAGTATTTGGGGCCAGGAGCGCCGGAGGCCGAACGGTATTCGTTTGGCGTAGAGATCATGGTACCCAGTTGCTCAAAGCGGTTACCGTGGTTGGAGCCGGGATTATTATCATACTGCGCCCAGGCAGCTGATGTTAATAGGGTACAGGAAAATAATGCGAAGTAAAATTTATTCATCTGAATTTTATGAGTAAAAAGCGTTCAATGCACATGATAAAAGCAATTCCAAATATAGCCGACGAGAGGAACATTGTCCACTCCCGTTGTGGTGTTTTAGCAAATTTGATGAGTAAATAAGAGATAAGTAACGCAGATATTACAATTAACACCTGCCCAAACTCCAATCCCAGGTTAAAAGCAAACAGCTGCGCCGTAATATTACTGCTGCTACCCAGCAAACTTTTGAGGTAATTGGAGAAACCCATGCCATGTATCAATCCAAAAAAAAGCGCCAGTGTATAGTTGAGGCGCATGGTTGTAGCTGTACGTTTTTTGTTAAATACATTTACCAAACTGGTAAAAACGATGGTTACCGGTATCAGGAACTCAATAAGCGAGGTATTGATATGGATGATATTTAAAACACTTAACGCCAGTGTGATAGAATGACCGATGGTGAATGCCGTAACCAACACCAGTACTTTGCGCCAGTCGGCCAGTAAGTAAGTGCCGCAAAGTACGGTTACAAACAAAATATGGTCGTACCCGGCCCAGTTACAGATATGCTGCCACCCCAGCTCAAAGTATAAAGAAAAATCAGTCATGTAGTCAAATTCGCAATTGCCAATAAAATTAACGTTTTTTGTGTAAAACAAAACCATTTAACGCAATTATGTTGCAATTAATAATCCTCAGCTGGCTTAGCTTCTTCCACCCTTTTTATGTAAGCGTTACCGAAATTAATCATAATGCCCACACGCAGGCGGTTGAGGTAAGTTGCCGCATATTTTATGACGACCTGGAACGTACGCTGGAAAAACAATACCATACCCGTGTGGATATTGTTAAACCTGCCGATAAAACCAAAATGAACCAGTTGTTGAACGATTATATTAAAAAACACCTGGTCATTAAGGCAGATGGCAAAGTACTCGCCTTAAGTTATGTAGGTTACGAAATTCAAGAAGATGCGGCCTGGACCTACTTTGAGGTAAAAGGCATTAATAAGGTAAAGAAATTTGAGGTACATGACGATCTGTTGTTCACCGAGCATCCAGAGCAGATCAATATGCTGCATGTAACCGTAGGCGGCCAACGCAAAAGCACCAAACTGAGCAACCCAGAGAGCGAGGCGGCTTTTGAGTTTTAAACCTCACCCCGGCCCTCTCCAAAAGAGTAATAGCCTATGAAAAGGCAGAAGGCGAAAATTAAGCATCTATCTATCGACTCACCCCGACATCGCTGCGCTCGTCACCCCTCTCTACGACTTCGTCGCAAAGAGGGAACTTTCATCATACTTTTTGTCCACGCGTCATTGCGAGGTACGAAGCAATCCCCTACTTGCAGAGTGAACAAGCAATGTCTGCGTCTTGTCCTAAAGAGATTGCTTCGTACCTCGCAATGACGCGTGGAAAGAGGGATTCCTCAGCAGATCAAATCTTATTTTTTTACATACTTCTTCTCTATTTAGTTATTATTTATAATTTAGTGTCAAAAACACAATTAAAATCCAACTCAAATAATTATGCCTCCTTTAAAATTGTCTTTACTAAAGCATGGTCTGCTTTGTATGGTGATGCTGACCTGCTTAAATACCCTGGCCCAACAAGGCCGGCAAACCATTGATTTTGATAAAGGCTGGCGATTTAATTTAGGCGCTGTTACTGATGGACAGCTACCCGGCTTAAACGATGCCGGCTGGCGCTCATTGAACCTGCCACATGACTGGAGCATTGAAGGAAAATTCAGTAAAGATAACCCGGCCACACCCGAAGGCGGCGCTCTGCCGGGTGGTATAGGCTGGTACCGTAAAACATTTACCGTTCCGGTTTCGTCAAAAAACAAACTGGTTTATATTGATTTCGACGGCGTTTACCAAAAAAGCGACGTTTGGATCAACGGGCACCACCTGGGTTTCAGGCCTAACGGCTATATCTCCTTCAGGTATGAGCTTACACCTTATTTAAATTTCGGCGGTAAAAATGTGATCGCTGTTAAGGTGGATAACTCGGTACAACCCAACTCGCGCTGGTACTCGGGCTCGGGAATTTACCGGAATGTATGGCTGGTGACCACCAATAAAGTAGCTATTGATCATTGGGGAACTTATATCACTACACCAGAAGTAAGTGATGCTTCGGCAAGTGTAAACATAAAAGTCAAAGTAAAAAACCGAGCCGGTAAAAAGGAAGTTTTCACTATAAAAACATCTGTTTATGATGCAACTGGCAAGGTAGTATCTGCAGGTGGTTTTATTCCTTCTAAAACAGAGTTAGAAGATACCGTATTTGAAACCTCTATCAATCTTGGCATTAAAGACCCTCACTTATGGTCGGTTAAGCAACCTTACTTATACAAGGTAGTAACACAGGTGATCAGCGAAAAAACAATAGTTGATACATATACCACCCCACTCGGCATCCGCTATTTTAATTTCGACGTTGATAAAGGTTTTAGCCTGAATGGTAAACCGATGAAGATCCTGGGTGTATGTGATCATCACGACCTCGGTTCATTAGGTGCCGCCATCAACACCCGCGCACTGGAACGCCAACTACAAATTTTAAAGGCGATGGGCTGCAATGGTATCCGTACATCGCACAATCCGCCTGCGCCTGAGCTGCTTGATCTTTGCGATAAAATGGGTTTTATTGTAATGGACGAAGCTTTTGACTGCTGGGACTGGAAAAAGGAAAAATATGATTATCACCTGTTTTTTAAAGAATGGCACAAACGCGACCTGGAAGATCAGATCCTGCGCGACCGTAATCACCCCAGTGTGATGATCTGGAGCATCGGCAACGAGATCCCGCAGCAGCACGATACTTCGGCCTTACGAATTGCTCCTGAACTGACCCGAATAGTGCACAGTCTTGATAAAACCCGGCCTATCACCGCTGCCAATAATAATCCTGATACCAGCAACAAGATCATCAAATCGGGCGCTATTGATCTGGTAGGTTATAACTATCATGAAGGTGAATACGCCAAATTTCATGACAGGTATCCCGGCAAAAAATTTATCGCTACGGAAACTACTTCGGGCCTGGAAACCCGTGGGTATTATGAAATGCCATCAGATAGTATCCGGATCTGGCCAGAGCGCTGGGATAAACCTTTTACCCGGCCCGGCAATAACGTTTCGGCCTATGACAATGTACGACCACCATGGGGTTCAACCCACGAGGCTACCTGGAAAGTGATGAAAAAATATGATTTCCTTTCGGGTATGTTCATCTGGACAGGCTTTGATTACCTTGGCGAACCTACGCCTTACAGCTGGCCATCGCGCAGTTCATACTTTGGTATAGTTGACCTGGCAGGTTTTCCTAAGGATGTTTATTATATGTACCAAAGCGAATGGACCGATAAACCAGTGCTCCACATATTCCCGCACTGGAACTGGGAGCCAGGGAAAACAGTTGACGTTTGGGCCTATTACAACCATGCCGATGAGGTGGAGCTTTTCCTGAATGGTAAATCGCTGGGCATTAAAAAGAAAACCGGCGACGATCTGCACATTATGTGGCGGGTAAAATTTGAGCCAGGCATCTTGAAGGCAATATCGCGCAAGGATGGTAAAGTGGTTTTAACTAAAGAAATCCATACCGCCGGTGCACCTGCAAAAATTGAATTATCTGCCGATCGTAAATCGATTGCAGCCGATGGAAAAGACCTGTCGTTCATCACCGTAAAAATTCTGGACAAGGATGGCTACATTGTACCCAATGCCGACAACCTGGTTAACTTTAAAATTAATGGCGAGGCATTTATAGCCAGCGTTGATAACGGCGACCCGGTTAGTCACGATTCTTTTAAGGTAAATTACCGCAAGGCATTCCATGGACTGGCGCTGGCTATTGTACAGGCCAAAGAAAAGGCCGGTGTTATTAACTTTACGGCAACATCAAATGGGCTGCAAAGCGCGTCGGTAGTGTTAACAACCAAATAGCCTATTATATATTGCAGAGGCCCCTATTGGCGTCTCTGCAATATGATTGCGAAAAAGAAACAGGAAACGGTTTATATTGTTAAGAAGATATAGTCTAAAAATTACGCATTTTTTGTACTGTCCGGTACATCCTAATTCACAAAAATTGCTGTAACTTGCTTGCATATTAGTTAATTTTCTAAAAATAATTGCCGTTAACGTATGACTGTAATAGAAAACGAGTTTCTTAAAGTAGCCATTGATTTGAAAGGCGCGCAGCTCAGTTCATTTTATAATAAACAAACCGGTATTGAGCACCTTTGGCAAGCCGATCCTGCTGTTTGGCCCTGGCATTCGCCTAATCTTTTTCCGATTGTGGGCGGCCTGATTAACAACCAGTTACTGGTTGAAGGAAAAGCTTACGATATGTCGCGGCATGGCTTTGCAAGGCAATCAGAATTTATTTTGCTGGAATCTGACGAGGTATCGGCCAGTTTCTCGCTCCCCTACTGCGAAAAAACACTCCAGGTATATCCATACAAATTTGATTACCAGGTTTTATACACGCTGATAGATAATTCGCTTAGGATAACGCACAAGGTGATCAACCTGGACAAAAAAACCATCTACTTTTCGGTCGGCGCGCATCCCGCCTTCAACATACCTTTTTTTAAGGGCGAAAACTATGAGGATTATTATCTTGAATTTGAAACCGACGAGCATCTGGAAGCCAACATGCTTTCGGCCGATGGCTTTTTTACCGGCGAAACTCACCCGGTTGCTACGCCAGGTAATAAACTCTATCTAACCCGCCACCTGTTTGATGCCGACGCGCTTGTTTTTAAACAGCTCAACTCCCGGATGGTAAGCATCAAAAGTAAAAAGCATGATCAATCCGTTTCGGTAGAATTTCCGCATTATAATTATTTGGGCGTATGGGCCAAACCTGGTGCCGATTTTGTATGTATTGAGCCCTGGCTGGGCTGCGCCGATACGCAGGATCATCACGTAAACATCAATAAAAAAGAGGCTATACAAACGCTGCATACGGGCCATGTTTTTGAAGCCCCCTATTTTATTAGTCTTTAGGCCGGATTTTTGCAGCAAAAAATAAAAAAGCGGTAAAACATTTTCGCTGCTTTTTTATTTAACAATAATTAAACACAACACGCTATTAAAACTAATTAACATGAAAAAGAAAATTTATCTTATCGCCCTTACTATGCTGCTTTCTGTCGCGGCATTTAACAGTTATGCCTCTACTGCTACAGACGGTGCTTTAACCATATTGAGTAAGGAGCAAATAGCCAGTATGACCACTGAGCAAAAACAGGCGCGTATTGAAGAGATCAAAGCCAGGGTGAATGAGATTAAAGCTATGGATAAGTCTGAACTTACCAGGCAGGATAAAAAAGAATTACGTACCGAACTTAAAGGTTTAAAACATGAAGCAAACGCTTTAGGCGGTGGTGGTATCTATTTATCAGTAGGTGCTATTATTATTATTATTTTAGTATTGATCCTGATCCTGTAATCAGCATTACCAAATAAAAGAAGGCCTTCTGATGTATTTGGAAGGCCTTTTTATTTATACCGTTTTTTGAACCGAAAGTTTCTTGAGCTCGTCTTTTGCTTTGGCAAACCAAACCCGGTTGCTTTTCCGCTCCATCGGACTCAAATGAGGTTGCTCTTCCAGCATGTCTGTAAAAATCTGATAAGCATCATTATCCCTACCGGCTCTTGTTAAAAACAAACCATATTCATAGCGCGGCTCGAAATAAGAGTATCGCCCTTTCATGGCTTTAAATTCGTTTTCGGCCTGTACTGTTTGCCCGGTGCGCTCCAACGATTGCGCGTACAAAATATGCGCTTTTGAACGGGTAAACTGGGGCAGGTTATAGAGTTTTTTTGCAATCGGGATCACTTCATCATATCGCTGCTGTTCAAAATAGGCAATGATGAGTTGGGCCAGCACATGTTCATTTTCTGAGAAAGCCCCTGTAAGGCTGGCGTTATACAAGTCAACCGCTTTATCGGTATAGCCTGCAGCCAGGTAGGCATCAGCCAGTTTTACTTTATTGGCAAAGGTATCGGTAAAGCGCAGTTCATCTTCCAGTTTTTTTATCTTGCCCCCTGGATTCAACACGGCCCCAACATCTATTTTAGGAGCCCGTATGACGTTCCTGTTTGAAATTATCTCGCTATAGATATATACAATACAGCCTATAACCGGTATAAATACAATAAGCCAGATCCATCTGTTCAGTGTGCCCCGGCGGGCGCTATGTATGGCACACAGGATCTGCAAACCAATGATAATATAATAATAGGAACCGCCGCCGCCAAAAAACATATTCATTGTAAAAGGATAAGGTGATTTGTATGATCAAAAATAAAAAAACGAAGCGGTAAGTAAATATACTTTCATCAGAAAATCAATATTTTACCTGTTTATTTACTTAATTGGTCTTAAAACGGGTATTGGGAAGAATATGTAATCGATTAAACTCCCTTCTTGAGAGTAATAGCCCATAATTAGGCAGAACAGGCTTTTTTGAGAATATCATGGTGCAGAGCCGACTCACCGGTCTACGCTTCGCTGGACCACCCTCTCTCCGGCTTTGCCGGAAAGAGGGTGGAGAAAAAGAAAATAAAATCCCCTCTATGCGCGAAGCGGAGAGAGGGGTGACGAGCGAAGCGATGTCGGGGTGAGTCGATACCGCGCCTTTGATTCTTCTCTCTGTCATATCATAGGCTATTACTCTCTCAAGAGGAAAATCGCACAGCCTCCCGCTTTTTTTGTCTTTCCAACACGTGTGGTCGTAAATGAGCACAAGCAACAAAGCCACCGGTATTTATTCTCGGTGGCTTTGCTATTTTATTTAAAAGAGTCCCAACTGCCCTTTATCATCCAACTGGATGTCATCGGGGTTTGTGATCTCAAAATCTACCTTTTTGTGTACTTCTTTGGGCTGGTCTTCGGGTGGTTCCGGTTCTTTGGCTTCAGGCTCTTTCGGTTCCTGTTTTGAAGCAGCAGGAGGTTTTGGTGGTATCTGCGCTCCCGCCTTAGGCTGCTCTGGTTCCGTTTTCTGTTCGGGCTCTTCATCCGATAACTGATCAACAGGCTCATCCGAACTTGTTTCTTCATCCAACCCGGTTTCCGGTTCTTCTGTATCAACAGGTTCATCCGCGCTTTCGCCATCGGCTATCAATTCAACAGATCTTACCGGGAATTGCGACAGGCGGTTACCCATGGCTTTCATGCCCTTTACATCTATCAGTTCGGCCAGGTTTACTTCAATGGTTTCGGGGGTTTGATCTTTTCCTTTCAGCTGTACCACGCTCACCAAAGGCGATTCCTTAGCTATCAATATCAGTTTTGATCCGGGTTCTTCGCTGATGATGCTCACCTGTTTGCCTAAAGCTATATGCTCAAACGAAAAACGCTTAACCATATAGTTCTTCGATTTGCCATCCAGGTGAATAACCGAATAAACTTTCTTAGGATCGTACTTTTCGATCAGGATCATCTTATCATCAAAATGATTATTCAGATCAAAGCTGGTCAATTCGTATACTCCGTTACTCAGTACATTCAATATACGGTCGTCGCCATCAAATTCGCCCAGGTACTTACCGCGGCTATCGGCATTCAGACGTTTCAGGATATCGTCATACCAGATCTTACGGCCCGCCAGTGTTGATACGCCTTTGCTTTTCAAGATGATCTTTTTAACCGGGTACTTGGTAATGATATTACCCATGGAGCCACGGCCTTTAATAGCCAGGGCAGCAAAATCCTCATCAAACTGCAGTTTTTTCAGTTTCGAATGAGGTTTTAACTGAACGTTCACCACCTCGGCCTCGCCATTAGGGTTAGCGCTAAAATATAATACTTTGGTACCCTTGGTACCTTTGGTGAGGTCGTACTCCTTATCGCGGGTTACACCCACCACCGAGAAACGTTTGATATAGCTGATACCGCTTGTACCATCCTTATAGATCATATTATAAACGGTGCGCTCGTCATTCTTTTTAAATACGGCAACGTGTATGATCTCTTTACCCACAAAAACTTTGTCCTGTACCTTGGTGATAATGCAACGCCCATCCGCCCGGAAAACAATGATCTCGTCAATGTCTGAGCAATCACCTACCAGTTCATCTTTTTTAAGACCGGAACCTATAAAACCATCCTCGCGGTTAACATATAATTTCACGTTAGCCAGTGCTACCTGGGCAGCTTCTACTTTATCAAAGGTGCGCAGTTCGGTTTTGCGTTCCCGATCCTTACCATATTTTTCTTTCAGTTTCTCGAACCAGGCAATGGTATAATCGGTGAGGTGTTTCAGATGATGTTTCACCTGTTTGATCTCGTTCTCGAGCGTTTTCATCAGCTCATCCGCTTTTTTAACGTCAAAGCGGGTGATGCTGCTCATGGGCTTGTCGATCAATTTCTTATAATCCTCAGGTAGTATCTCCCGGTAAAATTGCGGAAAAAAGGGTTCGAACAAACGGTTCAAGACCTCTAATACAGCTTCAAAATTGCCTGAGTTTTCATATTCGGGGTGTTTGTACATCCCCTCCTGTATAAATATTTTGAGTAAGGAGCTAAAGAAGATGCGCTCCATGAGCTCTTTCAGCTTGATCTCCAATTCCTGCTTCAACAGATCTTTGGTGAAGAAAGTGCTTTCACTAAGCATATCATTTACGCTCATGAACCGGGGCTTATCATCCTGGATAACGCAGGTATTGGGCGATATGGATACCTCGCAATCGGTAAAAGCATACAGCGCGTCGATAGTTACATCAGGCGAAATACCGGGTGCCAGATGAATCATGATCTCGACATGCTGAGCAGTATTATCTTCGATCTTTTTAATCTTGATCTTGCCTTTGTCATTGGCCGATATCACGCTATCGATCAAACTGCCTGTAGTGGTCGAGAATGGAATCTCGGTAATAGCCAGTGTTTTTTTATCGCGCTCTACAATTTTGGCACGCACACGGATCTTGCCGCCACGCTGCCCCTCGTTATATAAAGAAGCATCGGCCATACCACCTGTAGGGAAGTCGGGCAGCAGGTTAGGCCGCTCGCCTTTCAGTACGGCGATAGACGCGTCAATCAGTTCAATAAAATTGTGGGGTAATATTTTCGTAGCCAAGCCAACCGCTATACCTTCGGCACCCTGTGCCAGCAGCAAAGGGAATTTTACAGGTAGCGTAATAGGCTCTTTGTTACGCCCGTCATAGCTGGCCTGCCAAACGGTGGTATCGGCGTTAAAAACAACATCAAGCGCAAATTTAGATAAGCGCGCCTCAATATAACGCGGCGCCGCGGCCGAGTCGCCTGTTACCGGATCGCCCCAGTTACCCTGACAGTCGATCAGCAGGTTCTTTTGCCCTATCTGCACCATGGCATCGCCAATAGAGGCATCCCCGTGCGGGTGATACTTCATAGTATTACCTATTACGTTGGCAGCCTTGTTAAAACGTCCGTCGTCCATTTCCTTCAGCGAGTGCAGGATACGGCGCTGTACAGGTTTTAAGCCATCATTGATATGCGGAACAGCACGGTCGAGAATTACGTAAGAGGCATAATCCAGAAACCAGTTTTCGTATAACCCGTCGAGTGAGGTAACATTATGTAATTTTTGTTCATTGCCTGCGGGTATATCGTTTTGATTCAGATCTTCACTCATTATATGCTAAAAAACTTTTGGATGGGTAAAGATAAAAAATTATGCGCGGATGTGCCGAGACCGGATTTGCACAATTTGGATTTTGTTAACAATTGGGGATACTTACTTCCGCTTGTTTGAAAACCACAGGTTTGGGGAAGAAGCAAAAAAAGCGGGAGACAGTGCGATTCCCCTCTTGAGAGTAATAGCCCATGAAGGCGGAGTTTGAACTTACAAGGTTAAAAACAAGTCGCGTAGCCGACTCACCCGGTCTACGCTTCGCTGGACCACCCTCTCTGCGGCTTTGCCGCAAAGAGGGTAAAGAAAAAAGAAAGAAAACCCCTCTATGCGCGAAGCGGAGAGAGGGGTGACGAGCGCAGCGACGTCGGGGTGAGTCGATAGATGCTTGATTTTCGCTTTATACCTCAAGAGGGGGAGCTTGATCCATAACATAGCTCTTCCCAACGCCTGAGGTTGCAAAAGAGCGCAAGCTAAAATCAGATACTGAATACCATATTTGTTTTTCTTAATTCTTGACTGTCTTATTGAGCCAAATCATTACAAATAAATAAATTACAGCTACTATCCATATTCAGCACCTTGCCTTCCAGCACACTTTGCCCGGCACTGGCTGGGTTATTACCCCGCCCCAGCGGCCAGCTGCCGTTAGTATATAAAATACTAATCCCCGCTGTACTGGCCAGGCTCAATCCAAAATCGGTACAATTATTTTTGTTGAGGTTGTAGTTTTTTTGATCGAACTGTCTGATCACTTTAAGGATCCTTTTAAACCGACGCTCTGATATGAATTTGCCAACGGTCTCGTCCCAGTCATGCTGCTCATCATTTTTAAAAACAGAACCCGTTGTAGGGAATAATGGTGTGGCGGACAAAAAATGTTCTTTTTTTGGATAAAATCCGAACGACCGGGATACCGATGTAGAATCGGTATTATACTTAATAAGTGTTATAAAGGTATGCCCTACCTTACTTAACTTTACAAATATTCTCCGTTTACCAGATACGGGTTGTGATATATGGATCAACAGCGCATAGGCCGAAGCCTTTTTACCGTCATCAAAAGGGTCGATGATATTCGCCAGCTGCACCGGGGGCGATTTTATTTCCTTTCCGGGATGATTATAGTTACCAGAATCGGCATCCAGCATTTGTTCATCTGTTCTGTTAATAGCCAATAACCCGGCTACTGATGTGTTGTTCCGTAAATTTGCTTGTGTAAAAGTTGGTTTGCTATCTGAAATACGGGAACTATCCACAGCTACCGAATCTGTTAAATGAATAGCGGTATGTTCGTCATCTACCTGTAGCGTTTTAAAATAGCACTTCATCGCCAGGGGATACATCCGGAGCCGGGCAAATATGTTGGCCATGTGGTAATAAAACTTATGGCTGCGTTTTTTATCGCTGGTTACCGCTTTTACCTGATCGGCCTTTAGCAGCTTAGCAATGGGCCTGGCATCGTGTTTTTTACCATACACATCAAAACTGGCTACTTTTTGCAGATAGCTTTCTTCGTCAAAATCGGCAGCGCTCAGGGTATTATCGGCAGCAACATCGGGCTTTTTAAAGGCATTGGCCGCAATTACGCTGCTATGCACGCCACCAGAATCCACCCGTAACTGTGCATATCTAACTACAGGTGCATCCTGTGCATAAAGAGGTATTTGCAGTGATAGTAATATAATGGCACTATATGCTATCCATCGTAATAATGCTTTCATTTAATTGCGGTTTGGTTGAACAAAACGTATACTAAAACAAAAAGCCTTTCATAAAAACTGAAAGGCTCAACAACAAATATTGATCTGTATTATATGCTGCTGCCTTTACAATAACTTGGTGCTACAACACTTAACGTTGCATAAAGGGTTACTAATATAAGCGGCGTTTGTAATCATATAGATACAAACATACAAATAGTCTACAAATTTAGTAGTCATTTTGTAAAAGAAATTTGTACACTTGTTTAGCCTCACCCCAGCCCTCTCCAAAGGAGAGGAAGCTAAAAACAAGATGCAAAGCAAAGTCCTCTCCTTTGGAGAGGATCTAGGTGAGGCTTGATAAAAGAAATTTGTACACTTGTTTATCAATAGCATTTTAGGGCTTATTATATGAATACTTACGCTTTAATTACCGGGGCCAGCAAAGGCATAGGCCGGGCTTTAGCCTTACAACTGGCCAAAAAAGGTTACCCTGTTTTACTGGTGGCTCGTTCCAAAGATGAACTGCAGGCACTGGCCACCGAAATAATAACCACCTATCAGGTACAAGCCAGGTGGCTGGCTATCGACCTGTCTGACAGCCAGGCTTCGGAAAAAGTTGTTAACTGGTGTACCGATAATTCATACGCTGTATCTGTGTTGATCAATAATGCAGGTTATGGCCTCTGGGGTAGTTTTGAAAATGTGGATATCGAAGGGCAACTTAATGTAATCGGCTTAAATATTAATGCCCTGATAAAACTAACGCATGGGTTCATCCCTTTGTTAAAACAACAACCGAAAGCTTATATTTTAAATGTGGGCAGTACAGCAGCCTACCAGGCTGTACCTACGCTGGCCGTTTATTCGGCAACAAAAGCTTTTGTGTTATCATTTACCAGGGCTTTGCGATATGAGCTCAAAGGTTCTGTTATATCAGTAAGTTTGCTTAGTCCAGGTCCTACCGATACCGGTTTCTCCCATCGGGCGGGTCTGGATGCTTTTGCCGATCTGGCTGCTAAGTTTAATATGCAACCTGAGGAAGTTGCGGCGATAGGGTTAAAAGGCCTGTTTAATAAAAAAGCAGAAATTGTACCTGGTTTGCTGAACAAGCTTTCGGTAAGCGGAGCCCGGCTCCTGCCCAAGGCCCTTATTGAAAAAATAGGTGGAGATCTGTATAAGAGTAAGTAAACCACACAAGTATATTCCTCCGCTGTTCGAAGTCTCTGACTTCGGACGACTATGTCTGTAGTTTAAAACTACAGACATCTGGGTAGTCTGAAGACTACAAGCATAATGGTTCGAAGTCAGAGACTCCGAACAGCGCGGTGTATTTAAATCGTCGTGCGGTGTCGATTCACCCCGCCGACGCTTCGCTGGGCGACCCTCTCTACCGCTTTGCGGTAAAGAGGGTGGGAAATTCTTTTGTTTGATCCCTCTTTTCGCCGTAGGCGGAGAGGGATGTCGAGCGTGGCGATGACAGGGTGAGTCGATACCGCGTGGCACTTGAACGACACCCAATTACCTATTTCAAAAAATATTTTCATAATTATTTGTTTTTTCCGGATCACTTGTTACATTTGCATTGTCTATTAAATCTATAGACATTATATATTAAATAATTGACAACACAATATTCACATATAACCAACGCATGTAACATGCGAATGCCTTTCCCCAAGAAGGTAATGGTTTGTTGTTGTTGATCTTTTTCACCCCGCTGCATACTACAATACAATTACCTGCTATTAGATAGCCAGGGTTTCCACACATTTTTATTATTTATAATTTCAACATGAGTACTGTATATAAAAAATTCACTTTAGGCGATAAGCTTACCACCGAACAGCATCACTTTTTTAATGAGCATGGTTTTATTCATTTCAAAAATTTCATTAACCCCGAAACCGTGCAGCTTATCACCAGGGCATCTGAGCAGGTGCAGGAACAGTGGATAAAAAACGAGGTGGCCAAGGTGAACGGCGTACCTATAAAATATGGCAAGGATTTGAACGGGGATACCATTGTACAGCGTTTCGCTTTTATTAACCAGCATCATCCTGTATTTGCTGAGTTTATACAGGATCCCCGATTTAATACCTTACTTGATATTATCGGCCCCGACGCCAGGTTCGGCACCCATGAAAAAGACGGCATGGTATTGAATCATTATGTTAACAGCGAGCAAAGCAGCTTTAGCAAAATGGGCTGGCATACAGACGGTTTGCGCGATATTTTCCATGGGCAAAAGCTAAACCCCATGCTGAACGTGGGCATCCACCTCAGCACCCTGAAACCAGAAAACGGTGGCTTGAGGATCTTGCCGGGAACCCATAAACAGGGACTTTACCAGATGCTTTTTAAAAAGAAATATTTCCTGGATCATGATGCCGACGAGAACGAACTGGCCATTACACCTGAAGCCGGCGACCTCACCATTCACGACGGAAGGTTATGGCACCGGGTAGCGCAATCCTCTGTAGTTGGAGAGGCCAGCCGCCGCAGGGTGATCTATGTGCCAATCATTGCAGGTAAGTACGCACCGAAGGATGCTAACAGTCCTACCGTGTTTTATCAAAAATTTGCCGGCTTAGTTAAATAACCAGATGCTTATACTTTTATTATTCGGTTATTTAGCACGCACAGGTAAGCTTGCCCCGGCACAAAACGCGTTAATAAAATTAAAATATTATTATAAAGGCAGGCGAGCTGCTTTTGTACGCGTATTGAGTTAATGTGAAAAATCATAAATGAAAAATAATTACAATTTAATCTACTAAATACATAGATTTAATAGATTAAATATTATATTTGCAACAGAAAGTTTATAAATGGTGGTTCATTTAATATAGCAAAGCAGGCGCTGGTTCGGCAGCAAACGGATGGGTTCGACTCCCTCCCCTGCATCTCTCTTCTCTCATATTTATGTTTTATAATTGGTTAATTAGAGTTCCTGCCCATCAGGAGCTCTTTTTTATTTTACACCTGCAGACGATTATTTAATAATTTGATAAAATTAATTTTACTTATTAAAAAAATTTAAAAAGTGTTTGAAATTGAAAATTAGTTTTATTAAGTTTGTAACAATAATGTACAGCATGTTATTCAACGGAATTTACTTTAGCCTCATGTCGGTGAGGTTTAAAAGGTTTTGTTAATTGGTTTGATAAAAATCCTCGTTTCGGCGGGGGTTTTTTGTATAGTGACTTTTTTTTATTCATCATATAACTATAAAACAGGTTCTTAGAAAATTATGGCCCGATTAAATTTATTGGAAGAGACCCGGTACGAGAAGCTGCCGGTAAGCGTTTATGGAACCCAGCAACAAGCCTCGGTAGCGGTGGCTGCCCGCATTGCAGCGCTCATCCGCGACAAACAATCGCGCGGTGAAAAAGCCGTGCTCGGTTTGGCTACCGGTGTTACCCCCATCGGTGTGTATAATGAACTGGTTCGGCTGCACAAGGAGGAGGGGCTGTCTTTTCGTGACGTGATCACTTTCAATCTCGATGAGTATTATCCCATGAAACCTGACGCGGCCCAAAGCTATGTTACTTTCATGTATGAAAACCTTTTCAGCCATGTAGATATTGACAAAACCAATGTACATATCCCTGATGGTACTTTGGATAAAGATGATGTGGTGGCTTTTTGTTTAAATTATGAGCGCCAGATCGAAGAACTGGGTGGTCTGGATCTCCAGATCCTGGGTATCGGCCGTACCGGTCACATCGGTTTTAATGAACCCGGTTCTGCCCCTAACTCGGGTACCCGTTTAGTGACCCTGGATGATTTGACCCGCAGTGATGCCGCCCGTGATTTTGGCGGCAAGGCCAACGTGCCTACCAAAGCCATCACTATGGGTATCGGTACTATTTTTAAAGCCCGCGAAATTATCCTGATGGCCTGGAGCAAGAAAAAAGCGCCGATCATCAAAAAAGCCGTGGAAGGTGAAATGTCTGGCGAGGTGCCGGCTACCTACCTGCAATTGTCTGACCATGTAGAGTTTGTTTTGGATGAAGCCGCGGCTTCGGAACTCACCCGTTTTGATACCCCATGGCTGGTTAAAGATTGTTCATGGGAGGATAATATATTGAAGAAGAAAGCGGTGATCTGGCTGGCGGATACGATCGGTAAACCGGTATTGAAACTAACCGAGGAAGATTACAATAACCATGGCATGGCGCAGCTGGCCGTGGAACAGGGTCCGGTATACAACATCAACATTGATATTTTTAACCAGATCCAGCATACCATTACCGGCTGGCCGGGTGGCAAGCCGGATGCGGATGATTCACAGCGCCCGGAAAGAGCTTTGCCTGCCAAAAAGCGTTCGATCATTTTCTCACCCCACCCGGATGATGATGTGATCTCGATGGGGGGTACATTTATCCGTTTGGTAGATCAGGGGCATGATGTGCACGTGGCTTACCAAACCTCGGGTAATACCGCCGTTTGGGATGATGATGTGTTACGTTATATGGAGTTTGCCATTGATTTTACCAACAGTATCGGTGAAGATCCTGGTCACCTGAAAAAACTGTATGAAGAGATGCGGGCTTTCTTTCCGCAGAAACAGCCTAACCAGATCGATACCCAGGAGATCCGCAATGTAAAAGGCTTCATTCGCAAGACCGAAGCTATCTCGGGTGCCCGTTACGCGGGTTTGCCGGATGACCATATCCATTTTATGGCTTTGCCTTTTTACGAAACCGGCAAAACCAAGAAAAACGCCGTGGGTGAGGAAGATATCCTTTTAACTATCGATTTACTACAAAAAGTAAAACCACAGCAGATTTTTGCTGCCGGTGATTTTGCCGATCCGAATGGTACGCATTTGGTTTGTTTCAACATTATCCTGGCTGCTTTGTCGAGGTTAAAAGGTAAAGAGGCATGGGTGGATGATTGCTGGTTATGGATGTACCGCGGGGCATGGCACGAGTTTGAAACCTATGAAATTGAAATGGCCGTGCCGCTTTCTCCCCAGGAGGTGATCCGTAAGCGCAATGCCATTTTTAAACACCAATCCCAAAAGGACCGTCCTGTTTTCCCGGGTGATGATGCCCGTGAATTCTGGGTGAGGGCTGAGGACCGTACCCGTGATACCGCTCAGCGTTATGACCGCCTCGGACTCGCTGAGTATGAAGCCATGGAGGCGTTTGTGAGATACAGGTTCTAATTTTTTAGTCCATAGACGATGGACCATGGACTTTTTTCTCATAATTATTTCAAAAAAGCCGGTGCAAGCACCGGCTTTTTTATATAAAAACGTCATTGCGAGCGTTTTTTGCATGGTCTATGGATCATCGACTATGGACTTCCTCCTACAACCCTATCTTCCCGTTCACCAGCTCAATAACCTCTGCTTCGAGGGCAATAGCTTTCTGCTCAATATCATTGCCTTTTGCAATTATATCCGTCACAAAATCCTTATCCTTATAACCCGAGGCATTGATCTTTACGTTCATAAAAGCACCCAGAACGGCGGTGCGGGCACAAAGGGCCGCAACACCGCCATCAGTTACTGAATTGGGGTTACCTATCTCCACCATTGCCTTGATCACTTCCATGCTGTTCAATGCGGCCTGCATCACTTTGAATGGAATCTCAATAGCATATTTGGTAGCATCTTGTATGGCTTTATCCCTTGCCGCTTTTTCTTCGGGTGTCGATTTGGGTAAACCAAACGACTCCATAATGCGGTTAAACGCAGTGGTATCCAGATCAACCAGGCGGATCAGTTCATCTTTATAAGCCTGGGCTTTTTCGGCCCAGTTACTGAATTCTTCCCAACGATCATCCCAGCCTTTCTTATGCGAACTAAGATTAGCCACCATCCCCGCAAGCGAAGCTCCTAAAGAACCAACATAAGCAGAGATAGAACCACCACCCGGAGCAGGGCTTTCACTCGCCGTTTCATCTGCAAACTCCACCAGACTCATGCTCACCAGTTTGCTGGCAGCTTTATCTTTCAACAAGTATTCAATAATACGCTCCTCGGGAATAAAAGGCCCAAGCTCATCCAATCCCATTGATTTAATGGCGATCCGGATCAGTTCCTTTTCACTTACCCCAACCGACCGTTTTTGTTTCCGTAGAAAATATTTGCCAGCATCCAGCATGGCTTTCAGCGGGATCAATCCTACCAGTTCGCTGCCGGTAACCCGGATGCCACGTGTATTGGCTTTATCACAAACCTCATCGAAGGCCTTGTGTACGGGTGTTATTTCAATATTGGTGAGGTTCATAGAGATTTGAGCGATGCCATACTCCTCAATATACCAACCAATGGCTTTTACCGCTTTCAATGAGCCTGGAATATTTTGAGGTTTGCCATTCTCGTCGTTAATTGTACGACCAGCTTCGCGCACATCAAAAGCAATAGCGTTCGCTCTGCGGGTTGACGTAGTATTCAGGTTTACATTATAAGCCACCAGGAAATCTCGCGCCCCAATTACGGTAGCACCGCGTCTTACATCATTCTCTGCCGGACCAAAATCGGGCGCCCACTCCGGTAGCTTGATCTTCTTAAAAAAGCCCTCGTACTCTCCTGCCCTGATCACCGACAAATTGCTGCGGTTTTTATTGGGTTGTGCCTGCTCATATAAATAAACCGGGATCTGCAATTCCTCGCCCACACGTTTGGCCAGCTGGCGCGCATACTCCGCGGTTTCTTCCATACTGATATTGCTGATAGGTATCAGCGGACAAACATCAGTTGCCCCCATCCGCGGATGTTCGCCCTTTTGTTTGCTCATGTCAATCAACTCTCCGGCTTTTTTGATAGCAAGGAAAGCTGCCTGGATCACCTTTTCAGGCTCGCCCACAAAGGTTACCACAGTGCGGTTAGTGGCCTTGCCCGGATCAACATTCAACAGGCGCACACCTTCTACAGACTCTACTTCATTGGTAATCTGTTTTATAATATCAAGATTTACACCTTCGCTAAAATTCGGAACACATTCAATTAGTTTCTGGCTCATTGGTTTAGTATTTTATTTGTTCATTGGTTGATATCGTTCATTTGTTCACTCGTTCATTAGTGACCGATCGAAAATAAAATCAGCGAAATCATAAAAATCATTATAAATCAGCGGTCCATACCTTGCCCGGTTTCAATTTTCCCTGGTAATATAGAATATCGCGGTAATCATTACAAGGATAAGCCTGCATATCGGCCAGCTTATTTTTGGCTAAAGTCCCGCGGTCATTTAACTTCAATGCTGATGCAGCCCGGAAAGTTAAACCTGCAAAAACCTCGGCAGCACATAGCTTTTCAGCAGCACCCATCACGGCGGCCTGCATCAACAGATCACCCATCGGGGCCGAACCCGGGTTCCAGTCGCTGGCAATAGCCAGGCATGCTCCGGCATCCAGCAGTTTACGGGCAGGCGCATAAGCCATTCCTAACCCTAATGATGCACCGGGTAAAGTTACTGCTACGGTATCAGATTGAGCAAGCATATTTATTTCCTGTTCGGTACTGGCTTCCAGATGATCGGCTGAGGTCGCTCTTGCTTTAATGGCCACCTCACTGCCACCTGTAGTAAACTGGTCGGCATGAACGGTTACTTCAAAACCCATTTGCTTGGCTTTGGCCAGGTAGTTCAGCGCATCGCTGGTATTAAAAGCGCTTTCTTCAATAAATATATCCACCCGGTTGGTTAACCGTTGTTGTTTAATAGCTGGTAACAGATTTTGTAAAACATGGTTGAGGTATTCCGGATGTGTTCCATCAAAATCTTTGGGCAGCATATGAGCGGCTAAGCAAGTTGATATCAGGCTGGCCCGGGTTTTATCCGCCGCTGATTTGATGGCTCTTAATTGTTTTAATTCAGCATCGACACCTAAGCCGTAGCCACTCTTTACTTCGATGGTAGTAATTCCCTCAGCCAAATGCCGTTGTACCCGGTTTAACAGCAGATTAGTTAAAGTAGCTTCATCAGTTATCCGGGTTTGAGTAACAGAATCCCAAATACCGCCACCTGCTTTGGCTATTTCCAGGTAGGTTTTACCTGCTGTACGCAAAGCATAGTCTTTTGCACGGCTACCGGCAAAACAGATGTGGGTATGACAATCCACAAATCCAGGTAACAATATATGGTCACCTGTAATTTCCTCAATTTGCACCGATGGATTGCCCGATCTTAATTTTTCAAAATCATCAACTGCCACAATCAGGCCATCATCAACTAATACTCCTCCGTTTGGAATAATATGTAATTGCTCATCCTTCAAAGCACCTTTTAACGGCAAGCCTGTTAGTGGTAATATCTGCGTAAACGGACCTATTAGTATTTTCATTTTATTAAGCTAAAAGCTTAAGGCTAAAAGCCGAAAGCCAAGAATATCCATCACGCTGAAAGCTCAATGCTTAAAGCTGAAAGCCTGGAATAGAAATAGCTTTCGGCTTTAAGCTTTCTGCCTTCAGCTTATCTACCACACTTTCAATCCAAATTTATCCGCCCATTCCTGTGCTTTATCATAACCGGCATCGGCATGACGGAAAATACCCATCGCAGGGTCGTTATGCAATACGCGTTTCAGGCAGGTGGAAGCACGCTCGGTACCGTCAGCTAAAATAACCATACCAGCATGCTGCGAATAACCCATGCCAACGCCGCCGCCATGATGGAACGAGATCCAGGTTGCACCTCCTGATGCATTGGCCATCAGGTTAAGCAGTGGCCAGTCAGATACCGCGTCTGAACCATCTTTCATAGCTTCTGTTTCACGATTGGGTGATGCTACCGAGCCGCAATCCAAATGATCGCGACCAATCACTATAGGACCTTTTACCTTACCGGTTTTTACCAGCTCATTAAATAGCAAACCTGCTTTTTCCCTGTCGCCCATGCCCAGCCAGCAAATACGTGCCGGCAGGCCCTGGAAGGATATTTTTTCCTGAGCGTTTTTAAGCCATTTGATGAGCGGTTTATCTTCGGGGAACAACTCCATCAGCGCTCTATCTGTAGTAAAAATATCCTCTGGATCGCCCGATAAGGCTACCCATCTAAACGGCCCTTTACCCTCACAAAACAGCGGACGGATATAGGCCGGCGTGAATCCGGGGAAATTAAACGCGTCGGGTTCGCCGCCTTGTTTGGCAAACTCGCGCAGGTTATTACCATAATCAAATGTAACAGCACCCTTGTTCTGTAATTCCAGCATCAGGCTTACATGGCGGGCCATACTTTTCAATGATAGCCTCTTATATTCCACCGCATCATTTTTCCGCAATGTGGCCGCATCTGTCAACGATAATCCATTAGGGATATAGCCGTTCAACGGGTCATGCGCTGATGTTTGATCGGTTAAAATATCCGGAATAATATGGTCTTTTAGTAAATGCTCCAACATATCGCCGGCATCGCTTACTAAGCCTACCGAAAGCGTTTCTTTTTTGGCGATGGCTTCCTTTACCCAGGCTATTGCCTCATCATACGAGTGTGTAATCCTATCGATGTACTGTGTATCTACCCTTTTTTGAATGCGCGATGCATCAACATCGGCACCTAAAAAAACACCACCTGCCATAGTCGCGGCTAATGGCTGAGCCCCACCCATACCGCCTAAACCCGCACTTACGATCAGTTTGCCGGTCAGATCACCGTTAAAATGCTGGTTGCCGCACTCTACAAAAGTTTCATAGGTGCCTTGTAAAATACCTTGCGTACCTATATAGATCCAGCTACCTGCGGTCATCTGGCCATACATCATCAAGCCTTTGGCGCGCAATTCGTTAAAATGCTCCCAATTGGCCCAGGCAGGTACCAGGTTGCTATTGGCTATCAATACACGCGGCGCTTCGGGATGGCTGCGCACGATACCTACCGGCTTACCCGATTGGATCAGCAGTGAATGGTATTCATCCAACTCCAGCAGCAATTCAATAATCTTTCTCAATGATTCCGGGTTACGGGCCGCCTGACCAATGCCGCCGTAAACCACCAGTTCCTCTGGATTTTCGGCTACCTGGCCATCCAGGTTGTTGAGCAGCATCCGTAGTGGCGCTTCTGTTTGCCAGCTTTTGGCATGCAGCTGCATACCCCGCGGCGCTTTGTACACCGGGTGGTTGGCATAGGTTTTAATAAATTCCGAACTCGTCATGGCTGAGATTGATTTGGTGATGAATAGCTGTTTCGTTGGCAATTGCCAGCAAAGAGCCGTTAGTGATCAGTTGATGTAAGTTATGAATATCTGTAGCAAAAACACGGTCGTCCTGTATGTGGGGTACGTGCTGCCTTACCAGATCATGAATGGCCTCAATAACCGGGGTTGATTTTAATGGCCGTCTGAAATCAACCGCCTGCGCGGCATACAGCAGTTCAATAGCCTGTATATATTCCAGGTTATCAATTACGTGGTGCAGTTTGCGCCCGCTGATAGAGCCCATAGATACATGATCTTCCTGCCCCAGGGAGGTAGGTACACTATCGGCACTGGCCGGAAAACACAGGGTTTTATTTTCGGTGACCAGCGCCGCAGTGGTGTATTGAGGTATCATTAAACCGGAGTTTAAACCGGCATCCTGTGTAAGCAGCTTGGGCAAACCATAACGACCTTCGCTCATAAGGTAACAGCGGCGATCGGCAATATTACCCAGTTCGGCGGCGGCAACGGTGGCATAATCCAGCGGTAAAGCCAATGGCTGTCCGTGGAAGTTACCACCGCTAATGGTATCATCGGCATTAAAAACTACCGGGTTATCGGTTACCGAATTGAGCTCGATCTCAGTCAATTCTTTCAGATGCAGCCAGGCATTCCGCGATGCACCGTGTACTTGCGGCATACACCTTAAGGAATATGGATCCTGCACCCTGTCGCAATTCATATGCGATGAATTGATCTCTGAACCGGTTAATAAGGTAAATAACCTGTCGGCCACCATTTTTGTACCTTTAAAAGGGCGGATGGCATGCAGGCGGGCATCAAATGGTCTTGCCGAACCCATGAGTCCTTCTAATGATAAAGCACCGATCAGATCAGCACGGTTTAGGGCATCATCCAGGCGCTGCACAGCTTTTACCGCAAATGCCAGTATAAATTGTGTGCCGTTGATAAGTGCAAGGCCTTCTTTGGGACCTAATACCAATGGCTGCAGATTATGTTTTATTAGTGATTGCCCGGCAGGCATACGTTCGTTATTTTCATACAGTTCGCCTAAACCAATCAGGGGTAAAAACAGATGTGACAATGGTGCCAGATCGCCAGAGGCGCCAACTGATCCCTTTTCAGGAACTACCGGGATAATATCATGATCAATATGCCAGATAATGCGCTGCAATGTTTCGGGGGCAACTCCCGAATAGCCCTGCGCCAATGCCTGTACTTTGGTGATCAGCATCAGCTTAGCAATTTCCTTTGGGATAGGCTTGCCCACACCTACGCTGTGGCTTTTCAGAATATTACTTTGCAGTAAACTCGTATCAGCTTCAGATATGCGGGTATCACAAAGCGGACCAAAACCGGTATTGATACCGTAAACGGGATGTTGGGCGTGTACAATTTTTTCAACCTCGCGCCATGAAGCACGAATGGCCTTGTCGGCATCAGCGTTAATAATGCCTTTGGTTTTACCAGCGGCTATATCCAGGCAAATGCCTATAGTTAAATGATCGGTACCATAATTAAATATACTATTCATGGTGGGTTGGTTTTAGATCGGTAATTAATTTCTGACTGATGACTTCGGCCAGGTTAGCCTGGCGAAAAGCGGTTTCCAATCCGGTTATAGCCGGTAGTAATTGTTTGGCCATCTCATCGCTTTCCACCAGTTCGGTCATAGCGGCACTGATCGCATCCCACATGGGTAATATCTGTGTTAATAGCTCACGCCCGCTATCCGTCAGTGTTACCAGTTGCCTGCGGCCATCATCGGTACAGGTAGCGGATGTAACTAATTTGCGGGTTTTTAAATTGGAGATAAGCTGACTGGCTGCCGGATGGGAAACCTCGATCTGCTCGCTCAATTCTTTGATGGACAGCGCTTCGTTTTTGGATAACAGATAAAAAACAGGGAACCAGCTGGCATCAAAATCAATACCTTCATTTTGATAGGCACGGTTAATTTCGGCCAGAAAAGCTTCGCTCAGGCGGCGTAAACGGCTGCCTAAAACCAGGTAGCCCAGGCTTTGATATAAATTCATTGTGCAATTTATATAAGTGCTTATATAATTGCAAATTTATTTTAATGGCCTTACACTGCCCTCTCCAATGAAGAATAATACCCATGAAAAGGCATAATGAAAGAAAAACACGAAAAAAGGGGCTGTCACCCTGAGCTTCGTCGAAGGGTCGAGCGCCATGCTTCGACGGGGCAGCATGACACCCTTTTTGGATAGCAGCCTCTTCATGGACTATTACTCTCCAAATGGGGTTAAAAACAATATGCAACGCAAAGCCCTTTCCTTTGGAGAGGGCCGGGCTGAGGCTTTTATACGTGATATTCCCCTTTAAATAAGGTATTTTTACGTATACCGGAATGTGTTTTATTACCTAATTTTATTGTCACTAAACCCAACATTTTATGGCAAACACCATGCCCGATACATTAGCGGAGAACAAACGTGAAGTTGATTATATTAAGCCTTTTGAAAATATAGCGCTGGCATTCTCTGGCGGCGGCTTCCGCGCGGCTTCGTTTGCATTGGGTGTATTATCATACCTGAATAAAGTAACCTTTGACGATGATACCGATGGACTTTTCGGCCAAACACTTTTACAGCAGGTTCGCTATCTGTCATCTGCTTCGGGCGGCACTATTACTACTACCTTGTATGCATTATACAACGCACAGGGTAAAACCTTTGGGCAATTTTATACCAAATTATCTGCCGGGCTTAACGGCGACGATCTGCTAAGGCAATCATTAGAAATATTGTCAGATAAAAAGCACTGGAAAAACAGACCGCAAAAAACCCGTAACATTATCAATTCCTTCGCGCTTGCATACGACCAATATTTATTTGACGGCCTAACGCTGGAGTCGCTTTGCCGTGGCGTATCGCCTACAGCCCATCTCCAGGAGGTTTGTTTTAATACCACCGAATTTTATACCGGCCAATCATTCCGGCAAAACATCAAGCTTGTCCCGGACAAGGGTAAAGATGAGCAATTTAGATATGGCAACGAGGTTATTTATGTGGATAGCGCTGTTGCCGGTAAAATAAAACTGGGCGATGTACTGGCCGCGTCATCCTGTTTCCCGGCCGGATTTGAGCCCATCATCTACCCTAACGATTTTACGCACCAGCATTTAAACATTCACGAACTAAAAAACGCGCTATCCCTGGTACCGCAAACCGGCGACAAAGAAGAAGCCGAATTTATAGAGCATAAACAGTTTGGCCTCATGGACGGCGGTATTACCGATAACCAGGGTTTGCAAAGCATGATGGAAGCGGATGGCCGGCGGCTCGACAAAAAAACCAGTTTCCCTTATTTCGAATTGATGCTGGTGAATGACGTGGGCAGCCATTACATACACCCTTATGTATTACCTAAAATAAGTAAAGGTTATGAACTGAATCTTTGGGGTGTATTTTATATTACCGCTGCTATTTTACTTGCCGCCCTAACGGGGGTTTGGTATGGGATAAGCCACCACAGCACGCCATGGATAATTGCCAGCGCTTTATTTATACCTATTCCCTTTATATGGGTATCCGGTGTATTATATGTAAGGCATCAGTTGTTCAGCGTATCAAAAGCATCCGCAGGGATGAATTTAAAACGCAACTTTACCGAGCAGATCATCCACATACTGGTCAGTTATTTTTCCAAAACATCTATCAGCCTCCTCATACATATGCTCAATACCCGGGCCCAATCTGTGTTGATGCTCAATACCAGCATATTTTTAAAGCGCATCAGACAGTTGCTTTATGACAAATTTTATGGCAGCACCCAGTGGAACAACCGCGGTAAGGGTAATCACCTTTATGATCTCTCATTCTCCAATGATATTAACCGAGGCCAGGGTAACCATCAGTATATGATCACACCGGGCGCCCTTAATCCCAGTGCTGATATGCAGATAGTAGCTCAAACCGCTTACAATATGGGGACCACACTATGGTTCGATAAAAAATCGGCCGAGCAGCAACATACAGAGGCCTGCCTGATAGCCTGCGGCCAGTTTACTACCTGCTATAATTTGATAGAATATATTGACAGGCTGCTGGATAAAAGTACGGGTACCCCATATGATAACGAATACGAAAACCGACTGTTAAAACTCAAAGCCCAGATGACCGCGGATTATGAACACTTTAAAACCGATCCGTTTTTCCTGTACAATACTTCGGGAACCGGTTATAAAATACCCGATTTTAAACCCATCAAAATGATCGATATCCCCTTCCCAAAAAATTGGAAGGAGAAGAGGAAACCATAAATACGGGCATACAAATTTTCCTTAAAACACAAAAGAAAACAGATGGAAAAACAATTTGAACAAATCCGCGAACAGCAAAAAGAGTCATGGAATAAATTTTCATCAGGCTGGAAAAAATGGAATGATCTTACGATGGATTTTTTAAAGCCCGTGGGTGATGAAATTATCCGATCGATCGATCCTAAAAACGGCCAGATAATTCTGGATGTGGCAGGAGGAACCGGAGAACCGGGATTAACTATTGCAGGTATGCTGAATGGTGGAAAAGTGATCATCACGGATCTGTCTCAGGATATGCTGGAAATAGCCCGCGAAAATGCTGACCAAAAAGGTATTAAAAATGTTGAATTTAAGGCTTGTGATGTTTGCGAACTTCCTTTTGCCGATGATACATTTGATGCTATAAGTTGCCGGTTTGGGTTTATGTTTTTTCCTGATATGTTATTGGCAGCTAAAGAAATGTTTCGGGTGCTCAAACCTGGCGGAAAAATTGCCGTTTCGGTTTGGAATGTTCCAGAGAAGAATTTCTGGATTACTGCCACTATGGGCACCATTAATAAAAACATGGAACTACCTGCCCCTCCACCCGGCGCACCAGGTATGTTTCGCTGTGCCAAGGATGGTCTTATTGCCGACCTGTTTTCCCAGGCAGGGTTAAAAAACATTACGCAAGAAGAGATTGCCGGAAAGCTTAATTGCTATACAACCGATACCTACTGGATCATGATGACCGAAATAGCCGCTCCAGTTGTTGCCGCATTAAGCAAAGCTGATGAGGCAACAAAAGAAAAAATAAAAAGAGAGGTTTATCTTGCTGTAGATCAAAAATATCCCGAAGGAGATGTGATAATCGATTCAAGTGCACTGGTAATTTACGGTGAAAAATAATATAAGAAATGATTGTAATTGGGTCAAATTTTAATAAGTCAATTATTTTAACTTTCATTAAATCCTGCTCTTATGCCAACAGCTGAAACAAAAGATGTGGACAACCGTACCGGGCAAACCGGAAAGCCACTTTTTTCAAGTACCGTAACCGCCTGGATAGGAGTTATTACTTCAATAATCACTATTATACTTACCATTTACACTACTTCAAACAAAGTTCGCTTAGATCAGTTGGAGACCGACTTTAAAGACCGCTCCACAAAAGTGGAAGAATCAAAAGAACGGGTTGAGCGTTATAAATGGGTTTATAGCCTTTATAACGATTTAAATGATGTTGATAAACGAAAAAAGAACTTCACTGTTGGTTTAATAACCCTCGCGCTAACCGATGCGGAGTCAAAAAAGCTGTTTTCGGCCCTCCAAACCTCTGGTGATACTTTATTGCAGAGCGTGGGTCAAAGCGGGCTAAAAGCTTTAAAAGCGATAGGTAACGAAGAGATAACCGCCCTGGTATCCAAGATCGATACTTCAAGCGCTGCAGACCGGATAAAAGCTGTTGGCGAACTGGAAAACAAGTATGCCTCATCTTCACCTGCCATAACTATGGTACTAAACCTATACAACCCGGATAATATAACAACACTTTCGCCCGATGGTATTATTAACGGACTGTACTATTTAAACCGAACTAATGTGAAAGTTTGGAATAAGCAGCAAATTAAACAGGGGCAGGATGCTGCTGTTAGAATTGCAGCTTTAAATCCCGGCAAAAACACCAGTAAGGAACTTGTCAATTTCAAATCGTTATTAACACTTGCCGCAACAGGGCAATAAGATAAGCAAACTACTCCCTCGCCTTTTTCAGCGCTCTTATCATTTCGGGATAACCCTGGCGATGCAGCATGGCTTCAATGGTATTGGCTATGCGGTTAGCGCGTGTATTTTCGGTTTTGGCGCTATTGATCCATTTAATAAAATAATCGCGATGGCCTTGTGCAAGGGTAAAAAAGAACTCACTGGCTTCGGGTTCAAAGTCAAAACACTCCTGCAGATCGGCCGGAATCTCAACCTTATAATCGTTATCGGGCTCCAAACGTACCCTAAGCATAGCACCCCGGTGTTTGTGTAGGCCTTTACATATTTCCCGTTTCAGGGCCATAATAAAGTTGCCTTCGCCCATGGGCATTAAGGCCATACCGGCAATGGGCATCTCGTCCAATTTCCCCTTTACCCTGAATGATTTTTTATTGCCAGGCTTCATTTGCTGGGCCAGATCGGCCGGAATTTCGATATAAGTCCAGCCGGTTTTTTCGCCTTGTTCTGCAAATTGCAAAATAATGGTATTAAAATCAATCATAGCGAGGTTTAAGGCAGCTTCTATTGCCAGGAATCTAAAAAAACCAGTAATATATTAAATTTATGTTAAATCAACAAAATTTCTAACATATTCTGTAACGTAAGGCATAGTGCAGATGTCTTATGGATATAAAAATTAATTAATAATAATAAATAACCTTAAACAGCAATACAATGAAAACTTTAAAATCAATATTATTAGGCTTAGCCTTATTAGTTATAGGCACTGCTGCCAAAGCAAATACCTACACCGAAGGTGAAAATTTAACTAAAAATTATGCCATCAGCACATACATAGACGCCATGACCCATGGTAAATTAAAAGGCCTGAGTGAAGTGATTGATCAGGATGCTAAATTCAGCATGTTACGCGGCAAAACCGTTTTAAACTTTAATAAAGATGAGATGATCCAATCATTAAACGCATCTAAAGGTACCGAGCAAACTTGCACTACTACCACATCAATAGTTGAAAGCAACGAAGCTATTGCCGTTATTAAAGTTGATATGCAATATGACGGCTTTACCCGCAGCAATTTTGTAACTGTATCAAATACCGGCAAAGGCTGGAAAATCACCAACGTGTACAGCGTTTTTAAATAAGAGTTTAGTTTTAGTTTAGTGTTAATATGTAAGTAGAGAGCCCCGCCCAGCGGGGCTTTTTATTTTTATTGGTTTTTATTGATTTTCTTGTAACGTATTGAAAATAAGTGTTGTCTTATAGATATAATTTAATCATTGATCAATCACCAACAACAATATGAAAACTTTAAAATCAATAGTACTCGGCCTTGCGCTACTGGTAGTAGGCAGCGCCGCCAAAGCCCTCCCTTATGGCGACGGAGATAACCTGACCAGGGCCTTTGCCATCAACACCTATGTTGATGCCATAACCCGCGGTAAATTGCAAGGACTGAACGATGTGGTAGACCAAAATGCCAAGTTTAGCCTGCTGAGCGGTAAAAAGATCATCACCTTTACCCGCGACGAAATATTTCAATCCTTAAGACTTAACAAAAATGTGGAACAGGATTGTACTACCAGTACCACCATCATCCAAAGCAACTCAGATATCACTGTTGTAAAAGTTGATATGCAGTACGAAAGGTTTGTACGCAGCAATTATGTAACCATTGCCAACACGGGTAAAGGATGGAAGATCACCAGCGTGTACAGTGTTTTTAAATAGATCTGGTTTAGTGTAATAGCCCAGGTAGTGAAGCCCCGCATATCGGGGCTTTTTTTATTTTACCATCGGTTGCAAAACCGATTGCCATTTATCATATCCTTTTGCATTCAAATGCAGGTAATCGCTTTTGAACAGGCTGGAATCAGGTGTGGTAGTGCCGGGTTTATAAATTACATTAACCAGGTTCACAAAATGACTGTTAGGTTTATCCTTCAGGTACGTTTTGATCAGCTCATTTGCCTGTGCCACCGTTGCATAATATTTGGCGCGCACAGGGCTTGGTTTTATGGATAGATAATAGATCTCGGTTTTGGGCAATTTTTGATGCAGCAGGGGCCATAATTTAGCAAACTCCTTGGCCACAAAAAGGGCCGACTTACCAGCGGCAATATCATTTTCGCCGGCATAGATAAATATCTTGCGTGGCTGATATGGGAACAGAATATATGGGGTATAGTAGTCAACCAATTGTTCCAGTGTTGAACCGCCCACACCCCGCTTAATAATGGGCTCGGTTGGAAAACGCTGCTCCAGATCGCTCCATAAACGGATGGATGAGCTGCCAATAAACAATATACCACTCGGTTTAGGGAAGCTTAGGCTATCTTGATGCTTAAAGGCCCGGATCTCGTTATCAAACGGAAAACCCTGTTGTGCAGATACTTTGCCTATAAAAACACAACCAAGCAAAAACAAAAATATTTTCAATTTCATGATGCTAAGATAAGTCTAAAGTCTTGAGTCCAAAGTTAAAGGTCTGTTTTTGTTTTTCACTTTAAACTTAATACTTTCGATTATTGACTTGATAATAGTCGTTCTTCAAAAAATAAAAATGGCAATTGGTTTTCGATACCTTTTATTACCCATACCGGGCCGCCCTCTACAAACAATAAAATTTTGATGGCTTTGTTTTGCTTTTTTTCTACTTCGGCGAGCACCTGCAGACATGAGCCACAGGAGGTTACTGGTTTGGTGAGCGCAAATTCATCTGTTTGGGCGGTAACAGCCATGGCCACAACCGGATCGTCGGGGTGATTGGCGCCCCAATAAAACAGGGCCACACGCTCGGCACACAGGCCCGATGGATAAGCCACGTTTTCCTGATTGCTGCCATAAATAATTTTACCGCTTTGTAAACGCAGGGCCGCGCCTACCCGGAATTTTGAATATGGTGAATGTGAGTTCTTTAACGCTTCGGTTGCCTCCAGGCACAACTCGCGGTCGGCGGTGGGTAGTTCTTTTAATGAATCATATTCATCAAAAGCGATTTTTATTTCATGGTTGGTCATAAATATTCGTCCCGAAAAAAGCGGGGGAAACAAGATAAGGATTTTTTAACAGGATTAAAAGATTTGACAGGATTTATTAGATCCCGATTACCTAAGCTATCCTCCAAAAACTTTTTAAACCTTAAATTTTAACAAATTTCAGATCAAAAACAGTGTAAAAACATCGCAAAATTGATCGAAAAACCCTCATTTTAACACTTTTTAACAAATTCCAAGGCAGTTTTGGCGTGTTTTTAAAACTTTAAAAAGTTTTAAACCTCCCCCTCCCGGGGAAGGGAATCGCGCGGGGCCTGGCTTTTGATTGAAATCTTTGACATAAAAAAAGAGACGCATTTACATGAGCCTCTTACAAAATCATATCTCGCTTAAGCTTATACCGCTACCGGCAGGGCCAGGGTTTCGGCTTCTTCTGCTACCAGCGGGTTAATGCTTTCATCATCTTTTTCAACACGCAGGTTGTTAACGATGTGCAGCTGACGGGTTGGCGTATTTTTGCCCATAAAATATTCCAGCAGGCCTTTGATGTTGGCATCCTTCAGGATCACCGGATCCAGGCGGATATCCTTGCCAATGAACAAACCAAATTCCTCGGGTGAGATCTCACCTAAACCTTTAAAGCGGGTTATCTCGGGCTTGTTGCCCAGTTTTGCAATGGCGTTGCGGCGTTCCTCGTCACTGTAGCAGTAAATGGTTTCTTTTTTATTGCGTACCCTGAACAATGGCGTTTGCAGTATGGATACGTGGCCGGCTTTCACCAGATCTGGAAAAAATTGCAAAAAGAAGGTCATCAGCAGCAAGCGGATGTGCATACCGTCCACATCGGCATCGGTAGCTATCACAATATTATTATAACGCAGACCGTCGATACCGTCCTCAATATTCAGGGCATGCTGTAGCAGGTTAAATTCTTCGTTTTCGTATACTACCTTTTTGGTGAGTCCGTAACAGTTTAACGGCTTACCCTTTAAGCTGAATACCGCCTGGGTCATCACATCGCGCGATTTGGTAATGGATCCGCTGGCCGAGTCACCTTCGGTGATAAACAGTGTGGTATCCTGGCGGCGTTCGTGCGTATCTTCAAAATGCAGCTTACAATCGCGCAGTTTACGGTTATGTAACGATGCTTTTTTGGCGCGCTCATTGGCCAGCTTTTTGATGCCGGCAATATCCTTACGCTCGCGTTCCGATTGCAGGATGCGTTTTAACAGGGCATCGGCAGCAGCCGGGTTTTTATGCAGGTAGTTATCGAGCTCTTTTTTTACAAAATCATTGATGAAACCACGTACCGATGGTCCATCCGGACCAATGTTTTGCGAGCCCAGCTTGGTTTTGGTTTGCGATTCAAACACCGGCTCCTGAACCTTAATAGCGATAGCCGCCACAATAGAAGCGCGGATATCCGACGCATCGTATTCTTTTTTATAAAACTCCCGAACTGTTTTCACTACGGCCTCGCGGAAAGCCGCCTGGTGTGTACCACCCTGGGTAGTATTTTGTCCGTTCACAAAGGAATAATATTCTTCGCCGTAGGCCTGCCCGTGGGTCATGGCTATCTCAATGTCTTCGCCTTTGAGGTGAATGATAGGATAGCGCAGGGTTTCCACATCGGTATTGCGGGTAAGCAGATCATACAGGCCCCGTTCTGAAAAATATTTTTGTCCGTTAAAATTAATCGTTAAGCCCGAATTGAGGAACACATAGTTCCAGATCATGCTTTCCACAAACTCCGGTATAAAGCGGTAATGGCGGAAAATGGTATCGTCGGGTGTAAAGTTAATGGCGGTACCGTTGCGCTGGGTGGTTTCCTTTTCAGCCTCATCGCGGATCAGTTCGCCTTTAGCAAATTCGGCCAGTTTGGTGCGTCCGTCGCGGTATGATTGTACAATGAAAACATTAGATAACGCGTTAACCGCCTTGGTACCCACACCATTTAAACCTACCGATTTCTGGAAGGCCTTGCTGTCATACTTACCACCGGTGTTGATCTTGGATACGCAATCGATCACTTTACCCAGGGGTATACCGCGGCCATAATCACGTACGGATACTTTATGATCGCTCATGCTTACCTCAATGGTTTTGCCCGATCCCATCACAAACTCATCTATTGAGTTGTCAACGATCTCTTTGAGCAACACGTATACACCATCATCATAAGCCGAGCCATCGCCCAGTTTACCAATGTACATGCCGGGGCGTAAACGGATATGTTCTTTCCAATCCAGCGAGCGGATACTATCTTCACTATAATTAACTGCGTCTGCCATTTATAAAGTAGATTTTTTTAAACCAGTGCAAAAAATGCACGTAGCTGCAAAAATATAGTTTAAGTATTGAACTTCGGGTTCAAAACTGTCAACTTATTAACATTTGTGGTGGAGTCGACTCACCCCATCTGCGCTATGCTGGATGACCCTCTCTTCGCCTACGGCGTAAAGAGGGTAGAAAAACCTTCAAAATCCCTCTTTACAGCAAAGCCGGAGAGAGGGTGACAAGCGAAGCGATGTCGGGTGAGTCGATTCTTGAGCGTTGGAAATTACAGCTATTCCCCTTACATTTTAAACTTCAGGCTATTGCCGGCCTTATCAATATTTTTAAAAAACTCGGGATCTTTTTCATTGGCAAAGCATACCATTAAAATGATACCGGTATGACTGCGCATCAGGGTAATTAACAGGGCGTACTTATAATGTTTGGTGGCAGGCAGATCGAGTAGGTTAAGCAGGTATGATTTGCCGGCATCGGCATTGTAGCGGTCAAGCACGTTTTGCGGCAGCTTACGCTCAAAATAATTATTGTCGCCGGTAAGGGCTATCGCATGAGCCTTGCCCATCTCTCCATATAAAGAATCGGGGTTGGCCAACTGACGGCCTTTATCATTCTGCGAACGTTCATAACTGGCCCAGTTTTCTTTTTGCGATTTTACCTGGAACCATACTTCAAACCCCTTCCCGGGCATTTCCATGGCATAATCAAAAGAAAAGTCCTCATTGTTGGTAGCTGGTATTTCTTTAAATCCTTTGGGGAAGGTGAACGTGGCATTGGCCTGTGCCAAAAGCTGCAAAAACTCTTTAAATTGCTCGCTTCCCTGTACCGCGGGCCTAAACAAGGTGGGTATTGGTTTCTTTTTAACCTTAGTTTTAGCATGCTGAAAGCTTACTTGCGCCGAGCCGCTTGTAACAAAAAACAAAAGCGCAAGCTGTAATAATATGTGCTTATTTTGTTTCACAATGGCTTTCATTTTCTGGGAAGGTCCAAATTGCTTTAAGGTCTTGTTATAAATATATAAATACAAATCAAAACTAATTAAAAAATTAAAAAAATAAGCAACTTGCTAAAGCCTTTTAGTTTTACAAAGTAACCCGCTGTACCAAACGTATTCTGGGCTGATTTATTGAACGGCATGTAAAATATTACCTATTAAAGTTGTTTACTATTACGAAATCAAAGCTTGTTCATAACTTTACCTTAGATATAACAAGGATATTTATGTTACCAAACCATATAATTGTATTTAAATAATGCTCAATAAATATGAAGTACGAAGATATTCCATTGATCAATAACGAAGCTATTCATCACTTTGAACTCACGGTTAACGGTACCAGCTCATTTATTGATTATAAGTTAAGAGGCGATGTGGTATACCTGATACATACCGAAGTACCCGAGGAAATGGAAGGCCAGGGCATTGCGGCGGCACTGGTAGAGAAGGCTTTTACCTATATGGAACAGCATAACCTGAAAATGGTACCCCTATGCGCTTACATACAAGCCTACCTGAAACGCCACCCCGAATGGATGAAATTAAGAGCAGTTTTTGAGTAAGTTGGTGAGTGGTGAATGGTGAATAGGGAGCGGTGAGTAGTTAGCAGTGAGTTTTGTTAAGATTTTGACCATTAGCATGATAGCCTATTGATTATAAGTTAAACATTTCCAAATCAACTACTCACCACTCCCTATTCACCACTCTCTAATAAGGTGATGCGCTAACCGCCGACCAGCCGCCATCAACCACGATATTTTGCCCGGTGATTTGGGTAGCCTGCGGCGATACCAGGAACAATACAGCATTAGCTACATCCTGTACCGTGCCCGGCCGGCCCATAGGAGTAATGCGCGACCATGTATCTTTATAACTGGCATCTTCCATGGTGCGCTCGGTTAAAGTAGCGCCAGGGGCTACGGTATTTACCGTGATATGAAATGGCGATAATTCCACGACCAAACTTTTGGCCAGCATTTCGAGTCCGGCTTTGGTCATGCCGTAGGCCGCCAGATCTTTATGCGCCTGGTGCCCCGTTACTGATGACATAAACAGGATACTGCCGCCACTTTTTTGTTTGATGATTTGCTGAGCTGTACGCTGCGCCAGGAAAAAACTACCCTGCAAATTGAGGTTCATGACACTTTGCAATGATTGTGCCGGGTAATTCAAAAAATCGCCAAACAGGGTAATGCCCGCGTTGGCTATGGCTATGGTCAATTTGCCAAACTGTTGTACCGCCGTATCAACCATTTGCTGTATAAAATCAATATCGGCAGCATCGCCGGGCAGGTCGATACAGTTACCACCAAGCCTGTTGATAGCCTCGGCAGCCTCGGCAGCCAGTTGCGGGCTCACATCATTAACCAATACTGCCGCGCCCTGCAAGGATATTTGTTTGGCAATTTCAAAACCAATGCCCTGCCCTGCCCCCGTTACAATGGCTACCTGCCCGGTAAAATTATTTGACGTCATATTTTTGATTGTATTACGATGAGTAGACTCACCCGGTCATCACTTCGTTCGACCACCCTCTCTTCGCCTACGGCGGAAAGAGGGGATTCTTTTATTATTTTCCTCTTCCAGCCGTAAATCATTAATTAGCTAATTAATTTACTCCCTAATCACTAATTCACTAAATCAATAATTCACTAATTAATCAATGCGAATCCCGCACCACCTCGCTGCCCGAGCCGCCTTTTAAAAAGTCAAAGTCGGCGCCGAGGTGGGCCTGCTCCACATGGGTTTGGTACAGGTGTACATACCCACGTTTGGCTATGTTGGTATGCAGCACCAGTCGCTCCTTGCGGGCTGCTATTTCCTGGTCGCTTACGTCCAGGTGTAATGTGCCCGCGTAAACATCCAGGCTGATGATATCGCCATCCTGTACAATAGCCAGTGTACCGCCTACAGCAGCTTCGGGCGATACATGGAGTACCACCGTGCCGAAGCCAGTACCGCTCATGCGCCCGTCTGATATGCGCACCATATCGCGCACACCCTTATCCAATAGTTTTTTGGGGATGGCCATATTACCAACCTCTGGCATACCGGGATAGCCTTTAGGGCCTACATTTTTGAGCACCAGCACATTGGTTTCGTCCACCTCGAGGTTAGGGTCGTTGATCTTATTTTTGTAGTCCTCAATATCCTCAAACACAATGGCCCTGCCTGTGTGGATCATCAGTTCGGTACTCGCTGCGGATGGTTTCATGACTGCACCATTTTCGCACAAATTGCCCTTCAGCACTACTATACCGGCTACCTCGTTAAATGGCTTTTTCCAGCTGGCTATTAGCTCGCGGTTAAAACATTCGGCATGTTCGTAGTTATCTTTAATAGGCTGGCCGGTTACAGTTATGGTATCGCCGTGCAGTACTTCATGCAGTTCTTTCATCAGGGCTGGCAGTCCACCGGCGTAATAAAAATCCTCCATAAAATATTTACCCGATGGCTGCAGATTGGCCAGCAGCGGGATACGTTGGGCGGTAGTATTAAAGTCGTCCATATTCAGATCAACCCCGATGCGGGCCGCAATGGCCAGCAGGTGAATAATAAAATTGGTTGAACCACCAATAGCCGCGTTTACGCTGATGGCATTTTCAAAAGCCGGGCGGGTAAGGATATCAGATAGCCTCAGATCTTCCCGAACCATCTCCACAATACGGTTACCCGACAAGTGGGCGAGCACTTTTCTGCGTGAATCAGCTGCAGGAATGGCAGCGTTCTCGGCCAATGACAAGCCCAACGACTCTACCATACAAGCCATGGTTGATGCCGTACCCATCACCGCGCAATGACCACGACTACGGGCCATACAGGCTTCGGCAGTATACAGGTCCTCATCATTCATGTGACCGGCGCGGTGATCTTCGGAAAAGCGCCAGATATCTGAGGTGCCGATGTCTTGCCCCCTGTATTTACCTGTCAGCATAGCACCACCCGAAACTACAATAGTTGGGATATCCACACTGCAGGCCCCCATAATGAGCGCGGGCGTGGTTTTATCGCAGCCGCAAAGCAGCACCACGCCATCCAGCGGGTTGGCGCGGATAGATTCTTCCACATCCATACTCACCAGGTTGCGGTATAACATGGCCGTGGGTTTGATCAAAGTTTCACCTAATGACATCACCGGGAACTCTACCGGATAACCACCGGCTTCATAAATACCATTTTTTACAGATTCGGCCAACTCGCGGAAATGAGCGTTGCAAGGCGTAAGCTCCGACCAGGTATTGCAAATACCGATAACCGGTTTGCCCTGCAACTGATGTGCCGGGATACCCTGATTTTTCATCCAGGCCCGGTAAATAAAGCCATCCTTGCCCGTTTTGCCAAACCAGCCCCTGCTTCTTAGCGGTTTATTGTCCATAAGTATAATTGGTATATTGAAGGTTCAATAAAGCAAATATAAATTTCTATAAATCGTTTTAGGTATGGATAAAATAAAATTATTTCGACTCACCCCAACCCTCTCCAAAGAGTAATAGCCCATGAAAAGGCATAATGAAAGAAAAACGCGCAAAAAGTGGGTGTCACCCTGAGCACCGTCGAAGGGTAGAGCGCAGAGGCCTGCCCACCATACTTCGACAGGCTCCACCATGACACCCTTTTTTGGATAGCTATCTCTTCATGGGCTATTACTCTCCAAAGGAGAGGGTGTAAAAATCAATAAAAGCAAAGTCCTCTCCTTTGGACGGGATTATTACATGAGGGCTTCGTCGTTAGTGAGGCTTTACTTTTTTACCTATATTGGCTTAAACTTTACCCATCATGGCAAAATACTTCCTTCTCCTGCTTATGCTAACTGGTCTTCGCTCATTCGGGCAGGATTTTAAAATACAGATAGCTGATTACCGTAAGGGTTATATGGAGGATTTCCTGAAAGACGCGCATTCCCCTCTTAAAAAGGACGACCTCCAGTTTTTGCGTTTTTTTGATGCCGACAGTACTTACCGTGTTACAGCGCAGGCCTCAGTGCTGGTAAACGCCCAAGCTTTTATTATGCCGGTATTCAGCGGTAGCGGCAGCGAATATGTGCCTTATGCCGTGCTAAAATTCACCCTCAAGGATAAACCTTTAGAACTAACCGTATATAAAAGTACAAGGTTATCCAAAATTCCGGGATACACCGATTACCTGTTCCTGCCATTTATTGATGATACTAACGGCCTTACTACCTACGGCGGCGGACGATATATTGACCTGCGCACAGGTGATTTTAAAAATGGCAGTGTGGTGATTGATTTTAATAAGGCCTATAATCCCTATTGCGCGTTCAGCTCCGGGTATTCCTGTCCTAAACCACCAAATGGCAACCGCCTGGCTATTGCTGTGGAAGCGGGAGAGAAGCTGTTTGGTAAAGAGGTGAAGCATTGAGTTGAAGTAATTGTATCTATCTCAATATAACCATGTCATTGAGCGTAGCGCGGCAATCTCCTCGCGTTTATGCCCGCGAGGGAATTGCTTTGTCGTTCCTCCTCAATGAAATGTATAAGGGTTGAAGAGATAGTAGTACTTTCTCTTCCAAAAAAATCTCCTTTTAAATTTCAAAAAAGTATTCTATATTCACCCCCGTCAAACAAGTGTCAATCTCACACTCACTATAAACCAATAAACTGATGTTCAATATGCTTAAACCCTTCCATCATTCGCTTGTTAAAAAAATACAATCGATTGCGGTAATAATATCAATTGCTGCTTGCTGCCTTGCACTACAAGCTTCGGCAACCGTTAAATCGTACAAAAAAGCCGTGGATGGCGTTACATTTTCTTTGGATAAAGGTCTGCTGAAAGTGCTGGTGCGCCGGGCTGATATTATTGAGGTTAAATACACCATATTCAATACTTTTGAAACCAAACCATCACTGGTGGTTAATAACAGCTGGAAAACTCCTGCTCTTTATCAGGTTGCAGAAAATAAAACCGAGGTAACTATTACCACGGCCAAATTAAAGATCAGGGTGAATAAGGCTACCAATGCCATTACCTACACCGACCTGAAAGGTAACATTATCACTGCCGAAGACAGCGAGAATAAAACCATTACCCCGGCTACTGTGGCTGGCATCAGCACCAATACCATCAGCACGCAGTTTGTTTCGCCGCAAAACGAAGGTTTATTTGGTTTGGGCTGCCATCCGCTGGATTCTTTATCCATTAATTACAAAGGCCGCAACCAGGAATTACTCATTAAATATCTTACCGGCGCTATCCCCGTACTGTTATCAACCAAAGGTTATGGCCTGATGTGGGATAATTACTCAGCCTCCAACTTTTACGGCGCCGAAGCCGGTAATACCAAATTCAAATACGTATCTGAAAGCGGTAAACAGGTTGATTATTACTTTTTCTATGGTCCTTCATTTGATCATATTATTGATCTGTACCGTACGGCTACCGGCAAAGCGCCTATGTTTGGCAAGTGGGCCTTTGGTTTGTTCCAGTCGCAGGACAGGTATATGAGCGAGGATGAGATCATCAGCGTAAAGGATAATTACCGCAACAACCATATTCCGGTTGACGCGATAGTACAGGACTGGTATTACTGGGACCCATTGCCTATCGGCTCGCACGTGATGAAACCCGAGCGTTACCCGCATCCAAAACAAATGGTTGATGAATTGCATAAAGCAAACATCCATGCCATGATATCGATATGGCCGGTATTTGGCAAGGGCACACCCAACTATGACGCGCTGGAAAAAATGGGCGGCCTCACCGATATTACCTGGGACAACGTAGTTACCCATACTTTTGATACCTATTATGATGCCCACAACCCCAAAGCCCGCGAACTGTACTGGGATCAGGCCCGCGACAGTCTGGTTAAACGCTATGGCTGGGATGCCTGGTGGATAGATCAGTGTGAGCCTGATAACGGCGCTTTGCAGGATGCCCGCCGCCAAAGCAATTTTAGCATTGGTAAAGGGATCGATTATTTTAACACTTACTCTCTGCAACATACCAAAGGTGTTTACGAAGGCTGGCGCAGGGATATTCCGGGCAAGCGTGCTTTCTTTTTGGTTCGTCAGTCATTTGCAGGAGAACAGCGCAATGCTTCAACCTTATGGTCGGGTGACATTGAGTGTACCTTTAAGGACTTTAAAAACCAGGTACCGCAGGGCATAAACGCATGCGCATCGGGCCTGCCTTACTGGACATCGGATATTGGCGGTTACCACTTCCACTGGAAAGCTGCCGATTGGTCGCAGCCCGATAAACGCGAGCTGTTTACCCGCTGGTTCCAGTTTGGCGCGTTTAGTCCCATCTTCCGCATCCATGGCAAAGGCGAACGGGCACTGTTCAGCAAAAACTGGGATGATCATACCAAAGCCATCCTGCTCAATTTTGACAAACTGCGCTACCGCCTGCTGCCCTACATCTACTCGCTGGCAGGTCGTGTTACTACCGATAATTATACCATCATGCGTTCGCTGGCTTTTGATTTCAGGGACGACAGCAAGGTTTATGGCATACCTGATCAGTATATGTTCGGTCCGGCATTTATGGTGAACCCGGTTACCGAGCAGCTCTATACAGCCGCTGATGCCGACAAGAAAGCCAAAGCCCGCCAGGTGTACCTGCCCGCGGCCAGCAAATGGTACGATTTCTGGACAGGCGAACTACTGGATGGCGGACAAACCATCAGCGCTGCCGCACCGATTGACATTCTGCCGCTTTATGTAAAAGCCGGTTCCATCATTCCAATGGGTCCGCACATGGAATACGCTACCGAAAAACCGGCCAACAACATCGAGCTGCGTATTTATCCCGGCGCCGACGGATCATTTAAGTTTTACGAGGACGAGAACGACAATTACAATTACGAAAAAGGACAATACGCAACTTTCAACCTAAACTGGAACGATAAAACCCGCAAACTCACGATATCCGATACCAAAGGTAAATTCCCTGGTATGCTCAAAAGCCGCACCTTTAATATTGTAATGGTAAAAGGCAACCACGGAGCCAATGTAGAGGTAACCGGCAAAGCCGATAAGGTTGTTAAGTATGCAGGGAAAGCGTTGGTAGTGAGTTTATAGAGGAAAAATATATTTAGATAAATAAAGTTATTCTTACTGTAAACATCGACCGCAGAATCGACTCATCCGATCTGCGCTTCACTGGAATCCCCTCTCTTCGCCTTCGGCGGAAAGAGGGGATTCTTTTTTGCGGATCATTGCGAGGCACGAAGTGGAAGCCTCACCCAACCCTCTCCAAAGGAAAGGGCTTCAAAATGCTTTTTTTAAAGTCTCCCCCTTTGAGGGAGATTTAGTGAGGCTTCTATTTTGTACCTCGCAATGACGTGTTTTATAGGATTTCCTCCCACCCTTTTTCCGCCGAAGGCGAAGAGAGGGTCAATGAGTGCCACGATGTTGGGGTGAGTCTTCGTCAACATGGCATATTCATCAGAAGGAAAGCATCCTAAATGCGTGGTAATATCCACCATGCCTGTGGGATCCCGAAATAAATTCGGGATGACCTGTTAATTAATTTCTTCAAAACACTGTAAATCGCTACCTTACCGCATCCAAGTAAATCGATTTAATAAAACCTAACAAAGCATTAATTTTGAATCTTATCTATCCCTTATTACCAGGAAAATTATTAATGCTGATGATATGCTGTCTGCTTGCTTTTACGGCATCGGCCCAAAAAAAGAATGCAGCTTATCAATATCACATCCGTAAGGCAACCGGGCCGATAGTTATTGACGGAATGATGGATGACGCCTGGTATAAAACCGACTCCACCAGCAGCTTCTTTATGGTGCTGCCGATGGATACCAGCAAAGCCAGCTTACAAACCCAGGTGCGGATGACCTATGACAATAACAATATTTACATTATTGCCACTTGTTATACCACTGGACCAGGGCAATACATGGTGGAATCAATGAAGCGGGATTTTGCATTTCAAAAAAACGACAATTTTATATTTTTCCTTGACCCTTTTGATGCCCGAACCGATGGCTTTAGTTTTGGCGCCAACGCCGCCGGGGGTCAGTGGGATGGCACCATGTACGAGGGCGGCAAGGTGGACCTGAGCTGGGATAACAAATGGGTATCGGTAGTAAAAAACTATCCCGACCGTTGGGTGTTTGAGGCGGCTATTCCGTTCAAAAGTATCCGGTACAAAAAAGGGGTAGATGTATGGGGAATCAATTTTAGTCGCAATGATCTTAAAACTACTGAAAAATCAAGCTGGGCGCCCGTACCCCGGCAATTCCCGACCGCTTCGCTGGCTTATACCGGGTCATTGGTTTGGGATGAGCCTCCACCCGAAGCCGGTACCAATATATCCCTGATCCCTTACGCGCTGGCAGGTGTATCCAAAGATTATCAGGCCAAAACGGGTACAGCCTGGAAAAAAGAGATCGGCGGCGATGCCAAGATCGGTCTTACCTCATCCCTTAACCTGGATTTGACCGTGAACCCCGATTTTTCGCAGGTGGATGTGGACCAGCAGGTAGTTAACCTGAACCGATATGAGTTATTCTTCCCAGAGAAACGCCAGTTTTTTTTAGAGAATGGCGACCTGTTCGCCAATTTCGGTTATTCAGATATCCGGCCATTTTTTTCGCGCCGCATCGGGCTCAACGCGCCTATCCGCTTTGGAACCCGACTCACAGGGAAAATTGATAAAGACTGGCGCGTAGGTCTCATGGACATACAAACCGGCGAAGCGGATGCCGCAGCCATGCCTGCTCAAAATTATGGCGTACTTACCCTGCAACGCCGTGTGTTTGCCCGCTCCAACATCGGCTTTATGTTTATCAATAAAGATGCTACAGGCACAGCAACACCGGGCACGCAGTATAACCGCAACGTGGGTATGGAGTTTAACCTGGCATCATCCAATAATTTACTCACGGGTAAACTACTGGGTATTAAATCATTTACGCCAGGATTAAAAGGACATGACTTAGTGGTTGCCGGTCACCTCCAATACCTTAGTAAATACTGGACAGCTTATCTGCAAGACGAGTTTGTAGGCAAAAACTACACCGCAGGTGTGGGTTACGTACCACGAACAGGCTATAATAAGATCAGTCCGCTGTTGCTGCGTAATTTCTTTCCTAAATCCGGCGGGATACTGAGTCATGGCGTACAACTGGTATCCAACTATTATTTCGACGAGCATTTTAAACGCACCGATAACGAAAGCACGCTCTCTTACCTCATTACCCTGCGCAACCGCAGCACCTTTACCTTATCGGCCATTAATGATTATATCAAACTACTGGTACCTTTTGATCCTACCAATACCGGCAAGCCGCTACTACCCATCGGCACAGAAAACCATTGGAACACCGTCGACGCACAGTTTGTGTCTAAGCCACAGGCGCTATTTACCTATCTGGCAGAAACCGCTTATGGCGGGTATTATCAAAACGGTCATAAAACTACCGTTACCATGCAGTTAGGCTATCGTTTTCAGCCTTATGTGAATATCGCGGTGAACAGCTCTTTTAACGACTTGCGGATGGCACTGCCCTATGGCAATACCAGTTTCTGGCTCATTGGCCCACGTACTGATATTACCGTAAGCAATAAGCTTTACTTTACCACTTACATACAATACAACGGGCAGATCCGCAATATCAATACCAATATCCGTATGCAATGGCGCTACAAACCAGCATCCGACTTTTTTATTGTTTACGGCGATAACAACACACCATCGCCCTTCATGGTCAAGAACCGGCAGTTGGTTGTGAAATGGACGTATTGGTGTAATTTGTAGGTAAGGTATTTCTCCGCTGTCGCTCGGCTGGAGCCCACAGGTGTTGGGAAGACGAATGGATAACCTTAACTTTAGGGGTATATGCGAGTACCCGACTTGTTGAAGTTGATTCCGGAGGAACGTCTTTCTTTTTTGGTTGACCATCATAAAACCGACCACAAAGTAAAGAAGCTGCCGGCTTCTTTACTTTTTAAATTATTGCTTTACAGTCAGTTCGAGGTAAAACAGAACAGTCTGAGAGTAATGGAGAATATTTTTAACTCTTATGCATTCAGTCATCTATCTGACAAACCGACAACGCAAAAGATACACTATAGTTCTATAAGTGAACGCCTAAGCCGCGCAGATGCGAGCTTTTTCGAAGCTTTATACACGGATTGTCTCGAACGTTTTTCAGCACAATTACCTCCAAAAGGTAATAAGCGACATCAATTATTGCGTTTTGATTCAACCCTGATATCGCTTTCTTCTAAGCTGATCAAGATCGGATTCCGTTCAGGAGGCAGTCAGGAACATGTAAAGCAGCTCAAATTCACCGTCGGTTTTTCAGAACTACCTGAATATGTGTCCTTTCATCACGAAGCTACGTTTAACAGCGAAAACGTGGCTTTGAAACCGGCTATTCTGAACTGTCCTATATCGGATAAATGTATTGTTGTTGTCGATGCCGGCTTACAGTCAAGGGATGCTTATGACCAGCTTTTCGACCAGGGTATCAGTTTCATTACCCGGGTCAATCCTAACCCGAGAAGTGTAGTTATCGAAGAAAACAGCTTACCCGAAGCCAATCCACAAGCCAACGGATTACAATTGATAGCAGACCGTAAGGTTTACTTATATAACAGGAACGGCAAAAAGACAAAGAATGCTTATCGCTATATCGAGGCGGTCAAACCTGATAATACAACCCTTGCTTTCCTGAGTAATATCTTTGATCTTCAAGCTCATGAGATTGCTGGACTGTATAAAAAACGGTGGGATATCGAAGTGTTTTTCAAGTTCATTAAACAGGAACTTAACTTTTCTCATTTACTATCCAGAAGTATCAATGGTATCAAGTCTGTATTATATGTCAGGATGATATTATCGCTGTTGATCATAACTTATCAAAAGTTAAATCAGATCAAAAGCAGCAAGTCTGCCAAACAACAGTTTGCCCTGGAAATGGAGGCCGAACTCATGAAGTTTATTGTAAGACTTTATGGTGGAGACCCTGACAAACCGCCTCCGAACGGCCATCATACCCCTTTCTGGTAACTCTTCCCAACACCTGTGGGCTCCAGCCGAGTGACGACTATTTGCAGGCCTCTGGCCTGCGATTCGAATATAACACCATTTTTCACATCGGCCGGAGGCCGGGTAATAATGGTCACTCGGCTGGAGCCGAGCGACTGCTTCATTGCACTGGGTTATCTATGATGTAATTTGTTACCTAAACTCACATGGTTTTACAGGTTAAAACACATATTTTTGGATTCTACCTATTGATCCATGTTAAAAACTTATACCACCTTACTTTTCATATTTATCATTGCGGCAAATACAGTTGCGCAGACCTCAAAAAACGCCTCAAAAAGGGACACTACCCATCTGCAAGCGGTTACTGTTAAAGGTTACCTGAGCGAGCAGCCGGTACTCAGCGTACCCGCTTCGGTAAGTGTGCTGGGAGCGGCACAGTTAAAGCTACAACCTGATAACTCCTTTGTGAGCGCGTTGAATACCGTGCCTGGGGTACGGGCCGAAGAACGTTCGCCGGGTAGTTACCGCTTGTCGATCAGGGGTAGTTTACTACGATCGCCTTTTGGGGTGAGAGACGTGAAAATTTATTTTGACGAAATCCCTTTGACCGATGCCGGCGGCAACACTTACTTAAATGCGTTGGATATTGCCAGCGTACCTAATATCGAAATATTAAAAGGCCCCGATGGCAGCTTATTCGGCGCCAACTCAGGTGGGGTAATGTTGCTGAGCCCGGTAAACCGCTATGCCGATACAAGCTATAGGTCCATCGGTATCAACACCGGCTCCTACGGACTTTTTCATGAAAAGGCCAGCATACAGCAACAGTTAGGTAAAAACCTGCTGAGCATTAACCAAAGCTACCAGGCTTACCAGGGCTACCGGCAAAACAGCAATATGAGCCGCAATTATATACAGGTGGCTGATAAATGGAACTATAGCGGTAAAAATGAGCTGCGTTTCCTTGGTCTGTATTCCGACCTGGCTTATGAAACACCCGGCGGATTAAATTTTGCCCAGTTCAATGCCGATCCAAGACTGGCCCGGCTACCAACACCAACCATTCCAGGAGCTATACAGCAACACATCGGTATCACTACCAAAATGTACCTGGGCGGGCTGGTAAATGAGTACCACTTCAACGATCGAATCCGTAACGTGTTATCAGTTTTTGGTAATCATGTTGATTTTGCCAACCCGTTTATCACCAATTACGAACAGCGCGGCGAAAACACTTTTGGCTTCCGCACCTATTTTGAGTTGGCTGGTTTACCACACGAAAACATCAACTGGAAAGTTAACCTGGGCATGGAGTGGCAGCAAACTAATTCTGTGATCAGCAATTACGGTAATAAGACAGGCGCGAAAGACACCACCCAAACCAGCGATTATATCCACACTAACCAGCATTTTATATTCGCCCGTTACTCGGCCGATATTTATAAACGCCTGCACTTGGAAGCAGCACTGAGCCTCAACTGGTATGGCTATGATTTTAAGAATATCTATCCACTGGAGCAAACCAATTTTACCAACCGCGGTTTTACACCCCAGCTGATGCCAAGACTGGCCTTAAGCTACCAGGTAACCAATAACTTTATCTGGCGCGCATCCGTAAGCCGTGGATACTCCACTCCCACCACTGCCGAAGTACGGCCAACCGACAATATTGTGAATACCTCGCTGCAAGCCCAAACCGGCTGGAACTATGAAACCGGTTTCCGCCTGCGTAACCAGGATGAGACCATGTTCCTGGATGTATCGGCGTTTTACTATCGCATCAGCAATGCCATTGTGCGCCGTGTAAATGCTAATGAAACGGAGCATTACATCAATGCCGGCGGCACCAATCAACCCGGAGTTGAACTGTCATTTACCGATTGGCTTATCCGGCCAAATAGTACCCATTTTATAAGAGGGTTGCAATTTAACGAATCATACACCTACAGCAAGTTTACTTTCAGAAATTATGCAGATGCGGTAACCAACGCCAGTTATTCGGGCAATAATCTTACTGGTGTACCGCGTAATGTTATTGTGAGCAGTTTGCAGTTAAGGGTACCGTATAACCTGTCGGTATTTGCTCAACATAATTACACCTCGAAAATCCCGCTGAATGATGGCAACACGGTTTATGCGGGGAGCTATAACCTGTTACAGGCCAAAGCGAGCTGGCAGCCTGCCATCGGCCACAAAACACACCTGGAAATTTATGCCGGTGCCGATAATATCCTGAACGAAAAATACAGCCTGGGTAACGACCTGAACGCCGTAGGCAACCGCTACTATAATGCATCACCCTTGCGGAATTATACGGTGGGCATGGGGGTGGTGTTTTAGCTGATAGTTCATGGCTGATAGTCAATAGACCACGGTTTTAAATTGGATCAAATGAAAAAAGACGCAAATATGCGTCTCTACAGTTACAAAAGGTAGAGACGCATATTTGCGTCTCCCACAATTTAAATTTCGTGTTCAGGCTAACCGGAAACTACCAACTGCCACCTACGGATTCAAACTATTGCTCCCGCCTTCGGCTACATTGCCACCCTGGCCCTTTACATCAAAGGCGCGGAACTTGATCACACCGCCATTGTAATTCACCGGACCGGTATATGGTTTGCTTTTATCATCCGGATCTTTGCCGTTAGTAGTATAGCGGATGGTTAAGCCCGGATAGTCAATATTGCTCAGGTATTTGCCATCTTGTAAACTAATGCCGGGTTTTGGAATCCGGTAGTTATAACCACCTTCGTAATAACTCAAACGTGGCAATTCACGTTTACCCAAAACATTCAAAAAGCCCGACCATGCCGTTTCGTATTCCTGTTTAGCTTTCATGGGGTCGGCTTCGGTGGCCCATTGCGGATCAGGCGCCCAGGCACGCTCGGCTAATGCCAGTAAACGCGGGAATATCATATAGTCCATACGTTCGGTACTCTTCACAGTTTCGGCCCAAAGCGCGCCTTGTAAGCCTACGATGTTGCCTTTGCCATAATCGGTAAGACGTTGTTTGCCTATAAATAAGGACCGGTTAATGGGATTGCCATTTTTATCTACATCCGCATTTTTGAAATAATCAAAGGGGATAAACGAGTAAAATTTATCGATGCCCAAAAACGCGCCCCAATAATAACCCGGCTCATCAAATGATTTGTAACTGGCCATGTCGAAATACAAATTGGTAACACAGGTAAGCACCACTTTGTAGCCAGCATTGGCTAAGCGGTAAGCCAGGTCTTCTTGTCCATCACCCAATACGTTGTTCCATACATCGGCTTGCAGGTGTTCTTTGGTAAAATCGGGATTGGGCACATAAGCCGGACGACCATCTAACGTGGTTTTACGCAACGCCATTTCTTCCCAGCCAGAAAGCAACAGGCCTTTGGCTTTTAATATATCATTTACACGACCATAAAAATAGTACCACAGATCGTTGGTGCTTTGTATCTCGGGGTGACTGGCCTTTAGCGCCAGATAAGCCGGCGATTTTTCCCATACATGTGCGGGCACCTCATCACCACCAAAATGGATAGTTTGCAATGGTGCACCGGCTTCTTTGTAAAGGGCGGCAACATCGCTCACTACGGTTTCTACAAAGTTATAAGTTGATGGCAGCGATACATCGATCACATTATCGTTCCAGTACTGCACGGAGCGATACTCCGATTTATCATTCAGATCTCGCAGAAGGTATTTTTCGGCATCAGCTTTTTTACCTTCGGCCATCAGGCGATCATACCGGGCATCCATCGCTTTGATAGGCGCGCGGGCATGGCCTGGTGTTTCAATTTCGGGGATCACCGCAATGTGGCGATCAGTAGCGTATCTTAATATCTCGATATAATCGGCACGACTGTAAAACCCGGTACCCACCGTATTATTCACATCCGGACCAGAGCCATGTGAGGCGGGTAAAAAATGCTTGCTATCCAGTGTATGCCCACGTTTAGCCCCTACCGAAGTTAACTCCGGCAGCGATGTCAGTTCCAAGCGCCAGCCTTCATCATCGGTTAAATGGAGGTGCAGGGCGTTCAGCTTATACAGGCTCATGGCTTCCAATAGTTTCAGCACCTGCTTTTTAGGCTGAAAATTACGGGCCACATCCAGCATCACGGCACGATAACCAAAACGGGGTTGATCTTTCACATCAACCGCGGGTATCTGTACCGATTTTCCTTTTTTGGCAAATGCAGTAGCAGGTATCAGTGATTTTAAAGACTGAACACCATAAAAAGCGCCGGTACTGGTTGAAGCATTAATGGTGACGCCTTGAGGTGTTACTTTCAATTCATAAGCCTCCGGAGCAAGACTATTTACTTTGGTTAAACTGATAACCGAGGTTTTGGATGTACCGGTGATCGGGCTGATCAGCAATTGATTTAAACCTGATTTTAGTTGCCCGACCTCTTTTGTAAACTCTTTATCGGCGTCAATACGTATTTGATCATCCAGTGTAAATACGCCGCCGGTTTCCTGGTAACTTGCAGGTGTAGGGAACACTTTCGGTAACTGATCGGCCGGAATATCGGCAACATTTTTATTCCGGTCGAAAACAATTTCTGGAGTGATCAAACCCTGGTAAGTGGGCTTATAGGGCTCCACAGTAAATGAGGTGATGGAATATCCTTTTTCGGGTTGTGCGTCCCAAACCAGGTAAATACCTTCGGGCGCATCCGTGGCATTCACTACCGGATCGTCATTAATATATTCTATGCGGATTGATGCACCAGGTTTCAGTTCCTTAAAACCTTCTGTTGGGGTGATGCTGTACAGGTCGCCGTTCACCTGGTTTATTTTGGCGTTATTGCTTACCGTATGTTCTACAAAACCACGGCCTGAATTAAAATAGAACTTCCATCCGCCGGCAGGCAATATCTCGTGCCCGCTGTTGGTGATAATCAAAGCGGTAAGGGCCTGGTTTTTATTCTGGTAATTGTTATCAACCACCTGCCAGGTAATGTGCAGATCGGCTATATTGAACTTGATATCTTGATGAAGGGTAAAGGCCGTGCTCATGAAAAGTGCTACGACCAGCATCGTTGTGAAGATTTTGCGCATAGTATAACCGTGATTGATAATAGATTGAATGGTAAATATAATTTAACATTTCAATTTTAGCTATACTTTTTAAAAAAATTTAAGAAGATATTTCAGGGAGTAAGGATAAGGGGAGCAAAGAGCAAGGACAAAGGGAGAAAAGATGAGTGGAATAAGGAACAAGGACAGAAAAAGGAAGATAAAATAAATCGACGAAGAAAAAACCCCTCATCCTTACTCCCCTCGTCCTTGCTCTAAAAATCCTTGCTCTTTGCTCTCCTCATCCTTACTCCAAAAAAGTAGAATAAGGAACAAGGACAGAAAAAGGAAGATAAAATAATCGACGAAGAAAAAAACCCTCATCCTTACTCCCCTCGTCCTTGCTCTAAAATCCTTGTTCTTTGCTCTCCTCATCCTTACTCCAAAAATCATACTCCAAACCTGATCCAGCCTTCGCCTTCATAGCCAAAGGCAAACTGTTTGGGGCGGAGTATCTCGGCCAGTATTTCGATAGAATCAACTATCTGAGGGCCTGGGCGATTGAAGTATTGGTTACCATCAACTATAAAAAGCTGGTTATTTTTGATTGCCTTAAGTTCTGTAAAGCCGGGCAGGCTCATTAAAATATCGATCTCTTTAAGGGTTCTTTCGATGGAAAAACCGCAGGGCATCACTACTAAAAATTCGGGATCCTGCAGCCGGATATCATCCCATTGTACATAAGGCGAATGTTTGCCATCCTCTCCTACCAATATGGGGGTTCCTCCTGCAATTTTTACCAGGCCGGGTACCCAGTTACCGGATACCATCATGGGGTCGAGCCACTCGATACAAGCTACCGTCGGCCTACTTTCGCTGAATTTCAATTTATGCTTGATGATATCGATGCGTTCCACCAGGTTCTCTACCAGATCGGCACCCGCCTCCGGAACATTCAATGCTTTAGCTATCGTAATAATATCACTCAGGATATTATCCAGGCTGTTGGGTTGAAGCGAAATTATTCGAGCCTTTTTCTCCAGATAATCATCCAATGCCAGCTCTACATCGGCCAGGGAAACTGCACAAACCTCGCATTGATCCTGCGTGATCACCACATCGGGTGCCAGTTCTTTGATCTGTTCGCGTTTTACCGTGTATACTGATAGTGCATTGGCCAGAATCTCCTTTACCTTGATATCAATCTCATTGCTGCTTAAATTATCCGGGAAATTAGCTTCGGTACAAACCGGCAATTGTTTTACGGATGCAGGATAATCGCACTCATGCGAGCGGCCTACCAGGTTATTTTCTAGTCCCAGGGCACAGATGATTTCGGTAGCAGACGGTAGTAAAGAAACTATTTTATCAGTTGACATGGTGTAAATGTGCGGGTATGCAGATGTGCAAATGATAAATCAAATGTGCAGATATGCAGATGTGCAAATGTGCAGATGATTTATTAGATGTGCAAGTGATAGATTAAATGTGCTTATCGAAGTTCAGGCAAAATCCGCACATCTAAAATCTGCACATCTGTAATCTGCACATCTGTAATCTATCATCTGCACATTTGCACATCTATCGTTTGCACATCTGCACATTTAGAACTTATCTTTGCATTAATGATATTCCTAACCTTTTTTATTGGGGTTATTGCCAATTTTATTGGTTATATCCCTCCCGGAAATATAAACCTTACGCTCATACAGATCACCATTAACCGGGGGATGAAAGAGGCCGTGCGTTTTATTACCGCTTTTTCCTGTGTTGAGTTTTTCTTCACCTATTTTATTATGCATGCAGCCCGCTGGTTATCAGGTGAGTTAAGGTTGGCTGTCATTATCGACTGGGTCATGGTGATCTTATTTGGCGTTTTGGGGACTATTACCTGGATAAACCGCAATAAACCACCCGAAACCAATTACTCCGAACATGCCAGTATCAAATATGGTATATTGCTTGGATTTTTAAACCCCATGCAGGTGCCTTTCTGGATGGTGACCGGCACCTATCTTATTACTCACGAGTGGATATTGGATGGCCGCGTGGCACTCATTATTTTCAGCATCGGCTCTGCCGCCGGAGCATTTCTTTGCCTTTTCCTGTATGCCCGATTCGCCAAATTCATGCAGCAAAAATTTGCACTAAGCACGCGTTTTATCAATACAGGTATTGCCATTTTGTTTTTCGCTTTCGCGGGGTACCATATTGTGAAACAGATCTATCTGTCGTTTTTTAAACACTGATACGTTTGCTGTAGACTGACATGGCCAATTAGCGCTTTGCTTTCTTAGTTCTTATTACTACTTTAACGCTATGTACCATCCCGAAGAAAATCCCTGGAAAATAACATCATCCAAAAACATTTATGATAACCCCTGGATAAACGTTACCGAACACCAGGTCATCAACCCTTCGGGCAATCCGGGTATATATGGCCAGGTACATTTTAAAAACACAGCTATTGGTATAATACCACTTGATGATGAGCTAAACACCTACCTTGTAGGACAATTCCGCTTTCCCTTGAATCAATACAGCTGGGAAATACCCGAAGGTGGTGGCCCGGAGGGTACAGATCCGCTTGAGTCGGCTAAGCGTGAACTATTGGAAGAAACAGGTTTGAAAGCCAGCCAGTGGACCGAAATTCAGCGTATGCACCTGAGCAATTCCGTAGGCGATGAACTGAGTATTATTTACCTGGCCCGGGGTCTTAGCCAGTTTGATGCCGAGCCCGAGGATACCGAACAGTTGATCGTCCATAAAGTTCCCTTTGCCGATGTATACCAGATGGTATGCGATGGCCAAATCACCGATTCTGTAACCGTAGCCGCGGTGCTAAAAGTGCAGTTACTTTTGTTAGAAAATCGCTTATAAAACGGCTCATTTACACAAAAAGAATTAAATTTGCTGGTCGATGAAAAAGTTTTTAGGCTATATTTTGTCTCCCTTTGCTATTGCAGCATTTTTTTTGGCACTCCTTATCTTTCATCCCATACAGTGGGTGAGCTTCCGTCTGTTTGGATACGCGGCACACAAACGGTCGGTCGACGCTTTAAACCTATGCTTGCTAAGTACAGCCTATTTACTGGGCAACACGGTTACTTTTATCAATAAACAAAACCTGCCAGCTGGCCGTCCTATTATATTTTTGGCCAATCATCAAAGCTTGTTTGACATACCACCATTGATATGGTATCTGCGTAAATATCATGCAAAATTTATTTCGAAAATTGAATTAACCAAGGGTATTCCTTCCATTTCCTACAACCTGAAACATGGAGGCGGCGCCAATATAGATCGTAAAGACTCCCGTCAATCCATTGCCGAAATTGTAAAGCTGGCCCTGCGTATGAAAGAGAATAAATGGTCGGCAGTGATATTTCCCGAAGGCACACGCTCTAAAGATGGCGAAGTAAAAAGCTTTCAGGTGGGTGGTATAGCAACTATATTAAAAAAATGTCCCGAGGCGCTGCTGGTACCCATCGCTATCAAAGACTCCTGGAAAATGATCCGTTATGGTTATTATCCGCTTAATACTTTTACACCCATGACCTGGGAAGTGCTTGCCCCTATTGAACCAGGTAATGCCCCTATGGAAGACCTGGTACTGGAAGCCGAAAACCGCATTAAAGAAGCGTTAGGCAATTAATTATTGAATTACTGATTTAGTGAATTAGTGATTTTTTGACGGATATTGTCTGAACCACGGTTAACCGGATTAAAGGATTCTCAGGGTTTTAGAAAAATTCAATAAATCAGTAATTCAATAATTGTCTTCGTGGTAATCCCTTAATCCGCGTAATCGTGTTAAGACAATCTTCTTAAAATTTCCAACGTGTTAATAATCAGTTAAATGTTAACAAATAAATGACGTGGTGTTTACGTTAATATGAAACCTTATCGCTTATTTTTATAGACCCATAAAAAAGGTCGGCAAAAATTTACCTAATACAAATTTTATGACCTGGAGAAAATTCAGCGGCGAGGTTATCCAATCGTCCATTTTAGAAGAGGTTGAAAGAGCGATTGAAAGGGAGGCTGCCCTCGGCAATAAACTCAAAGTATGTATCGGCACCGACTCACAGGTGAAAGGGGCTGTAACCGATTTTGCAACCGTTATTGTTTTTTTACGAGAGCAACGTGGCGGTTTTATGTTCATTCATCAGGAACGTACCTCGCAAAAAATGAGCATCAAGGAAAGGATGCTGAGCGAAGTACAAAAGTCTATCGACATTGCTTACAAGCTTTGCGATCTGCTTGACTTGTATGATGTTGATCTGGAGGTACATGCCGATATCAACACCAACCCGATGTTTAAATCGAACCAGGCCCTGCATGAGGCTATGGGTTATATTTTAAGCATGGGCTTTGTGTTTAAGGCCAAACCCGAAGCTTTTGCCAGCTCGTACTGCGCCAATAAAATAGTGCAGTAAAAAGCGCAAAAGTAAAGCGGCATATTTATATTTGATTTTTATACAAATCGAACACACCTATGTCGCCACTAATAGAAATCAACGATCCGGCTTTGTCTGGCTCGAATACCATTCTTATCGACGCCCGTGCCGGGCAGGATGCACATCAACGCTACCTTGCCGGCCATCTGAAAAACGCGGCTTTTGTTGACCTTGATAAAGATCTTGCTGCTAAAGTTACCGATGCATCCCAGGGCGGAAGGCATCCGCTACCTGATATTCATGATTTTGCAGCTTTGCTTGGTAAACTGGGGATAACTCCACAAAGCCATGTGGTAGTTTATGACGACAAGGGCGGAGCTTTTGGCGGGGCCCGTTTCTGGTGGATGCTTAATGCTGCTGGTCATACCCATGTACAAGTACTGAACGGCGGCCTGAACGCCGCGATTAAAGCCGGCATTGAATTAAGCACCGAAGAATATACACCAACACCAGTATCCCCCTACCCTGTAAGCGATGGGTTTAAAGGTACGGTTGACATTGAAGAAACCGGGAGCGCCGCACAAGATGAAAGTCGTATTGTAATAGATGTTCGCGAAACGCCGCGTTACCTGGGCCAAACCGAACCGATAGACCTGATAGCCGGGCACATCCCAGGTGCGCTTAATCTGCCTTACATCTATAACCTGGATGCCGATGGCAAATATCTTCCGGCAGAAACCCTGCGACAGCTTTATAATGATGCTATTGAAAAGGTAGACCACAGCCAGGTGATCGTTCATTGCGGATCGGGTGTTACGGCATGTCATACCCTGTTGGGCATGGCTTACGCTGAAATCATCGGACCAAAATTGTACGTAGGCTCCTGGAGCGAATGGTCGCGCAGGGACTTACCTATTGGCACCACTCACCGATGAAATCATACATATTAAAAACAGAACAGGCTATACCCATTAGTTTGGATGCTGCCTGGGATTTTTTCTCGTCGCCATTAAACCTGGCCAGGATCACGCCTCCTGATATGGGCTTTGTGGTAACATCCGATTATGCCGCCGATACCAAAATATATCCGGGCATGATCATTACGTATAAAATAGCGCCGCTGCTGGGTATCAGCATGAATTGGATGACAGAAATAACCCATGTAGCCGACAAACAATATTTCACTGACGAACAACGCTTTGGCCCTTATGCCCTATGGCACCACCAGCATCATTTTAAAGAGATCGATGGTGGTGTATTGATGAATGATATTTTACATTATGCGATCCCTTACGGTATTTTAGGCAGGCTGAGCAATACTCTTTTCGTAGCCAATAAAGTAAAGGAGATCTTCGCTTTTAGAGAAAAGGCTATTGAAGAGATATTTGGGGTGATGTCTTAATTATTGAATTAGTGATTTATTGAATTAGTGAGTTCCTCGCTCCCGCGAGATTTTGTCCCCTTCGGGTCTCTCGCAGAGGACCCGGAGGTTTGGACATGTCTTAGTATACAAAGTTTTAGAATAATCCTGTCATATGTTTACAGGCTTGTAAGCAGCCTTAGTGTCCCTTTCAGGAAACCCCGAGGGAGCGGAAGGGCTATTAGAATCAAGGGCAAAAATCAAGAGAACAACAAACCCGTCATTGCGAGGTACGAAGCAATCTCTACATAGGCAGGTTAATTCGAAGGTCTCTGTATAGCATAGAGATTGCTTCGTACCTCGCAATGACGCGTGGAAAAGGTATGTCCTTTAGAATAATCCAAAAACATCCCGCATCTTATGCCCATCCTCATCCAAGAATGACTTAGGAACCTCGTGCCCCAAATCTTTATATATGCGGATGGTGGCGTATTTAGACGGGATGTTATTATAAAAAACAAATGAGTTTGCCGGTGGTGCCAGATGGTCAAGCAAACCTACACCCACCATTATAGACGATTTAATAGTTGGGGCAAAGTTCTTGATATCATAATAATCCAGGTTATCCATCACCTTGTTATAGCTTAGAGCCGGCCTGTTGGCAACATATTCTTTAATATCGTTAATGGGCCATTCCACCACGCCTGCCAGATTGCGGATGTCACCCAAAATAGGATTCTGGGCCGATACCAATTTGATACGATTATCTAAACCAGCCAGCGCTACAGCCAAAAAGCCCCCCATACTGCCACCCGATATTTCGATACGGGTAGAGTCCAAATCTGGTCGCGAACAGATAAAATCAATGGTACGTATACAATCCATAATGGCGCCACGCAGCACATATTTATTCTTATCTTCGATATTGAGGGTAATGTAATCAGGGCGTTTAGGGTGTATCACATCACGACTGTTGCCTTGCCCGCGCACATTAATGGTAATAATGGCCAGGTCCTCATCCTCACCCAGCATGGGCTTCAGATCAACCTGGTAGCCGGGCAAACCTACAAACACCGGAAATTTGCGATTTTTGCTACTGCCCTTAGGTATGGTGAGCCACCCCCGCACAGTAATATCATCCAATGATTTCATCTCGAAAAGGAAAACCCGACGGTTATCTTTTTCCAGTTCAGGTTTCTCGGTTACTTTATAGTTGGGTTTAACAGCTGCCAGCTGCGACTTTGCCGTTTGCCAAAAACTATCAAAATCAGCGGGGCGAGGATGACTTGATCTGATCTCTTTTGGGCGTATACCAAAAACACGTTTGGTGGTATCGTCATAATCAGATACGTTGATCATGAAATTGATCTTATAAAAACCCGGTTTCATGGCCGGTATGGTAAAGTTATAAGTGTTGCTGCTGTTTTTGGAGATCTTAACGCCGATAGAATCTTTTACTAAGAGCTTGCCCGCCGGTGTCGTGACCACATAGGCCACACGACCTGTCTGATCGGTATGATAAGTGTTCTTTACCTCGAAAGTATAACTGGCGTTTGAATTAAAGATACCATCATCGCTATGTGCTATCAGGGTGGTTACCACCTCTTCATCGGCTTTTGATACAGGCTTGCCGTTGCCCGTAATTGCGATACAGACACTAACAAGCAGGATAAATGTATATTTAATTTTTTTTACCATTTTATCTATTTAGGACTTAAGACTTGATAGCTACTTAGTATCAATATGATAATTTAACGATGCGGAAACGCTGCTGCCAACGCTGGTATTTCTGCCGCTTACAAAAGTTCCGCCGCTTACAAACAAGGCTACTTTTTTACTGAATGAATGCCCATAACTTACCGATACCTGATTAAAGGCAAAGTTTTTATTGGTAACTGGATTGGGCGAAAACGCCTTGTTATTACTGCTTGCATAAAACCCACCAAAACTTACCGATATCTGCTCCCTGAATTTTTTATCGAGTGTTAAGCCATAAGTAGCATTATATCTATCCTGAAAAACCGACTCGTAACCAAAGTATTCGCGCACACCGTTCTCCAGTATAAAATAGCTGTTTTTGCCAAACAGGTGTCCGCTGCCCGCAAACGCCAGTCTTAATTCACCGCCTTTTTGGTTATAACCCAGGTTAAGATTGGTATACATAGGTATAATAGCCGTAGCCTGCAGACTGAAATAGTATTTGTAGTTGATATTAGCCAGGTAATACCGTATGCCTAACTCAGCATCGCCAAAGCCGTAATTTTTATAAGTGGCAGTGTTATCCTTAAAGGTATTAGCAGCATAAGGGATTAAAGCCGATAAGGTAAAACGCCTGCTAAGGCCATACTCGGCGTATAATGATGTGCTTAACGACGAGAATTTGCCATTATCTGCAAAAGAACCTTTATTTCTATGCGCGTCCCACTGTTTATCAGCAAAAAAGTAACTGACCGATGGAGATAAAGTAAGCCGTCCCGGCCTAACCGGGAAACCGCCGCCCGCATAGCTTTTATATTGCACTATGATAAGCAGCACAACGGCCATTGGTAAACATTTATAAAAAGTATTTTTAAAGATCATATTTACAAGGTATTGATTACTCTTTGCGGGCATGAAGCAACTCCCACCACATATTAGTCACATCATTTCCATTTCCAGGAGATTGCCTCGTTCCGCAAATACCGTTTCGCTATTTTTTATTGCTTAAAATAACTCCCACAAATCCTCACACAGCATACGGTAGTCTAATACCGTGCCGTAATCAGGGTATGCGGAATTTTTCACGAACCCAAAGGTTTTGGAACATGAAATAGTTAAAATCTACCTCATGTGTGGAATTTGGTACACACACAAATTCCTTATTGGTACTGCCCAGATGGTTAAACAAAGCCATACTGCAACGCGGCGGACAAAACTGATCCAGCAGACCGATGCCCATTAATACCGGGCATTTTACCATAGGAGCAAAATTCTGCGGATCATAATAATCAAACGTGGTATAAAACTGCTCCCAGCTAAATTCGGGATGCCGATTTTTATATTGCCTGAACATTTTAAACGGGACCACCTGCTCTTTATATGATGCTGATATACTGTAATTATCGCGGATATCTGCATATAATGGTACCTGCATGGTGAGTACTTTAACCCTTTTATCGAGGCCGGCGGTAACCACAGCCAGTGCGCCGCCCTGGCTGCCACCTTCTATAAATATTTTGGAGGTATCAATACCTAAATTGGCGTGCGAGCACAAAAAGTCGAGCCCGCGCAGGCAATCCATATAAACGCCCCGGTATATGTATTTATCTTTATCCTGTATGTTGGTTGTACTGTAATTATCGGTATTGATGTGTACTACGTCCTTACTGTTACCATTACCACGAACGTTGATATCAAACGCTATATAGTCGTCGTTATCCATATTTGGTTTAAGCTCAACCACATAACCTGGCACGCGGTAATGCACCGGAAATTTACTGCCATCGGTAGGGATCACCAGCCAACCACGGATCAGCAGGTTTTCGTATGATTTCATTTCCACCGAATAAACCTTTTTGTATTTGGTTGAAAGATCGGGCCGAAATATCACTTTATACTGCGGCGCTACCTTTGACAATTGCCGGCGGGTTTCCTGCCAGAACTGATCAAAGTCATCAGGCTTATGTAGCTCGGAGGTAATAGCCTCAGGGTTTACCCCAAAAACCTTACGTACGGTATCATCATACGCTGATAAGTTAAACATGAAATTGATGTGGTAAAAACCTGGCCCTTTCGGTGCTACTTTTACACTCAGGCTTTTAGACCTTCCTGCTCCAACAGAAAAATCGGCGGTGTTCTCCAAGATCCTTTTACCATCATCAGAAGTAACGATGTAGGAGAATTTACCTTCCTGTTTTTCATTGTATGTGTTTTTTATACTTAGCTTATAGCTGATCTCCTCACCCGATTTAAACAAACCGTTTTTGTTAGCCGGCTTAGCATCCAGTATTACATCGCCTTCATTGCTCTTTTGTTGTAGGCACAAGGCATTGGCTTTAGCTACCGGGACGATCGCGGTCAGCAGCATAAACAAGGTCGCCTTTAAATATGTATTGATGTTACGCATCATTAATGTTATATTTTTATAATCGCTAAAACCGAACCACCATAGCCTACACCTGTATTTTTACCAAAAGGTGTATAATAACCACCTATAAACGTCGAGAACCTTCGGCTAAACTGATGCCCATAGTTTAATGATGGTTTAAAAAACGCGTAGTCACGGGCATTGTTAATATTGGGATTAAAAGCCTTGTTAGAGCTGAATGACCGGAAAAACAACAGTTCCAAACTCAATTGATCACGATGGCTAATGGGATAACCAACCGTTCCACTTAAGCTCAGTTGATCCGGTCCTTGTACATCAAAATATCTCCGATAAGCCAGTTCGGTATTGAAATAACCCTTGCTGGCAATAGATTTGGGCAGATTGCCGCAATACATCAGCTTTAACTCCGCACCATAATTACCCAGGCCCAATTCCACGTTACGATTATAGAGCGGGGCTATGCCTGAAACTTGCACCGATAGATAACGTACATAATTAAAATTAACCAGGTTATAACTCAGCCCCATGTACAGATCACCCAAACCCTGATTGGTTACTTTATCACCATTGGCAAATTTGTTTTGCGTATACACATAGGGCACGCTGGCAATAATATCCAACCGGCGCGAAATGCCATAGCCTACATAAAGGTTGGCTGAGTAAGAAGTGAACCCTGCTCCCGGGTCGCCTTTAACACGGTGCCCATTACGGTCAAACCTATCAGTTTGATGATACAGAAACATCGAAGGGATCACAATATCGCGGTATTTACCTATGGGCCAGCTGGCAAATGATCTATAGGGGTTTGCTCCTATAAAAACCAGCATACATAAGCAGGATAGTATCAGTTTTTTCATCTTTGGTTCAGGTAGTTATTTAAACGATGGATTTGGTATGACTTGGTTTATACTTGACCAAAAAATTCGACCGGCGGATGTAGTGGTTTAATGGCTCCTCTATCAGTTTAAACAAGGTTACAGATAGTATATTTAATAAGATAAAAGCATACAACAGGTTCAAACTGTCATATTGAAAAGGCGAATGCCAGGTTACTCCCCACTTGTCATACAGCTCAAAAACCTGGTCGTTTAACTGGTCAAACCAGGTATGCATCAGGTTATATATCCAGCCCAGGTGTATCAGGTAAAATATATACGAGCTTTTACCCAGCAGCTCAATAAAGGGTAATGCCAGGAATTTTTTGAACAGCGTTGTCTCGGTCAATATGCCATAGAAGAACAAAGCAACCGCTATGCATAAAAAGTAATTATTGACGATAATGCCAATTGGGCTTTCAACACCCGCAGCCCAGCCTTTGAGGATAGGTTGCAGCGCCATTACAAATACGCAAACAAATATGAGCAGGAAACCAGTATAGGTATAGTTTACTTTATTGGTACGGGTAAAGCCTTTTTTCAAAACATAGCGGGCCAGTTTTATTCCTACAAAAAATTCAAAGCAACGTCCCAGGAAAGTGAACAGCATAACAAAGGTAAAGTTGCCGAAGAAGCCATGCCAGTTGATATGACTGGATATAAAGTATAATAAAATACCAGTTAAGGTAAGCACAACCGGCTGTATATAAAATTGACCAAAACGCTTGGCGATCAAAAATATAACCGGAGCCGAAAAGTAAAAACATTCCTCCACCGTTAACGACCAGCCCTGGGCTATACCCGTATCCCAAAACTGATAGAAGAACCCACGGATAAAAGTGACGTTCATGAGCATGAGGGCAATAGGATGCTCATATCCTTTGGTAATGGTTTCGTCCTTAGTTATAAAGTAGTAAACAAAGGCCGCCACGGTAAGTAAAAAATACATGGGATAAATACGGGCCACCCGATTTTTGAGGTATTGCATAAACCAGGGTTTACTTAAACCATCAAAGTTTTGGTAATATCTGAATGTGATCAGAAAGCCTGAAAGCACAAAGAAAATGCTTACACCAATGTGGAACTCACCCAGAAAGCGTTGCACAATGTGAGGAAAACTTTCATCAAAAACATAGGCAAAATGCGATATAAAAACCAGGTAAGCGGCCATTGCACGTACACCGGTTAAAGCAGGAATGTAGTTGGATTGCGCTCGTTGTGACAAATCAGGTATAAATTTAACTAATAAACCATTATTTTATAACTAAAGGTTTACAAATCTGATACCAATTGTCTGAATCAGAATTTACAGGATTAAAGAATTTATAGAATTTTACAACTCACAGTTATCTTAAAATTCTAACTTATTAATTCCAGAATTCTTTCATTCGAAAAATTCCGGTTCAGACAGCCGAACCCTGCACTACGCCACGGCTCAGGATTCTTTGGTCAATATAGTATTGGATCTCTGATTTTTTGAGGCCCCAATTGGGTGCTATCAGCAGTTCGCGGTCGCTCAGGCCAAAAAGGCGTTGTATCACAATATCAGGACGTATACGGGGAAGTAACTCGCACAGGAAATCGGCGTATTCATCAATGCTGAAAACTTTGAATGGTTCGCGTTTATATTTTACGCCCATTACCGAACCCTCCACAATGTGCAGGTGATGGAATTTTACGAATTTAATCTGCGGAAAACGATTAATCTCGTCGGCATATTTCAGCATCATATCATGCGTTTCCCAGGGGAAACCGAATATGGTGTGTACACAAATATCCAGCTTGCTGTTCTCCACCAGTTTCAGAGCTTTTACCAGTTCCTCGTGGCTACAACCACGATTGATCTGCGACAGCGTATCATTATAGATGGATTCCATACCCATTTCCAGATCCACATCAAAACGGTCGGTGTAACTCTCCAATAGAGCTACTTTTTCCATGTCGATACAGTCCGGACGGGTTCCCACACTCAGACCTACAATATCTTCGGTACCATAGCTCAAGGCCTCGTCATACATCATTTTTAAATAATGCGCCGGGGCGTAAGTATTGGTATTGGGTTGAAAGTAAATAATGAATTTATCCGCCCTATTACCTTTACGGGCACGCTCCATACCTTCTATCACCTGCTGGCGCACGGTAGGCGCGTTGCGGCTTACAGATGGAGTAAAGGAATCAACATTGCAATAGGTACATCCGCCATAGCCTTTGGAACCATCACGGTTAGGGCAGGTAAAACCACCATCGACAATTACCTTGAACACCCGCTGCCCTTTATATTTATCGCGCAACCACGGACCATAATTATTATAGCCCTTTTCCCATACTCCTGTTGTTGACTCTGTTACCTGCATTTGCCGCAAAGATACGTAATTGGATTGATGTGCAAATATACCTGCATTATCCCAAACCTTTACAGAATCCCTTACTGCAAAACTTGAACCATTTGTCGTAATTCCCCCCTGTAATTGTCATTTATGCGCATCACATGCGGTTTAAATCCAACCTACCTTTACTAAAAAAACAATAACTCATGGAAACTACACAATCACAACCTGCAACTACAAACAGTAAAGCATCATTTATTACGGGTACAGTTATCAGTGTACTTTGTATATTATTTCTGCTATTTGACGCGATAGGCAAAATAATACTCCAAAAAAACGTCATTAGCGCCTCCGCCAAATTAGGCTGGGTCGAAACTACCTTACAGGGGATGGGAATTACTTTATTGATCTCCACCATACTGTACATCATTCCAAAGACCAAAATATTAGGAGCAATTCTGCTTACCGCTTATCTTGGTGGAGCTACCGCCACCATGGTACGCGTTGGGCAACCATTTTACTTCTCAGTAGTATTTGGCATACTGGTTTGGCTGGGTGCTTACCTCACCAATAGTAAACTACGCAACCTGCTGCCGCTGGTTAAATAAGCGGATAATTAATTTTACTTACACATTACCCGGAGATCTGGATGCAGGCTACATCAGATCTCCGGGTTTCTATTTTAGTACTTCTCGCTGCCGCGGGCTTCCAGTTGAACTAAAGCTGAAAGCTTAACCATACCACCCACGAGATACGCTGCGCTAATCTCGCGGGAGAGAGTGAGCAGTTCGGGCCATTTGCCTGCAAAAGTGAGTTTATACAGTTTAAGTTTTTTATGGTTAACATTGATTTAAATAATTTAAAATCAAATAATTACGCGACAACCACCATCATTATATGTAAACCATCATTAGCTTGGCATTAATTAAATGACATAATTAATACATAGAAACATTTCTATATATTAATATTACGCATACCTTTGTACCCAACAAAGATCATAAGTTAACGAATATGATCGACCGAAAATAATGGACAATAAAAAAATAGAGAAAATATCCAGGGCGCTGAGTGATGCCAACCGGATATCTATTTTACAACAATTTAAAAAGAAGAAGGACTGCCTGTATTGCGCCGAGGTAAATGATCTGTTGGATCTGACCCAACCTTCTGTATCTCATCATCTGAAACAATTGGTTGATGCTGAATTATTGTTGCCCCAAAAAGAAGGCCGCAACTTGAAATACGTATTGAATCAACAGGTTCTCGACGAATATATAGCATGCCTGAGCGAATTGAAAGATTAGCCCCTCTTCCCAAAAAGAAGAGGTTTATTTTGACCCTACATATCGAAACATTTGAATATTTAAATACTAAAATCTATGAAAAAATCTATCTATATCATGGCCCTGGGAGCATTCGGCATCATTACCACCGAATTTGGGGTTATCGGCATACTGCCTATGCTGGTGAAAGAGTTTCATATCTCCATTGATACGGCAGGTTGGTTGTTAAGCGCTTTTGCCTTAACTGTTGCCCTGGCCGGACCGTTCACCAATATGCTTACCGCTAACATGAACCGCAAAACCATCATGTGCCTGGTGCTGGGGATCTTTGTGATATCCAACCTGCTTTCGGCAATAGCGCCGAATTTTACGGTGCTGATGATTGCCCGTATTTTACCGGCCTTTTTGCACCCGGTGTTCTGGGCGGTATCTATGACGGCCGCTTCCAAACAAGCCGGACCAAAAGACGCGCCAAAAGCCATTGCTATAATCATGGCCGGGCTCAGCGTAGCTACCGTATTGGGCGTGCCATTAACTACCTATGTAGCTGATCTGTTTAGCTGGCGGGCGTCATTCGTTTTGTCGGCGTTAATTAACTTGCTGGCCTTTGGTGCGCTGGCTTTATTTGTACCGTCTATGCCGGTTAACGAAGCTGATGCAAGTCCCAAAAGTCAGGTACAGTTACTGGGCCGACTACATATATGGGTAAAACTATTAACCGCCACCGTTATATTGGCCGGTATGTTTGCCACCTATGGTTATCTTGCCGAATACCTCAACAAGGTTTCGCACATGAATGGTGTGCAAATCAGCGTAATGCTACTGGTATTTGGTGGTACAGGCATCATTGGTAACTGGCTTACCGGTATCGCCCTCAGTAAAAATATAATGGTTACCAGTCGCTTATTTTTATTGGCGCTGGTGGTAATGCATGCACTGGCTTACCAGTTTGGCGGATTGTTTATCCCCATGGTGATCATTTTATCGGTATGGGGTTTGGTACATACCGGCGGCTTTTTGGTGGCCAACTTGTTGGTTATCGATGGCATACACGGTACCGCGCTTGATTTTATCAACAGCCTGCTGCCATCCTTTTTTAATGCGGGCATAACGGTTGGCACCTTATTGGGAGGCTTTGTTATCGCCCATTATGGCATCCATCAGGTAATCTGGATGACGATACCACTGTTATTGCTTTCTTTTGGTCTGAGCTTTATTAAAGAAAACGCGAAACACAAAGTAATTGAAAAAGCAACAGAAGAAATTCCCGAGCCACAGCCTGTTGAATCTCCTGTTTTCGAATAAAATATTAAATATGAAAGATAAAAAGGGTCACACACGTATAGTTTGTGACCCTTTTTATTTTGATCAGCTTAACTGTTTTGGCTTTTGGTTTTGAGCTGCAGATTCCACAATTTGATCAAGTCTTAATTTTCTTGTTTCCGGCCGTTTTGCCAATACCAGCCATTGCAGTATCCGCTTTTTATCGGAGCGGCTCAATCCTAAAAAGTAAACTTTAGCAACTGGTTTCTTATTGAATTCCTTTTCCAGATCGGGCGGAATGATTAACTCTTCTACTTCATCCAAAATTGACCAATAGCCATTGTTTTTAGCAGCTTCAATGCTCTCAAAGCCGGGTTTGGCCATCAATCCTTCGTTAATAAACCTTTCCGCTTTCTCTTTATTGATCTTGCTCCATACGCTTTTAGGTTTTCGCTTGGTGAACGACTGCATATAGCTTTCCTCATCAAATGATCGGGCCAGGCTATCAATCCAGCCATAGCAAAGCGCTTCCTCAACCGCCTCGTCATGATTAACACCTCTCCCGCCAGCATTCTTTTTTGAGCATATAACCCATATAGTTTCGCCGCTATCATGATTTTCATGCAGCCAATCCCGCCATTGCTGCCGGCTTTCGGGCGAAATTGTGCTTAATTCCTTTGCCATTTGGGGTTATGCTTTGTTAATAGCACCCAGAATCTCCAGGTAATGCGGATTATACATAATGCCCAACACATTGCCAAACGGATCAATAACCGAGGCGGTAACAAAACCGGCTTCCCCGCGCTTAGTGATCGGTTCGTACTCTTTGGCACCCATAATTATCAGCTTTTTAAATACTGCCTCAATATCATCGACATGCCAAAACGCGATAGCTCCGCCCGGGCCAACAGTGGCTGCTTTGGGTGCATATTTACGGTCAATAAAACCCAGTTCATGTTCATAATCGCCGATGCGGAACTCGATGTATGCCGGGTTACCCGTAGGTGGAAAAGCGAAATAAGCATCGATACCCAGGAGCTCGGCATACCATTTTTTCGCCGCAGTCAGGTCGTCGGCAAAAAAGCAGGTGGTAGCAAGCCCCCTTAATGTTTGTGTTGCAGTCATTTAGTATGTTTTAAGGTTAATAATAATCAAAGCTAAAAAAGCAAATGACAACGCTATGGCAAGAGCCGGGTTTATTTCCTTTTGCCGGTAAAAAGTTGTTTTATGCATATTATCTGGCAACCAATCTTTGGTATTTATGCAGCCTCATTCATTTTATATACAGATGAGCTCTCCTCGCCATTATCGCTAATACAAAATTCTACATAACCCCCGAGTGGCTGGGGCGCGAAGTAAGCGTCGATGCCCAGCAGCTCCGCATAACATTTCGACGCTGCCATATCATCTGCTAAAAAGCAGGTGGTGGCGAGTGTTGTTAATGTATGTTTTGCAGCCATTTTGTTGGTTATTGATTTATTAATAACCAAAGTTAAAACCAGCTACTGACAGCCCTATGTCAGCAGGGTTTTACTTTATTTTATGTACCATAAACTTTATATTAGATTGCCAATCAATAAGCTTAAAAGACAAAGATGTTAGACTTTTATTTAATAGATGATCATCAGGCAAAGCCTAACCACCCTGAACAAAAAGAACTTAAGTTTATTGGCAAACTGGACGACCAAACATTTAACAGATTAAAAGACAAAAAAATCATTGCTGATCGTTTTGATTATTACTCAGATTTTAGATGGGACGCTGCGCTAATCAACCAAATGCATGAGAATATCAGTCAAAAACAATTACAAACCGACACTGATGTAAAACAGCTACTCTCATTACTTGGTATCGCCAGAGAAAATCAAAGTGGATTAATTGCTTATGGGGATTAAACGTCGGTTATCAGTAAGCGGAATAATATAAACACTAGCAGGGCAATGGACAAACAAACATTTATAGAACATTTTAAACTTTTACTAACGCATCTAAAGGATTGGACCTCGCAGAATTGCTTCAATGAGCTATCTGATAATTATGCTTTTATTTTAGATTCAAATGAATGGGATATTATAACTAACGCCGAAAATGAACATGTAAAAGGTTGGAGTGAACTCCAAAACAAACAACTTTCATTTGAACAGATTATAGATCTATTTTACCAGGACGGTAAAACGCCCAAATGGGTAGACTGCAACGTTTATTATTCAACACCCGACATTACGGTTGTTGATCTGTTTTTTAGTGATGAATTTAAAGACGAAAGCGAAATTTATTACATGGAGCGCGGAACCGGGCCGTTTAAAGCTGTTGTAGCTATCCCTCCGGACCATCTGAAAGTTATGAAAGGCGATAAATTTGATGTTAATTGGAAAAAACACCTTGATGACAGTAAAGGGAATCATAAACAAAACTAACTCTTAGCTATTTCAAAAAGCCATTCTCATCCAGCCAGTTCCGGCATCAGTCCTCAAATCTCACCCTTGGTAGTCTTTATTTTATTATGCATGCATAGCATTCACTCCGAAACAATTACTAAATTTGTGTTGACCAATTATCTATCTTCATGGAAAGCATTGCCCCATATCAATCCCGGTACAAGATCCGTTTTGTAACAGCGGCTTCGCTGTTCGACGGGCATGATGCTACCATTAACATCATGCGCCGCATACTGCAAAGCAGTGGTGTCGAGGTTATACACCTGGGCCATAACCGGTCGGTTGATGAAGTGGTGAATTCCGCCATACAGGAGGATGTACAGGGCATTGCCCTTACCAGTTACCAGGGCGGTCACCTGGAATATTTTAAATATATGCGTGATCTGCTGGCCGAGCGAGGCGCGGGTCATATCAAAATATTTGGCGGTGGTGGCGGAGTTTTCCTCCCGCAGGAGATCGAAGAACTACAAGCTTACGGTATCAGCCGTATCTACTCACCAGATGATGGTCGTACCATGGGTTTGCAGGGTATGATCAATGATATGCTGCAGCAATGCGATTTCCCTACGGTTACCCATCTTAATGGTGAGATGAATCAGCTGGCCGAAAAAGACCCGGGCGCTATTGCCAGATTGATCAGTATGGCGGAGAACACCCCTCCCAAACCTTCCCCGGAAGGAAGGACTTTTGAAAAGCAAGGAGGACAAAAAGTCTCCCCCCTCGGGGGAGATTTAGAGGGGATTGTCCTCGGCATCACCGGTACCGGTGGCTCTGGCAAATCGTCATTGGTAGATGAAATTGTGCGCCGTTTTTTGATGGCTACGGATAAAACACTGGCCATCATCTCCGTCGATCCATCCAAACGAAAAACAGGCGGTGCACTCCTGGGCGATCGTATCCGCATGAATGCTATTAATAATCCAAGGGTATATATGCGCTCGCTGGCTACCCGGCAGGCTAACCTGGCCCTATCCAAACACGTACAGGAAAGCATCGATATCTGCAAAGCCGCCGGCTTCGATCTCATCATTATAGAAACTTCGGGCATTGGCCAGTCAGACACGATGATCACCGATTATTGTGATGTATCACTCTACGTAATGACGCCAGAGTTTGGTGCGGCCACCCAACTGGAAAAGATCGATATGCTTGATTTTGCTGATTTAGTGGCCCTCAACAAATATGATAAACGCGGTGCATTGGATGCCATCCGCGATGTACGCAAACAATATAAACGCAATCACCAACTCTTCAATGCTAAAGATGGTGACCTGCCTGTATATGGCACCATGGCCTCACAGTTTAATGACCCGGGGATGAATACGCTATTCACCGCTATCATGAAGACCATCAAGGCTAAAACAGGGATTGATCTGTTAGCTGGTACAGGGAATGTGTTGCCTGGCTCGGGTGAAGAATCTGAAAAGATCTACATCATTCCTCCCGAGCGTAACCGATATCTGGCAGAAATTGCCGAAAATAGCAAAGCTTATGACGACTGGGTAAATGAACAATGCAGGATTGCCCAGCAATTGTTCCAGGTAAAAGGGGTGATAGAGCTTGGTCAGACATTGGAGCAAGGAATAAGGAGCAAGGACAAAAATCAGCAGGGCAAAGTCCTCTCCTTTGGAGAGGGTTTAGGTGAGGTGTTTGCTCATTTGGAAGCTCAGCTTCATCCTGAATGTAAGCGCCTGCTTAAAGAGTGGCCCGAAACAGTTAAAAAATATAAGGCCGAGAGTTTTATCTATAAAGTGCGCGACAAGGAGATCAAACAGCCTTTGCATTACACTTCTTTATCTCAATTGCAGATCCCCAAGATCGCTTTACCTCGTTACGAAGCATGGGGCGATGTACTGCGCTGGCTGCTTACCGAGAATGTGCCCGGCGAGTTCCCCTACGCGGCAGGCGTATTCCCGCTAAAGCGTGAGGGTGAAGACCCTACCCGCATGTTTGCCGGCGAAGGCGGACCGGAACGTACCAATAAACGCTTCCATTATGTATCGCTCGGTCAGCCGGCGCACAGGTTATCCACTGCTTTTGATTCGGTTACCCTTTATGGTGAAGACCCACACATCCGACCAGATATTTATGGCAAAATAGGCAACTCCGGCGTGAGCATTGCAACACTGGATGACGCCAAGAAACTATACTCGGGCTTTGACCTTTGCGCGGCGTCTACCTCTGTATCCATGACCATTAACGGACCGGCCCCCATGCTGCTCGGCTTTTTCATGAATGCCGCCATCGACCAGCAATGCGAAAAACACATCAAAGAACATGGTTTAGAGCATCTGGTAGAAGCCAAATTTAAAGAGCTGTATGATGATAAGGGGTTGGGGAGACCGGAGTACAAAAGCCTCACCCCAACCCTCTCCAAAGGAGAGGGAGCTAAAAGCGAGGAGGCTAAAAAGCAAGGCTATGAAACTGCTGATCCTACATTATGGGAGGTATTAAAAGCAAATTCACAATCTAACAGAAAAAATCTTACTGAAGCCGAAAATATATTGTGGCAACATCTAAGAAATAATCAAATAGGATATAAAATCAGAAGGCAACACGCAATAGATGGTTACATTGCTGATTTTGTTTGTATACCAAAAGGCCTTGTTGTTGAAATTGACGGGGGATATCATGAATTAACCACAGAGCAGGATGAACTAAGAACTAAAGTTTTAAATGGTGAAGGCTTTGATGTGGTCCGTTTCACAAATGATGAGGTAATAAAAAACACTCAAAAAGTAGTTGAAACCATAAAACAAACATTGAATAAACAACCTGAAAGGAAAGTCCTCTCCTTTGGAGAGGATTTAGGTGAGGCTGGGGTTCTTCCTCCCGACAACAACGGCCTCGGCTTAATGCTCCTGGGCTTAACCGGCGATCAGGTGCTCCCTGCCGATGTTTATGAAAAAATAAAAGCTTATGCTATCTCTACAGTCCGCGGTACGGTGCAAGCCGATATTTTGAAGGAAGACCAAGCTCAGAATACCTGCATTTTCTCCACCGAGTTTGCCCTGCGAATGATGGGCGACATGCAGCAATATTTTATCCGTGAGAAAGTGCGCAATTTTTATTCGGTGTCCATATCCGGCTATCACATTGCCGAGGCTGGGGCCAATCCTATTACCCAACTGGCCTTTACCTTATCCAATGGGTTTACTTATGTGGAATATTACCTGAGCCGGGGCATGCATATCGACGATTTCGCGCCCAACCTATCGTTCTTTTTCAGTAATGGTATCGATCCGGAATATTCGGTGATCGGTCGTGTAGCCCGGCGCATTTGGGCGAAGGCTATCAAGAATAAATACAAGGGGAATGATCGGTCGCAAAAGCTCAAATATCATATCCAAACCAGCGGACGGTCGTTGCATGCACAGGAGATCGATTTTAATGATATCCGCACTACATTGCAAGCGCTTTATGCCATTTATGATAACTGCAATTCGCTGCATACAAATGCCTATGATGAGGCTGTTACCACCCCTACCGAAGAATCGGTTAGGCGGGCCATGGCTATACAATTGATCATTAACCGGGAGTTGGGTCTTGCCAAAAATGAGAACCCCATACAGGGCGCTTTCATTATAGAGGAACTCACCGATCTGGTTGAACAAGCCGTATTAACCGAATTTAAGGCCATTAACGATCGCGGCGGCGTATTGGGCGCTATGGAAACCATGTACCAGCGCGGCAAGATCCAGGAGGAATCATTGTATTATGAAACCCTGAAACATAACGGCGAATATCCCATCATCGGGGTTAATACCTTCCTGAATAAAAAAGGGTCACCTACCATTGTGCCTGCCGAAGTGATCAGAGCTACTGAAGATGAAAAACAATACCAGATAGAGGCCCTGCACGCCTTTCAGCAACGCAACCAGGAACGTATCCCCGAACTGCTGAAAGCCTTGCAGCACGCCGCCATTGCCGGTGAAAATATTTTTGAAATCCTGATGGAAACCTGCAAATATTGTTCATTAGGGCAGATCAGCCATGCGCTGTACGAGGTTGGCGGGCAGTACAGGAGGAATATGTAGAAGCCTGCAATTCTCACTTATCATTAAAAATCGAATAACTCTATCTATTGATATTAACTTACCTGGCTGTTACTCTTTTTCTTTAACCCTAATAAACCTAATAAGCCAAGTAGACCTAACAGGCCCCAGTTATTGCGACCGCTACCGGCATGTTCGTTACCTGTTTTAATATCATTGATCTGAGCTGTTTTCTTTATTCCGGAATCACCGGACGGCAAGGCATTGCTATCTGCCAATGTGCCTGTTCCTGTACCTGATACGGTTGCAGCACCCGGTGCTCCCTGGCTAACGCCATTACCCGCACCCGAGCCGTTTGGTTTGGTTGTAGCTGTGGTATCCTTTTGAACGGTTTGGGCCGATAAAGGATTTGTTAAGTTCAGCAACATTCCTATGGTTAGCGCTGTTGCCGCGGTTTTTAATGTTTTCATAGCTATAGATATTGATGTATTTATAAAACAACAATAGCTATGCCACTGCATAATTTTATGCTGAAAACCTGCCTTTCAAAACTTAAATTTGCCCCATGCAAGCCAACTACCAGGAAGATCAAACTTTTACAAAAACACCTGTCGACCAACTAACCGGGCGCGACTGTACTTATGAAAATTGCAGGTTTATGAACTGTGATTTTGCTTATGCCAATCTGTACAGCATGGTTTTTATCGATTGCATATTTCAGGATTGCAACCTGTCGTTAGCCGATGTGAGCAATACTGGTTTTCAAAATATCGTATTTAAACATTGCAAACTAAGTGGTGTAAATTTTAGCAAAGCCCGCGATTTTTTGTTCGAAGCGCATTTTGAACATTGCATCCTGGATAATGCCGTTTTCTACCAAAAGAAAAATAAAAAAGCAAGGTTTAGCGAATGTTCCATGGTGGAGACAGACCTTACCGAATGTGATCTTACCGATGCCAAATTAATTAATTGTAATCTGAACAGGGCATTTTTTAGTCGCACTATATTAAAAGGCGCCGACCTGCGCAGCTCTTATAATTTTATGATCGACCCTGACGATAATATGATCAGAAAAGCACAGTTCTCCCTGCATGGGCTGCCAGGCTTATTAGGCAAGTACGATATCAAAATAGAAGGCTGATTAGACCGGTAACTCCACTTTATTTTTTTTTGCATAATTCAGATAGCTATATCCTGCTATTAGGGTACCCAATATAGTGCAAAGCAAGGAATATCCTAAAGTCCTCAAAATATTCATGACGTTAAAATAGATCTTGAGATACGTATCCCTAATATTTCCCATTCCCAGTATGTCTATAAAACTGATTAGCCTTTGGGCCAGTTCCGCACACAAAAAAGTGCAGAGCAGGAAGATAGCCGCATTTTTTAAAACATCGTTGTTTACCAGTGGCTGTCCGGTTCGTTTCAGGTATCGAAAAGCAGCAATTGAGCTGATGAGTAGTGTAAATATCAGGCTAATTACAGGTGCTATTAGCAGGAGATGATTTTGTTTCATAGCCTCATAAAACCGACCGTATATAAAATTGATGGCCTCCGAATTGAGCTGAAAAAAAATGATCAGGATAATAGCAGTTTTAGCCACATACCATACTTTAAGCTTTGTACCTGAATAAAGATTTGCCCGGTATTGGCACAATAAAAAGAAGGTTAGCAGTATGGGAAAAATAAAAAAATTAGGATAATCAGCCTTTTTGAAAACCCCGGCACCCGCCATCGCCATATCAAAAATAAACCATAACGAGTTGAATATCCACGCGGTGATCTCCAAACCCCGGCTTCTTCTTTGTCTGGCCAAAAGCACAATAGAAAATATCAGACCCAGCAACAGGATCAGTAAAATGATTCCCCCTATAGCGAAAATTACAATGGTGGCCTCTAAGGAAAGTGAATACATGTTAAGGTTTTGTTTAAACTACTATAATAAATTAAAATGCGATATTGTTTACCGCCAAGAAAAATACACTTTGTAAAAGTAATCGACTTGTGAATAATTTTCCGGGGCATTTACAATTTCTATAAATTTAATGGGTTATAAACTTTATGAAAAAGATTATTCTGCTACTTAGTTTTTTATGTATATCTGTTATTTCAAATGCACAGGATATCAAAACCATTTGCAACAACATCAATAACTTAAATACGGCTATTTTAAATGGTTCTATAAAAAGACAGGATGCTGCCGGTCAGTTCAAAACGCTAATAGAACAGCTCAAAAAAACCAGTTATAAACCCTCCTCATCCGGTTGGGTATTTCCGCTTAAAAGCTACAAAATCAGCGCCATAGGGGGTACAAATGGCAACGGATACTCAGATAAGGGCTACAATTTTCTTGATGGTAACAAGCATACGGCCCACCCTGCTCATGATATTTTTATTAATGATCGCAATCAAGACTGCCTGGACGACCGTACCCATCAGCCGGTTGATGTACTGGTTGTTGACGACGGCATTGTAATAGCTTGTACCAACGAATGGGACCCGTCAAGCAGTCTCCGTGGTGGAAAATTCATTTGGGTATATCATCCGGCACAAAACTTCTTCACCTATTATGCACACAACCAGGCCATTTTTGTAAAGCCCGGAGACGAGGTAAAACAGGGTCAAAAGATTGCCGAAGTTGGCCGCACTGGCTATAACGCATACAAAAAACGCTCGCCAACGCACCTGCATTTTTCGGCGTTTCACTTGGTGAATGATCTGCCTGTGCCCTATAATCCTTATTTACAGTTGAAAAAAGCCAAAACTATATGAAAGCCTTCATCCTCCTGCTGACATTATTATTTATTGGTACTGTCAAACCCGATAATGTTGTAAGCCGGTTTAAAACCCCGGCGGGTTTTCAGCGAGTAACCGCATTACCCGGTAGTTTTGGGGCCTGGTTGCAGGGGCTTCCTCTTAAGCCCGTGGGTACACCTGCCCGCACCTACAAAGGCGAAATTGCCCGTACCGATCTGTATACCGCGGCCATTGTAGATATGAGCATAGGTACCCAAGACTTACAGCAATGTGCCGATGCCGTAATGCGTCTCCGCGGCGAATACCTGTATCGGCAAAGGAACTATAAAGCCATTACTTTTAATTTTACCAGCGGTTTCAAATGTGATTTTGTGCACTATGCCAATGGCTACCGCTACAGCAATGATCATTGGGTATTAAAGGCCAAAAAAGACTATAGCTACCCTAACTTCCTGCATTATATGAACCTGGTTTTTAGCTATGCCGGTACTTTGTCCTTACAGAAAGAACTCAAAAAAGTAAGCGACCCGGATCAGCTTAAAACCGGGGATGTATTTATCAGGGGTGGTTCGCCGGGGCATTGTTTTATTGTGTTGGATGTGGTGGAAGATGTCCGCCATCATAAAAGATTCCTGCTGGCACAAAGTTTTATGCCCGCCCAAAATATTCAGGTACTTCAGGATAATGGCAACCCCTGGTTCGGCCTGGATAAAAAAAGCACTATCCTTTATGGCGATCTCATCAGCAAAGCATATTTGAAACGTTTTGATTGATCTCCATCCCCCAAAAAACTTTTTAAACCTTAAATTTTAACACTTTCCTGTACAAAACGAGGCTAAAAACAGCTCAAAAGCATTCGAAAAACATGGGTTTTAACACTTTTTAACAAATTTCAGCAGGATTTTAGCATGTTTTTAAAACTTTAAAAAGTATTAAATTATTGGCATTCAAATAACCATATAGCAAACGATCGTTTTTTGGCCTTATTTTTCTTTTAACTAAACAGCCCGGCTTTCTGGTTGGAAAGCCGGGCTATGCCGATTGACATAAATATACGAAAATTTTGGCGGAGATTAAAAAAAACCTCATCTAAACGGCGAAGCCCTCATGTAATAATCCTCTCCAAGGAGAGGGCTTTACTCAGCAATTTTAACTCCCTCTCCTTTGTAGAGGATCGGGGTGAGGCCCTTTTACCTTTTCTCCACCTTATCATAAAACCCGCCGAAGGAATTCATCCTCACACCCTCTTCTTTAAAAAAATCGCCGAGGAAACCGAGCTCAATGGCGCTGGCATCATTCAATCTTTTCAGCTGATCATCGCTCAGGGCAACCTCCACCGTTTTCAGGTTATCCAGCAACTGATCAACTTTAGTGGCACCCACTATCGGGATACACGAAAAACCCTGCTGGCGGGTCCAGTTTAGGGCAACATGACTTTCCGATACGCCCAATTCTGTAGCGATGTCCATGACTACTTTGGTAATGCCTTCGGCACGGCTATCCAAACGCTTGCTTTCGGGTTTGATACGGCCTTTATCGCCTTTCAGATATTTTCCAGTTAAGGCTCCGCCTGCTAAAGGCGCCCATGGGGTTACTGTCATTCCGAAATGTTTGGCCATTGGTATCAGTTCGCGCTCGGCGGTGCGGGCCAGTAGGCTGTACTCTACCTGCAAAGCAATAAACTGGCTCCAGCCCATCAATTCGGCAAGGGTATTGCCCTTGGCTACCACCCAGGCCGGTGTATCGCTAATGGCAGCATAGTTTACCTTGCCTTGTTTAATCAAGTCGTCCATGCCGCGTAGCACTTCGTCAATGGGGGTAATGTCATCCCAAATGTGCAGGTACAGCACATCGATAAAATCTGTTTTTAAGCGTTTCAGGCTTTCCTCTACGCTGCGTATCATATTTTTGCGGCTGTTACCTGATGCATTGGGGTTAGTGATGTTATCTTTCAGAGTATACTTGGTGGCCAGCACAAAATAATCGCGGTCGTGATTACTCATATAATCGCCAATGATCTTTTCGCTGGTACCCAGCTTGTAAATATTGGCCGTATCCAAAAAATTGCCGCCTGCATTGGCGTAGGCATCCATAATGGCAAAGCTGGTATCCTTATCGGCACCCCAGCCGGCTTCGGTGCCAAAGCCCATGGTGCCCAAACATAATTCTGAAACTTTAAGGCCCGAGCGGCCCAGTAATTTGTAATTCATTGGTGTGTGTTTTTAATTCATAGTTGGCGAGCCGACTCACCCCGCCTGTACTTCGTTGGGCGACCCTCTCTTCGCCTACGGCGGAAAGAGGGTGGACCGCCCTTTCTCTGCACACGTCATTGCGAGGTACGAAGCAATCTCTATGCTATACAAAGCGCCCCTGTAAAATCGGGGATTGCTTCGTACCTCGCAATGACGCAACTTTTAAGTCATCATCCCTCTTTCCGCCGCAGGCGAAGAGAGGGATGGCGAGCGAAGCAAAGCCAGGGTGAGTCGATTCCGCGCTTAAATATCGCTTTTATATAACAACAAACAATACCCACCCCGGCTTGTACTTTAAATATAAACACCCATCGCCATGAAAATCATCACCCTCCATAAAGCCATCAAGATACAAGATCTGTACAACCTGCTGCTGCAAAAGCTTAATCCCCTTTTTCATGAACGCCGCAAAAGTGATATTGATTTCACTGTGGAACAAAAAAATGGTTCCATTGAAATAAATAGTCCCAAAATATATGAAGGCTTCCTCTTTAGCCTCACTCTAAATGGCACAGAACTGTGGATAACCCGGTCTGAACATTACGTAGATGATGTAAACTCGCTTACCATTGAATCTATCCTGAACGACCTGTTCAAGGATCTGGCCGGCGACCCGGGCACCGACCTGGTGCAGGAAGGATAAAAAGAATTGAAATATAATTTTTAGCTTTAACAGAAAATCTGCCTGTTATGCCTAAAAGTTATTACCTTTTTGTCCTGTTTCTATTAGCGACCTTTACTGCCCTGGCACAAAAACCGGTTGAAACCAAAGGTTATCCTGTCATCATTAACCGCGATACGCTTTTTACCTTTTATACCGGGCAGGGCTTGTTTGAACCGGCCGAGCGGGCCCAGGTAGTTACTAAACGTATTGAGGGACTGGTTGATCGCATTGATTTCAATCCCGATTCGCTCACGCTGAAAAACGATACCTCGGTTTCGGTGATCTCCTATAATTCGCAAATTATTCTGGCGGTAAATAATAAGGACGCAACCTTCACTGAGCTTAACCGCCCGCAACTGGCAGCCAGTTACCTGGCCATCCTCAAAAAGAAACTGGGTAATTATTTTACCGATAGCAGCACCAAACAAGTGGTTATTAATATCCTGGAAGCCGTTGCCGTAGTGATACTGCTGATTGTTTTAATATGGGCGCTTAATAAGGGCTCGCGCTGGTTAAAACTAAAAACACTAAGAGCCTGGGAGGCCCGGATGGATAAACTGGCCGCCAAAGGCGCCCCGGTTGCTTATGCCAAACGCCTGCTGCCATTAGTTACCGGCCTGTTGCGCATTGGCAGGTTTATATTGATCATTTTGCTGGTTTACCTGGCGCTGCCGGTGTTGTTCTTTATTTTTCCCGCGTCAAAACCTATAGCGGTACAGCTGCTTAGTTATATTGTTAATCCCTTTAAAAGTATACTGCTGGGCATTGTGCACTACATACCTAACCTGCTTACCATTGCCGTAATTTATATAGTAACCCGGTACATCGTAAAGCTGGTAAAATTTATTGCTAACGAAATTGCCCAGGGCGCCATTACCATTAATGGTTTTTACCCGGAATGGGCCATGCCTACCTATAATATTATCAGGGTATTGCTGTTCGCTTTTATGTTTGTGGTGATATTTCCGTATTTGCCGGGCTCCGATTCTAAAGTTTTTCAGGGGGTAACGGTATTTTTAGGGATCCTGTTTTCGCTGGGCTCATCCTCGGCCATATCCAATATGGTATCGGGCATTGTACTTACCTATATGCGTCCCTACAAAATTGGCGACCGGATTAAAGTAGGCGATGTAATGGGCGATGTGGTGGAGAAAAACCTGCTGGTAACCCGTCTGCGTACCATTAAAAACGAGGATATCACCATACCTAATGCTACCATATTAAGCGGGCATACCACCAATTACAGCACCGTAGCCAAAACCATGGGACTGATACTCAACACCACCATAACTATTGGTTACGATGTGCCCTGGCAAACGGTACATAACCTATTGATCAGCGCGGCCGAAGCCACCGAAGGCATCCTGCTTACCGATCATAAACCCTTTGTATTGCAAACCGGACTGAACGATTTTAACGTAGCCTATCAGCTGAATGCTTACACAGAACTATCGAACCAGATGGCGGCTATCTACTCCCGGCTGCATCAGAACATACAGGACAAGTTTAACGAGGCCGGGGTCGAGATCATGTCACCGAATTACTTTGCCCTGCGCGATGGTAACCACATCCAGATCCCGGATGGCTATGTACCGGAAGGGTATAGCAAACCAGGGTTTAAGGTGGAGGGAGAGAAATAGGATTTTAAGCGTACGGGGATGTGGGACTCCCCTTAGAAAGGGGTGAAGGGGTGTGTTATCTACGATGCTGAAGAACACACCCCTGCTTTTGCACATGCCTCACCCTACCCCCTCTCAAGAGGGGAACGCAGGAACTCTCGCAATGAACAGAACATCACCCGCGTAAAAGTTTTTCCCTCGTTCCAATTGACGTGTAGGGATATCCCTGTAAACCAACAAAGGCACCCTATTCAGGCGCCTTTGTTCATATTTTCTGATAAGGAAAATTATCCGTTTATCCAGCTGAATTTGTATTCCAGCATGGGGTTTTTCATGCGTTCCGCAACACGCAGCAGGCGCGATGGCAGGTTCATGATATAATCGCGGGCTTTTTCGCCGGCTTCGTTCAGGTCGATAGTGCTTTCAATATGCCAGTCTTCTATCAGCTCTTTCAATATATCCACATAATCAATAGCGGTATATATACCCAGGCGCTGAGCGGCATCGGTAAAGTGCCCAAAAGTTTGACCTACTTTTAAACCTACTTCACGCAGGAAGTGAGCAGGCATCACGATCTTTTTACGCATCATATCCTCAAAGGCTATCATGGCTTCGCTTGGGTCAACCTCAAATATTTTCTCGATAAAGTATTTATAAGCTCTGGCATGACGGGCTTCGTCGCCGGCAATGGTACCACACATTTTTGACAACAGGGTATCTCCATCCTTTTTAGCCTGTGATGCTACACGTCTGTGCGATACATTTGTTGCCAGTTCCTGGAACGAGGTATATATAAAGTTGCGGTAAGGATCGGTGCCGGTACCGATATCAAAACCATCGGCAATCAGGTACTGGGTTGATACCTCCATCATACGCATATTAACGCGGCCCGACAGGTACAGGTATTTGTTTAGCAGGTCACCATGACGGTTCTCTTCACTGGTCCAGTGGCGGGTCCATTTCATCCAGCCGCCTTCTTCATCTTTAGATACGCCTTCAACCATGGTCAGCCATGATTCATAAGTAGGCAGCGCTTCTTCTGTAATGGTGTCGCCAATTAAAACGGCTATCAGGTCGTAACTTAAACCCTGGGCGCTTTCCTGCAGCTCTTTTATTTCACTAAAAAAGGAATCTCTTGTAGAGTCAGGTAAAAAATCAGATGGCTGCCAAATAGTATCAACAGGTTTTAAATATTCAAACATCTTCTCAAGCATATATTTTTCAATATGCTCCATAACCTCCCGACGTTTTTCTTCAAAAAATTTCATAACAGTATATTACCTGGCAAAGGTAATCAATAAATGAATAATTACGTTAAATGATTTTATGGACAGGGGGAAATGGATTAAAGATAATTAGATAAAGGATTTATTTGGGAGTAAAGATTTTGGGCTATTAGTTAAAGAAGGGCGTTACCTACGGCCCGGGCTATCCGCTCATACTGCCCGGGCATTAGCCACAGGCCGGTATCCGCTGCTATCCCTAACGCGGCAACTAATTAATGATTTAGTGATTTCTTCTTCCCCGTCAGCAGATAAGCTTCGGACGAAAGCGGGCAGAACGATGCTGGCCTGTGCGGCTGTAAGGGCATAGCGAACCTTACCTGAAGCGGAGGGTAATGAGTGAACGAAGTGGAGGTAAGGTTTAGCAGCCCGTGGTTCTGCCAGCTTTGCAGAGCAAAGGCTATGAGCGCAAAGAAGCATTTCTGGTGACAGCCTTTTTGGTTACTTTTGTGGCGACAAAAGTAACTGGCCCTCCCGCGGCCAAGAGCGGGTATACGCTATACATCTCCGTCCTGTACAGCATAGAGATTATTAATATTATTTCTGTTGGTATTAATGAGCTCCCTTTGGTCGGTTGTCTTCATCCTTTACAGCAATGACGCGTGAAAGTAAACTTCCCTCCCCTTTATCGCACAAACCCAATAGCCTCCTTCATACAAGTAGGGAAGGTATTCAAAGCAGGTTTACCGGCAAACACAGAGAACGACCCGCTATAATCCCAAAGCATGCCGGGTATGTTTAGTCGTTTAAGGGCTATTCGCACAGCTTTAATATAACGGCAGCGGCTATCCAGATCGGCATATTTATTATAAACGCCATATTCGCCGCACAGTATAGGTACATCGTATTTAGTGGCCCAATCCTTAACTATCTGTAGTTTATCGTTAATGGATTGTTCATTACCGTCTTTATTATACTTGTTATAATTAAGTTCGCCGGCGGTTCCCCGTGCTTTTGGGTTGAGGGCTGGAAAATTTTCCGCATTATAAGGAAATGATACCCCGGTTGTTGCCACCTGGTCGCCCACCCAAGCCGCACCCTGGTGGGTAAAAAAGAAGGGTTCATAAAAATGAAAAGTGTAAATAATGTTCTCATCGGCCAGGCGCACAAAGCGGCTCAGTTCATAAATACTGTTGTAATTGGATGCGCCAATGATGAGGGTATGCTTTTTATCAATTTTGCGGATGGCGGTTACCATGTTATAGGCGGCGTCCTTCCACACTTTGGGGTCAATTCTGGGCGGTTCGTTATATAATTCAAAAAAAACATCATCAGCGCCCGTATGGATATAATGTTTTACTATTTTTAACCAGCGGTTAATAATTATAGGTGTTTCTACCAAATAATTGGTATCATTTAACTTTCCGTAGTGGTAATCAATCACCAGTTTAAAGCCATAATCATGGCATAGTTTTACTACCTGATCAATACGGCGGAACACTTCCTCATCGGGTACATGCTGCTCTTCAAACCACCCGAAAGCAACGGGCAGCCGGATGCTTTTAAAGCCAAGTTTCTTCAATAACTCCAGATCGCTTTTTTTTAAATCCTCTTCCGCAAACGTTTGTTTAACCCATGTTTGCTCCAGCCATGAAATACTGATGCCATGATCCAAACTTTGCGCACGTTTAAAAGCCAGCGAACGGACTTGCTGCATTTTTGGACTGCTTTTTGCAAGAGCGCCAGCAGTTGATACTATGAGTATTAACACATAGTTTAAGATTTGCGTTAAAAGAATTATTCTCACTCTCACCTCTTAAACCTAAGCTTGATAAAAATCCATAACAAAACAGGGCTTGATTTTTAATTATAATTTAAGATAACGAATAATGTTTGTTCAAATTGCAAAAGACGAATTAATAAAAGAGACCTATAAAAAAGCGTGGTTCCAAACCAATAATATTATTTGGCCCATTATTTTGCTTTACCCGGTTTTCAGCATTATTGATTACGTATATGCTCCCGAAATTTGGATACAGTTTTTTATTGTAAGATTGATCACCAGCGCACTTATATACGGTTTGCATGGTCTTTTTACAGCTAAAAGATATGATTACCGCCTGTTGCTGCATATCAGTTTCTTTATGCTGTCGGTAACATCGGCGCTTTTATGCAATATTGTAAAGATCCAGAACCTTAATATTTATTACCTGGTTTTTGCCACTATTGTATTATTTTTTAACCTGCAGGTTTTTTGGGAACCTATAAATTCATTTATTGAGGTACTGGTAGCTGTGCTGCTATTGGCTATATTTTTTAATCTGTTCAGTGATTACAACCTGGATATCGTGATTGGCACAGGTGGCGGGCAGTTTTTTATTATAACCGCTATTATTTCATGTATCATCCCCGGTACCCGTTACAAGGTAATGCGGAGGGATGTGCGCTCGCAAATCCTGATCGAAAAATCAAACGAGCAGCTCAAACAACAAAATGCCGACATTAATGCCAAAAACAACCTGATCGATGCGCAATATGAACAATTACGCAAGATAGACGGGCAAAAGAACAGCTTTATCAATATAGCCGGGCACGACCTTAAAAATCTCATTGGCTCGGTAGTGATGAGCAACAACATGATCAAGGAAGAAGACTATCGCCTCAGTAACGACCAAAAGGAGTATGTGGGCTATATAGCGGAGTCGGCCGAAAAAATGCAATATCTGCTCAATAAGCTGATGGATGTAAAAGAGATAGAATCTCCGGAAATGCAGTTTAAGCTCGAGATATTTGATGCCAATGTAGAGGTGGCCAACGTTTTCAAAGGCTTATATGAAACCGCGCAGATGAAAAATATCCACCTTACGGATAATATCCTGAAATTGCCGCTTAATGTTAGGCTCGACAGGGTATTTGCAGGTCAAGTATTTCAGAACCTTTTATCAAACGCCATTAAGTTTTCGCAAACCAATAATGATATCAGGGTAGTGACCAGCCTGCAGCGCCAGCGTTTTGTTTTTGAAATTATTGACGAAGGCATAGCCATTGGCCAAAAGGAACTGGATATGATGTTTAACAAGCTAAAAACGCTTAATGATACATCAGGTACCAATGAAAGCCGCCTTGGTTTAGGCCTTTCCATCGCCAAACTAATGACCCAGGAAATGGGCGGCGAACTAACCTATCGCAGTGACGATAACGGTAATTATTTTAGAGTTGAGTTTTACGTTATAAATTAATATTTACAACCAGATGAATAAATTTTTAGCCCTTTTAGCCTTTGTATTTTTAGTGAGTACATCGACACAAGCACAAAGTATAGTAACTTTTAAATCGCTTGGGCATGAAGACGATGTGCTATACGGAATGAGTGGCGCCAATTCATTTTATGTGAAAATAACCCCGCTTACCGAAATGAATGGCAGCAAGCTGGTGTTATATTTTGAGCCTTCACAGGCTTTGATCAAAGAGCGTTCGTACATTAACGTGGTTATCAACAATAAGCCCGCCTATAGCGCCCGCTTAACCAGGGATTCTATACAGAAACTCGTCCTAAACCTGACCCGCGCGGATCTGTCGGCCGATAAGTTCCTGAAGATCCAGATAAAAACCCTGTTAACCATCAGCGATGATGAGTGTAAGGATCTGGATAACCCGGCTATGTGGTTAAAGATCAAAAATTATTCATACCTGTCATTACTAAAAAGCAATAAGAGCTTTTTTGATAACGTCAATATCAGCAACTGCTTCGACTCTAAAAGGGCTATTGTTTATCCGGCAAACCCAAGCCTGTCTGACCTTAAAGCGGTGGCATGGGCCTATTCAAGGTTAAAGAAGACGCAAACACGCAACATCCAGGTTTTTGAGGAAGATAAGCTCCCCGATACCGTGCGTAACTATATACAAGTGGGTAATATAGCAAGCCTGCCTGCCGCCAAACGCGAGTTGGTAAAAGTAACCCCGCAAAGTGGTCAGGGTTTATTTTACCTGCACAAATCGGTGAGCATGGTTACAGATACTATTACCCGCATGGTTGCCGCGCCAAACGGTACGCTTACCCCCGTTAAAACCGTAAGCCAGGAAAGCGTATCTAAAGAAATTTTATTTGTTACCGGCGGTGACGACACTGGTTTTGAAAAAGCTATTACCGCCCTGGGTAACATGAATATCCTGAACTCCACCTATGGCGATTACCTGCTGATCGAGAAAGCACAAAACACTTTCTTTAAGAGCATCGACGAAAACCGCTCTAAATTATCACTGAAACAAATTGGTGGTATCAGCGACTTTTTATCAGGTATTGGTTCGTTAAAAAGTGCCTACTCCTTTAAAAACAGCGACTTTAGCTTTACGCCAAAAGAAGTAGAGATCCATTTTGTGGCCAACTACAGCGGTTTAAGCCCCGGCGACCGCGGTTTCTTTAATATTTACCTCAATGGTTTGCTCATCAGCAGCGAAAAGCTGGATGCATCTGGTAAGTTAAATACTTCTATCACCATTAATCGCTACCAGCACCATAAATACAATACGCTGGAAGCCGAATTCAGGTTTTTCCCAACTACGGGGCATTGTAAAGACAGCTTCATCAATTTCTTTGCCGAGGTTGACGTAGATAAATCATACCTGGAATCAAAAAATCCGTTCATCACCAGCAATCTGAGCTTTTATCAATACCCGGAAGCTTTTAACACAGGTACTACGCGTGTATTAATAAGCAGGGACTATGCCAAATATACCGCTGCCGCGCTTGGCGAAATTATTTATGAGCTGAATAACAACATCAACGCCAATAACTTTCCTGAGTTTGTTTATTCAGATACCATGCAGCCAACTGAGCTTAAAAAATACAATATCATTGCGCTGCTTTCAAAGGATGATAAACTGCTGAAAGAGTTTGCGGAAGCTCCAATACAATTCGAACGTGATTTCCGGCTGTATAATACCGACAATCATGATCCTGTTTATTCCCTGTCAGACACAGTATCAAACGGGCTGGCCCAGATATTTTACGGGCACAGCAATAACGCCACACTGGTACTTACAGCCACTGGCAAGCACATATCAGAGGCATTTTTAGCGGTATCAAAATCCATTACCGAACAGCTTTCAACCCTGTCAAGTAACGTTTGCATATCTGATGTTAACTCCAACAAATATTTGTTCAACATCAATAAATCAAGCGAAAACCTGGAATATATCGACACCAAAAGCGGTTTAACCCGCTTCTGGGACAATTACAACCTGTATATATTACTGGGTTTACTGATACTGATATTGCTGTCGTTCCTGTACGTACGTTCAAAAGTTCAAAAATCACAGGAGTTGTTTAACGATTAATCTTTTATAGTATCAAGTAGTTAGTATCAAGTATCACGACTTTTGGGGTACCTATATTTAACTACTTGATACTAAAAATAAGTATCAAGTAGATAGTATCAAGTATCATGACTTCTTTTGATACTGTTTTAAGCAACTACTTGATACTTGATACTAACTACTTGATACCAAAACACCCAAAATATGAGTATTTCTATTCCTGAACTTTTGGTTAGCGACAGGTTCATCACACCAGGCGATCAGGAAAAAATCAAGCATTTTTCAGAACGGTCGGGAATGTCATACGCCAAAATCGCTTTGAACTTTGGTTATATCTCGCGTAAAAATTACGAGCGGTCATTAACCAACGCGGGCTTTACCTTCGCGCCGGTAAGGGAAGAAGCTTTTGATACCGAAATACTGAAAAAGATAGATCTGAAATTTGCTAACGATCATATTGCCTTACCCCTCCGTATCGAGAACAATAAGGTAGTGACGTTAATGAGCGATCCGAGCAACCAGCTGTTTATTGAGTTTATCCGCTTCACTTATGATCTGGAACCCCATATCATTGTAGCCAGCGATCTGGACATTACCTGGCTGAGCCATAAACTATTGGGCGAAAAATATGTAAAAGCATCTGTGTATGAGCTTTTAAAGCGCGATCCGGCCAGTTCGGCATCCACCACCTTTACCAGTCCGCAGTTGGTTACTATTTTTATCATCATCGGTATCACCGCTGTAGGTTTGGTGCTGAATTTTAAAAACACCTCTATCATCATTAATGTGGTAGTGAGTTTATTTTTCCTGATCGCCATTGTTTTTAAATTGTTCCTGGCCCTCATTGGTTCGCGTTTTGAACTGCACCAGGCGGTAACCAAAACTGATGTACGTGATATTGTGGAAGAAAGCCTGCCTGTTTACACCATATTGCTGCCGGTTTACAAAGAAGATAAACTGATTAAAAAACTCATCTGGAACCTGCAGAGCCTGGATTATCCACGCGAACAACTGGATATTAAACTGTTGATTGAAGAAGATGACGACAAAACCCTGCAGGCGGTTCAAAACCTGGATTTCCCTGGTGTTTTTGAAGTAATTGTAGTGCCTTTTCATATGCCTAAAACCAAGCCCAAGGCCTGCAATTATGGTTTGCACTTTTCAAAGGGTAAATACCTCACCATTTATGATGCCGAGGATATTCCCGATACCGATCAGCTCAAAAAAGTGGTATCTCTTTTTGCCAAGTTACCGCAAAATTATATCTGTATACAAAGCGCGTTAAACTATTTTAACAGGAACGAGAACTTCCTTACCCGGATGTTTACCCTGGAATACTCCTACTGGTTTGATTACATGCTTCCCGGACTGGATACGCTGGACATTCCTATTCCGCTGGGTGGTACCAGCAATCACTTTAAGATGGACGCGCTGATAGAGTTAGGCGCCTGGGATCCGTTCAACGTTACCGAAGATGCCGACCTGGGTGTACGCGCTTACGCCAAAGGCTATAAAATATCCATCATCAATTCCACCACCTACGAGGAAGCTAACAACGAACCTATTAACTGGATACGCCAGCGTTCGCGCTGGATCAAGGGGTACATGCAAACTTACCTGGTGCACATGCGCAACCCGGCTGCATTGGTTAAAAAAATTGGATGGCGGGGATTTTGGGGCTTTAACTTTTTTATAGGCGGCACCTCGGCCACGTTTTTGGCCTACCCCCTTTTGCTCATCATATTTATCAGCTATCTGATATTTGATTTTTCGACTATACGTACCCTGTTCCCTGATTGGGTATTGTTTATGGCGATATTTAACCTGATGGTGGGCAACATCCTGATGATCTATATCAACATGATGGCAGTATTTAAACGCCGGTATTTTGAACTGATATTATTTGCCATTGCCAACCCGGTTTATTGGCTAATGCACTCGGCAGCCGCCTATATGGGCCTGTACCAGTTAATAGTGAACCCTTTTTACTGGGAAAAAACCAATCACGGATTAAGTAAAGTTAATAACCCAACAAATGTTATTAAATAGATTAATAATAGCCTCACCTAAATCCTCTCCAATGGAGAGGACTTTGACGTGCCGAATGAATAAATATTCATTTTTAAGTCCTTCTCCTTTGGAGAAGGGTTGGGATGAGGCCCCTTTGTTGCCTAATCCAACAAACGTTATTAAATAAGATTGTTGTAATGAAGATCACAAAAAATCAATACCTTTTTATTTTAACCCTGATACTTGGCGCTTACTACCTGGTGATCGGCATTTATTTAAATCACCTGGGTTATTATAATCAGGAAAGCATTTTTTACATCGAGAAAACCAAAATAGTTTTTGAAGGCCTGGGCAACCGCATTAAAGTAATGGGTCTTACATCGCCCTTACTGCCTTTTTACAATACCTTTCTTTTTAGCTGGATAGACTCTTATCTGGCGCCGGTAATAGCATCGGCCATTGGTACGGCCGTTTTATTTTACATTATTGCCAGTACCCTAACCAAACGTATTGAAGACGATTTTTATTTATACGCACTGTTATTGTTGTTTTTTCTGCATCCGGGTTTGTTATACACAGCCTGTTCGGGAAAATCCATTTACATGGTGCTCACCTTCTTTTTCCTGTTCTTTTTTAACCTGCTTAAGTTTTATCGTTCCAATACCACGTTTCACGTTTCGCTGGCCAGTATCTGTTTGGTGATCCTTATTTTTTGCGATTATAAGTTTATCTGGCTCACCTTATTCTTTGCTCCGCTGGTATTGGCCATCACTGTTCAAAGCTTAAACCTGGGCGAAAAGGAATCTATTTTCCGCTTATTTTTAAGTTTTAATAGTCCCTCGCTGCGCCGTAAGCTCATCAATAAAACATTTGCCATCTACATTATCCTGTTTATTTTGCCCGTAGCATCGGTGATCTGTTATAAGCTGCTCAATTTGACGCACGCCAATGATCTGAATTATTTTATCGAGAGCCCTTATGCCACCTGGAACGTGCTGGTTGATAAGCTTAATTTTGATATTGCCACTACCAGCGCCAACTATCAGTTACCCGAGCTATCCATCATGGTATCGTTAAGGGTGATCTATTTTTGTCCGATCATATTGGTGGCTATTTATCTTTTCAGGGAAAGTACCTACCAGGCTTTAACTATTTTAACGCCATTTGCCTTTATTGAATTTTTGCACATCAAGTACGATAAGATATTTTTAAACTACGAGTATTACCTCATTTTCCTGATCCTGGCGTTACTGTGCCTGGTGTTTAAGGCGCAAACGGTAAAGCGGCAGCTGCTGTTTAAGGTAATATTATCGGTTGTGATACTGATCCAATTATATACCGGCTATATTTTCCTGAGCGATTCCTTAATAACCGATGAAAAGAGGTTTATAACAACGCTCACAACAGGCAAACAGAATACCGACCAGGAAGAAAGTATGGAGCTGGCAGATATTATTAATAGTCTGCCCAAAACTTCGCGTGTACTAATGGATGATGCCGTAGCCTACCCTGTTGCCGCGTTTACCCATGACATCCAGAAACTGACCCTACCCTACCAGGAGCTGTTTTTAAGTGCTATAGAAACGCCTTACCGCTATGACAATTATATCCTGATAGCGACCCAAAAGAATCCGTTTACGGGCTATACTCAGTTGAGTAGCCGCTATATCCCACTCATTAAGATAGTGAACAGCGGCGTAAACTACCAACGCGTATACGAAACCGACAACTGGATCCTTTACCGCATAGTTTCTACACAGTAACCTTCCTATATCTTATCATATATTAACAAAGAAAACCCGCTGGTAATGGCGGGTTTTTCTGTTTCTAGGGATACTTAGTTCCCCTTTTAATTGAGGATTAGAATTTAATTATATTTAGTATCTCAAAACCAATATTAAATGACAATTAAGGAAGCGATACTAAAAAGCTTAGACGACGTAAACGGCGTTACGAATTACTATGCTATATATCAACATATAATTGCAAAAGGCTATTACGACTTCAAAGAAGCCAAAACACCTGGTGCCACAATTTCCGCTCTATTAGGTGACTTTATAAGAAACGGAGATACAAGGGTTAAAAGGATAAAGGAAACCGGAGGAACATTTTCCTACTACTTAACCAAAAATGAACAGAACATTAGTATTGAAAAATTAGTCCCGACAACGCTTCCCGATAAGAAGTCAGATAAATTCAATAACTATGATGAACGATCTTTACATAAGCTCTTAAGTAGTTATTTAAAAAATATTGGTATTTATTCAAAGACTATTTTTCACGAACAATCATCCAATAGTAAGGATAACCACCAAAAGTGGATTCATCCAGATATGATTGGAATACAACTTCTAAATCTGCATACTAAGGTCAGTCAAACGTTTCTAAAAGCAATTAATCGTGTGGATACATTTAAATTAACGTCCTATGAAATAAAAAAGGAAATCAATTCAGATTATGAATTAAAACGTTCATTTTTCCAAGCCGTTTCTAACTCCAGTTGGGCAAACTACGGGTATCTTGTGGCTTTTGAAATCAGCGATGGATTAACAGAAGAAATGGAACGATTAAATCAATCCTTTGGAATTGGCATCATAAATCTCAAAGCAAATCCTTACGAAAGCAAGATCCTATTCCCATCTAAGTATAGAGATTTAGATTTCAAAACAATAGACAAGTTATGTAGAATAAACAACGAGTTTGAAAAATTCATAGAACAAACGGAAAAGCTATTAACAGCAAATGAGCGTTATGTAAAATCAACTGAAAAAGAGCTCGATGAATTCTGTGATGAATACTTTTCAAACGACAGCGAAATAGAAAAGTATTGTAAGGAAAAGCATATACCCATGGAGGTAACCACAAACAACCTTTAGCAACTACGATTTAAAGGTCGGCAGTCATATAATCTATGATTTCTATTATTACTATAAGATAGTCAAATTTTATAATGTATATTGAAATCAAAGCACACAAAAAAGCCCTTGACTGTTTCCAGCAAGGGCTTGATTTAAGATTGGGCACCGACCTACTCTCCCACGTTTTACCGCAGTACCATCGGCTCTGGCGGGCTTGACTTCTCTGTTCGGAATGGGAAGAGGTAGACACCGCCGATATAGGCACCTGAATATTTTATAGTTTACTATTGGAGTAAGGATTCGGGGAGTAAGGAGCAAGGATTATTTGTCCTTGATCTTTGTTCCATTCATCTTTTATCCTCAATAAACAATGACATATTATTGAAAGAAGTGATTGAGTTAAGAGAAAACAACAGACATTGTTGTTTAGTTTGTGGTTGATAGTTCATGGTTCATGGCACATATTACTATGATCTATGTTCCATTTGCTATCAACCCTTTTTCTATCTGAAGAAAGCTTCGGGCAATTAGTATTACTCGGCTATGATGTCACCACCTTTAGACCTGTAACCTATCAACGTAGTAGTCTCCTACGACCCTCAATGGAAGTCTCATCTTGTGGCTAGTTTCGCACTTAGATGCTTTCAGCGCTTATCTATTCCCAACGTAGCTACTCTGCAATACAGCTGGCGCCATAACAGATTCACCAGAGGTTAGTCCAACCCGGTCCTCTCGTACTAAGGTCAGCCCCACTCAAACTTCCTACGCCCACAACAGATAGGGACCGAACTGTCTCGCGACGTTCTGAACCCAGCTCGCGTGCCACTTTAATGAGCGAACAGCTCAACCCTTGGGACCTTCTCCAGCCCCAGGATGTGACGAGCCGACATCGAGGTGCCAAACCTCCCCGTCGATATGAGCTCTTGGGGGAGATCAGCCTGTTATCCCCAGCGTACCTTTTATCCTTTGAGCGATGGCCCTTCCATGCAGAACCACCGGATCACTATATCCGTCTTTCGACCCAGCTCGACTTGTCTGTCTCACTGTCAAGCAAGCTTATGCTATTGCACTCCACGTACGGTTACCAAGCGTACTGAGCTTACCTTTGAAAGCCTCCGTTACCTTTTTGGAGGCGACCACCCCAGTCAAACTACCCGCCAAACAATGTCCTCCGCTGTGCAGAGTTAGACACCAAATACAGAAAGGGTGGTATTTCAACGTTGACTAACCGACTCCTAGCGAAGCCGGATCACAGTCTCCCACCTATCCTACACATCCTGTATCCGATATCAATGTTAAGTTGTAGTGAAGGTGCATGGGGTCTTTCCGTCCCGTTGCGGGTAACCGGCGTCTTCACCGATACCACAATTTCACCGAGCTCATGGCTGAGACAGCGCCCAGATCGTTACACCATTCGTGCAGGTCGGAACTTACCCGACAAGGAATTTCGCTACCTTAGGACCGTTATAGTTACGGCCGCCGTTTACCGGGGCTTCGATTCAATGCTTCGCCTTGCGACTAACATCCCCTCTTAACCTTCCGGCACCGGGCAGGTGTCAGGCCATATACGTCATCTTTCGATTTTGCATAGCCATGTGTTTTTGTTAAACAGTCGCCTGGGCCTTTTCACTGCGGCTGACATTGCTGCCAGCGCCCCTTCTCCCGAAGTTACAGGGCCATTTTGCCGAGTTCCTTAGCCATGATTCACTCGAGCACCTTAGGATTCTCTCCTCGACTACCTGTGTCGGTTTACGGTACGGGTTTTTATAACCTGAAGCTTAGCGGGTTTTCTTGGAAGTCTGATTACCTGAACTATCACCTCGTCCGAAGATTTGGTGTACTATCAGCTTTCAGCAAGGTCTGCGTACTTAACTACAAACCCTATACCTACGGCCTTTAACGAACTATTCCGTCAGTTCGCGTCAGTGTCACTACTCCGTCACCGCATCGCAGTTATAAAAAGTACTGGAATATTAACCAGTTGTCCATCGGCTACGCCCTTCGGCTTCACCTTAGGCCCCGACTAACCCTGATCCGATTAGCGTTGATCAGGAAACCTTAGTCTTTCGGTGGGCGGGTTTCTCTCCCGCCTTATCGTTACTTATGCCTACATTTGCTTTTCTATAACCTCCACAGTCAGTTGTCCTTCCTGCTTCGCCGGCATATAGAATGCTCCCCTACCAGATGCATTGCTGCAAATCCATAGCTTCGGTATACTGCTTGATGCCCGTTTATTATCCATGCCCGATCGCTCGACTAGTGAGCTGTTACGCACTCTTTAAATGAATGGCTGCTTCCAAGCCAACATCCTAGCTGTCTGTGCAATCGGACCTCGTTAGTTCAACTTAGCAGTAATTTGGGGACCTTAGCTGATGGTCTGGGTTCTTTCCCTCTCGGCCCTGGACCTTAGCACCCAGAGCCTCACTCCAGCGTATATTAATAAGCATTCGGAGTTTATCTGGATTTGGTAGGATTTGACTCCCCCGCACCCAATTAGTAGCTCTACCTCTTATTAACTCAACCGCCAGGCTGTTCCTAAAAACATTTCGGGGAGTACGAGCTATTTCCCAGTTTGATTAGCCTTTCACCCCTACCCACAAATCATCCGGAAACTTTTCAACGTTTATCGGTTCGGTCCTCCAGTACCTGTTACGGCACCTTCAACCTGTCCATGGGTAGATCACAAGGTTTCGCGTCTACCTCCCCTGACTATACGCCCTATTCAGACTCGCTTTCGCTTCGGATCCGTGTCTTAAACACTTAACCTTGCCAGGGAAGAGTAACTCGTAGGCTCATTATGCAAAAGGCACGCCGTCACACATTACTATGCTCCGACCGCTTGTAAGTACACGGTTTCAGGTTCTATTTCACTCCCCTGTTCGGGGTTCTTTTCACCTTTCCCTCACGGTACTGGTTCACTATCGGTCTCTCAGGAGTATTTAGCCTTACCAGATGGTGCTGGTAGATTCCCACAAGGCGTCTCCGACCTCGCGGTACTCAGGATCCCACTATCCTATCATTACTTACCCGTACGCAGCTCTCATGCTCTATGGCCGGGTTTCCCACCCCGTTCCGGTTCATTTTGATATTCATATTGTGGTCCTACAACCCCTGCTATGCCGTAACATAACAGGTTTGGGCTTCTTCCATTTCGCTCGCCACTACTCTGGAAATCACTATTGTTTTCTCTTCCTCTGCTTACTTAGATGTTTCAGTTCAGCAGGTTCGCGCATTTATGCAACTAGTCTTCAACTAGTTAGGTTTCCCCATTCGGAAATCCGCGGATCAATTCATATTTGCTGATCCCCGCGGCTTATCGCAGCTTATCACGTCCTTCATCGCCTCTGAGAGCCAAGGCATCCCCCGTGTACCCTTTCTTACTTTCTTCTACTCTTGCGCCTTTTGCGCCGCAAGGTATGTCTTTATTTTAGTTAGTTATGATTCGGAGCAAGGATTTCTGGAGCAAGGAATAAGGACCGAAGTCTTTTATCCTTGTTCTTTCCGTCTTTGTTCCAAAGTCCACAACGTCCCTATTCTGTTGTTTTCTCTTGTTTCAATTACTTCTTCCAATATGTCAAAGAACTTTACCCCATTCCAATTAAATGGTCATTTGCATGATATCCTATCCTTTTCAGGAAACGGAGGGTGTGTGGAGAATAACGGATTCGAACCGTTGACCCCCTGCGTGCAAGGCAGGTGCTCTAGCCAGCTGAGCTAATCCCCCTAAAAGATGTGTTTGTAGTGAGTGGTTTATTAAGTGAGTGGTTTTAACTACTCTCTATTCAACCATTCTCTATGAACCCGCAGCTGTGCTGCGTTGTAGTCCCGAGCAGATTTGAACTGCTGACCCCTACATTATCAGTGTAGTGCTCTAACCAAGCTGAGCTACAGGACTTTTTGTTTAGTTTGCAGTTTTTAGTTTGCAGTTTGCTTCTTAGTTAGCTCTTGTTGCCAACTGCTAACTGCATTACTGCCCACTGTGAACTGCCAACTGTGTCCTTTGCTTCCTTTCGGCTACAACCACTGATGGCTTCATCTTTTGGGTTTTCCTTTTGTGTTTTTATAGTGTTAAGCTATTGGATAATCGTCATTTGAAACTTTCGTCTCACATCTCATATCTAACGTCTCACATCTATTTAAGAAATAATCATGTAGGTAACACTTGTTATAGTACTTACTGTGGAAACTGCTCCAGAAAGGAGGTATTCCAGCCACACCTTCCGGTACGGCTACCTTGTTACGACTTAGCCCCAGTTACCGACTTTACCCTAGGACGCTCCTTGCGGTTACGCACTTCAGGCACTTCCAGCTTCCATGGCTTGACGGGCGGTGTGTACAAGGCCCGGGAACGTATTCACCGCGTCATTGCTGATACGCGATTACTAGCGAATCCAACTTCACGGGGTCGAGTTGCAGACCCCGATCCGAACTGTGAACAGCTTTAAGAGATTGGCATCCTGTTGCCAGGTAGCTGCCCTCTGTACTGCCCATTGTAGCACGTGTGTAGCCCCGGACGTAAGGGCCATGATGACTTGACGTCGTCCCCTCCTTCCTCTCTATTTGCATAGGCAGTCTGTTTAGAGTCCCCACCTTGACGTGCTGGCAACTAAACATAGGGGTTGCGCTCGTTGCGGGACTTAACCCAACACCTCACGGCACGAGCTGACGACAGCCATGCAGCACCTAGTTTCGTGTCCCGAAGGACTAAAGCGTCTCTGCTTTATTCACTAACTTTCAAGCCCGGGTAAGGTTCCTCGCGTATCATCGAATTAAACCACATGCTCCTCCGCTTGTGCGGGCCCCCGTCAATTCCTTTGAGTTTCACCCTTGCGGGCGTACTCCCCAGGTGGAATACTTAACGCTTTCGCTTAGACGCTGACCGTATATCGCCAACATCGAGTATTCATCGTTTAGGGCGTGGACTACCAGGGTATCTAATCCTGTTTGATCCCCACGCTTTCGTGCCTCAGTGTCAATCAAACCATAGTAAGCTGCCTTCGCAATTGGTGTTCTGTGACATATCTATGCATTTCACCGCTACTTGTCACATTCCGCCTACCTCTAGTTCATTCAAGTTCTTCAGTATCAAAGGCACTGCGACAGTTAAGCTGCCGTCTTTCACCCCTGACTTAAAGAACCACCTACGCACCCTTTAAACCCAATAAATCCGGATAACGCTTGGATCCTCCGTATTACCGCGGCTGCTGGCACGGAGTTAGCCGATCCTTATTCTTACTGTACATTCAGCTTGATTCACGAATCAAGGTTTATTCCAGTATAAAAGCAGTTTACAACCCATAGGGCCGTCTTCCTGCACGCGGCATGGCTGGTTCAGGCTTCCGCCCATTGACCAATATTCCTTACTGCTGCCTCCCGTAGGAGTCTGGTCCGTGTCTCAGTACCAGTGTGGGGGGTCATCCTCTCAGATCCCCTAAACATCGTAGCCTTGGTAAGCCGTTACCTTACCAACTAGCTAATGTTCCGCATGCCCATCTTGTTCCTATAAATATTTGATTATTAAACGATGCCATTCAATAATGTTATGCGGTCTTAATCTCTCTTTCGAGAGGCTATCCCCCTGAACAAGGTAGGTTACATACGTGTTACGCACCCGTGCGCCACTCTCATGGAAAGCAAGCTCTCCAATCCCGTCCGACTTGCATGTATTAGGCCTGCCGCTAGCGTTCATCCTGAGCCAGGATCAAACTCTCCATTGTAAAATGTTTTGTTTGTCTCTGACCCTATTATTAATAATAGAATCTGTATTTCAGTGAGTGGTGGATTATGTTGATTTAGTTAAGTAGTTATTAAACCACTCTCTATTCTCAACTCACCATTCACCATTGTATCTTTATACAGCTTCCCGCTTTCTTATAACGCACCGGAAGGGTTTAGTTTCCGATCGTTACGCTACATGATTTTCTATTTCTTAAAAGAACTTGGCGCTTCACTATCTCAGATCCGCTTTATAATCTTGGAGTTTTTACACTCCTTAACTTTTCATTTTTGTCCGCCGGAATCGCTCTGGCTTCTCTTTTGTTACTCGCTTCCTTTCGGCCGCTTTCTCTCTTTTGCTACTCATTAACCTTCGTTAACTTTCTCTTTGTTTGCTGCCAAAATCGCTTTGGCTTTTCCCTTCTTTCCCGCTCAGCGTTTCCGCTTTTTTCTTTCCTTCGTTTCGGGAGTGCAAAGGTAGAAACCTTTTTCTATTTTCCAAAACTTTTTTTTCTTTTTTTTATTCTAAAGTTTTGACCGCCTTTCCTCTCTTTTCTCTTCCTCCCCCGGCGGGCTGCAAAGGTATAAACCTTTTTGACTTTCCGAAAATTTATTTGAAGTTTTTTTGGTCTTTATTTTTTCTCTTTCAATCTCACTTATCTGTCTTCAAAACCTCTTCACTAACCTTTCTAAGAACAACCCCGCTTCCTCGTTTGCGGGCTGCAAAGGTATGCATAGAAATCAATTTCGCAAACTGTTTTTAACAAATACTTAATACATGTGCATAAGGCGTTAATAATCAGCTCGAAAAATTACTCATCAAATGTTCAAACCGGGCATTTACCTATAAAATCAATTATAGCGGCCCATATTTGTTAATAAAGTTGCCATTTATCCTGATATTTTAGCAATGCCAATCCAAAGCCTTGTTCTTTACTACTTATATACTATAACTATATATATACAGCAACTGAATAAACAGTTCGCCGGCCCTAAAAAGTGCTTTCATCCATTACTTACATATACTATATATATAGTAGCAGATACATAGCCAGTCATCCAGGGAAAACACAACGTTATTTGCTTGCTTATATACTATATATATAGCTCTCCTATTTAACAGTCTCCGGGAAGAATCTGAACACCCCCGAAAACCTGTCCGCACAGGCTCAATCGTTAAAAGATGTTAAATAGTTTGTTATATACATAAGGAGCAGGAAACACGTTATATATTCGCTGATAAATAAATAATTGACTGATTTATATTATTCACCTATCTTTGCAAAATGTTTAAAAAGCAACTTACGTTATTAGCCAGTGTTTTAGCTCTGTTAATTATCACACTTGGCGGTTGTAAAAGCAAATACGAAAAGTTAAAAGCAAGTAACGATTACGCCAAAAAATACCAGGAGGCCATTAAGTACTATAATCAAAAGGATTATAACAAGGCTTTGGGGCTATTTGAGGTGTTGGTTGAGCGCTACCGCGGACGTGCCGAGGCGGAAGATCTGTTTTACTATTATGCCTTCACCAACTACAAGCTGAAGGATTATACATCTGCCAGATATCACTTCAAAACTTTTGCAGATACGTATCCATCAAGCACGCGGGCCGAAGAATGTCGTTTCTTTTCGGCTTACTGCTACTACCTGGATTCGCCTATATACTCGCTCGATCAGGATAATACCATGAAAGCTATTGAAGCTTTACAGTTATTTATTAACTTGTACCCTAAAAGCGACCGCGTTACTGAAGCAAGTAAGCTGATACAAAACCTGCGCGATAAGCTGGAAACAAAAGCTTATGCCAACGCTAAGTTGTATTTAACCATCGGCGATTATCAATCGGCCGTTATCGCCTTTAATAATGCATTACGCGATTACCCCGATACCAAGTATGCCGAAGAAATGGAGTACCTTACCGTTAAGGCGCAATATTTATATGCTAATCATAGTTTAGAGTACAAACAGGAGGAGCGTTTTACACTGGCTGAGGTTTATGCCAATCAGTTTAATGAAAAATACCCGAGCAGTACCTATGGCAATGATGTGAAAACATTAGCTAAAAACAGTGAACGTGGTATCCAGAATGCCAAACATATACTGGCCGAAGCTTTGAGTAATGACAAGTTAGCCAAAAAATTAGCGGAAAAGGGAAAAGATACCTTGAAAACACAGCCGCCATCAGAAAAGAACCAGCAACAAAAAATTCCATATTAAAAAAATTCAATATGACAGCAAATAACCCAAACAAACCAGCAGTAGCCAGCAGCACTGTAACCCGCGATTTACGCGAGCTGGATGTAAACACGAACAACATATATGAGTCGCTTGTAATTATGTCGAAAAGAGCGAACCAGATATCAAACAATATTAAAGAAGAGTTACACCAAAAGCTTTCTGAGTTTGCATCATCAAATGACAACCTGGAAGAGGTTTTTGAAAACCGTGAGCAAATCGAGATCTCTAAATATTACGAGAAACTGCCAAAACCTTCATTGGTAGCAGTTCAGGAATTTTTGGACGACAAGGTTTACTACCGTAACCCTACCAAAGAAGCGTAAGCTCTTTTAATTCAAAAGTTAAAAGTCAAAATTCAAAATTGCAGGCATAGCCGCTTTTGAATTTTGGCTTTTGTTTTTTTATGTATCTTCACACAGCGAAGTCAGAATTCTTTTGAATTTTGAGTTTTTCACTTTAATTTCCATTTTAAAGGTGTTCAAGATTGCTCCGCAATTTTTAATTTTGACTTTAATTAAATGCTTGAAGGTAAAAATATAGTTTTAGGTGTTTGCGGTAGTATAGCCGCTTATAAATCGGCCTTATTGGTCAGATTATTGGTTAAAGCCGGCGCGCATGTAAAAGTGGTGATGACACCTGATGCTACCCATTTTATTACTCCGCTTACCCTATCTACCCTTTCCAAAAACCCTGTTCATGTTAACTATTTTAAGCCGGACACTGGTGAATGGAACAACCATGTTGAGTTGGGTTTATGGGCTGATATGCTGATCATAGCTCCGGCAAGCGCGAATACCCTGGCTAAAATGGCCAATGGCATTTGCGACAACTTATTATTAGCCGTTTACCTGTCGGCTAAATGCCCTGTATATTTTGCACCCGCTATGGATCTGGATATGTGGCTGCATCCGGCTACCCGGCAAAATGTTACCAGGCTGCAATCCTTTGGTAATATATTAATAGCCCCCGGATCGGGCGAGCTGGCGAGTGGCTTGTACGGTGAAGGCCGGATGGCTGAGCCCGATGAGATAGTTGCTTTTTTATCATCAGCCTTAAAAAAAAAACTCCTTTTAGCCAATCATAGTATCGTGGTTACTGCAGGTCCTACTTATGAGGCTATTGATCCTGTGCGTTTCATCGGTAACCATTCGTCGGGCAAAATGGGCTTTGCCATTGCCGATGAACTGGCTTCTATGGGCGCCGACGTAACCCTCATCAGTGGCCCTTCGGCCGAGATAAGCCATCAGCAAAACATCAAACGGATAAACGTAACCTCGGCAGCGGAAATGCTTGCCGCCTGTGAGAGCAACTTTAAAACAGCGAAAGCCTGCATTATGAGCGCAGCTGTGGCCGACTATACCCCTGTTCATGTAGCCGAACAAAAGATCAAGAAACAGGATGACGGCCTCAACATCGAGCTCAAAAAAACGACCGATATTTTAAAATACCTGGGCGAACAAAAAAATCCGGAACAGATATTAGTTGGTTTTGCACTGGAAACCAATGATGAAGAACAAAATGCAATAAGCAAGCTGCAAAGAAAAAATCTTGATTTTATTGTGCTAAATTCGCTTAACGATGCCGGGGCCGGTTTTAAAAAGGATACGAATAAAGTAACCATTATTGACCGCGACCTTCAAAAAACAGTATTTGAGCTTAAAAGCAAGGAAGCTGTGGCTCACGACATTTGCCTAAAAATTGCCCAACTCATCAACAGATGAAAAAAATATTCTTTTATATTATTTTAACCCTCGCCGGTTTCAGGGTTGCCGCCCAGGACCTTAACGCCCGGGTGCAGGTTCTTTCGCCCAAAATACAGGGGAGCAACAAGCGTATTTTCCAGACGCTGGAAACAGCCATGAAGGATTTTTTGAATGGCCGCAAATGGAGCGCCGACGCTATACAACCCCAGGAAAGGGTAGATTGCAATTTTGTACTCAACATTACCAATTGGGATGGCAGCAGCAACTTTAGCGGCGAACTCCAGGTACAATCGTCAAGACCGGTTTATGGTTCAACTTACAATTCCACCATCATTAACCTGACCGATAAGGATGTTGATTTTATTTATAACGAAGGTCAGACTATTGATTATACCGATCAAAGTTTTCAAAGTAACCTGAGCTCTATCATGGCCTTTTACGCCTATGTTATTATCGGGTTGGATTACGATACGTTTTCATCTTACGGCGGATCGCCTTATTTTGCGGCTGCACAAACAGTGATCAATAATGCACAAACCGGATCATACCGAGGCTGGAAAGCTTTCGATGGCAACATTAGCCGGTATTGGCTTTGCGAAAATCTGAACAATAAAGCCTATGCCCCATTACGCAGCTTTTTGTATGATTACCACCGTAATGGTTTGGATATTATGGCCGATAATACATCAAAAGGTCTTAAAGCAATCTCCTCTTTTCTACCATCATTGCAACAGGTAGACAGACTGCGCGTAGGCGCTATGCTCCCGCTTATATTTTATACCGCAAAAAGTGATGAACTGGTGTCGCTGTTTAGCAAAGCCGAACCGCAGGACCGTTTACAAGCCATGAACATACTGGTACAGGTTGATCCGGCCAATGGTAATAAGTACCAGGCCTTACAGGGTAGCAGCCCTACTACACGCTAAGCAAGGTAACTCCAGAACAGGCTACCCACCTTGATAAAGTGGGTTTACATGTAAACCATAACTCAAAGTCATAATAAGTTCGGCAAAACCGGTGTTCCGGCGATTGACTCACCCGGTCTACGCTTCGCTAGACCACCCTCTCTTCGCCTTCGGCGGAAAGAGGGTTGAGAAAAAATAAAAAAGAAAAGAAAAACCCCTCTATGCGCGCAGCGGAGAGAGGGGTGACGAGCGCAGCGATGTCGGGGTGAGTCGATTACCAAAGCGATATTCTGACAAACTTCTTTTGTCATTCCTCCTGTTTTCCGGGAAATAACCCCAATTCCCTTCCCCTCTGAAAATTATTTTCACAAAATCCTTGCAAATACGAAATCTATCGTAGATCTTTGTACGAAGAAATTCGTATTAAAAATAACATGGATATAAAACCAACAGAAAGTGAGCTGGAAATATTGCAGGTGATCTGGAATAAAGGCCAATGTACCGTACGCGATGTGCACGAGCAACTGGCCAAAACCAAGGACGCCGGTTATACCACTACGCTAAAGCTGATGCAGATTATGCACGACAAGGGTTTGGTTGAGCGCGACACTACCTCAAAAACGCATTTGTATAAAGCGCTATTTTCCCAGGAGCAGGCGCAAAGCAACGCTTTGGATAAAATATTGTCTACTGTATTTAAAGGTTCAACATCCGATCTGGTGATACAGGCACTGGGCCAGCACCGGGCATCGGCCGACGAGATTGACGCTATTAAAAATTTCCTTAACAAATTTGATCAGGATAAAAAATAAACAATCATGGAAAATCTGTTCTATAACGTAAGCCAGGTTTTAGGCATCACCATCATCCACTCCTTATGGCAGGGATTATTGGTATGGTTTGTATTGCACCTGTTATTTACCTGTGCGCCGTCTATGTCGTCGGTAAAAAAGCATAACCTGGGCATGGCCGGTATTTTTACCATCTGCGCCTGGTTTATCTATACCTTTATTGTACAGGTACAGCAGCATGTATGGGTCGATCTGGCCGCGATTAGTCCATCGGGCCTATTACCGCACTTTGATTTTCCGTTAAACGCAGCCACCCATGCCATCCCGGCAGCCCGCTTAAATTATGTTATTGAAGGATACCTCCCCTATGTTTCGGCATTGTACTTTGCCGGTCTGGTGTTTAACCTGCTCAGGATGGGGCTTAATCTGCAAAAATTAAGTCTCATAAAAAACACTATGATCCCTGCAGATGAAGTCCAGATCTATGTAGATAGTCTTTGTAAAAAGCTGCGCATCGGTAAATACGTAAGCGCTAATTTCAGCCGCATGGTTGATGTGCCCTGTATGATCGGTTTTTTTAAACCTATTATTCTTTTGCCCATTACACTCACTACCTATTTATCAGCAACCGAGATCGAGGCTATTTTACTGCACGAACTATCACATATTAAACGGAATGATTATCTGCTGAATATGATACAACAACTCATCACCGTATTACTTTTCTTTAATCCCTTTGCCCAATTAATTAACAAAATAATAAACCAGGAGCGCGAAAACCGCTGCGACGATCTGGTAGTACAAACCACAGCCCAACCCTTAATATATGCCCAGGCTCTTTTAAAATTAGAGCAAACCCGGCATATGGACCTGCGACTGGCATTGGCTGCTACCAGCAAAAAATATCCTTTATTAACCAGAATTGAACGTATCATGAAAACAACAAAACCAATAGGCAACATCCGCCACCTGCTTGTGGCCGTTGCCATAATGGCCGCCAGCATAAGCAGCATAGCATGGTTAAATCCAAGCATCAAAAACGGTAAGCTTTCTATTAAAAAAGTGGCGCTGGCGCTACCTAAAATTATTGCCGAACCAATTGACACTACTCATCGTAAATCGACCATCAAATCAAAAAAGATAATTGCTTATAAAAAAGACAAAGAAAGACAGGCTAATCACGAAAAACACCTGGCCGAAGCTTATGGCCTTAATGATGCCGAACTGAGCCGCTTAACCGCTGAGGTAACCAAACATGCCGAAGCCATGGGTAAATATTATAACAGTGAAGAGTTTAAAAAGCAGTCAGAATTGATGGCTCAAAAAGGTAAGGCAATGGCCGATTATTATAACCGTCCAGAAATGAAAGAACTGCACGAACGCCAGCAAAAAATAGCCGCCGATGTTCAAAAAGAATGGGGCGACGGCAGCGAAACCAAAGAACTCAGCGAAAAAATGCACCAGGCCGGCGAAAAAATGGGTGCCTATTTTAAGAGTCCGGAGTTTAAAAAAATGAACGATCAGCTTAAGAAAAAGTATGGCATACCTGATAACGACTATGTTGAAAACAACAAAGACGAAAATTACCGCAAATACCAGGATGAACTGCAAAGCAAAATACCAGCTGAGATAAAACAAGAAACCGACGAAATGAAAAAAATGGGCGAACAAATGCGCGCCAAATATGATTCGCCTGAGTTTCGGAAAAAGCAAGCCGAACTTCGGATGATGGGCGATAGCATGAGAAGGGCTTATAATAACCCGCAGATGAAGGAGCAACAAGCTGAAATGAGAAAGCTGGGCGAGCAAATGCGGTCGTTCCAGAACAATCCGGAGTTAAAAAGAGAAAAGGAATTACTTGAGCAGGCTTCAAAAAGATTGCACGAATATACCCAAAGCCCTGCGTTTAAGAAAAAGATGGCTGAGTATCGTAAACAAGCGTACAACTATAAATATGATTACAAGTACGATAATAAATACGATGCTGACGCTAAAGCAGATACCACCAATAGATAGTTTTAATATTAGCCCAATACACCGAATTTCGTAATTTAGTGTCCTTAATAAAATAAGGACACTTTTTTTATGCTTCAGAAGCTAACCATCAACAACTACGCTTTAATTGATAACCTGGAGATAAGTTTTGGTCAGAGACTAAACATCCTTACCGGCGAAACCGGAGCGGGTAAATCTATCATCCTGGGTGCTTTGTCGCTCATTTTAGGGCAACGGGCCGAGAGTCGTTACTTTTTTAACCAGCAAAAAAAATGCGTTATTGAGGGCCTGTTTAAAATTGACGGCTTTCATTTGAAATCATTTTTTGAGGATAACGACCTGGATTACGAAGCCGAAACCGTTCTGCGCCGTGAAATATCTGCCGATGGCAAGTCGAGAGCCTTTGTGAATGACACACCGGTTAATTTGACTGCGTTAAAACAACTGGGCGAAAAGCTGATCGACATTCATTCCCAACATGCAACGCTCGAAATAAATGATCCTGAATTTCAATTACTGGTGGTTGATTCCGTTGCCAAACACGCTGACTTGCTGAACGATTATCAAAGCAAATTCAAGGCTTACCGAAAATCGGTTACCCGGCTTAACGAGCTTATTGCCGATAGTGAGAAAGCAAAAACCGACCTGGATTATTTTCAGTTTCAGTTTGATGAATTGGAAAAAGCCGCCTTGCACCCCGATGAGCAGGAATTGTTGGAAAGAGAACTATATGCCCTAAACAATGCCGAAGAAATAAAACGCAACCTGTTTGGCGCCTACCACCTGATGCAGGAAGGCGAAGCATCGGCATTGGTACAGCTTAAAGAAGCCGGCTTGCAATTAGGCAATCTCGAAAAATTTGATACACAAATTGGAGAGTTGCATCAGCGATTAAGCAGCACCATTATCGAACTCAAAGATATCGCTGCCGAAATTGAGATCATTGAGCAACGTACCCAAACCAACGAAGTCCGCGTTGAAGAGATCAACACCCGCCTCAGCCTGATCTATAGCCTGCAGAAAAAGCACCGGGTAAATACCAATGCAGAATTGTTGGCTATTCAGGATGACCTGTCTGACAAGATCCAAAAAGTACTATTTAGTGACGAAGCGGTAGAGCAACTGCAAAAACAATTGACCGCCGACAGAGCCGAGCTGGAAAAACTGGCCGCGCAATTAACCGCTAATCGCTTAAAAGCTATCCCGGCTATTGAAAAACAGGTACTGGCAACACTATCCGAAATGGGCATGAGCAATTCGGCTTTGAAGATTGAACATGCCCCCCTGCCCCCTAAAGGGGGAGTTAGTGAATCTGCAAACTCACTAACATTAGATAAGACCGGCGCTGATCATATCAAATTCCTGTTCTCGGCAAACAAAGGTCATGCACTTGCCGAGATGAGCAAAGTGGCGTCGGGCGGTGAGCTTTCCAGGTTGATGCTGAGTATTAAGTCGCTTATTGCACAATACACTGCCTTGCCTACCATTATTTTTGATGAGATAGACACAGGCGTATCGGGTGAGGTAGCTAATAAAGTTGGACAAATTATGGAACACCTGGCCAATAATCTGCAGGTGATCACGATAACCCACCTGCCACAAATAGCCAGCAAAGGCCAGAATCATTATTTTGTTTATAAGGATGACTCGGCTGCTATTACCTATACGCGTATTAAACAGCTGGATCAACCAGAGCGTGTACTGGAAATTGCCAAAATGCTCAGCGGTGATAAACCCGGCGAAAGTGCGCTGCAAAATGCAAGAGAATTGCTTGGGAGTCTGCAGTAGATAGTTGGCAGTGACCAGTTTGCAGTTACCGATTGCCAGCTTGCGGTGGGCAGTAATTTTTTTATAACCGATACCAGCTGCAAACTGCCTACTGATAGCTGCAAACTGATTACAAACTAAACAATACTTCAATTATAAAAATAAAAAATATGGCTTATAATTTATTAAAAGGTAAAAAGGGGATCATTTTTGGTGCCTTGAACGATCAATCCATAGCCTGGAAGGTAGCGCAGCGCGCTGTAGAGGAAGGAGCCGAAATTGTACTCTCCAACGCTCCTATCGCTCTGCGTATGGGCGAGCTCAATAAACTGGCCGAAGAATGTAATGCACCCGTTATTGCTGCTGACGTAACTAATGGTGACGATATTAATAACCTGCTCACCAAAACACAGGAACATTTTAATGGTGGTGTCGATTTTATTTTGCACTCTATTGGCATGAGCGTTAACGTGCGCAAAAGCATTCCTTACACCGAAAACAATTACGATTTTACGCATAAGGGGCTGGACATATCCGCCTTGAGCTTACACCGCGTGTTGCAGGCAGCCATGAAAATGGATGTGATTAACGAGTGGGGCTCAGTAGTGGCCTTAACCTATATTGCGGCCCAGCGCGTGTTCCCGGATTATAATGATATGGCCGATAATAAGGCTTACCTGGAAAGCATTGCCCGTAACTTTGGTTATCAGTACGGTGTGAAAAAACACGTCCGCATTAATACGGTATCCCAATCCCCAACCCGCACCACAGCCGGATCGGGCGTAAAGGGTTTTGACGGCTTTATTAATTATGCCGAGAAGATGAGTCCGCTGGGTAATGCCAGCGCAGATCAATGTGCTGACTATTGCGTAACCCTGTTCAGCGATCTTACCCGTATGGTTACTATGCAAAACCTTTTCCATGATGGGGGTTTCTCTTTCACCGGCGTAACTCCGGCGGTTATTGAGCAGATGGAAAAATAAGGATTAAGCTTGAAAGCATAAAAAAGCTCCCGGTATTTACCGAGGGCACTGAAAAAGTGGCTATTTATCAAAAGAGGTTGTTTTCAAAATTGAAAACAACCTCTTTTTCGTTGACGTATTCGGGTAGGTGGTGGTGGAGAGTGATTTCGTACAGACGATTCTCAGCGCCTCCATTTTATCTGCAAAAGTGCCTTTTTAATTTTAAAGGACTTTTTCAGTGCCCTCGTATTTACCAGGAGCTTTTTTTATGTAATAATAATTTATAATTAAGCACTCTTTGTCAGAGCGATTCATTTTATTAATAATAAAATATCTTTATCTTAATATAAAATATAATTATTATTTTTATATTAGATATTAAATACTTTACCTAAGCCCGCCGATGCTATACTAACAACCTGGTTGGTAAGGTCATTTTTTAACTCTAAAAAACTATTTATGAAAAACACATCTGCAAGCTTAAGCGGCATTGTTGCACTTGCCGTATTATTTTTCTTTAGCTGTAAAAAGGCAGCTATCACCCCAATTAATCAATCACCCGATGCCTCAAAAGTAGCCACACAAGAGGACATGGTGATTACACCTTTCGGTGCAAGGCCTGCATCACAGGTGCATCAAATAGAAAGTGGATATGCCCTAACCTATCAGGGAAACCATTTGGTAAAAGTTCAAAGCCAAACGGGTAAAGTAGCCGAAGACTTTGGCGACCAGCTGGAGATACAGAAAGCTGCAGAGCAATCAAAGAAAACAACAAGCTTAAGTACTTCAGCTCTACCAGGCCTGGGCTCAGGCTGGATCACCTACGCGCAAAACGATGTGCCGGTATCGGGCATAACCGGATTTTCAACCGACTGGATAGTGCCATCTAACCCTCCGGCAAACAATGGCCAATTATTATACCTCTTTAACGGATTACAGGATGGCTTTAGTGCTACCTCGCATATTCTGCAGCCGGTTTTACAATATGGCAATAATGGTCGGTTTGGAGGTAATTACTGGACTATCAATAACTGGTATGTATCCTGCCAAACCTGTCCCGTATTTTATGGAACACCAATAACCGTTACACCTGGTACCGGCCTAACGGGCAATATGAGCGGAACTGCCGCAACTGGTGGAAATTACAATTACACATCCAAATTTTGGGAAGTTGACAACCCGACAGCTCCGGGCCCGCACCGCATTCATTATTACCCGGATAATAACAGCATAACGGTAAACAATGTACCAGAGATGCAGTATATATTTGAAACCATGGAAGCTTATAATATGCAACAATCTTCAAACTATCCGAATGGTGTATGCGCGATGACGAATATTCAGGTATTAACAGGTGGTGGCAGAAGGCCTGTCGTAGCCAACCTGAATTTTATTCCTTATAACGTTGTAACCGATGTTGGGCAGCACACTACAGTAGTTAGCAACCGGGAGGTTGACCTTTACTTTCATTAAAAACAGAACAGCTTCAATAAATAATAAAAAAGCTCCCTGAAATACGAGGGCACTGAAAAAGTCCATTTAGGCTATAGGGGTAGAAAATTTAGTTTTTCTGCCCCATTTTTTGTATCTTAAAGTGTCGAAAGAAAGATACCAAGATGCTTATTCAACAACAGCAGATCCAGTTCAGTGCATATTCAGGGTTATACGATCTGATCGTTCCGAAAGACAATCTTTTGCGGAAGATCAATGACCTGGTCGATTTTACCTTTATCTATGATGAACTGGTTAGTAAGTATTGCATTAATAATGGCAGGACAGCAGAAAGTCCTGTACGGATGTTCAAATATCTGCTATTGAAAACGGTCTACACCGTTTCAGATGTTGATGTGGTGGAACGTTCGCAGTATGATATGTCCTTCAAATATTTCCTGGATATGTCGCCCGAGGAAGGGGTTATCGATCCCAGTTCATTGACCAAGTTTAGAAAGCTGCGACTAAAGGATAATGATCTGTTAAACCTGCTCATCAATAAAACAGTCGCAATAGCCATTGAAAAAGGGATCATCCGTTCCAAGTCCATTATCGTCGATGCCACGCATTCCCTGTCAAGGTCAAATCCCTATTCAGCATTGGAGGTATTACGGGAGCGTTCAAAGCTGCTCCGCAAAGCGGTGTATGCCATAGATGAAGATATGAAGGCCGGTATGCCGGAAAAGAACACCACGGGCGAATTGGAAAAAGAACTGGCCTATTGTAGTGCATTGGAAAAGTATATTGAAGCCGATGGGCCGTTAAGCCAGATACCTGCGGTAAAAGAAAAGCTGAACCTGTTGAAGGAGACGGTGGCAGATACGCAGGAGCACTATACGTTATCCAAAGACAAGGATGCCAAAACAGGCCACAAATCGGCTGATAGCTCTTTCTTTGGTTACAAGACCCATTTGGCGATGACCGAAGAACGCATTATTACCGCTGCGGTGGTCACATCTGGTGAAAAGGGAGACGGCCCGGAACTTTCCAAACTTTTGAAGATCAGCCAGCAAAATGGCATTGAAGTAGAAACGATCATCGGCGATTCGGCTTATTCGGGAAAAGAAAATCTTGAAATGACAGGCGAACAAGATATCAAGATGGTGGCTAAACTAAACCCATCCATCACTCAGGGGGGCAGAAAAGAAGAAGACAAGTTCGATTTCAACAAAGATGCTGATATGTTCGTCTGCCCGGCAGGGCACCTATCCATTAGGAAATCGCGCGGAGGCAAAAAACACACCGGTACGAATCAAGTACATACCTATTACTTTGATGTTGAAAAATGCAAAGTCTGCCCATTGAGAGAAAACTGTTATAAACCCGGGGCAAAAACGAAGACTTATTCGGTCAGTATCAAATCAGACACACACCTTGGGCAAATGGCTTTCCAGGAAACGGAAGAATATAAAGCGGGCATCAAACACAGATATAAGATCGAAGCCAAGAACAGTGAGCTAAAAAACGTTCATGGTTACGACCGGGCGATAGCCTATGGCATTGAAAATATGCAGATGCAGGGTGCATTGGCTATCTTCACAGTCAATCTGAAAAGGATCATCAAACTGATAGCTTAAAACCCTTGAACAGAGATGATTAGCCATCCTCCAGCACCAAAATTGGCCCATATCAGCCTCAATGAATTACCTCCGCAAAATAATCAAAACAAAAAAAGCGACCAAGTAAAAGTTGCCTTTCTCTTGATCGCCTTTAGTGATCTTTATTATTGTATTACTTTTTCAGTGCCCTCACCAGGAAGCTTTTTTTATTTATTGAAATTTTTTCGGCTAATGGTTAAGGAACCAAAACTAATTTAAGTTTAAGAGCACCTGGATTTGCAGGAACAGCTCCAGTTGAACTCTGCGCATCAATGTATAAATGGCCCGCGGTATAATAAGTAACCCTAAAAGTGACATTATCATAAACATTAGGGATTTGCTCATATGAGCCATCACCATAATCGATATAAGCCAATACAGCTCCATTATCATTATAATAATCAGTAATATCTGGTACGGGTACATCTACGGTATAGCCATGCACAGAACCTTGGGCACTACTATTATCTACGTGCCACATATCGGCAGTGATGTTTGTAAAAACTGTCTTAGCACCTGGCGTTACATACTTTTTTGTACAAGATGTTGCTGCCAGTAAAATAGTACAGCAAACGAGAGTCAAGATTTTTTTCATAAATGAATGTATTGATTGTTGATATTTAGTAAAGACGCAAATGTCATTAAAAGGTTTAACGCTTTTTTGGTTATTTTATTTTTATAGCATAATAACTCTGTAATTCTATAAAGTAATAGAAATTTTACTTTATTAAACTAACTTTTTAGTTTAATTTTAGATATGCAGAAGTTCCTGTTGTTATTAATACTCTTATTTCCGTCGTTTTGTTTTGCTCAGTTAAAAATTAGTGGCAAAGTGATCAATCTTAACGACAAAAAACCGATATCCGATGCCAGTGTATTTTTAAACAATGCAAGCGTAGGCAACAAAACTGCTGCCGATGGCTCCTTCATCCTTACCAATGTGCGACCGGGCCAATATGACCTCATCATATCTGTGGTCGGTTATGAAACTTATAGTAAAGCTGTCAGCCTGGTGAATAATAACCTTGTGCTACCTGAAATTGGTTTGATCCCCAAAACTATTGAGCTTAACGAGGTAAAAATTAAGCCCAACCTCGATTGGGGAAAATATTATGACCTGTTTAAACGCCAGTTTCTGGGTACATCAGCCAACGCGGCGCAATGTAAGATACTGAACCCTGATTTGCTCAGCTTCGATTACGATGCTAAAACACATACGCTTGAGGCTTCATCTTATGATTTCCTGGAAATAGAGAATAAAGCCCTCGGTTATAAAATAAAATATAAGCTCAACCAATTTACTTATAATACTAATCGGGGTTTTTTGTATTATGATGGCATATCTGTATTTGAAGAAATGGCGGGCAGCAATTCAAAAATACGCAGGTGGAAAAAGAAAAGACAAACTGCCTACCTGGGCTCGCCGATGCACTTTCTGCGCAGCATTATTACCAACCAACTGCTGCAAGAAGGTTTTGAGGCTTTAAGACTTATCCGCAAACCTAATCCCGAATATAAGGGCGGCTCATTTGAGGATAAGAACAAATACCTGCAAACCCTGATCAGGCAGCCGCTTGATGTAAACACCTTTGCCAAACGCACCGATCAGCCTGGCCTATTCGCGCTGAGTTTTAATGATTGCCTGTATGTTATGTATAACAAAAAAGCCAGTAGCAACCCCCAACGTACACCCGATGTAGCTGATGTTGCCACATCCATAACCACACTGGATGAGCATGAGGCTTATGCTTTTTTTGACAACAACGGCATTATCCGCAACCCGCGCAGCATCATTTTTGAAGGCGACTGGACATCATACCGCTTTGCCGAAATGCTACCTGTAGATTATGAACCTATTGTGACTACCAAATAATTTATAAAACAAAAAACCCGGCTTGCGGCCGGGTTTTGATTATCTGAAAGCAGAAACAATTATTTCTGCTCTTCCTGTTCTGGTTTTTTGCTTTCGCCTTTTTTATCGATGATCTTGATCTCGCCAGCTTCTTTATCATAGTCAACCGCCATGATATCGCCTTCGCTCAGTTCACCTTTCAGTATTTCTTCGGCAATTGGATCTTCCAGATATTTTTGGATAGCACGTTTTAACGGACGTGCACCAAATTGCGAATCATAACCTTTGTCGGCAATAAACTCTTTAGCAGCTTCGGTCAGCTCAATTTTGAAACCTAAACCGTTAACACGGCTAAACAGGAACGCCAGTTCAATATCGATAATTTTGAAGATCTCGTCTTTACCCAATGAGTTAAACACGATCACATCATCAATACGGTTCAAAAACTCCGGTGCAAAAGCACGTTTCAAAGCATTTTCGATCACACCGCGTGAGTGTGTATCGGCCTGTAAGGTTTTAGCATTAGTGCTGAAACCTACACCCTGGCCAAAGTCTTTCAACTGGCGGGCACCGATGTTCGAGGTCATAATGATGATGGTGTTCCTGAAATCAACCTTACGGCCCAATGAGTCGGTCAGCTGTCCTTCGTCCAATACCTGTAACAGGATGTTGAACACATCAGGGTGAGCTTTTTCGATCTCGTCCAGCAATACAACCGCATAAGGTTTACGGCGCACTTTTTCAGTCAGCTGTCCACCTTCTTCATAACCTACGTAGCCCGGAGGCGCTCCTACCAAACGTGATACCGCGAATTTCTCCATATACTCGCTCATATCAATTTGTATCAGCGCGTCTTCGGTATCAAACATAAAGCGGGCAAGCTCTTTAGCAAGCTCTGTTTTACCAACACCTGTTGGGCCTAAGAAAATAAATGAACCGATAGGTTTTTTAGGATCTTTCAATCCCGCACGTGTACGTTGAATAGCACGGGTTAACTTTTTGATGGCATCTTCCTGACCAATGATCTTGCTGCCAACGGTATCGGCCATGTGCAACAATTTCTGACTATCGGCCTGGCCTACCCTTTGTACAGGGATACCAGTCATCATGGATACTACTTCGGCAACATTATCTTCGGTTACGGTGTAACGTTTTGATTTTGTTTCAGCTTCCCATAATGCTTTAGCCTGATCCAATTCAACTAACAGATTCTTTTCAGTATCGCGTAGCTGAGCGGCTTCTTCGTATTTCTGGCTGCGAACAACCTTGTTTTTCTCGATCTTGATCTGCTCAATCTTTTGCTCAATATCCAGTATGTTTTGTGGTACGTGGATATTGGTTAAGTGAACACGTGAGCCCGATTCGTCCAAAGCATCAATAGCTTTGTCTGGCAAAAACCTGTCGGTAATATAACGGGTAGTTAAGTTAACGCAGGCATTGATAGCTTCCGGGGTGTAAGTTACACCATGGTGCTCTTCGTATTTTTCTTTAATGCGGTTCAGGATCTCGATAGTTTCAACAGGAGTAGCCGGTTCAACCATTACTTTCTGGAAACGACGATCCAAAGCGCCATCTTTTTCGATGTACTGACGGTACTCATCTAAAGTAGTTGCGCCAATGCATTGAATTTCGCCCCTGGCCAAAGCAGGTTTAAACATGTTGGAGGCATCAAGCGAGCCCGAAGCACCACCAGCACCTACTATAGTATGTATCTCATCAATAAATAAAATAACATCAGGTGATTTTTCCAATTCGTTCATTACTGCTTTCATGCGCTCTTCAAACTGGCCACGGTATTTGGTACCGGCAACCAATGAAGCCAGATCAAGCGTAACCACACGTTTGTTAAACAACACACGTGATACTTTACGCTGAACTATACGCAATGCCAAACCTTCGGCAATGGCCGATTTACCAACACCCGGTTCACCTATTAATATAGGGTTGTTCTTTTTACGGCGTGATAAGATCTGCGATACCCTTTCGATCTCTTTTTCGCGACCAACAATAGGGTCAAGCTTTCCATCTTCGGCGGCACGGGTCAAATCGCGGCCAAAGTTGTCAAGCACCGGTGTTTTTGATTTAATGTCCGATACCTTTTTAGGCTGGCTAAAGGCTTCTTCTTCTTTAAAGTCGTCGTCGCCGCCGGTTGGTGAGCCGGGCATTTCGTCAGTTACATCATTTTTGTGCGATTCAACTTCACCTTTAAATACTTCGTAGTTTACATTAAACTGCATCAGTATCTGCGAAGCAATATTATCTTCATCGCGAAGTATAGACAGCAACAGGTGCTCAGTTCCAATTACATCGCTTTTAAATATCTTGGCTTCAAGATAAGTTATCTTTAGTACTTTCTCGGCTTGTTTAGTTAATGGGATACTGCCAATATGTACGTTTGTTCCAATAGTTCCTTTTACGGCATCTTCAACGGCACGGCGCAGTTTAGCTGTATCAACGTTTAAACCTTTCAGCAATTTAATTGCAACACCGTCACCGTCCCGGATAAGCCCCAGTAAAAGATGTTCAGTCCCGATATAGTCGTGCCCCAGGCGTAAAGCCTCTTCCCTGCTATATTGAATAACATCTTTAACCCTCGGCGAAAATTTAGCTTCCATATATACCTTTCTATTTATGAACGTCCTAATCTATTAATTTTGTTTTTACAAACCACGACGCTTGACTTAACATTTATCAACAATATTGCCAACATTTAATGGTTTGCAGAAACAGACATTGATATGATACGCAAGCTATTAAAGTTTAGCTTTATTATGCAACTTTTATTAAAAAATTCAACAAATAGCTGAATTATTTTACAATATACAAATCAAATACACCTGTTTGATACAAAAAATTCAAAATAGTTTAAACATATTAACATTTTTTCATGGCAAGCCGGTTATAACTGGTAATTTCGTCATTCAGCATGACATTTAGGCATTGCAACAATTCCCACACTGCCTATATGATATACGTAAAAACAACCCCAACAGTTGCTGTATTGTTTATGTTTAAACGCAATAATTATTTAACAAGTATGTGCAAGCAGCCTGATGCTGAATACTTAATTCAAAAATAGGATATCCGTCGCCTTTTTTCGGGGAATCCGCCAATTTTAACCATATTTGAATTTCTTTTTTAATCAATTATATGGCAGACGAAAAGATCATATTTTCAATGGCTGGGGTTAGTAAGGTCTACCCTCCGCAAAAAACAGTTTTAAAAAACATTTACCTCTCGTTTTTTTATGGTGCCAAGATCGGCGTTATCGGTTTAAACGGTTCGGGTAAATCGTCGTTATTAAAAATTATAGCAGGCATTGATAAAACCAATATAGGCGAAGTTGTTTTTTCGCCGGGATATACCGTAGGCTACCTGAGCCAGGAACCTGAGCTCGACCCGGAAAAAACCGTGCGCGAGGTGGTAGAAGAAGGCGTTGCCGAAACTACAGCCCTATTAAAGGAGTACGAAGAGATCAACGAGAAATTTGGCCTGGAAGAATATTACAGTGATGCTGATAAAATGGATAAGCTGATGGCCCGCCAGGGCGAACTGCAGGATCAGATAGATGCCGTGAATGCATGGGAGTTGGATACCAAGCTGGAACGTGCCATGGATGCACTGCGCTGTCCCGAGCCTGACACCAAAATTTCGGTACTGTCGGGTGGTGAACGCCGCAGGGTGGCATTGTGTCGTCTTTTGCTGAAAGAACCAGATGTTTTACTGCTGGATGAGCCTACCAACCACCTGGATGCCGAATCGATTGACTGGTTGGAGCAGCATTTACAACAATATAAAGGTACCGTGATTGCCGTAACGCACGACCGTTACTTCCTGGATAATGTGGCGGGATGGATCCTGGAGTTGGATCGTGGCGAGGGTATCCCATGGAAAGGCAACTACTCGTCATGGCTCGACCAAAAGGCCAAACGCCTGGCGCAGGAAGATAAAACCGAAAGCAAACGCCAAAAAACATTGGAACGCGAACTGGAATGGGTGCGCATGGGACCGAAAGGCCGCCACGCCAAATCGAAGGCCCGTTTAGGTAATTATGAAAAACTGGCATCGGAAGAAACTAAAGAGCGCGAAGAAAAGCTGGAGCTCTTTATCCCGCCAGGCCCGCGTTTGGGTAATGTGGTGATAGAGGCCAATGGCGTAAGTAAATCATACGGCGATAAATTATTGTTTGATAACCTGAGTTTTTCCTTGCCTCCGGCAGGTATCGTTGGGATCATCGGACCAAACGGCGCAGGTAAAACTACCTTATTCCGTTTGATCACCGGGCAGGATCAGCCGGATGCGGGTACTTTCCGTGTAGGCGAAACCGTCGCATTAGGCTATGTTGACCAATTGCATGACGACCTTGATCCTAACAAATCTGTTTGGGAAAACGTAACCGGCGGACTGGAAACCATTATGGTAGGCAACAAACCACTTAACTCCAGGGCCTATGTATCCAAGTTCAACTTTAACGGTGCCGATCAGCAGAAAAAAGTAGGCGTACTATCAGGCGGTGAGCGTAACCGGGTACACCTTTCCATCACTTTGAAAAAAGGGTCAAACGTATTGCTGCTGGATGAGCCCACCAATGATATCGACGTAAATACATTGCGCGCACTGGAAGAAGCCCTGGAAAACTTTGGCGGTTGTGCCGTAGTGATCAGTCACGACCGCTGGTTCCTGGATCGCATTTGTACGCACATCCTGGCTTTTGAAGGCAACTCGCAGGTTTACTTCTTTGAAGGAAATTACAGCGACTATGAGGAAAATCGCAAAAAACGTTTGGGTGATATAGCGCCAAAAAGGATCAAGTATAAGAAGTTGACGGTGTAACCCCCTCTAAATCTTCTACTAATCCATCGCGTCATTGCGAGGCACGAAGCAATCTCTATACTATACAGAGCGACTCTGTATGTCGGAGATTGCTTCGTACCTCACAATGACGCTTTAGTTATGGCTTTGCAAAGTTTTAATAACTTCGTCATATCTAAATGCCTTTCATAAAATGAGCCAGTTAAACTTCTTCCTAAACTCCAATGAAACTCTTAATATTTTAAATTCTCTTTTGGAAACTTATGAAATCGAGATTTTCAATGGCTGGTCCTTTGAAAATGAGTATCCGCAGGCCATCAAAAACATGACAAAAATGCAAGAATCTGGGATGCTAACTTTTTGGTTCAAAAATAAGTTTCAGGAACCGAAAGTTTCAATTTTAAACAGTGGAATTAATAAAGGTCGATTTTCATTTGATTATTATAAAGATCCTATCATAGAATTTAGAGATTGTAAAAGAACGTCATCCCTTATTTCTCCCGGACGCATTTTTTATAAAGCTGGCTGGGTCGAGGACGAGCAATTAAGAAACGAGCATAAAAAGTGGGCAGCGAAAATATCAAGACATATAGATAAAAAACTCAAGAAAATAGATGGATTTTGGCGAATTTCGGATGAAGTGGAAAATTGGGTAATGGAGGGAGGAAGCCTCGAATTAGGATTAGGAGGAAAGATTATTAATAAAGAAAATTTAAATATTCAAATAAAGCGTTAATTTTTAGACTTACGAAGTCTTGAAAACTTCAGTCTTCTTTATATTTATTTACAATTTGCCGATTTAAAAGCCGTATAAACCTAAATCACAATGAAAATAAACTTTACTGGTAAATACAAGTCTCTTACTTCTTTTGAAAGTGATGATTTGTCGAACTTCACTGTAATCACAGGTAAAAACGGAACAGGCAAAAGTCAGTTAGTTTACTGTATAAACGAATCACTAAAACCAGTATCCAACCAAAATACTGAATTTAAATTAAGTTTTAATCCCCATTTAACAACTGTTCAGGTTAGTGATTTATTATATAAATCGAACGGCCCAGCTACTATTGATATTTTCAAAAAAAAAATAGGGCCTTATTATACCTCCTTTGAAAATATTAAAAAAGAGCGTAAAAAGCTTTATAACACATTAATTGAAAGCGATGTCTCTTTAGCAGATTTCATAAATTTTGAACAATCACAGATTATTGAATTATTAAGAATTCCTGATTTGAAAAATTTCATGGAAAACCTGTTGAGTGAGAATCCACCAGTAGCTATAAGATTTATACCTTCTAAACCTGAAAACAATTTAACTGAGTTGTTTAAGAATTCGCTTAAAGCCGATATCACCTTATTTAACATATTATCTCAAATAAAAGGCCACAAAAAAAAACATATTGACGATCTCGAAAGAGACGATTTTTTTACCACGCCAATACTTGAAAAATACATTGACAGTTCCGATATGTTTGAGTCCCAAGTTGAAACAATATTTTTCAATTATTTAAAACGTAGATATGATAATGACCGTCTAAGCTACAGAAATGAAAGATTTGGTGAAACAAACGCTGTCTTAAATGAGTCGGAATTTGAGACTAAATTTCCTGCGCCTTGGGATTTAGTAAATACCATATTAAGAGAAAATGATATCCCTTTAAAAGTTAAAACTTATAAAATAGAAGATTATTCTGAAAGCATTAGAATTGAACTGAATTTTCAAAAAGAAGGGGTGAATGAAATTGTATTATTTGATGATCTTTCAAGCGGTGAAAAAGTAATAATTGGTTTGGTGTTAAAGCTTTTCACTCAAAAATATTATGAAACCGATTTAAAATTCCCAGAGCTTATAGTTTTGGATGAACCGGACGCTTATCTACATCCTGAAATGTCAAAGTTGCTCATTGATGTACTCTACAAATCCTTTGTCAATAAGCTTGGCATCCGGGTTATCATGACAACCCACTCCCCTTCAACAGTTGCTTTAGCTCCTGAAGATTGTATTTATGAAATGGCTAATACGCCTTCCTGTTCTCTCAAACAAATATCAAAAGACTCGGCTCTCGAAATCTTAACAGGGAAGATTCCGACCCTAAGTATTGATTATAGAAATCACAAACAAATCCTTTTAGAAAGCCCAACCGACGTCACTTACTTTCAAAAACTTTTTAACAAAGTTAACGCTGAAGAAAAGTTAACATTCAAACTTTACTTTATTTCAAATGAAATGGGCAAAGGTAATTGTGATTGGGTTAAATCGACCGTATTAAAATTAAGAGAAGGAGGGGTAAATAGCGCTTACGGAATAATTGATTGGGATGGCAAAAACAGTAGCTCAAATGAAGTATTTGTTCATGGGGAAAAGCGTAGATATTCAGTTGAAAATTTTCTTTATGATGCAATCTATCTATCTGTTCTGTTTTTAGAATCAAACGGGGCGAATAATATTAGATCAGAGCTTAATTTCGATGACACTTATAATCAGTATAATTTATCAAATGAATCCAATGAAAGACTACAAGAGGTTTGGAACTGGTATATAAAAAAGATAGAAGACGTTTTTCCTGCGTTAAAGTCTGATCAATATATAGATATTTTCTACTACAATCAAAAAAGAGTATCGATACCTAAGTGGTTCGTCAATATGCAGGGTCATGATGAACTTGAAACAAAGTTAAGAAAAGTGTTTCCATCTTTGTCAAAGTACACATCAGAAGGGTATTTGCAAGATACGCTCTCAGTTATTGCTGCAAAATGTTATCCTTTAATTCCATTGGAATCGATAGAATTATTAAAACAATTATGTCTATAATATGCAACAATCCCCCAAAATTGGTCTAACTATCAATTCCTTATCGCAAGTACATAAAAAAATTCCTAACTTGCCATTTTCTAAATTATAAACACATAAGGCCATGACTGAGACGCTGGACATCAAGATCACCAAAACCGCACATTCCCGTTTAGCTGAAACGGATTTTGACAACTTACCATTCGGAAAAACATTTTCTGACCACATGTTTGTGGCCGATTATGCTGATGGTGAATGGAAGAACCTGCAGGTCATTCCGTACGGCGAGATTGGGGTTAGTCCGGCTATTTCTGCACTGCATTACGGACAAGCATTTTTTGAAGGGCTAAAAGCTTACAAACATGCCGATGGAAAAGTAACCATTTTCCGTCCGGACAAAAACGCTATCCGTTTAAACAAATCGGCCGAGCGCTTGTGCATGCCGACACTCCCCGAAGAAATATTTTTACAAAGCATGGCCGCCGTGGTTGATATCGACCGCGAATGGGTGCCTGCCAAAGCAAATCATTCTTTGTACATCCGCCCATTCATGTTCGCTACCGATCCGTTCCTGGGCGTAAATCCGTCTGCTACCTATAAATATATGGTAATTGCAGGCCCCGTTGGACCATATTTTTCAAAAACACTGCGCGTGAAGATCGAAACGCACTATACCCGCGCCGCCGAAGGCGGCATGGGCTTTGCCAAAGCGGCAGGTAACTACGGATCATCTATGCTACCAGCACGTAAAGCAGCCGAAGAAGGTTTTGATCAATTGATTTGGACCGATGCCAAAGAACATAAATATATTGAAGAAATGGGCGCTGCCAATGCCATGTTCCTGCTGGATGGTGTACTGATCACTGCCGAAGCAAAAGACACTATACTGGATGGCGTAACCCGTGATACCGTTATTGCTTTAGCTAAAGAATGGGGCATCCCGGTTGAAACACGCAAAGTATCTGTAGCCGAAATTATTGAAGGGGCCAAAAACGGCAAACTGACTGATGCCTTTGGGGCCGGTACTGCCGCCACTATAGCTTCGGTAGGTTCAATAAGTGTTGATGGCGAAGAGTATTTGCTGAGCGATCCAAAAACACGTGAGTTCTCTCAAAAAGTTTTAACAACGCTTGATGCCATTAAATATGGTAACGCGCCTGATACTTACGGTTGGAATTACCTGGTAGGATAATCATTATTATTCCATAAAATAAAAAAGGTGCGCCGTTTGGTGCACCTTTTTATTGAAATATCATTTCTTATTTCTTTTCCAGGGCGCTTAAAACAACCGGTTTCAGTTTATCAACCCACATCTGGTACATCGTGGCGGATGGATGCAAGCCGTCATTAGCAATAAGTGAGGAATTGTTGGCAGCCAGTTTAGATATGGGTGTAATATCGATATAATTAACGCCCGCGTTGGCGCTCTCCTGCCGGTTAATGTCATTAAACTGATCGATCTCTTTACCAATGCGCGCATCGTCGCCATGGGCAAAGGGTGTTACCCCATAATCGGGTATAGATAATACAAAAACATGCCTGGTATTGCCTTTGGCCAATTTGATGGCGGTATTTAAAACCTGTACAAACTTAACACGATAATCGGCCTGACTGCCCCCGCCATATTGATCGTTCACGCCGATAAGCAAGGTTACCATGTCGTAGGTTTTGTCTTTGATGTCGCTGCCGTCAATAGCCGATATTAATTGCTGGGTTGTCCAGCCGGTTCGGGCTATAATGGTTGGGCCGGTTATTTTATGTCCGGGCAACTGCCCTGCAAGTTTGTAGGGGAAGGCATCATGCTCATCTACAGATTGGCCAATAGTATATGAATCGCCAAGAGCCAGGTAGCTTAACGTATCAATTATAGGAATAGGTGGCTGAGCTTGTGGTGTATATGACATCGATGCTGTTTTTGTGCAGGCCGATAAGGTACCTATCGATAATAAAACTAAAAATAATGCTTTCATTATAACATCTCCATATCAAACAATACGGAAATATGATGTTTAAGGATTTCTTTTACTTCATTTATATCAACTTCGCGGCCTAACTCTTTTTGCATAGAGGTTACGGCCTTATCATCGATACCACAGGGTACAATATTATTAAAATAATCCAGATCGGCATTAACGTTAAAAGCCAGTCCATGCATGGTTACCCAGCGGCTGCAGCGCACACCCATCGCACATATCTTGCGGGCGTTTTCATTATCGGCGTCAAACCAAACACCGGTATAACCCGGGTAACGACCAGCCTTTAAGCCATAATTTGCTAAAGTTAAAATAACTGCTTCTTCCAGTGTGCGTAAGTATAAGTGTATGTCGGTAAAAAAATTATCAAGGTCAAGTATCGGGTAAGATACAATCTGGCCCGGCCCATGATAGGTGATATCCCCGCCACGATTAATGCTATAATAAACCGCGTTTTTTTCTTTCAGCCCATTATCATCAAGCAATAAATGCTCAGGTTTCCCGCTTTTTCCCAGCGTATACACATGCGGGTGTTCGCAAAACACCAGGTAGTTAAAAGTTTCCCCGGGCTCAAAAGGCTCGTAAGTGCCGGCTGACACAGGTGTTTTGGCGGCAGCTTCATAAGCTAGCTCGCTGTTGCGGTTATTCAATTTGGTTTTTACCGAAGCAGCAAATAACTCCTCCTGCTTATCCCAGGCCTGCTGATAATCTATCAAACCCCAGTCCTGAAAAAATACTTTTTTGTTCTTCATTACATTTGTCCCTTTACGTAGCCTATCATGTAACCTTCATACTGCATGTAACTTACGATATAATCCAGGTTGATATTGTTTTTATGCAGGCGGGCGCTTAGTTCGCCCCGCGTATTAAAGCTGAAAGGATCTAAAAAAATGTTATCCGCAAATGATACCTCTTTTTCACCATTGCATTTGTAAATAGCCTCTTTGGCGCACCAGCAAACGTAAAGCTGTTCAATTTTGTGCTCATCGTTAATAATAAAGCTCATTTCATCAGGCCGTAAGAATTTACCTGCTATGCGTTCAACTTTTTGTTTTATCAGTTCAATATCTATCCCAACTTTATGTGTTTTGCTGATCATCACGGCGGCATAATCAAAAGAGTGGCTCAGCGAAATATGATAGGGCAGGTTCACCAGGTAGGGTTTGCCATGGGCATCAACTTTGCAATCAATATATTCGTCGGTATGCAACATTTTGCGGAGCAGCACACGGGTACCCAGCCAATGCAGGTGGCGCTTGCCATTGCTTAGTTTTTCAACGTAAGCTTTTTCGTCCTCGTCAAGTTGTAGTTGTTTATACAGGTCGTCAGCCTCTTCTTCGATTTTCCAGAGCGCAAATTCGGTATCATCGTCGATACGCTGCCTGTATGCTATAGCCATAATAAGTAAAATTGCAAAATAGGTAGCAAACTTATGTCAAATAAATTTAATTAAAAATATATCAATTTGAAGATTTGGTAATTTGAAGATTTGAAAATGGAAGGAGTTGGGTTATTTGAAAATAAACAAGATTGGAAAGATTTGAAATTGGGTATCGATACCTTTATTTATTTCATTTTCAAATCTTCAAATTACCAAATCTTCAAATCAAATTTTTAATTTAGGCCCTACCATGATATTATCAGATAAGCGCATTCTCGAAGAAATTGAAAAAGGAAGTATTATTATTGAACCCTTTAAACGCGAATGCCTGGGCACCAACTCCTACGATGTTCATTTAGGCAAGCACCTGGCCACTTACCGCGACAGGGTACTGGATGCCAAACTGCATAACGAGATTGATGGTTTTGAGATCCCCAAAGAAGGATTTATCCTGCAGCCTAATACGCTTTACCTTGGAGTTACCATGGAGTATACTGAAACCCACAGTCATGTACCCTTCCTGGAAGGAAAATCAAGTACCGGCAGGTTAGGGATTGATATACATGCTACCGCAGGCAAAGGCGACGTAGGTTTCTGCAATACCTGGACGCTTGAAATTTCATGCGCCCAGCCTGTACGTATTTATGCAGGTATGCCTATTGGTCAACTGATTTATTTTGTGGTTGAAGGCGATATTGAAACCAGGTACAACACCAAAAGCAACGCTAAATATAATAATCCTACTACACGCCCGGTTGAAAGCATGATGTGGAAGAATAAATTTTAAACGATTTTTTTTCAGAACGATTAAACCATTGTTATTGGGGTAGGTCAAAGTGAAATTAAGCTTTGGATATGGCTTAATTGCATCGTACATTAATCTTACATATAACCTAAAACCTCACAACTCATCGCCTGATTAGATATTTTGTGTAGATTAAACTTTATTTACCATGATAACATTCAAAAAAGTATCTGTCGGCTTGTTGATAACGGTGATTGCTACCGCAATTTTCGGTTTTACCGGCCCAGGCGATGATCTGCTCGGTAAACTGGTCGACCAGCTTTATAAGTGGCGTGCCGAACATCCGCAGGAAAAAGTTTACCTCCATCTGGACAAACCTTACTATGCCGTTGGCGACGACATCTGGTTTAAGGCTTACGTAACCATTGGCAGCAAGCACCAGCTATCCGCTTATAGCGAAATTTTAAATGTCGATCTGATCGGCGAAGATGATTCAGTAAAGCGCAGCATTAAACTTCCACTCACCAGTGGCATAGCTTATGGCGATTTTGCCCTGCCAGATACGATGCAGGATGGTAACTACCGCATAAGAGCCTATACCAATTGGATGCGCAACGCTGGCGATGCCTATTTTTATGATAAAACCATCACTATATCCAAAGGCATCGGTAATACGGTTTTCACCAGAACCGAGTATACTTACGGTGAACAAAATGGAAAACAAAAGGTAAATGCCCTGATCAATTTTACCGATGCAAACGGATCGCCATATGCCGGTAATGAAGTAAGCTACCGCGTTGAATTGAATGGCAAAACAGTTTCTAAAGGCAAGGGCTTAACCAATGATAAAGGCGATTTAACTGCCTCATTTCTTAATACCACTCCAAACCCGGCAGCCACCGGTAACATTATTGCCAATATCAAACTCATCGATAAAAAGTTGATCACCAAGGTAGTGCCCATTAAAGCGGTATCTGCTAAAGTAGATGTACAATTTTTTCCGGAAAGCGGCACCCTGGTAAATGATGCCGGTTCAAAAGTAGCTTTTAAGGCCGTTGGAGCCGATGGCCTTGGTGTTGATGTAAAAGGTACGGTTGTGGATGACCAAAACCAAACAGTAGCTACATTTAACAGTACCCACCTGGGCATGGGCGTGTTTAACTTAACACCCATGAGTGGCAAAACTTATAAAGCCCATGTCATATTTGCTGATGGATCCACGGCTGATTTTAACCTGCCTAAAGCGGTTGATAACGCCTATGTTTTAAACATTGACAATTCTGCTGATGATAACGTGGTAGCAAAAATATTACCCGGATCGGGTATTGCACAAAGCACTACAGCTGCCGGAAGCCTGATGCTGGTAGCGCAAAGCAGCGGTGAAATTTATTATGCCGCTAAAAGTTCCGATAACAGTAAAACATTCAGGGCCGTTATTCCAAAGAGCAAATTCCCGTCGGGCATTGTGCAGTTCACTTTGTTTTCGGCCAGTGGCGAACCATTGAATGAGCGTGTTGTATTTATTCAAAATCCAGATCACCTTAAATTATCGGTTTCGGCACCTAAGCAGCAATTTGCACCTCGCGAAAAAGTAACCATTAGTCTGAATGCGAAAGACAAAGATGACAAGCCCATTATCGGCAGCTTTTCAGCCTCAGTTATCGATCTGTCAAAAGTACCGGTTGATGAAACTACGGAAGAAAGTATTTTTTCGAACATATTACTAAGCTCCGACCTGAAAGGCTATATAGAAAAACCCGGTTATTATTTTGCAGATCAAAGCGCTAAAACCAAAGCCGATCTTGACGTATTGATGCTTACCCAGGGCTACCGCAGATTTGAATGGAAACAGGTGATCAACGATACCTTCCCTCCTGTGGTTTATCAACCCGAAAAAACATTACAGGTAACCGGGCATTTAAAAACATTTGGTGGCAAACCGGTACCTAACGGTAAGGTAACACTATTTACTACTGCCGGCGGCGTATTCATTTTAGATACTATAGCTGATGCCCAGGGTAAATTCACTTTCAATAACCTGGTATTTAGGGATAGCATCAGATTTGTAGTGCAAGCCCGCACGGCTAAGGATCGTAAGAACCTGGAGATAGAACTGGATAACATAGCTCCGCAAGCAGTAGGAAAAAATAAAAATGCCGCCGACATCCAGATAAATGTTAGCGATGGTCGTTCGGTTTATCTACAGAACAGCAAAAAATTATTCAATGAGCAGGTAAAATATGGTATAGGGAACCATACCATCGTACTAAAAGAGGTGGTTGTAAAAGATACCCGTACCACCGCGGTAAAACATTCATCAAACTTAAACGGAGCAGGTAATGCCGACCAGGTTTTAACCTATAAAGACCTGGAGAATATGGGCGGCAATCTTTCCAATATACTACAAGGCCGGCTCCTGGGAGTACAGTTTCGCGGGGGCAAACCCTATTCAACCCGTGGCGGTGGCCCTATGCAAATAGTGGTCGACGGTATTTATATGGAACCAGACTACCTGGACAATATAGTAGTATCGGATATTGCCAGTATTGAAGTTTTACGTTCGGTGGGCAATACCGCCATATATGGTTTCAGAGGTGGTGGTGGAGTTTTGGTGATCACTACTAAACGTGGCGACGAAGGGTCCGTTTATAATCGCTATGCTCCCGGCGTAGTTACTTACTCGCCTAAAGGATATTATAAAGCGCGGGAGTTTTATTCGCCTCAATATGATGGCCCGAAAACAAATGCACAAATGCAGGATCTGCGATCGACCATATACTGGAACCCTAAGATCATCACCGATAAGGATGGTAATGCTTCGATGTCCTTCTTTAATGCCGATGCCAAAGGTACTTACCGCGTAATTATTGAAGGTATTGACGCTGACGGCAACCTGGGCCGGCAGGTATTTAAATATAAGGTAGAGTAGATTCGAAGTCAAAAGTCAAAATCCATATCGGGTTTTGACTTTTTACTTATTTTAGATGCTTCAGAAGAACAGTTTTTTTGACTTTTGAATTTTAACTCTTGAATTATTACTTAGCCAGGTAAAATTTCTCCCAGAAATCAACAGATCTGGCCAATTCGCTGCGGCCGCTTTCCGCCCCGCCTGCACCCGCTCCGCCGCCACGACCGCCTCTGCCGCCGCGACCACCACCGCCCATTCCGCCACCGCCACGACCGCCTCTTCCGCCGCCACCACCTGCCCCAAAGCCACCGCTTTGATGATCGGGATTTTCGGCACCATCACCTTTGGCCCTTTGTAAGCCGTTTATTTTAAAGTTAAATGCCCATTCATTTTTAGCGATGTCCTCTGCATGAAAAAACTGTAAGGGTATGGCCATCTCATAAACCAGGTTACCTTCGGCATCATAATCAATAGCGGCTTTAATACCATAGGTGTTTGAGGTAGTTATCATATCGCCCTCAATATCTTTAAAACCTACCACTTTTATATTGCGTAGTTTGGTTACACGTTCACGTATCAGCTCATCACGGTCTTCTTTGGTAATATCGCCGCCCGGGTTATCCCGTTTTCCAAATGTTGGCGGCGTTCCCGGATCGGCCAGTGGAAAAGTAAGGGAAAAGCTCTCCTTTTTTTTGCCCTTGGTATCAATGCTCAAGGTAATTCCCGCGTTTAAAGTCCTGATCTGATCCATACGGTCACTGATCCTTATAGCAGCGTAAAGCATAGTTTGATCATTGGCCAGCGTGTAATTGATCTTTTTTTCGTCGTTGAAATACCGCAAACTATCGCCCCAGTCTTTCAGGTTACCATCAATAGTAACCGGTGCGGATGGGGTTTTTAATGTCGATTGGGCATTTTTCGCGGTTTGGGCATGCATTACACCGGTAGTTATTAACTGTAAGGTACATACTAAAATAAGATGAGGAGCGATTTTTTTCATTGGGTTGGGGCGTTTAGGGTTTTTGATCGGCGCTATATTGTAACATGATTTTTAAGCCCATAAAACACAATTTTAACACTTTTATTATTGTTTTTGAGTAAATTTGTAGTTACGTATGCCAACCGAAACACAGGAAGAAACACTCACACTCGAAGAGATACTGGCAGGACTTAAAGAAGTTCACCGCCTGATATTGTGGAACGATGATTTTAACACCTTTGATCACGTGATCCATTGCATGATGAAGTATCTCGATTACTCCGAAGCACAAGCCGAAAAAATTGCCTGGAAGGTACACAACGAAGGCAAATGCGCGGTATTGGAAGGTTCATTTACCGAAATGGAGATCTACCGTAAAATACTGCAGCAGGAAGGCCTCACTGTAAGTGTGGAGTAAGCCCCTTTTGATTTCGGAATTCGGATGTTCGATTTGGGATTTAGATTGTTAGTTATGATAAAAAGAATTGCTTTTTTGCCTGCTTTGATCTTATTGGTGATCTGCTTCACCAATTGCAGGTCAAACGCGCAAAGCAAAAATTTGAAGTTGATTTTTATCCGCCATGCCGAGAAACCTGACGATGGCGATAATCTGTCATGTACTGGCTTAAACCGGGCACTAAAACTACCGGCAGTTTTGAAAGCCAAATTCGGTTTGCCCGATCGGGTTTACGTCCCTGCCTTGCATTTGGGTAAATCAACTCCCCGGGCGCGCATGTTTCAAACCATTTCGCCTTTTGCCATTAAGTATAACTTAACAATCAATAGTGTATTTGAAGAAGAGGACACGAAGGACATAGCCGAGGAGCTCACCGGTCGAAAAGGTACCATTTTGGTGGTATGGGAACATAACGAGATCCCATCTATATTAAAAAAGCTCGGCCTAAAAGTTAAAGACCTGCAATGGCCTGATAATGATTACGATACCATTTGGGTGGTAACCTTTAAAAATGACAAACCCGTTTTAACAGTTGATAAAGAGGGAATAAAACCCGCGGCAACTTGTAGTTTTTAAGATTTATTATGCAAAGCCAGGGACCGTGCACCTTACAAAGATAATAGCCCTAAAAACATAGCAAATAAATAATGTTCAAAAAAGAGAGGTGTCACCCTGAGCTCCGTCGAAGGGTTGAGCGCAGAGGCCTGATCACCATGACACCCTCTGCTTTTGATGGGCTACTCTCTCTTCAGTGGGCCGGGGCTAACACTCCGGCAAGCTAATTGGGATGTTGATAGCCAATCCCCCGTCTGATGTTTCCTTATATTTGGAGTTCATGTCAAGGGCGGTTTGCCACATGGTTTTCACCACTGCATCCAAACTCACTTTAGCTTTTTCTGGATTACTCTGCAAAGCCAGCTGCGAAGCTGTTATGGCTTTGATAGCGCCCATGGTATTGCGTTCGATACAAGGAATTTGCACCAGTCCGCCTATCGGATCACAGGTAAGGCCCAGGTGATGCTCCATCGCTATTTCGGCAGCCATGAGTACCTGTCTTTGCGTGCCACCCATACACTCGGTAAGCGCTGCTGCGGCCATGGCTGATGACACCCCAATTTCGGCCTGACAGCCACCCATTGCTGCCGATATGGTAGCTCCTTTTTTAAAGATACTGCCAATTTCTGAAGCAGTGAGTAAAAACTGGATGATACGCTGATCTGTATTACCATCGCAAAAAACTATGTAATATTGTAGTACTGCAGGTATAACACCAGCCGCACCATTGGTAGGCGCCGTAACCACTCTGCCAAACGAGGCATTCTCCTCATTTACAGCCAGCGCAAAACAACTTACCCAATCCAGTATATTTTTAAAACTTTCGCCTGTTTTACGGATGGCTACAACCCATTCATCATAATTTGTATAAGTGTTATTTCCTATTAATTTGCTGTTGAGTTTAAAAGCACGCCGGGCCACGTTTAAACCGCCCGGTAATTGTCCGGTGGTATGGCAGCCACGATAAATGCACTCTTTCAAGGCTTTGAAAATATTAAGCACACCACTACGGGTTTCTTGCTCGATACGCCAGGCCAGTTCGTTCTCCATCACTACTTCTGATATTTTTAGCCCAGTTTTAATGCACCAATGCAGCAGATCGGCAGCGGTATCAATAGGGAAAGGCAAATCAACCTCTTGTTTGGTCTGATTAGATCCACCCTCTTTTACCACAAAGCCACCGCCTATGGAGTAATAAGTTTCTGAAACAGCCTTCCCATTATTCAGAAAAGCCTGAAAAGTTACCGCGTTGGGATGAAAAGGCAAGCTTTCGTTAAACAGGAAAAGCAGATCATCAGCCACCGAAAAAGTAATGGTTTGAACGCCCCCAAGCTGTAATTTATGGGTTGCTGTGATATCTCCAATTTTTGATGTTATCTGATCAACCTCAAAAGTTACCGGATCATCGCCGCTCAGTCCTAATAGTATGGCAATATCGGTACCATGACCACGACCTGTTTTAGCCAACGAACCGTAAAGCAGTATTTTTACCTGTTCAACCAGGGGCAAAACAGCTTGTTGTTCAAGTGAATGTACAAATTGCTGTGCCGCCCGCCAGGGGCCCAATGTATGTGAACTGGAAGGCCCTATGCCTATCTTGAACATATCAAAAACCGAAATTTGTTCTCTCTGCATCTGGTCAAAATTATGAATAAAATGTCATTCCTGCTTTGTAATAAAAAAAGCGTTGCGTTTAATTTTTATTTAAATATTTTATAATTTGCGGGTAATCAAAAACACTCAAACAATCACTTAAACCAAAATCAAATGCAAGATTACGATCCTTCATCAGCAGCCTCGTCCGGAATATTTATTGCCATATTCATGGCATGTATTGTCCCATTAATAATTACAAGTATTATCTCTATTGTTGGACTGTGGAAAATATTTGAAAAAGCCGGTAAACCTGGTTGGGCATCCATTATCCCAATTTACAGTACCATTGTACTTCTTGAGATCATTGGCAAACCTATATGGTGGTTATTCCTTATTATCTTTCCATGCACGAGTTTTATTTTTGCAATTTGGGCAATTAATTTACTGAGCAAGAGTTTTGGCCAAGGCGTTGGTTTTACGATTGGTATTATATTTTTACACTTTATTTTTTTGCCGATTTTAGGTTTTGGCAACTATCCATATTTAGGTCCTGCCGGCGCCGGGTTTGTGGGTGGTGCTAAACCATTTGATCCATCAACCAATTACCAGGATCCGTTCAACACTAATCCGCCTCCGTCACAGGTGTAATGCTGTTCAATAAAAGCTATTTACAAATATTTTGCAGCCAGGCCGGTTTTATCCACTGGCTGCAAAATCATTTGCTCCTCTGCCCTTTCAAATACGTAACCGGGATCGACTGCCCCGGCTGCGGTTTTCAACGCGCGGTTGTAGCTCTTTTGAAGGGCGATCTTCAACAAAGTTTCGCGCTGTATCCTCCGGCCATTCCACTCCTGTTCTTCTTCGCCTACGGTATTGCCGATGGCTGTTTTAAACTGGATACCCCCAAATCAACCATCAAGAAAACCTTGTTCATGATTATGGGTAGTATTGTACTGATTAGCTACGGCATTAAAATGTGGGAGGTATATGGCCATTACAAAACGTCGGCCTGAGCTATAATGTGGGTGTAATCTTTAATAATAGTTTGCAAAAACAACATGTTATTCATTTCGGCGGGAGGGTTGATATTCAGCAGATCTTTGATGCGTTGCGCCATATTATATACCAGCATGCTGTTACCGCTTTTAACATAATTGTTGATCACTTCGTTTATCAGTTCTACATCCTGTTCACTTAACCTGGCAGCATCCGGAAATGCAGGCTGATAATTATCATCTGCCGGTTTAAAGGCGATGTTTTGCATTTTGGTGCGGGGCACGGTTCTGATGAGTGTAGTACCGGCCACCATGTCGCCAACACGCTGCGATTTGTCTGACACGGCTACGCAGACCAACGCGCACAAATTACTGGTTAAGGTAAAATCAACTATCCGGAATAACCAGCGCATGAGGTATTGCCCCAGGCGTGGTCTGGCGCCATCCAGGCTTATTACCTTTATTTTCATGATCTTTTTACCCACACTTTGCCCATTCATGGCTAATTCACATATCAGATCATAAAAAACAAATAATACGGCATAAATAATTAACATTATACCAAGCCCAATACCACTGCTTCCTCTTCCCATTCCACCCGCCGAACCAATAGCTATAAGTGTAGCTATAATGATAACCACAAACATGGCCATATCAATTATATAGGCCACAATACGTTCGCCTAAACCGGCTACCTCGTAATCAATATCTATGTTTTGTGTGGTGGTTACCTTTATCGTTTGCATATGATTCAAATATAAAATGTAAATCTGTCTTTTTTAGTTGTTATATAGCTCTTTTGTAATTATTTTAACCAAATAATTATTTACACGGCAATTCATGCGGGAACCTCTTTTTGTAAAGCAAAACACTCAGAAATGGACCAGCTTTGAGCAGGAACCAACCCAAGATCCTGACGAGCTTGCCGACAGGTTTATCCAGATAACCGATGACCTGGCTTATGCCAAAACATTTTACCCCAAATCAAAAACTACCGCTTACCTTAATGGGCTTGCGGCCGGTTTGCATCAATCCATTTATAAAAACAAAAGCGAAAAGAGCAACCGATTCCTCACCTTCTGGAAGTATGAGCTGCCCCTGTTGTTCAAAACCTATCAAAAGCAGTTGCTTTATGCCTTCCTGTTTTTTATGGTTTTTTGTTTGATAGGCGCATTATCAGCCAAATATGATGAGAATTTTGTACGCCTGATCATGGGCGACCAATACGTGGATATGACCAATGCCAACATCATGAAAGGCGACCCTTTTGGCGTGTACAAAAATGGCAGCGAAACATTGATGTTTTTAGGCATAGCCGCTAACAACATTTACGTATCCCTTGTAACCTTTGTAAGCGGTATCATCTTTACCGTTGGTACGGTTTATTATCTTTTCCGTAACGGTATTATGCTTGGCTCGTTCCAGTACTACTTTTTTAGCAAAGGGTTAGGGGCAAAATCCATCCTGGTGATCTGGATACATGGCACGCTGGAAATTTCGGCCATTATTATAGCGGGTGCTGCAGGCATCATCCTGGGCAACAGCTTATTGTTCCCTAAAACTTACAAACGTATAGTATCTTTAAAAAGAGGGGCTAAAGACGGCATGAAGGTAGCCATTGGCATTATCCCCATATTAATTGTAGCGGCGTTTTTTGAGGGCTTTGTAACCCGGCATACCGAAATGCCGGTATGGCTTAGTATTACTATATTAGCATCGTCACTATTGTTCATTATATGGTATGTGATCATATACCCAAACATAATTTATAAAAAAACCCAAACCACCTATCATGCAACCCAAAGTTGAATTAGCCCGGATCCGCGATTTTGGCGAAATTATAAGCGACACCTTTTTATTTGTAAGGCAGAATATTAAACCACTGCTCAAATACTTTTTTATCTTCTGTGGTATTTTCATAGTTGGAGGAATCATCAGCGCCTCGCTGTTCCAGTTAAAATGGACAGGCACCATGAACAGCATACGTGACGGCGCATTTAATACCAATGAATACAGGCCATCGCCATTTAGCTTTTTCGGACCCGAGTACTTTTTGTTTATCCTTTTTATAATACTCATCTATAACACCACAATTGTTACCTTTTTAAGCTATATAGCCTTATACAAAGAGAAAGATAAGCAGGTACCTACAACCGAGGAGATGTGGGGATACATTAAATACTACTACCTGAAAGTGCTGGGCAGTTCTTTTCTGCTTAATTTATTGCTGGGTATCGCATTGGTATTTTGCCTGGTACCCGGATTTTATCTTGCCCCTATTTTCGCGTTGATATTGCCGATCATGGTGATGGAGAATACCAGCTTTAGTTACGCCTTTAACCGCAGCTTTTTCCTGATCAAAGAAAATTGGTGGGTAACATTTGGTTCATTGATAGTGATATGGATAATTTTTTATGTGGCTATGATGGCAGTTACCATGCCTGCAAGTATACTGAATGGTATAAGTATAGCACTGCATTGGACACTTTCTAAACCATTTGCAATACTTACGGTTGTACTGCAGCAACTTTGTCAGCTATTTATGGTAATACCGGTAACCGCCTTGTCTCTTTGCTATTTTAATTTAACCGAAAGCAAGGATGGCACCAGCTTAATGGATAAGATAAGCAAGCTGGGCAATACCCCAACCAACACTGATTTACCTGCCGAAGAATATTGATCATGCTGCGCTTGTTGTGTACCATTATTTTTGTGCTGTTTGCTTATACAAGCAATGGGGCCGCTCTGGCTGTTAAACCTGTTAAACAACCGCTTGTGCTTAAACCCGACACGACAAAGGTAAGTGTGCGCCGTTTTGATAACGCTGTTATTACCGCGCACAGCAAACAGCCCGAATTTCAATACAAGGATGATACAGATACCACACCCTCCTGGTGGGACCGTTTCTGGCATTGGTTCTGGAATTTGTTTAAGCCTTTAAAACTGAGCAAGCATACTATGAGCCCCTTTTTGAGGATCCTGCTATATTTTCTGCAATACTTGTTTTTGGCCGCGGGTTTGGCTGCCGTGGTGTTCCTGGTTCTTAAACTCATGGGTATTGATATGCTTGGCGTTTTCAGGCGTAAATCCATGTCGGCCAATTTGCCTTTCACCGAATCATTGGAGAATATCCATGACATCAACTTCGACGATGAAATTGAAAGGGCTGTTTCTCAACATAATTACCGACTGGCTGTACGCATGCTTTACTTAAAAAGCTTAAAACAGCTGAGCGATGCGCATTTGATCAAATGGCAAATTGATAAAACTAACAGCGCCTATATTGATGAACTGACCAATGCTCATCAGCGCCAGCTTTTCAGCTCGTTAACCTTGCAGTTTGAATATGTTTGGTACGGGGAATTTGTTATAGACGGGCAAACTTTCAAAAACATCAATACCGTATTCCAGGACTTTAACAAAGGCATAGTATGAGAGACTTTAAGATCTATATCACTATTGCCAGCCTGTTACTGATCGGTTACGTAGTAGCTCAGTATAACAAACCCCAACCCGTTAACTGGCAGTCAACCTTATATTACCAGGACAAGATCCCCTTTGGTACTTATTTATTGTATGACAGGCTGAAAGATATTTATCCGGGTGCCGAATTAACCAGAACCAACAAATCAGTTTATAATGTTTTTCATGGCGACAGCCTGCAACAGGGAAACTACATCATTATAGCCAAAAGCATTACGCTTAATAAGTTTGATTTTGAGGCAATGGTAAAATATATCAAAGCCGGAAACTCGGTATTCATGTCGGCTTTTGAGTGGCGCGGGTTTATTACCGATACTTTACAGATAGAGAGCCGGGCGGAGTATGCCAAAAAGAATGTATCCATCAATTTTACCAATCCACAGTTGAAGGCGTCAAGCAATTATGTATTTAAGCGGGATATTGCCAACCAGTATTTTTCGGCGCTCGACACTGCAAAAGCTACGGTTATAGGTAAAAACTATGCAGATCATTGCACTTTTTTAAGTTATAAATTTGGGAAAGGTACGCTATACCTGTGTGCCACGCCTGATGTTTTTACCAATTACAGCCTGCTAACCCCGCAGGGAGCCGATTATGTATCGAAGGCTCTGTCGTACCTGCCCAAAGCCCAATATGTTTACTGGGACCAATTTCAAAATGGTGATATTCAAGAGGATGAGTCGCCATTACGCGTATTTTTCAGAAACCCTGCTTTACAGTGGGCTTATTACCTGAGCCTGGCCAGCATACTCCTATTTGTTTTTTACGAGATGAAACGCCGTCAGCGCGTGATCCCGGTAATTGAACCGCTGCCAAATTCTACGCTTGATTTTGTTACAGTAGTGGGCCAGGTATATTATGAAAAACGCAATAATGCCAATATCGCCCATAAAAAGGTTATTTACCTGCTTGATCATATCAGGGAGCGCTACCGCTTAAAGACCAGCAAACTCGACCAGGGATTTATCGGTATCCTGTCGCAAAAAACTGGTATCGATGCTGGTTTTGCCAGCTCGCTGATCAATGCTGTAAATTACATCAGCGTTCAGCAGCAAGTAACCGATAGGGAATTGATTGAATTGAATAAATTGACAGAAGAATTTTACAGCCAAACCGGATATAATGGAAAATGAGAATTTTGAAAACAGAACCGATCTGAGCAAACTCAGTAACGCGGTTAATCAAATTAAATATACACTTGCCCAGATCATCGTAGGGCAACAGGATTCTATCGACCTGCTGATCGCAGGCATCCTGGCCGATGGACACATCCTGATAGAAGGTGTACCGGGTGTGGCCAAAACATTAACCGCCAAGCTCATCTCCAAAGCTATTGATGCCAAATACTCGCGCATACAATTTACGCCCGATCTGATGCCTTCGGATATCTTAGGCACCTCGGTATTTAACCCCAAAAGCACGGAGTTTGAATTTAAGCAGGGACCCATTTTTGGCAACATTATCCTCATAGATGAAATTAACCGTGCCCCGGCCAAAACCCAGTCGGCTTTGTTTGAGGTGATGGAGGAACGCCAGGTGACTATCGATGGGCATACCTATAAAATGCAGGAACCATTCACCGTGCTGGCCACACAAAACCCTGTAGAGCAGGAAGGCACCTACCGTTTACCGGAAGCCCAGCTGGACAGGTTTTTGTTTAAAGTAGAGATCAAATATCCAACGCTGGAAGAAGAGATTGCCATCATAACCCGCCAGCATCAGCAAAAAACAACCGACCAGTTAAGTCATATACAGCCGGTTTTATCGGGTGGAGATATTATCGCGCTTCGGCAACAGGTACGGGCGTTCCATGTAGAGGCCAAGCTGCTGGAGTTTACTGCTAAGATCATTTACGAAACCCGCAACCATAAATCATTGTTCCTGGGTGGTTCGCCGCGTGCATCATTGGCCATGATCAACGCTGCTAAAGCCGTTGCCGCTATTAAAGGCCGCGATTTTATTACACCTGATGACATTATTTACGTAGCTGCCCCGGTGCTAAGGCACCGGATTATGCTTACGCCTGATAAGGAGATGGAAGGCGTAAGTCCGGATGATGTGGTAGCACAGATCATACAGAAATTGGAAATACCGAGATAGAGAGTCAAGAATCAAGAGCCAGGAATCAAGAAAAAAGCACAATTTAAAAAGCCCAACACGTCATTGCGAGGAACGAAGCAATCCCCGATTAGCAGAGCTTCTCTGTATAGCATAAAGATTGCTTCGTTCCTCGCAATGACGAATTGGAGAGGATAGTTAAACATATAGTGAAAAAATTCATCAGCCTCTTTTATAGAAACCTTTTTTTAACAAACCGCCTGTTTACAGCTTTAACCTGCAGTGTGGTGTTGTTTTTATTGTCGTTCTTTTTCCCGTGGCTGGGGCTTATCCCAACACTGGCATTTTGGGTGCTGATCATATTATTTTTGATGGACGTGCTGCTGCTGTACTGCACGGCAAACGGCGTATTTGCCAAACGCCATGCGCCCGAACGCCTGAGCAACAGCGATAACAACGACCTGGGTGTTTATATCGAAAACTGGTATGGTTTCCCTGTCAGCGTTGGCATTATTGACGAGATTCCCTTCCAGTTTCAAAAGCGCGATATCTGGTTTAAAACCAATCTGAAACCGCGCGAAAAAAAACTCATCAATTATGTATTAAGGCCAACGCGTCGGGGCGAATATGAATTTGGCGATATCCGGGTGTATGTTAAATCGCCTTTAGGCTTTATCAGGCGGCGCTATAATTTTGAACAAGCAGAAATGCTGCCGGTATACCCATCCTTTCTGCAGATGCGTAAGTATGAGCTGATGGCCATATCCAACCGGCTCACAGACATCGGTATTAAAAAAATACGCCGCATTGGGCATAGTATGGAGTTTGAGCAGGTAAAAAGCTACGTTCAGGGCGATGATTACCGCACCATCAACTGGAAAGCCACCGCAAGGCAGGGTAACCTGATGGTTAATTCATACACCGACGAAAAATCGCAGCATGTATACTGTGTTATTGATAAATCAAGGGCCATGAAAATGCCTTTTGAGGGGTTGAGCCTACTGGATTATGCCATCAATGCCAGCCTGGTACTATCAAATGTGGCGTTACTAAAAGAGGATAAGGCTGGGCTGATCACCATATCTGAAAAGCTTGGAACCGTAATACCTGCCGAAAGACGGCCAGCGCATCTGAACAAGATACTGGAAGCTTTATACAAAGAGAAAACGCGTTACCTGGAAACCAATATGGAGCTACTGTTTGCCACTGTACGCAAAGTGATCAAGCAGCGCAGCCTGGTGGTATTTTTCACCAATTACGAAAGCCTGAACGCCCTGCACAGGCAACTCCCATTTTTAAAAAGAATAGCCAGATACCACCTGCTGCTGGTTGTATTTTTTGAAAATACCGAGCTCAAAAAGCTAAGCGAGCAACCTGCCGCCGATGTGGAAGGCATCTACATTAAAACCATAGCCGAAAAATTTGCCTACGATAAAAAACTCATCGTAAAAGAATTGGCCAAACATGGTATACAATCTATCCTGAGCGCCCCGCAAAAACTCACTATCAATACCATTAACCGGTACCTGGAAATTAAGGCTAAGCAGAAGATTTAAGGGCAAGAGAGAATCAAGAGGTAAGAGTCAAGAATCAAGATCTTTTGACTCTCATCTTCCGCGCGTCATTGCGAGGTACGAAGCAATCTCTTTAGGACATGCTTGTTTGCTCTGTATATCGGGGATTGCTTCGTACCTCGCAATGACGTGTTGGGGATAGATAGTAACTTATTGTGGATGCCGAAACAAGTTCGACGTGAGATACTCGAATAATCCTGATTCTTGACTCTAATCTCTTGATTCTCTTCCCAACCTATCCGGCTTTCGGGAATGCAATACCAGCGCTTCCCAGGTCTTTGATGATCTTTTCCTGCAGAGTCCATTTGGCGGTTAAAAAATTGCCTGGTTGAACCCATACATTAACAACATACCTGATGGAATCGATCTCCAGGCTGTTGACGCCTACTTTTGAAGCCGGTGTTTTTAGCAGACCCGTGGTGGTATTGATCGCATTTTCGATAATCCCTCTTACTTTTTCAACATCGTTGGCATAACCTACCTTCACTTCAAAATCAAGGCGGCGCTTGCCTTCGCGGGTTACGTTAATGATAACCTCGTTAAACAGTTTGCCGTTGGGGATAATAACCGTTTTGTTGTCGGCGGTAAGTAAAACCGTGTAGAACATCTGTATAGAGGTTACGGTGCCATCCTGGCCCTGGGCCAAAATGCTGTCATTAAGCTCAAATGGTTTTAGTAACAGTATCAGTACCCCACCTGCAAAGTTTTGAAATGTACCAGACAACGCCAAACCGGCAGCCACACTAAACGCGCCTATAATGGTAGTAAAAATGGTCATTTCCCACCCAATAATATTCATTACCCAAATTACCAGCAGCACATAAAGCGCGGTAATGGTAAGGCTCAGAAAAAAGGGCTGTAAAGATGAGTGGATACCTCTTCTGATCATCCGGTTGCGCATCCTGGTGCGGATAAGCTTGATGACCCAAAGACCAATAAAAAATATGATGATCCCGCCTACGTAATTTGGCCCGCGGGTAACCAGCCAATGATGAAACTCCTGATAAAATTCTTCTACTTTCATAATATGAAAGCAAAGGTAAAAATTATATAGAAGCTAAAAGCAAAATGCACAAAGCCGAAAGCCAAGTAATTGATATCCAACACGAATAAAGGAATGCACGTAAATTAGTATTTCTTTATGAAACTATTTACCGTAAATAGTAACAAACAGCTCAGGGCCTTTGATCAGCACCCAATCTACTATGGTACTGCGCACTAATTTTGATGTTTGAACTATTTTTTTCATGATTACTTTACCATACACAAATCCTATGCCCGGGAGTACAAGTTTCAGATTTGTTACGCAAAAATACGGAAGCCGGCACAAGTAAATAATAAAAACTAATCAAATGATTAACTCGTGACCATCCGTTTACTTTTTCATGACCAACAAGGGTATAAAAAACAAAACGCCTGTATGCTTTTGCATACAGGCGTTTTGTTTGATGTGCAGATATGCAGATTTTAAATGTGCAGATAAACTGATGACTATATATTAATCATTTGCACATCTGCACATTTAAAATCTGCATATCTAACACCCCCTTCAGGGGGCTGGGGGGCTTACATCATGCCGCCCATGCCGCCGCCACCCATTGGTGGACCACCAGCTGGAACATCTTCAGGATCATCAGCCAATACAACTTCTGTTGTTAACAACATAGCCGCGATTGAAGCTGCGTTCTCTAAAGCTACACGACCTACTTTAGTTGGATCGATAACACCTGCACCGATCAGGTTTTCATATTTGTCGGTACGTGCGTTGTAACCAAAATCGGCAGTGCCTTCTTTAACTTTTTGCACAACGATAGAACCTTCGATACCAGCGTTTTCGCAAATCTGACGTAAAGGTTCTTCAATAGCACGACGGATGATCTGGATACCAGTGTTTTCGTCTTCATTATCACCTTTAAGGTTAGCCAAAGCAGCTACTGCACGGATGAAGGCAACGCCACCACCTGCAACAATACCTTCTTCAACAGCCGCGCGGGTTGCATGTAAAGCATCGTCAACACGATCTTTTTTCTCTTTCATTTCTACCTCTGTAGCAGCACCTACGTACAATACAGCAACACCGCCAGATAATTTGGCTAAACGTTCCTGTAATTTTTCGCGGTCATAATCAGATGTAGTTGATTCGATCTGAGATTTGATCTGGCTTACACGGCCTTTGATCTCATCGGCAGAACCAGCACCATTGATGATCGTAGTATTATCTTTGTCAATAACAATCTTTTCAGCAGTACCTAAGTAAGAAAGATCGGCATTTTCTAATTTGTAACCTCTTTCTTCAGAAATTAAAGTACCGCCAGTCAGGATAGCGATATCCTCTAACATAGCTTTACGACGATCGCCAAAGCCTGGAGCTTTAACAGCAGCCACTTTCAGTGAACCACGGATTTTGTTAACTACCAAAGTAGCTAAAGCTTCGCCGTCAAGATCTTCGGCAATGATCAGCAACGGTTTGCCGGTTTGTACTTGTTTCTCCAGGATAGGAAGTAATTCTTTCATCGAAGAGATCTTTTTATCATAGATCAGGATGTAAGGATTTTCTAATTCAACTTCCATTTTATCGGCGTTGGTTACAAAGTATGGAGAAAGGTAACCACGGTCAAACTGCATACCTTCTACAGTTTTAACTTCAGTTTCGGTACCTTTTGCTTCTTCAACGGTAATTACACCGTCTTTACCAACTTTAGCCATAGCTTCGGCAATTAACGAACCGATAACCTCATCGTTATTTGCAGAAATAGCAGCAACTTGTTTGATCTTGTTATTATCCTCACCAACAGTTTGTGATTGAGCTTTTAAGTTCTCCACAACAACTACTACAGCTTTGTCGATACCGCGTTTCAAATCCATTGGGTTAGCGCCGGCTGCAACGTTTTTAATACCTGCAGTAACAATAGCCTGAGCTAAAACCGTAGCGGTAGTAGTACCATCACCAGCAATGTCAGCAGTTTTTGAAGCTACTTCTTTCACCATCTGGGCACCCATGTTTTCTAAAGCATCTTTTAGTTCGATCTCTTTAGCCACAGTTACACCATCCTTAGTGATAGCCGGTGAACCGAATTTTTTATCAATAATTACGTTACGACCTTTAGGACCTAATGTTACTTTAACCGCGTTGGCTAAAATATCAACACCGCGTTTTAGAGCGTCGCGTGCTTCAACATTGTATTTAACTTGTTTTGCCATTTTTTTAGTTATTGAATTATTGAGTTAGTGAATTAGTGATTTGAGCTTCACTACCTAATAATTGTTTTTTGATTTTAATTTAAATTGGGGTTTCTTTTGATGATCTGTAAATAAAAATTCACTAAATCACTAATTCACCCATTCACTAATTAAAGTACCGCGTAAATATCAGATTCGCGCATGATCAGATACTCTTTACCTTCGTAAGTAATTTCGGTACCTGCGTATTTTCCATATAAAACCTGGTCACCAACTTTTACGGTTAAAGGCTCATCTACTTTACCATCGCCTACTGCAACGATAGTTCCACGCTGAGGTTTTTCTTTAGCGGTATCCGGGATGATAATTCCCGAAGCGGTCTTCTCTTCGGCAGCTGCAGCTTCCACCACAACTCTGTCGCCGATTGGTTTAATGTTTAATGACATAGTTATATCTGTTTATTTTATTTAAGTTTCGTATGCAATTCCTCATCAATTATGCCAAGCAAATACAATGGTCAATATTGACAGGCTAAACTGTTGTAATGTCAGCTAAAGGTTATTTTATTTTTGATGCTTAACAATCTTTTAATATCCCAGTGCCATCGTGTCAGTTACCAGCTTTTGAAGATCAACGGGATTTTACACGTTTAAGGCTGCTCGCAGGATATCTATAACCCCGAGTGCAATATTACTATCAAAAATTATTACGGGTTCTAAATTAATAACATCTTATACTACCAATAACGAATGCATGTCATTTTCCCTTCAAAACTCATTTGAGTTATATCCACAAAAAAAGGCTTTGGAAGTTTTCCAAAGCCTTTTTTATTCTTTTAACCTTATGCTTATTTAGCCGGTTTTGTATCTGGCTTAGCCGGTGCAGGTGTTGGTGTTGAAGGTAAGCTCAACGGTGCACTTGCAGGCGCGCTTGGTTTTGAAGCTTTTTCAATTTGCTCTTTCAATGCCGGGTTACCGCTGCTTGCTGATGAACCACCTTTTACAGCCACGTTAATGGCCAGTGATAAAACCATTACACTAATGGCCAGCACCCAGGTACCTTTTTCTAAAAAATCGCCTGTTTTTTGTACACCCATCAATTGTGATGAGCTGGAGAAATTTGATGATAAACCACCACCTTTAGGGTTTTGGATCAGCACAATAAGGCCTAAAAGGATGCAAACGATAATGGTAATGATAATTAAAACTAAATACATTTCTTTATATTAATTGGTTTTCTTTTCTAACTGTTCAATTTGGGTGGCAAAGTAACGGCTTTTTTCCGGGAATTTCAACATCAATTTTTTATAAGTAGCTATTGCTTTGTGGTAAAGCATTTGGTCGGCGTAAATCTGGGCCAATGTTTCGCTAACCAGGTCGTTACGGTCCTCCGAGCTCTTTTTGGCTTTGTTCTCATTGTCCAGTTTATCCATAGCGGGCGGCCGTATCTGGGGCTCTTCCTGTATAAAGCGTTCAATGATAATATCTTCTTTCCGTTTTACTTCGGGACCATCCGGCTGAGGTGTTTTTTCCAGTTCCTCTAATGACCGTACATGGAAAATATTTTCAACATACTGCTGCTGCAGTGCATCGGCGGCAGGTTCTTTTACGCTATTGTTCTGTTGTATCCGGACTGGCTGTGCAGGAGCCGGTGCAGGATTGGTATAAGGCTGATAAGTTTCGGCATACTCTTTACGGGTTTTATCCAACCACCACATAAAGGTATAAGGCATTTTTTCGTCGTCGTATTTGGATACATGCTGACTTTCGGTATCTGTCGCGATGCTGCCATTGGCATGCGTTGCCGGCTCAGAAATCAGCGGCAGAGCATCTTCTTCTTTTACCTCTTCATGGTGTCTCTGATCAGCGATCGATTTATCAAACATAAAGTAATCGCTGCCTGCTATGCTGCCAATCACCCAATCTTCTGATATCGCATCAGGTTCATTTACTTTTGTTTTTTCATCGGCAATCACTGGCTCCTGTACCTTTTCATGCTCGTGCGCGGGAATGTGGATATGCTCAATACCTAATATCTCGTCATACACCTCATCATCAATACCGTCATGAGGGGGTGTAACTGCTTTTGCCGGTTCATCAATACCTCTTATTTCGTCGTACACCTCGTCTTCAATCTCATGATTAGAAGGTAAAACAGAAGCTACCGGCTCAGTTGCTGCAGGTTGTGCGTGCGGCTGATCTTCATCAGTTTCGGCAGGTGTCCTGTTCTTATTTACAAACTGGTCTTCGGTATGAAGTTCTGCAGCAATGGGTTCATTAACGATCGTGTTTTCGGATACCTGCCCACTATTAAAATAGTTTTCACCGGTATGAACGAAGCTTTCACTGCTTTGATGGCTGCCGGTATCAGCTGGATGACCCACAATTTGTGCCGGTGATACTGCGGCCAGATTGTCGGCCTCATGCGTAAGTTTATACAAAAGTCGCGGATCAAAATAAGCGGCAGCCCGCTTCAGATCAGTGCTATTACCCGCACGGGCAAGCACAGCGCGCAATAAGCCGCTCTGCGGGAATTCATTAACCAACTGCTGCAAATTATAGCTATGCTGCTGCCCGGTATTGGCCGGATTAGCCAACAATTCCAATAGTATTCCGTTCTGCCTGTTATTCAAGTCTTGCTCCACGTGGTTGAAAGTACGAATTGCCTACCAATTAGAAAAGGCTTTGTTAAAAATATCTTCTGTTATTTTATCCGTTATGGTTCTTATCAGGCTTTGCTCCTGTGCCCCTATGTCCCCTTTATAATCCTGATAATTGGTAAATGTTTCTTCAAAAGAAAGCTTTTTCTCGGCAGGAGTCTTTGCTGTATTGTAAACAAATTTAACTCTTACAGTAATCGTCAGCCTGTTCGCATCAGCAATCGGTGCTACATTATTGGCTACCGCCTGGATAGAAACCGGCGCTATAGTATATCCTATGATACTGCCCGACAAGGTAGCATCCGCATCGGCATTACGGGAAATACTTAGCCGGCTTTGGTTACGTATCCTCGTCTTTAGTCCTTCTGTAAAGTTCTGACTTAAATTGGCTACCACCAGGGGCGAATTATTTTCAAAAAACTGTACATCAAGGGTTTTCATACCCGGAGGGATAGAAGCATTTCGGAGTGTATAGCAGGATGACAACAGTAAGCTTAACGAACAAACAATAAATCCTGATAACTTGAAAATTTTCATTCTGTAAATTCTAAAAACTAATCTCTAAATCCTAAAAATTAAATTCTAAACTCTAAAACATAGGTTCTAAACTCTAAAACATAAATTCTAAATTGCTTGGCATTTTTGATCACCACTCACCACTCACCACTCACCACTCACCACTCAACACTCAACACTCAACACTCAACACTCAACACTCAACACTCACCTCTCACCTCTCACCTCTCACTATAAGTTTAATTCTTTTATTTTACGGTACAGGGTACGTTCTGATATACCCAGTTCATTAGCAGCCAGCTTACGCTTGCCTTTATGCTTCTTTAAGGCCTTGCGTATCAGGTCTGATTCCTTTTCAATCAGCGATAACGATTCTTCCACCTCTTCGGCATCATGCGTTATATTATAGGCATCATTATTATTATTGCTGTTGTTATTTACCGTATTAACGGGTTGTTGCAAAGTAAATTGTGCCTCGGGATTTCCGGGCAGTTCAATATCACGGTACAACTGGTTTATGGTTTGCGAATGATTGCTGTAGTTGGCGGCCACTCCTCCATGTTCAATAATATCGGCTACCAGTTTTTTCAGCTCCACCATATCGCGTTTCATATCAAACAGCACTTTGTACAGGATGTCGCGCTCCGAGAAATCCTCCTTAGGCTGATTATCCAAACGCATCGGCAAATTGCGGTTGCCCGGGCCCTCGTGCGGAATATAGGTTAGCAATGTTTGCGCGGTGATGATCCGGTCGCGCTCCAGCACGGCCAGTTGTTCGGCCATATTTTTAAGCTGCCTTACGTTACCCGGCCATGAATAATTCACCAATACCTGCTGTGCCTCGTCATCCAATTGAATGGGTGGCGTGCGATATTTGTCGGTAAAGTCCGATGTAAACTTCCTGAAAAGCAGGTACACATCTTCCTTCCGGTCGCGCAGTGGTGGTATGCGCAGCGGAACGGTATTTAACCGGTAATAAAGGTCTTCTCTGAATTTGCCATTCCTCACCGCCTCGTACACATCAACATTGGTAGCGGCAATAACGCGCACATTCGTTTTTTCAACCTTCGACGAACCTACCTTAATATATTGTCCCGATTCCAGTACGCGCAGCAAACGAGCTTGTGTGCCCAAAGGCATTTCGGCAATTTCATCTAAAAAGATGGTACCGCCGTTCACCGTTTCAAAATAACCTTTACGTTCGCCAACAGCGCCGGTATAAGCGCCTTTTTCGTGCCCGAATAATTCCGAATCAATAGTACCTTCTGGTATAGCGCCGCAGTTCACCGCGATAAACGGCCCGTGCTTGCGCGGGCTCATCTGGTGTATAATGTGCGAAAATACTTCCTTACCACTTCCGCTTTCGCCGGTTATCAATACCGAAATATCTGTAGGCGATACCTGGTTAGCAATATTTATAGCCCGGTTAAGCAATGGCGAATTGCCAATGATACCAAAGCGTTGTTTTATTTCTTGTACTTCCATAAAGAGATTCAAGAATCAGGATATCAAGAACCAAGACAAAAGTTTCAGTATTGAATCCTAATTCGGTTTTAATCATTACTTTTCAAAATATATTCTCTGAAATTGAATATCATCTTTTGAATTTCAATAACTAATTCTAAACATTCTTTTAATTTATCCTCAGAGCCATAAGCTCTGCGTTCACATATCAATAATTGTGTTTCTACTTCAAACGCCGATGAAAGCGATGTAGTTAAAAACTCGGCAAAGTGAACCTTTGTTCTTTTTCCAGACCCTTCAGCTATATTTGAAGGGATCGAACACGAACATCTGTTAAGTTGATCAATCAGGTTGAAGCGTTCATCGATTGGTAATCCCTTACAAAATTCATAAGTTAAATCGGTTAGGTCCATTGACCTTTGCCAAATTTTTAAACTTTTAAAATTGTGCTTCACCAATCTTTAAGCTTCCTTTCTTGTCTCTTGATTCTTGACTTCCTGCCTCTATTCCTCCACTAACACTGTACCTATCAACGTAGCTGATGTGCTGCGCTCAATCAGTACGTTCACGTACTCTCCGGGCTTGTAGTTGTCGCCAACCGGAAAAATTACCATGGCGTTTTGATCGCTGCGACCGCAATAATCTTTGTCTGATTTTTTGGAATAACCTTCTATCAGTACTTTCTCCACTTTGCCTATGCGCGCCTGCATCCGGTAAAACGAATATTCCTGTTGTTTGGCCACAATCTGAGCCAGGCGTTTTTGTTTTATCTCTTCCGGGATGTCATCAGCATAACGTTTCGCAGCTAAAGTACCGGGGCGTTCGCTGTATTTAAACATGTAGGCAAAATCATACTTCACGTAATCCATCATGGTTACGGTATCATGATGTTCCTCATCTGTTTCTGTACAAAAACCGGTGATCACATCTGTTGATACCGCACAATCTGGTATAATACGGCGGATAGCATCGATCCTGTTAATGTACCATTCCCTGTCATAGGTGCGGTTCATCATTTCCAGTATGCGGCTATTGCCCGATTGTACCGGCAAGTGTATATAGTTACAAATATTTTCGTACCTGTTAATGGTGTGCAATACATCATCGGTAATATCCTTTGGATGAGAGGTCGAAAACCGAACCCGCAGATCGGGATTGATCAAGGCTACCAGCTCTAATAGATTAGCAAAGTTGGTGGTGGCCTCACCTAAATCCTCTCCAAAGGAGAGGACTTCCTTTGCCTCAGGCTCATCAGAACCCTCTCCTTCGGGGAGGGCAGGGAGGGGTTTCCATTTATACGAATCCACGTTCTGCCCAAGCAAAGTAACCTCACGATAACCTTTGTTAAACAGGTCGGTACACTCGGCCACTATTGATTTGGGATCACGGCTGCGCTCACGGCCACGGGTAAATGGCACCACGCAAAACGAGCACATGTTATCGCAGCCACGCATAATGGATACAAAGGCGTTGATGCCATTACTGTTTAAACGTACCGGGCTGATATCGGCATAAGTTTCCTCGCGCGACAACAATACGTTCACCGCTTTCTGGCCGCTATCTACCTGGTCAATCAGTTCGGGCAGGTTGCGGTATGCATCCGGACCAACCACTACGTCAACCAGTTTTTCTTCTTCTAAAAATTTCGATTTCAGGCGTTCGGCCATACAACCCAGCACACCTACCACCAGTCCGGGATTTCGTACTTTGGCTACCGTAAACTCTTTAAGGCGATTACGAACCCTTTGTTCCGCATTTTCGCGAATGGAACAGGTATTTATAAAAATAACATCGGCAAGATTATGATCGGCAGTAGTTTCAAAACCCTGCTCGGCTAAAATTGATGCAACTATCTCACTGTCCGAAAAATTCATGGCACAGCCATAGCTTTCAATATAAAGCTTACGGCCATTGTTTTTACCAGCAGCAGGCTCTAAAACCAAGGCTTCGCCCTGCCTGCTTTCGTCATGTGTTTTATCCGGAATTTCCAAATCCATCATGTATTGTAAAAATTAGTCTGCAAAAATACATAAAATTTAAATACCCAAATGACATATTGGCAGCATTTTTCTACTAAACAACGGGTTTAGACTCACCCCGGCTTCGCTCCGCTCGCCGACCCTCTCTTCGCCTGCGGCGGAAAGAGGGTTAGGAATTTCTCCGCGCGTCATTGCGAGGCACGAAGCAATGACGCGTGGAGAGGAGAGTCTTCCCCCCTTTCCACCTGCGGCAAGGAGAGGGTGGCCGAGCGAAGCGCAGACCACGCGAGTCTATTCGTTACTGAAGATAATAATCCAAACAATAAACACGTTTTTAAGCCCGGGACCAATTGACTTGCCGCGCCATCCCGAAAGCTCCATTTTTGATGATTTTTATATATGAACCCTACCTCGACTTAAGCCAAACGCAGATTTTATAAAAAAACACAATTAAGCGTTAAAGCTGTTGCAAATTGGATAACTTATCAGATAAGTTTAATAAATTTAAGGCTGACAGTATACTCAGGCACACAGAATAAAAAAGGAAAAGCTGCTAAAGCAGGATAAACAAAATAACACACCCTAAGAGAAAGAAAACCGGTAAATGGAGTTTAAGTTTTTAAAGCACAGGTGGCAAAAAATAGTATTCAAGTTTGTGCTGATACCGGTGATCATTATTTTTCTGCTGGCATTGGTTGTTAACCGGTATTGGTCGCCTATTTTGGCCAACAAAGTTCACGATGTGGTACTAAGCAGCAGCGATAGCTTATACAGGATTGATTTTACCGATGCCCGCTTGCACGTATTGGAAGGGAAATTAACACTTTACAATATCACCCTAACACCAGATACTGCCGTTTACAATCAAAAAAAGAAACAGCACCTGGCCCCCAACAACCTGGTTGAACTGCGAGTAAAGCGTTTGATATTGCAGCATGTGCACCCGCTTACTTTATATTTCAGTCATAAACTTAATATCGGGCGGATAATTTTAAACGAGCCCGAAGTAAATATCAGCTATCAGCTTAATCATACTAAGGATACTGTTTTAAAAGATCACCGCACGGCCTGGCAAAAGATCTCCAAAAGTTTAAGATCTATCCATGTAGGGCAAATACTGCTCAATGATGTAAAGTTTAAATACCACGACTATTCTGGCAATAAAGTGGCCATTTCTGAACTGAAGGAAATGAACCTTACTGCTAATGATCTGCTCATTGATTCAACAACGCAAACAGACCGTTCGCGCCTGCTTTATTGTAAGGATGTGATAACCGAATTAAATAATTATACTGGCAAAACCAGCAGCGGCCTGTATACTTACAAAATCAAATACCTGAAACTTTCTACCCTTAAATCGCAGTTAAATGTAGAGGGCCTGCAGCTTTCACCTGCCAAAACAGATGTGTTTTTTAACAAAAGCCATAGCGACCGTTTCGGTATAGATATCGACAGTTTGCAGCTCAATAATTTTGATTTTTTAAGCTACCATAAGTACCGGCAGGTAACGGCCTCAAACCTGGTACTCAACCGGGGCAGTATCAGGGTGTTCAATAATCCTAATAAAACCAAAGAGCCGGCAATTGATAAGATAAAAACCTTCCCCAATGTGATGATACACCAGATAGGTATCGATATGAATATCGACACCCTGCGCGTACATCACATTAATGTGGAGTACTCGGAGTTTAACCATAAATCAAACAAAACAGGTACCGTTACCTTTAATAATACCAGCGGTCATTTTTATAATATCAGCAACAACAAGGCTACCCTGGCTAAAAACAATATCACTTCGGTAAATCTTACCACCTATTTTATGAACCGGGGTAAGCTGGATGTGCAATTTGCCTTTAACTTAACCGATAAAGACGCGGCCTTTACTTATAAAGGCACCCTGGGCCCTATGAATCTGCAAACCCTAAACCCGGCGATAATGCCACTGGCTATGGTGAAGGCTACCGCCGGGTCTGTTAAAGAATTAAGTTTTGACATACAAGCCAATGCCAATGTATTTAAAGGCCATGTAGGATTTTTGTATAACGATCTGAAAGTAAATATATTCCAGGCTGATACAGCTAATGACCGGTTGAAAAAACGCTCGGTACTCTCGATGTTCGCCAATCTGTTTGTGATCAAACATGACAACCCTGACAATGCCGGCGAAACACCCCGCTCCGCCAATGTTGTTTACCTGCGTCCTAAAGATTCGCCCTTTTTTAAAACCATGTGGAAAACCCTGCTCGAGGGTATAAAACCTTGTGTGGGTGTTGATGCCAAAAAGCAACAGGAAACCAAAGCCCGGCTGGAGGAGCACCAAAAAAACAAACGCGACCACAAGGCCAGAAAAGAAGCCCGAAAAAAACGCAAAGCCGAAAAAAAGCGCCAGAAAGAATTGAATAAATAGGGGGCTGATAAAACCTCATGAAAAGGTAGAGATAACCGGCTGTTTTGTTAAAGATAAAAAAAGGCCAAAAACCGACCGTTTAGCATGTTTATTTGACAATCAATATTTAATACTTTTTAAAGTTTTCAAAACACATCAAAATCGTGCTAAAATTTGTTAAAAAGTGTTAAAATGGGTGTTTCTCGGTCGCTTTTGAGTTTTTTTTACACTGTTCTTGGGCCGAAAAGTGTTAAAATTTAGGGTTTAAAAAGTTTTTGTAAAATCAATCCCACCTATTGCAGCAGCAATTTAAGATTAATACCAAAATTAGTATAGGCGGTATTAAATGTTTGCGAAGTATAGGGCCGGGTAATATTCGAATCATAAAACAGGTTCAGATTAAACCGCTGGTTAATCACGTAATCAATGGATGGGCGTACCGTAATATTTTGCGCACCTGATGATATTTCAGCTTCCTCCACATCGGCCCGGTATATGAGCGTTTTATTATCACGTAAGGAGAAATCGAGTTTAAAGTTAACATCATTATCCTTACCCGGTCCGCTGAACCAGCCAAACGGAAAATGGAAATTTTTGGTATGATAACCAAAGCCAAATACTATGATGCGCTCGTTTTGCTGTGCCAGCTGGCTGTTAAGCAGACTCAGGCTTAACGAGCGGCTTTGGCGGTATTCCACATTAGTAGTCATACTGTTCTTGAACCTGATGCTGGCACCCAGCAATGGCACAAACTGCTCAAAAATAGTTACCTGCGAAAACTGATATTGTGGTAAAAAGTCGTTGTTGAGATCCCGCGAGGTAACCGCACCATGAGCTTCCTGGTACTGTAATAGAGATGTAAAGCCGTTTACGTTATAGGACGACCGGTAGCCATGACTCAGATCGAACGAATCAAAAATATCCTGGAAAAACGGCATTTTACCCAGCCCATTATAAGTGATCTGCCAGTTAGGTATCGGGATATTGGGGAATTGTGACAGGTTACTTTTAGCCGGATTTTTACCTGTATAAGCGGCCAGGAAAGCCGGCACCAGTACATTTTGTGAGTTTGGCCCGTACCCATCGGCATAACCATCTGTACTACCCGCGGAGTTAGGGTTTGTTGCTCCCAATTTTTGGGATATAACAGCGCGGCTATCCAAAAGCTTTTGATAAATGGGTGATGAGTTATTTATCCCGGTTGTTTTTTTAAACGCGGTTGCAATGCTTAAAAATGATATGCTGTAATTGCCCGTAGTTACCGGGCTCAATGATTCAATGCTATTGGTTGTAGGGAGGTATTTAAAGTTAGCCTGATAGTTACGATCCTGCGTTTTAAAGGCAATAAGCTCAATTCGCAGATCCTTAAATGGCTCAATGATACCGCGGAAGTGCATATCCTCATTCAGGGTGGTTACATACAGTTGGTTTTGCAGGGTATCCCTTGTGATCCAGCCATTGGCTAAAGCTTTAGGCCGGATATCTGCCTGGCTACCCAGTAAAAAACCCAAACCGGGCGCCCCGGCATCTGCCCCAAAAAAGCCCGATTGTGGCAGATAGCCCGGTAAAAATATGCCTTGTGTACGGGTATAGGTAGCACTGAGGTTTTTAATACTGGTTAATAGTCCTATCAAAACACCATCAATGCCGGTTTTGGTATTATTGGGATTATTGGCCTTGCGTATAAACGGAAACTTATTATACAGCGCCACCATATTTAATGTTGGATTTAACTGTATAGCCCTGGAGTTTTGTATACTGTTACCTACATCATACGTAGGATCGTTTATAGCAAACAGGGGCTGTGTTTGCCAGTTGAAATGTGCACTATAACGGGCTACGGTAGTTATCCAGTCCATCCCTGGTATTTTGGCAAACGGTACGTTATAATTAAAGTTAATAGTGTGGTTGTAGTTAGTGGTGCGTCCCAGCTTTTTCAGGTTATCCCACAGTGTATCCCGCTTTAGCCCATTAATACGGCCGGCAGGCTCATCAACCACCGATAAATTGGTTGCGTCGATATCCATTTGTAATGATTTGGAAAGATTCCAGCCAATACCATAAACCCTGGTGATATTAAAGTATTTATTAAACGTAGTTGTTGGTACAGGGATAAAGTTATTAGGGTCATTATCCCGCAAGGTATTTTCGGAATAAAAACGATCAAAATTAATACTCAGGTTTAACCGCGTGGGCAGGATACTGAAATTGATATCGCGGAAAAGAGCCAGGAGGTTACTTTTAATGATCTTGGCAAACGGACTATAGTATTTGGGTTGATTGGTATAATTATAGGCCAGCGTAAGATTGTATGTTTTTTCAAGATCGCTTTGGGTCACAAAATCATGGTGCGTGTACTCTGTATAAGCATATGAGGCCGTCAAATTTTCTACATCCCATAAGTGACTGGCTGCATTCGGGTCTGTTTTTGCCTTGTGAACATTAGTAAAGTTGATACTCCGTCGCAGGGTATAATCAACAGCAGCATTTCGTATGGAGTCGCGTTCCCTACTGGAGGTTGCCGCTGCCAAGGATGCCTTCAGTTCCACATCGGGTGCGCCCGGATCATACTGAGGCATACTGGTTTGCTTTGACAGATTGACGTAAGTTGGTATACGGATACCACTTTTAGCCGGAAAGAACTTTCCAAGCTCCATATTGGCAGATATGTCATATGTTTGGTCGTCACTGCGGCTCCTATCGTTCAACCGGGAATCAAGGGTACCAAAACCAATGGTAGCTTTAGTGCCTGCTACGGTAATATCGGCAAAGTCGGCAAGCTTAGCATCAAACCGGGCTGTTGCTGCCCATCCCCCACGCTGATCAAAATCGGTTAGTCGTAATTCGTCAAACCAAACAGTACCGGTTTTATCCAAACCATCATCAATATTTGACGGCTGCGCACCTCTGTACGGGTTACGCACCCCAAGCATAATAGTACGCAAACGGCTCAAATCGGGCTGGCCTTTGATATAAACCGTTTGATTACCCTCCACGTATTTAAATACTTGGTTATAAGGCACGTTGGAGTGATTACGTTTAAGCTTAGCCCGGGTTAGCAGATCGAGTTCAAGGTCTATGGAGTTAGCGGTGGGCCATATCGCGTCCGGGTCACGGGTACCGGGTATGGTAACCTTTAAGGGCAATTGATATTCATAATAATTGTCCTGGTAATCTACACCTAAACGAATAAAAGCATTCAGATCATTATCCTTCAACTGATCACCTTCGGCATGCACAAACATCTGCAGGCGCTTATACGATCGCAGATCATTAAAAAAGGTTTTGAAGGCGGCTCTTGAATAACCATCGCGCAGGCTTTTAACATTTAATGAAAGCGACTGCTCATTAAGTTTGGTATCTGTTTGCAGGTTATTATAATTACGCTGGCGATTAATACCAGGTGGTACTACATAAGGAATAGGTGTGCGGTTACCGTTTTGCTCAATACTCACCGCCTGTACATCAAGTGTGGAGTTATCAAGCGGCGGATTTGGAATGGCCGGATCGGCAATTACATTGAGGGGGTTTCTTTCGGTATTAAAGGAGCGCCATTCGCCACGAACAAGTTGCAGGGTGGCGAAACGTAATATAGCGGTATCGGCAAAGTTGGTCATAAACATCCGCATAAAACGGATGGCTTTAAAATCCTGGATGTTACCTACTTTGTCCTGATAGTTGGTTATTGGTATCCTGAACTGGTACCAGTTAACCATTTGTGTACTGCCATTGGCCAGTTTTACCGAAGCGGTGAGCTTATCACTGATATAGTTTTGGCCAACTACCATATCCCCGGGACGTATAGATACTTTGTACTGGAAGTAGGAATCTTCAATACTCATATTATTATCGCGGTTGATATCTTCACCATCGGGCAGTGAGGTAGCCGCGGAGTTTTGTATCCCGAGTTCGGCCTGCGATTGCTCGGCTGTTTTAGAGTTTCCGTCGGTACCATTGTATTTACTGTAGCGATCTAATATGCCCGCCCTGGCCTGATCCAAATCGCGGCCCTGGTAATATTGGTAATCATCAGAAGATGGGTCGGCAGAAAAACTGTTGGCCGCCTGCGCGTTTAATCTGCCGGTTGCTTGCTGTACAACTGGAGCAAATTTTCTTTTCTCATCGGCATCATTCAAACCATCTAAACCCACGTCCTGTAACCTGCGCGAATCCGGATTGTTATCAAAGGCGTTTATTACTGGTTGCAGCTTGGCTACGCGGCCCCAATTGGTTTCGTCAACCTGCGACAGGTCGCCATTTACCGGCAAGGCATTCTCCAGACTTTTACGTCCGTCTTTTAATATATCTTCGGATATACTACCCAGGTTAAAATACAGGTCGCCACCAGCTGAGTTTGGTTTGTAAACGAATGGGTCCATCACCCAAAACTCAATGTAGGATACGTTTAATGATTCAAAATCATTGGTTTCCATTTTCCGGAACATGCCGCCCCAGCGCGATTTTGGATTTTGCAGTGTACCATCATTATTGATACCGTTGGTAGTGTAGTTGTAAGGCCCGCGTACGGTTGGGTAAAAAGCAAGGTTAAGTGTGGAAATAGCTAATTGCTGCCCGGTAGCGGGTTGTTTGTAAGGAAACACCTCTTGTTCAATGATCTGCCTTACATAATGGTTTGAAAGTTCGGACTTTGATATCGGGATACTACCGGTATTAGTATAAAATATAGGGTCGATGTTATAAAATGCAAGCCGGGCCCGGTTGTAGCCATAGCTTAAATCGTTCGATAATTTCGATTCGTCAAAGAGTTGCGGCGTGCCTGATATTTGCCAGGTATTGGCGCTTTTTACGTCAATTACCGATTGGCTGTTTTCAAAATCATCCAGATAGGAGGTACCATTTTTTGAGCCGGCAAAATTCAGCGCGCCAGGGCTACCGGGAAGCAATTGTGCAAACTCACCCGAGAAATTGATAGACGATGGAACCTTGGTATGAATAAACGGGATCTTATCAACCAATCGCGTAAGCAATCGTGACTCCGAACTATAATTAGCATCAAAACCCCATATGGTATTGGAGATAGACTCTTGCCCGGCAACTTCATTCTGATTCAGCGGTTGTTCTGTGAGGTGCATAATGGTACCCCCCAGGTTCAGTTTATCATTAACGTGATAATCAAACCGCGACCCGTACAATGACTTTTGCTGCACCCCAAACAGTTCATTGTTCTCCAGTTTAACCGTGATCGGTTGTCCGGATGATAGCAGCGCCTGGTTCAATATCCGGATACGACCGGAGTTATAATCAACCGTGTAGTCATTCCCTTCCTGCAGTTTTAAAGAACCGGCAGTTACATTGACCGATCCCTGCGGAATATTCACCGCATTAAGCTGATACTCCGAGCCGCCCGTGGAGGTATAGGTACCCTTAATCACATACCGGTTTAAATTGGGGAAATATTGCTGCGCTATGGTTTTAGTTGAATCATACAGGGGCTGGTATACATACCGTTTAGCCAGATCTGACTCACCGGGTAAAAACTTTTTATTCAGATCGGAACCGAAAGGCTCCAGTACCGGGAACATGATGCGGCCATTTTGCGAATCGATGGTTATCCCCTCCAAAAAGTCAAAATAGCCATCGGGCTGCGTATTATTTTGCTGATTGAGGTTATCCAGATCCGTAATCTGCAGCCAGAGCTTTCCTTTTGTATTCTGTCCCTCTTCCATCACCGTCTTCTCGATACCTGATTTATCATCAAGCCGGGTTACGGTGAGTTTAAAATCCGTAGGACTTACCTGGAAAGCTCCTAATGAATAAATATTCTTCATCATCAGTTTCCAGGTAGGTAAATTGGTTTTCAGTAATTCGCCTTTCAGCAATTTTACAAATAACACTTTTGGGGTATTCGGATCAACGGCCACATCGCTGCTAAATTCACCTACCTGGTATTGCTGCCCGTTAACCGTATACTGATAAGCTACCGCCAGTACCTCATCATTATTCAAAGGGTAATTAAGCGAGATATATCCCAATTGAGGGTGCAGAGTATACTCTTTATCGGTAAGCTTACGGGCATAGGTAAGCTTGGAATAATTATCTGTGGCTCCGCTACTTTGAAAATAATTGGCTATGGTGTTTGAGTTGGTTTGGCGCACATCTGCGGGTAAATTGTTTAGCAAGGAGTTTGATTGCTGTGCAAAACCAGGGCCTTTAAAACCCGCCGGATAAACGCTTCCGCCACCCTGTATCTTTGTTTTATTATATGGGTTGTTTTCGCCCAGATCCAGGAAGGCTAATATATCCCTTGAATCGGTGGTTACGTTGGTACGATTGGTTGTCCAAACCTCTATTTTGGTAATATTGACATTGGAGCTGATAATAGGTATCCGTGACAATGCCTTATCATAATTATCACGAAAATACTGTGATAAAAAGAAGTGCTTGTTAGCCTCATAATCAGCCGGTGTTACCCGGAACTCGCCTTGCTGCGAACCGTTTGTTATAGTAATGGTTTTGGATTGCGACCGCTGTTGCGACAAAATACTGGTTACATCCAAGCGACCAAACTTCAGTTTGGTTTTAATACCAAACAGCGCCTGGCTACCCGTAATAAGCGTAGTATTTAAAGGCATACTAACCGTACCTGCCTCTATTTTTTGAATGATCTCATCCGGCGATCCGGTATAATCCAGTTTTATCTGGTTATCAAACTGAAACTGGGCGTCGGTATTATAATTGGTAGTTATCTTTAACTTATCACCTATGTTTCCGGTTACATTCAGCTGTATTTTCTGGTCGAAATTAAAATTAAACTGGTTTCGCTGCCTTGTATTAAACAGTGGGTTCTGGTTTTGATTTAACTGCCCGGCCAGGATCATTTCTGCCGAACCCTGCGGCCTGATATCAATAGTTTGGCCACCAAAAATCTGATCGAAAGTACGGCTGCGCACTTTTATTGACGGTATAAAACCCGGTTGCTGCGAAGCATAGGCATAATTATCGGCCAGTTGCTGATAATATATACGCTGATTGGATTTGCTCTTTAACTTTAAATATTGGGCAAATGTTAAATACTGCGGCGGACGATATAATAAATTACCAACCTTTTCATACAATATATATCTGTTTGTTGCAGGGTCGTATTCAATTGTCCGGATCAGATTGGGAGGATCCTGATCAAAGATACCCTCGCGAAGCCTGAGGTTTTTAGGTTCGGTTAGGTTAACGGGAGTGCCCGAGAGTGTCGTATCTCTTTTAGCACTCGTAACGCGTTGTTGTGCATACACACTCCCCAGCCCACTAAATGCCAAAATAAACAACACACTTATAATAATATTATAAGTAAATATTTTTATCAAAGGTCAAGTTAGAATTTGTACGTAATTATAGAGCTTTTAACGCAAACTTTATAAGCTGTTCTACGGTTAAATCTCCATTATTTTTATTGATCTCCTGATCCAATACCTTCTCGGCAGCATTGCGTGCAAAGCCAAGCATAATCAGTGCGGAAAGGGCTTCGTCCTTAACAGTTTTGCTTACAGGCACAACCGTTAAAGTGTCAGGTCCTTCTTTACGCAACTTATCCTGCAGCTCCAATATAATACGCTGTGCCGATTTTGGACCTATGCCTTTGATACGTTGTATTAAAGCAACATTGCCGCTAACAATGGCTGCTTGTATTTCGGCAGGGGTAATTGATGATAACATCATTCGCCCCGTATTTGGCCCTATGCCGGATATGGATACCAGGTGTAAGAACAAGCGCCGCTCACCTTCATCGGCAAAGCCATATAAAGTAAGCGCATCCTCTTTTACGTACTGCCAGATAAATAGTTTACAATTTTCTACTTCTCCGACCCTTGAATATGTATTTAACGATATATTAATGTGATAGCCAATACCGCCGGCGTCTATAACAACGTGCGAAGGACTTTTGAATACCAGTTTACCACTAATATAATCGTACATAATATTATTTAATTTTAAGGTATCAAGTAGTTAGTATCAAGTATCACGACAACTGCATCAGTTTTATAAATGCTTCATCAAAAATCTTGATACTTGATACTAACTACTTGATACTATTATTTACTTCCTTTAAGTTTATCAAAAATACCTTTTGGTTTGCTGGCTTCGGCTTTTTCCTGGGCATCAACAACCGCTATGGTGATCATATTTACAATTTCGCGAACCGAGCTACCCAACTGTAATACGTGCACCGGTTTTTTTAAGCCTAATAATATAGGCCCTACAGCTTCTGCTCCACCTATTTCCTGTAATAGTTTGTAAGCTATATTACCCGACTCCAGGTTAGGGAATATCAGGGTATTAGCTGGTTTTCCGTTTAAGGTTGAAAACGGAAAGTTATCGGCCAGCAAATCAGAATTCAGGGCAAAGTTGGCCTGCATATCGCCGTCAACCACCATATTTGGGTATTGCTTATGCAGCAGTTTTACCGTTTCTCTTGTTTTTTCGGGAATGGGGCCATCATTCGAACCAAAGTTAGAATAGGATAATATGGCTACCCTTGGGCTGATATTAAACTGTTTTACAGATTTCTCTATCAGTACGGTAATATCCACCAGCTCCTGTACACTTGGATTTTCATTCACGGTTGTATCGCCAAAAAATACGGGGCCTTTTTGGGTGATCATCATATACATACCAGCCACCCGGTTCACACCCTCCTCGGTACCTATAATTTGCAGGGCCGGTTTAATAGTGGGCACGTAGTTTTTGGTTAAACCTGATATAAGGGCGTCGGCTCTGCCAAACTGCACCATACAGGCACCGTAATAGTTACGGTCGCTCAGCATTTTGCGGGCTTCAAACAAGGTTACCCCTCTGCGCTGACGTTTCTGATACAGGAACTCCGCATACTCCTCCATGTTTTCACATTTCACACGCGGGTCAATGATCTGTACATCGCCAAGGTCGAGATCATTCTCGCGCATAATGCGCCTGATCTTATCTTCGTTGCCCAACAATATCGGAGTGGCTATACCTTCCTCCTTTACGATCTGGGCCGATCTTAATATCTTGTAATTATCAGCCTCGGCAAAAACTACTCGTTTAGGATTCTGCTTGGCTTTATTGGTGAGGTTACGCAGCAATTTATCATTGGTACCTAATCTTGAGCGTAATTCTTCATAATAAGTATCCCAATCTGTGATCGCTTTACGGGCTACACCCGAATCAATAGCTGCTTTGGCAACGGCGGCCGATACCTCAACAATGAGCCTTTGATCCATCGGTTTAGGGATAATATAATCTCTGCCGAATTTAAGGTTGGTTGTATTGTAGGCCAGATTTACCGCTTCCGGAACGGGCTTTTTAGCCATCTCGGCAATTGCCTGTGTGGCAGCTATCTTCATCGCCTCGTTAATAGCGGTTGCCCTCACATCAAGCGCTCCCCTGAAAATATATGGGAAACCCAATACGTTATTCACCTGGTTTGGATAATCAGATCGACCGGTAGCCATAATGATATCATCGCGGGTTTGTACCGCCAGATCATAATCAACCTCCGGAGTTGGATTAGCCATCGCAAACACGATAGGTTTTTTAGCCATCGATTTCAGCATATCCGCGTCAACTACATTAGCCGCAGAAAGACCGACAAAAACGTCGGCATTTTTCATGGCATCAGCCAGGGTTTTGATATCGGTACGGGTAGTGGCAAATTCCAATCTTATATCGTCCAGATCGGTACGCTCAGGAGTTAACAAACCATTGATGTCAAACATCACCAGGTTTTCTTTTTTAACACCCAATGAAAGGTACATTTTGGTGCAAGATACGGCAGCAGCGCCGGCACCGTTAACCACCATTTTTATCTTATCAAGTTTTTTACCTTGAATTTCACAAGCGTTCATTAAGGCAGCGCCCGATATAATGGCTGTACCATGCTGATCATCGTGCATAACCGGGATATTCATTTCCGCTTTAAGCCTGCGTTCGATCTCGAAACAGGTTGGGGCTGATATATCCTCCAGATTAACGCCGCCAAAAGTAGGTTCAAGCGCCTTTACAATAGTTACAAACTCATCTACACTTTTGGCATTCACTTCCAGGTCAAACACGTCAATATCGGCATAGATCTTGAACAATAGTCCCTTTCCTTCCATTACCGGCTTACTGGCCTCGGGGCCAATATTACCCAGGCCCAATACCGCGGTACCGTTACTGATAACCGCCACCAGGTTACCCTTGGCGGTATATTTATATACATCTTCCACATTTTCTGCTATGCGGAGACAGGGTTCGGCAACACCCGGCGAATACGCCATGGTGAGGTCGCGTTGTGAATTGGTTGGTTTGGTAGGTACTACCTGTATTTTTCCCGGACGACCTTGTGAGTGGTAGTTTAAGGCGTCCTGTTTACGGTTGTTCTTGTTCATTTTCTCAAAATTCAAGCGCTCAAAATTACAATTCTTTTTATGGTAACCCGAATAAAAAAGCCCGGCTTTGAAACACATCAAAACCGGGCTCCTCATATTCAGGTGCTTAATGTTTTTTTATAGTCAATTTCATTTATTGGTGCAGCTTCCTGGCCCTACCTCCCCTGCAATTATAAAACTCTTTTGCTGTGCGGGTTTACTGCCGCACTGGTTGAGTCGTCATCGCCATTACTTACTTTGATGCTTACCCCAACCGGGGCCCGGTTACTTTTCAAATGGTTCCAAACCTTCAAATCCTGCACCTCAACCCCATACTTATCGGCAATAGAAACCAGGGTTTCGCCTTTTCGAACCCGGTGACGGGATGGCATCTTACGTTCCGGTTTATCTTCAGTATAGGAAGCATAAGTTACTTTTGGCTCTGGTGCAACCGCATCGCCACCATTCAATACATTATATAAAACGGCATAATTTTCCTTGGCCACTTGTGGCAGTATCAATCTGCGGGGTTTTGCCGGTGAGCCGTTAACTATTAATCTCCTGTAGGCTGGGTTTAATATAGCCAGCTCATTAATATTTACTTTTAAGGCTTGTGATATGCTGCTCAAGGCAACATATTTTTTCACCATAACCGTATCAGTCTTCATCGAAAAATTACATCCTTGCGGAACAATGTTGTGCTTATTAAAATAATGCATGATGTAATTTACCGCTATAAAAGCCGGTACATAGCCTCGGGTTTCTGCAGGCAGGTATTGGCGGGCGCTCCAAAAATCATTGGCTCCAGCTTTTTCAACCGCGCGCTCTACATTACTTTTACCGCAATTGTAAGATGCGATGGCTAACAGCCAATCGCCAAATTCCTGATAGGCGTCTTTTAAATAAGCCGCTGCTGCGTAGGTGGCCTGTATAGGGTCGCGGCGTTCATCAACATAGCTATCCATATTTAAACCATACAATTTGGCCGTAGTAAACATAAACTGCCATGGACCTGTTGCCCCTACTCTTGATACTGCGTTAGGATCAAGCTTTGATTCAACTATCGAAAGGAATTTGATCTCTTCGGGTATACCCGCATCGCGGAAAGCCTTTTCGTAAATAGGGAAGTAATATTTAGAAAGACCTATCACCTGCCCCATCTCATCGCGGTTTTGCATGTACAGGTCAATATAACTTTGCACATACTCATTATACTCCAGCGGAATGTCTTTGCTGATGGAATCTAACCGACGCTCATAAATGCCTCTTAAAGGCGCTGGGCCGGCAGATTGGGCAACAGCTTTTCTCAGGACGGTATCCTGTGCAATATTCGGCCATTGAAATGTTGATCTTGAAGAAGCGTTTGCGTAAACAATTTGCAGTGATATAAAGCAGATAGTAAGCGTAAGTAGTTTCTTCATTCTTTAGGGATTTAAATGTATAGAATCAAGAGATTAGAGTCAGGAATTAATATAAAACACAAGTCGAATGCTGTTCTCATTGTTCCTATTTCTTGACTCTTGATTCTAATATCTTGATTCTGTTATTTACTAAATTATTAAATTTTTTAAAGTTCAAGGAAATATTTTGAAAAATTCAATAGCTCCTGTTCGTTAAAATGCTTAGCAAGTAATTGTAAACCTAACGGCAAACCTTTGCTATTATTGCCAACCGGCAATGAAATAGCCGGCACACCGGCTAAGGATGCTTGTACGGTAAAAATATCCGAAAGATACGTTACTACCGGGTCTTTTTCTTCTTTGCCAATGGCAAACGCGGGCTCCGGAGCTGTGGGTACCAGTATAAAATCGTATTCGTTGAGTATCTGATCCGTTTTTTCCCTGATCAGCCGGCGTACTTTCTGGGCTTTGGCATAATAGGCATCATAATATCCGGCGCTCAATACAAATGTACCCAGCATAATACGGCGTTTTACTTCTTTACCAAAACCTTCGGACCGGGAACGTTTATAGGTTGATTGCAAATCATCTGCCGATGGGCTCCGATAACCGTAATGCACTCCATCGTACCGGGCCAGGTTTGATGAGGCTTCGGCCATAGCTAAAATATAATAAGCAGGTACCAGGTAATCTAATTGCTCAAAAGCAATAGGTGTTACGGTATGGCCTTCCGCCCGGAGTTTATCAATATATTTTACCAGTACATCTTTTACCTCTGTATCAACACCCGGGCTCGAAATAGCTTCCTGTAAGTAGGCGATCTTCTTTTTTCCTGTTTTTTCGATATGTTCAGAAAACGCGGGGACTTCTTGCTGGGCCAGCGTACTATCGTAATCATCAGGGCCGGCCATAACTTCCAGCAGCAAAGCGGCATCCTCTACCGATCGGGTAATGGGGCCAACCTGGTCAAATGACGATGCGAAAGCGATAATACCATGCCTGGAAATACGGCCATAGGTAGGTTTTAAACCAATAACGCCACAAAATGAAGCGGGCTGCCTTACGGAGCCCCCGGTATCGGTACCAATAGCCGCATGGCACATATTGGCCTGCACAGCAACTGCCGAGCCACCTGATGACCCACCGGAAACCCTGGTTTCGTCGGCCATATTTTTTACCGGGCCGAACCAGGAAGTTTCGTTGGCGCCGCCCATGGCAAACTCATCGCAATTACAGCGGCCAATAATAACCACGTCCTCGGCCAATAAGCGCTCAACAATGGTTGATGAATAAATGGAGGTGAAATCTTTTAATATTTTTGAGGAGGCACTTACCTGGTGCCCTTTATAGCAGATGTTATCTTTTATAGCGATAACCATTCCGGCCAGTTTGCCGGCGGTTCCGTTTTTTATACGGTTGTCAATGTTTTTTGCATTGACCAGTGCTTCCTGTTCAAACACCTCGTTAAAGGCATTCAAATGAGCATTCTTTTTTATTTGATCCAGATAGTTTTTTACCAGTCCTTCAACGGTAATTTCCGCACGTTGCAGCCCACTCCTTATTTCACTTAAAGAGGAATAAAATTTAGCCATGGGGCTAAAATAAAAAACTTATCTGTTGAAATACGAAATAATTCAACAGATAAGTTCGTATGCAGTAAACAAAAGTATCAAGCCACCAGTATCAAGTATCAAGACAGCTGCATTAAAGCTTTCAAAAACTTGATACTAATTACTTGATACTAATATTAAGCTTTAGGTTTTTCTTCGGTAGTTGTGTTGCCTTCGCCGTTTTGCGCGTCTTTAAATTCTTTAACGCCTTTTCCTAAACCTCTCATTAGTTCAGGTATTTTTTTACCGCCGAACAATAAAAGTATTGCAATGATGATCAGAATGATTTCTGGTGCGCCTAATCCACCCATGATTTTTAAGTTTTATGTTATGTAAATATTATTATGACTTGTGTTACTCGTGTTCTGTTTTAACAGGATCTGCGGTTGTTTTCTTGGTCAGATCGATGTGTGTTTCCGCAACCGGCTCCTCTTCATGTGTACTTACGTAAGTATCAGAGATAGGGATTGTATTGGGCACTGTATTTTCTATACCATGTATAGGGTGCTTCACCTCATTATCTTCTGTAATAGCTGCAGTTGTGTGCTCTGTAGTATTTTCTTCAACAAGCGGGGTATCTTTTACCGTTGTCTCGGTTTTCTTTTCTTCGTAATTGTTGATTTGATTGTTGATTTCACGTTTCACATCTTCAGATGCATCTTTAAAATCACGGATACCTTTGCCTAAACCGCGTGCCAGCTCAGGTAGCTTATCACCCCCAAAAAGCATTAATGCTGCAAAAAGTATCAGTACCATCTCGCTCGTACCAATATTTAAAAATAAAAAAACTGAACTTAGCATAGCATTTAAATTAAGGTTACAAATATATACAATTAAAATTTCATAAAGTTCATAACTAATTAGTTAGGTGCCAGCCACGTTTTAGGATTGGTTGGATCCTTCACTTTATACACTTCAAAGTGAACTTCCGTTTCCCCGGTCGACGAATCTGTCGCCACCGTTCCTAATGTTTGCTTGGTGCTAACTTTTTGCCCCCTGGCCACACTAACCGACCGTAAATTGGCATAAACTGTAAAGTACTCCCCGTGAACTATCATCACCAAATAAGTACCGCTTACGTCAACCACCCTCACTACTGTACCATCAAATACGGCCCTTACCGAGCTTCCCGGATTGGTTCTGATATCAATACCGGTACTTTCGCTCTTTATCCCCTCAGGCGTGGTATACATACCAAAACCCTGAGTTATTACTCCATTGGCAACCGGCCATGGCAAACGACCGCGGTTACCCAAAAAGTCATTTGATAGTTTAGCTGCCTCTGGCGTAGCGTTCAACACACTCGATTCACTCCGTGTCACAGGTTTAGAAGGAGCTACAGGAGCAGGTCTGTTTTCGGCCTTTGCTTTAGCTGCCGCTATTCTGGCGGCCTCCCTTGCTTCTGCCTCGGCCTTGCGCCGGGCTTCCTCAATTTCCCTGCGGATGGTTGAGGCAATTTCCCTGTTGGTTTTGGCTATTTTTGCCTGAACCTCCCTTTGTTGCTGTTTCAACTGTCCTTCGTGCTGGGATAGGTCGCTTACTACTTTTACCTGGTTGTTTTTTTCTTTACCAAGCGTTTCCTTTTCCTTTTGCTGATCAGCCAGCAGGTTACTCTTTTCCTGCTTGTTTTTATCCAGCTCGTTTATTTTTACATGCAGTTCTTTTTGAGTTCCCTGTATATAACCTGCCTGCCGCTCACGATAGGTGCCAAACTGCTGTAAATATTTTAATCGTTTATAGGCCTGGTTAAAATCCCTTGAAGCAAAAAGGAACATCAGCTTATTGTAAGCACTCTGATTGCGGTATGCAAAAAGTATCATGGCCGCATATTCCTTTTTTAGCTGGTCAAGCTGGTTTTGTAAACTATGTACGGTATTATTGCTCTCAGAGATCTGGTTATCTAAATTTCTTACTTCCGAATTGATAATATTTATTTTCTCTTCCCGCAGGTTTATCTGCGCTTTTAACAAACTCAGTTGTTTTAAAGTAGCTCTTTTATTTTGAGAGGTTTCCTGGTAATCCTTATTCAGTTGTTCCAGTTCCTCTGATAATTTATCACGCCTGCGTTTTAACTCCTGACTGCTTTGCGCATGTACATCAACCGCTATAAATACCGCTATTATAAAAAATACTGCTTTTAAAAACTTCATCAAACAAACATAATTAATTATTTGGCCGGCTCGTAATTAGCGGGAATATTGAACGGATATTCCTGCTGTACATCAAAGTCGGCCTTTGTATAATGCAAATTAACCTGTATTTTTTTATCTTTTACTACTGATGCGATATCTATTTGTGATGGCATAACCCGGTTAGTTGCCTGGATAAAGCTATTGTTAGCCACTTGCAGCGATTGCCCCGCGCTTTCATTGGACAAATTGGTTTGCGTAACTTTTAAATCGGCACCTAAAACCAGCTTATATAACAAATCCTGCAGGCTGCCACTCAAGGTAGTGTTGCCATCGGCATTGGTCAGCTCGGCTTTTTCATTCAGCAATTCAGGCACGGCATTACCAATCAGTAATGATTCCAATGTTTTATAGTTAACCTGGCTGCTGGCATACTTATATACATAGCTAAAAGGCTTGCGCAGGTACACTCCCTGCAAACGATTAATGAGCAATATACTATCGGGGGTGATCAAGGCACGGGCGGCCTCAACTCCCAAAATAGCTGTAATGGAAACCCAGATCCTTTTATCGCGCTCAATACGAATATTGAGGGTAACATCATTACTATTACCGTTGATATTGAGCTTGGTTTTTGCTTTACCAGAAAAGGTGTTAAAATTTACCTGTTTAGCTCTTATAGCATTTAGCCGGCTGCTTAACTTATTATCAACAGACTTTGCCGATGAATCGGCTTTACGTGTTACCAAAACCTGTTTACGGGCTTTACAACTCACCATAACCAGCAGGCAGCACACTATTAAAAGCCTCACACCGCCCTCTCTAAAAGAGAGGGTTCTAAAAAACTTCTGTTTTAAAGTCCTCGCCTTTGGAGAGGATTTAGGAGAGGCTTTACTCGCTATATCTTTTCTCATTTATTTTACGGTCTAATACCGGCGATTGACCGCCGTTACTTTTAGCTTTTTTCCAGTTCTCTATGGCTTCATCTGTATTACCAAGGTAAAACAAAATGTCGCCATAATGCTCATATTGGGCAGCGCTATTCGTTTTATCATGTGCCAATGCTTTCAATATCCAAATCTTCGCATCGGCATATTTTTTTTTCTTAAAAAGCACCCAGGCATACGTATCTTCAAACGACGCCGTATTGGGCTGAAGCTCGTTAGATCGGGCCGACATTTGTGCGGCTTTATCCAGTTGCTCACTTCTTAACGATAAATAATAGGCATAATTGTTTAATGTGTATGCATTATCCGGATTATAGCTTAACGCCTTATCATAAGCCTCGTCGGAGCTTTTATTATCTTTAAGACTATGATAACAATCGCCTAATAACGAAAAGCTCAGCGAAAGTAAATCCTTATCCTGAATTTCTAATGAAGTTGCATTTGTGGCATAACTAAGGGCTTTTTTGTACTCTTTTTTTTGTGCCCAGGCTACTCCCACCATATAATTCATCCAGCCCTGGTTTGGGAACAATGAAAGCGCGTTTTCGCCATCTTTTATAGTAGCGTCTATATCATTCTCACTCAATTCCACCCGTACCAGCTGTTCGTGTACAACATATACCTGTTCATTAAGCTGAATTGATTTTTTATACGCGGCTTTGGCTTCTTTTAATTTTGTGTTTTGCAACAGCATATCGCCATAAATAGCATAAGCTTTGGCGTCGGCTGGATGCGCTACGGTTATAAGCCGGCTTAGTTCAAGGGCGCTGGCTTTAGCATTTGGATCGGGGAATTTTGGAAAGTACCCGCTTATGATATTTACTTTTTGATCAATACTAACATCGGGATTTGCAAACGCCAGTTTCAATTCATTAAAACAAGCGTCATTATTTTTTTTGTCGCGGTAAACATCGGCCAAAGCCAAATGTACCATGCCGTTATTATTGTCTTGCTTTTCGGCTTGCAGCAAAACTTTCAGGGCTTTATCATTAAGGCCGTTTGAGTTATAAATTTCGGCCAGTAACAGGTAGTAACGCATTTGACCCGGATTATCCGCAATGGCCCGCTCCAGCTCAGCCGCTGCCTGGTCTATCTTGCCCTGTTTTAGGTAGATCTTTTGCCGGCTTGCCAAAATATCGTCACTGGGGCCATCGAGCTTTTCCAACTGATCATATACCTTAAGAGCATCATCATATCTTTTTAAAATAAGATATGCATTGGCCTTATCAAAATAATAATCAGATTTATCCGGATTGATCCTGATGAGCTGATTAAATACATTCTCGAGCTTGTCAATGGCATTTGTTTTTTCATAGTCATCGGCCAGGGCTACCCAATACCACTCATTATCCGGACTAATAGCAACCGCTTTTTCCAATAAAGGTCGCGCCCCGGCATAATCATTCTGTTGTCTTTTCAAGTTGGCTAACTCAAACATGGATGCGTCATTTCCAGGATCGGCCTGTAATATGCGCTCAAACATTTCACCGGCCCGTTTGGAGTTTTCAATAGTTTTTTCGCGAATGGCCGAGAAAAACAGCTGCTTAACCATCATACTATCAGCCTGGGTCAAAGGCTTAGCCAGGGAAGACTTTTGCCCCTGCACAGACCCGGCGCTTAGAATGAGGAATAAAGACAAAAGAGCAAAGACAGCTCCAAAGCGGCCAATGCCGCTCTTATTTACTGTATCACTATATCTCAATTCCTTATTATACATTCTCTTAATCTTTTATCCTTGCTCTTTGCTCTAAAAATCCTTGCTCCTCAAAATCTACTTAACAGCTGTATGACCAAAGCCACCCTCTCCCCGGGTAGTTTCGTTTAACACTTCTACCTCGTCCCAGTTTACGGTTTCATGCCGGGCAACTACCATTTGAGCAATACGATCGCCGTTATTAATTTCAAATATCTCTGTTGAAAAGTTAATTAACAGTACTTTGATCTCCCCACGATAATCAGCATCAATAGTACCCGGTGAATTAACAATACCTATACCATGCTTAAAAGCTAATCCACTGCGTGGCCGTATTTGCGCCTCAAAACCCACAGGCAGTTCGATATATAAACCGGTAGGAATAAGTTTTCGTTCCATAGGTTTTAGCTGTACCGTTTCTTCGATATCAGCACGCAGATCCATACCAGCAGCATGGGCGGTTTCATATGCCGGTAAACTATTCTTCGACTTATTAATTATTCTGATGATCATCGTTTACTAAATATGGCCTTTAATTGTTTGCGTTCCGCGAAAAATGCCGCCCCCGCAAACAGCAACAGCAATAAATTACCTACAAATATATTACGTTTAAATGTGCTGAACGACAAATAAACAAGTATTATTGATGATACGATATATATCACATTCTTTTTAAGATTGTAAGGTATAGGGTAGTGCTTTTGACCCCATATGTACGACATTATCATCATACTGGCATAAGCGATCAGCGAGATCCAGGCTGATGCCATATAACTGTATTTGGGAATAAAAATCACATTGAGTACAATGGTTACTATTGCCCCTATCCCGGATATGTACAGGCCATACTTTGTTTGGTCGGATAATTTGTACCAGATTGACAAATTGGTATAAATACCCAGGCTTACATATCCCAACAGTAAAGGTGGCACAACCGGTAAGCCAACCCAATAGTCGTGGTTGTTTACATAGTGTTTTAGTATTTGGATGTTAGCTACCACGCCTACAAACATCAGGCACATGGTTATTACAAAATAATCCATGATACGGGAGTAGGTTTGCCCTGCGTTTTTATTTTTTGCATGACTAAAAAAGAAAGGCTCGGCTCCCATGCGAAAAGCCTGATTAAAAAGGCTCAGAAAAACTGATATACGTGCACAGCCCGAATAAATACCCACCTCACGCTCACTGATGTTGTCGGGCAGTAATTTCCCCAGTAAAATTTTATCAAAGTTTTCGTTAACGATGTATGATAAACCAGCAATCATTACCGGCCAGCTGTAGGTAAGCATATTTTTAAACATAACACCGTCAAAACTTAATTGCAGCTTTAACAACTCTGGCAGCAGCAACAATAAGGTTATAAAGCTGGCCACCAGATTTGATACAAATATGTAACCCACCCAACCCATGGTAAACCATTGCCTACACCATTCGGCCCCGGGCATATGATGTTTAATGATATACGGGATTATCCAAATAAAAATGAGGTTGAGCGATACAGTAACTACGATATTGATCAGTTTAATGCTGCCGTATTTTATTGGCCGGCTATCTGCACGGAGCTTGGCAAATGGGATAGCGCACCAGGCATCGAGCACCAAAATACCTAAAAAATAACGAATATATAGTTCAAATTCCCCCTGAGAGGTGCCTTTACCAATTTTAATTAAACCTGCTATGGTATGCGTAAAAGGAACGGTTAATATTAAAAACACTACCGTTACCATAAATACGGCCCAGAAACTATTATTGTAAACCTGTCTTTTATTATCAGGAAACTTGTTCAGATACCTGAAAAAAGTAGTTTCCATTCCGAAAGAAAGCACTGCCTGCAAAACAGAAGCATAGCTAAACATGGTACTGAAAATACTATATACATTAGGATTGTATGCTTTTGTATAAAGCGGGGTAAGCAAAGCGCCTAATAAACGCTGTACTATAGTAGTTACACCGTATATAGCCGTTTGCCCGGCAAATTTTTTAGCGGTTGACAATGTTGATGTTTGGGATGGTAGTTAACAAATAAAACCCGGCAAACTACAGGGCTCTTTTTACAACCTCAAAATTACGATAGTTTTTTAATTCGCCCTCATGGCTTTCTACAGAAGTTACCTGGGCATCTTCGGGCCCTTCATGGCACCATTCCATAAACATTTCGAGTAGGGTATCGTCGGCTTCGGCAGCTATAAAAACATCGCCGTTCGGTTCATTTTTTACAAAGCCCCTTACCCCTAACTGATCGGCAACAGCCTTGGTTGATTTACGGTAAAAAACGCCCTGAACTTTTCCTTTAACGGTGATGTCGAGATGCCTGGTCATAGGTCAATTTGAAAATTTGGTGATTTGAAAATTTGAAAACTCCGGCTCACTTAACGAGCTCCTAATGGATTCGCAAATTTGAAAATTTTACTCTTTACTATTCTCATTATCTTCAAATTTTCAAATTAAACTAAACGCCTAACCTTACTTTCTGGTGTGATCTTTAAGCCATCAAGACCAGTTATCAAATTTAGGCCGGGAGTTTTGCCTGGCTCAAGTGTACCCTTTTCGTCATCAATACCTAAAAATGATGCTCCATTTATAGTAGCCCATTCCAATAGTTTAGCGATGCTGATAGCCGGGATTTTTTTCTGGATGGTACGCATTTCGCTCAGGATGCATAAACTATCGTTTGAGGCCAGGCTATCGGTACCCAAGGTGATGTTAAAACCCTGATCAATAAAAAGAGGTATTTTGGGGAGGTGGTTTTCGATATACAGATTGGCGTTAGGACAAAAGCACCAGTTTATTTTACGGTCGAAACGTTTTATAAAGTAGATATCTTTTAAATTGGTACAGGTATTATGTACCAGCAAAACCTGCTGTTTATTGGTTAACAAAGGAATAATGGACTGTAACGAGTTACGCGCTTGTGGTTTAAAGTGACTGATATCAATACCAAAATGCTCATAAAGTTCCAGGAAGCCTCCTAATTTATAACGGTAAAACTTATTTTCGTCTTCGCATTCCTGGTTGTGGATGCTAATGAGGTTATGTTCAGCATCACTATGTTTCCTGATCAGTTTAAAAAGCTCTTTGGATACTGAATACGGCGCATGTGGCGTAATGGAACAGTGCTGCGGCTTAAACTCCTGAAGCAATGCCAACGCTTTATCAAAAATAGCCTGAGCGTTTTGCGGCAAAAAGCCAAAAGTTTCAACAAAGGTATGGTAGTATAACTTGCTGGCAGCTTTAACCGGAATACTGCTATTGCTATTGGAAATATCGCCTACTGCTACAATGCCATTCGTGTACATCTCTTCATCGGCCTTTTGAATGGCATCTGATATCTCTTTATCGTCAGCTTTGCGGGTTGCCTGTATATCTTTTATAAAATTTATCAGACCACCTCCCGGAGTTATTTTACCTTTAAGGTGCGAAAGCTCAACATGGCAGTGGGTATTTACAAAACCCGGAGTAATAATACCGCTTACTTGCTCAACAGGGCCAGTGGGTGGGTTATTATGGTCGGTAACGGAAATGATCTTGCCCTGGTCATTAACAGTAACAATTCCATTCTTAATAGGGTCGGCAAAAATTGGAAAAACGTAATCGGCTCTAAAACTTTTCATTAATTATATCACTTATTATCTATCTCAAAACGTTTTCCTTTAAAACATTTCACAAAATTAATTATAATTAACTTTTAGTTATGTTTTTTTATCATTTAAAAGAATGACTTTAAAATAAGACAGATTTTTTTAAATTTAAGTACTTTTGCACTGTGAATAATGCAAAAGATAAAATAGATATCCGCAGCCTCGGTCTGGAAGCCTTGCAGGAGCATTTTATCCGTATGGGGGAAAAAAGTTTCAGGGCTAAACAAATTTATGAATGGCTTTGGAAAAAATCGTGCGTCTCTTTCAACGAGATGAGCAATATTTCAAAAGAACTGCGCACTAAACTCAACGAAAACTTTGTTATAAACAACGTTAAAATAAATTCATCACAGGTTAGTGCTGATAAAACTATAAAAAATTCTTTTATTTTACACGATACTCATTTAATTGAGGGGGTTTTAATTCCAACCCCAGGCCGGATGACGGCCTGTGTATCGTCGCAAGTGGGCTGCAGCCTCACCTGTAAGTTTTGCGCTACCGGTTACATGGAGCGCAAAAGGAATCTTAATCCTGATGAAATTTATGATCAGGTGGTGCTGATAGACAAGCAGGCTCGTGAAAACTATGGTGTGCCTTTATCAAACATTGTGTATATGGGCATGGGCGAACCTCTGCTGAATTATGCCAACATGATGAAATCTGTTGAGCGCATTACTGCCGAAGATGGATTGAACATGGCAGCCAAAAGAATCACGGTTTCTACAGCCGGCATTGCCAAAATGATCAAAAAACTGGGCGATGACCAGGTGAAATTTAATCTTGCCCTGTCGTTACACGCCGCTAACGACGAAAAGCGCAACACCATAATGCCAATTAATGAGCAAAACTCATTAAAGGCCCTGGCCGAGGCTTTAAAATACTACTACGCCAAAACTAAAAACCCGGTAACCTACGAATACATTATTTTTGATGGGGTTAACGATGGGATACAGGATGCTATAGAACTGGCTAAATTTTGCAAGCACCTGCCCTGCAAGGTAAATATCATTGAATATAACCCCATTGCTTTTGCCAGTTACATTAATGCCGGCGAAGATAAAGTAGAAGCCTTTGCTGCTCATCTGCAAAAGCAGGGCATCAATGTTCACTTGCGCCGCAGCCGGGGTAAGGATATTGACGCCGCTTGCGGGCAATTAGCCATTAAAGAAAAGGGAAAGGTTGCCGAAGTTTAAAATTTCTGCCTTAAATTAACGGCATGAAATTGCTGCGTGGTTACCTGGCCGATTTTGTTTCCCTGCTTTTCCCTGAACTATGTCCGGCCTGCCAGGCCAGTCTTGTAGTCAATGAGTATATTATTTGTTCGGATTGCCGTTACAACCTGCCCTATACCAATTTCCACTTACAAGCTGATAACATTGTTGCCCAACAGTTTTATGGTAAAATAAAAGTTGAGGCAGCCTATGCCCTTTATTATTTTACCAAAGGCGGCAAAGTGCAAAACCTCATGCATCATTTTAAATATAAGGGTATGCAACAGATCGGCAACTTACTTGGCCATATTGCCGGTACCCAATTAGCCCAAAATCCTGTTTTTAATACTGTTGATCTGATCATTCCTGTGCCTCTGCACAAAAAACGCCTTCAGGAGCGAGGGTATAATCAAAGTGCACGTTTTGCCGAGGGGCTCGCGGAAAAGCTAAACGCTATGGTAGAAGATCATAATTTACTGCGCACGATAGCAACGGCAACTCAAACCCATAAGTCGCGCTTTGCCCGTTTCGAGAATATGCAGGATGTATTTATGATCAAACATCCCGAAAAATTAATCAACAAACATGTTTTACTGGTTGATGATATTATAACCACCGGTTCTACATTGGAAGCCTGCGGTATGGAACTGTTAAAAATACCCGGGCTCACCCTAAGTATTGCCACCATTGCTTATGCGCAATAAAACAAAATGAACCCAATATCTTTTTTATCAATACTTTTGTCGATTACAATTATCACAGTTTCCTGCAATGACAAAAAGGTTCCTTTATTTAACCGGGTATCAATGGGTTTGGGTATTATATTTAGCGGTTGCCGCTTATTGCTGGCAATATAAATACTTCAGGCATATTGATAATAACTACCTCATATTCCGTCATGCTTACTATCACGCCAGGGCAGGTGTAAACTTATATTTATTGTACCCGGCAGAATATGCTGATGTGTTTTTATATGGCCCTACATTTACCATATTGGTAGCGCCGTTCGCTATCCCGTCAGAGGCGGTAGGCTTTTTCCTCTGGCAACTCGTTAACGCGCTTGCCTTTCTGCTGGCCGTACATCTCCTCCCCTTTAACAACCGGATAAAAACAGCTATCCTTTTGTTATGTGTTATTGAGTTTTCCAATACCTCGCATTACATGCAGATCAATGCCCTCATTGCGGCCTTGATCATTATAAGCTTTATGCTGGTAAAAAAAGGTAAAGACGAATGGGCTACCCTGTTCATCGTAGCAGGCACTTTAATTAAGTTTTACCCGGTAGTTGGCCTGGCTTTTTTTCTTTTCTCCCGTAACAAATTAAAGTTTATTTCCAGTACCGTAGTATGGGCCGGTGTTTTGTTTGCCCTGCCTATGGTCATTTCCAGTCCTCATTATATTATCCAATCCTATCACGACTGGTTTCATGAGTTAAACCTCAAAAACTCCATGAACGTAAGTTTAACCGGCAGTATTGATTGGTGCATTATGGGGGTGGCACGCCGTTTAACCCAAAACGCGGCCTTACCGAATACCCCTTTCCTGATAGCCGGCGCAATTATTTTTGCTATCCCGCTGTTCCGCTTTAAACAATATAGCTCGCTGAAATTCCAGCTGCAGGTGTTATGTTCGGCCCTGTTGATGGTTGTGCTGTTTAGTACCGGATCTGAGCATCCAACCTACATTATTGCTACAGCTGGCGCCGTAATTTACATCATGATGCAGGATAAGCCTTTTACTACTTTCAATGTTATTATGCTGGTATTACTACTGGTTATTACCGGTTTGGGTCCAAGCGACGCTTTCCCAAGACCTGCCCGCGAGTGGATGAGCAACCTGGCCATGAAAGCCTGGCCCTGCATCATTGTATGGATAAAAATTGCTTATGAACTGATCTTTAATAATTTCCCTGCGGACGAGGAATTTATGATGAATAAACAACGTGCATAAGGGTCTTTTACTGGTGCTGATACCGGCTTAATTTATCGTAAAGAGATTTGGGGTCAAATGGTTTTAATACATAATCGTTCATCCCGGCATTATCTATTTCACCCATCTGGTTGCTCAGCATCGATGCGGTTAAAGCAATGATAGGTAACTTTTGAAAATACGGATCGGGCATAGCGCGTATGATCTGGGTGGCCTCAAGACCACCCATTTGAGGCATATGGATATCCATTAATACCACATTATAATTCCGGTTGTTTTCTATTTTGTGGATAGCTTCAATACCATTTTCGGCAAAATCAGCATTGGCACCCCATTTTTTCAGAATCTTATTGATCAATAACCGGTTTATCTGATTGTCATCAACTACTAAAACATTTATTTTGAGCCCTGTTTCCAAATTGTTGTTATTATTATTCAAATGGGTATTTGTTTTCCTAAACGTTATAGTAAACCAAAAAGTAGAGCCCTTGTTTAGTATGCTATCTACATTTATTCTTGAATCATGTAGTTCAATTAATCTTTTGCTGATAGCTAAACCCAGGCCTGTACCTCCGTATTTGCGTGTAATATCCGGTTCGGCTTGTTTAAACTGTTCAAATATAGTATTCAGTTTTCCCGGGGCAATACCTATACCCGTGTCTGCAACAGAGAATCGGATCCTCACATCCTTATCACTTTCCTGAATTACCTTCAGGTCTGTATTAATTCCGCCTTCGTCTGTAAACTTAAGGGCATTGCTCACCAGGTTCAACAGTATCTGGCATAAGCGGGCTCTGTCGCCTATTACAACCTTGGGTACAGCATCATCAATGCTTTGGCTAAGATAAATATTTTTTTCTTCGGCACGATAACGCATGGAGGTGTTGATACTCTGAATAAGTTCCCTCATATCCACATTTGCCTTCTCCAGCTCAATATTACCTGTTTCTATTTTGGTAAAATCTAGTACATCATTGATCAGTGTCATTAAATTCTCGGCCGAAAATTTGAGGATGCTCAAATTTTCCTTTTGCGATTCCATCGGATCATCTTCGAGCAACAGGTGCGACATGCCAATCACTGCATTAAGCGGTGTGCGTATTTCATGACTCATCACCGATATGAACATGTCTTTAGCACGGCTTAATTGCAAAGCCTCTTCCTTCGCTCTTATCAATTCTATCTCGGCCTTCTTTTTGGCAGTTATATCAATAATTACCTCAATATATTTATCAACGTTACCATCATTTCCAATAATTACCGAATTGATAACCGATATCCACAAAGGTTGCCCGTCTTTACGGTAAATGAGCAGATCTACTTCAAATGATTGCTTATTCCGGGATAATTCGCGCGTTTTTTGGATAATAGATACATCCGTGAGCTCGCCCTTCAGTACATCACCCAAATGGTTTCCGTTTACTTCATTGATCGTATACCCGGTAATATTTTCAAATGCTTTATTTACCCATTCAACCTTTCCATCGTTATTATTTATAACAACCCCGCTTGTAGTATTGCTGGCTACTAACGAAAGTTTTGTAAGCTCCTCCTCACTCTTTTTACGCTCGGCTATATCAACCATGACACCAATCTGACGGTCGACCTTGCCTGCTTCGTTAAATAGCGGACTATTTGATAAAAATACCCAGCATGGGGTATTATCCTTTTTATATATTTTTATCTCGATTTCGTAAGGTCTGTTCTCTTTTACGGCTTTTACCGCGCTTTCAAATACTGTCATATCAGTATCTTCACCCACCAGGGTATTACCCATAATCTTTCCTTCCAGTTCGGCGAATGAATAGCCAATAATATTTTCAAGGGCCTCATTCATCCAGAGCATTTTGCCTTCTGCATCGCGTATAAAAATACCGCTGGGCGATTTTCTGGCTGCAAAAGACAATATCTCTAATTCCTGCTCAATCTTTTTACGGGCAGTAATATCAATAACAATTCTGATGGATTTATCGACCTCTCCATTTTGATTATGAATAACAGAATTGACAACCGTGATCCATATTGGGGTTCCATCTTTTCGATCCATAAGCAGATCTACCTCGTATGATTCTTTCTTTTTTATCGACGCGTCTAATTTTTCAATAGCCGCATTATCAACCGGCTTACCTTTTAAAGTGGCACCAAGGTACTTATTTTCAACATCGGCAAGATTATAACCGGTAATATGTTCAAACGCTTCATTCACCCACACTACTTCATCAGCTGCATTACTGATCACCACACCATTAACAACTTTACTGGCCACCAGTGATAATTGCTTGAGTTCTTTTACAACCTGCTTCTGATAACTTACATCCCTGCCACTGGCAAACCATTTATCGCCTTTAAATGTTGCCGCCCAGCTTAACCATTTAACAGCATGATCAGGGGCAAAAATGGGTGTTTCAAATTCAAATTTATCCTGGCCATTTAAACCCTCCCGTAATTTGTCCAGAAACAGATCCCTTTCCTTCTCCCTGAAGAAATCCCATATCGGCTTTCCGGTTACCTCCTCTACAGTATAGCCTAAAACCTGTTTAACAGACAGGTTGATCCGTTTAATTTTAAAATCGCGATCCAAAATACAATGAATGTCTGGCGAACTGTCAAAAAGATCATGAAACTCTTTATGGATTGCAAGGCTTTCTTCAAGGTCTCTATTTCGTTTGCGCAATAGAAAGTGCGACATTACCTTATCTGCCAGTATCCGCAAAGCATCGCGCTGTTCGGTGCTAAGGATGTGAGGCACAGTATCAACAACGCAAAGCGTACCTAAATGATGCCCATTCGGGTCAATCAAAGGCGCACCAGCATAAAACCGTACATGCTGACTCACAACCTCAATGTTATCCTTAAAGGTTTTATCAAGCAGGGTATCACTTATCTCCAGTATCTGGTCAGTCAGGATAGTACAATTGCAAAAAGCGCCGGCACTGACGATTTCATCAGTACCGGCGCTAAATTTAGACTTAACCCATTGCCTGTCGGCATCAATCAGGGTGATGAAAACAACAGAGGCGTTACATACATAAGATGTAAGGCGGGTAATAGCATCATACTCCTTTTCAGGAGGCGTATCTAAAATATGGTACGACCGCAGGGCCTCTAAACGTTCCTTTTGAGTTATTAAATTTTCCTGCCGTCTTTGGGTCATTAATTATTCCGCGCTGCTTTCTCTGTACAACGGATAGTCGTGCATCAGCTTGTGGACTTTTTTACGTATTTTCTTTAAAGAAGGTTCATTTTCCGGGTCAACAATTACGGCATCTATCAGTTCTACAATGTGTTCCATTTGCTTCTCTTTCATGCCACGGGTGGTTATAGCCGAGGTACCTACACGTATACCAGAAGTAACAAACGGCGACTTATCATCATAAGGCACCATATTTTTGTTTACGGTGATATCGGCAGTTACCAAAGCGTTTTCAGCAGCTTTACCGGTAATGTTTTTATTACGCAGATCAATCAGCATCAAGTGGTTATCTGTACCGCCTGATATGATCTCATAACCACGCTTAACAAAAGCTTCGGCCATAGCCGCGGCATTCTTTTTAACCTGCAGAATATATTTCATATAGCCTTCGCTTAAAGCTTCGCCAAATGCTATCGCTTTTGCAGCGATGATATGCTCCAGCGGGCCGCCTTGCGTACCCGGAAAAACCGCCATATCCAACAATGACGACATCATTCTTACTTCGCCTTTGGGTGTTTTTATGCCAAATGGGTTTTCAAAATCCTTACCTAACAGGATGAGACCGCCACGCGGGCCGCGTAATGTTTTGTGCGTTGTGGTAGTTACAATGTGGCAATGCGGCAGCGGATCTGTTAGTAATCCCCTGGCAATAAGGCCTGCCGGGTGCGATATATCAGCCAGTACCAAAGCACCCACTTTATCGGCTACTTTACGTATAAATTCATAATCCCAATCACGCGAGTAAGCCGAAGCGCCGCAAATGATTAGTTTTGGTTTCTCTTTAAGGGCAACTTTTTCCAGTTGCGCATAATCAACAAGGCCGGTTTCTTTAACCACACCATAAAAATGCGGCTCATATAATTTACCCGAAAAGTTAACCGGTGAGCCATGGGTTAAGTGGCCACCATGTGACAGATCAAATCCTAATATTTTGTCGCCTGGTTGAAGAACTGCCAGCATTACCGCAGCATTGGCCTGAGCGCCTGAATGCGGCTGAACGTTTGCCCACTCGGCATTGAACAGTTGCTTGGCTCTTTCAATAGCAATGGTTTCAATTTCGTCAACTACCTGGCAGCCGCCATAATAACGTTTGCCTGGTAAACCTTCGGCATATTTATTGGTAGCAACAGAACCCGCAGCTTCCATAACCTGACGGCTCACAAAATTCTCAGATGCTATCAGCTCAATACCCTCTTCCTGGCGTTGCTGCTCTTCATCCAATAACTTAAAAATTAATTTGTCTCTTTTCATTATATATAATTAAAACGGCACTGTGTTTATAACGGCGCTAAGTTAGCAAAAATTAGATTTGAGATGTTAGATATGAGATTTGAGATTAAAAAATTAGCTTTTGTAATTAATTAAAAATGAACAACAAACTTTATACATTTCTTGTCTCACATCTCATATCTAACATCTCAAATCTCCCTCGCTGATATCCAGAAATTATTGTATCCCAAACCAATCTGAATATCTATCAGCTCCTGCTGCAGCATTTCTAATACAGCCAAAAAGTTGTAAACAAAGTGTACCTTATTTTCCGAACTTCCCGCAATCGCTTTAAAATCAAGCATTTTATTGATCTTGAGCAAATCGGCAACCGCTTTCTTCTGCTTTTCGATGGTGTATGGGTATTGAACCACGGTGTGCTTTACCTCTTCACTGCGGTTAAGGTAGTTGCGCATTAGCCGTTCATGCACCATCATCAACTTATATAAACTTAACTCCGATAATTCCTCGCCGGGGTGAGTAACCTTTTCTACCTGCTCCAGGTCGTGTTTTATATTACCTCTCTTTTCCTGTTTAAAACGCTCTTCTTCATAAGGGCGTAATTCCTCGCACAGTTCCTTGAATTTTTTATATTCTATCAGTTTCCTGATCAGGTTTTCTTTGGTATCGGCTTCGTCGCCGGCATCATCGGCCTCATAGCGGGGCAATAACATTTTCGCCTTGATACGCATCAGCGTGGCAGCCACAAAAATAAACTCACTGGCCAGCTCCATATTAAGGCTGGTCATCTGGTGTATATAGTTTAAAAAATCATCGGCTATGCGGGCTATGGGGATATCATGGATATCCAGTTCATCCCTTTCAATAAAAAAAAGCAGCAGATCAAACGGACCTTCAAACTGGGGTAATTTTATAGCAAAGCTGTCGTCGATCATATATCTGTTGCAAAAATAAGATTTTTAGTGTCAAGTAGCGAGTATCAAGTATCAAGATACTTCATGCTCACTGATTGGAAAAGAAAAAGTCATGATACTTGATACTCGCTATTTGATACTAACCCCAAACAATAAATACATTTAGATAACCTGTTTTTATAAATAAAATAGCTTACTTTGTAAGTTAAATATTCTTACAAATGTCAATGCAGGTACCAGCCGGGGATTTATTAAAAACAATAAATTATCCATCTGATTTAAAGCGACTTAACGAAAGCGAGCTTGAACAGGTTTGCCAGGAACTGCGCCAGTATATTATTGATGTGGTATCGGTAAATGGCGGCCATTTTGCTGCCAGTTTAGGTGTTGTAGAGTTAACCGTAGCCCTTCAATACGTACTGAACACCCCTTACGATCAATTAGTTTGGGATGTAGGCCACCAGGCTTACGGCCATAAAATACTGACCGGCCGCCGCGACGAATTTCATACCAACCGTGTATATAAGGGCCTGAGTGGTTTTCCAAAACGTTCAGAAAGCGAATACGATACTTTTGGTGTAGGGCACTCCTCTACCTCTATTTCTGTAGCGCTGGGTATGGCTGTGGCCTCGCATTACAAAGGCGAAATCGACAGGCAGCACGTAGCCGTTATTGGAGATGGCGCCATGACCGCGGGAATGGCTTTTGAAGCGCTCAACCACGCCGGTATCGAAAACTCAAATCTGCTGGTGATCCTGAACGACAATAACATGTCTATAGACCCTAATGTGGGCGCGTTAAAGGAATACCTTACAGATATCACCACATCCAAGCCATATAATCGCTTCAGAGACGATATAGCTCATGTGCTGGGCAAATTATCAGCCATAGGACCGGATGCCTTTAAAATAGCGCAGAAGATAGAAAAAAGCATTAAGGGCACGCTGTTAAAACGCAGCAACTTTTTTGAAGCCCTTAAGTTCAGGTACTTTGGCCCTATTGATGGTCATGATGTAAACCACCTGGTAAAGGTTCTGAAAGACCTGCGTGATATACCAGGCCCTAAGTTACTGCATTGTATTACCACCAAAGGTAAGGGTTATGCCCTGGCCGAAAAAGACCAGACCAAGTGGCATGCGCCCGGTTTATTTGACAAAATAACCGGCGAGATCAAGAAAACCAAATACGATAAGCCGCAACCACCTAAATACCAGGATGTGTTTGGGCACAGTATTATTGAGCTGGCAGAGCAAAACCCTAAAATCATGGGTATTACCCCGGCCATGCCTTCGGGATGCTCGCTTAACCTCATGATGAAAGCTATGCCAGCCCGCGCTTTTGACGTTGGTATAGCCGAACAGCACGCGGTAACATTTTCGGCAGGATTGGCTACGCAAGGTTTAGTACCGTTTTGTAATATATACTCCAGCTTTATGCAAAGGGCATATGACCAGGTGATACATGATGTGGCTATTCAAAACCTCAATGTGATATTCTGTTTAGACAGGGCGGGCCTTGTAGGTGCCGACGGGCCAACCCATCATGGCGCTTATGACCTGGCTTTTATGCGCTGCATACCTAATATGACGATATCGGCTCCCATGAACGAAGAAGAGCTGCGTAACCTCATGTATACTGCTCAACAGGAAAATATGGGTCCGTTTGTGATAAGGTACCCTCGTGGTAATGGTGTCATGGTCGACTGGCAACGCCCGTTTAAGGCCATACCTGTTGGTAAAGGCCGCAAAGTTTGCGATGGTGACGAGGTAGCTATCCTATCTATAGGCGCCATCGGTAACGAAGTAGTAAAAGCTACTGCCGAACTGAATACCGAAGGCTATTATCCTGCGCATTATGACCTTCGCTTTGTAAAACCGCTTGACGAAGCTTTACTTCATGAAGTATTTAAGAAATTCAGCAAAGTAATTACGGTTGAGGATGGTTGCCTTGAAGGAGGAATGGGCAGCGCGGTACTGGAATTTATGGCTGATAACGGCTATCAGAATACGCTAGTAAAACGCCTTGGCATACCAGATAAGATCATAGAGCACGGCGAACAACCCGAACTTTGGGCCGAATGCGGTTATGATGCACAACACATTATAACACAGGTTAGAAGTTTAGGCGCTAAACATAATACGCATACTATAGCGTCTTAAGTTCTAAGTCGAAAGTCTTGAGTCTGCGGTCGAGTGTAATTATGACTTCAGGCTCAAGACTTTCGACTTCAGACTTTATTAGTGCGTTTTATAACTTGCTAAATCATTGTAAATGGCCCGGAATGAGCTGCGTATTCCGAAGGTGATCATGCTTGTTTTGTCATGAAACTGGCTGTTCTTTTCAGAACGGTAAAGTCCGCCTAATTCAAAACGCAGATTATATTTAGGGTTTAGCAAATAGGCTACCTTACCTTCCACGTAAATCATATTGGTTGTTAAACCCTGACCGGTGTAGTTACCAAAAGCCCTTGCAGGATCTACATATTGCTGAAAAATATCTTTCCCAAAATTAAGATCATCTGTATCTAAGCCGTAATGTCCATAGTCAAGCTCTCCCGAAAAATCAAATCTTTTATAGGAGTAATTCAACAAACCAACTACTTCACGAAAGTTTGCGCCCCATGGATGCGCTAATGGCTCCCCATTTTCGGCATAGTTAACTATCGAACTCCGTTCTGAGTAGGTATATGGTTTTACGTTATTGGTTTCCAGGAGGTAATTTAATCCGTTTACATTAAACAGGTTTGCTCCTCTAAACCCAAGTTGCCATCCATACTTATTTCGTGAGCTACCATTACTGGAGAAAAAGTTCTTGGCCTCAAATTCATCAAGTGCGAACTGACCATAGGCTGTAACGCCATCTGTAAGCTTATATTTACCAGTAAACCCGATCATAGCATTATCGGGTGATCCGTTTGTCGCCTCAACAGGGCGTAAGAATATAACTGGATTGATATAAGTAAAATCAAAACCACGCGCATGCCCCAAGTCGTCTTTAGCAGGCCAGATAACCGCATCAAAAAAGCCCAGGGAAAGCCGGTTACTTACATTCCAGTCCAGATAATGGAACACGCCATATTTTTTGCGGTCGCCATTATCTACTTTAACCGATAGCGGATCATTAAAGTAGGCCCACATCGCCATATATCTTACGTTACCAAGAGTACCGGTTAGCTTAATAAAAGGATATGGTGAGGCATAATCAGATAAAAGTTCAGAGCGGTAGCCATCACCAATAAAAGTTTTATCCCGCCCGGCGGTTATGTTCAGGTATTTATTGGGTGTGTATGATACCAACGCTGTAATGTACGACCAACGATACTCGTTGCCATAAATACCGGCGTAAGCCTGCCCGGGGGCTATGCCTATTTGGTTGGTATAAGTGGCCAGATAATCAGGCAGTACGGCCCTGTTTTCATAAGCACTCACGTTATAGGATAACTTATTACCAACGGTACCACCCACCTGCAAACCAAGCGAACCTGAATTAGTATTCTTTTTATTGGAAAAATCCCGGCTCAAATTAAAATCCGGTAAAAGATCGGTGTAAAAGGTATAATCTTTCCCCTTTACATCAATCTGGTGCTGGGTAAAAAACTTTCCTTTAAGTCCGCTCAAATTCATTAAGGAATCGTAATGGTGCTTTATCAACGAATCGTCAACAAAAAATGGTTTTAAGGAGCTATGCACCCAGGTTTGGGTAGAATAAACATCGGCATCCAATTTTTGGTAAAACTGATACGAATAAGGTTGATATACTGATTGTGCCTTTACAACCCCGCTCATTAAAAATAATAGTATAACGCCGGTAAATATTTTTTTCATGCAGAATTGATAAATTTTATTCAAAGTAATTAAGCGTTTTAAAACCGCCTTTCTTCAGATAGTCATCCTTTTTAACCAGGTGCAGATCTGATAACACCATATCAGTCACCAGGGCCTGAAGGTCATATTTAGGTTTCCATCCTAATTTTTCAAAAGCCTTTGTGGCGTCCCCAATCAACAGTTCAACCTCCGTTGGTCTAAAATATTTGGCATCAACCTTTACTATAGTTTGCCCAAATTTAAGAGCATCCTTATTTAAACCCAGTTCCGTTACTTTTTGCTCATCAATATCAATAATCACGCCACGCTCATTTTCGTCCTTGCCGCTAAACTCCACTTCGATGCCTAATTCATTGAAGGCCATTTTTATAAAATCACGAACAGTGGTAGTAACACCTGTTGCTATTACAAAATCTTCGGCCTTTTCTTGCTGCAGCATGAGCCACATGGCTTCTATATAGTCTTTGGCATGCCCCCAGTCGCGCTGTGCCGAAAGATTACCCACATACAGGCAATCCTGCAAACCCAGGGCTATTTTTGCAGCTGCGCGGGTAATTTTGCGAGTAACAAAAGTTTCGCCCCTGATAGGGCTTTCATGGTTGAATAAGATGCCGTTACAGGCGTACATTTGATATGCTTCACGGTAATTTACAATGATCCAGTAGCCATATAGTTTTGCCACCGCGTATGGCGAACGGGGATAAAAAGGCGTGGTTTCACTTTGCGGAACAGCCTGCACTAAACCATAAAGTTCGGATGTAGAGGCCTGGTATATCCGTGTTTTTTGGGTGAGGCCCAACAAACGTACTGCTTCCAGGATGCGCAGGGTACCAATACCATCGGCATTGGCGGTATACTCGGGTGTATCAAAACTTACCTTTACATGGCTTTGCGCGGCAAGGTTATATATTTCGTCGGGCTGCACTTCCTGTACTAACCTGATGAGGTTGGTTGAATCGGTCAGGTCGCCGTAATGCAGCTTAAACTTTACGTTGGGCTCGTGCGGGTCATGATAGAGATGATCAATGCGGTCTGTATTAAATAATGACGACCGCCGTTTTACACCATGAACAGTATATCCTTTTTTCAGCAAGAACTCAGCCAGGTATGCCCCATCCTGACCTGTTATACCTGTTATTAAAGCTGTTTTCATAGGCGTTTATCGGATATGACTTATAAGTTACAATATTATCCAAAAACAATGAGAATTAAGATTCCTGGAGCAAGGATTTTTGGAGTAAGGAGCAAAGACAGTAATCATCTATTATCCTTGTTCCAAAAATCTTTTATTCTTTGCTCTAAGAATCCTTGCTCTTTGCTCCAAAAATCTTTGCTCTCTTATATGCCCGATACTTCATTCTCCAGCTCCTGATACCACTCCTTCCCGTATTTGCGTATCAGGGGATCTTTTAAAAATTCATGTACGCGCACTTTAAGCTCATTTCCGAATGAACATGCGGGGCTGCAAATGTTCCAACGATCATAATTCAGCACATCAAACTCGGGGTAGGCGGTAATACGTATGGGATATAAATGGCAGGAGATCGGTTTTTTCCAGCTGACGGCACCTTCTTCATAAGCTTTCTCAATACCACATTTAGTGATGCCATTTTCCCATATCACGTAAGCGCATTCTTTATTTACATCAACACAAGGCGTGGTATAATCGCCTTCAAAATCTTTTACATAAGTGCCTACCTTTTCAATGGTCTTGATCCCCTTCTCGGTAAGGTAAGGTTTCACTTTGGGATATATCTCTTTTAAAATATCAAGCTCATCGGCATTTAAGGGCGCGCCTGAATCACCCTCCAAACAACAGGCGCCTTTGCATTTGTTAAGGTTACAAACAAAGTTCTCTTTCACCACATCCTCGTGCACCAATACATTACCAACCTCAATCATATTCTTTTAATTATTTTTTTATAGGGTTTAACGGATATTTTAAACCGGTAGCGGCCTGAAGATCCATCGTAACACTCCCCAGGATAACCTCCACATGCGCCTTTACAGGTATCCTGTTGCCATCATTTGTTATCCAAAGGTACAACTTACTATCCTTTCTGAAAATACGGCCCGGAATGATTGTTGGATTAAATTTAAGACAGTTGAATTTTCCCATCGAACAACTCACCACTTCGGTACCTACATAAGTGATACCCATGGAGTGAAAACCATCTTCCAGGAAATACTGCAGCTCAAATTTCTCCCCTACTTTCATTTTGGATACATCAATGGTACGGGCAAAATAGTAGGCTGATACAAAATCAAATGTTTGTCCCTTAAATGTAAATACACCCTTATCGGCCGTTACCTTATTATCCTTATGATCAAAGGTCACATTATCGGTATGCTTCCACTTCCCCTCATGCCTGTTCTCGGTATAAAAATAGGGCATTAAGGTATTCTGATCAACGTATGACTCGTACTTATTACGCACCTTGTAAAAAAAGTCAAAGGAGCCTGCTGTTTTGCCCTCCGCTATTAAATGAAATGCCGGCCCATCAAGCTTCTTATCGCTGGCCTCTACCCTGATATCGGCCTCGGCAGCAGTAAATACACCATATTTCATTTTATAGCTTAGCTTTTCACCCACTTTAAAAACAGGTTCGCTGATTTTTGTTAGTTCCTGCGAAAAAACTTTACTACCCGACAAAAGAAATAACAAGATATAGAAAAGGGATTTTTTCATTAGCGCCAATTGCTTTTTATGTCATACACCCACCGACAAATAGTGGCCGAAGATATGACAAAGCTTTACTATAAATGGTTTAATCGCGCTTTTATTGTGTGGGGAATAGTATCAAGTAATTAGTATCAAGTATCATGACATTAAAAAAGGGATTAAATCAAAAGAAATCTTGATACTTGATACTAAAAAATTAGTCTTTTCGCTTATAGATAGGTACGGTTGAGCAGGGCTCACCGAACATGAGGCTTTTTACTATAGGGGTGAGCTTTTTAGTGAGTTCCACATAAGCCGAAACCGGTACTTCAATATCACCGCAACCTTTTAATACAATACGCTGATCGCGATATTGCTCAAAATCGGCTTTGGCTATTTCTTTTTCAAACAATACGGTTTCTAAAACAGCCTCGTCGCCAAAAACAATTTCCCGCGCGTAAGGGGCCATACGGTTAGCTAACAACATATAGGCCCATGCGGGTACAATAGCATCGGCGGTGCAGGTGATACCCACATTTTTACCAGTATATTGTGCCCAGTCATGTTCTTTTATAAATTCCCTGAAATCTTTTTCGCGCAGCATTAAACCGTGGAACAGGTTATCTTTAATATCATAAATAACACGCTCGCCGGCGGGATAAAAAGCAGCAGGATCCAAAGTGACCAGGCCACTCTGTGCTACTTTATTCACTATGTTTTCCTGTATATCCATTTGGAAGCAATTATTGAATTAGTGATTTATTGAATTAGTGATTCCATATCCAGTAATTAACAAAATGGCTGCAAGGTTATCAATCTTGTACCAATGAACTAATGAACCACTGAACAAATGAACCAACAAAAAAAAATCCGGGAACAGCACTCAGACTGATCCCGGATACAAAATTACTTTAAAATTTTATTATAACAGTTTAGCCCTGTTATCTTTTACAATAGCATTATCTTTCAAGGCATCCAGTAGCTGGCCTGCCGCGCGCTGCATCAGTGCCTGGGCTATTTGTTGTTTCTCTCTTACGTTATTGGAAAGTGCCGGAGGATTGGTGAAACCGTCTACAACATAAACATAAACACCCTGCTGACCATTAATTGGTTTAGAAAGTTTGTTAGGCTGTGAACCAAATATAGAACCAATCACTTTATATTCCAATGATGCACCCGGAATAATAGGGTTGGCAAAAACCACGTTTTGAACAGGCACCACTTTAACACCTGCTTTTTGAGCAGCCTGGTCAATGCTTGTAGCTCCCTGGAATTTCTCGGCCAGTTGTTTAGCTTTTACTTCATTGCGTACAGCCGGCTCAATTTGCTTTTTAACGGCATCTAAAGACAATATACCTTTAGGCTTAATTTCGGTTAAGCGGGTAACCACATACTGATCGCCTACAGTAAATACTTTATCGGTGATGTCTCCTTTGTCAGCTTTAAACGCCCATCGTACCAACTCACGAGCATTATCCAAACCTGGTAAACTGGCGGCAACACCTGTAAAGTCTTCAGCTACGCTCTTTTTTAAACCTTCTTTTTTTACTTCCGCGTCAAAGTTATCTTTGGTTAGGTTACCCAAAAACTGTTGCGCGCGGCTATATGCTACCGTTTGTGTTTTGCTGCTCGCGGTTATTGGTTTATCAACAACGGCTACTTTTACAACTTTTACAGATCCTTTCTGATCTTCTACCTGTATCAGGTGCACACCAAATTGCGAAGTAACCACAATCAGGTCGCCTTTGCTTGCTTTAAAGGCAGCATTAGTATATTCCGGAGTGATCTGGCCCTGGCCACCACCCATTGCACCATTTACATCAAATGCTGGTATCTCGCCGCCTTTGGCGCCGCTGCCTTTATCAACAGAGAAAGTTGCGGCCAGATCGGCAAATGATTTACCACCCTGGATCAGTTTTTTGATAGAATCAGCTTTAGCGATCGCTTTTTCAACGCCTCCTTCGGTAGCCGGATTGATTAATATGTGACGGGTTTTTACCGAATCGAAAGTTATTTTTTCATCAGTTAATTTAGCCAGTTTGTAGCTGCCGTTTGATATGTAAGGACCATATACAAAACCTTTGGCCGCGTTAAACATTACCGTATCCAGTTTTGGCTCTAATCCGCCTTTTTTCTGGAAGCTGACAGGTGTTTTTGTTTCAGAATTGATCTGTACAAAAAGCGAATCGTTGGTGCTGGTTTTAAAAGCTTCGGCCAGTTTATCAACCTGTGCCTTTATAGCAAGGCTATCCTCTTTTGAAGGTGCCGCGTTAAAGCTTACGTACTCAAATGAACGTACATCCTGCTGATTCCTGAATTCATTTTTGTGCGCGTTATAGTAGTTGCTATAGTCCTCATCTGTTAAAGTAACTTTAGCATCAGGGATAGAAGCGTAATCCAATGCGGCATATTTAAAGTTCACCAGCTTGTTTTTGGCCTCATAATCATCTTTTGCATCCAGCGAGTTCACATACAAACCATTGGTAACCAAAGCCACGTATTTTGTTACCACTTTCGCCTCAAATAACTGCTCTAAAAATTCGGCCCAGCCTTGTTTTTGCTCAGCACTCACCTGAGGAGATTTCAAATAACTTTTAAACTGCTCCAGTTTACTTCTGTCAAATTGCCCTGTTTGCGGGTTTGTAAACTGACGTGCAATCTGCGGGTCGGGATTATTTCCGCTCACCATAGATGTAGTTTCATCATCGCCTACAACAATCCCAACTTTTTCTGCTTCTTTCTTTAAGAGCATCTGGCCTATTACCTGGTTCCAGGTGTTTTCCTGTACATAACTGGTGATCTGCGGAGAGATAGCCTGTCCTGCTTGTTTAAACTGAGCAGTATTTTGATCCAATCTTTTTTGAAACTCATCCAAAGGCACTTTTTCGCCGTTCACCACAGCCAGTTCATTATTGTCGTCCCTAAAAAAAGAGCCGCCTGACCTTACAACCTCACTTACAATAAAAGCAAGCAGCGCTAAACCAATAAGGATGGCAACAATTTTCCCCATCCGGTCGCGCAAATAACCCATTATACCCATATACTTTTTATAATTATTTTCTCTATAATAATCTGTTCTTTAAAGTAAAACGAAGCTATCATGCACTAATCCATTCTTTTAAAGGAAATCTCATGACGGTTTGTATTGCTCAAAAGAGGGCGCAAGATACAATTTTTAGTAAAATTCTATAACACAAAATAATTCAAAAGTCAAAAGTCAAAAAATCTATCTTAAACACGGTTTTTTGGCGCTTGAATTTTTGCGTTAGCTTTTTAAATTGCGCTGTTATTGAGCCCCGTTTTCGTCTACGTGGAATACGCCTTTACTATTCTTGAGGGAGGGGCGTAAAAAGGTATCGTCGCTTTCAAAGTCGTCTCCGTTCATCACATTCCCGCTTTTCATAAAAACCTCCACATTTTTGTGAGAGTACACCTTTTTTGTTGCCGAATTCCAAAACAGCTCGTCAGATTTGTAAACATCGCCCTGGGCATTAGTAGCCACTACGTTTTTCCGGAACTCATATAGCTTATCGCCTACGTGCAGTATACCGGTATCGGCAATAATGGTACCGTCTTCTTTTTGGGTTAGTTTGTCGTAATGAATTACTTTAATCCCTTTAGGTGCTACTTTATAGGCCTTTTTGGGATTCTCGGGATTGTACTGTAATATTAATGGAGCGGTGAGATGTATGGTCACTTTAGCTGAATCGCTCAGGATGAGGTCAACACCTGTAGTCGGCTCTACTATGGCACCTACCTCGTTTGATGAGATCTCTTTAACCTTATTCAGGTCATTTACACAGGATGACAGGAGAAAAAGTCCTATAAGTATAAAGTATCGAGTATCAAGTATCAAGATTTTTCGTGAGCTGAGAATGCACTTTTTAAAAGTCATGATACTTGATACTAATTACTTGATACTTAACTAAGTAAGATTAATCAAATTTATATTTCTGGAACCATTTATCATTCAGGGTGAAGCCTAAATGTATATTCACATAGTTTTCGCGCACCAGGCCATTTACAAGTGAGCCCCTTCTACCTACTTCGGCAGAGATATTGATCTTGTAAAAACTACCGTTGTTAGGCCTTAAAGGCATACCAACACCCGCGGTAATGGCATATCTTTTAATCCGGGTATTATTAACTACCATATAAGTTTCATCATATATGGCGCCCAGGCGGTAATCAACAGAGGCAAAGTAGTTACGTAAGGTAGCATAATTTGGGGTATACTGACCGCCGATGTTAAACGTACGGCTATCCTGCAATCCCTGATTTACACCACCTATTGACAGCTGCGACCATTTGCTCATGGTATAATCTGCCCCAACCAGGAACTTGCCATCGCTCTGGAACGATATACCAAAGCGGTTGGTTAGCGGAAGTTTTATTTTTGTTTTGGAGCTCTGTTTATTGATCACGCTATCCAGCGGAATATCTTCATTACCACTGGCATCATTAAAATACTGGCTTACAATAAAATGGCTGGTAGAGTTAAGCCTGGAATTTAACGAGCCCGAATAACCGAAAGTAAGGTGTTTGGTTTCAGAAAAATCAACAGAATATTGCAAACCATAATCATAGTTTAAACCGGCTATGGAATTGCTCGATTCAATTTTTGAGTTTGTTGTTCCTGGCAGCGGTACTATAACCCCGTTAATATTAGTGTTTATTTCTGTAGTACTGATATCTTTTAATGTACCAAAAATGTAGGATACGTTGGCACCAATGAGGAGGTGCTTGCCTATACCAAAGCCATAACCAAAATAAGCTTTTGATAAACCACCATCACCGCTGTACGTATAATTGGTAAGGTTAGTATCGGCGGGTATTGCGCCGTTTCCTTTAACGGTGTTTTTATAGTTATAACCACGCTCGCTATAGGGTACCAGGCCAAAACTCAATGCCGAGTGTTTGGTTACAGGTATAGCAAAAGCCACATGGCTCAGTCTGAAATTACTATTTTTTTGACTGGCAGCACCGGCTTGACTCATGGTTAAAAAGCTGCTGTAAATGCCTATATCAATAGTAGTAAGGTTTATAGCGCCGTATGAAGCCGGGTTTATGATATTGATATTGTTAAAAAAACCAATTTTGTTTGTAGCCACACCAATACCGCCCATAGCTACATTCTGAGGCATTAACTGAGGATCGATATCGCCGATACCATACCTGGAGTATGGAGAGCTGGTGGTAGCCGTTGATTGTGCAAATGCTGCAAATGAACTAACAGCTAATAAAAGTGTTATAAAAAACCTGGTATATTTAATCATTATGCTTTTGTATAGCTGCGTTTAATCCTTTTAAAACCAAATAAGGTTCAATTTTAATATAGGGGGCAAAGATGCTATTTTTCAATAGAGTATCAAAAAAAATACTGTCGCCCCCGCTTAATACAATATTTAGTTGGGGGTTGTTGTCCTGGTAGCTTTCAATAAACCCCAATAGTTCATATTTTATTCCATTTTGCACGCCAGAGCGTATCGCTGTTTCGGTACTATCGCCATAAGTTGCATAAAAAGCGGCATCTGTACTAATCAATGGCAAGCCGGCGGTATAATAATTTAAAGCCTTATAACGCATATTTAGTCCCGGTGATATACTGCCGCCAAAATAATTTCCGGCTGCATCAATGTAATCATAAGTTATAGCGGTTCCGCCGGTAATTACAAGGCTGTTGAGGGCCGGATAGGTATGACTTGCACCTATAACAGCCGCTAAACGATCGGTACCAAGCGTTTCAGGGGTTAAATAATGGTTCTGTATACCGCTGTTTATTAACGCGTTGAAATAGGTTACCGGCATTTTTGCCTCTAAACCGGTTTGCCATGGTTCTACATGCTTTTTTACCGATGATACTATTGCCCTGTCTATCTGATAATTATTCAAAAAATTATCGAGTGTGTCGGGGTCAACCGTTTCAAACTGCATTACTGCCAGCAGTTCACTCAGCTTAAAAACCGCGATTTTTGTATACGTATTACCAATATCGATAACCAAATTGGTCATCAGGCCTTAATTAATGATAATATAGATTCAAAAATAGCCAGTCCATCTTCGTTAGCCAGCAAACTATCGGCAGCACGCTCCGGGTGAGGCATTAAACCAAATACGTTCCTGTTGGCGTTGCAGATACCGGCAATATTTTCCAATGATCCGTTAGGATTGGCATCGGCAACAATGTTACCGGCCTCATCACAGTACCTGAACAATACCTGATCGTTATCGTTCAGCGCCTTCACTACATCGGCACTGGCAAAATAATTACCCTCGCCATGCGCGATAGGTATTTTATAAGCCTGATCCTGTACCAACTGGGCAGTAAGCAATGATTGGGTTGTTTGCGGTTTTAAATAGATGTTGCGGCAAATAAACTTGCGGTTTTCATTGTGTAATAAAGCGCCATCAAGCAGACCTGCTTCGGTCAATATCTGGAAACCATTGCAGATACCCATTACGTAACCACCTTTTGCTGCAAATTGTATAACCTCCTGCATGATAGGTGAAAAACGGGATATCGCGCCAGAGCGAAGATAATCGCCAAAAGAAAAACCGCCTGGTAAAACAACAAAGTCAACACCCTGCAGATCATGGTCTTTATGCCATAACCTAACCACCTGCTGACCCATTATTTTTTCTAATACATATATGATGTCTTCATCACAATTAGACCCGGGAAATATAACTACTCCAAACTTCATGCTACAAAACTAATATAACCGTTGAAATTTGAACGAATGTAAAAGTTAAAATTTGTTAAACAGAGCCCAAATGATGGTCAAACTGGAACCAGATGATGCTGATTAACAGCAATAAGAACAGGCCTTCATAAAACCACCGGCGTGTAGCATACAGAAAATAGTAGGCAAAAAACACCGCAACTGATGCCAGACAGAGTAAAAAGTGATTTAAACGGAATGCCGCGTTTACATAAAATGAAAAAGCGGCGATCAGCAAAATAAGAAATAACAACTGGAACGATTTTCGCGTTTGCACGTAACTTTTAAAAAAGTTTTGCTGTAATTTAAAAAAGCAAAGCACCAGAATCAGGATCACCGGGATAAGCAGCAGGTAATTATAGGAGTTGATGCTGATATGATCTGGAAACCTGGTTCCTAAGGGCAGCCAGATATTACCGAATTTTTTTATACGATCATTCAGATAATAAAAAACCGCCAGGAAGAAAAATACCGTAACATAGCCTAATAACCCGGCTACCCACTCGCGCCAATTGAAAGGTTTAAAAAGCACCAGCGCTATCCAAATGGACAAAAACAGATAAATAAAGGGAAAATAGATAAGCGAACCCAGGGCCACGATCATCCCCAGATCATACACGGTTGATTTGGCGTCCTCGCCCTTGTACAAGCTGAACAGCTTAAACAGCATCCATATCAACAGGAAATTGCAGATCAACGGGGCGCTTAGTATCAGGAATGGGGCAAATAAACCCGAAAGCGTAACGTACATTAAAGCCGGCAAAAACGTAGGTTTGCCCAGCAAATTATGAAAGTTGATAAGGTAATTCAATAACAGCGCCTGTATAAAAACCAGTACCGCTGCCAAAAAAATATTCAAAACCGGAGAAAGCGCGTATTCATAAGCTACCGGTATCAGTAAGCGGGCGAAGGGCTCTACAAAGATGAACTCCAGCTTATCCGGAACATGAAACAAATAACCCACCCGCGTCAAAAACAATATGATAACCAGCCATAAAGCGTTGAATGGATTAAAAGTTCTGAAAAGATTGATCATAAGGGCGCTGTTTGCGGCGTAAAATTAAGGATTTTGGAGCAAGGATTTTTGGAGCAAAGAACAAGGACTTTTAGAACAAAAAATTTTGGAACAAAGAGGAAGGTTTTTTGGAGTAAGGATTTCTAAATGTTTGACTCTTGATAAGTTGAATACCGCGATTGGCATGATTCTTCTTTTTTTCCTTAATCTTTGTTCCAAAAATCCTTACTCCCACCAAACCTACCTTCTCGCATACCGCTTTACCAGGTCGTCAACAATTTGGGCGGTTTCGTTGGGGAAATCGACGATCACTTTTTTATCGTCCCGGATCCAGTTATTAAGATGGACGGCAAACTTATCATTGATCTCATTAACCACCGGTACACCCAGCTTTGATGCGGACAGGGCGTTGCATTGCTGCTCATATTGCCCTTTCATCGGGATCATGAGCACTTTCTTTTTCAGGAACAAGGCCTCGGCCGGGCCTTCAAAACCTCCGCCGGTAAGCAAACCTTCGCAATTGGCCAGGCTTTTATTGAATGCCTCGTTATTTACCGGAAAAATCTCCACATTGCCAGAGCGGTAGGGTGTTTTCTGCCGTTTTGAAAATATCTGCCATTGGGCCCCGGTCTGGCTCAAATGCTTCAGCAGGGTTTTATCGTCATAAGCCGGCAGGTAAACGGTATAATGCCCCAGGTTGGCGGTTTCCATTTCACGGATCTCGCTCCTGATCACTGGTGTATGTATAAAATCGTCGTAACGCTCAAAGTGAAAGCCTACATGATGCGTGGTTGGCGAATAATATTTGAACAGCCACTCGGCATAGTTCCACTTTTTGGGGCGTGGTGTTTTGGGCGAAACAAAGGAACACTGGTGACTTAATGATACCGACGGTACTTTTTGCAGGCGGCATGCCCAGGCACTTACCGGCTCAAAATCATTAATGATCAGATCGTACTGATTCAGCGGCAGGCTGTGCATATCGCGCCAAAGCTGGGGCAGGTTCATGATCTTAAAGGTGGCCCAGTTATCAACACCACCTTTTTTGCCAAACACAAAGCTAAAACCGTGAAAACGGTATTTAAGAGGCTGCGATAAGGAAACTTCGGCTTCGGTACCGCTGATTAGCAGGTCAACCTCACCATATTGTTGTAGCAAAGGCACAATTTCACGAGCCCGGCTTATATGCCCGTTACCGGTTCCCTGTATGCCAAAAAGTATTTTCATTTGTAGTAAGCGCGTTTTAACTTTAACTGAGATGGTAAATGCTCCATTTCTGTTACAGTTTCAAACATTATATTTTTATAACGGCGGGTAATTTAGTGATTAGTATCAAGTAGTGAGTATCAAGTATCAAGATTTTGCTATTTTTAGTGTCAAATATCAAGATCGTATGTTTAGCATTGATAACAAAGCTGATCATGAGTATAAAAGCAAGGTCTTGATACTTGATACTAATTACTTGATACTAATGCCTTAATGCGGTTCCTGTTTAAAACGTTCGAGTAAGCTTTTTACATCCAATTTAGCGTCAAGGTCTTCGGCATCGGTTTTGTCATCATCTTCAACCTCGGTTTTAAAGTCGTCGGGGTTATATTTAAATATTTTCCAATCGCCGTTATAATACTCCAGCGAAGTAAGGCTCTCCACCCAGTCGCCCGAATTGAGGTATAACACAGAACCCGTTTTTTCGGTGTTCTCGATAGTCCTTATCTCGGCATGGTGGATATGCCCGCAAATAACATATTGGTAATTTTTGTCCACAGCCAGGTCGGCCGCTGTTTGTTCAAACTGATTGATAAATTTTACGGCCTCTTTAAAACTGGCTTTTACTTTTTGCGAAAAGCTCATTTTTTGACGACCCAAAGTCGTTAAAAACCAGTTCACAAAACTATTGATCAGGATAAGGCTGTCATACCCAACAGCTCCCAGCTTGGCCAGCCATTTGGAGTGCTGCATGGTTACGTCAAAAATATCGCCATGAAAGATCCAGGCTTTTTTACCATCAATATTGAGTACTATCTTATTGAGCAACTGGAACGATCCCAGATTAAAATCGGTGAATTTACGCAACATTTCGTCGTGATTACCGGTGAGGTAATGCACCGGTATGCCATCGGTAACAAATTTAAGTATGCGGCGCACCACCTTCATATGGGCTTCGGGCCAGTACGATTTACTAAACTGCCAGATATCAATAATATCGCCATTAAGGATAAGCATTTTGGGCTTGATGCTTTTTAAATACTTTAGTAATTCTTTGGCATGACAACCGTATGTACCCAGGTGCACGTCAGATATTACTACGATATCAACTTCGCGTTTTGACATTAAAATAAAGGGGTTAATTGCTCATCCGGCAGGTGCTGCCGGTTAATATATATAGTAGAAATGCTTAACAAACGATTACTCGTCGTCTTCGTCTTCATTAACATTCAGTTCATAAGGGCTGATATAGAAGGCTCCAACCAGGAGCAGCAAACTTATAACAACCAAATACGCATACTCAAAATTCATTGTGAAATGATTTTAACAAATGTCGGTAAACTAAATTATCTTACTGTTAAGACTCTGTTAAATGTAAAAGGTTTCACGCGGCGTGAAATTTATTTTTTGAATCGACTCACCCCGACATCGCTGCGCTTGTCACCCCTCTCTCCGCTTCGCGCATAGAGGGGTTTTCTTTTTCTCCCACCTTCTTTCCGCCGCAGGCGAAGAGAGGTGGTCCAGCAAAGCGTAGACCGGTGAGTCGACTCTACGGCTAATTAAATTTTTGTCCACTCAGGGTCTCTCGCAGAGGACCCTGAGTTATTGGTCGACCTACGTGCAGCCTCTGGGTCCCTTTCAGGAGACCCAGAGTGGACGAAAATTTACTTTCGAAATCGACTCACCCCGACATCGCTGCGCTCGTCACTCCTCTCTCCGCTTCGCGCATAGAGGGGTTTTTAATTCTTTTTTTCTTGACCCTCTTTGCGGCGAAGCCGCAGAGAGGGTGGTCCAGCGCAGCGATGCCGGTAGTCAGCTCTGCGCTAATTAAATTTCCTTTTTATCCGCTCCAACTGTTTTAAATGGTGTAGTAAATGTATCCGGGTAAACTTAAACCATTGTTTGGCATTAAGCATACCCAAACGCGGGTGCCCGTAACGTACATCGGGTGGGGCCTTTGCTATAATGGGGGCAATATCATCTATCCGTTTACGGCATTTGATGATCAGGTTGCGGGCATCCTCTTTACTGATCTTTTCTACATTCATGATATCCAGCATTTTGATTTTCACGGGTGGGAAACAGCCAAAAAGCAGCGTAAAATGCCCCTGCAAACTCAAACCTTTTTTTGTGGGCGGACAATTACTGTGCGCACAACGTTCAATAGCTATGGACGAGCGAAGGGCCGATTGCATTACATGGCTGTAAACTTCTGCAGAAGACCAGCCGCCACCTGCCGGCGTTTCGGCAAACAGTTCATCAGGGATAGTATCCAGCCGTTCGCGGTAATTATCCAGCGCGGTCTCAATAGTCCTAAGCTCCTTGGCAATGCTCATAACAATAAAGTTAGCTCTTTTAAATGAGTAATTTGTACGGGTACATCAGCGGGTTTGAGGATGCTGAAGGGGTTAAAGTAGATGGCATCCATGCCATAATTCAAAGCGCCATAAATATCAGCTTCCAAACTATCGCCTATCATTACGCTTTCGGCCCTGGTGGTGCCGGCCAGGTTTACCGCGTATTCAAATATGGCCTTATCAGGCTTATTAACGCCTACATCTTCAGATACGATGATATGCTGAAAGTATCCACCGAGATTTGTACCTGAGATCTTTAACTGCTGCGACTCTTTAAACCCATTGGAAATGAGGTGCAAGGTGTATTTACCCTGCAGATACTGTAAAGTTTCGTGCGCGTGCGGAAACAGGTTGGTTTTGGTAGGACAAAGCCGTACATACGCGTCCTCAAAATCGGCTGGAATCAAATCAGGGTGCAGACCAAGTTGTATAAAAGTTTTTTTGAAGCGGGCATTACGCAACTCTTCTTTGGTGATAACTCCTGTATGGTATTGAGCCCAAAGCTCATGGTTATTACGGGTATAAGTTTCGATGAACAGATCGGCCGATGGTAAACCGATCTCCTTTAAACGATGCAGTATAAAAAGTTCATGCAGCGTTTCTTCCGCGTTTTTATCAAAATCCCAGATGGTATGGTCGAGATCAAAGAAGATGTGTTTGTATTTTATTTCGGAATTGGGATGTTCGATTTCGGATTTCATATACTCACTAAGTATTTTGCCACTCCGTCATTGCGAGGTACGAAGCAAGACCTCACCCAACCCTCTCCAAAGGAGAGGGCTTTAAAACTCTTTCTTGAAGTCTCCCCCTTTGGGGAGATTTAGAGGGGGTGCTTACCTTACAGCAATGACGCGTGCTTTATTAATATTGAAGGCAAAATTAAACTATTCCCTTTCTAAATCTGAAATCAAAATAAATCCGAAATTGAACATCCCAAATCCGATATCAATTACGCTTTTTCTCCAAAAGCCAAATCACCGGCATCACCCAGGCCGGGTACGATGTATGCTTTGCTGGTCATTTCATCATCAATGGCACAGAGCCATAATTTTGCTTTAGGCAGGTTTGCCCGTACATGCGCCACGCCTTCGGTACTGGCAATCACTGCGGCTATATGCAGTTCTTTTATTTTGTACTGGGCCATGAGTTCCTTACATACTACCACGATACTTTGCCCGGTGGCCAGCATGGTATCACAGAGGATAAATATTTTATCATCAAGGTTTGGGGTGGAAATATGATCAACCTGGATCACAAAATCGCCGGTACGTTTCACTTTCCGATAAGCGGTAATAAATGCCGATGCCGATTGATCAAAATAATTTACAAAGCCCTGATGAAAGGGCAAACCGGCACGCAGAATAGTTCCCAGCACCGGCTGATCAACCGGTACACTTACCGTGGCCGTCCCCAATGAGGTCTGCACTTCTTTAACTTCATACTTAAGCGTTTTACTCAGCTCATAGGCCAGTATCTGCCCCAGTTTTTCCTGGTTATACCTAAAGCGCGCTTTATCCTGCTGGATTTCGGCATCACGCAGTTCGGCCAGAAACTGGTTGGCAATGGTATTGGTTTTATTGAGAATAAAGATCATGCTTAAAATTAATGTTTTTAAACGAGTATCAAGTAAATTAACGTGTCTCATTCCGTTAGCATGCGGTGCCGACTCACCCCACCTACGCTTCGCTGGGCGACCCTCTCTTCCGCTTTGCGGCAAAGAGGGTGGGGAAATCTTTTTTTAAAACACCCTCTTTACGTCGAAGGCGAAGAGAGGGATGTCAAGCGCAGCGATGACAGGGTGAGTCAACACCGCGTGCCAATTTGAACCATACTTATTAACTACTCCCAACGTTGGCATTTTGTTTTTTTCACAATTAAATTATGATATATGTAGTTAACTACGTAGTTTTGTATATAAATTTACTCCCATGAATACAGATACTATTATTGAACCTTTGAACAATGATTATTGCGATCAGATCATTGATATCATTTTATCGATACAACAAATTGAGTTTAAATTACCGATCACCATTCAGCAACAGCCCGACCTGCTGGATATCGAAACGAACTATCATCAAACCGGCGGTAATTTCTGGGGTGCCAAACACGATGGGCTGCTGGCAGGTACTATCGGTTTAATTGCTTTTGACAACCATGGCGGCGCCATCCGCAAAATGTTTGTACGCAAAGAATACCGGGGCAAGGAGTTAGGTATAGCTCAGTCGTTGCTGGATACACTTATTAATTATTGCAGGCAGAACAATATCACCGATATTTATTTAGGTACGGTTGACGCATTGAAAGCAGCCCACCGGTTTTATGAACGCAACGGTTTTACCAGGCTGCCTAAGGCCGAATTGCCTGAATCGTTTCCGGTAATGAATACCGATACCTTGTTTTATAGCTTACATTTGACAAACTAAGCACGAGGTTTATACATGAATGTGATAGATGAATCGGGCATTTTAGCCATTGCCACAAGGCTGCAGCGCCTTAGCGATCAGTTACGTAAAGACGGGGTGCTTATATATAAAGCCAACGGTATTGATTTTGAACCCAAATGGTTCCCGGTGATATATACCCTGCACTTACGATCGGTTTTGAGCGTGGTGGAAATTGCCAGCGAAATTGGCTACACCCACCCTTCTACTATCAGTCTGCTGAAGGAATTGGAAAAAGTAAAGCTGATCCGCTCCAAAAAAGATAAGGCTGATGAAAGGAAACGCCTGATCCAACTCACTGCCAAAGGCCAGGAATTAATTGAACAAATGAAACCCGTTTGGGAGGTGATGATAGCGGCTTTAACAGAACTTACAACCACACAAAACAACCTGTTGCTGGCCATAAGTGAAGTGGAAGAACAAATGAAACGCCTGAGTATGTTTGAGCGGGCAAAGCGGATAGGGTTGACAAGTTAATTGTAAGCCGCAGATGACTCACCCCGTCTGCGCTTCGCTGGACGACCCTCTCTTCGCCTGCGGCGGAAAGAGGGTGAGGAAAAAACCTCCCCACGCGTCATTGCGAGGTACGAAGCAATCCCCGATAGGCAGAGCCACTCTGTATAGCTTAGAGATTGCTTCGTACCTCGCTATGACGCTTTTTTGTATGTCATATTTTTTGTATCTTTAAGTATATCACAGACCAGCCCTGCTTACTTTGAAAATTGTAAGCAGGGCTGTTTCGTTAAAGGAATAAAACAATCTAAAAACAACCGTTTGACGTGCAGTTATTTGAACACCAATAAATTAATACTTTTTAAAGTTTTCAAAACCCATCAAAAATTTGTTAAAAAGTGTTAAAATCGATGGTTTTGAATGAGTTTCTGAGCAGTTTTAGGCGATTTTCACCCTGGTTTTGAGCAGAAAAGTGTTAAAATAGAGGTTTAAAAAGTCATTTAAGCAAAGCATCCAGTTTGAATTTTGCAAGTTTTGTTTTTACCAGGTTAAAAACCTGGTGAAAAAATAATCCGGAACATCGTGAAGATTTTTGAAATACCTAAAATCTGCTGACATACGGTTGTCATTATCCTGCACTTATTTTGAATTGCAAAACCTATTGCAGGAATATTTGTATTTTTACATAACAACATGGATTTTAATTTAACTTCCCAATACTTCCCCACCGGCGATCAGCCCGAAGCTATCAGACAACTGGTTGAAGGTGTAAATAATGGCGATCCTTTTCAAACCCTGCTGGGTGTTACCGGATCGGGTAAAACATTTTCTATCGCTAACGTAATACAGCAAACGCAAAAGCCTACACTGATCCTGAGCCATAATAAAACACTGGCTGCACAGCTATACGGCGAGTTCAAACAGTTTTTCCCGGAAAACGCGGTGAACTATTTTGTATCATACTATGATTATTATCAGCCCGAAGCCTTTATACCCACCACCAATACGTACATTGAAAAAGACCTCCAAATAAACGAAGAGATAGAGAAATTACGCTTGCGGACTACCTCGGCCTTAATGTCGGGCCGCAGGGATGTGATCGTGGTATCGTCCATATCTTGCATCTATGGTATGGGTAACCCCGATGACTTTGCCGACTCTGTTTTCAAGTTCGCGGTAGGTACGCGCATTAGTCGCAATGCGTTCTTGCATCGCCTGGTCGAGATACTGTATGCCCGCACCACAGCCGATTTTAAGCGTGGTACTTTTAGGGTAAAGGGTGATACAGTTGATATTTTTCCGGCTTACCTGGATTATGCTTACCGCATTTCCTTTTTTGGCGATGACATTGAAGAGCTCAGCACTTTTGATGTAACTACCGGCAAGACAGTTGAAAAAATGACCCACATGGTCGTATACCCTGCTAACCTGTATGTTGCACCTCGTGAGCGTTTTACCCAATCTATCTGGGCTATACAGGAAGAACTGGAAACCCGCAAAAAGCAATTTATTGAGGATGGCCGTTTCCTGGAGGCCAAACGACTGGAAGAAAGGGTGAACTACGACCTGGAAATGATCCGCGAACTGGGTTATTGCTCTGGTATCGAGAACTATTCTCGATTTTTTGACGGGAGACAGCCTGGTGCACGCCCTTTCTGCCTGCTGGATTATTTCCCGGATGATTACCTGATGGTGATTGATGAAAGTCACGTAACCGTTCCGCAGATCAGGGCTATGTATGGAGGTGACCGGTCACGCAAAATATCACTGGTAGATTATGGTTTCCGTCTGCCTGCCGCATTGGATAACCGTCCGCTGAATTTCCAGGAGTTTGAAAAACTGGCTCCGCAAACTATTTATGTGAGTGCTACTCCCGGCGATTTTGAACTGGAAAAATCGGGCGGTGTAGTGGTAGAGCAGGTAATACGCCCTACCGGTTTGCTTGACCCGGTTATTGATGTCCGGCCGGTGATCAACCAGGTAGACGACCTGCTGGATGAGGTGGATAAAACTATCAAAGCCGGAGACCGTGTACTGGTGACCACGCTCACCAAACGGATGGCCGAGGAACTGGCCAAATATATGGACCGCCTGGGTATCAAGTGCCGCTACATCCACTCCGAAGTGAAAACCCTGCAAAGGGTAGAGATACTAAGGGGTTTACGATTGGGCGAATTTGATGTGCTGATAGGCATCAATTTGTTGCGTGAAGGGCTTGATTTGCCGGAAGTATCCCTGGTAGCTATTCTGGATGCTGATAAGGAAGGTTTCCTTCGGTCTGAACGTTCATTGATACAAACCATTGGTCGCGCCGCCCGTAATGACCGCGGCAGGGTGATCATGTACGCCGATAAGATCACCGATTCCATGCAGATCACGATGGACGAGACTAATCGCCGACGTGATATACAGATAGCCTACAATACAGCGCATGGTATAACACCAACAACGGTTGGTAAATCGCGCGAGGAGATCATGGAGCAAACCTCTGTTGTAGATTTTCAGGGTGGAGTACAAAAAGCCTATGTGGAAGCTGATTCCGTTTCACTGGCTGCCGATCCGATAGTGCAATACATGACCAAAGCCGATCTGAAAAAATCAATCGACAATACCAAAAAAGATATGCTCGCCGCAGCCAAGGATATGGACTTTTTACTGGCCGCCAAGCTCCGCGATGAAATGTTTGCCTTAGAAAAAATGATGGAAGAGAAATTTTAAATGTGCGGATTACAGATGTGCAGATATGCAAATGAGTATCATCAAAAAGTAGATTTTTATCTGCACATCTGTAATCCGCACATCTGCACATCTATCCATATGCAAATGAGTATCATCAAAAAGTAGATTTTTCATCTGCACATCTGTAATCCGCACATTTGCACATCTATCCCCAATCATATTAAAACAATTTTTACGTTATATAACTTATATTTGTAAGCTAAAAATTAATGTGATGCTTTTAATTCGTTTTCTACTCATATCAATTTGTATACTATATATCATACGCAGTTTAGTACGGTACCTGCTACCTTTTCTTTTCGAAAGTGTGGTCAATAAGGCTCAACAACAAGCTCAGCAACAGCAACGTCAATCTACCAGGCGCCCGGATGGTGCTATCAAGGTTGATTATATCCCGCAGGGAAAAAGGGGTACCGTGCCCGATTCTGAAGGCGAGTTTGTTGATTACGAAGAAGTGAAATAAACTATATGCTGCCAGAAGAAGTATACAAAAGACGCCCAAATCATAACAACACCTCCGAGTCTGTTATACTTATAGTGGCCAATTACATTGTGTTCACCGTTGCCTTGCAATTATTTGCTGACTGCGCCAGGATCGGCACATTTTTTTGGGTGACTTTAGGCGCCCTTGCCCTCTATAACTTTTTCAGTATACGCAAAAATCGGGAAGACTATGGCAAAGCACAGGTAATAGCCTATGTGGTGAGCCTTGCTGGCATGATATTGCTGTTTATCCTGCTGCGCAGCCGCGAGCTTACCTGCTAATTCTTGATTTCGGATTTCGAATGTTCAATTTCGGATTTGACGTGAGGTGGTAACAACCTTCTTTTTTGATTTTCAAATCATCAAATTTTCCGAAATCCAAAATCGAACCTCCGAATTCCGAAATATATCTCAATTGTCATTCAAATTTCTATTTTTGAGGAATATATATTATCCATTTCAAAAAACTTAAATGAACAACTGGTTTAAGCGTAATAGTGTTCACTTCATTATTGTAGCAATTCTTTTAGTAATTTCCTATGCTTATTTCTTTAGTCCTATAATACAGGGCAAAGTATTGTTTCAGAGCGATGTATCTCAGGCGCAATCCATGCAAAAGGAGATTAACGATGTTAGGGCAGCAACCGGACATGCACCTTTATGGACAAATCAAATGTTTGGAGGTATGCCTGCTTACCAGATATGGGCATCATTCCCCTCAAACATCACATCGCATGTGATCGATATTTTAAAGGCGGTGTTTCCTAATCCTGTAGATACTGTTTTGCTATATCTCTTAGGCGCTTATTTACTATTTAGCGTTTTACGTCTCTCTCCATGGCTGGCAGCTGCCGGTGCCATTGCATTTGCTTTTTCATCATATAACTTCATTTATATTACTGCAGGGCACTCTAATCAAGCTTATGCTATTGCCTTTTTTGCCCCCATACTTGCAGGTATAATTTTAACATTAAGAGGAAAGCATCTGTTAGGAGCTTCCATAACGGCATTTTCTCTTGCGATGGAAATCAGGAGCAATCACGTGCAAATGACGTATTATCTACTGTTAACCGTTGCTATATTATTGGGCATGGAGCTTTATCATGCCATAAAAGATAAAAAGCTTCAACCTTTTTTAAAATCTATAGGTTATTTGGTAATAGGCATCGTTTTGGCAATTGCAGTAAACGCGAGTATTTTATGGACGACTTATGAGTATAGTCAATATACCATCCGAGGGAAAGCCAATTTAACACAGAAAGGAACAACCGGTCCGAATCATGGTCTGGATAAAGAATATGCTTACACCTGGAGTCAAAGCGTAGGCGAATGTCTTACCTTCTTAATACCCAATGCCTATGGTGGTGGCAGTAGTACTGTTGCAGCAGATGACTCTAAAGTGGTAAAGGCACTTACTGATAATGGAGTTGATCCGGAACAGGCGCGCGGTTTTGCATCACAGCAATTATACTATGGTAATAAACCAAGCACATTCGGTCCATGGTACTTTGGTGCCGCTGTATGTTTTTTATTTATCTTAGGTCTCCTTATCGTTAAAAATCGAATAAAATGGTGGTTACTAAGTGCCGTTTTATTAAGTATGTTTTTGTCATTCGGTAAAAACCTTCCTTTCCTTTCCGACTTTTTCTTCAACTATGTCCCAATGTACAACAAGTTCAGGGCGGTTGAGTCAACGTTGGTTATAGCCGCGCTTTGCTTTCCGATACTTGCCTTACTGGCTATCAATGAAATTATAACTAACACAGATAAAGCTTTTATTCTTAAACGCGGCAAAATAGCTTTTTACATAACCGGAGGACTACTCCTGATTATGATAGCTATTCCTGATGTTATATTAAGCTTTAAGGCAGATGACCACTTAGCCTTTGTCAATAACTTGACCCAGATATTTAAAGGTAATACCGCTTTGGCTAATTCCATTGCAAATGATTTTGTTGACGACAGGATAAGCCTGGAACGCGCCGACGCTATACGTTCACTAATCTTTGTATTACTAACTGCCGGCCTGCTATGGCTGCTTATCAAACAAAAAATCAAAACAAATATGGCTGCTTTGGCTTTGGCGGCTATTGTATTGTTTGATATGTGGGGTGTTGATAAACGTTACCTAAAAGACAGCAACTTTGTATCAAAGTCTGATCTGGAACAACAATATACACCTCGCGAGGTTGATCAATTTATTATGAAAGATCCTGATCCGAACTTCAGGGTATTTGATATGAGCTATGGAGATCCTTTCCATGATTCCCATTCCTCTTACTTCTACAAAACGGTAGGCGGATTCCATTCAGCCCGGTTAAGACGCTTTGACGAGTTGATTCAAAATCAATTTACAAAGAGCGTAAATCAGGATGTTTTGGATATGCTGAACACCAAATACATCATTACCGCTGATCCTAAAACAGGTAATGCAAGCATGCAGGCTAACCCAACCGCCTGTGGCAATGCCTGGTTTGTTAAGAGCATCAAATATGCTGAAAACGCCGATCAGGAAATGCAGGCGATCAGCAGTTTTTCTCCTAAAGATGAAGCTATAGTTGATAAACAGTATAAAAGCATAATAGATGAAAAATCATTAGGGAACAGTCCTTCGGCAACTATTAAACTGGTAAGCTATAAGCCAGAACATCTGGTATATGAAAGCAGTTCACCTGTGTCACAGATTGCTGTTTTCTCCGAAGTGTATTATGACAAAGGCTGGAAAATGTTAATTGATAAAGTTGAAAAACCATACTTCCGCGCTGATTATCTTTTACGTGCAGCGCAGATACCGATTGGTAATCATACGATCGAGTTTATATTTCACCCAACCTCTTATTATGCCGGTGAAAATATTTCTCTGGCAGGATCCATCCTGCTGGTGCTGGCCCTGGGTGGTGCCATTTATACCGAAACCAAAAAGAAACCTGCAGTTAAGCCAATCGCCAAAAAAGCATAAGGCTCAACTATATTAATGAAGAGCGATGGATTTAAGATCCATCGCTTTTTTTATGCGTTAAAAAGCATGGTTAATCGTTTGTACGTTTGTTTTTGAGCCAATACCAGCCCAGGTTAAAGGCTATTACAAAATGATTAAAGACAGTCGGGATCAATCCATAGTACCGTTTCATAATATCAAAACGTTCCTGCAGGCTTTGGCGATGCCTTTTTTTCGACATTCCCCCTACCAGGTATTTAGCTACATACCTGTTCACATTCACTATTTTTTTAGCCTTTTTGGCTGCCCGGATGATCCAGTCAATATCGGCGCTGAGGTGATAACGGTTATCATATGGTTCGGTTAAACTACGCCTGAGGTAGATAGCCTGGTGACTGATGCTCATGCCATATTTAAAATCGCGCCAGGTAAATGCCACGGGAGCCTGGTGCCTTCGTTGCCCAAGATTTTGTCCGCTATCATCAATCATCTCGGTTTCGCCGTAATAAATATCTGCATCTTCTGCCGAGGCAAAAACGGCGGTCACGGTATCAGGGGCATAAAACTCATCGCCGGAGTTCATAAAGATCACATAATCGCCTGTGGCTATGGCCAAGCCTTTGTTCATGGCATCATATATACCTTTATCTTTTTCACTTATGAGTTTACTGATGCGATCGCGATATTTACTGATCACCTCCAGCGTACCATCATTGGATAAGCCATCAACAATAATGTACTCTATATTCGTATAGGTTTGCCCCAAAACCGAAAGCATAGTACGCTCAATATCACGTACATTATTATATACTATAGTGATTACGCTTAGCTTTGGCTTAAACATTGGACTTCTTCTTTTGCAACAGGTTTTCGTAAAGTTCGATATGCTTTTGAGCGATAACTTCTTCCGAAAAGACATCCATGATCGTTTGCCGGGCTTGCTGCTGTATCAATTCCTGCTCCGGATGTTTAATGATCCACTCCATCCCATCAGTAAAGCTCTCTGCCGACTTATAAGCGGCCAGGTAGCCATTGTATTCATGCAGTACCATATCTGGTATTCCTCCGGTTGTAAACGCTATTACAGGCGTTCCGCAGGCCAGGCTTTCCATTACGGTATAAGGCAGGTTGTCTTCCAGTGACGGGATCAGGAAGGCATCGGCAGCGGCATAGTATTGCGCCAGTTGCTCATCGTTATTGATAGTGCCCAAAAAGCTGGTTTTGAATGGAAAATCAGGCATGCCTTCTGTCCCGCGGTTGCCAAATATCACCAGCTCTACCTTGTCGGCATTTGCGCCCAAACGCTGTTTCAGCAGTTCCAGACTATCCAGCAGGTATTGAGTGCCCTTGTGCAGATCTTTCCGGGAGGGCATAAAACCACTCAGGAAAATAAATTTATCTGTTGGCAGCCCGGCTTTTTGTTTAGCCTGCTTTTTATCAGCAGGCTTAAAAATATCAGTCTCCAGCGTATTAGGGATATGATTTACCGCCTTACCCTGCATCAGGCTGCTATTTTTTACCGATGCCTGCATCCAGGTACTTGGGGCGGCTATGGCAAAATCAAGCATATCATAAGCCGTGCGCTTTTGCAGCCATATTTTGTGCGAAATATCGTTGTCTCCAGCGTTAATCAGCAAGGGACAATTACCGCATGCTCGCATATAATGATCGCAGGCATAGCGTACATGGCAGCCACCTGTAAAGGTATTACTATCATGGAAGGTCCATACCACGGGTTTGTTTAGCCTGGCTATTTCGGCTATATGTTTTGGGTCCAGGAAACCGTGATTTATCCAGTGCAAGTGTATAATATCGGCGTTTTTCACCTCGGGATGGTGGATAACCGACCGCCCGAACCAGGTAAATGAAAAGGGTGTGCGTGATAAAGGTTTCAGGTACCTTTTGGCCAATATCCGCTCCAGGATTATAGTAGCCGCGGTATAGGCCTTTTGTATCGGATTACTATTAAAAGTACCTACCTGCGTATTTTTCCCAAACTTATAGTGAACAATAACCTTTGAATCGACATTTTGGCTGAGCAGTGCCCGGTTTAGGCGCATACAGGCCCGGCCTGCGCCGCCATTGCCATCATAGGTATTCAGATGCACTACTTTTAACATGTTCCAAAAATACATTTATTCGGACCGAACCCAAATACCGGTCAGCTCTAAAAACTCGTTTTGTTTTCTATGGGATTTCTGGGCGACCCGCCTTTTAACATTTTCTTCCCGACCTTCTCTGTAAAAACTTTTTAAACCTTAAATTTTAACACTTTTCTGCCTAAAAACGGGGAAAAACAATCGAAAACTGATTTAAAACGCCTCATTTTAACACTTTTTAACAAATTTTATCCTGGTTTTGACGTGTTTTAAAAACTTTAAAAAGTATTAATTTATTGATCGTCAAATAAAACATACCAAACGATTGGTTTTTTGCTTCCTTTTTTCCTTTAACAAAACAGCCCGATTATCCTTTTTTAATCGGATAACCGGGCCGTAGTGTAAACAAATATACTGATTTTTTTGATGGGATAAAATTGGGGGAGATAGCCTCAGGGTCCCTTTCAGGAGACCCTAAGCAGACGGGGAATTAATTAGTTATAATTTTAAATACATACCAAACTATAAAAAACAAAATTCCAATTAAGAAAAATATCATTGGTTTCTTTTCTTTTTTACCAACTTCCTCAACCAATTCATCAACTTTTTTCTTTTGCGATTCTATAATTGTTTTGGCCTTAGTAATTTCCCCAATGATATAGTAATTGAAATATGCTGTTATCTCTTTGCAAGCTTTGTAAACTATACATAAAAGAAATAACCCAACTTATTAAAGCAACAATTATAAAAATATCAATTGCCAAAAACTTTTCCTTGACGGTCAATGATATTGCAAAAGCTATACATGCGGCTGTGAGTGACAATAAATAATATGTAAAGGTAATCCCAGAGCTTAATATTCGAACCATCGTGTCATCCAACCTTTCAAACACCGATCTTTTTAAATCTTCTGTATCTTTTACAGTATCAACAATTGCTTTAAGAGCATCTTTTTTCTGAGCTTCGGTGAAGGGCTTAGTCTGTCGATTTGGTCGGGAAGGCTGAAAAGTCATACTCAAACTTACATAATAATAGGATGAATATTCAAATCGAACAACATCAAATTACTGAAAATCAATACAGAGTCGCACACTCCAGCTTCAGGGGGCCGGGGGGCTCACCCTTTGCCGCACAAACCTCACCATCCGTTTAAACAGGTTGCCTTTGCGGTGGGCCAGAAAATGTTTGATGGCCTGGTACGCTTTTTCGTTTTCCTCGATTACATCGGGGAACTCTTTAACGGGTTGCTGCGAGATGTGCACATCGTACATGTTTTCGCGGTTGGAGTGTACGCCGGTGCCATCGTGCCCGATATTGTTGATGAGCGAGCGCGAAGGGTTAAGTGTAAGTCCGCCCCGTAAAAAGATGGAGGCATACCAGCGGATGGCCCATGAATTATTTTTACCGGCTTTAAACTCCTGCACCTGCCGCCAAAAGTTCATCTTCCCTTCTATCGAAAAACGGATGATGCTGAGCGTATCAAACTGGGCTATCAGCTTGTCAATATCCGGTTCAAAATGGTTCCAGGCACGAGCCCAGGTTGCCCAGCCCCAACTGCTGGCCGCCCGGTAAAAGAACGATTCGGGCAGGTCCTTATCTTTCAGATTGTACATGTAAGCGCCTATATGCATCACTTTTTCCTGATTGGCATAATAGGTTAGTGCTTCGTTAAAATATTCGAGCGTATAGGGCGATGACAACAGATCATCCTCAAAAACGATCACTTTGCCATACTCATACACCAATTGCGTTACCCCGCTGATGATAGATTCGGCCAGACCCAGGTTATGGTCGCGCTCAATAACTTTTACTGATTTAAATCCGGTAGTTTCGCGGGCTATCTGCCTTACCTGCTCTACCTTGTCGCGGTCGGCATCGGTTTTGGCGGCATCGCAAAAAATGTATAATCTCGATTCCTCTGCCAGCACATTTTTTTGCAAATGGATCAATGTACGGCGCGTATGATCGGGCCGGTTATATACAAATAAAGCTATAGGGGCAAGCTGCTGCATAGTTATTTAGTTGGGTAGTGAGTGGTGAGTAGTGAGTGGTAAATAGTATAATTAGTTGTCAAAACAACTGCATTTCTTTTTTATAAAAGCTTAAAATACTCATCATTCACTACTCACAACTCACTGCTATGTTTATCAGAATAATTCGGGTTGATTACTGGCTTTCTTACACAAAACGGTATAAGCGTTGGCAAATTGTTCAGTTATTTTTTTTCCAAAAATTTTTCCCAGGCTTTGTTTCACGGTAAACTCCGCCGCTATCTTCAGATCCTTTACAAAGCTTTTCGCTTTCTTTTGGTTCACGTAAGCATTAAAGCGGGTCACTTCTGGCTCAATCATCGATGTCAGGTCGCTTTCGATCTCAAAACCCTCGGTACGCAACAGATAGCGCAGCGATGTTGGCGTATACACGTTGATATGACCGTAAGCCAAAAAATGTTTGATACGGGTATCCACCCCGGTTTTATAATCACGGGGCACTTCAATAACACATTGTTTGCCCACGCGCCGTAATTCGCGCAGCAGCAGGCGCTCATGCTCAACATGTTCCAGTACATGTGACAGGATCACCAGATCAAAGCTATCATCTTCAAAAGGTAGTTTATAGCCGTCAAATACCTGTGCTGATGCAAGTCCTTTAATACCGCGCGACTGTATATACTCCACCCCACTGCCCGATATTTCAACAGCGTGGTACTCGGAGGCGAAGTTATTATCTGATAGTATCTTGAGGATACTGCCATCGCCAGCGCCTACTTCCAGCACTTTGGTAAAAGAAAGTCCGCGGCAAACCTCTATGATATGCTGCGCCTTGTATTTGGCACTGAGCATACGCCAGGCCTCGTCGTGCTTTTGATAAAACTGATCGTACGCGGTTTTATAGTTTCCGCCAATAATTGATTCCTGCATGAGTTTACGAATGTAAAACTATCACTTTAATGTTTATGTTTTTAAGCAGGTAAAATTTTTGAGTTAATTAAAAATATCTGCGTTTTTAAATGTGAGCATGGAACGCGGTATCGACTCACCCGACATCGCTGCGCTCGTCACCCCTCTCTCCGCTTCGCGCATAGAGGGGCTTTTATTTTCGCCATGCATCATTGAGGAACGACGAAGCAATCCCCAATAAGCAGAGTCACTCTGTATAGCATAGAGATTGCTTCGTACCTCGCAATGACGCGTGGAGAGATTCACCACTTCCCAGACTCCGCCTTACCCATGATGCCTTTAAGCCCATCATTCACAGCCGTTAAAAATTTCCGGTACTCCTGCCGTTTGGAGCTCAGGATGCTGATTATCCACAAATAAGCCAGGTATAAATTTTTGTTCACCCCAAAGATCAAAGCCGAATTCATCGCGTTGCGCGAGTAAAAATACATCCGGTTCCTGACGGCGTAATAGGTACGGAAGCTCCATTGATCGAGCAAATGCGAGTGAAAGGCTTTGGGTTGATAAGTTAAACCTTGTGATTGATCAATGTCGACCACCTTGCATTCCGGGATGAGCCATATCGTTCCGCCGTTTTTAGTGATACGATAGGTATACTCCGAATCGTCTACGTATAAATAAAACTTTTCGTCGGGAAAACCGATCAGCCTGATCATGGCCCTGTGCATCAATAAACCACCATATGGCACATAAGGCATAGCCGCTTTAGCCAGGTATGCAGAAGTGCCCAAAAATTGATCACGTGTTTTTGATAAACGGTTTTTTAAAATGTTGAATATGCTGAAGCCCATAAAATTATTGGGCACCAGGTAATACCGGCCGGGATCCTGCCCCCGGGCTATTTTTACATGGGGCGGCCTGTCTTCGCGCAGGCAATAGAGTGCTTTTTGATCATTGACACCTTCGGTTTGCTCCCAGTTTTGGAGCAGAACATCCAGCGCGTTAACATCGGGTAAATTATCATCATCCAACAGCCAAACCATATCGGCATCTGTTTGCTGATAAGCGTATTCAATAGCTTGTTTATAGCCACCAGCCGAACCCTGGTTTTCGGCATTGTTTAGCACTGTTATACGGTTATCGTTCAATTGGCCAGCGTATTCTTCTACGTTATAAAGCGCGGCATTATTCACTATCACTACCTGTGTTACCGGGGCAAATAACAGCACACGTTTTAGTACCTGCTCCAAAAATTGCCACCTATTTGCATAGGTAAGCGTTAACACACACACTTTATATTTTATATTTGCCATTTGCATTTCAAAATTATCATTTTAACCCGTAACACGGCCAACTAACTGAATGGGCATCATAAAAAAACAAACCATTAAAGGCACTATATATTCCTATCTGGGGGTGCTTATCGGTTTTTTATCTACCAATTACCTGATGCCCCATTCCTTAAGCCCGGCCGAAGTTGGTTTGATAGGCATATTGACATCAGCTCCTTTGGTGTTTGCGCAATTCTCCATACTGGGTTTTAACGGAACGGCCCGGTATTTTCCTTATTTCCGCAGTGAAGAAAAAAACCATCACGGCTACCTTTTCCTGGCCTGTATGGTGTCGTTAGTAGGTACCATTTTATTTGTAACGATAGCCTGGCTGTTTAAAGGCCAGATCGTGAGCCATAATACCGATGGCAGTTCGGCCAAATCATCGGCCCTGTTTAATGTATATTACTGGTACCTGGTGCCGCTTACTGTTTTTACGTTGTTTTTTAATGTGTTTGACCTGTACGCCCGCATGCTTTATAACATGACTACAGGGCTTATACTGCGCGAGTTTACCAAAAGGGTATTTATACTGGTACCTATTATACTCATCTATCTTGGCCTTATCACCTTTGAAAGTTTTATGTGGCTATGGCTGGTGGCCAACCTGATACCCACCTTTTTTATCATAATCCGGATCATACGCGATGGCCAGTTTTCGCTTAAGCCCGACATGGACTTTTTAACCCGCGATATGGTTAATAAGCTCATAGGCATTTGCTTTTTTACCATACTAACTGGCATGGCACCAGTTATTATTCAGAATGTAGACAATTACCTCATTTTTAAAAAACTGGGCTTGAGCGCAACCGGGATATATATACTGGCCTTTAACTTTGGCCTCATTATCTCTTTGCCTACACGTTCGCTGTACAGCATTGCTTATACCATCGTATCTGAATCATGGAAAAGCAACGATCTTAAAAACATCCGTACCGTGTATGAAAAAAGTTGTGTAACACAGCTTATCGCCTCCTTATTCCTGTTTATACTGATGTGGGCAAGTATCGATAATATTCTGGGGCTTACCCCGCCAACATACAGTACAGGCAAATACGCCATATTTTTTGTAAGCCTGGGTTTTTTGATAGAGGCATCAACAGGCATCAATGGGGTGATTATGGCTACATCAAAATATTTCAGGTACGAGGCACTGTTTAACCTGTTATTGGTGGTACTTATTATTGTGGCCAACCTGTTGCTGATCCCTCGTTATGGTATTACCGGATCTGCCATAGCTTCGGCTATCACTTATTTTGTCTTTAACCTGTTCAGGTATATGTTTATCTGGATAAAATTTGGCATGCAGCCTTTTACCATTCAATGCGTACTGGCGTTGGCAGCCGGTATTCTGACATATTACCTATCGGTTTGGATACTGCCGCACATCGGTAATTATGTTGTTGATACTATTTTGCGCACCTCTTTTATTACCGCGCTTTATTTACCGGCCGTTTACTTTTTGAAACTTTCCGAGGATATAAACAGCATTATTGATGGTGCTGTCGCGAAGTTGAAAGGTAGATAGCGATTAAGTGTCGAAGAATGGTGGGTATATTAGTATGTTAATTTAAACAAGTTATTAATCTGACCTGGAGATATCACCCGGTTATATATCCTGATATCATCAAGCTTACCTTTTATAAAATATCCAGGGGTATTGCCACTGGGATCGTCATAACTATTTTTGCCGATAAACAGATCAACCGCGGTGGCTGGATTTGGTGTAGGTATATTACTTATCACGGCATCCGGAACACCATTTATATAAAAGGCTAATGCCTTAAACTGGTTACTATATTGCACGGTGATCATCGTCCACTGACCAATGGGAATAATACCATGACCAACCGCAAAAGGATCACCACCTCCGGATACATTATAAAAGGCAAACCCAGGTCCTCCACCCTCACCTCCTACAGAACCGTACCCGGTGATAGAAGTGTTCCATCCATTTTGATAAGGGCCGTTAGCCTTGGCAAGCACTGCACTGCCCGAATAAACTATATAATCATCAAGGTTAACCCAGTAATTGATCGTAAAATCGGTATTGCTTAATCGTAATGCCTGGTTATCTTTTACCCTGATATAGCTGGAGGTTCCATTAAAATAATAAGCAGTATTAGCCTTACCAAAACGGTTTGGTGCCGAAGTAATATTGTAAACGGTTCCGTCATTACCTTTTCCTGACGAATCAATAACATTGTTATTAAAAGGGTAGTAAGCTACCAAGCCTACTTTAAGGCTATCAACCACTACTGGTTTAGGATTATTTTTTTTGCTGCAGGAAGTAAAAGAAGAAATCATGACACTTACGCATAAGGCCACAATTAATAAGGTTATATATCTGTTCATGTAATAAGCTTTAGGATCCAAATATAACAAAAAAGCCTCCAGGAAATCCTGAAGGCTTTTGTATAATTAGTGTTTTGTTAATTATTGATTAACAAACCTTTTAGCGTTAATTCTTCTTTCATTTTCGTTCAGGAATATTTTACGCAAACGGATGCTTTGTGGGGTTACCTCAATGTATTCATCAGCCTGGATATACTCCATCGATTCTTCTAACGAGAATTTGATAGCAGGCGCAATACGTACGTTGGTATCGCTACCAGATGCACGCATGTTGGTTAACTGCTTGCCTTTGGTTAAGTTGATCACCAGATCGTTATCACGAATGTGCTCGCCTAAAACCTGACCTTCATAAATATCAACACCCGGATCGATAAAGAAACGACCACGATCTTGTAATTTATCGATAGCGAAAGCGGTGGTTTTACCTGTATCCATTGATACTAATACACCATTTAAACGGCCAGGGATAACACCTTTCCATGGCTCATAAGCCTTAAAGCGGTGCGCCATGATAGCTTCACCAGCAGTAGCAGTCAGTACGTTGTTACGTAAACCGATGATACCGCGTGATGGGATCTCGAACTCTAAGTGTTGCAGGTCGCCTTTTGGCTCCATGATCAACAGTTCGCCTTTACGTTGTGTTACCAACTCAATTACTTTACCGGCAACATCGCCCGGTACGTCAACAATTAACGACTCGATAGGCTCGCATTTAACACCGTCAATTTCTTTAACGATAACCTGTGGCTGACCTACCTGTAATTCGTAACCTTCGCGACGCATGGTCTCGATCAATACCGACAAGTGAAGAATACCACGACCGTACACCAGGTATGAATCAGGCGATTCGGTTTCAATAACCTTCAGCGCCAGGTTTTTTTCCATCTCTTTAAACAGACGGTCGCGCAGGTGGCGTGAAGTAACAAATTTACCTTCTTTACCAAAGAAAGGTGAAGTATTGATGGTGAACAACATGTTCATGGTAGGCTCATCAATTTTGATAACTTCCAGTTGTTCTGGTTTTTCAAAATCGGCAATGGTATCGCCAATATCAAAGCCATCGATACCTACAACGGCACAGATATCACCAGAACCTACTTCAGTAGCACGTACTTTACCTAAACCTTCAAAGGTATAAAGCTCCTTGATTCTTGATTTTTGGATAGTGCCGTCGCGTTTTACTAAAGATACCGGCTGGTTTTCTTTGATGGTACCGCGGGCAACACGACCGATAGCGATACGACCTACGAAAGAGGAATAATCCAAAGAAGTGATCTGCATTTGCAAAGTACCTTCGGCGATAGGCGCCGGTGGAATGTTTTCCAAAATGGCATCCATTAACGGGAAGATATCTTCTGTTGGTTTTTTATAGTCGGTGCTCATCCAGCCTTGTTTTGATGAACCGTAGATAACCGGGAAATCCAGTTGCTCTTCAGTAGCTTCAAGGTTGAAGAATAATTCAAATATCTGTTCGTAAACTTCTTCCGGGCGACAGTTTTCTTTGTCCACCTTGTTTACAACCACAATAGGTTTTAAGCCTAAAGCCAAAGCCTTTTGGGTTACAAAGCGGGTTTGAGGCATGGCGCCTTCAAAAGCATCACAAAGTAATAATACACCATCGGCCATTTTCAATACACGTTCCACTTCGCCACCAAAGTCGGCGTGACCCGGGGTGTCAATAATGTTGATCTTGACGTCTTTGTATCTAACCGAAACGTTTTTGGATACGATGGTAATACCACGTTCACGTTCCAGATCGTTATTGTCCAGTATCAGTTCACCGGTTGATTCGTTGTCCCTGAATATTGAACAGCTGTGCAATATTTTGTCAACCAATGTGGTTTTACCGTGGTCAACGTGTGCGATAATCGCGATGTTTCTTATTTTTTGCATGAAAATGCTCCCTAAAATTTGGCGCAAAGGTAAGCTTAATATATGGCATTTTAAAGGATTGTAGGTTTATCTGCAAACATTTATATAATTAAATTACCAAAGCAGTCTAACCGCATACGCTTTTAACCTACTGATTAACTAAATTTTACATAAAAATTCTTACCGCCCAAAAGCCCAGATCAAAAACTTAGGTAGCGCTTTACCCCAGGTGGCCGTATCATGCGTACCGCCTACCAACTCTACATATTGTATATCATCTGGGCGGGTATAACCTTTGGTTTCCAGCTCTTTGATCAGATCGATAGTATCATCAATAGCGTCGATGATACCATTTTTATTGCGATCGGTGGTTTCATCTTTGGTACCGGTTTGCAGCCAGAACTGGAGATCGGGTTTACCTGTAGTATTTCTGATAACCGAGTGCATGATGCGGTCGGCATCGGTATAGCCTTTCGCCAGATCTTTACTCCGCCACCAGAACGATCCGGAAAACACACCCACCTTGTCAAACACATCACTATTATTCCAGGCAATATCAAAAGCCGAAAGTCCGCCTAATGAAAAGCCCGCAAAGGCCCGTTTTTCAAAATCGTTAATCCCGGTTTGTTGCTTGATCTGGGGCAGCAATTCGCTTTTTATAAATTCGGTATAAACATCGGCCTGAGAGCCACGCTTTTTAAAATCGGGTTTGCCCGCTATACCGTATTCCTGTATACGGTCTTCGCCTGCATGTACAGCCACTATCAATACCGGCTTTATGCGGTTGGTATTATATAACTGCTCCAATGTTGCCAGTAGCTGTAGATTTTCCATCTCCTGACCGTCGTTCAATAACAACAGGTTCAGCGGTTCCGTGATCTCCTGTTCATCGGGCATTACCAGTGTGCAGGTAACCTCGCGGTTAAGTAGTGCAGAATTTATAGTGATATTTTTTTCGGTGATCGTCATTTCTGTTTCAGCCCAGCCCCAATACATCTTTATTCAATTTTAAGGGTGCAAAAGTAAACATACTTTTTATTTTTTGAGGTAATAGGCCTCACCCTGCCCTCTCCAAAGGAGAGGGTTCAAAAAAACTTTTGTTTTAAGTCCTCGCCTTTGGAGAGGACTATTACATGAGGGCTTCGCCGTTTAGGTGAGGTTTTTTCGCCCTAACCTTTAATTTATCAGACTGTTGCCTTTTTCAGTCAAACCAGTTAACTTACCGTCTGAAACCAAAAATCTATTATTTTGACCGAAAAATATCACCGCTGGCATTCGCCGAATTTAAGTGCCGACCTGGAAATGCTGGTGTTTGGCGATCGTGGTTATCCTGTGATCCTGTTCCCTACAACTAAGGGCCGGTATTATCAGAATAAGGATTTTGGATTGATTGAAAGTGTACGATGGTTTATTGACCAGGGTCTGGTTAAGATTTACTGCCCCGACACTATCGACGACCGCAGTTGGTACGACAAAGGCATCTCCCCGGCTGATCGTGCCCGTAACTATACCTGGTACGATAAAATGCTGCTGGAAGAACTGGTGCCCTGGGCCATGCACGAAACCGGCGTAGGCAAAGTAGCCATGGCGGGCTGCAGTTTTGGGGGCTATCACGCGGCCAACTTCGCGTTTAAACATCCCGAAAAGGTAAGCAACCTGTTTACCATGGGCGGCGCGTTCGATATTAAAATGTTTACCGATGGCTTTTATAACGACGATGTATTTTACAACAATCCCGTTGATTTTTTACCGGGTGACAATGCCCCGGACTTATGGAACATGAACATCATCCTGGGAACATCGGAGTACGACATTTGTAAAGAATATAACCTGCAGTTATCAAACATTTTAAAGCAAAAAAATATTAAACACTGGCTGGATATCCGTCCATTTGCCAAACACGACTGGCCCATCTGGCGCGAAATGTTCCCGCATTATTTATCAACCATTCGATAGAGAGTCAAGAATCAGGAATCAAGACACAGAAATAAATTATAAAAGGCATTCACCAGCAAAAAACAGAAGCAAGAAATAAGAATCAGGAGTCAAGACAAAGGCTATTGAGCTCTTTTAGGATTTAGAGTTTAGAAATTAGAGTTTAACCTCATCATTTACCCCATGAAAAAAATAGGCATCTTATTCGGACAGGAAAATTCATTTCCACAGGCATTTGTTGACCGCATCAATCAAAAGGCCGAAAAAAATATTTCGGCAGAATTTGTACGTATAGATAAGGTTTTACAGGCCGAACCATTGGATTACGCGGTGATCGTCGACCGTATCTCTCAGGATGTGCCCTTTTACCGGGCCGCTCTCAAAAACGCGGCTATTTGCGGTACCGCGGTGATCAACAACCCGTTCTGGTGGAGTGCCGACGAAAAGTTTTTCAATAATGCCCTGGCTGTAAAGCTGGGAGTGCCTGTGCCCAAAACGGTGATCCTGCCCTCTAAGGAATTGCCCGATGATACGAGCGATCGGTCATTCCGTAACCTAGCCTATCCGTTGGATTGGGACGGTATATTTGACTATGTAGGTTTCCCGGCCTATATGAAACCTTTTGACGGTGGCGGCTGGAAAGAAGTTTACCAGCTGCAAAACCGGGAAGATTTTTTCAACAAGTATGATCAAACCAAGCAATACGTAATGATGCTGCAGGAAGAGGTGGTGTTTGACGATTATTTCCGGTGCTACTGCATCGGCGGTAAACATGTGCGCATTATGCAGTACGAGCCACGCAACCCGCATCATTTACGCTATGAACATGGCAAAGCCCCTGCATCCAAAAAATTGCTGGATACAGTTAAAGATTATGTCATCAAACTGAACCAATACCTGGGATATGATTTTAACACGGTTGAATTTGCGGTGCGCGATGGTGTACCCTATGCTATCGATTTTTGCAACCCGGCTCCCGATGCCGAAGTAACCAGCGTAGGGCAGGAAAACTTTGACTGGGTGGTAGAAACCGCCGCCGATTATGCTATTGAACGTGCCAAAAAACAAAAAGCGGGTCTTGATAACCTCACCTGGGGCGAATATGTAAAAACATCGGCAGCCAAAACACCGCTGGTAAGTCCCAAACCGGCAAAAAAAGAAATTTACATTGGTAAAGTGAACCCTCCCGCTGCAGCCGAGAGCAAAGTAAAGAAAGTAGCAAAAGCGGTAAAAGCAGCAACTCCGGTTAAAGAAGCCGCTCAACCCGCTAAGGTTAAAGCTAAACCTCAAGCAAAAGTTAAGAAAGAAAAGAAGTAAAGAAAGTAACTAAAAAGTCGGTTGCCAAAAAATAAGAAACGCAGGCAGGTGCGATTCCCCTCTTGAGAGGGGTGGAGGGGTGTGTTTATTTCACATAGTACAACACACCCCGGCTACCGCACAGCCATGCCCTCCCCCTCTCAAGAGGGGATTTTGAATGAGTGATAATAACCTAACCAATTATGAACGAGTTTACCTTAGGTGTTGAAGAAGAATTTATGGTGATTGATCCTGTAACCAGGGAATTAAAATCGCATGAGCAGAAAATTGTGGATAGTGCCCAAAAGATCCATGAGGACCAGGTAAAGGCCGAAATGCACCAGGCCGTGGTAGAAGTGGGCACGCATATTTGTCATAACACCCAGGAGGCCCGTCAGGAGGTAAGCAAGCTACGTACTACGGTAGCCCAATTAGCCGGCGACATTGGTTTGCGTATTGGCGCCGCGGGCACACACCCATTTTCGCACTGGCAGCATCAGTTGATCACAGATCATCCAAGGTATTTTGAGATCGTGGACGAAATGCAGGAGGCCGCCCGATCCAACCTTATTTTTGGTTTGCATGTGCATGTGGGCATCCAGTCGCGCGATATGGCTATTCATATCGCCAACCAGGTGCGTTATTTTCTGCCGCACGTTTTCGCCTTATCAACCAATTCTCCTTTTTGGGAGGGGCGTAATACCGGGTTCAGATCCTTCCGCACTAAAGTATTTGATAAGTTTCCACGTACCGGCATACCAGATTCTTTCAGCAGTATTGAGGAGTATGATAGCTACATCAAGCTGCTGGTAAAAACCAATTGTATTGATAATGCCAAAAAGATCTGGTGGGACATCCGCGTACATCCTTTCTTTGAGACCATCGAATTCCGCATTTGCGATTGCCCCATGCTGGTTGACGAAACCATCGCCTTTACAGCTTTGTTCCAGGCCTTGTGTGCCAAACTGTATAAGCTAAGGCAGCAGAATATGAAATTCATCACCTATTCGCGTGCCCTCATCAACGAAAATAAATGGCGCGCGGCCCGCTACGGCATCGACGGTAAAATGATCGACTTTGGCAAGGAAATGGAAGTGAACACCCGTTCGCTGGTATTGGAGCTGCTGGATTTTGTGGATGATGTAGTAGACGAGTTAGGCTCGCGCGACGATCTGCAATACGTACACAAAATATTGGAACACGGCACAGGCGCCGACAGACAGTTAGCCGTTTACCAACAAAACAGTAGCTTTGTAGACGTGGTGGATTATATTACCTCGCAAACTTTAAAGGGATTGTAACCCCATAAAAGCATAAATCAAACTATTATAGCATGGCGCATAGCCGACTCACCCGGTCTACGCTACGCTGGACCACCCTCTCTTCGGCTTCGCCGCAAAGAGGGTAAAGAAAAAAGAAATAAAAACCCCTCTTTCCGCCGCAAGCGAAGAGAGGGGTGACGAGCGTAGCGACGTCGGGGTGAGTCGATGCCGCAATTTATGTTACCTGCTACTTGATGGCCCATTACTCTGAGGAGAGAACTTAACAAATTATTAAAAGAACAAAATGACAAATAAACCGGAAATCAGGGTAGCAATACTTGACTTGTATGATGGGATAGCTAATGAGGGAATGCGTGGTTTCCAGGAGATTTTGAACAGGTATAAGGCACAGCACGAGCTTAATTTAAGTTACCAGATATTTGATGTACGCCGGCGCTGCGAAATGCCGGGCACCAATTTCGATATCTATATTTCCAGTGGTGGCCCTGGTGATCCGCTGATATCTGAAGGTACCGAATGGGAGAAAAAATATTTCAGACTGATAGAAAAATTGGAAGATCATAACCTTTCCAACACCACTGATAAAAAACATACGCTGTTTGTATGCCACTCTTTCCAATTGATGTGCCGCCATTATAAATTGGGCGATATCAATATGCGCCGTTCGCCATCATTTGGTGTGCTGCCGGTTAACCAAACCCCTGCCGGTGCCCATGAACCTGTTTTTGAGGGCTTGGGCGATCCTTTCTATGCGGTCGACTCCCGCAGCTGGCAGGTGATCAATCCCGATGAAAAACGTTTCGAGGAACTGGGCATGCAGCTGGTCGCTATTGAAAAAGAGCGCCCGCATGTTGATCTGCCCCGCGCCATGATGGCCATCCGTTATAACGATTACTTTTTCGCCACCCAGTTTCACCCCGAGGCTGATGCTGGCGGCATGAAGGCCATGCTGTTACGGGACGAAAAAAAGCAGGAAGTGATTAATGAGCATGGCGAAGTAAAATACCGCGAAATGCTCGATCGCCTGGATGATCCCGACAAAATAACCCATACCCAACGCACGCTGATCCCCAATTTTCTTGACCAGGCGGTGAAGTTTGCAGGACTAAGCCCCCTCTAAATCTCCCCCAAAGTGGGGAGACTTAAAAGAATAGTCTAAAGCCCTCTCCTTTGGAGAGGGTTGGGTGAGGCTCCCTCATCACATCAATGTCATAAAACATTCTAAACATCTGATGTTTTAATAAAAACATCATATCTTTACATATCAAATCACCAGCGATATGGATAAGAAAGAAACTCTCGGCAGCCGCGTGATCAGCCAGATCAGGAATGATATAGCGCAGGGCAAATTCAAGCTCAATGAAAAAATACCCGCCGAGCCCGAATTAATGCAATTATATGGCGTTGGTCGCTCCACCATCCGCGAAGCCATTAAAACCCTGGCTACAGCCGGCATACTTAAAGTACAGCAAGGTTCCGGAACATTCGTTAACTCCTTTGTAAGTGAGCAAACCATCGAACAGCGTTTAAAAAATGCCGACTTTGATCAGATCAATGCGGTACGGGTACTGTTGGAAGGTGAAATAGTGCGACTGGCAGCACAAAACCGTACAGACGCGCATATAGCTCAAATTGAGCAATCCCTTGAAAAAAGAAAACAGGCTATCCAATCAGAACAACGCCAGGCTTGTGTTGATGCCGACATCGCTTTTCACATGGCTATAGCTCATGCCTCGCTCAATAATGTGCTGGCCGATCTTTATGAAAGCTTCACTCTTATCATTCGTGATTTCTTTTCCAAACGCGAAGCACAAGGCATCAGTCATTTTGCCATGAGCCACCACTTGCATGAGCAACTGTTTAAGGCCATCAAAGCTCAAAAAGTAAAACAGGCAGAGCAACTGATCCAACAGATCTTAAATAATAATTATTAATACATACATCATGACCATCATAACATTCACCCTCATCTTGCTGGCAGGCGCTTACCTGGCCGGTTTGGTTGGCTCACTTACCGGCTTAGGCGGCGGCGTAGTGGTTATCCCATTGCTCACACTCGTATTTCATGTAGATATACGCTACGCTATCGGCGCGGCCTTACTGGCTTCCATCGCCAATTCCTCGGGTGCGGCAAGTGCTTATATCAAAGAGGGCATTACCAATATCCGCTTAGGGATGTTTCTGGAGATAGCTACTACCATAGGGGCAGTTGGCGGCGCTATCATAGCGGTATATACACCCACCAACACTATTGCCATTCTCTTTGGAGCCATCCTGTTGTTTTCGGCAGCCATGACCCTCCGCAAAAAGAACATGGAAGCTTTAACTGAAGGCAGCGCACTATCCTACAAATTAAAGCTCAACAGCAGCTACCCTACTAAAAACGGCGAGGTGGAATACAAATTAAAAAATATAGGTGCGGGTTTCTCGATTATGACCCTGGCCGGCGTTTTATCCGGGCTTTTAGGTATCGGCTCGGGAGCCTTAAAAGTTTTGGCTATGGATTCGGCTATGCACATACCCTTTAAGGTAAGTACCACAACCAGTAATTTCATGATCGGGGTTACAGCCGCCGCCAGCGCGGTAGTGTACCTGCAAAGGGGCTACATGGATCCGGGAATCGCCTTCCCGGTGATGTTAGGTGTATTGGGCGGCGCGTTTACCGGCTCCAAACTGCTTACCCGCATGGATCCAAAAGTACTCAAATACATCTTCTGCGTGGCCATCACCTTTGTTGCTGCCGAAATGATATTTAATGGCTATAACCACAAATTCTAAGAACAAGATCATGAAAAAGATACTTTCAAAAAGCTTTACCGCTGATCAGGATATAGAAAAGCTGATCAGTTACTTATTAAGATACGGGGTTATTACTGCAAGTCTTATTGTTTTCACAGGCGGCATTATTTACCTGCATCAATATCAACATAGCAGTATACCAGCCTATCACACATTTGTGGGTGAGCGGGCGGGTTATACCACCATCAGCCAGATCATGAGTGGGGTTGGCACGTTTAACGCCAAAGGGATCATACAACTGGGTGTACTGGTTCTGATTGCCACACCTATTTTACGCATCTTTTTTTCATTGATAGGATTTATATTAGAAAAAGACAGACTTTATATCCTGATTACTTTTGTGGTGCTAAGCGTGATGATGTTCAGCATTTTCGGAGGCTTAAAAGTTTAAGCTCCACTGGTATTTAACAAAAAGGGCGGCTTCAATTTTTGGAGCCGCCCTTTTTTATGATTTGATTCCCGACCGGATTACTTGTTATCTGAATTAAATAATTTTGATTTATCAACCTTTTGAACCATCATGCCATCGGCCAGTGTTTTGGATATGGCAGCGTATGGTGCCGACACCACCTCTTCGCCCCCTTTTAAGCCCGACAGGATCTGGATATAGGTATCATTCTGGATACCGGTGGTTACCTGCACCTGTTTTAATTTACCCGGAGCCGCGTAAACAAACACATACTCCTTAGCCGGAGCACTGATCTGTGGTTTATTGTCATCTTTTGCTGCAGTCTCGGCGCCCCTATCTTTTTTCTCATCACGGGTAGTTACCGACTGGATCGGAACCGACAGGGATTTCACATGATTGGTATTGATATCAACCGTAGCGGTTAAACCCGGACGGAAAGGCGACGGATTATCAACTGTTTTTTTAAGCAGTGCAGTATAAGAATTCGCATCAATGCGTACTTTAACTGTAAAATTGGTTACCTGATCGGCAGTAGTGCCTACTACGTTTGCAGAGCTTCCTATCTCAATTACCGAACCCGCAAACTTCTTACCGGCAAAGGCATCAATCTCAATATTTGCCGGATCATTTATTGATATCCGGTTAATATCATTTTCGTTTACATCAACATTCACATCCATCTTGCTCAGATCAGATATGGTCATGATCTCGGTACCGGCAAACTGCTGGGTACCCAAAACACGCTCGCCTTTTTGAATCACCAACTTGGAGATCACCCCATCAACCGGTGAATAAAGACTGGTTTTAGCCAGGTTATCCTGTGCTTCTTTAACAGAAGCTGATTGTTGTTGCAGGCCAAATTGCGCGCCTACCAGGTTTTGTCTGGCCGCCTCCAAACTGGCTTTGGCTCCTTCATAACTGGCCTTAGCGTTATCAAATTCTGATACGGTAAGCACTTTATTTTTAAAAAGTGTTTGGGTCCGTTTAAAAGTAGCTTCCTGGTTAGCAAAAGTGGCTTCTGCCTGTTTAAGCAATTGCGCCATATTGCCGATAGTTGCTTTTTGGGTACTGTAGCTTGCCAGGGCCCTGTCATATCCTGATTTTAAGATATCTGGACGTACACGGCAAACCAGCTGACCTTTTTTAACCACATCGCCTTCTTTAACAGGCAGCTCAACAATTTCACCCGATACTTCGGAGGTTATCTTTACTTCAACATGCGGTTTTATTTTTCCGCTGGCAGATACCGTTTCATTAATTTCACGCACGTCGGCTTTTTCGGTGGCTATCTGGGTTAAAGCTGGCTTACCTATAATACCCGTCACTTTCAATAAAATAAGCAAGACGATTATCGCCCCCAGAGCTATCAAAATATATTTAGTAGTTTTTCCCATGACTGTGCGTTTGGATATTTTATATGTGTTTTAAGATTAAAGCGTTATAGGGTTGCCCAGATAGTAATCGATTACCTTGCTCCTGAAAATGAGCTGGTACTGAGCCTCGATCATATCAAATTGTGATTTATTGAGGTTGGTTAAAGAGGTATTGTAATCCAATGAGTTTACTAAACCAACTGTATACCGTTGCTGAGTAATGTTAAAGGCATCTTTATTAGCCTTGTAAGTTTGCGTTGTCGACAGATATTTTTTCTCGGCGGCGCGCAAGTCCCAAACCGCCTGATAAATAACCTTGCTTAGGGTATTCCGGGCCAGTTGAGCAGTCACCTCCGCGTTTTGAGCCTGGATTTTTGCCTTGCGTACTGAAGTGCGTGCAGAGAACCGGTTAAAAATAGGGATCTGTAAGCTCACAGCAACGGCCTGGTTAAAGTTGTTACTTATCTGGTTAAAAAATGGGTTGCTTTTATACGTTTGTATAAAGCCAGGCTGCACAACAACTTGATTTGTAGCTTGTACAACACCTATGGGTGTAAGTGTCCCGGTGGCTATTACCTGGTCAATCGTATTTTTTGCATTTGAATAATTAGAACCTGCCTGCCCAACCAAAGTAACGGTTGGATAATAATTGCCTTTGGCAACTTTTATAGCCTGTTCATATGATTTCTGCTGAACTTCGGCAAGCAGTACATCCGGGTTTACATTCAACGCGGTTTTTAATATATCCTGCGGGTCATATATTACTTTGATATCGCTCAGTTTACCTATGTCTGGTTTTTGCACCTCGATCTCGGTAGCCGGATTCATCTCCATATATTGCTTTAAAGTAAGCATTGATGACTCTAGCTGATTTTGGGCATTGGTATAGTCAAGTTCCGAAGTTGAAAGCTGTGCTTTAGCTTGTGAAAGATCGGCCAGCGTTTGGTTACCTACATTATAGTTCTGCTGTGCCCTATCCAGCGTTAGCTTTGATATTTCTATTTGCTGTTTTGACGCTTTTACCAGATCCTGATTGGTTAACACCTGCAAAAAAGTAGTAACTACATTTAATATCAGATCATTTTTAACTTTGGATGTGGCTGTTTTATTAGCATCAAGCAATATTTTATTCTGAATGATCTGGTTTCGCAATTGCCCGCCTTGAAATAAGGTGATCTGGGCAGTTGCCTGGCCATATACCTGTAAAATACGCTGATTAATGAACTGATAGGTCGATTGGTCGATATTACGGCCAAAGTTAAACCCGCCTTGCGGCGCCGCTGTAAGACTTGGTAGTTGGTTATACTTTGATTGTTTCAGGTCTTCGTCAGACAAGGCCTCAGTAAATTGCGATTGTTTAATGGTTAAATTTCGTTCAAGGGTAAGGTCGATCGCTTTTTGTAAAGTAATTACTTCCTGCGCTTTAGCTTGAAAACCAAGTGCCGAAAATACAATAGCACCTATAAGAGTTGTTTTAATGGGTAGTGACAATGTTGGTTTCATAAGTTTTTATATGCAATTGTAAGCAACGGATGCTTACCTTGCATGTTCATTTTTGTTTATTTTTTAAAATAAAACATATAAGGCCCGTTTTGTAATATGTATTTGATTAAAACACCCTGGCTGCTCAAAAAGCTGTACCCCCAACTTATCTGGAATAAAAGCAAAGCTGATCGTTGCATTTATCTCACTTTTGACGATGGGCCTATACCAATTGTTACAACACATATATTAAATATTTTAAAACAGTATAATGCGAAAGCCACCTTTTTCTGTATCGGGGATAATGTAGCAAAACATCCCGATATTTTCAAACAGGTAACCAACGATGGGCATGCCATTGGCAACCATACCTATAATCATCTCAAAGGCTGGAAAACGGACAACAAAACTTATCTGGATAATTTTTTACTGGCAGACAAAGCCCTTGATGCTCCTCTTTTTCGCCCTCCATACGGCAGGATCAAAAAACAACAGATCCGCGACCTGCAAGCTGCCCGCCCCGATATCAAAATTATTATGTGGGATGTACTAAGCGGCGATTTCGACATTAAGCTTAGTCCCGAAGCTTGCCTGCAAAATGTATTGAAACATACCGAAGCGGGATCGATCGTGGTATTTCACGATAGTTTGAAAGCATATGACCGGGTGAAATATGCGCTGCCCAAGGCTTTGGAAGTTTGGAGCAAGGCGGGGTATAGTTTTGGTGTATTGAGTTGAGTGGGTTGAAAATATTTTATTAACTTTACCTATTATACGCTTAAGGATGAGAACAGTAACATTAGATATACTTAAAGACGAGGCTTTCAATCTATTGAAGGATCTTGAGGCGTTAAAAATCATTCGAATTAAAAACGATACCCAATCCGCTATAATAGCATCTTCAAGTCTGGCAGATAAGTATAGTGGCGTTATGTCTAAGCAATCTAAAGAGGAAGTAGATAAGCAATTAAACAGCCTGCGTAACGAATGGGATTAAAATATCATGGGATACGAATGCGGTAATTTACTATCTTCAGAATGACTTTTCCGAAGGGGCTCAAGAATTAATGAATAACATCATTAACGAATATCAACCCGCTATATCTGTGATAACCGAAATTGAGCTTTTATGTTGGAAAACTGCATCTGAAAATGACATAGTTATTTTAAAGAATTTCGTTGCAGATAGCTTTGTCATTGAACTGGAAAATAGCATCAAAGTAAAGACTATTGAAATGCGTAAATCGTTTAATTTAAAATTGCCGGATGCTATAATAGCCGCTACTGCTATCTGTATGAACTTGATACTTATTAGTAACGATAGAGCTGGCTTTCAAAAAATACCTTCGTTAAAACTAAACAATCCGTTTGTGATATAGACATTCTTTAGTTCACAAACTGCCAACCAGTAACTGCAAACTCCCTACCCGGTTTCCTATTTAGAATAGCTCCAAATAACATTTACACAATTGACAGACAGCTTTTAGCTGTAATTTTTGTAAATTCGCCCCTCTGAGCCCAGGTACTGGGTTTGGTATCAATTCGTTTACTTTTCACCTAAAAATCAAATACAAATGGCTTTTGATTTAGATATGATCAAAAAAGTTTACGATCGCTACAGCACCCGTGTGGATGCTGCCCGTAAAGCGACCGGTAAACATCTAACCTTAACCGAGAAAATTTTATATGCCCACCTTTCTGAAGGCGATGCTCAAAAAGCATTTGGCCGCGGGGTGGATTATGTTGATTTTGCACCAGACCGTGTAGCTATGCAGGATGCTACTGCCCAAATGGCTCTTTTGCAGTTTATGCAGGCTGGCCGTCCGCAGGTTGCTGTTCCATCTACCGTACATTGCGATCACCTGATACAAGCAAAAGTTGGCGCCGTTGCCGATTTAAATACTGCTGTTGACGTAAATCGTGAGGTTTATGACTTTTTGGCCTCTGTTTCTGATAAGTATGGCATTGGTTTCTGGAAAGCGGGCGCTGGTATTATTCACCAGGTTGTTCTGGAAAACTATGCTTTCCCGGGTGGTATGATGATCGGTACCGACTCACATACGCCTAACGCCGGTGGCTTGGGTATGATTGCGATTGGTGTTGGTGGTGCCGATGCTTGTGATGTAATGGCAGGTTTACCTTGGGAGCTTAAATTCCCTAAATTGATTGGTGTTAAATTAACCGGAAAACTTTCTGGCTGGACTTCAGCAAAAGATGTTATATTAAAAGTAGCTGGTATCTTGACTGTAAAAGGTGGTACCGGCGCTATTGTTGAATATTTTGGCGAAGGTGCACGCTCACTTTCAGCTACAGGTAAGGGTACCATCTGTAATATGGGTGCCGAAATTGGCGCTACTACTTCTATCTTCGGATATGACGAAAAAGCGGCTATCTACCTGAGAGGCACTAAACGTGGCGATATTGCCGACCTTGCTGATAAAATAGCAGCACACTTAACCGGCGACGAAGAAGTTTACGCTAATCCTGAGCAATATTTTGATCAGGTTATCGAAATTAACCTGTCTGAGCTGGAGCCACATGTAAATGGTCCGTTCACTCCGGATCTGGCATGGCCTATCTCTAAATTCGCGACAGCTGTTAAAGAAAACAACTGGCCTACCAAGTTAGAAGTTGGCTTGATTGGTTCTTGTACCAACTCTTCATACGAAGATATCACCCGTTCTGCTTCTATCGCGAAACAGGCTATCGATAAACATTTAAAAACCAAAGCTGAGTTTACCATTACACCAGGATCTGAGCAGGTACGTTACACCGTTGAACGCGATGGCTACCTGAATACTTTTGATCAAATGGGTGGTGTGGTATTGGCTAACGCCTGCGGGCCATGTATTGGTCAATGGGCCCGTCATACCGACGATCCTACCCGCAAAAACTCTATCATCACTTCGTTTAACCGTAACTTCGCTAAACGCCAGGATGGTAACCCTAATACTCACGCTTTCGTGGCTTCGCCAGAAATTGTGACTGCATTTGCTATCGCCGGTGATTTAACCTTCAACCCATTAACTGACACCTTAACCAACGAAAATGGTGAGCAAGTGAAATTTGATGAGCCACAAGGTATAGAAATGCCTGTAAAAGGTTATGCAGTTGAAGATGCAGGCTACCAGGCACCAGCCGAAGACGGCAGCAAAGTATCTGTTATTGTTGATCCAAAATCATCACGCCTGCAATTGCTGGAGCCATTTAAAGCATGGGAAGGTACCGACCTGAAAGGCTTAAAACTGTTGATCAAAGCAAAAGGTAAATGTACTACCGACCATATTTCTATGGCTGGTCCTTGGTTAAAATTCCGTGGTCACCTGGATAACATATCTAACAATATGCTGATCGGCGCTATCAACTACTTTAACAATACTGCCGATAGCGTGAAGAATGAACTGACCGGCGAATATGGTCCGGTACCGGCTACCCAACGCGATTACAAAGCGAATGGCATTGGCACTGTAGTAGTAGGCGACGAAAACTATGGCGAAGGTTCATCACGTGAGCATGCGGCTATGGAGCCACGTCACCTGGGTGTACGTGCCATATTGGTAAAATCATTTGCCCGTATTCACGAAACCAACCTTAAAAAACAAGGCATGTTAGGTATCACCTTTGCGGATTCCAACGACTATGATAAAATTCAGGAAGACGACACCATCGATATTGACGGTTTAACTACTTTTGCCCCTGGCAAACAGTTAACCGTAGTATTACATCACAAAGATGGCTCTGTTGATTCGTTCCCGGTAAATCATACTTACAACGAACAGCAAATTGAATGGTTTAAAGCCGGCGGCGCGCTGAACATCATCCGCAAGCAAATGGCTTCTTAAGCTGAAGCCCGAAAGGTAAAAGCTGAAAGCTAATATAAAAAGCCTCTCCTTTTCGGGAGGGCACTGAAAAAGTGGCTATTTATCAAAAGAGGTTGTTTTCAAAATTGAAAACAACCTCTTTTTCGTTGACGTATTCGGATAGAGGTGGGAGAGTGATTTCGTACAGACGATTCTCAGCGCCTCCATTTTATCTGCAAAAGTGCCTTTTTAATTTTAAAGGACTTTTTCAGTGCCCTCCCTTTTCGGGGAGGCTTTTTTGTTAATAATAGTTTGCGATCTGTTATGGCTCGTTTGGCAGCAATTAATCATATTGCGTAAACCTTCCCAGCCTTGAATGTGGAAAACCATAAATCAGGCCCATCACTATAACAAATAGACCAAGGAGTATGAAAATCATCCAAACTATCAGATCAGCCTGACGCGCTTCCTTTGGGGTTAGTCCGGCTGTGTTCTGAGGTTTGGTTTTAGCGGTTTTTATTTTCGTTAATCGAGCCCTCATTATAATTTAAATATACCAATAATCACATTAATATAGAATGAAAGGGCAACGTGACTAAACGTTTATAAGGCGAGGCCGGAACTTAACGCAAACATATTCCGAATGATCTCATAGGCATACTTGCTGGAAACATTTTGTATGAAATCGGGAAAGTCAATGGATGAATTCTCATTGCATTCGTCAGAGATTATTCTTAAAATCACAAAGGGGATCTCATATTCATAACAAACTTGTGCTACGGCGGCGCCTTCCATCTCTACACAAAGGGTATCAGGAAGAGCAGCGTGTAACTGTTCTTTGTCGGCCTGATCGGCAAAGAATTTATCACCACTGGCTATAGTTCCTTTAAATACCCATGTATTTTGCAGTGAAAATTGTTCTATTTCATGCTCTTCAATAAATGAGTGAATATTATCGCCTATAATGGCATCTATCGCTCTTTTCGCAATAGTGATATAATTAGGATCGCTTTCAAAATAAGTTAGCCCTAACAACGGAATTTCATGCCGCGGCATTAGCGGGCGGGCATCCATATCATGCTGGATCAGCCGGTCGGCAATAACCACATCTCCTATTTTCAATTCGGTATGGATAGCACCGGCGACACCAATAAATATCAGATCGGTAACGTTAAACCTGGTGATCAGACTGGTGACTGTAGTGGCTGCAGCAACTTTGCCCCATCTTGAAAAAACCACCACCGTTTTGATATTGTGGATGGTGCCGGTATAATATGTTCTTCTGCCGAAGGAAGTCTCTTCAACGCCTGTCATCAGATGAAGGATACTGTTAATTTCCTCATGCATGGCACCCATGATGCCTATTATTTTTTCGCTCATATATGTGCGGATGTAGATGTTAATAGTTAAAAATACTTATCGACAAAGCCTGTTAAATAATTCGCTAAACTGAGGATACGTAGTGATCATATCTTCTTTAACCGCCATTTCAAATTCACTGAAATCAAACCCCGGAGCCACGGCACAACTTACCAGGCTAAAGCCTTCCTTCGATGGAATTTCGGATGCGAACCAGGCGCCACCGGGTATGATGACAGAAAGGCTTCCTGTATCTGATGCCGAAAGTTCTTGCAGGAAATAGTTTCCGGAAGCATCGATCATATGGATATAGAGCGGCGAGCCCGCATGAAAGTACCAAAGCTCATCTGATACCAATCTGTGAAAACCCGAAAAATCTTCACCTTCCAGCAAATAATAGATAGATGTACAAGCTTGTTTAATAGCTGTTTCGCCGACCCGGTTTACTTGTTGTTCCGACCGGAACATTTCTTTATAATACCCACCTTCGGGATGTGGTTGCAACGTTAATCGTTGAACCCAGTAAGCTGCATTTTGTGTATTCATATAGGTAGAAAGATGTATTATTCAAAAATCAGGGAGTCTTTTTCACTCTTTTCAACACTAACAAATTTTGCCCATTCAGGCTATACCCGCTAATATTATTCTGATACAAGTTCACCAGCTTATCATAGTATAATACTACCACCGGCGATTGTTCCATGACCAAACTATCCATTTCCTGATACAGGGCATATCGGGCTGCATCATTTTTTTCATGATAGGTTTGCTCAAACAACGCGTCAAATTTTTTATTATTAAACCCGGTATAATTGGGTCCAAAGGGGATCTTGTTTTTTGAATAAAATACCGACAGATAATTTTCACCATCCGGGTAATCGGCTATCCATTGACCGTAAAAAAAGTTAATGCCGTTTTTCGATACCAACTCACGCAGACTGGCACCCTGGGTGATCTCCACATTGGTTTTGATACCTATTCTATCCAATTGTCCCTGCACATATTCTATCAAACTACGGTAACCTACTGTAGTAGCCAATGAAATTTCAGGCAAATTTTTACCGTCTGGAAAACCGGCTTCAGCCAATAGCTGCCGCGCTTTTTCAGGGTCATAAGTATATCCTTTTACATTTTTACTAAAACCTGGCATACCTTCGGGAATAAAACCAGCATAGCCAGGCGTACCCATACTGTTGCGCAGATATTTCATCATCTTCTGCCTGTCAATGGCATAATTAATGGCCTGCCGTACTTTCAATATCTTGAGCGGCGACTTTTTAACGATAGCCAGGTTGGAATCAACCAGGATACCCAGGTACATAGTATTAAGGTATGGCGCGGTATTTAAAACAAATTTTCCTTTATACTTTTGTGTTACTTTACCCGATTTGGTCAGGATATCATCGCGGTAGCTGCCGTCGATATCGTTTAAAAAATCAAGTTTCTTTTTGATGAACTCCAGGAACGAGGTTTGTTTATCGGCAATAAAGCTGGCTTTAACCGCGTCGAGGTAAGGTAAACGATTACCTTTACTGTCCTTCTCCCAGTATTTTTCATTTTTGAGTAGAACCAGCACCTCCCCTTCTTTCCAGTATTTAAACTTAAACGGGCCTGTACCAACGGGATGACTTCTGAAATCTTTTCCATAAAACTCTACTACTTCTTTAGGTACAACAGAACAATACTGTGCCGTAAGCATACTTAAAAAAGGTGCGAAAGGTTGCTTAAGCCTGATGCTAAAAGTACTGTCGTTTAGTGCGGTAAATGAGTTTTTGTCATCTACTTTATCACTAAAGATCCAGGAACCGGATGAGGCTACCTTAGGATCAATCAATCGCCCGAAACTGTAAACAAAGTCTGATGCTACAGCCTTGCAACCAACACCGCCTGCAAAATGCGGATCATCATGAAAATACACATCATTGCGCAAATGAAAAGTATATAAAAGACCATCAGCAGATACATCCCAGCTTTTGGCTATGCATGGAATCACTTTCAAACTATCATTAATTTGTACCAGGCCATTAAAAACCTGGTTATCCATCCAAATAGTATAGTGATTACGGCAGAAAGCCGGATCAAGCGAAGTAAGGCCCTCTTCCAGGTTAATATTGAAAACAGTTTTACCAGAATCAATGGCCGTATTATTGCAGGCGATAAACTGAATGAACAGTACAGAAAATAATAGTAAGCCCCATTTATTCATGCAGAGCTAAATATATTAATTATTGAATTAGTGATTTAGTGAATTAGTGATTTATTACTTGTGGATGAAGATAATTAGCCTTCTTGTCAATGGGCACTTAATAAGTTTGTCATCCTGAGTTATAAAATCCGCTGGATTCTGAAGGTGAAAATGACATATTAGGTGTTGATGCCAGACTTACGAAGTTTTTGAAACTTCGTAAGTCTTTACACGGTTTACTAAACATGTCATGGGTAGCGCAGCGAAGGATCTATTCATCAATTTGTATGTTATATAATAGATGCTTCACTCCGTTCAGCATGACAAGAGAATTTTAGTACAAATAAAAAAGCCTTCCCAAGTGAGAAGGCTTTTCAATATTACAAATCCGAAATCGAAATTCCGAAATCCGAAATCAACTTATTCTTCAACCAAACTTTCGCCGGTAACGGTTTCTTTAATTTTGGTTTCCAGTTCTTCCTGTAGTTCGGGATTATCCAAGATCAGCTGTTTAACGGCATCACGACCTTGACCTAAACGGGTTTCGCCATAGCTGAACCATGAACCCGCTTTTTTAATGATGTTGTACTCAACGCCCAGGTCAATGATCTCACCAACTTTTGAAATACCTTCGCCAAACATAATATCAAACTCTGCTATGCGGAAGGGAGGAGCAACTTTATTTTTAACGATCTTCACTTTAACACGGTTACCTGATACCTCCTCGGTGTCTTTAATTTGTGATATACGGCGTACATCCAAACGCACCGAAGCGTAAAATTTCAGGGCATTACCACCGGTAGTAGTTTCGGGATTACCAAACATTACACCGATCTTATCGCGCAATTGGTTAATAAATATACAGCAGCACCCGGTTTTGCTGATGGTACCCGTTAATTTACGTAAAGCCTGCGACATTAAACGAGCATGCAAACCCATTTTAGAGTCGCCCATTTCGCCTTCAATCTCCGCTTTAGGTACCAACGCGGCAACAGAGTCAATAACCAAAATATCTATAGCGCCAGAGCGGATCAGGTTATCGGCAATTTCCAATGCCTGCTCACCGTTGTCTGGCTGAGAGATCAGCAGGTTCTCTACATCGACACCTAATTTTTTAGCATAGAAGCGATCGAAGGCGTGCTCCGCGTCAATAAACGCGGCAATACCACCTTTTTTCTGCGATTCGGCAATGGCATGTATAGCCAGGGTGGTTTTACCAGAGGATTCAGGTCCATATATTTCTATAACCCTTCCTTTAGGTAAACCGCCAACACCTAAAGCGATATCCAGGCCTAAAGAGCCGGTTGATATTACTTCTGTAGGTTCAATAACGGAATCACCCAATTTCATGATGGTACCTTTTCCGTATGATTTTTCCAGCTTATCTAAAGTAAGCTGTAGTGCCTTCAATTTATCTGTATTGCTCATCTTAAAATTTTCTAAAACAAATATATAAATGTTTTATTTAAAAATACTAATTTTTTTAGTAATTTATTTACTATGCTGTCATTGCGAGCGTAGCGTGGTAATCCCATACTTGCAGAGCGGCTCTGCTTATCGGGGATTGCTTCATGCCTCGCAATGACGCTTGGGTTACTTATTGATAAACTTAATCAACCTGCTAATAACAATCAAATATCTTTATCCACACTTCGCTTCTTAAGCTCTTTAGTTATCGTATTCAATGCTTTTTTCTTTTTAGCTTCTTTGGCTTTTTTAATTTTGGCTGCTTCAGCTTTTAGCAAGGCTGTTTCGGTATTATGCTGTTCATAGTATTTGCAGAACCAGGTTAATGGGCATATTTCGCATTTTGGGCTTCGCGCCAGGCAAATATACCGGCCATGCAATATGAGCCAGTGATGGGCAACACCTATATATTCTTTGGGGATATGTTTAATCAATTGTTTTTCGACCGCCAGTGGCGTGGTTGCATTATGGGTAAGACCGATACGGTTAGCCACCCTAAACACATGCGTATCAACAGCCATTGCAGGTTCTTCAAAAATTACGGATGCGATAACATTGGCCGTTTTTCGTCCTACGCCAGGCATTTTTTGCAGGTTTTCGATACCTGCCGGTATCTCACTGTTAAAAACATCTACCAGCATTTTTGCCATGCCCACTAAATGTTTGGCCTTATTATTAGGATAGCTAACGCTACGGATATAAGTAAAAACCTCCTCGGGGGTTGATGCTGCCAGATCCTCTGGTGTCGGGAAGCGCTCAAATAGCTTTGGTGTAACCTGGTTAATGCGCTTATCGGTACATTGTGCAGACAGGATCACCGCTACCAATAATTGAAAAGGATTATTGTAATGCAGCTCGGTAACGGGATTGGGTTGGTTCTTTGAAAAATATTCAACAAAATGGCGGTAACGTTCGGCCTTAAGCATTTTTAAAATTAAGAAAGTTTTCAGGGTAAAGATTATGCTTCCGCAGATAATACATATATTATAATATATATTAAACTATATTATTAGTTACAAAATCCATATAAAATAGAAAGGTTCATAAATCATGCCGGATTTCGGTTTCAGTTTTTTCAAACATCTGCCTCCATCAACAATTATGATCTATGAACCAGCAAGTTCGGAATACTTAACGCAGGCTTTTTGAGTAGTCAAGTATCTGGTGTATAGTTTGTACCTTTGGTTTTTTGTTCAAAAGGTCCAAGTCAGCGCGAATTGAGTTGTAAAATATCAACTCGTCGGCACCCAGATTTTCTTGTGCATTCTCATCCATCAGAGCCCTGTTGGCAATTCCATTTAACGTTGTTGTAAAAGTTTCATCCATAAGCTTATTTTGTTGTAAATTTTATATGATTTATAACGGCGACTTAAAGATAATATTTTACTAAATGAAAATTAAATGAAATTTTTTTTATAGGTTAATTTTTATCATATCTAAGTGAATAAGTTAAGCTATTTATCATAAAACATTGGGTTATTGATCAGCTTTGTCATTTAACTAACAAATCACCGGTCCAATAACCCAATGGTTTCTGATTAATTTTTTAAACTTAACTCTTTGCTTTGCATCATTTTGCGGAGATTATTGAGGGCATAACGCATCCGGCCTAAAGCGGTATTGATACTTACTTCGGTAATATCGGCAATTTCTTTAAAGCTCATATCGCCAAAGTGGCGCATGATCAATACCTCTTTTTGCTCTGATGGTAAAAGCTGTATCAGCGTTTTAAGGTCTTTATGCGTTTGCTCGCGTACCATCCGATCCTCGGTGCTTTCATCATAATTACCCAATACTTCAAAAATATCAAAATCGTCGCCATTGCTGATCATAGGCGCGCGCTTTTCGCGGCGGAAGTGGTCAATAACCAAATTGTGCGCAATTCGGGTTACCCAGGGTAAAAACTTACCCTCTTCGTTATACTTTCCAGCTTTCAGCGTATTGATAACTTTGATAAAGGTATCCTGAAAAATATCCTCGGCCAGATACTCGTCTTTTACAAGCAGGTAAATAGAGGTATATATTTTGGTCTGATATCGTCTGATCAACTCCACTAACCCAGCTTCATCACCGGCAATGTATAGATGGATTAGATCCTGATCACTTTTCAATTGAAAATCCATAGAAAGTACTACTTTAAACTTAATTTTTAGTTAAAAACTTACAAAGTAAAGTATATTCTATAGCGTGCTCCTTAGGGGTTAAGAAATTGTTACTTCAAATAAAACAAATTCCCAGCTAAAAAACAAATTATATTTTTTACTTACTTCTGTTAATCAGGTTCATTTGGCTTATGAACAGCTTCTTTATTCATAATTCTGACACCTGTCCAGGGGTTTGACAGGAATGGCTGGCGATGGTTTAATCCCCCATCTTAAAAAGTTTGTCAACTGTCGCCATTCCAGGCTATTAAATATTTAAAAGTCAGCAAACTGTAAACTCAGAAATTTATTTAGAGTAAATCCCGAAACAAAGTAAAACCCATTTGGATTCTGCTAAATATTTTAGGATTTTTGCATTCCGGTGAAAGAGGTTCGGGGTATGAGGCTCGAGGTTCCGGGATCATGCCTGTTTTTATAAAGAGTTCTTTGATAAAAGCATATCACGAACCAGGTTACCCGAACCACGAACAAGCTAATGAACTAATTCAAAGAATGACTAAAGAAGCAGAAAAAGATCCGCAGAAACATATCATTATTAAAGGAGCTCGTGTGCACAACCTTAAAAATATGGATGTGGCTATTCCCAAAAACAAACTGGTTGTAGTTACGGGCATGTCAGGTTCGGGTAAGTCATCACTTGCTTTTGATACTTTATATGCCGAAGGTCAGCGCAGGTATGTAGAAAGTCTTTCTTCCTACGCGCGCCAGTTTTTGGGCCGAATGAACAAACCCGATGTTGATTATATTAAAGGTATAGCCCCTGCTATAGCTATTGAACAAAAGGTGATCACCTCCAATCCGCGTTCAACGGTGGGTACATCGACCGAGATATATGATTATTTAAAACTGCTGTTCTCGCGCATTGGCAAAACTATTTCCCCGGTATCCGGTCAGATCGTCAAGAAGGATTCTGTTACCGATGTGGTAAACTTTATATTATCCTTACCCAACGAGAGCCAGGTAACCGTTTTAGCGCCACTATATCCGCATAATAACCGCAGCCTAAAAGAAGAGCTGGCCGTTTTAATGCAAAAAGGTTTTGTACGGGTGGAGTATCTGAACAAGCTATCAAAAATTGAAGCTTTACTGGAGGATGAATCCATTGATAATACTTCATTAGTAGCTGAAGTTCATGGCGAGAAGAAAGCTAAAGGCAAAAAGCTTAAAGCCGAAAGCGATGAACCGGTAACTACTGAAGAGGAAACGCCAACTCATTACCCCGGCGTTAGAATAGTGATCGATCGTATATCAAAAAATGAAGAAGATGAAACCATAAGCCGCCTGGGCGATTCGGTACAGACCGCTTTCTTTGAGGGCAAGGGTGATTGCTATGTACGCTACCAGGAACCTGATGCCGATGGCGAACAGGAACGCTTTTTCTGCGACCGCTTTGAACTCGATGGCATTAAATTCGAAGAGCCTACACCTAATTTTTTCAGCTTTAACAATCCTTATGGCGCCTGCAAAAAATGTGAGGGCTATGGTAAAGTAATTGGTATTGACGAAGACTTGGTGATCCCTGATAAAAGTAAAAGTATTTATGAAGGCGCTATTGCCCCATGGCGCGGCGAAAAGATGCGCGAGTGGAACGACATGCTGATCAAACACGCTTTGCAGTTTGATTTCCCTATACACCGTCAGTACAATCAGCTAACCGAAAAACAACAACGCCTGTTATGGACAGGTAATAAATATTTTCGTGGCCTTGATGAGTTTTTCCAGGAAATGGAGGCGCAGACCTATAAAATCCAATACCGGGTAATGCTGTCGCGCTATCGCGGCAAAACTACCTGCCCGGAATGTAAGGGCAGCCGCCTGCGAAAAGATGCCTCATATGTAAAGATCAGCGAGCGTTCAATCACCGATGTGGTATTGATGCCTTTGGATAAAGCCCTTGAATTTTTCAAAGGTTTACAGTTAAATGAAACGGATGCCAAGGTAGGTAAGCGCCTGCTGATGGAGATCACCAACCGCCTATCGTTTTTAAATGATGTTGGCCTGAGCTACCTGACACTCAACCGCTTGTCCAATACCCTATCCGGCGGTGAGTCACAGCGTATTAACCTGGCCACCTCGTTAGGCAGTAGTCTGGTAGGTTCGGTATATGTATTGGATGAGCCGAGTATCGGGCTGCACCCCCGTGATACCCAACGTCTCATCAGCGTATTAAAATCATTGCGCGATGTGGGCAATACCGTATTGGTGGTAGAGCATGAGGAGGAGATCATGGAAGCCGCAGACCATATCATTGACATTGGCCCCGAAGCCGGAACCCATGGGGGTGAACTGATCTTCACGGGAACTTATAAAGAGATATTAAAGGATGAACACAGCTTAACAGGTAAATACTTGAGCGGCCGTGAATCTATCACCATACCAGCACATCGCCGTAAGTGGAATGATTACATCGAGATCAAAGGCGCGCGTGAGAATAACCTGCAGCATGTTACGGCTAAATTTCCATTAGGCGTTCTTACTGTAGTGACTGGTGTATCCGGCTCGGGTAAAACCAGCCTGGTAAAACGCATCCTGGCACCAGCACTGCAAAAAGCATTGGGCAATTACTCGGGTGAGCAAACCGGCTCATATGATGGTATTGATGGCGACTATGCCAAAATAGAACAGGTAGAATTGGTGGATCAAAACCCTATAGGCCGTTCATCACGCTCAAATCCGGTTACTTATGTAAAAGCATGGGATGAGATCCGTAACCTGTATGCTTCACAACCGGCAGCTAAGGCCGCGGGATTAAAACCCTCGGCATTCTCCTTTAACGTTGAAGGTGGCCGCTGCGATGTTTGCCAGGGCGAAGGCGAAGTGAAGATAGAGATGCAGTTTATGGCCGACATTTTCCTGACCTGCGAAACCTGCGGAGGCAACCGTTTTAAACAGCACATACTGGATATCACCTACAATGAAAAAAATGTAGCCGAAGTGCTGCACATGACCATTGATGAGGCCTTGGTATTTTTTGCCAAAGAGCCAAAGATCATTGCCAAAATAAAACCTTTGGTTGATGTAGGTTTGGGCTATGTACAGTTGGGCCAATCGTCAAATACGCTATCCGGAGGTGAGGCCCAGCGCATTAAGCTGGCATCGTTCCTGGTAAAGGGTAACAATACTAATAAAACACTATTTATTTTTGATGAGCCTACTACAGGCTTGCATTTTGCCGATATTAAAAAGCTGCTCAAATCATTTGACGCGCTGCTTGATCATGGCAATACCATTATTGTAATAGAGCACAATATGGATGTGATTAAATGCGCCGACTGGATTATTGACATTGGTCCCGAAGGTGGCGACCGCGGCGGAAAGGTTGTGTTTGAAGGTATCCCCGAAGATCTGATCAAAGAGAAGAAATCACACACCGGCCATTATTTGAAAGAACGGTTTGGGAAGTAATTGCTCTTAATCATATAAAAGAGCCCGTCTCATAATTACTTATGGGACGGGCTTAAGTCTTTTTTGTTCTATCCTGATTAGAATCTCAATTTAGTTATAGAATTTTTCTACAGAGATCTTTAGCTTATCGATCTCATATTTTCTATTCACGATGAGGTTATCTACTTGCGTCCACAGATCAGGGTTTTGCTTCCAAAAAATGCGATTAATCTTTAACACGTTGGCCAACAAATCACCTTCATACAGGTCACCTTCAGCGAATAAATCATCAGTAAGCTTTTCAATGGCAAGAGGTACCAGATAAGACAAACCCAGCTCCTGCCCTATCATAAGTCTCAAATCTTCAATTGAATATTCATTGAGCGGTATTTTTACCAATTCCGTACAACGGGTAGCCAGTCTTGTTGGCGCTTCACCCGGATTATCCACACGGGTTTTCTCCAGATTAAAAAGCGATTTATACTTCCAGTTATTTTCGGGCTTTATCACAATCCAATCTCTTAATCCCTAAAGGTCCAGGAATCCAAAAATCAACTACTTACTGCCCACCCGTTTTCAGGTACATATAAACTATGCCGCCTACCACAATAATTGCCAATACAATAAGTCCGGTAACACCTTTCTTCTTGTCCTGACGCATCAGCCATACTAAAAAAGCAACCAGCGGCAACACAAAAACCGCCCAGAAAATCAGTGAAGGAATATTCATGTTTTTTAATTATTGAATTAGTGATTTAATGAATTAGTGATTATGGCCAATTAATGAGTTATTGAATTAATACAATATAAAATCTTTTAAATTCACTAAATCATTAATTCAGTAAATCACTAATTAAAAAGGCATCCTTGCCAGTGGAGCAATTTCCTGGCTGGCAAATTCACCTTTTAAATATTTATAGTAACCGGCAATAGCTATCATAGCCGCGTTATCGGTACAATACTCCATTTTGGGTATAAAACTCTCCCAGCCATTTTTAGTACAAAGTTCCTGTAAGCTTAAACGCAAGCCAGTATTGGCCGATACGCCACCAGCTAAAGCGATCTGTTTTATACCATATTCCCGTGCTGCTTTCTGCAGTTTGTTAAGCAGTATAGTAGCTATACGTTTTTCAACCGAGGCACAGATATCAGGCAGGTTCTGATTGATGAAATCCGGGTTCTTAGCTACATTATCCCTGATGAAGTACAAGATAGATGTTTTCAATCCGCTAAAGCTAAAATCCAGACCGGGGATCTGCGGTTCCGGAAATTTGTAAGCATCCGGGTTACCCTGGCGTGCGTATTTATCAATCAGCGGGCCTCCCGGATAAGGCAAACCTAATATCTTGCTGGTTTTATCCATCGCCTCGCCTGCGGCATCATCAAGCGTTTGGCCAATTACCTGCATATCAAAATAATCTCTAACCAAAACTATCTGCGTATGCCCACCTGATACGGTAAGACACAAGAACGGAAATGAAGGCTTATGATCACCAATAAAATGGGCCAGAATATGCGCCTGCATATGATTTATATCAATAAGCGGCAGGCTTTTGGCCAGTGCAAATGCCTTGGCAAATGATACACCTACTAAAAGTGAACCTAAAAGTCCAGGTCCGCGCGTAAAAGCTACTGCATCAATATCATTTTTGCTTACTTTTGCGTTCAATAATGCTTGTTGTACAGCGGGAACAATATTTTGCTGATGAACCCTTGAGGCAAGCTCAGGGACAACGCCTCCGTATGCTTCGTGAATGGTTTGATTGGCAATTACATTGCTCAATATCTCCCCATCAACACAAACAGATGCAGAGGTTTCATCACATGAAGATTCAATTCCTAAAATTACAGACACGTTATTAATTATTGAATTGTTGAGTTAATGAATTAGTGATTTATTAAAATTCAGCAAACTATCACCCTGTTTAATTGTAGCATGGTTTTAGTTATTCAATAAATCAATAATTCAGTAAATCAATCATTAAAAAGGCAAAGTTATTAAAAAAGTACTCAATATAGCGTTAGGGATAGTGTTGTTCATTTTATTGACACTAAGCATACTTTTACTGGCGCTTCAATATAAACCTGTACAAACCTGGGCCGCTAAAAAAGCCGCGGGCTATCTTTCTGACGAGCTGCATACCACAGTTAGTATAAAAAGTCTGTACATCAGGCCTTTTACTTCGGTAGTATTGGAGGGATTGTATGTGCTCGATAAAAAACGCGATACCTTGCTGAATACTCCAAAGCTGGCTGTTGATATTAAAGGTTTTTCGCTTTTATTTAGTATTAAACAACGCACCATTATTTTTGAGTCCATTGAGCTGGATAATGGCTCATTCTATCTCAAAAAGCAAAAAGACAGCACTACCAACCTGAAATTTATACTTGATTATTTTAGTTCTGGTGACACCGCCAAAAAAACTGCCAGCAAACCATGGACGCTTAATTTTGATAAAATAGCCATCAATAACTTTCATTTCCGGTACAAGAACCAACTGATTGACACCATAGAGAACAAAGTTAATTTTGATGATATCGACGTAAGTCATTTTAGCACGGTGGTAACCGGCATGGATATCAAAAATCATCTGTTTAAGGGCAATATCCAGCATCTTACACTACAGGAAAAAAGTGGCTTCTATGTAAAGAATTTTACAGCCCATACTACCATTGATACCAACCAGGTTTTACTGCAACACCTTACTCTGCAAACCAAACACTCGGATCTGAAAGATTATTTCCGGATGAGGTTTAAATCATTTGACGATTTTGACGATTTCGAGAACCGGGTGAACATGGATGCCGACTTTAAATCATCACGCATCTCCTCAACAGACATTGCCTACTTTACCAGCGGCATGGGTAAAACCACATTTGATCTGGGTATTGAAGGCAGAGTTAAAGGACTGGTAAATAACCTGAAAGCCAAGAACGTAACCATTAGCGGAGGGCAGGCTACCTTTATAAAAGGTGATTTTAATTTACGCGGCTTGCCCGATTGGGATAATACTTTCCTTGATCTGAAGTTTGAGCAGGTTGCTTCTAATAAAAAAGACCTGGACTACCTGCTTAGCCATTTTTCGGGCAATGCTACCATGCAGGCGCCGGCCATCATTGGTAAATTTGGTAATATCAATTTTACCGGCAGATTTAATGGTTTGCAGAATGATTTTGTTGCTTATGGTATTTTTAAAACCGGGCTGGGCAGGTTTGATACCGACATTAATCTTAAAATAGACAAAAAAAATATACCCAGCTACAGCGGCAAACTGGATGCTTTCAATTTTGATCTTGGAACCCTGCTTGATGAAAAATCCCTCGGTCGTACTACCTTTAATGCCGACATACAAGGCAGCGGTGATGAGCTTAAAAGTCTACGCGAAAAGGTTGACGCCCGAATTGTTAACATCAACTATAACAACTATACATATAACAACCTCACCGTAAATGGCTCATTCATTAAAAAGCTGGCCAATGGGCATATCACCATCAATGATAAAAATGTTAAGCTCGACCTGAAGGGTAGTGTCAATTTAAATCCGGCTCTCCCCTCATATGATCTGGTGGCGAGCATTAAAGACGCCAACCTGAACAAGCTTAAACTCAGTACAGATACCATCAGTATAAGTACCCAGTTAAAGACAAAATTTTCGGGTAACAGTCTGGCTAACATCGCGGGTAATATTTTACTTTCACCCGCCAGAATTGTTGACCCGCGTAATAATTATGTGGTTGACTCTTTGTACCTATCCTCAACCGGGACAGGAAACAACAGGGAAATAGATCTGCGATCTGACTTTGCCGACGGTAGTATCAAGGGTACTTTTGACCTGGCAACTTTACCTTCGTATTTTAAAACCATTGCCAAAAAATATATCCCCTCATTAAAAACAACTATTGTTACGCCCAAGCCGGAGCAGTTTGCGTTTAATCTTACACTTAAAAATACGGATCCCCTTACAGCTATATTTGTGCCCGACCTGAAAATACCTGATCATGGTACTTTAATAGGCCAGTTTGATTCGGAAAAGAAAACAGCTATCCTATCCGGCTATATTAAAACATTTAAATATGGGAAAATTGTATTTCACGATTTCATTATTGATGAAAACACATCGGAAGATATGCTGGGCCTCAATTTATCCTTACGAAAAGTTGACTTGACTGACAGCCTGTTTATTAAAGACATTAACATTACCAACTTCCTGAAAAACGATAGCCTTAACTTTAACGTTAAACTGTCGGATAAAAACGCGGTAAATCAGCTCGACCTTTACGGTTTGGTTGAATTTGGGCGCGACACAACCGCCAAATTAAAGCTGTTGCCTTCTGATGTTATCCTGGAGAAACAAAAATGGCACATCCAGGAGCAAGTACGTATCAGGTTGTTGGATGGCAAAACCCAGGTATCAGGCTTTGAGCTATCTAACGGTCCTCAAAAGGTGCGTATTAATGGCTTTATATCCGATAACCCCGCTGATGAGCTGAAACTCTCGTTCGAAAAATTTAATATGCGAACGCTTAATCAGCTGACCAGAACATCGGGAATATATCTGAGGGGCTATCTGAACGGTGATGTTAATTTTACATCTATTATCAAATCACCAGGAATTGACGCGCATCTGAATATTGATTCGCTAACCATGAACAGAACCTTGATTGGTGATCTGAAGCTGGTATCGAACCTGGGTAACGACCGTAAACAGGCCGACATGAAGCTGAATATCCTGAACCGCGGGCTCGAGACCATGAACATTGGCGGCACTTATTATTTTGGCCATGAAACTGATGATAACCTGGACTTTGATATAAAGATGAACCAAACCGAAGCCATCATCTTTACCCCTTTTATTAAAGACCTGGTTTCGAACGTAAAAGGGCACATTTCAACCGATCTGAAACTTTCGGGAAAACCATCAAATCCGCAGCTGAATGGTACGTTAACACTTGAAAATACCGGCGTTACAGTTAATTACCTTAAAACTGCCTATACCGTTAATAACAAATTAAGCGTGAATAACAGCGTCATCAATTTGAATAATATGGTATTGAAGGATATACGCGGAGGTACAGGCACAGCTAACGGTACGGTCGACTTGAATAACTTGTCGAATCCTGATATCGAAGTATCTGTTTTAGCCCGTAACCTGATGGCCTTAAATACTACATTTAAGGATAATCACCTTTATTATGGTATCGCTTATGGCAGTGGTACATTTAGTTTTAAAGGCCCTGTTGATAACATGAAGATCGATATCAAAGCTAATACCGAGGCCGGTACGGTTTTCAATATCCCGCTCAACACTTCATCAACGGCCAGCGATTATGATTTTATCAGGTTTGTGGGTCATAAGGATATTGTTAAAGCGGTGGATAAAACCCGTGCGTTTAATGGTGTTACATTAAATTTTGATTTAAGCGCTGATGAAAAAACTGTAGTTAAAATAACCACCGATTATGGTTTGCTCGAGGGCAGCGGTGTTGCCCATAACTTAAAATTGAATATTAACAGCTTGGGCGATTTTGAAATGTATGGCGACTTCCTGATATCCACAGGTAAGTTTGAGTTTACCGCCAAAAACTTCATCAGCAAAAACTTTACGGTAAACCAGGGTGGTACCATCAGGTGGACGGGTAATCCTTCAAACGCCGAAATAAACCTGAAAGCGCTTTATGAAGTACGTACCAGCAAAGCTCCGCTTTATGCAGCGGCTGGCTTACAAACGCCAACTTCATCGCAGCAAACACTGGTACAGGCAGAGTTGATACTAACCAAGTCATTGCTACAACCTAACATTGATTTCGACTTTAGTTTCCCTACCGATCCTTCAGTAAAAGACGATTTGGCTACGTACCTGGCTGATAATAATAACCGTAGCCAACAGGCTATTAACATTATTGTACGTCGTAGTTTCACATCAAACAATAATAACAACAATTTAATTGCAGGCACTGCCGGCCAAATGATAAGTGAATTTGCCTTTAACAAGCTCAACAGCCTGATATCACAATCGCACATCAAAAACTTTGATTTTGATTTGAACATCCGTTCGCTCAGTGAGGCCAATGCATCGGTAAGATTTTTTAACAGCAGACTATCATTTAACGGGAGCTTGTATAACAATAGCGGTTCCAACGATTTGTTCAACAATACCACCAGTAGTTTGTTTAACGGTAATTTAACTAAAGACTTTGAAGCGCTGTACCAGATCAGGAAAGACGGAAACCTTACAGCAAGGTATTCCTACAGGTTATTAAACAATACCACCCTTAATCCATTAAACAACCTTGATTTTCAATATGTAAATGGATTTGGTTTAGTATACTCCCGCGATTTTGATACCTTCGGTGAGTTCATCAGAAACATATTCAGGCGCAGCAGGCGCGACCGGGCTCCGGTAACGCCAACACCTGCACCACCTGCCACAACAGGTGGTGGCACACCAACAACCAAACCCGACGACGACGATCAGTGATCACGCATAATAGCATGATCCATCTTGTCTCTTTTAGTTCGCAAATAGGATTCGTTATGTGGGTTTGATGCTATCTCGATAGGTACATTTTCAACAACCTCCAAACCGTAACCTATCAGGCCTGCACGCTTCTTAGGATTATTGGTCATCAAACGCATTTTGGAGATACCCAGGCTACGCAATATCTGCGCACCGATACCATAATCGCGCTGATCCATTTTAAAGCCTAACTTAATATTAGCTTCCACAGTATCCAAACCATTTTCTTGCAGGTGGTAAGCTTTTAGTTTATTGATCAAACCAATACCCCGTCCCTCCTGATTCATGTATACCACAACTCCCTTACCCTCGTTACTGATCATCTCCATAGCCTTATGCAACTGTGGGCCGCAATCACAACGGCAGGAGCCAAAAATATCGCCGGTAACACATGAGCTGTGCACACGTACTAAAACTGGCTCATCGGGCTCCCAGGTGCCTTTAATAAGGGCCAGATGATTTTCGCCGGTATCCAATTGGGTATAGCCTATCATCTCAAAATCGCCCCATTCGGTTGGCATTTTTACCGATACTTCTTTTCGTACCAGGGTTTCGGCATTTAGGCGGTAAGCTATCAGGTCTTTTATAGATACGATCTTCAGATCGAACTCTTTTGCCATTATCAACAGATCGGGCAAACGGGCCATATCGCCATCTTCTTTCATGATTTCGCATATAACACCTGCAGGTTCAAACCCAGCCAAAACGGCCAGATCAATAGCGGCTTCGGTATGTCCGGTTCTGCGCAATACACCACCATCTTTGGCAATCAGCGGAAATATATGCCCGGGTCTGCCCAGATCTTCTGGTTTGGTAGCCGGATCAATTAATGCCATAGAGGTTTTTGACCTGTCTGATGCCGATATGCCTGTGGTACAACCGTGACCCAACAGATCAACAGAAACTGTAAAGTTTGTTTCATGCGAGGTAGTGTTATGGCTCACCATAGGTTCCAGCTCCAACTCGCGGGCACGTTGCTGCGTAATAGGCGCGCATACCAGGCCCCGGCCATGGCGCACCATAAAATTGATGGCCTCTGGTGTGGCATTACGTGCCGCGGTTAAAAAATCACCTTCATTTTCCCGGTCTTCATCATCAACAACAATGATCATTTTTCCGGCTTTTATATCTTCAATTGCTTCTTGTATCGTATTTAGCATTATATGAGTATTTGACTGGGCTTAAATAAAGATAAGCCACAAAACATTTTAAAAGTTAAACAAATTTATGATATATAAAAATGTTTCTGGTCGGTACTGTGTAAAATCCCTTTCGGTAACAAGGGAGCAGGCTTACTATAAATGATTACGGAGAATGAGGGCTAATTAGTTGCCTTGCGTTTAATTAATTTGTTAAAAAACCTTTTGTACAGCTCCACATCAAATATCGCAGAGTCTGTAGCGGCTTTGTATGACAGGAATAGTCCTATTGGAGTAAGGATGATAATAGCCACCCACATACCAAAAACAACGGATATACTACCCGCCCTTGCAGATTTTTCGCCTATGGTAGAAATAATATAGTATATCAGGAAAAAAATAACAGAGATCACCACCGGTAAACCCAATCCTCCCTTACGGATAATGGCCCCCAGCGGAGCGCCAATGAGGAATAATGCCAGGCAAGCCGCTGAAAGCGTGAACTTCTTTTGAACCTCTGATGCATATCGCCGTATATTAAGTGTATCGTCGTTATAGCGGTCGGTCCGGTTTTTTAATATATCTTTTACCGAACGGATCTCTGAGGCAGCGCTTGAAAGGGCCACTACCTGGTCGCTCAGTTTCATACTTTTCAGCACCCCTGCTTTATCGGCCTGTATATATTTAGCCGCAGGTTTTGCCGGCATGTTAAAAAACTTCAGGTAGGGCGTAATAAGCTTATAATTCTGTACAATACTGCCATCAACCTGGTGTTGTACAGAATCGACATAAGATCTTAACTGCTTCAGGTTCATCATCTGTGATGCCGTCCTAAATTCATTTTCATTGGTACGGTTCATTTTAAGACCATCCAGGCTAAACTTCTGTTCGGTTTCCTTAAAGCGGAACCGAGAAAGGCGCTGTCTGAAATTATAAGTAGCATTATCAGGTGCTGATTCTTCATATCGCACGCCGTCTTTTAATTTCAGTACCAGGTATTTATCGCCCATAGTCCGGAACATGGTCCCTTCACGGGCTATAGTAACCGTATTATTGCCATTATTATCGGGGCTTTTTTGGTATATCATAATACCATATAGCCTTTGCCCATCGGGATCTTTACTTTTTACACGGATGGTGTAACCGGTAAAACTATTGCTGAAAACCATTTGAGGTAACAAATCGGCCGATTTTTGCTTACGGGCATCATATAACAATGAAAAATATTTAAGGTTAGCCACCGGCAGCATATAATCTGAAAAGAAGAAGGCAGAGATACTCAGGATAGTTACCACCACTATCATAGGATACATGGCCCTGCGCAGTGATATACCGGCTGCCTTAATGGCCACCAGTTCGTAATTTTCGCCAAGGGAGCCATAAGTCATGATGGTTGATAGCAACACCGATAAAGGCAGCGCCATAGCCACGTTGGTGGCTGAGTTATACAACATCAGTTCAAGAATGGTGTACCAGGCAAAACCTTTACCTATCAGGTCGTCGATGTATTTAAACAAAAACAGCATCAACAGTACAAACATTACGATGAAAAGCGTACTTACAAACGGTCTTATAAACGATTTTAGGAGTAAAAGATGTATCTTTTTCATTAACGCAATTTGTACAACAGGATATAACGCAGCAGCTTGTGCGTTAATTTTCATTAACGCACAAATAGCGTTTCACGATACAAAATTAGCTAAAATTAAGTTTCTTTAAGCACCCAATACACTGATGAGGTATTCGATCTGGTTATCCCAGATCAATTTACGTTCGGCAATAGCATCTTCTGTTGCGAAATCGGTAATACTGAGGGCAACATCATTGGTTAGCTCATCCTGCAGAATTTCCATTTCAAAATAAAATTGCGCATCGTCATCTACCCATTTAAATCTAACCAGCTTATTTTCTTTTACAGTAAGCAATTTTGCTTTTTGGGCGTCACCATCCCAGGTAAAGGTATAAACCTGGTCCTTGATGTTCACATCATCGGCAAACCATTGCGCTAATCCATTGGGCTCACTCAGAAAGGAAAACAGTATACGTGGAGACGATTTTATCTCATATTCAATGGTAAATTTCTTTTTTTCGGACATTTGGGTTTATACTTGTGAGCTCTAAAAGCTGTAAATGTTAACATTTTTTCTAAAGAAAACGAATTTCTGCTATATTTGCAAACCTTTTTAAGGAAGCCCACTGATTTATTAAGGGCCACTCTTTTATCAAACCATTATAAAAGAGCGAGATACACAAAAAGGCGGGGTAGCTCAGATGGTTAGAGCGTAGGATTCATAACCCTAAGGTCGGCAGTTCGATCCTGCTCCCCGCTACTGATAACGAGGCAGTTACATGAAAAATGTGACTGCCTCCGTTGTTTTTGATCATACGATGTTAATACATTTAATTAACGATGACTATCATCCATATGATAGTATATAAATAAGAGTTCCTTGATTGGATAGTTAAAATTGTACTTATTTCAGGCTTATAACCCTAAGGTCAGCAGTTCGATCCTGCTCGCGAATCGAACAAGCTTAAAAAATCAAGTTTTGCCCGATTCTTTTCAGCTAACTTACTGTTAATTACGTAGATTAGATTGGCGGCTTCGTTCTTCGAGCGGTTCAATAGGCTTCTCCATCAAACACAACTTTTCGGGATACATCGAACCAATAATTCTCCGCTTAACTATAGCATAACCCTCATTATAAGTCATTTAAAGAATTGAAAGGTTCGTTAAAGCCTTATCTAAGCAATCGTCTAAATTGAACGATGTTTTCCCAATAACAAAAAAAGCCCCGAAATCTATTGAGGGCACTGAAAAAGTAATACAATAATAAAGATCACTAAAGGCGATCAAGAGAAAGGCAACTTTTACTTGGTCGCTTTTTTTGTTTTGATTATTTTGCGGAGGTAATTCATTGAGGCTGATATGGGCCAATTTTGGTGCTGGAGGATGGCTAATCATCTCTGTTCAAGGGTTTTAAGCTATCAGTTTGATGATCCTTTTCAGATTGACTGTGAAGATAGCCAATGCACCCTGCATCTGCATATTTTCAATGCCATAGGCTATCGCCCGGTCGTAACCATGAACGTTTTTTAGCTCACTGTTCTTGGCTTCGATCTTATATCTGTGTTTGATGCCCGCTTTATATTCTTCCGTTTCCTGGAAAGCCATTTGCCCAAGGTGTGTGTCTGATTTGATACTGACCGAATAAGTCTTCGTTTTTGCCCCGGGTTTATAACAGTTTTCTCTCAATGGGCAGACTTTGCATTTTTCAACATCAAAGTAATAGGTATGTACTTGATTCGTACCGGTGTGTTTTTTGCCTCCGCGCGATTTCCTAATGGATAGGTGCCCTGCCGGGCAGACGAACATATCAGCATCTTTGTTGAAATCGAACTTGTCTTCTTCTTTTCTGCCCCCCTGAGTGATGGATGGGTTTAGTTTAGCCACCATCTTGATATCTTGTTCGCCTGTCATTTCAAGATTTTCTTTTCCCGAATAAGCCGAATCGCCGATGATCGTTTCTACTTCAATGCCATTTTGCTGGCTGATCTTCAAAAGTTTGGAAAGTTCCGGGCCGTCTCCCTTTTCACCAGATGTGACCACCGCAGCGGTAATAATGCGTTCTTCGGTCATCGCCAAATGGGTCTTGTAACCAAAGAAAGAGCTATCAGCCGATTTGTGGCCTGTTTTGGCATCCTTGTCTTTGGATAACGTATAGTGCTCCTGCGTATCTGCCACCGTCTCCTTCAACAGGTTCAGCTTTTCTTTTACCGCAGGTATCTGGCTTAACGGCCCATCGGCTTCAATATACTTTTCCAATGCACTACAATAGGCCAGTTCTTTTTCCAATTCGCCCGTGGTGTTCTTTTCCGGCATACCGGCCTTCATATCTTCATCTATGGCATACACCGCTTTGCGGAGCAGCTTTGAACGCTCCCGTAATACCTCCAATGCTGAATAGGGATTTGACCTTGACAGGGAATGCGTGGCATCGACGATAATGGACTTGGAACGGATGATCCCTTTTTCAATGGCTATTGCGACTGTTTTATTGATGAGCAGGTTTAACAGATCATTATCCTTTAGTCGCAGCTTTCTAAACTTGGTCAATGAACTGGGATCGATAACCCCTTCCTCGGGCGACATATCCAGGAAATATTTGAAGGACATATCATACTGCGAACGTTCCACCACATCAACATCTGAAACGGTGTAGACCGTTTTCAATAGCAGATATTTGAACATCCGTACAGGACTTTCTGCTGTCCTGCCATTATTAATGCAATACTTACTAACCAGTTCATCATAGATAAAGGTAAAATCGACCAGGTCATTGATCTTCCGCAAAAGATTGTCTTTCGGAACGATCAGATCGTATAACCCTGAATATGCACTGAACTGGATCTGCTGTTGTTGAATAAGCATCTTGGTATCTTTCTTTCGACACTTTAAGATACAAAAAATGGGGCAGAAAAACTAAATTTTCTACCCCTATAGCCTAAATGGACTTTTTCAGTGCCCTCAATCTATTCGGGGCTTTTGATTGGTCTATAACTTTATTTAGTAGTGAAATAGCTTATACCAGGTGGATTAAAATATATTTCGGGTAACAGGCGGTTAGAATCTTTCGGGTCGGTTGGCCTGGCTGTGGCTTTTAAGGTGATGCCGGTAGAGCCCACCACATAATCGGTATACAAACCATTGGCCATAATGGTATAATACCTTCCCGGCGCCATGTTGATGGCTTTAGTAATGGCACCTACTTTGGTGGTTGTACCGGCTAAATATAACTGAAAGGTATATCCGGTAGTACCTATGGGGTTAGCATCAATAGGTAAAAATTCGGTTAATGTATTTGCCGCAATACCGGTAAACGGTGTTAATGTAGTGGCGGCAGGTGCGCCTGTAGCGGTATAAACTCCCGTTACATCAAGCGGTGGACCGTTGGGTATAAAATTGCCAAACCTCACGTAGATCTTGGTCATATCGGCTGTAGGGAATTTATCCTCCACAAACAAAGCAGTTGGCTTATCGGGGTAACCGATGGTAAACAATGAATATGTACCCCTTTCGGCAAGAGATTGTGTTAAGCTCACCACTGTACTGTTAGGTGCTACAGTTTGCGGGCTGACCAATACCGGTACCGGGGTTGAAGTTACAATTTTAATAGCTGCATCGCCAGGAGCTACCAACGCGTAATTAACCGATGTGCCGCCGGGATAAAGACCGCCATATTGAACAGCAGTATTAAAAGCCGATGGATAAGCGATACCCGTGATTACCGAAGTTGGTTTTAAATTATCAGTTAGCCCCACGTTTTGCTGTGGGCTTATCTTTGTCCCGTTCACATATTCGTCAACAGCGGGCAGGCCAGGAATGGCTTGTGCAAACTTGAGTTGAGCACCCGTTGCCGGTTGGGATAGCTGGGTAATGGTATTTTTTTTACAACCCGTGATCATGATCAAAAACAGGCATGTAATGATATAAAAGTTCCTTTTCATAATGTCTTTTTTTGAAATAATTAAGGTAAAATAAACCATGGCTTTTTAGTGTGATAATCCGGATCAAGGGCACCAAAGCTCTTCAGGGCTGGTACGTTCCAGATATACTCCGAGTTATAGCGCGGCCGTACCACATAAACCTGCTTACCCGCGTTATCGGGGTACAGTGTTCCTGGTTTGCTAAAACCCTGGAAAATGTTGGTATCGTAATTATACCGGCGCTCATCAGCCCAGGCTTCTAACGATCCCCATACATATAACGAGATAAATTTTTGCTGCATGATATCGGCCAGAGTTAGGGTACCTGCGCTCTGTTTAACACATGGTCCGCTCATGTAGGCAGCTATGGCAGCTGGAGATATAGCTTGTTTAGCCCCCGTAAGCGAAGTTGCCTGCGGCGGATTACTTACAAAATCCAAACTTGCATTAATCCCATTGATGTAGGCCGCATAAGCACCACTCAGATCACCTTTTTTAAATAAAGCTTCCGCTTTAAAAAACTGTACCTCACCATAGGTCATCAACACGCCGCGCGAATCATCATTATAAATATATCGTTGTGATTTAGGTGCACTGCTTGGGCTGGTTGTTACAGCAGCATCATTAAACAAGTTAGGCACTGAAGTATTAGCATCGGTTGCGTTAGGATCACCGTTGGTGCCAATCACACCCCGATAAACGCCATCTTTACTGGCTGATATGATCTGCTTAATACGCGGATCCAAGGTATAATCGGGGGTGGCAGAGCCGGTAAAAATACGGCCATCCAGCAGGCGTACTATAAAGTCTGATTGTCTGAAGGATCCTAAATTGCTCCTTGTTGGTCCCCAAAAATTGGAATCACCGGATTGCGAGCCTCTACACTCCACACTGGCATTATCGGCGTTGTTTACAAACGAGCTGTCGGCATATTTTTTCACATTGTCGGCATTAAATGTGGCTTTATTGCTTTGGTGCAGCGCGTTTTGGGCCAGTATAGCATAAATAAATTTGATCCATTTACTGCGGTCGCCATAATACATATAATCACCTTTGGCCAATGTTGGCGATATGGTCTGGTTGTCGGTTTTAATAGCCAGGTTCATATAATTTAAGGCCAACTGGCAATCTTTTACCACTTCGGCGTAAACAACAGAACCATCGTCATAATCAAAGGTAAGGCGTGTAGGGTCAAAGGCTTCTTTCACAATCATATGATCATACAGGTCGCCGCCGGTTTGCCATCCCCAGGCCCGCAGCGCATAGCCAACTGCTACATAATCCCATTTCTTTTTAGGAATAGCATCCTGCCATAACAAGGTGATGTTTTGACCCAGGCTAAAATAAACTGTGCGCCACATCTCGCCATTTGAATCAGACGCGGGCAAATATCCTTCCTCGTCCCAAACGTTGTTGGCCGTGGCCGATCCCCATACCTGGGCATACTGACCTATATAACGGCTATCGTACCAAACACCACGTGCCATACCTGCCTGTATAGGCGGCAACAGGGCCGATGCATCAGCCGTGACAGGCGCGTTGGGGTTGGTATTTACATCAATGTATTTTTTACAACTGCTTGCCGAAAACAGCACAAGCATTGTCAATATGGAATATTTAAAACTTTTCATGTCGTCTTCTTTTTATAACTTCACTCTTAAACCTAAAGAAATTACCCTTGGCGTAGGTACAGCACCATAATCAAAGCCGGCAGCACCCGTTCCTAAGGTGGACGAGTTGGTGCCGCTTACGTCAGGATCTGCACCTGAATAATTAGTGATCATAAATACATCAGTAGCAGTTACAAACACACTGGCCGATTTAAAAACGCTCTGACGTTTTAATAATGATTGCGGTAATTTATAGCTTAACGTGATGTCCTTTAACCTAACCCAGTTAATATTGTGCTCAATAAAATCAGCATCAATGGCGTTCACATAATAGTTATTCTGCGTGTTGGGTGTAACCTGAATGTTGTTAACAGTAGGATTGGCTGAGTTTTCGTTACCATCCTTTAAAACACCTGGTACAATAATAGGGTTCATACGGTTCAGGGTACGAGTGCTTAAGCCATATTTGGTCATGAAAAGTTCGTTGCCATTAAATACATCCCCGCCTTTACGTATGTCGAACAGGAAGTTCAGGTCGAAATCTTTAAATGTAAAATGGTTACCCAGGCCTATGCTGAATTTTGGCTGCCTGTCGCCCGCTACACCAAAGGTTACATTGCTGATGGGTAAACCGCTGGTAGGGTCTATCAGTACTTTGCCGGCATTATTGCGGGCATAGCCGAAAGCAGCAATATTAAGGGTGCTGCTGCCCGGAAACAGACTTGAGCGCACATTGGAGTAGATCCAGGTATCGGAGTTATAATACTCTGGTAAGCCGCCCAGGCTAACTACCTTGCCACGGGCCGCGGTAAAGTTTAATAACACATCCCAGCTAAAATTTTTCGATTTAACAGGTACACCGGTTAGTGATACTTCAAAACCATGGTTCTTTACTTCACCACCATTAAGATATTCCAGTATATAGCCAGATGCATAGCTGATACGGGGGTTAAAGATCTGGTTGGTTGCCTTTACCTCATAATAGCTGATGTCGGCACCTAAACGACCGTTGAAAAATTGAAATTCGGCACCCAGGTCAAGCTCTTTGTCGCGTTCGGGCTTTAGGTTGGGATTGTTGCCGGTAACATCATAGGCAAAACCGCCACCGGTGGTGGTTTGTTGTAACAGGGTAGATCGTATTTTGTATGGGGCAGCCGGGTCTTTACCAACCTCGGCATAGGATGCTCGTATTTTACCGTATGATAATATGGAGTTATCCTTTAAGCCAGGCAGCTCGGTAAATATAAAGCCAAGACCGACCGATGGATAAAAATAATGATCCTGCTGTGTGCCTGATAGTTTGGATGAATACTCTTCACGCGCGGTAGCATTCAAAGTCAGTATTTCCTTATAAACTAAGCCCAGTCTGGCGATACCCGAAAGGTAACGCACCTTTTTTATATAGTCAGATGAGCGCTGAGTGGTAGGTGTGGTATTGTTGATATTATTAAAATCGGGCTGGATAAATTTTTCGCCATAATAACCGTTGACTTCATCGGTATTAGAGATGGCTTCGGCACCAACAGCCAGCGTGGTTTTAAAATCGCCAAACTGCTTTTTAGCGGTAGCAAAAAATGAACCATTGATTTGGAGGTTGCCATCGTTATAATTATCAATGATACCGCCGGTGGCGATACCGTTGGTAGCCGCGAAACTATTCAGTGGCGAATTTTGATATGATGAACTATACTGGCTTACAAAGTTATTACCCGCCGTTGAGGCATAATCAACACCGGCCAAAGCCCTGAAATTAAGCCAGGAAGCAGCATCAAATGACAGGTCGACGTTACCAATCATGCGGTTGGTTTTATCACGGCTTATATTGTTATGAGCATCCCAAAGCGGGTTGTCAAAGTCAATCGTGGCATCTGAGGTTATATTGGCGGCACTTGCCGGTAATATCAGTCTGCGGGTGCCATCGGGGTTTAGGTAATTACGTACATCATCGTTAGTAGGCCAGGCCAGCGCGTTAATATAAGTACCTGAGTTGCCTTTGTTTAGTTTACGGTTATCAATATTAAAATAGTTGAACGAAGCGCTGCTGGTTAATTTAGAGGAAATTTTTGAAGTGCCCGAAAAACGTAAAGAAATTTTATCATTATACGCTACTGGCAACACACCCGTAGTGTTGCGGATAGAGGCCGAAAGCCGGTAAGTAGTGATCTCGTTACCGCCTTCAAAAGCAAGGTTGTTGATGGTGGTATGACCGGTTTGCATTACATTCTTGAGATTATTATAGGTTTGCGTTCCCGGTGCATAGGCAGGGCCGAATAGTGTACGTACTGTGCCACTGCTGCTGCCGTTTTGGCCCACGCCAAAAACATCCTGGATTTTTGGAAAACGATAGGCTGTAGCAAAACCAAAATCGTTATCATAAGTAACCGTACCCGGGCCGGCATGGCCTTTCCTGGTGGTAATCACAATAGCACCACCCGAAGCCGATGAGCCGTATACCGCTGCCGCGTCCGCACCTTTTAGTACCGTAACCGTTTCAATATCATCGGGGTTGATATCCGCAATACGGTTGGTAAAATCCTCGCGGCGGTTATCGCCGTTTGATGCCAGTGAGCTTTGGTCAACCGCATCATTACTTACCCGGATACCATCAATAACAAACAGGGGGCTGTTTGAACCGCCGATGGAGTTTAAACCACGTAATACAATAGATGACGACGCACCCGGGTTTCCGCTGGTACCGGTAACGGTAGCACCCGCCACACGACCCTGCAGGGCATTAATGAAGTTTTCGCGCTGGGTTTGCTGGATGGCTTCGCCCTTAACGGTTTGCACGGGTGAAGTTGAATAGCGTTTGTCGGCTTTTACGCCGAAGCCCACCGTAATAGGAACTTCCTTTAACATGGTGGCATCAGACTGGAGCGTTATGTTCATAACGGTGACCGTGCCAACGGTTCTTTCCTGGGGCTTCATCCCTATAAAAGAATAGACGATAACCTGGCCAGGACTTGCACTGATGGCATACGTGCCTTTTGAATCGGACTGGGTACCGGTGTTGGTTCCTTTAATTTTTACGGATACCCCGGGTAATGGACTTCCATCATCAGCCGAGGTGATTTTTCCGGTAATGCTTTGTACTTGCGCCATGGTTTTTAGGGCACAACAACATAATACCAGAAAAAAAAAGAGTAAACTTTTTTTCATACTTAAATGGGTTAATTATATAGTGTTTGTTAGTTGCAAATTCCCGGGCGAAATCCGTTAAGATAATTTTGGCCGGTACCAGGCGGTGAATCCTGCATAAAACCGCATAGTAATAAAGTCTGTGCTAAATATATGTATAATTTATTTTTAATTATGCGCTATTTATCTGATTTTATTTTATAAGTTGCAAATAACCGCATGTTTATAGGGCTATAAATACACCTGATTCAGGATTGTTACAAAAAACTACATTTGTATATGCTTAAAAAGGAACGCCACGCATTTATCATCAAACAAATAAACCTGCATAACAAGGTATTGTCGGCCGATCTGGCCACCGCGCTCAATGTATCCGAAGACACCATACGGCGCGATTTGATGGAGCTGGACGATTCCCGGCAGATCGTAAAAGTGCATGGCGGGGCCCTGTCCAAATCATTTCATTACCCCTTTCAACAAACCGATATCTATGCGGTTGATGCAAAAAAGGCCATCGCTCGAAAAGCCATAGGTCTTATTAAAAGCGGTATGATGGTGTTAACCGGCGGCGGTACCACCGTATTGGAAATGATGCAGGCTCTGCCGCAAAACCTGGCGGTTACGGTGTTTACCATCAGTCCGCTGGTGGCGCTGCAATTGGCCGATCATCCTTTGGTTACCGTGATATTGATTGGCGGGGAGTTCTCCAAAGATTCACAGGTTTGCGTTGGCTCACAGGTAGTGAATTACCTGCATGAGATTAAGTTTGATATTTGTTTTTTAGGCACCAACGGTATTTCGATAGCCGATGGCGTAACCGATTCCGATCTGAACATCGTTCACCTGAAAAAGGCGATGATCAACGCCTCAAATCGCCTGGTGATCATGTGTATTTCCGAAAAATTAAACTCTGTACAACGGATGAACGTTTGTCCACTGGCGAAGGTTGATTACCTTATCACCGATCTTGATCCGGATAATCAAGTGCTAAATAATTATAGGGAAAAGGGTATACAGCTTTATTGAGGGAGCGACTGCGAAAGATTAGACTTAAAAGACAATTCCAATTCCGGCCATTACATTCAAAGAGCCAAATCAGTCGCCATACTTAAGATAAAACGTTTGTAGGGCTGTACCAACGAGTATCGCACTTCTGTCATTTGACGATACGTTTTACGCGGTTATGTTTCCATAGGAATCATTTATCGTTAACATGCCTCGCCTTGCGCATCTTATTTGTGAAAAGCAGATTTTTCCATAAGCCAGTAGTATTCTGCAAAGTAGGTTGCTATTTCGCGAACCAGATCCCGCCGAGGCGGCTGAATGTGCTTTGTTTCAGTGTTATCTTGTTATTAAAAATGTGGTAATTTCCAGAGCCATTGGGAATGTTGTCAAAGTCGACAACATCGGCTGGACTTTGTCCCGTATAAATGGCCATTACCTTGTCTTTGTTCAGCGGATTAACCCAACCGATCAATATCCCATAGCCCGTACCTTCGTATATATTTTCGCCGATTATCCGATTATCCTCAATCAGCAGGGGAATCTGATCAAAGTATTTTTGCAGGAATTTGTTACCCTTCGGTGTTCCCCAAACGGAAAGGTTGTAACCAGAAAGATCCATTTTTAGTGCCGTGGTATCAGCCACTACTTTTGCTTCTTTGAATGCAGGTATCCGGTTAATCGTTTTGGTCATAAAATCTTTTAGTTTCCGGTCGGCGCTTTGATCCGCTTCATTACTGGAAACAATGAACAAAATGTCCTTTTGGCCGTAGATGGCGTCGATTGCCGGCATGGCGCTAACGTCGGGTTTTCTGATCGCGTCGGTTACTGCCATCCACTGATCAATATCACCGGGCTTCACTTGTTTAAACGCTTTTATAATTTCCGGGATAAAACTATCCAATGTCGGGAATTGCTGGCGGCTTTTCTCGTAATGTTTAAGTGCATCCAATAAAGGATGAAGATAGATCCAGCGCATACCATATTGTCTGCGTACATAGTTTAGGTAAGCAGCGCTTTCACCAAACTTAAGTGCCGCCATACGGCATGCAATAGCTTCGGTCAGATGTTCCTTAACAACAGATCGCCAGGAATGATAAGCCTGCGCTTTCATGGACTCCTTTATGGGTTCCCACATCCATTCGAACTGATCGAATTGCACTTCGTATTTTTCGACGGCAGGGTTGGCAAAAGAATGTGCGAATTCATGCCATAGCAGGCGATATAAAGCAGACACATCGAAGGTAGGCACTCTAATGGCAGTTTTTTCCGGGGCAATCACTGCGTATAATTCCGCGCCGTCCTTTTTAAAAATGCGCGGTCCAAAATTGCCCCAGCCCAGGAAGTTCAGAATCACATTGAACTGGATATTTTTGGCGTTACTGTTTCCGCAATAGCTCAGCAGGCGTTCTTTTTCATTAAAATCGGGCAGGTTGTAGGTTACCGTTGCCAACGAGATTCGATAAAAGTTGGCATTATTGTTAAAAAATTTGGCATAGTTCGCTTTTTCAGCAAAATCTTTCATCAGTAGCCGCAACGAGTCGAGCAGCGGGTTTTTAGCCTCGGGAACAGGAATATCCTTACGCCATTCTAAATTATTAGACATGTGAAGCATTGCCCATATGGGTGCATCAATAGAATTAAAAATCTTCCCATAAAGATCATTTCGCTTCAGGAAGGCAAATAAAGGATGCTTTTTATGGACCGCAAAATTGTTCAGGATTCTTTGCTTGTAATCCAACTCAATAAAATTCACTAATGGCATACCACTAAGCAGTTCTACGGTATGAAAAAGCTCGATGCGCGGATCGACGGTGAAGTTTACTCCCTTCACTATAACCCTGTAATCTTGAAAGGTGGTCTTCCCTGTTTTAGTTGACGAGAAGCTTGCCGGAGCAAATAAGCATAAGCAAAAAATGAATGATAAAATACGTAATGTTGATCGCATAAAATTGTGTTAAGTAATTATTGCAACGTACATAGTAAAAAGCCTACGTAATTTAGTTTGCAAGCGCTATGCCATCTTTAACCGTCTTATCCAGTGATAGTTATAATTGATCTTTTCAAAAAAAGTGTCCGATATTGAAAGAAAGCGTCCGGTTTAGGCCATTATTATTCTCTATTTTTATAGTAACGGAGAACTAATCCTATGGCGACATTATTATACTTGATCAAGTGTCCGTATTGCTCAGGAATTTCATAGCTGCCGCTGATGTTTCACATCCAAGGCCGGATCCTAAAATTTGGTTAGGTTCAGGTAAGCCGATACTTCCGCCGAGTATAGCGACGTCTTCAAAACCGAAGTTGTCTGCCCGGCATTAGGGAAATTATTGAGGATCCGTTCCGGGCGGGTTAATCTTCAACCACCTTTTTCATCAGAAAACGCTTTTTAAGCCATTCGCGAAGGGGCTCATCGTAAAATTTCAGACTCAGCCATGCTATAGTTACAGCGACAATTACCAATCCAAAGCCTACCAGAAGGCCCTGTGCCATGGGCACTTTATTGTTGCTTACCCATGCAATATGCCAATATATCAGCGGATAATGAGTGATATAAAGCGGGTACGATATGGCCCCGAGAAATTTACAAACTTTAATAGCGCTTTTGCTGATCAACTTACCTCCCGCACCGATAGATACAATAAGCGGGAAAATTACGATGATAACAAATGCCTCGTATATACCGTTCATCCACAAATGTGTGGCGCCCCCAATCCTGGGGATGGATAAAAAAACAATAATCAATAAACTGCAAACGGCAAACGCTCCTTTAATATGTATCAGTTTACCTATACGCATCAACAATACTCCCGCGAAAAACGGATAAAGCAAACGTATAAAGCCAATGCTAACCTGCGTTTTATCAATGGTCCAGCCGCCAATAACGTCGCCTTGCGGTCCCCATACTAAAAAATCAACAAGCCAACCGGCCGATAATATAACAAATATGGCAAGCACCGTTTTTGAGAAACGGCGAATGAGCACCGCATAAAGAATATTGGCAATATATTCGTACAAAAGCGACCATGCAGCGCCGTTCAGTGGATGCGTTTCCTGCCACCCGCGGATATCCATTGAGGGCAGCAGCGGGATCATAGTAAAGCCAATCACCGTCGCCAGCAACAACTTCCAAACAGGTGTTGCTGCAACCAGCGGCATCGCTGCCCCACCCTGAAAGTAAAAAAGCAATGCGCCCAATAGGGTACCAACAATTACCAATGGCTGCAAACGGATAAGGCGGCGTTTGTAAAAATCCCATTGGGTCATTTTGTCCCAGCGGTCATCATAGGCATAGGCTACCACAAAACCCGACAATAAGAAAAAGAAATCGACCGCCAAATAGCCGTGATTAATTATCTGGTGAAAACGATCGCCGGAGTAAGTTTCAAATACATGAAATATAACTACCATGATAGAGGCCACACCACGTAATCCGTCGAGGATCTCATAATGGCTTTTTGACTGGAGATAAGCTGGGGTTTGGGTCATTGCCCGGGTAAAATAGATAAAAATTAAATAGGTTGTATTTAGGTGATTAATTTTGTTTGATGGCTGGCTTTTTAATAGTATTTGGTAAAGTGCCATGAGAACACCGGCCACAGGCGAACTTTTGGGGTGACCTGCCCCTAAAGCCGATTTAGTTTTGCCACTTCCAATTGATTGTATTTTCCATCACTGTCCCCTTAAGCGCTCACATTGGGGCAATCAATGATACTCCAATGTAAGCGCTGTATATATGGCGAACAAAATCCTTGCACTTTATAAAGATCAGTTTAATTTATAAACCAAAAGCTTAAAACTTTCCGGTACCTGTGTCTTAGTGCCGGGTTGAAAATCAGCTACAGGAAAATAAAGTTTATGCGTTGAAATATCCATAGCCATTGTTTTCGCACGATTTTGTGTTTTCAAGGTCTGGATAATGGTGTAACTATCCGCCGAGTTTTGCTTAAATATGGAAGCTGTTCCGTCCCCGTTAGAAGCAATCACCAATTTATTCGCCGCATCGTAAATTACAGCGTCAACTCCGGCGCCAATTGGTAACGTTTGCACCACTTTTCCGGTTGTAATATCAATAACACTCATGCCCTTATTTTCACGGCAAACAGTAAACAGGCGCTTATTATCCTTGTCAATGGCCAACCCGGTTGGTCCACCGCAAGGTGACAGCGGATAATTCTTTATCACCTTTAAGGTTTTGGCATCAATCACATTCAAGCTGCTTTTATCTTCCAGGTTATTGTAAATCAATCCTTTTCCATCAGACACCGCAAATTCCGGGGCCCCACCAAGTGAAACAGAACCAGTTTGTTTAAGTTCTTTGGGATCCACAACAACTGCTGCGTTATCATCTCCCTCAAAAACAAATACCTTTTTTGAATATGGATCATAAATAATACCGTCGGCATCCTTCCCTGTTATGGGTATTACTTTAATAGTTTTAAATGTTTTAGTATCAAACACAATAACGGCGCTTCCTTTCCCATCGCTGATAAAGCCACGATTCAATTCATTTGACACGGCTATACCATGTACGCCTTTCATGTTTTCAATAACGGCTACTTGCTTCTCGGTTTTCAGATCCACCACATTAACCGTAGTGCCATGCGAAGCATATAAAACATGATTAGCCTGATCAATAAAGGCATAATCATACCCCCCATTACCAGTTAAAGGGATGGTTTTATCCGCTACATAGCCCGGACTTTGGGCCATTCCAAATAAAGGAAACAGAGCGAAAGAAATTAGTTTAATCGTTTTCTTAAGTATTTTCATCGAATTGAGTTTTAAATGACTATGCCAAATTATGTTTGAATTTTGGAAACATTTAGTGTTGATTATCTTTAGTATCACTTTATATGCTCCCCAATTTCATTATAAGTAGTATTGCTTTTTCCATGTGTGGTGAACCACCTCGCAAAATGATAATCGTTGCGAACTATAATTTTAATTATTATATACTATTCTGATAGCCGGAAAGTTAATGACTATATTAATTCATAAGTAATAATAAATAATAAATGCGATATTTGTCATACATCTGTCAGGATGATGATAAATATATCACATCCCAAAGAGCGAATAATTAATAAGGGAAACCTCATTACGGCGGGTAGGGTGAATGGCAGATAATAATTTAAAAAACATCAAACATTTTACCCTTTATGAAAAAAATCTCCCTATTATTAGCCGCACTATGCATGGCTGCCATCAGCTATGCACAAACTCCCCAAACAACAACCGACACCGCCAAAAAATGGAAGATTCACGGCGAAAACACTTTCCTGATCAGCCAAAGCTCGTATAAGAATTGGTCGGCGGGTGGTGTAAATGCTTTTGCCGGTAACCTGATCTTTAACTACGATTTTAACTATAAAAAAGACGTATGGAGCTGGGACAATAAAGTGATCCTGGGATATGGGTTAAGTAAACAGCAGGATGCAGGCTGGCGTAAAAACGACGACCGTATTATCCTGAACAGCTTACTTGGCCGCCAGATATCCAAATATTGGTTATATACATTTTACATGAACTTCCAGAGCCAGTTTACCAAAGGTTATGACTATAACACGACGCCAAAAACGTTGATATCAAATTTTTTGGCTCCGGCTTATTTGACATTCGGACCTGGTTTTGCTTATAAAAAGTCTGATAACTTCAGGATCAATATTTCGCCTGCCGCGGCACGTATTATTATGGTAAGGAATGATTCGCTTTCAAACGTGGGCGCTTTTGGTGTTACCCCCGGTCATAAAAGCCTGTTCCAGTTTGGTGCCTCGTTTGATGCTTACTACAAGGTTAACCTGGTGCAAAACATCAGCCTGGAAAACATCCTGAAACTATACTCAGACTACCTGCACAAACCCGGCGATATTTACACCGACTATACTGTTAATCTATTTATGAAAGTAAACAAGTTTGTAACCGTGAACGCCGGCGCGCAATTGATTTATGATGGTAAAACCCGGATACCGAACGGAGATGGTACTTCCAAGATAGCTCTGCAGGTTAAGCAGATTTTTGGCGCGGGTTTAACGTATAAATTTTAAGCGGATTCGATAGCCATACCAACAAAAAAGCCCCTTAACTTTATGGTTAAAGGGCTTTCCTATTAAAAGCTTTTACCCTTGTCCACTCAGGGTCTCTCGCAGAGGACCTGAGTATCCTCATTAACAAAGCCTTTTACTTACTTTACAGCTTCAACCTTAAAATTCTCGAAAGTTACCGGGAAGCTCAGTTTACCCGGAGCAGCGGCAACCATACCTATCTCGGCTTTTACATTGGGCGGGAAATAAGCCAGGCGCAGCATATCAAATTTCTGTCCGTCAAAAGAATATTTGATCTCCACATAATCTCCCTTTCTTAATAGCTTTAACCATACCGATTTAGGGCTGTCATGGCGTGGCACAACCGACCAGTCAGATACTTCGCGGGTTACCACGGCGCTTATGTTCTGCACTCCGTCAACATACTCAATACCGGTTTTGATCCAGTTTTTTTCGTCGATACGTATCATCAGTCCTGCCTGGTGAAACAGTTCATGGTAGCTGCCGGTAATTTTTACACTGGCCTCAAAATTACCCACTACTTCCTGGTAGTAAAAAGGGCCATTATCGCGCTTAAAACCATAGTGTGTAACCTGCCAGTAATCGGTACCCGGATCAACGGTAAAAGTGAACTTTTTGGTATTGCCTTCAGCCGCTTTTGTTGGCTTGTTAAACCATTTCATATCGGGGATATTTTGTGCAAAAGCGCCGGTAGCGGCAAACAGGCAGATCATAGCGGTTAGTTTAATTTTTTTATTAAAGGATGTTTTCATTTGGTTAGATAGATAATTGGATAAATATGCTGGCAAGATAGGAAATAAGTTTATGGCATTGTACCAGATATATGTACTTTCCCGCATAAAACAGCGTTAACAAGCTGTTGTCATTTATATGTAAGCAAACTTTATGGCGGCTGATTAGTTATTCTTTATTGTACTATATTTAAGCATAAAAAAAACAAATGATGAAATATCGAATATCCATCCTGGCACTGCTTGTAGTAGCAGTGCTTGGACAAAGTTGCGTAAGCACTAAAAAATACAAAGAGCTGGATGCCAACTATACCCAGCTTCAAAACAGCACCCGCGATCTGAGCGTGAAGTACCAGACCAGCGAGCAGGCACTGGCCGTAGCCAATGGCCGGGTAAGCAGCCTGGAAGATCAGCTGAAGTCTGAACAGTCAAACGTAAGAGCATTGCAGGACGCGCTGAACAAATGTTTAAACTCCAGCAACCAGGGTAGTATAAACATTTCCAAACTGGTTGACGAGATCAACAGCTCAAACCGTTACATCCAGCAACTGATAAATGCTAAAAGCAAAAGCGATTCGCTTAACATGGTGTTAACCAACAACCTTACCCGCTCATTAACCCCTCAGGAAACTCAAGACGTTGATGTGAAGGTATTGAAAGGCGTGGTTTACATTTCGCTTTCTGATAACATGCTGTACAAATCAGGCAGTTATGAAATATCTGACAAGGCTGGAGCAACCCTTGCCAAAATTGCCAAGATCATTATGGATTACAGCAATTATGATGTGCTGATAGAAGGTAATACCGATAATGTGCCTATCTCTCAGAAAAACATCCGCAACAACTGGGATCTGAGCGCGCTGCGTGCATCATCGGTAGTGCAGGCCTTGCAAAACAATTACCAGGTTGATCCTAAACGCTTAACAGCGGGTGGTCGTGGTGAATACAACCCGATTGCTGATAACAGTACCCCAACCGGTAAAGCGCAAAACAGGCGTACACAGATCATTATCACACCAAAACTAGATCAGTTTATGGACCTGATAGGCAAAGCGCCAGCGCCACAGCCTTTAACACCCCAGAAATAATAACAACAAGTAATTATTTAAAAGCGGCGGTCATTTTCATGACCGCCGCTTTTTTGGTTGGAGATCTTTGATGGCGGTATCAAGAGAAGCTCAGCCGCGTGTACTTTCTTTGTAACAACCTGTTTACGCAATCGTTTCCGTATATTATTGTGGCATTAACAGTTAAAATTTTGGCTTTTCTATAAGTTTCTTCGATATTTGGTTAGGCTGGTCGAACAGACCACCCATTAATTAACCAATTTACCTATTCTTCATGGAAAAATCACGCCGTACTTTCATCAGGCAGGCCGCGTTGGCGGGTGCCGGTGTAATGCTTGCTCAAAACAGTTGGAGCGCCAAAAGTTATAAACGCATCATCGGTGCTAACGACCGCGTGCGGGTTGGTGTAGTAGGCTTTTCAGATCGGCACCGCAGCTCGCATATCCCCAGCTTTATGAACCATTATAAGGAACTCAACTTTGATGTGGTTGGCGTATCTGATATCTGGAAACGGCGACGTGAAGAAGGATCTGCCATTTGGAAAGAAAAAATGCAGCATGATGTAAAGGCCTACCGCAATAACGAGGAAATGTACGACAGCAAAGCGGTCGACGCGGTATTTATCAGCACCGCCGATTTTCAGCATGCCCGCCATACCATCGAGGCGGTAAAAGCTGGCTGCGATGCTTATGTAGAAAAACCTTTCGCCGAAACCATGGAGGATAACCGTGCCGCGCTCAAAGCGGTGAAGGAATCGGGCAAAATTGTACAGATAGGTTCACAGCGCCGCAGCGGTGCCAATTACCACGCGGCTAATGATTTTATACGCTCGGGCAAATTTGGCCCTATCACCATGGTAGAACTTACCTGGAACGTGAACCAACCCGGCCGCTGGCGCCGGCCCGACTTATTGGGCTTGCTCAAAGAAGAAGATACCGATTGGAAACGGTTTATCATGAATCGCCCGTATGAGGCCTTTGATCCGCGTAAATATTTGGAGTACCGTTTGTTTTGGCCCTATTCCTCTGGTTTGCCCGGGCAATGGATGAGTCACCAGATTGATACCGTACACTGGTTTACCGGGTTAAAACATCCGCGCAGCGTGGTAGCCAACGGTGGTATATACGTATGGAAAGATGGCCGCAGAAACTGGGATACCATTTTGGCCGCGTTTGATTATGGTCCGCTGGATGATCCGTCGACAGGCTTCCAGGTAACATTTGGCTCGCGCATGCACAATGGCGATGAGCACCCGGCGGAGATCTATTACTCCAACGGCGGTGAACTGAACCTGAATACTAACAAAGTTTCGCCAGAAGGTGGTTTGACCCAAAAGATGGCCGATGCCATGCACATGCAGGCCAATCTATTGCCCGAGATCAACCTGGCCAATACCGAAAAGGTGATAGCATCTGCCAACACTGGTGGCGATGTGCTCACCTCAAACCATGTACGCAACTGGATGGAATGTGTACGCAGCCGTAAAGAACCACACGCACCGGTTGAAGCCGGTTACAGCCATTCCATAGCTAATATCATGACCAACGCCGCCGTGCATACCGGCTACAAAGCTACTTTTGATGAAGCTACGCAGGAAGTAATGGCTAATGGGAAGGTGTTTAAATATTAAGAGCCTCACCCAACCCTCTCCAAAGGAGAGGGCTTTAAAACTTTGAGAAAAGAAATTTATCTCCGATACGTCATTGCGAGGTACGAAGCAATCTCTACATAGGCAGATCAACCATGTAAGTCGCCCTGTATGGTATAGAGATTGCTTCGTACCTCGCAATGACGCTTTGTTTGGACAAATAATAACCTTACATAAATAAGATGAGAACCATAAAAACTTTAAGCATCGCCATTCTTGCAGCGGTATCCTCCTTAGCCCAGGCTCAAAAGGCAGAGCAGGTAAAGATCGTTAAAACGTCCAAGGACAAAATAGATATTTCTATCGGCGGTAAACCTTTTACCAGTTTTCTGTTTCCCGATACCCTGGAGAAACCGGTGTTATACCCTTTGTATACCGCCGGAGGCACTGTAGTAACCCGTGGTTTCCCTTTGGCGCCGCGTACCGGCGATCCGGTTGATCATCCGCATCACATCGGGATCTGGTTTAATTTTGAAAACCTCAACGGGCTCGACTTCTGGAACAATTCCTACGCAATCCCCGCAAGTAAAAAACATGCTTACGGCTGGATCCGTACTGACCGTATCCTCGAAACCAAAAGTGGCAGCACAGGCGTACTGTCCTATCATGCCAATTGGACCAATCAGCAAAAAGAAGTGATCCTGGAAGAAACTACCCGCTTTGAATTCAGCGGCGATGCCCATCAGCGTATTATCGACCGGTATACTACCCTGAAAGCTGATATGGATGCCTTGTTTAAAGATGCCAAAGACGGCCTGCTGGGTTTACGCTTTGCCCATGAATTGCAGATCCCCGATACAGCCGACCAGAAATATACTGATGATAAGGGTAATGTAACCGTTGTAAAAGGCGGGAAGGACAATATTGCCAATGGTACCTACCTTACCAGCGCGGGCAAAACCGGTAACGGTGCCTGGAGCACCCGAGGTGTATGGTGCAAGGTTTACGGCAAAATGGGTGCCGACTCGGTAAGCATCGCCATTATCGATCATCCTAAAAATGTAAACTACCCCACTTTTTGGCATGCCCGCGGCTATGGATTATTTGCAGCCAATCCACTTGGCGAAAAGATCTTTACCAACGGCAAATCCGAAAAGAACCTGACGCTTAAAAAAGGAGAATCGGTAACCTTTCGTTACCGTATCGTGATTAGCAACGGCGGGCAAACTATCAGTGTAGCAAAATTGAATGAACTGGCTGGTAGCTTTGGGAAGAAATAAGTGTGTTGTAAGTCGTAGTTTTATATAAATAACAGCCCGGCTACCCAATAAAAAGACAGCCGGGTTGTTGTGTTAAGGAGACAATAAAAGTCCAACCGACCCATCGGTACATAGTTGTTTGATCGTTAATTTGTGAATGACTTTTTAAATTATAAAAACGCTGTCAAAACCGTACTGAAATTTATTAAAACAGGTATTTTGAATAAGTTTTCGGCAATTTTCGACCCGGTTTCATACATTTTCAGGGCAGAAATGTGTTAAAATAAAGCTTTAAAAAGTTTTTGTGCAAAGCCCCGCTTACATGCTAAGGGCTTTGTTATACAATTATTTTTTACTGACCAACTGTAAATGATTCCCATCCCGAAGCTGTAGCCCGGGTACAGGTCATGGCCTGGGTACCGTTTTCGCTGCTGATAAATAAACCATTGTTGCCGCGTAGGGTAACTTTACCATCGGGGGTGGTTATCCAGTCGAACTTTTCCCAGTCGCCGGCGGTTGCACGGTTACAGGTAATGGCCATAGTACCATTTTCCGAGGATACGAATTTGGCTTTGCTGCGTAAGGAAATTTTACCGCCACCGGCATCAATTACGGTAAAATGTTCAGTATCGCCAGCTGTGGTACGGGTACAGGTCATAGCTGTAGAGCCATTCTCGCCGCTTACATAAGCATTGTTAAATCCTTTAAGAGATATGACCGAACCAATAGGCGGATTTGAACCTGTTGGAGGCGTAGTGGTACCCCCACCTACATTAAAGTGGGTATAAGAGGTAAATCCTAAAAAGGTATTGTCGTTAGGAACACCCAGCGGGTCCTGCATGTTGCGTAATGACAGCATATTGGCGGTTCCATAATGATGATAAGCTACCTCAACACCCGGAAAAATAGGACTTGAGGTTGAACAATAGTTACAGCCGGTGCTTTGGTTATAAGCGCTGCGTTCAAAATCATATCCGGAACTGATGCGGTTGGAAAGCGCGGTGTACAATGAGCCATCACCCTGCATGTTCGCAATTTCGGCGGCATAGGTTAAACCGGTTAGGGAATATTGGTAGTGTACGCAGTCCTGGCGGTCGCAAAGCTCGGGCATGGTACCACCGCTTTGTATTACCTGCGGCAACACGGCGTTGATCATATCCTCACCCGCCTGGAAAACACTGGCACTGTTCAGGAAAACCCCGATGGCCATTTTAGCGTAACCGGCAGATACGTTCCAGTTATTATTATAGGTAGGTACGTTGTTGATATAGTTGTTCTTTACATTGTTGAGGTAGTCGTTAAACTTGTTAATATCCGTGGTCGACCAGTTGGCCGATACACCATTTGGCTTATAGTACCGGATAATTTCGGCAGCAGCCACAAAACTGGGTGTGGTCCAGGAGGCTTCCAGGGCAGGTTGATTTGGGTTGTCAGAGGCATCTATAGGGGCGTAGTTCTGGAAGGTGTATGACCAGCCGTTCAATATTGCGATACATTGGTTGGCATAGGTAACATCGGCAGTTTTGGCAAAACGGAGGGCCAGAGCGTAAGCCAGCTCGGCGTCCTTCCTGATCTGGCTTTTTGAGGGACTGGTGTGGCCGTTTGACCCAACATAAACCGTGGTGTAAAATTGAGTTGGCAAGGCGTTATTGCTAATAAAATCAAGCACTTTTTGGTAAGCAGCAGTACGGGTGGCATCACCACTGTTCACCTGCGAAGCGATCAGGTCGAGATTAGCCTGGGTGTTAATTACGCCTGGATGAATAAAAGTAGTTACCGCACGGGGGCTGGTTTGTGGGGTGGCATCTGATATGCCGCTTTTAATAGTTGATTTTTTACACTGGCACAGAAACGCGCACAGGGCAAACAGGCAGGCAAAAGCCAGCCAATAGGTGGTTTTCTTTCTCATAGCTCAAGAAATTTAGTTTATTGGTTTTGGTTAATTAATTCTTTGATCCGTACATCTATGATAAACACTTCGATAAAAGTGTAGCTTCAGCACTCCGAAATGCTTTGCCTTTTGTATAGATATACCTGCGTCGCAAATAGCAGCGTGATCATCCGGATGTTAGTGCAGGTTTTCTCATCATTTTTAAAATAGGTTTATGTTATTTGTTGGTTTACAAAATGCGTAGGAATAGCAACAAACTACCCGGGCGGTTGTCGCGAAAAAAATTGGGTTTATAAAGTATAGGTTAATTAGTGGTTTACCCAAATTTATTTATTAGCTTTTATAAAAAGCTAATTTTCAGGTATTTATTTACGACAACGTTTTCGTTATAGTATAATAGTGAGTATATAAACACGATGCTATATGATTAAAAGGTGGGTTTACACTTTTTCAATCAAAATAAAGCATAATAAGCTTATTTACAGTTATTTGAGATGAAATTTATATTAAAAACCGTAAACCATGTAAACTCAGATTTTGCTTTGTTGATGAGGGCTAAGCCAAACTAATAATGGTGCCAATATGATGAGATATGCTGGATTGGACAATAATTTAATGGATAAGTTTTTAACTTTATATCGGCCCTTTTAACAGGCATCCCTATGAGAAAAATCTACTCATCTTACTTATTTATTACTTCATTACTGATACTGGCGCTATGCGGCATGCGTTCGAATGCCCAGGGAATCAAAGTAACTAAAGATATTTTACCGGCAATTGGTACCACATCGGCGTTGGGACAGATAAGCGGCATAACCATAGCCGCAACAGTCCAAAGTCCTTCTGCCGAAGATACACCCTTGCAAATTGTATGTGTATTTGAATATGAAGAAGGGGATATTTATAAATCTCCGCCTGCTTTGCCGCCTGCATTAAATGGATTGGTACATATCGATCATCAGTTAAACGGACTGATTACGGAACTACGCAAAAGCGGGAAATTTAAAGGACATGCTTTAGAGACTTTATTATTAAGTCCGCCTCCCGGTACTATCCCGGCAAAAAAATTATTGCTGATTGGTTTGGGCAAAAAGACCGACTTTAAACCCGATCTGATGGTGGGTGTTGGAAGTACAGGGATGAGGGAAGCCTTACGTTTGGGTGTAAGCAGCTACGCTCACGCCAGCGATTTAAAAGATGGCGGCCTGGATTCGCCAACGGGGCTCATCGCCACCAATGTTATTCAGGGCGCGGTAGAAGCCTATCAAACAGAGCTCTTTCTAAAACAAAAAAATTATAGCAGCCTTACTCCTGTAACAAAAATAACGCTACTGGCAGGTCCTGCATTTTATGCTATTACAGCAAAGGCGGTATCTGCCTATGTCAAAACCCTAAGTAATTAATTATCATGTCATCAAAAAAGCCATTACAGCAAAATCGCTAATCCAGACGATCATATACTTGATTTGCAACTATCCATATCTATGAAAAAAATAATCCTGATCATCACCTGTATTTTATTTTATAACAGTGTGTTTGCACAAAATGAGATTAGCCATGATTTACAATTTGATACCCTGGCCAGGCGATGGGACGAAGCTATTCCACTGGGTAATGGTATGCTTGGAGCATTGATATGGCAAAAGGGCAATCATTTGCGCTTTTCGTTAGACAGGGCCGATCTTTGGGACCTGCGCCCCATGAAGGGGCTGCACCGTAAAGAATTTAGCTATCAGTGGGTAATTAACCAGGTCAATAAAAAAGATTATGCACCGGTACAAAAGTATCTGGACGAGCCTTATGACCATGAACCAGCCCCTTCCAAAATTCCCGGCGGCGCATTGGAGTTTGATACCAAAGATTGGGGCAAGGTAAAATCTGTTAATTTGCATTTACCCAATGCCTTGTGTGTTGTTAAATGGGCAAATGGCACTATGCTGAAAACCTTTGTACATGCAACAGCACCGGTAGGCTGGTTCAGGTTTGAAAATATTAAAAGCGATTTTGAACCCAAGCTAATTGCCCCAAAATACCAGGGAGAAGTAAAAGTATCCGGCGATCCGGTTGGCGGCGATGACCTGTCACGGTTGGGTTATCCTGCGGGAACCATTAGTCAGCAGCGTAATAGCATTACCTATAAACAAAAGGGCTGGGGTGGTTTTACCTACCAGATCAATGTAAGCTGGCATAAAGTAAATGCAACTACCATAGAAGGCGTGTGGACCATCTCGTCACAATATCCCGCTAAAAAGATTAATCCCACAGCTGCTATAGTATCCGCAAACGCGTTAAAACGGGGGCTTCAGGCTGATTTCGAATCGCATGAAAACTGGTGGGATAATTTCTGGAGTAAATCGGCCATTCATATACCAGACGCGTTGTTGGAGAAACAGTGGTACCTGGAACAATACAAATTTGGCTCGGCATCAAGAACGGGCGCCCCACCGATCTCGCTGCAAGCGGTATGGACGGCAGATAACGGTCGACTTCCGCCCTGGAAAGGCGACTTTCACCACGATTTGAATACCCAGTTAAGCTATTGGCCCAGCTACAGCGCCAATCATTTGAATGAAGGTATGGCCTATCTGAACCATTTGGATGCTAATAAAGCTAATTACCAGCGGTACACAAAAATGTATTTTGGTAAAAATGGGTTGGCCGTACCGGGCGTTACTACCATGACCGGTACAGAAATGGGCGGGTGGATACAGTATTCACTTTCACCAACGGTATCTTCCTGGCTGGGTCAGCATTATTATTTGCAATGGCGCTACAGTATGGATAAAAACTTTTTGCGAACCCGAGCCTACCCCTGGATAAAAGCAACCGCCACATTTATTGAAAGCCTGACCAGTTTGGATAGTAAAGGGCATCGCAAATTGCCTATCAGCTCAAGTCCCGAGATCAATGATAACGATATTACAGCCTGGTTCCACCAGAACACCAATTACGACCTGGCTTTAATGAAATTTACATTTAAAGCCGCTACAGAACTGGCCGCAGAGCTGGATCAAAAGACCGAGGCCGCGCACTGGAAAAAGATATATGATGAGTTTGATGATTTCGCGATAACACCGGCTAATGAACTGATGTTTGCGCCTTCCATGGCTTATAACCAATCGCACAGGCATTTTTCAAATATGCTATGCATTTATCCGCTGGGATTGGTGAAATGGGAAGATGGTGAAAAGGCACAATCCATTATCAAAAATTCCATTCATTTGCTGGATAGTATAGGCCCCGCTTATTGGTGTGGCTATTCCTACTCCTGGCTGGCTAATATGAAAGCGCGGGCAAAAGACGGGCAGGGTGCGGCTAAGGATCTGACCATTTTTGCAAAGGCGTTTTGCTCTATCAATAGTTTTCATTTAAATGGCGACCAAACCAAGTCGGGTTATTCTAAGTTTCAATATCGCCCTTTTACCTTAGAGGGAAACTTCGCCTTCGCTTCTGGTTTGCAGGAAATGTTGCTGCAAAGTTATGCCGGCTTTATTGAGGTAACACCAGCTGTACCAACTACCTGGAAAAACCTTTCCTTTGAAAATTTACGGGCCGAGGGAGCTTTTCTGGTCAGTATAAAAAAAGAAAACGGACAGATAGATGAAGTAAAGATTGTATCAGAAAAAGGTGGAAAAACTAAATTGAAGCTTCCCTTCAAAACGTGGTTTGCCCAAAATCAAACAGATGTTGAAATGGGCGCCGTTAAAGATGGTCTTATTGATCTGGACTTTAAACCCGGCGCCGTGCTGGTTTTAAAAAACGGATATGAATGATAACTCAAGACTCTGTTTTTATTCGTTACAGGTTAAGTAAACCAGAGTCCGGTAGCTTGTTCGACCCCTGCAAGATCAGGTTGGTCAGCAGTCCAGGCGATGATCCCATCAGGGCGTATCAATAAGGCGCTCAAGCCTAATTGGTCCTTCGCCTGGCCCGAAACGTACTTTATCTGATCGCCATAGTGATCAACCAAAGTTTTAAGGGAATCGTTGTTATCAAAATCAAGCAGTATCCCAAGGCCATCATGCATTAAGTCGCCAATTGTAGTATCACACTCCAACTCAAAGTTAGGTACGCTGTGGCCCACTAAGGGATGCTTGCCGGCAAGATTATAATGGGTGTTAACGCCCCACACACGCCCGGCAACGTAGGTGGCCCCATCGCGGGTATTAATAAGGTTCCGGACAATCGCATACAGTGCACGGGCAGCCGGATCTGTTTTCATGATGGCAACCTGGGCTCGCGACCAATCCAGCACCTCAGCACCAATTGGATACCGTTCTGTATAATAACTATCCAGCAAGCCTTCCGGGGCCTTATTTTGGATTGTCGCGGCAAGTTTCCAACCCAGGTTCATGGCATCGCCCAACCCAAGGTTAAGCCCCTGGCCGCCCAGCGGCGCATGTATGTGCGCGGCATCGCCGGCTAAAAATACCCGCCCGTTTCGATAAGTTGTAGCCTGCCGTGCCCGGTCGGTCCAGGTGGTTGCAACATGTAGAGCACTGATCGTAATATCGGTGTTCGAGATGCGGCGGAGCATTTCCTGCAGGTGTTCAAGCGTTATCGGCTTTTTTGAATGATGAAATGCACCGCCGTCAAAATCCTGTATTAATAGGTAACCCGGCTGTGATTGCATGTACATGCCCCTTGGTGTTACATTTCGGCCCGGGTTGAGCTTTTCCGGGTCGGTTAGGTCAACCAGTGTTGAGTAGCCGGTAAATTCCGGCTCTGTTCCGGCGAATTCAAAACCGCCCGTCTTGCGAACGGCACTGCGGGCTCCATCGCAACCCACCAGCCATTTACCTTGAAAAGATTGGTCATCAGACCGAACGGTCACCCCATCCACGGTTTGATGGAAGCCGGTTATGGCATGCCCCCGTCTTAGCTCTACGCCCAGGGCTTCCGCGCGGCGGGTTAATACGGTTTCAAGCTCCCACATCTCCGAAATTAAATTGGTTTCGGTTGAAGCTGGAAGGCGATATTCCCATTGTGAGGTGTCAATATCGCCGAAATTAAATGGAATACCGGCGAAGTGCCCTCCCTGGCGCTGCGCTCCTTGTTTGGCGTTTTGGTGCGGGTTTTTAACTCGTTCGTGGAGCTTAAGGTCTTTTAGTAAATCACGGCGGTAAAGCGCTTCAATGGTAGGTGCATTAAGCCCCCGTATTCCAAAAGGCATTTGTTTTAATGGTGAGTATGGATCTTCGGCCTTTTCCAGTATCAGGACTGAACATTTGGCCAGAGCCAGTTCACAGGCAAGGAACAGGCCTACAGGCCCCGCACCGGCTATAATCACATCGTATATAGTTGAATATTTTGTAGTTTTCATTTTTAAATTATTACTTCACAAAATTCTGAAATGTTCCGCCCTTAGGATTGTATAAACGCGACAAAATCGCCGTTTACTACCGGTCTCTCTTTTTTTGCTTTACGGGCGAACGCCGCCGGCGTGGTACCACTGTAGCGTTTGAATTCCTTGCTCAAGTGGGCCTGATCAGTATAGCCCAGCTCATGTGCTAAGCCGGCAATGTTGGTATCCGGATAACGCCATAATTGGTTTCGCACCTGTTCAAAACGCATCAGGGCCGACACATCCTTAACTGTATAACCAGATGATTGCTTGAAATTCCTTTCCAGTGTACGTACCGTAGCATGGGCCGCCTCTGCAACCTGGCTTACCGGCATAGCACCGTTGGCTTTTCGCATGGCAACTCCCGCTTTGAATAGCATACTGCTGGTAGCTACACCCGACCATGCATCCATGAAATATTGCTTTACCTCTGCTATCGCTTCATCTATTTTACCGGCATGAACCAGCTTATCCAATATAGGTTGAAGCCGGACGATAGGGTGCTCAAATATATGCACCGCACCTTTACCCGATGGTAGTCCGAGCAGATCGAATACCGTCCATGGATAGCACCTGATGGCAATGATCTCTAAACGATTTTTAGAGTAAAAAACAGCAGGTTGATTAAGCAGGCCCATCATAAATGGTGACGGTAAGGCCTGCAAACCTCCTTGATGCATCCTGCTGCAGCAGCCTCCAAAATGAAAAATAATTTCGGCATAGCCATCGGGTTGTACCTCAAAATCTGATGGCACTTCTCCTGATTCTCTTTTGTTGTACCAAAAGCACTTGATGGTATCCCGTAGTTCTTCAGGAGGTTCAAATTCTTGGTGTAGCATTTTTAAAGATAGCACATTTGAGAGCATAGGATACAAACAAGAGATAAAGTAGTTATTTCAGTGTTTTCAGAATGTATTCCCAAACCTTTTGCTTTATTCTTGAACAGGCAAAGCAAGATCTGTAGTTTTTATCCTTTCCTAAGAGAATAGATCAAACTAAACCCAATAGGTCATGTTCATGGTACAAAATCTGTAATACTATGAAAGATATCTTTGCTAAATAAGCTTAATAAATATTGATTTATAAAAAAATCAGACTGCACGTAGCCTAAATTTTTAGTTTATATATTTGCCGTCCTGCCCTATTAAAATACATACTTATGGAATATTCTAAAAATTACGTTGCTAAAGAAGAACACATCGATGTTCAGGAAATTATGGATGGTTTGTATTACCCTTTTTATATGGAATACTGCCGGCATGATTACATCCGCGAAGTACTGGGTTTTGATCTGGAGATCGAAGCTAAAAATGGTGTATACATGGTACTTTCAAACTACAGCATCAGCTTTTTACGCTCCTTAAAAAAAGGCGATAACTTTACCGTAACCTGCGAGCTTTTTGCCGACAAAGGCGGTGCACCGAAGCTGCATTTTAAACAATCCATTATTCTGAATAATAAAGTGATGACCAAGGCTGTTTTTACCGGCACCTGCGTACCAGCTACAGGCGGCAGACCTTATTTACCGGCATCGGTATTGGAAAAAGTAAAAGATGCCCCTGTATTAGAAGCCTAACCTGATCGGGATAGATGAAGAAAAGACCTTTAGCCTGGTGGTTAAAGGTCTTTTTTATGAGATAGAGTATCGTCCGAAACTTAATGTCAAATAACTATCTTTGCCGCCATGAATATCCTGATCCTCGGTTCGGGCGGAAGGGAAAGTGCCTTCGCCTGGAAAATCGCTCAAAGTCCAAAGTGTCAAAACCTTTTTATTGCACCCGGTAATGCCGGTACTACGCAGTATGGCACCAATGTTAACCTTAAAGTTACCGACTTTGAAGGCATCAAGACTTTTGTGCTCAGCAATGACATCAACCTGGTTCTGGTTGGCCCCGAGGAACCGCTGGTAAAAGGCGTTCATGACTTTTTCCTGAACGATGAGCAATTGAAAAGTATTCCTGTGGTAGGTCCGCAGCAGGAAGCAGCCCAGTTGGAGGGCAGCAAGGACTTTTCCAAACAGTTTATGGAAAAGCATAACATCCCTACAGCAGCTTACAAAACCTTCACCAAAGATACTTTGCAGGAAGGTTTAACTTACCTGGCCACCGCCGGATTACCCGTTGTGCTAAAAGCAGATGGATTGGCAGCGGGCAAGGGCGTGTTAATATGCACCACCCTTGAAGAAGCCCAACTGGAGCTTACCGAAATGCTGGCCGAAGCCAAATTTGGTGAAGCCAGTTCGCGCGTGGTTATTGAACAGTTTTTAACAGGTATTGAGCTTTCGGTTTTTGTAATGACCGATGGCAACAACTATAAGATACTACCCGAAGCCAAGGATTACAAACGTATTGGCGAAGGCGATACCGGCCTGAATACCGGTGGCATGGGCTCTGTTTCGCCGGTGCCATTTGCCGATGCTGCCTACATGAAAAAGGTAGAAGAGAAAGTGATCATCCCTACCATTGAAGGCTTAAAAAAGGACGGCATACCTTACAAAGGCTTTATTTTTATTGGTTTGATGAACAGCGAAGGTGAGCCTTGGGTAATTGAATACAACTGCCGCATGGGCGATCCGGAAACAGAAAGCGTGATGCGCCGTATCGATTCGGATTTTGTTGATCTGCTGCAAGGTGTTGCCGAAGTAAACCTTGATCAGAAAGAATTAATAATCAGCCCTAAAACCGCGGCTACCGTAGTGATGGTGGCAGGCGGATATCCGGGCGAGTACCTTAAAAACAAGGTGGTCACCGGAACAGAGAATATTCATGAATCTATTGTTTTTCATGCAGGTACATCAACCGATGGCGATAACGTGATCACCACTGGCGGTCGTGTTTTGGCGATTACAACTCTACAGGACAATATGTTTAAAGCCCTGCAACAAGCCACCGCCGATGCCAGTCGCATTTATTACGATGGCATGTATTTCAGAAGAGATATTGGGTTTGATCTGTTGTAGTTCATTGGTTCACCTGTTCATTAGTTCATTGGGGACATAGTTCAATAAAACCATCATCTCATGAAAAAGCCAGATCGTCTAAATAGCAATCTGGCTTTTTGTACATGTTCACCAATGAACCAGTGAACCAATGAGCTGATAAACCATTTATATCTTCCCGAAAATTTGGGCCAGTTTATTTTCAAGTTCTTCGCCTCTCAGGTTTTTGGCGATGATCTTGCCGTCGGGATCCAATAAAAAGTTTTGTGGAATGCCGCGCACTGCATATAACGCGGCAGCTTTACTATCCCAGAATTTCAGGTCGGATACATGATTCCAGGTCAGGCCATCTTTATGAATAGCTGCCAGCCATTTATCTTTAGCATTTGGTCGGTCTAAAGACACGCCCAGAATAGTAAATTTTTTGTTTTTATATTTATTGTAAGCCACCACAACGTTCGGGTTTTCCCTGCGACATGGGCCGCACCATGAAGCCCAGAAATCAATCAGCACATATTTTCCACGGAATGACGACAGGCTGATCTCCTTACCGCTGGTATCGGCTTCGGCAAATTCAGGCGCTGTTGCACCCAAAGCAACCGCTTTGAGCTTAGGCATACGCTCAGCGAATTTTTTACCGGCCTCTGTTTCCTTTACAGCAGGCGTTAAAGCAGTGAATAAAGGTTCAATATCTACATAGTCGGCACTATAAGCATAGCCTTCCAGCGCATTCAGGCTGATGTAAGAATCAGGATTGTCTTTAATGAATTGTTTATCAACAAGTGTGCTTTTATCGTCAATGGCTTTTTCCTCGGCAGACAGTTGCTTGGCAAACGCCGGATCGGCTTGTTGCTCGGGCGTTGCGGCTTTACGTTTAGCGGCAAGAGCCTCATAAGCATCATTTATCGGCTTTTGAGCCAGCTTATATTTTTCGTTATCCTTATTGGTTTTGGGCCCGTCAACTTTGGCATTGGCCAGCAGATCGGCAGTAGTTACGTTAACGGTTCCGGCTTCAATATAAATGGAACGGTAATCGTCACTATTATTAGCGCCATTACCTTTGTTGTTAAACACTAGGTAAGCATTAACCGGATCACTACCTGTTACGCCCGCAAACTGGAACTTACCCCCGGCCAAAGTAACCGAGTCAATTATAGTTTTACCTTGTTTACGGTATTCCAGGTATACTTTTGCGGGTGCGTTATTGTCACCAATTTTTCCCTGAATGGTATATTTTGCATCCTGTGCAAAACCTATAGCCGGCATGCCTGCCAATGCTAATAAAGCTATCTTTTTTAGTGCGGTGCTGTTCATACGGCAAAATAGTAATATTTTAATTATATAAATACTTATTAATTAAAATATTACCGTACTAATACCACAATACTATATTTTACCAAATAGCTCCTGCAATTTGGCGTCCAGGTCTTCACCACGCAGGTTTTTGGCAATGATCTTACCGTTAGGGTCAATCAGGAAATTTTGGGGGATAGAGCTTACCTGGTAAAGCCCTGCAGCTTCATTATTCCAGAATTTAAGATCGGATACTTGCGTCCACTCCAATCCGTCGCTTTTAATTGCGGCCAGCCAGGCTGATTTGCCTTCGGGCTTATCCAATGATACCCCTAATACGGTGAAGTTTTTGGTTTTATATTTATTATAGTTACGTACCACGTTTGGGTTTTCCTGACGGCAAGGGCCACACCAGGACGCCCAAAAATCAATCAGCACATATTTCCCCCTAAATGATGATAGCTTAACCGGTGCACCGTTTACATCATTCTGTATAAAATCTGGCGCTACGGCTCCTATGGCGGTTACTTTTAATGCGTCAATACCGTGTTTCAGGTTTTTACCGCTCTCGGAATCCCGCAAGCTTTGAGATAAACCATTAAATAAGGGTTCAATCTCCGTAGGGTCAGGTGCTGGTCCTGCTACGGAATTTATAGCCAGCAAACTCAGATAACTATTCGGGTTGTTGGTAATAAAATTTTTGAGCACTGCCTTTTGTTCGGCCTGGATGTTTTTATAACGGGCCTGCATCCTGGCCTGAAAATCAGGCGCTTTTTGCTGATCGGGTGTAGCAGCTTTGGCTTCAGCCATTAATGCCTGTGCTTTTTTATTAATCGCGGCCAGTTGCCCGGTAAGCCTCCGGTTATCATCATTTAAAACCGAACCCGAAATGAGTGATTTAGAAAGCGAATCTTTACTATTGACGGTTATCGTCCCTTTTTCCAGGAAAAGATTCAAATCATCCGCTGTGTTTGATGGACCGCCGTCGGGATAGTTTTGCTGAATAAATTTGTTCAGACCAATACCTTTATAATCCAGTGCCAAAGTTGCATTCACCGGGTTTAATATGGATCCCTTAAAGCTAAAACTACCGGTGGTTACGCTCGATGAATCCACCACATTATTGGAACCCAACTGGTATATCAGGTACACTTTGGCGGGAGCACCAAGAGCGCCTACTTTACCATTGATAGTAAAAGTGTCAGAAGTTTGGGCAAATGCCATTAAGGGCAGCATAGCCGCCATAGAGAAAATCAGTTTCTTCATCAGAATATCAAAACTATAAGCATTCATAACGCAAGAATGCCGGTTGAATTATAATTTATCAGTTTAATTTTTGGTAAGTGCGCCACCAAAGATCAGGTAATTCGCCAGAAGCTGCCATTTTATAATCGGCATAACTGCAGGGCACCAGGTGAAAACGCTCATTCCGGGATCCACCTGTGGGGTACGGCACCTGCATCCACCAGCGGTCAGATTTCTTGCTTTTTACAAACACCACTTCCTGATCTTCGTGCTTTAAACTTGTTTTATAGATGAGGTATTGACTTTTTGGGTTGAGCGGAAAATCGCGCTTACGGTTATAAACTCCCTCAATAAAATACCAGATCATTTGCGCCAGCTGCGTAGCGGTTTGACCGTTGCTGTCATAAGCCGGGTTAAATTCATAGAAACCAATGGAGGTTAGCTTATCATTAAAACCGGCATAACGGCAAAGCTGACAAGCTTCTTCACCGTAAAAACCGTTGGGCGTGGCATTGGCATTGCCCATGGCATCGGCAGATCGGATGGCCCCAACATCAAAACTAATCATACTCGCATTACGGATGGCCGGCTCGGTAACTGCCACATTGCCGGTAAGCTCGCCCAGGCGGTGTACATCAAAATAAAGCTTCTCCATTACCCTCAGGCTCTCCTGACTTACAAAATAAGTTTGGTAACCCAGGTTGCTGTAATTGAACAGGAAATTAGGCTCATGCAAAAATATTTTGTTGAGATAGGATGTTGAGGTGGTTTCAATGCCGCCCTGGATATCGTCCTCATCCAGGTCAAAATGCGAGTCGATCACCACCAGATCAACCTTTTGTTCCAGCTCTTCATAGCCCAGGTATTGCGCATAGGTCAAGTCCTGACCGCCGCCTAATATAATAGGAATAATATCTTTTTTAATGAGCTCGGCCACTACGGTTTTAAGCGCGAAATAAGTATCAGTCACTGTGGCGCCGGCGCGTATATTACCCAAATCGGCAATTTTTACACTGTAGCCACCTTCATAAAGCTGGAAAAGTTTTTCGCGGATATAATCGGGACCAAGGGCACAACCCTGATTATCGGTAGCATTACGATCATCCATAACACCAATGATGGCCAGGTCGGTTTTTTCTTCCAGATCGGGAAAATCGACAGAATAATGCACAATTTTATCGCCAAGCTGGCTGGTATAATATCCCTTTTTAGGAGCGATCTTTTTAAGATCAATAGGTGTAAAAAAATCAGCTAAGGACATAATGTTTTAATGTGCAAATATGCAGATGTGCAAATGTGCAGATTTTTTGTCTGAACCCAAATTTTCAGAATTAATGAATTATTGGAATTGAAGTTAATTTACCCACGAGAAAATCATTTCCCACATCTGCATATCCGCACATCTAAAATCTGCACATTTATTATCACATTTGCACATATGATACTGATCACCGGCGCAACAGGTTTTTTAGGAGCTGAACTGGCAAAACTGCTGGTGAATTCAGGCCAACACATCCGTTGCACAAAAAGGAGTACTTCCAGGATACCCACACTGTTAACCCCCTATCAAACGCAAATAGAATGGGTTGACGCTGATATGCTGGATATATTTGCTTTGGCCGACGCGCTGGAAGGTGTTACACAGGTTTATCATTGCGCTGCCTGGGTATCTTTAAAACAGGCCGATAAAGCTCCCATGATCAATACCAATGTTACGGGTACGGCTAATGTGGTTAACCTGTGTACCGAGCGCGGCATACGGATGGTTCATGTAAGCTCCATAGCTGCCATTGGTATAGCCAAACCGGGGGAGCTGATCACCGAGAACCATCACCTGGAGCAATCAACAGAGAACGATGGTTATGCCATATCCAAGCTGGAAAGTGAAATGGAAGTATGGCGGGGCATAGCCGAAGGCCTGGATGCCGTGATTGTTAACCCTTCCCTTATTTTAGGGGCAAGCGCTGGTACATCTGGTACGGGTGCATTATTCAAAACCGTACAAAAGGGACTTAAATATTATACCGGTGGCAGCGGTGGTTTTGTTGATGTGGAGGATGTGGCCAAATGTATGGTTGCCCTCATGAACAGCGATATTACTGCCGAGCGTTATATCATCAGCGCAGAAAATTATACTTATCAGAATATGACCACCGAAATCGCCCGTGATTTTGGCATAAAACCACCATCCAAATTAGCCAAACCCTGGATGATGGGTCTGGCCTGGCGCGGCGCAACTGTACTGGCTGCCTTAACCGGTGGATCACCTGCTATTGATAAGGTTTCGGCACGGGCAGCTTCCGAGGTCCGCAATTTCGATAATTCAAAGATCAGGGAAGCTATCGGCATAGAGTTTAAACCGGTGAGTGAAACTATCGCGGAGGTTTGTAAAGCGTTAAATGTTCATTAGTTCATTGGGTGATTTAGTTCATTAGTATCATGTTGGAGTAATTGTGCGCTAAAACCAATGAACTAAATCACCCAATGAACTAATGAACCAACAAAAAAAATTCGCACATTTGCGCCCAAGATGGAGCAGTACTTTATTATTGATTTCGACAGCACGTTTACACAGGTAGAGGCCCTTGACGAACTGGCCCGCATTTCCCTCAAAAATCACCCCAACCGGGAGGACATTTATAAACAGATAGAAGATCTGACCAACGCTTCAATGGAAGGCCGGTTGTCATTTACCCAAAGTTTGGAAAACCGCGTTAAACTATTAGAGGCCAACCGCGATCATTTAAAGCAACTCATTACCCATCTTAAGAAAAAAGTATCCACGTCTTTTTCTCGGAATACCATATTCTTTAAAAATCATCAGGACGAGGTTCTCATCGTATCTGGTGGCTTTAAGGAGTTTATTACCCCGGTTGTTACCGAATATCATATCAAAAAAGAAAACATCTACGCCAACACATTCGTGTTTGACGAGGATGGCAAGATCATTGGCTATGATCGTGAAAATCCATTGTCACAAGAAGGTGGTAAGGTTAAACTACTGAAAGAGCTTCAGCTCCCCGGCGATATTTATGGTATTGGTGATGGTTATTCGGATTTCCAGCTGAAGGAATCGGGCATGATCAAAAAATTCTTCGCCTTTACCGAAAACATCGAACGCAAATCGGTAGCCGAAAAAGCCGATCACATAACACCCAGCTTCGACGAGTTTTTATACCTCAATAAACTGCCGCGCGCTATATCATATCCAAAAAACCGCATCAAATGCCTCATAGTAGGTAATGTGGATGATGACGCGCTGGCGCAAATGAAAAAAGAAGGCTATAACCTGCGCCACCGCGAAAGCATTGAAGAAAAATACCTGGAAGAAGCCGGTGTTTTATTTTGTGACGAAGCTAATCAGCCCACTCCTGAACAGGTACAAAACGCGGGCAGACTAAAAGTGATCGGTATTTTTGGCAAAAGCAGTCGTAAGCTGGCTGATGTGGCTACAGAAAGTGGTATCATCATATTTGACGATCCTAAACATAACCCACACAATAACGATTTTATACCTCGTCGCGTAATGGCTTTTATGAATGAGGGTAAAACACATACCAGCTGTAACTTTCCCGATCTGCAGCCACCTCGTGTAAGTAATGCCCACCGGCTTATACATATCCACAAAAACATACCAGGTATACTGGCCAAAATAAACGAAGTATTTGCTCGCCACAATATCAATATAGTAGGCGAATTTTTGGTTACTAACGCCCAGATAGGCTATGTAATTACCGATGTAAACACCGGTTATGATCCGCAGGTACTTAACGAGCTAAAAGCTATTGAGCATACCATTAAGTTTAGGTTGCTGTATTAATACGTTGTGAGTTATATGTTTTACGTAGTACGTTTAAAAGATTCAAAAATCTTATAACGTAAAACGTACCACGTAAAACCTAAACAGCCTTATTCCACAAACGGCACCACCAGCACCGGAACTGCCGAATGGCGCACCACATGCTCGGCAACGCTGCCGATGAGCAAACGGTCGAAGCCTGAACGTTTGTGTGTGCCAATTACAATCATATCAGCATTAAACTCTTTACAGCAGTCAATTATCCCTTCGGCCCGGGAGCCGTATTGCTTAAAGGCTGTTATTTCCACCCCATCTCCAAATTCTTTGATGGTATTAGCGATAAGCATTTCTGTTTGGCTGTTTTGTACCTCGTTTAACTCCACGTCCTGAATGCCAAAAGTGCTATCCATAGGTGTTCCGGTTAAATTATCTGCAGGTGTCGAAGGCATGACAATGGGTTCGATGATGTGCACCAAGCCTACAGCGGCTTTATAATCCCGGGCCATATCAAAGCCATAAGCAGCGGCATTGCGCGCATAAGCGCTATCGTCAATCCCTATAAGTATTTTACTGATCTTCATGAGGTTTAATGCTTTTGATCAGAATTTACAGAATTATTCAATTAACAGAATAACTAAGTACAATTCTGAAAATCCTTACATTCTGAAAATTCCGGTTCAGATAATTGCTATAAAGACATTTATGCCGCAAAAATGTTTCTGCTTTTTGCAGATATCATACCAATTTGCCGATATCTCATTTTTACTACCTTTGATTATGCATTTCCATCCTGAAATTGAAGATCGCCTGGCACGTTTGCAGGAAAAATATGAAGCCATGGGGCAGGACATGACCTCCTACCTCGACGGTCTGCTGCATGCCGACTTTTTAACCTACTGGGATTATATCCACCTGGATACCCTACTAAGTTTACAGAGCCCCAAAACACCCTTTCCTGATGAGGAGATATTCATTATTTATCACCAGATCACCGAACTGTATTTTAAACTGGCCCTGCATGAGTGCCGGCAAATTGCCGAAGCACAGCCGCTAACGGTTGATTTTTTTACCGCGAGGTTAAAACGCATCAACCGGTATTTTGGCGCCCTTACCCAATCATTCGAGATCATGGTTGATGGGATGGAAAAAGAGCAATTCCTGAAATTCCGGATGTCGTTATTACCAGCCAGCGGATTTCAATCGGGCCAGTACCGTATGATTGAGATATATGCCACCGATTTCATTAACCTGGTTGATAAAGACAAACGTCTGGAACTCAGCAAGGCCTCCATTGAAGACCAGTTTGAGTACCTATACTGGAAATTTGGCGCGACAGAACTATCCACCGGCAAAAAGACACTCACCCTTAAACAATTTGAGAAAAAATATTCCAAAACATTTATTGAATTGGGCAAAGCCAGCGTTAACCACAACTTTAACGCCTTGGCCTGCCAGTTTGAAACCGCCGGACAATTAACACCCGAACTCAAACTGGAGCTTAAACAACTGGACGTGAACGTGAATATCAACTGGCCGTTATCGCACTATAAATCGGCGGTAAGATACCTGAACCGCGAGCCCGAAGAGATCAAAGCCACCGGCGGTACCAACTGGCAAAAGTACCTGCCTCCCCGTTTCCAGAAACGGATATTTTATCCATTACTCTGGACTGCCGATGAGCTTGACAACTGGGGTAAGGCCTGGGTAGAGAGCGTATTAGCTTAAAGCAGAAAGCTAAAAGCCCAAAAAGCAGGTCATCCTGAACTTGTTTCACTGTTGTCCGCGGAAGTAAAATCGTAAAAACCTTTACCGGACAACAGTGAAACAAGTTCCGCATGACGTTACTCATAAAATAAAAAGTCCCACCTGGTTTCAGGTGGAACTTTTTATTTTTCCCATTGTCTGTGTCCTCGCGGGCAATTATATCTACCAAACCTTCACACGCTCATTTTCAGGGCGGTAAAGTTTGTCGCCGGGTTTTACGTCAAATGCTTTGTAAAATGCAGGGGTGTTTGACAGCGGACCGTTCACACGGTACATCTCTGGTGAGTGCGGGTCAACGCTGATACGCATACGCATAGTTTCGTCGCGGGTTTTGATGCGCCATACCTGGCCAAACGACAGGAAGAAACGCTGATCTGGCGTAAAACCATCGATTTTGGCATCGCCTTTACCCTGCTCGGTTCTTTTGAACGCTTCGTAAGCGATTGCTACACCGCCAATATCGGCCAGGTTTTCACCCTGGGTAAGGCTGCCGTTTACATGCAGGTTGTTCAATACAGTGAATTTGTTGTACTGTTCGATCATCAGGCCTACACGACTTTTAAACTTATCAGCATCGGCTTTTGTCCACCAGTCTTTCAGGTTACCGTCTTTATCGTACTGGCGACCTTGATCATCAAAACCATGGGTCATTTCGTGACCGATAACCGCACCAATAGCGCCATAATTAATAGCATCATCGGCATCCTTATCAAAGAAAGGAAATTGCAATATACCAGCCGGAAAAACGATCTCATTAAAGGTGGGGTTATAATAGGCGTTAACGGTTGGCGGTGTCATGCCCCATTCGGTTTTATCAACCGGTTTGCCTGCTTTTTTGATCATTTCATTATAATGATGACGGGCAATGGATTCCTGATTTTTGTAATAAGCATCCTTACTAATCGTTACATCATCATAAGTTTTCCATTTATCGGGATAACCAATTTTCTTGGTAAAGGCGGCCAGTTTAGCCAAGGCTTTGGCCTTGGTTTCGGGGCTCATCCAATCCAGTTTTTCAATACGGTCCTTGTATACGCTTTGCAGGTTATTTACCAGCGTAAGCATACGTTGTTTAGCATCAGGGGTAAAATACTTCTCTACATAAAGCTGCCCTAATAATTCGCCAATACCACCATCAACGGTTTCAATAACGGTTTTCCAACGCTCCTGTTCTTGTTTTTTACCACTCAACGTTTTGCCGTTAAACTCAAAGTTGGCATCTCTGAAAGCTTTACTCAGGGCTGTTGAAGCGTTATCTAAAGCAGTAAAAGTTGCCTTATCTTTCCAAACCTCAATAGGTTCAGATTTTAAAAGGCCATCCAACGCTTTAAAATAAGCAGGCTGACCCACCAAAACGGTATCTGCACTTAGCTCCAGGTGTTTAAAAGCATCCTTTAGGTCGATATCCGGGACCTGTTTTTGCAAATCCGCAACGGCGAATTTATTGTAGTTCTTAACCGGGTCGCGCAGTTCGGTTGGTGTCAGGTGCGATTTAGCTATCAAGGTTTCCAGTTTTAAGATACCATCGGCTTTTTTAGTTGCCGTAGCTTCGTCAACACCAGTCAGCGTAAACAATTTGGCTATGTATTTTACATAGGCGGCACGTATTTTAACCGTAGCCGAGTCGCTGTTGAAATAATAGTCGCGGTTAGGTAAGCCTAAACCCGCCTGGTCAAAATGAGCGATATTTTGGGTGCTGATACGGTCGTCCGGGGATACGTAAAATCCTAATAAAAAGCCGCTGCCCTCTTTATAGCTATCGGCCGCCAGGCTTATCAATCCTTTATAATCCTTCACCGCGGCAATTTTTGCCAGTACGGGCTTAACAGGCTCATAACCCAGCTTTTCGATTCCTACGGTATCCATACCGCTGGTGTACAGATCGGCCACTTTTTGCTCCTTGCTGCCTGCAGCGTTATCCTGTTTGGTAATTTCTTCCAGTATTTTGTGCAGGTTTTTCTGGTTATCATCATACAGCGTATAAAACGAACCCCATCCGCGCTGCGATGCTGGTATCTCGGTTTTTTTTAACCATGCACCGCTCGCGTACAAATAAAAATTGTCGCCGGGTTTTACCGTGGTGTCCATACCTGTTTTATCAAAAAATACGGTGCGTTTAGGGGCATCATCCGTTGATGACGACTCCTTTTTTTGGCCGCATGACGCTAAAATAGCGACAGGAATAGCCACCAAAGCCCATTTTGTTATTCTCATAAATTGTTTTTTAAATGTCAGTCCTAAAAAATCTAAGTTATAAAGTTCAATTGATAATAACTAAGACGCAACTGACATATATCTGTTACACAACAGGCTTAACTTCAGCTGCAGAAAGCCTCATCTAAACGGCGAAGCCCTCATGTAATAATCCTCTCCAAAGGAGAGGACTTTGAAATAAACGTGATAAATTCAAATGGCTATTCTGTATAAAAGTATCAGAACCCTCTCCTTTGGAGAGGGCAGGGTGAAGCTTTTACACAACAGGCTTAACTTCGACCTCAGCAGGCGGCTGAATCTGGTTAAGCGACAATGGAATGAGTTTTTTGGTTTTGAGATAAGTGATACCTACAATAAGCATGGTCATGCTGCCGCCAAATATTACGGCAGGTACGGTGCCCAGCAAACGGGCCGCGGTTCCGGATTCAAAAGCACCGATCTCGTTGGATGAGCCAATGAACATCTGGTTTACGGCTGATACCCGGCCACGCATATGATCGGGCGTTAACAATTGCATAATGGTACCGCGGATAATTACGCTGATACTGTCAAAAGCACCCTCGGTAAATATGAAGAAAAGCGACAGATAAAAACTGCGCGATAAGCCAAAGCAAATGATACTTAAACCAAAGCCGGTAACCGCTATCAACAGGTTGCGCCAGGGTTTACCCATGGGCGAAAACCGCGTCATCACCAGCATGGTGAGTACCGCGCCCAGTGATGCTGTGGCACGCATAATGCCCAAACCTTCGGCACCTACTTTCAGTATCTCATTGGCAAATACGGGCAGCAAAGCTACCGCGCCACCAAAAAATACCGAGAATAGATCCAGACTCATAGCACCGATCATCATTTTATTATGGAACACAAAATGGATCCCTTCTGACAGGCTTTTCCAGATACTTTCTTTGGGCACAAAAACCGGCGGATATTTGCGCAGGAAAAAAACCAGCACCAATGATATCAGCAGAAAAAATATAATAACCGAGAATGTTGCCGTAATACCACTTAAACCAGGAACTATTTTACCGGCATAGCCATAGATCAATCCACCCGCTGCCGGCCCGACAATAGAAGCCACCTGCCAGCTGGAACTGCTCCAGGTACTGCCGTTAGGGTAAATCTCTTTGGGAATGCTATGGGCGTAAACTGTAAAAGTAGCCGGGCCGTAAAACGCTCGGGCTATACCATTACAAAATATCATGGCAAAAATAATGGGCACAATCCAGTCTTTGTGTATTATACTGTGCATGCTATCGAGCGTAACGGTAAACATCACCAGCGAAGTGAGGATCACCATAGCAAATATGATGAGCAGCATTTTGCGCTTTTCGGACTTATCGGCAATGTAGCCGCCATACAGCGCTATGCCTATGGCCGGTATAGCCTCGCAAAGGCCCACCAGGCCCAGTGCAAAAACACTTTTGGTGATCTGGTAAATATAAAAGCCGATAACAACGGCCTGCATTTGATAAGCAAAGGTGAAACAAAAGCGCATGCCAATGTAAGATCTGAAATCTTTGTATCGCAATGCTGCAAAGGAATCTACTTTCTGAGGTTTACTATCTCCGTCTTCGGTCACAGTGTTGTTTTAGATGTACTGCAAATTTACGATACCATTTTGGGATTATTAAATGCGATGGCAGGTTTTTTATTGGACAAATTAGGGTAATTGTTGGTCTCGAAAAAGCAATATAAAATTTGTCATCCTGAGCGATAGCGAAGGATCTTCTTCAGTATGAATGCTGTTCAATAGATCTTTCATTTTGGCCGCATAACAAAATTTGGTTTATGAGAGCATTATTTAGGTTTATTTTCTCATGGCGTTCCCTCCTGAGTCGGGGCCGGCTATCCGCTCATACTACTCAGGCCTTAGTCGCAAGGCCGGTATCCGCTGCTATCCTTAACGCAATAAAAAGCCGCCTGTGAGGACACAGACGGCGGGAAAGATTCCTATTTGATCAATCAGACAATCTGCACATCTGAAATTTGCACATCTGCACATCTACAACCCATGCTGATCTATCAGGTAAATAAACGCTGCCATGCCGGCGGCGCCCAGCTCCAGCTCGCGTTTATTTACGTTTTCAAACACATCATTCGGAGTATGGTGAATATCAAAATAACGTTGCGAATCCGGACGGTAACCGATCAGCACTACGCCTGGCAGTTTTTCTTTCATCGGTTCAATATCGGTACCACTGCCGCCGATGGTTAGTTTATCAACCTCGTAAGGCTCCAGGATGGCTTTGTATTTACTGTTGATGTTTTTGATAAAATCGTTGGATACACCGTCAAAACTAAATCCGCGCGGGGTAAAACCGCCTTCATCTGTTTCTATGGCAGCAATGTGTTGTTCTTTATTTTGCACAGCCAGTTCGGCATATTTGGTACCGCCTTTATGGCCGTTCTCCTCATTCATAAAAAATACAGCCCGTACCGAGTTTTTAGGTCGGTAACCTATCGCTTTAAATATGCGCAGTACCTCGGCCGATTGCATGACGCCCGTACCATCATCATGTGCGCCTTCGGCCAGGTCCCATGAATCCAGGTGGCCGCCTACGCTGATAAATTTATTAGGGTTTTCGGTACCGGTCAACTCGCCGATCACGTTGTAGGATAATACATCGGGCAATAACTGGCAGTTTTGTTTAAAGTAAAATTTTATCAATGGCAGTTTGCGCAAACGCAGCATATTGCTCAGTTTATCAGCTGCTTTGGTTGATATGGCAGCTGCAGGTATCAGCTGAGTGCCTGGGCCAGACAACGTAGCGCCGGTATGCGGATAATCGTCAATGCTTTCCGTCAAGGAGCGTACAATAACACCTACAGCTCCATATTTGGCTGCTGCGGCAGGTCCGATAAAACGTTGGTCGCCGGCAGTACCATAGGCATGCCCGGTTTCGATGAAACGTGGATCAAACGGACGATTAAAGAAAACGATCTTGCCTTTGATCACGCTTTCACCCAGTGTCTCCAGTTCTTTCAGACTCCGTACCTCTACCACATTGGCGGTGATACCTTCTTTGGGCGTAGCTATGGTCATTCCCAATGCAGCGATAGGCACAGGAATACGGGTTTTACCATCAATAATAAAAGCGGTCTCCTTTGCACCACGAACCCAATGCGGCACCATTACCTCTTGCAAATAAACCTTATCAAAGCCATAGCTTTCCATTAGCTTTTTGCTCCACTCCACCGCTTTTTGCGCGTTGGCCGAACCGCTTAGGCGCCCGCCAATATTTTTACACAGATAATGCAGGCTTTCATAGGCCTTGCCGTTTACAAGGGCCTCATCATAAATTTTACGAATAGTTAAGGAGTCCTGCGCTTGTAGCAGGGAAGCTGTAAAAAGTGCAGCCAGCACCAGGGAAAATTTCTTCATGTGATATTAAGATCAGTTTTAACAAATGTAATATTTTGAAGGAAAAAAGGAGTATCTGGATATCATTTCCGCTTTACATTCCCTTTCGCTCGTTTGCAACCGCGAGTGCAAGATTGATATTTTAAAGCATGTGTGCTCCGTTAGGAGCTACCCATTTGTAGTCAAATTCATGTTCGTATTTATGCCTCGTAGAGGCTACCCTTATACAGCATAGCAGTTTATTTAGGGTTGCACCTACGGAGCAAAAGATATTTTACCTGGTATGCTACAAATAGGTTGCTCCTAACGGAGCATATGCAATAAGAATCAATTCAATATATGTATAGCTAATATTTTATCTTACCACACCGTGATTATTAAACGAACGCAAGGTATTATCCGAACATGCTATCACGATATCTTATCCCAGCTTAAACCAGCGTTTTTGGTTTCAAAGGCATGATGCAGCACCTGGTTTTCGGGGAGGGCCAGTTGAGGGTCCTTTTCGAAGATCTGTTCAACAATCTTGCGTACTTTGAATAATAATTCCTGGTCGGTAGCCAGGTTGGCTAATTTAAGATCGAGCACACCACTTTGCTGGGTGCCTTCCAGGTTGCCGGGACCACGCAATTGCAGATCGATCTCAGATATTTCAAAACCGTTATTGGTTTTTACCATGGTCTCGAGCCTGATCTTGCCATCGTGGCTCAGCTTGTGGCTGCTCATCAAAATACAGTAGGATTGCTCGGCCCCACGCCCTACCCTACCGCGTAACTGGTGCAACTGCGACAGACCAAAACGCTCGGCATTTTCGATGATCATCACCGAGGCATTGGGCACGTTAACCCCTACCTCAATCACCGTAGTGGCTACCATGATCTGCGTTTCACCTTTGATAAAACGCTGCATTTCAAATTCCTTGTCGGCCGCTTTCAGTTTACCATGTACAATACTGATACGATAATCGGGCAGTGGAAACTCGCGCGACATCACCGCGATGCCATCTTCCAGGTTTTTCAGATCGAGCTTTTCGCTTTCCTGTATCAGCGGGTATACCACGTAGATCTGCCGGCCCAGGGCTATTTCCCTTTTCATAAAACCAAATACGCGCAGGCGCTGGTTCTCGTAAAAATGAAGCGTTTGGATAGGTTTACGGCCGGCAGGTAATTCGTCAATAACAGATACATCCAGGTCGCCATAAAGCGTCATGGCCAGTGTGCGGGGAATGGGTGTGGCTGTCATCACCAATACATGCGGCGGTATAATATTTTTGCGCCATAGCTTGGCCCTTTGCTCTACCCCAAAACGGTGCTGTTCATCAATAACCACAAAGCCCAGGTTTTTAAACTGAACTTTATCTTCGATCAATGCGTGCGTGCCGATGAGAATTTTAAGCTCGCCACTCTCCAGCCTTTCGTGTAATATCCTGCGATCCTTTTGTTTGGTAGAACCGGTAAGCAGGGCCACCTCAATAAAATCGTCACCAACCAAACTTTTTACTGTTTGGTAATGTTGGGTAGCCAAAATTTCGGTAGGCGCCATGATACAGGCCTGGAAACCATTGTCAACCGCTATGAGCATACTCATGAGGGCCACCACGGTTTTACCGCTGCCCACATCGCCTTGCAGCAGGCGGTTCATCTGTACACCGCGCTGGGTATCCTGTCTTATCTCTTTAAGTACCCGTTTTTGTGGAGTAGTAAGCTCAAAAGGTAATTTATGGTGATAAAAATCATTAAAATAATGCCCAACAGACCCAAAAATATTGCCCTTGAACTTCTGTGTATGCAACAATTTGTTGCGCAATAATTTAAGCTGCAGTAAAAACAGTTCTTCAAATTTTAACCGCAGAATAGCTTCATTTAGTAAACGAGCATCAGCCGGAAAATGGATATTACGATAAGCCTCGGCCCGGCTGATGAGCTTGAATTTTTGGATAATGTACAGCGGCAAGTTCTCGCGGATATCCCGGGCATGCAGCTCCAGCAAAGTGGAGGTGATTTTCTGGATGCCTTTGCTGTCCAGCTGAAACTGTTTGAGTTTTTCCGTGGAGTTATATACCGGTTGCAGACTGGCGTTACCCTGCCGTTGTGCCCCCGGCGAGTATACCTCCATTTCGGGATGGGCCATCTGGGCCTGTCCGTTAAAAAAGCCGGGTTTACCAAAAACAACATATACCTGCCCGGGCACAATAGTCTTTTCGATCCAGTTGATGCCTTTAAACCATACCAATTCCAGTAGGCCAGTATCATCTTTAGCCATAACTACCAGGCGTTTCGTATGCTTTTCGCCGACAACCTGTTTGTTCACAATACGTGCCAGCACCTGCACATAAGGCAGATCGGCCTGTATCTCTTTGATCTTATAAAAACGGGTTCGGTCGATATACCGGAAAGGGAAATGCCGTAAAAGATCCTCGAAGTTAGCGAGCGCCAATTCTTTCTTCAACACCTCGGCGCGGGACTGGCCCACTCCTTTCAGATATACAAGCGGTGTTTGAAAAGGATTCATAGATAAAGCTCAATATTTTACCCACCGTCATTGCGAGGAACGAAGCAATCTCTACACTGGCAGGTCGGTCATTCAGGTCCCAAACTTTTCTGTTTGCTCTGTATAGCATAGAGATTGCTTCGTTCCTCGCAATGACGCGTAGTTTATGTTTGTTTTATTCCCAACGCTTCACGCCAGCAGACGGGAAGCGTTGAATGAGGCTCTTACTTTACAGCAATAACCGAGATCTCCACATTTACACCTTTGGGTAATGCAGATACTTGTACCGTTTCGCGGGCCGGGAAATTGGCGGTGAAATATTTTCCGTATACCTCGTTCACCTGACCAAAATTACCCAGATCGGTTAAAAATATGTTGGTTTTTACAATGTTCTCAAAGCCGATACCGGCCTCGGTTAAAATGGCTTTGATGTTTTCCATCACCATCACCGCCTCGTCGGTAATACCAGTGGTTACCAGTTCGCCGGTAACCGGGTTAAGGGGAATCTGGCCCGATACAAATACAAAGTTCCCGGCTACGGTAGCCTGGCTATATGGCCCGATAGGAGCCGGCGCGTTATTGGTGTTTATTATTGTCATCATTTTTTAAGTATGAACACTTGTATCAGTTTGTAAATGATCCCCGCCAAAAACATAATAATAGCCAGCGCATTAATAAAATGCATAATGCGCAGATTAATGTTATTGGGTCTGTTTGGATCTTTCTTTCTGAAAAAATACATATCACAAAACTAATAAAAATTTGCCTCACCCAACCCTCTCCAAAAGAGAGGGCTTTGATTTGCATACTGAATAATCGTTGTCATTTCGAACGGAGAGAGAAATCTTCTACTATCTTCTTATACACTTAGCATCATGTATAAGATTTCTCACTCGTACCTCGTATCGAAATGACATTGAGGGTATTTTTAGTCTCCTCTCCCTTGGAGAGGGCCGAAGTGAGGCTATTACCTCACCGGTTTAGGAAAAACCGGCAAACTCTCGTGCCCATCGGCATCAACAGCTTGTACGGCGAAAAGGTAATTATCTTTTGAATAGGCCAGCGTGGTGGTAGTATCGGTTACATAAAATTTGCGTTCCCAAAAGGCGCTGGTGGTTTCGCGCATGAGCACATAGTAGCCTGCCGGTTTTTTTCCGGTAGCCGGGGCCTCCCAGGTTAGTTTTGTTTTATTGGTAAGATCGCTGGTGATAATGCCTACGTTTTGTGGCCGGGCTGGGGCCGAAGCCAGGTTGGCCAATATCGACAGGTTCATGCGCGCCACTTTTTGTACGTAGTTAAAATCAACAAAGTTGGGCAGGTCGCCGTAATCCATACCGTTTTCGGTACGGATGTTTTGGTGCTGGCGATTAAAGTCCTCATTCATTTCGGTGAAGCGTACCGCGCTGAAGCCCTGTTCCAGGAAAGGCAAATGATCGCCGCCACGCAGATAACGGTCGCGGCGGTAGATGAGTTTTACATCCAGCTGGTCAACATAACGCTCACCGGTTTCCTTGGCATAGCGGGCCAGTTCGCGTGAAGGGCTATCATTTTCGCCACCTAATGATTTCAGTGCGGCCACCTGTTTATCCGTAGCGTTGGTCGGTATACCATCGCTAAAAACACGCACGCTGCGGTTATCTTTCAGGTCGGTTTCCATGCCGTGCGTATTGCCTACAATATCATTATTGAGCATGGCATCTACATTCCAGTTTTCGGTTTTGGCACGTTTGGCCAGGTTGGCCGATCCATACAAACCCTGCTCCTCGCCCACCACCGCCGCGAAAATAATGGTAGCCGGGAACGACCGTTTAGCCATCACCCTGGCCAGCTCCATGGACAGGGCTGTTCCAGAAGCATCGTCATTGGCACCTGGTTCAACCCCATTGGCATCCATCACATCATTGATGCGCGAATCATAATGACCAGATACGATATATACGCGGGTATCCGTAGGATCTGTACCCTTTAATATAGCCAGTACATTTTTAAGCTTTACTGGTTTATCAATGCGCGTCCCTTTTGGCTGGGTAAACGTATCAAACTGAACGGTCATCCTTCCGCCGGAGAGAGCGGCATATTTTTTCATTTCGGCCTTGATCCAATTGCGCGCCGCACCGCTCCCGGTGGTTTTGCTGGTGGTATCGCTCAGGGTATGCCTGCTTTTAAAGGTTACCAGTTTGCGGATGGTAGCTTCGATATTTTTGGAAGATACCTCATCCACCATTTGTTTGATACCTGCATCGGGTTTGATGATGGTTTGTGCCGCGGCAGGCAGGGTTAATAAGAGAAGAATGAATAGTTTTAGGTGTTTCATGCGTTTTTGATGCTTTTATGTTGGGAGACGCATGTGATGCGTCTCTACGTTTTTTTTAATTTGTAGAGACACATTACATGTGTCTCCTATGGATCATATTTTATAAATATAAATTTTCAAATCCATGTTTATTTAAAAGCCAGTTTCCGGGATTATCATAAATATATCCCTGAATATTTTCGTGCTCTTTTTTATCTCTTATCACCCTATCATAATAACGAGGTTGCCAGGAAAATTCAATGTTGTTCCTATCTGCGTATTGCTTTACGGATCCTTTATAACCTCTTAAGACAGATGCGAGATTATTTCTTTGACCACCAAATTTATTAGTTTCCCATGTGGTCTTATCCGGTTTATTGAAAAACAATATCCCATGTAAGTGATCTGGCATAACAACAAAGTCTTCAGGAATAACATAGGGATGAAATTCTCCTATTTTCAACCAGTTATCAGATGCAATTTCAGCTATTTTTGCTTTTCTCAGCATCGCAGTTTCTGAAATATCAGTTTGAATAATTTCGCCAAAAAATGGAATGCGATCTTTTGTACAGATGGTTACAAAATATAGTCCATGTGATCCATAATCCCATCCCTCTAAACGCGGAGAGGAAATTCTATACCTTTTTTGAAATTTATCCTCCATATTTTATACCTGAAATCAGGAGACGCATGTGATGCGTCTCTACATTTTTTTCTTTGTAGAGACACATTACATGTGTCTCCTAATATGCTAAAGAACCTATTCCTCTTCTTCCTCGCTTGCGGTTTGTAACATTTCGTCTACCTGCTTAAAATTGCTTTTTACAAAATGGCACCAGTCGCACTCTTTTTTACCGCAGCCGGTGTTAAAATCGTGGGCCATTATTTTGGCATAGGTATCTTTGATCTGCCAGGTCACTATGTCCATATCATCAGGAATGATCACAAATTTTTCGCGGTGATATTCGCCCTCACTTACCGGCTCTACAAAATCAAATACGGTGCTTACTACTTCCCAATCATTGGTACGATCGTGGTCCACCAGTATTTTATAAAATACACCCTGGCGCCAGTAATCGCCACCGTTCGGGAAATCATTGGTAGGTCTTAACAGTTTGTCTTTCGCGTTTTTGAGCTTGCCCGTTTTATAATCTACTACGGTTACATGTTTGCCATCAAACTCCATCTTATCCAGGTTACCTTTAATCGGTACACCGCCTATCTCAATATTTTTGATGGTGCGTTCGGTAATGGCCACCTTATTCCAATGGTTTACATTTTTTTCATAATAAGGTGGTAATATCTTTTCGCCGTAGGCTACGCGCAATTTATATTCATCCTTGGTAAACGAATCCTTGTTGCGGGCCATATACCAGCGAAACTCATTCATAAACTGCTCGGTCGACAGGAACTCATTATCATTGTCCTTGAGCAATTTATAGGTTTTATTAAGCGCCCAATGCACCGCCTGCCCAAATGTAGCCGATGGACTTTTGCCCGATGGCACCCTGATCAAACACTGAAAATAAAACCGCAACGGGCAATCCAAATAACTGCTCAGGTGCGTTACCGACAGCGTATAGTTTTGCAGCAGCAGGTTGATGTAATTTTTATCCAGCAATTCCACCTTTGGTTTTTCGGCCTCACTAAACTGGGTCAGATAAAAACCGAGCATGGCTCCTTCCGTTACTTTTGGATAATGTACCTGCAGATCGGTGCTGGCGAGTATTTCGCCTACAAACTGACTTGCTTCCTGGTCTTTGGCCTTTTTATCTTTATTAGCATAGGAGATATAAAGATGCTGCTTAGCCCGGGTTATCGCTACATAAAACAACCTCCGGCCTTCTTCTTTTTGGGCGATATCATCGGATGCTGCCTGGGTTAAGGTATCAGGATAGCTGAAGCCGGTGTTACGACCCTTACTATCCCAGGTACGCTTGTCGCAGCCTATAAAAAACACATGTTCAAACTCCAGGCCTTTGGAACCGTGAGCAGTTAAAAAGTTAACGCCATTATCTGAGAAGATCACCTGGTTCAGATCAAGCCTGATCCCGTTCTTCTTCATCAGTTCAATGGTGGCTATCAGCTCGGTGAGCTTAATTTCGGGGTTCTTACGACTTTCATCCTTCAGGAAATCAAAAAAACTGGTGAGCATTTGCATATGTCCACCTTTATCAGTCTGTTGCATAATGTAACGCAGGATACCCATTTTGGCTATTACATCCTGAAAAAGGGCTTGCAAAGTTTTGCTCACTGCCGATTGCAGCAACTCATCAATATCATTAATAAGATACTTCATCGCGGTAACCTTATCCGGGGTAAAAAGGTCGGTTTGTGATGGGGGGCGTAACTCACTAACATAACGGCGGATAGACGTTTTGGGCTTATTGCCCGTTACGGCACCATAATTTTCTTTGGCTACCGCAATGCTGGCCTTGGCAATTTCAATAGGGGCGATGTTAAAGAAATCATAGTGCATGATCTCGAACAACAACTCATCGCCACTATAGGGTGAATCCAGTTCCATAGCCAGGTAGCGTAAGATATTGATGATCTTTTCGCCGAAGGGCTGGGTCAGGATATCGATCTTGCGCTTGGTATTTACCGCAATCTTCTGGATGTCGAGATATTTGATCATCTCTTCCACCTGGCTGTGATTACGATAGATCACCGCGATTTCGCCCGGCGGCGTACCCTTATCGATCAATGCTTTGATCTGTGCCGATACATCAACCAATTCCTGGTCGGGGTTTTCGTATTCGTTGATCACCGGTTCCACGGTCAGCTCGGCAAAACGACTGTGCGATGCGCGCAGCTCCTTATCCAGATTGAGCTGACTGGTTAACCTTTCAAAATTATTATTAATAAGGGCTCTTGAAATATCCAGGATATGTTGATTGGAGCGATAATTATGCTTCAATACCACCGTGTGCAGGGTATCCACATAATCGGTAGCAAAATCAAGGATGTTTTTCATGTTGGCTCCCTGAAATTTAAAGATAGACTGGTCATCATCACCCACTACAAAAACGTTGGGCACATCCCAGTAGCTTAGTAAAAACCGGAGCAACTCGTTTTGCGAACCGCTGGTATCCTGAAATTCATCTACCAAAATATACTGATAGCGTTCCTGGTATTTACGCAGTATCTCTTCATTATCGCGGAAAGCTTTAAGCACCCAGATGATCATATCGTCATAATCATACCGGCCGCGGGCTTTCATCTTGGCATCGTAGTTTTTGTATTCACCTACGGCTGCCAGTAGTTTGCTCATAGTTTCATGGGCGGCATCGATATCCTTTTGTTTAGGATCGCCAACTTTAATGCCGGTTTTAGCATTGGCCCGTTTGTACACAAACTCCTCACGATTGGGAATATCGTCCAGATACTCCTGAACAGCCCTTGTTATCATACCAACGTCCCAGTTCTCCCGTTTCATGGTCGAGAACAGATCTTTAAGACGCTTGGTATCGTAGTAAATATCTCCAGTAAAGCGTTTAAGCAAATGATCGTTCCCAAACTCATCAACCAGCTCACGGAACAACATCGCCGATTCCAGATCAGATAATGATTCCAGGTTCAGTTTGCCAAAATATTCCAGGTTTTCCTGGATGATCTCGTTACAAAAAGCATGAAAGGTATATATGTTGATGCGATAGGCATCAGGACCAATAAATTCAAACAGGCGTTTACGCATGGCCACCGCCCCGGCATCGGTATAGGTAAGGCACAGTATCTCACTGGGCAGGGCGTCGGTATCGGTTAATATTTTACCTATCCTGGCGGCCAGTATCTGTGTTTTGCCCGTACCCGGTCCTGCCACTACCAGTACCGGCCCATCCATTTTATTAACAGCAGCTAACTGCTCGGGGTTTAATCCGGCCAAAGCCGCTTGAAATTTATCGTTATACTTATGAAGATTTGATTGCATATTGTTTAGTAAAGATAAGAAATACCCCCTCTAATCTCCCTCAAAAGAAGAGACTTTTATGCATTCCTAAAGCCTTTTTAGCGAGGATTGGGTAGGGTTACTGCAAACCCAGCCCTGCACCAGTAGGGAAAGACGTATTTACACTCACCGGCAATTTACCCGTTGGCTTTAGTGTGCCGGCAATTACTTTGGCTGCCGACCTTTGCAGTTCCGGACTCATTTGATAACATACCATTAGTGCATTGCTTTTCTCGATGCCAGGTAAACCTGCAATAGTGTAAGCATTAGCAAAAACACTCATTACCATACCCTTGCGGGCAGCAAGCTCGGTTATCATCTGGCGTACGTCACTGCTGTAATCCAGTTTACTTTGCGGGCGCAAACGGGTATCATGTATGCCTACAATTACCTGGTTGTATTGCTTTACCCAGTTCATGATATTTCGCACTTCTATTGCCGGAGCATTTTTAGCTACGATGAATATGCGGCAATTCGGAAAACTTTTAGCTACTTCCTGCTGAAAAACGGTAGGCGCTTCAACCCCTATGCTCACGATGGCTGTTTTCAGGAACGGGTTCAGCTTCAGCGCGGCCGAGTTACCTTTTAACAAAGTTACAGAGGCATCACTCAACTGCTGTACCAGATCCTTCGCAGTCTGACGATTCAAGTCTTCACTTAAATTCACCGGTGAAACCTGTGGCCGGCGGTTAAGACCTGCCCAGTATTTGGCCGCCAATACCTTCTTTACTTTAGTTTGAAATTCTTCCTGACTGATCAAACCTTTACGTATGGCCCGGCGGATGAGCTTAACAGCGCGATCTGAATTTTCTGATAATTCAATAATATCAATACCCGCCAAAAAAGCTTTTACATCGGCCTCGCCGTTAGGAAAATATTTGGTAACCCCTTTCATCTCCATTGCATCGGATACCACCAGGCCTTTAAACCTTAATGAATCTTTAAGAACACCCGTTACGATGGGGCGCGACAAGGTTGATGGTAAGCGTTTAGTACTATCCAGTGCGGGGATGCTCATATGTGCTATCATTACACCGCTGATGCCCGCATTAATAGCCTCCCGAAAAGGATATTCCTCGAGCGAATCCAGGCGGGCACGATTGTAGGGCAACAAAGGCAGATCAAAATGCGAATCGACATTGGTATCGCCATGCCCCGGAAAGTGTTTGGCCGTAGTGAGCAAACCGGCATCCTGCATGCCCTTAAAATAGGCTATCCCTTTTTTGGCCACATTATACATATTATCGCCAAAGGACCGATAATTGATCACCGGGTTATTGGGATTGTTGTTGACATCCATATCGGGCCCAAAGTTAATCTGGATCCCCAGGCGCTTAAAATCATAAGCTACCTGTTGCCCCATTTTGTATATCAGGTTATTATCCTGTATGGCGCCCAGCGTCATTTGGTAGGGGTATGATATGGTAGAATCCAGGCGCATGCCCAGGCCCCATTCACCATCCATAGAAATAAGCAAAGGTACCTGTGCCAGCCTTTGGTATTTATTAACCAGGGTAGCCTGTCTGCCTGGGCCGCCCTGAAAAAACACCAGACCGCCAATCTGCTCTTCTTTAATTACCCGGGCCACCGAATCTTCATAGGCTTTGCCCTTATTGGTATGCGCCCTTACAAAAAGCAACTGGGCCACCCTTTGTTTGCGGCTTAGTTTGTTATACACAGAATCAACCCAGCGGTTCTGTGTATTCAGGCTTTGTATATAGCTTGTCTTTTGGGCGAAAGCATTAACCGCAATAAAATGAAGTGCTATAATTAAAGTGCGGCAAACACCGTTATTGAATTTTGGCATGGTTCGAATGTAGTATAAAATAGTATTGGGTAATCAGCAACAAGTATCGGGATTTTTGAAGATTTCATGAAGAAATACAACTCTCCTGATGTTTAACACGAATTATTGGATATTCAAAATAAACCTTTGTATAAATTTTTAATCTATACATGTACAAATTAAATTAATTAAGGAACAGTTACAGATCCTATTCATAAAACACAAACATCTGTAATTGGTTCTGCTACCGTTAAAAACAAATAAAAAATGAAAAAATTTATCTTTTTTGCAATATGTTTATTTGCAGCCGGCGCTGCCAGCGCGCAAAACTATAATGGCCCTTACCGCAGGCCACCACGCCGCTATGTAAGGCATGAACAACGCAGACCGTATAATGAGAATCAGATCAAAGTGGGTTTTACCGCTGGCCTCAACGTTGCAAATTCGCTTGATGCTTATGATTCCCGTTTTAGCTCAAACAGTATTGCGGCCTTCAATGTGGGGCTTACACTGGATGTTCCTGTTACAAATTATTTTTCATTCGCACCCGAAGTATTATTTTCGCAAAAGGGGTACAGTGCCGACCTTGAAAATGCCCATTTTACTGAACGTACCAACTATATCGACGTTCCCTTATTGGCAAAATTCAAGATCGTGCCCGGGTTTAATTTCTTAATCGGCCCTCAGCTTACCTTTTTAACTTCGCAAAGAGATACTTACCGTGACTTTGGCACCAATGTAGAAACCCGCTATGATGGGCACGAAGGTGATCAAAGCTATGTTGCCGGTGTTGTAGGCCTTAGTTTTGATATTAACCGCAATGTGGAGATCAGAGGCCGTTATAACATTGACCTTTCCAGGAACAGCTCTAATGAAGCCGATCTACCCGATTTTCGTAACCAGGTTTGGCAAATTGGCTTAGGATTTAAGTTTCAATAAATTGCATATTATTAAACATTTTCCTGCAAAAATGACACAAAATGCTGTAGCAAACCTACAGCATTTTGCGTATTTATGGTTTTAGCGCATAACAAAAACTCGCGTAAAGAGTTATTTAACTTAATTAACTATTAATATAGCTTACATTTGCCATTTCCCTATGATATCTGTAATTATTTGTTCGGCCAATAAAAATCTCCTTAAGCAGGTAAGTGAAAATATTTCAGCAACCATCGGTGTTCCATATGAAATTATTGCCACCGATAACAGCGATGGCCAACAGGGAATCTGCTCCGTTTACAATAGGGGAATTTTAAAGGCCCGGTATGATATTTTATGCTTCATGCACGAAGACGTGCTGATTAAAACCGATAACTGGGGGCAAAAAACCGTTCAATTATTTCATAACGATCCGGAGTTAGGCTTAGTTGGTGTTGCCGGCAGTAGCTATAAACCTGTTACACCTTCTGGCTGGGGAGGCACAGGCATTGACACTACCTATACTAACTTATTACAATCCTTTAAGTATAAGGAAAAGAAAACCAAACATATTAATCGCAATCCTAACAACGAATCAATATCCGAGGTAGCTTGTGTTGATGGGGTGTGGCTTTGCACCACCAGAAAAATTGCGAGAGAAATCATGTTTGATGAAAATACCTTCCGGGGATTCCACGGATATGACATCGATTTTTCTTTATCGATTGGCCAAAAATATAAGGTTGCTGTTACGTTTGAGGTTTTACTCGACCATCTTTCGGAAGGACGATACGACAGTACATGGATGAAAGAAAATTTAAAGCTGCATGATAAATGGAGTAAACATTTACCTGTAAATATTGAACCGCTTACTCCTAAACAGGTTATTTATATCGAAAAAACAACATTTAAAGATTTTATAGAACAACTGATTAAATTTGAGTATCCCATTTCAGCAGCATTTAATATATTATGGAAAGATAACAAATTCTTAACGCTTGATCTAAAGCTTTTTCTGAAATTGAATTTTTACATTCTTAAAAAGTACCTGACTTTAGATAGTACCCGGGTGAGTAATAAACAACTTGCGGAAAGTTAAACTTCATATCCGTAGGCTTTAAAAACCGGGGGCCAGAAATCAACAACCACCGACTATTCATTCTCATCGGGATTAATTTAACTTTTACCCACTATTTATTAATCGGCATTAAAAGTTTGCATATCTATCAGCTTCTTGTACAGCCCGTTGTTTTGCAACAGTTCAAGGTGCGAGCCCTGCTCAACTACGCAGCCTTTCTCCAATACAATAATAATATCGGCATTTTGTATCGTACTGAGGCGGTGTGCTATGATAAGCGAGGTACGGTTTTTCATCAAATTGTTCAACGCGTCCTGCACCAGTTTTTCAGATTCGGTATCCAATGCTGAGGTAGCTTCATCAAGCAGCATAATAGGCGGGTTGTTCAATACAGCCCGGGCAATACAGATCCGTTGCCGCTGCCCGCCCGAAAGTTTTGTCCCTCTGTCGCCTGTATTGGTCTGATAGCCTTTTTCAGTTTCCATGATAAAATTATGTGCATTGGCAATCCGCGCAGCGGCTTCAACCTCCTCTTGCGTTACCCCTGTTTTGCCAAAGGCTATGTTATTAAATATGGTATCATTAAACAATATCGACTCCTGGTTCACAATACCCATTTGTGCCCTTAATGATTCCATAGTAACCGCTTGTATATTTATACCATCAATATATATAGTACCCATCTGTGGTTCAATAAACCGGGGCAGCAGATCCATCAGGGTTGATTTACCTCCGCCTGACGGACCAACCAAGGCTACCGTTTTGCCTTTAGGTATTTCGAGGTTGAGATTGTTCAGTACATATTTATCCGGTTCTGGGTCAATGCCCTTGTCATTTGGTTTAACCTTGTTTTTATAAGCAAAAGATACATTTTCAAACCTTACGCTTTTGGTAAAATCGGTTATGGTTACAGCGTCAGGGGCATCTGTTATTTGTGGCTTTTCATCAATAAGTGCCAGTACCCGTTCCCCCGCTGCTATACCGGAATGTATATTGCTGAAAGAATCGGATATGGCCTTCGCGGGCCTCATGATTTGCGAAAACATGGCAATGTATACGATAAAGTTGTCGGCTGATAAGGTACCAGTACCGTTAATAATCAATGAACCGCCATATAATACAATACCAGCCACCATTAAAACCCCTAAAAACTCCGATACAGGTGAGGCCATTTGCTGCCTTTTGGCCATTGAACGGGTTATTCTTGAATATTCCCTGTTCTCATGATCAAATCTGTCTTTTATAAATGAAACCGCATTGAACGCTTTAATGATCTTTATACCTGATAATGCTTCATCAAGGTTACTGATCATGTTACTGTAAGTTTGTTGCGACTCAGTAGCCTGCTCTTTCAGCCGCTTGACTATCCTTGATATAACAAATGCCGAAACAGGAATGATCAGCATAGAAAACAACGTTAACTTAACCGATATAACAAATAAAAATATCAGGTAGGTTAATAGTTGAAAGGGCTCTTTAAACGCAACCTGCAATGTACCGGTAACCGAGAATTGTACCACTTGCACATCGGCTGATATTTTTGAAAGGATATCTCCCTTACGTTCATTACTAAAATAACCCAGGTGCAGGTTCATTACGTTATTAAAAACTGTTTTCCTGAGATTAAGCAAAGTATAAATCCGCAGGTTTTCCATAATGCGCTGCGAAAAATACCTAAATAAATTGCTTAGTAATACTGATGCTACAATGGCAACACAAACAAACTTTAAAGCACCCAGGGGGCCATAATGTTGATTGGCTGTGTAAGCAAAGTAATTAAAATCTTTTAAAGGATCCCACCAGTTGGCGGGCTTGTTTATCACCTCTGTAGTAGCCGGGTTAAAAATTGTTTTTAATAAGGGAGCAAGCAATGCAAGATTAAGCGTATTAAATATTACCGAAAGTAAGGTTAAGATAAAGTATGGAACGGCAAACTTACCGATAGGTCTGGCAAAGGAAAGAAGTCTGAAATAAGTCTTCATTAATTTATTTTATAAAGATGCAAAGCTAATAGTAATTAACAAATTACCGTTATTATATCAGGATGCCATAACCATAGTAATGTTACAATGTATTGTTAGTTTATTTTCAGGCTTTTAATTACAATATCCTTTTCACGCTTTGAAAACCTTAACGCAAAATTAACTTTCGATATACCCTTTCTGACTTTAATGTACGGGAATAAGTTATAATAATCTTCCATTATCATTTTAAACAAGGGCATAGAATATGCTTTGCTCAGTTTTAACCGGAGGGCATTATTTAAATTGTTTACATATATACGATCTTCCTCTTTAAAATTTGGATAAGTAGACAGAGCCTGTACCTGGTAAAACATTACTTCAAAATACCTATTCTTTATAATGCCATTGCTGTTTCTAAATATCCCGGTTACGGCGCTTTCATGATGCCGGTACTTTGTTAACACTTGATCAATAAAAACAATGCGTTTATGATAATGAGCTATAAAACCCATCCACCAATCATAAAATCCGATTGGCGGAAATGGTAATATATAGGTTAAAAACACGCGTGCGAACAAGGTGGTATGCCCGGTAATATAATTGTTTAATAAGAGTGATTTATAGCTGCGCAGCCGGCTTAAAGAAAAATCACTTAACAACTTCTCATCTTTAACAACTCCATTCTCGTCAATAATTACAGAATTTGAAAATATCAGCCAATTGTCTTTTATATTATCCAATAGTATCTGAATTTTGTTGATCTCCCAGATATCGTCCTGATCACTGATAGAGATAAAAGAGCCCTTGGTTAATTTAAGAGCTTTTTCAAAATTTTTATTGAACCCTAAATTAGTATCATTGCGAAAACACCTGATCCTTGCATCACATTTTGCAAAATCATTGACTATTAAAAAAGTCTTATCTGTTGAACAATCGTCTACAATTATGATCTCTATGTTTTGGTATGTCTGATCAATAATGCTTTGCAACTGCTCTTTTATATATTTTTCACCGTTGTAAGTACAAAGTGCTACGGATATTAATGGTTGTTTCATGTACTATTAATAATAAGCCGCAAGTAATCATTTATAGTTAAGACCTGCTTAGCTTTGTTTTTATTTCTTCGGCGGTTTTTATAACTCTCCTTAATACACGGGTATTGAATAACCAGTTTTTTAACGGGAAGCCTGATAAATAAAATTTAGCGATAGTGGTATTCATATACCGGCCTTTCATAAAGCGAACATATTTCTTTTTGACCCTGGCCAAAGTTTCATAAAAAGACTTATCGATATTGCCTTTGCTATAATGAATTAACAAAAAATCAATAACATAAGCCGAATATCCTAATAACCGGGCTACCATACACAAGTCCAATCCGTATAAATGATAACCACCTATATCTGATGAAAAGGCGAGGTTAGCGCTGTTTTTAACCAGCATAAAGTTTTCATCAACACTGCAAACCTGCTGGGGCAATTGTCCTTTTATGTCAACAAAACCATCGGGATAGGCTATCTTTATCGCCAACCGATCATATAAACGATCGGCCGCGCCGGCGTTTCCCAGAATCGCCCAGCGGGGATCAAGAACGCTTATCTCTTCAATCCGCCTATCAAGCAACTGCTTATTGCTGGTACCGGTAAGTAAAATATCCTGATGGCACAAAATCACATATTCACCCTTTGCCTGCTGTAAAAGCACATTAAGACCCTGATAAGCGTCCATGCGATTGATTTCGCTGTTGTCCACAACCAGGTATTCGCAAATATCTTCGGTAAATCCTCCTTCTATAAAAGAGTTAAGCATCTCTGTATATTGCTCTTTGCGGGTTACCAGTGTACAAACAGAATATTTATATTTATAAGCCGGCAGTTCTATTCGTTTAATAAATTCAGGTAGCCCGGTCATTTTTGTTGCATTTTAAAAGTTTGATCAAGCACTTTAATAATATTTTCTTTAACAGTAATAAAGGGAATATACTGCCGCTTTGCAACAGCAGTTGTTATAAACCGTTGTTTATAGCTATGCATTGCCGGTATCAATTTTATAAAAAGCAAGTATGCTTTGTAATAATACAGCTTTCCGCTTATCCATTTTACCACCAGGGATAAAAAGGTTATAAAAGCCCACAAATATAAACGTATCCCCCGCAGATGAAAATAATGCAGTAACAGTCTATTACGCGTACTGATGGTTTTAATTCGTTTTTTTGAACTGTGTGCTTTGATAGTTGTAGATATTGCATGCCAGCATACCGCATCATGTTCATAATAACATTTCCACCCATTTTCCCAGGCTCTTAAAGACAGGTCAAGATCCTCATGATAAAAAGGTGAGAATAATTCATTAAACCCGCCCAGTTCAAGCAACTTTTCACGATTTACCAAGGCATTGGCTCCGCTTAAATAATAGGTATAAATATTGCCGCCTTTATCAAAGGCTACATTTTTTAAATGATTTATCTTAAAAAAAGATTGGCGTGGGTATTTGCAGGCTTCCACCACTTCATCGCTTTCTTCATCACGTATCTGCGCCATTACCCCAAAGGTATCGGCAATAGCAAAATACCTCAGTTGTGTAATAAAATATTCTTCACTGAGTTTGATATCGCTATTAAGCATTAACACCAAGTCAAGTTTGGCAGCGGATATACCTTTATTTATATTGGTGGCAAAGCCGCCATTCTTTTCACTCTTAATTAAAATAATTTCAGGATACTGCTGGCTAATAAAATCAACACTACCATCAGCAGAAGCATCGTCGGCTACGATAACCTCATAAGCCACCCCGCTCGCTTTCAAGGCACTAAATACAAGAGGCAAATTTTTTTCGAGCAGGTTTTTACCATTGTAATTAGGTATCACAACGGATATGCCCGTAACAGTATTGATATTTTGCATTAGATAATAATGAACTATTTATTTCACTTGTTAAAGTTTATGGGCGCCTGATCAATAGCGATGCTATACAAGAGCGCCTTATTAAAATGCCGTGCAAAAATACAATAACAGAACCTGGCTTAGCCTACATGCAATTATATAATTAACGATCATATGCCCAGGCATTCGGAATACAGATCAAGATATTGCCGGGCCGTTTTTTCCCAATCAAATTTAGCCGCATGCTGCATGATGCTTGCCTCCATATTGTTGGCTGCATATTCTTCCAAACCTTTGGCAAAAGTTGCCTGCATGGTTTCGGGCTCAAAGTTATCAAAGTACCAGGCCGCGTCGCCGCCAACCTCTGGCAGCGAAGTATATTTTGATAAAAAAACGGGCTTGCCAAAATGCATAGCCTCAATAACGGGCAACCCAAAACCTTCGGCTATTGACGGAAATGCAAAAGCTTCGCAATTTTTGTAATACCAGGCCTTATCATCATCGCTGATCAAACCGATCAGTTTTACCCTATCCACGCAGTTATACTTATTTGCCTCCTCTATTATTCGCTGCTGATAATCGGTTATTTTACCAGCGATGATCAATTCCAGATCATTATCATGAAGCAAGGCCGGTAAAACATGAAAGTTCTTTTTGGGGGCGAGGCTACCTATAGTAAATATAAATTTTCGCGTTGGTTTGTGCGGCGGTTCATGATGCTGCGGTAAAACAAGCTTATCGGCACCATTATAAATAACCGTTAACTTGCCGGCCGCCTGCGGATAATACTTTATAATATCACCTGCTACAAAATTGGATATAGTTACTATCCTATCACAGCTATCAATATAACCGCCAAGGCGATTGAGGTATTTTTTATAACGTGCCGGTGAACGTGTTTTTTCATGAACCGGGTTCATATCATGAATAGTGAGCACCTTTTTGGCTTTTACCCGCGCAGGTTTTAATTTACAATACTGGTTAGTAAAATGAACCAGGTCAAATTGCTTATATGCCGGGAAAAACACCTTATGCAAAGGCGACATTAAAACAGTACCAGCAAGCTGTTGAAACCAATAAATTGATTTTTTGTGCAGATATCCGAATATGCTGAACCGTCCTTTATTCTCCTTCAGTATTTCATCGCCCAAGCTTCTTTCAAAAAAAAACATGCCCGATGTTGCGCGTCTTAACGAATCGAAGGTAATGAGTATAGCGGGTTTCAAATGTGTAATGATATTTTATATTAAACCGGATCTTAGCAATATTAACTACTACAATTTGTACCCGGCAATCTGTTATAAACAATGCTAAAAAAACAAATATACGGTTTTGATGAATTAAGCCTTTCTGCATTACTTTATTAAATAACAAAGCAGGCATCAGCACCGGCTTTTATGGTAATACTCAAATCATTTGATTTTTTATGATCTGCATTACTTGGTACATTAGTATTGTTATTTTTGGTGCAGCTAAATAGCGTAAACAGGCAGATAGTTATTAAAAGTTTTTATCATTTAGGATAATAAGGTGAGTAATAAAACACCATGTGATTATTACTGACTAAGCATGCCATTTATGTAATTTAAATAGCCTTATTTTAATATTAAAAATTATAAAAATACTTACATTGAGTAACAGCATATATATTAATCCTGATAATCATAACTTTCGTGATATAGCACGTGGCTTAACCGTTGTTGAAAACAACCTGCAGGGCAGCGCTGAATTATTAAGGAATTTAAAATTCACTAAAGCCGCACCTATAGTAGGCATAACCGGACCGCCGGGGGCAGGTAAAAGCACACTGGTTAATTCGTTGATCGATCTGCTGTTAGCCGATGGCAGCAAAATAGCAGTTTTGGCCATCGACCCGACCTCCCCATTTAATTTCGGATCGTTACTGGGCGACAGGATCAGGATGGCCTCGCACTTTAACAGCCCCAATGTATTTATCCGTTCCCTGGCCACACGCGGTTCTTTAGGTGGCTTATCGGCCAAAACCATCGAAATGACCGACGTACTGCGTGCATCGGGCTTTGATTATGTATTGATAGAAACCGTGGGTGTGGGCCAATCGGAAATTGAGATAGCCGGCCTTGCTGATATTACCCTGGTGGTACTGGTGCCTGAAGCCGGGGATGAGATACAGCATATTAAATCGGGCCTGATGGAAATTGCCGACGCCTTTATCATTAACAAAGCCGACAGGGCCGATGCGGATGTATTTGCCAATAATTTAAAAAAGATAATAGGTCAAAACCAGGGGGAGCAACCTCCCGTATTTAAAACCATCGCTTCACAAGCCGGGGGCATCCATGAAATTGCAAATTTTATTAAATCGCCGCCAAAAACACAGCATAGCCGCCGGGAATTGCTACTGACCGAAAAAGCATACAAACTCATTCAGCAAAAATTAATGCAACGTATTGATAAAAAAAAGCTTCAGCATGATGTTACTGAAGCATTAAAAGATGAAAAATTCAATCTGTATAGTTTTGTAGATACTTATGTATAGTTTATGATGAATTAACAATTCAATAACAATTGAAAGATTTGGCTAAATTGTTTTTATTGTAAAAAAATTGTCACAAACTCCGGCTAACTGTTCATAATTTCTTCAATATGCGCGGCTTCAACGGGGATGCCTGCCATCAAATCGCGGTTACCATTTTCTGTAATTAAAATATTGTTCTCTATCCTGATCCCTAAACCTTCTTCGGGTATATAAATCCCCGGTTCGCAGGTGAGTATATTACCCACCTCAAATGGTTTGTACCGGCTTGCAAAATCATGCACATCCAAACCCAAATGATGCGAGGTGCCATGCATAAAATATTTTTTATAAAGAGGTGAGTTTGGGTCTTGCTTTTCCACATCGTGCTTATCCAGCAGCCCCAAACCTATTAATTCTCCAGTCATTATTTTGCCAACCTCTTCCTGATAATCACTCAAGTTAGTTCCGGCAACAATCATTTTAGTGGCCTCGCGCATCACCCTTAAAACAGCATCATAAACAGCACGCTGCCGTGCTGTAAAACGCCCGTTTACAGGTACAGACCGGCTCATATCGGCATTATAGTTAGCGTACTCGGCACCAAAATCAAAGAGTATAACATCACCATCTTTACAAACCTGGTTATTATCGGTATAATGCAGCACAACGGCGTTTTTACCGGAAGCTAAAATAGGATGATAAGCATGTCCGGTGGCCCGTTGACGCAAAAATTCATGTGTAATTTCGGCTTCAATCTCATATTCGGTAACACCAGGTTTCAGAAATTTCAGCACCCGTATAAACGCGTCGTTGGTAATATCACACGCCTGTTGGGTTAAAGCTATTTCAACAGGTGACTTTACAACGCGGAGATCGCGCATGATCACTGCCGCACGCTCATATTTATGCAAAGGATAATTTGCTTTTAAAGTTTCGTACATCCGCAAATCGCGGTAAGGCACAGCGTGGCTATACCTGTCGTTTTCGTTAGTATTGATGTAAATATACTCTGCGTAATAAATAATATTTTGTAAAATGGTTTCATATTCACTGAGCCAGTAAATATTTTCAATACCAGAGGCTGCTTTTGCTTCTTCTTTAGTATATTTATGACCTTCCCAGATAGCAATATGCTCATTGGTTTGTCTTAAAAAAAGTACTTCTTTGTATGCTTTATTAGGACAATCAGGGAATAAAATGAGGATACTTTGTTCCTGGTCGATGCCTGTGAGATAAAAAAAATCAGGATTCTGCTTAAACAGGAAAGTTTGATCACCGCTCCTGGGGAATTCATCGCTCGCATGGAAAATAGCCAAGGAGTTATGTTTTGTTCTCGAGACGAAATTTTTTCTATTATTAATAAATAGACTATTATCAATTGCGGGATATTTCATATTTATCTGCTGATTATCTTTTTTTTTTCTTTATTTGTATAACTATTACAATTTTTGGAACAATGTTTGGTCAGGGTTTCAAACATAATTACTAAATTTGAAAAAAAATCACAATTAAAATCGTTTAATCTTAAAAACTATGAATTATTCTACATTAAAGAAAACAGTCGCATTGTCATTTGCTTCTTTGATGGTTGTGGGAATCGTAAATGCACAAACGGATTCTACTAAAACAACCACAGCAACTACAACGTCGTCTGAAACTACTACCCCCAAGGTATTTGGTGGTTTAGGTCAGTACAAAAAGTTTAGCATCGGTGTAAATGTTGGCGCTACTGCTCCTTCAGTTGCAACTGGTGGTTCAAACGACTTTACACACAATAAAGTTCAGTTAGGTTACGGTATCTCATTCAGAGAGCAACTTGCACACTCTTTTGGTTTACAATTGGATTTCCATGGTGGTAAAGTAGAAGGTGATAATTCTAAAGCACCTGGTGCCAGCTACTCTGCTCAATCTTTCCAAACCAAATTCTGGTCAGGTACTTTAAGCGGTGTTGTAAACGTTGCAACAATTGACTTCTTAAGACGCAAAAATTCAGTTAACTTCTTCGTTACAGCCGGTGGTGGTTTAGCTTTATACCAACCTAAAGTTACTTTCAAAGACGGTACTGTAATTGATTATGATGGTCACGCTGGTTTGCCTCCAGGCCAAGGTACTAACAAATTCGTTAAGGAACTGATTATCCCTGTTGGTGCAGGTGTTAAATTCAGATTAAGTGACGTTGTTGCCTTAAACTTAGGTTACACCGAAACATTTGTTGATGGTGATAACTTTGATGGTCTTAACAAAGGTTACCCAACTAAAGATAAATACAGCTACGGTTATGCTGGCTTAGAGTTTACTTTAGGTTCAAAATCAAAACCAAGCTTAGAGTGGGTTAACCCGGTAGCTTTAATGTATGACGAATTGTACGATGCTGCATTACGTCAGGAAGTTGAAGCTCTGAAAGGTCGTGTTACCAACGTTGAAAACGCTGTTAATGATTTGAAAAAAGATTCAGACGGTGACGGTGTTGCTGATCAATTTGACAAATGCCCAGGTACTGCTGCTGGCAGCGTAGTTGATGGTTCAGGTTGCGTTATCGTATTCCCTAAAGATACCGTTGCTGCTACTCCTGCTGCTACTGCTTACTCAAACATCCAGTTTGAATTTGATAGCTCAGTATTACGTACTTCATCTTACCCAGTGTTAGATGCAACTTCAGCTGACTTACGTTCATCTGGTAAATCTGTTGAAGTAGATGGTTACGCTTCATCTGAAGGTACTGCTGCTCACAACTTATCTTTATCAAAAGACCGTGCTAACTCAGTAAAAACTTACTTAGTTAACTCAGGTGTTGATGCTAAAAAAGTTAAAGTAAAAGGTTACGGTGAAACTAACCCAATTGCTGATAACTCAACTGAAGAAGGCCGCGTGTTAAACCGTCGCGTTCAATTCAAACAAAAATAATATCAATTAAATATTATTGCGAAGGCTCCGGATAACCCGGAGCCTTCTTTGTTTTATACCTTTTTTATTGACCGATCAATTACGTGCTTATTTGAACTGACGATGAATTGAAGGTAGTGTAGTATACTCAGCTATCGCATTAAACCAGGTGCGTATATAACACTCCAGCTAACACACATAACCGCAACACCACAGAGCATGGAATCTTATAGAAACACACACCTATTCAATTGAACAATGCTATAGATTAAGGATATAAAAGAGACTGGCAGGCTCCTGTTGTTGCCCGAACCATGATTAAACGAATGATGGGATTGCCAGAATCTATTGGAAATATTGAGGGTTTATTCTGATCGGGAAGAGCTTCGATCAATCTGCACATCTAAAATCTGCACATCTTCACATCTACCCTTACTTCACACTCTTTTTAAGTACAATAAAGTACCCGCCTATAAAAACAAGCACCGATACCGTAATACCCACAAGAATATCTTTGGTAAAAAGATCGATGACTATTTGAGGTGTTTCGCCTTTAATGGTTTTATGCGGCATTAGTTTTAAAGCCAGCATCGGATGCGCATAAGGGAACAGATAACAATACTCCCAGCCTTTTGACGCGGTTATAACACCTATTATAGTAGCTACAAAACCTATACCCATCGGCTTCAAAAAATCAGACCATAATAAGCTGAGTAAAAACTGGATGGATAATATACCCAATGACGATAAGAAAAGCTTAAAATAAAGCTTAGCCAGCGTATCTTCCATATGATAGTTATCAAAGCGCAGTTCGGGCTTTACCAAACTGAGTAAGTTACCAAAGCCTATAGTAAATAATACAAAAAGGGCCAGACATAAAAATATGAGGAACAAGGCATAAAAGTATTTGGCCGCGTATACGCTCAGGCGTGAAATGGGCAGGCTAAATAAGCTTTTCCAGGTATCTGCCTTATGCTCCATACTATTTACCGAGTAGGCAATAAAAATAACAAACATGGGTAACAACAGCGAACCCATTACAGCCAGAATTGCACCGGCAAACTGCATCCATAATATTGCGGGGGGCATACCTGCCAAACGTTCGCTTTTGGTATAAAAACCCACAAACAGCAGCAGGCAAATTAGCAAGGGCAACAGTATAGCAGCCCAAAACCCGAGTGTTTTACGGCTCTTGAAAAATTCTGACCGGAATGATAAAATAAATCCTTTCATAGCGCTCAGGCATTTTGGGTGATGGATAAAAACAATTTTTCCAGGTCTTTTTGCTGCTTGCTGATACTAAATACAACATACTCGTTTTGTACAAGCAGCGCATTGATATCGCCCATTTGCTCTTTGGAGGTATAGGGTACATACACATAATCATCCGTTACATCCGCAACCGGATAGTTTTTGCGTTTCAATAAGTTGGCAGCGTCAACGGTATTATCAGCTTCAATACGTATTAATGGCTGGCTTAGCGCCTCAAGCTCCTCAATGCTGCCCTGAAACAATAATTGCCCGCCATCAATGATACCTACATGCGTGGCCATACGTTCAATCTCGGCCAGCAAATGGCTCGATATAAACACCGTTTTATGGTGCTGGCTAACCAGTTTCAGCAATAACTCACGAACCTCAATAATACCGTTCGGGTCGAGGCCGTTGGTTGGCTCGTCCAGTATCAATAATTTAGGATCTGTAAGTAGTGCCAGCGCTATGCCCAGGCGTTGTTTCATGCCCAATGAGTACTGGCCGGCTTTTTTATTTGCGGCATTGCTTAGGTGCACCAGGTTAAGCATTTCGTCCACCCGTTTAACCGGTACTTGTAGTAGTAAAGCTCTGTTTAGTAAATTTTCCCGCCCACTCAGGTGCTGATAAATAGCCGGCTGTTCAATAAGCGCCCCCACCTGGGATAATATGCTGATGCGATTTTTTTGGAGTTCCTGTTCAAAGATGTGGATGCTGCCATGTTGAGTTTGGAGCAGGTTTAACAGGAGTTTGATAGTAGTGGTTTTCCCGGCTCCGTTAGGGCCAAGAAAACCATATATACTTCCTTCGGGTACCTGCAGGTTTAATGATTTAACAACCTGCTGACTGCCGAAGTTGAAGGATAGCCCTTCAGTACGAATTACCATACATGGTTATCCTTGGCTACTGAGCAAACAGTTTTAACAAGGGTAACACCTTTGTAAAACAATGATGTGGCATGAACGGATGCCCCAACAATTGCCGATTCCTTTTTTTGTTCAAACTGATAGCTTACACCTAATATTAGGGCAAACATTACAGGTATCAGTAACATGATAAAAGGATTCGAGTTTTTGATAAGCGTTTTCATCGTGAGTGTTTTGATACAACAAAGGAATATTAATTATTTTACCTGCTAAAATGTATTAGACCAACGCACGGAGTTTATAGATGAACGGTTAATTAACCGCATTAACCCGTTCATCGATTTTAAATGCCCGTTCATCGATAAAATAAAATACTATATATAATTGTACCGGCTTATCCACAGCAAAATATTAAATTAGACGGTGGTTAAGAGGCAAGAAATAAGAATCAAGAACCAAGACGATTATACCGGATTGATTTTTACTCTTGATTCCTGACTCCCGGCTCTTCACTCTAAAAAAATGTCATCAGATAAACAAACGCGTATTATAAAAAGAGGCTGGCAGATATTCTGGCATTTGCTTTTCTGGCTGGGCATCATATCGCTCTTTTTGTCCCTGGCCCGCAGCAATACCAAGCTAAGCAACAAGGAACTGCTCATCCTGTTCTTGCTCTATCCTGCCATCAATATCAGCCTGTTTTATATTAACTTCCTGATTTATATACCTAAATTTTTAGATAAAAAACGTTACTGGGCCTATGCCTTGTTTATTATCATAACCATCATTGTTTACGGCCTGGGCAAATACGGTGTAGGACTGATGTTTAAACAATATGTGCTGGTACGTATGAAAGGCGAGGTTATTTCCTTTCCCTCCTACTTTTTAAGTACCATTTTCACCAGTTTGATATTCATCTTTTTAAGCACCGTACTTAAATTTACCACCGACTGGTTTTTGAATGAGCGCATACAGCACGACCTGGAAAACCAGCGCCTGAGCGCCGAACTGGCCTTTTTAAAATCGCAGATCAACCCTCATTTTTTATTTAATTCCCTCAACAGCATTTATTCGCTGGCTTACCAGCGATCCGAAACTACGCCCGAAGCCATTCTGAAACTATCCGAAATTATGCGGTACATGCTGTATGAGTGTAATGATAATAAGGTTGATCTGAGTAAGGAACTACAATATTTACATAATTACATCGACCTGCAAAAAATACGATTCGGCAACAAAGCCTTTATTGATTTTAAGGTGATGGGTGAAGTGACCAACCAGCAAATTGTACCCTTGCTATTGATCGCGTTTATTGAAAACGCTTTTAAACATGGTGTGGCCAGTGATGTAACATCTCCCATCAAATTATTGATCAATGTAGAGGAGAGCAAGCTTCACTTTTACATACAAAATAAAAAGCACTCCCATAACCGCGATACTATAGGCGGTATTGGTTTAAACAATGTGCAAAGGCGGCTCAATCTGCTTTATCCATATAAACACACTTTAAACATTAGGGATGAAGTTGATACTTATACCTGCGAATTATCTATTGTACTATAAATATTTAACTACTCTCCAATTGCTTTTAATTGTATTTTGAACTCTCTCCATTCGAGAGGGCGGGATGAGGCTAAAAAAATTAACGATAAATCATTAGAACACTTATTTTTACAACATGATCCGATGTCTGGTAGTTGATGATGAGCCTTTAGCGCTACACATTTTGGAAGATTATATTTCCAAAATGCCCTTTTTGCAATTGGTAAAAGCCACTACCAATCCCATCGAAGCGCTAACCATAGTACAGGGTGGTAATGTCGATCTGGTGTTTTTAGATGTGCAAATGCCCGAGCTTACCGGCATCCAGTTTTTAAAGATCTCCAATGGCAAAGCTAAAGTGATTTTAACTACCGCCTATCCGCAATACGCCCTGGAAGGCTATGAACTGGATGTGGTTGATTACCTGCTTAAACCTATAGCACTCGACCGTTTTTTTAAATCGGTTCAAAAAGCGCAAAGTATTATACAACCGGTAATTAAAACTGTTCAGCAGGCCGAGCCGGTACAAATGGATGACTTTTCGACCGATTTTATCTTTGTTAAAACCGAGCACAAGATCCAGAAGGTATATCTGCACGATATTTTATTTATTGAAGGACTAAAAGATTACATCTCCATATTTACCACTGCCGAACGCATCATCACGCTTCAAGGAATGAAGAAAATGGAAGACGCCCTGCCCGAAAAGCATTTTATCCGCGTGCACAAATCATACATTGTGGCCCTCAACAAGATCGACAGCATAGAACGAAGCCGCATCCAGATAGGCGACAAGATTATCCCCGTTGGCGACACCTACCGTGATGATTTCTTCAGGATGATTGAGGATAAGAATATTTAAGCTGATGAGGGTATAAAAAAGTGTCATTGCTGTAATGGCACGAAGCAATCCCCCATTTGCAGAGCGACTCTGTATAGCATAGAGATTGCTTCGTACCTTGCAATGACGTGTTATATTGTCATCTCATCACAATAACAGATTTTTTTCCTTTTCTCCCCGTCAGCAGATAAGCTTCGGGCGAAAGCGGGCAGAACAATGGTGGCTTGTGCGGTTGCAGGGGCATAGCAAGTTTTGCAGAAGCAGGGAATTGAGCGGTGCGAAGCAGGGCAAATAATTGCAGCCCGTGGTTCTGTCCGGTTTGCAGGGCAAAGGCCACGTGCGGCAAAGAAGCCTCTCTGCTGACAGCCTTTTTGGTTACTTTTGTGGCGACAAAAGTAATTGGCCCTCCCGCGGCCAAGAGCGGGTATACGCCCTGTATAGTTTGGGATTGCCACGCTGCGCTCGCAATGACGCGATGGGAAGCAGCACTTAAATAAGATTACTTTACCTCTACTTCTTCAACCGTATCTTTCTCCCCAATTTGCTGGCGCCACATGGCATAGTAAAGCCCTTTCTGACTTAATAGATCATGGTGTTTGCCCGATTCAATAATGCGGCCTTTCTCCAACACGTAAATGCAATCGGCATGCATAATAGTTGATAGGCGGTGGGCTATTAATATAGTAATATGATTCTCCAGCTCAGATACATTGCGGATGGTTTCGGTGATCTCCTCCTCGGTGATGGAATCCAGCGAAGAAGTCGCCTCATCAAACACCAGGATATCAGGCCTGCGCAGCAATGCACGGGCTATCGAAAGGCGTTGTTTTTCGCCGCCGGATACCTTTACACCACCCTCGCCAATTACGGTGCTTAAGCCTTTATCGGCACGGGCCAGCAAGGTTTGGCAGGCGGCACGCTGCAGCACATTCATACATTCCTCATCGGTAGCATCAGGACGTACAAACAGCAGGTTTTCGCGAATGGTACCCGAGAACAGCTGCGTATCCTGCGTTACAAAACCAATTTTTTCGCGCAGTTGATCCAAATCAATGTCGCGGCTTAAAATATTGTTGTATAAAACATCCCCATCCAAGGGCTGATATAAACCAACCAACAGTTTTACCAGGGTGGTTTTACCCGAGCCCGACGGACCAACAAAGGCGATGGTTTCACCGGTATTGGTTTCAAAGTTGATGTGATTAAGCGCGTTGCGGTTGGCGGTTAAATGTTTAAAAGTAACATCTCTAAAAGTTAAGGTATTTACCTTTTCCAGCAACACAGGCTTCTCGGGTTTTTTATCAATAGGCGTACTTAATATGCCTTTAAAATTACCCAGGGAAACCTCGGCTTCGCGCCATGATAATATCACATTACCTAACTCCTGCAGCGGATTAAACAGGAAGAAGGAATAGAACAAAAAGCTAAAATATTGTCCCGGCGAAATGGTTTGCTTAAAAATAAGCAGCAATAATACCACTACCATTACGCTCCGTACCAGGTTAACCGTAGTGCCCTGCACAAAGCTCATGCTGCGTACATATTTTACTTTTTTAAGCTCCAGGTCAAGTATCTTGTATGTAGTATTGTTTAAGCGGGCAATTTCCTGCTTGGCTAAACCCAAACTTTTTACCAGTTCAATGTTTCTTAACGACTCGGTAGTTGAACCGGCCAAAGCGGTGGTTTCCGATACGATCTTTTTCTGGATGGTTTTTATTTTACGGCTCATGGCCATACTCACAAAAGTAATAATGGGTATAGCGGCAAAATATACCAGCGTTACCTGGTAGCTCACACTTACCGAGTACACAATAACAAACACCATCCCTATGAGTGATACAAAAAGAATGGAGATAAACGAGGTGATGAACTTTTCGCAATCAAGCCTTACTTTTTGTAAAATGCCCAATGTTTCGCCGCTGCGCTGATCTTCAAATACCTGGTAAGGTAATTCGAGCGAATGGCGTAAGCCATCAGCATACATTTCGGCACCCACTTTTTGGGTAATGATATTGGTAAAATAATCCTGGAAGTTTTTAGCTATACGCGATACCATGGCCACGCCAATGGCAGCGCCGATAAGTATCAATACCTGGTGCAGGTATTCGGTGTACTGGAGCGTGTTGCGTTTTTCGATAACACGGTCAACAATACGACCGGTTATCCAGGGGTCGAGCAGTGAAAAGCCAATGTTCATGGCGGCCAGGAACAATGCCAGCACCACTACTATGCGGTGTTTTTTTAAGTAAGAAAGTAGTATATTCATGTTTGTACGCCAAAAATAAAAAAAGGGAATGGCTAAGTAGCTCATTCCCTCTTAATTTGACATAAGGTTAATATTTAAACCGTCATGATATCTTTTTCTTTGGCTTCTGAAAGCTGATCAATCTTGATAATATAAGCATCTGTTAGTTTTTGAACGTCGGCCTCGCCTACTTTTATCTCATCTTCAGAAACACCTTCTGATTTTAATTTTTTGATCTTCTCGTTAGCATCTTTACGGATGTTACGAATGGCGATCTTACCGGTTTCAGCCTCTGCTTTTGCTTTCTTAACCAGGTCGCGGCGGCGCTCTTCGGTCAATGGCGGTACATTGATGCGGATGATAACACCATCATTTTGTGGATTAAAACCAAGACTCGATTCTTTAATGGCTTTTTCAATAGCACTTAATAATGATTTTTCCCAGGGTTGTACAACAATGGTACGTGCATCGGGCGTATTAACGTTACCTACCTGGCTTAACGGTGTTGGTGTACCATAGTAATCAACCATAATATCATCCAGTAAAGACGGGTTTGCTTTACCCGCACGTATTTTATTTAATTCACTATCGGCATGCTCAATGGCTTTGTCCATTAAAGCCTTTGCATCAGTCACTTGTTTTTTAATGAGTTCGCTCATTGGTTTTAAATTTTCACAAAAGTAATAAAATCTATCATTTTCCTTAGCCTTAGTGTAAAATCAAATTGGGAGGGCTTGAGTATGGTGTAGACGACTCAGCCCATCATCGCTGCGCTTGCCCCCCTCTTCACCCTCTCGGTGGAAAGAGGGGTTTACAAAAATTAAAAGAAAAATTCCTTAATCTTATTTGCGGCGAAGCGGAGAGAGGGTGGTCAAGCGCAGGGCAGACCGGTGAGTCGGCCCCAATATTAAAATTCCCTCATCACCCATTGCAACACATTGAAAAACTGCAACGTCTTATAGATTTATTTATTTTAGTTTACGCTGATATGAGATCAACTCTAACTTTTTTATTGATTTTACTGTTTGCAGCACAAAAAAGTTTGGCGCAGCCTGCCGCTGCAGCCATCGAAAAACAGGTACATGAGATCGCCAATATCCTGCAGTTGCCTGGGTTTAGCCTGGCCATTGTAAAAGATGGTAAAATAGTTTATCGCCAGATGGAAGGCTATTCGGATCTGGAGAAAAAAATACCTGTAAGGGACGACGACCTTTTTATGATTGCCTCGGTAACCAAAACCATGACCGCTAACCTGATCATGCAGTATGAACAGGAACATAAAGGGATTTTGGATAGCTATGTGCTCAATTACCGGTACATTGATATTGGTTTCGGCTGGCCCTATAATGTGGATGTGAATGTCAGGATCAGGCACTTCCTTTCGCAAACATCCGAAGACGGCCCCGGAAATTCATTTGTTTATAATGGCACCCGGTTTAATTATATGTATGGACTTTTTGAAAAGATGGGTGACCATACCGCTGATGTAGACGCCTACCAGTTAGAGTTGCAAAAACGTGTGCTGACACCACTGGGGATGCAACATACCATTTTTGGTTTCCCGAAAAGCCGTACAGATACCCTATTCCGGCACATTGCCAAACCTTATATCTATGATCAGACTAACAAGCGTTTGGTCGAAAACACCGGGAATTATGCACGGTGGACCAGGGCATTTCCATCTGGCGGACTCTTATCTACCATTGCGGACCTGGTTAAATATACCAATAGCTATGATCAGCACACCTTGATCACGGAAGCCAGCTATCAGAAAATAACCGAGCCCACGGAACTGAACGATGGCTCGCTAAGTCCGTACGCCCTGGGGTGGTTCAGTGAAACATTTGAGGGTAAAACTATCCACTGGCATTACGGGCAGGCTGATGATTACGCGGCCCTTTTTATCCGGGTTCCGGAAACAGGTTCTACATTCATCTTTCTGGCCAACTCCAACGCCCCTTCGGCGGCACTAAGGCTGGGCTCCGGACAAATCTGGGAGTCGCCGTTTGCAGCGGCGTTCTTCAGATACTTTATTTTTAACAACGATGCCCGGGCACGACAACGACTTGAATCCGAAGAACTCATAGGTAAGGCATTGTGCTTGCGTTACATGGAAAACAAGGCGGGCATTTACAAAGGCGAAGCTGCAAGCCTCATTACCCAACTGGCCAAAACGAACCCGGAGCGCTTTAAACGTTATGACCCTGGTCTTATTTATCTGCTGACCGATCTGCATGAACCGGCTTTTCAACCACTGATTAATCAACTTGCAGATGCCTATCGTGTAAACGGACATATACAACCTTATGTAATGACCGACCTTGGTGACTATTACCTGTCTGTAGGTAAGAACACGCAGGCGCTGGAATTTTATCAAAAGCTTGCCGATGCTAAAGGTTTTGAATTCTGGCAGCTCTCGGCAGAAGCTGCCCGTAAAGCAGGGCAATTATTGATGAAAGAAGGAAAAACAGCAGAGCGCCGCGTTTATTACTGGAAAGCCATTAATGATATGAAATTGCAATACGCCGATGATAATGCTATCGGGGCGGTGATCAAAGAGATGAATTCTTTGTAGCGCCGCTGCTTCCAATTCCGCCAATTTTTCGTATCTTTATAACAACTAAACGGCCCGGCCCCCTTTTTTGAAGGGAGCCGGGCCGTTTGGTTAAGGTTAAAACAAGACCAAAAACCGACCATTTTGTATATAGTTATTTGACAATCAACTAATTAATACTTTTTAAAGTTTCAAAAACTGCTCAAAACGGTGTTAAAATTTGTTAAAAGTGTTAAAATGCGGGTTTTTTGAGTGGTTTTCATCCGTTTTTAACCCTTTTTTGAGTCGAAATTTGTTAAAATTCGAGGTTTAAAAAGCATATCAGGTTAAACATCAAATGTTAAATAACATTTTTTAACATTTAGATATCCCGGCATTATATTATATTTATGTAAACCTTTTATCGCATGAAAAATATTTGGCTATTTATACTCATGATCGGCGGTGTTACTCAATTAAAAGCCCAACAACTGGCTGTACCACTGCCTGGCAAAAAACCCTACAATTCTGTTTATCCTTATTCTAAAGGTTTATTCGACAATAATACAATAACGCTAACACCAGCCAAACCTAATTTGATCCAACCGTTGACCAGTGTACCACCCGCAAATAATTTATTCACTGCAGAAATGAATGACCGCATGCCGGTAGTCAAACTACAATCTGCTGATAAAATGCCGATAGTAAAAACGGATGAGCCTAATATGCACTATACTATGCTGATCAAAAGGCTTGGTGAAGCAAAGCCAGATTCGGCAGTAAAAACTATTCGGCCTAATTATTAAAAATCCTTATTCAGCACTTTTTCCAGTTCGGCAAAGCTGATATTCATTTTAACACGGCCCTGTTTGGCGTAGGATAATTCGCCGGTTTCTTCGGATATGATTATGGCGGTAGCCTCGTTAGCCTCGGTTACACCAATACCGGCGCGGTGGCGCAAGCCGAATTGCGCAGGCAGATCTGTTTTTTCGGTAAGCGGTAAAATACAACTGGCCGATTTAATTTTATTTTCAGATATCACCACAGCCCCATCATGCAGCGGACTGGTTTTCTGGAAGATACTCTCCAGCAAACGTTTTGATATTTTGGCATCCATTACCTCACAGCTGTTTTGATAAAACTGCTCGTCGTAATATTTGGCAAAAACAATTAAGGCACCTGTGCGGGTTTGTTTCATGCTTTTGCAGGCATCTATGATGGGTTTTATACGGGCGTAATTATTTTTCTCGGCCTCGGCCTTACCAAAAAAGTATTGCCACCAGGCTTTGTTCCGTTGCAGCGAAGCATTTTTGCCTACCAACAGTAAAAAACGTCTTACTTCCTGCTGAAATACCACGATAACCGCGATGATACCCACATCAACAAACTTGCCTAAAATAGCGGTAAGCAGTTTCATGTGCAGGGCGTTCACTACAAAGTTCAATGCAAATATCACGGCGAAGCCGATAAAGATATTGGCCGCGATAGTACCCCGGATGAGGTTATAAAGCTGGTATATGATAAAAGCTACCAGAACCACATCAAGGATATCAAAAAATGTGATCTTGGGGAAGCTGAGGAATATAGATTGCATTTACGAAGTTAATAAGTTTAAGGAGAAGTTAAAGCCGTGCTATCCCTGCACAACAAGCAACGTTCTTTTTTTAAATAGCCATGACTATCCTTCCGAAAATTCAGGGGATGTAAGGACCGCCAACTACGCCCCAGCCCCATTCCGGCATCGGAACATCCGTAGGCTCTGTTACTTCATCTGTTTTGGAGTTAATGACCGCGATGCGGGTTCCCCATTCCAGGTAAGCCATAAATGCCGAACGAAACTCCGGATCGTCAGGTAATGCATATTCATCGGCGGTTTGTAATAGCAGTTCTATCCAGCGTTTGCGATGTGCTTCAGTCAGATATTTTTGCAGATGCTTGCTGATCATGATAAAATGGCTGCCTTCCTGCTCACTATAGGTTTTGGGACCTCCTAATACCTCGGCTACAAAATGGGCCACGTGCAGGCGGTGCTGTGGGCTCATGTGTTTAAATACCGGCTCAAGCAAGTCGTCGGCCAGCACTTTATCATAAAACTTGTCAAAAAGGTTTTCAAAGGCTTTTGTACCACCGGCCCACTCAAAAAGCGTAGGCACAGCTGGTTTACTTGTTGCATCCATCATAAAACGTGTTTTAATTGATGAATAAAGATAGTACAGCCAAACCAAAGTTAAAAGTATAACCGGTAATGATGAAGATGTGCTTATTTGTTACGTTCGGTAGTAAATCTTACCAATTGCTCTAATCCGCGGTGCGAATCGCTGTCGGGGAAAGTGTTGAGGATCTTAAAAGCCTCATCCTGATATTTTTTCATCTGGGTTTCGGCGTACTGCAGTCCGCCGGTATCATTTACAAACTTAACTATCTGGGTAATCTTCGCAGGGTCGTCATTATGATTTTTAACCAGATTAATGATCCTTTTCTTTTCAGAATCAGTAGCATTGGCCAGTGAATAGATCAATGGCAGGGTAACCTTTTTTTCCTTGATATCGATACCAAGTGGTTTGCCTACATCATCGGTACCAAAATCAAACATATCATCCTTAATCTGGAAAGCGATGCCGATCTTTTCGCCAAATAGGCGCATTTTTTCAACAACTTCGTCAGAGGCCCCCGCTGATGCAGCCCCGCAGGCGCAGCACGAAGCAATAAGCGATGCCGTTTTTTGGCGGATCACTTCATAATACACCGGTTCGCCAATATCCATGCGGCGCACCTTTTCAATCTGCATCAGTTCGCCCTCGCTCATCTGCTTTACCGCGTCAGATACGATACGAAGTAACTGAAAATCACCATTATCAATAGATAACAATAAACCCTTTGAAAGCAGGTAATCGCCTACTAAAACGGCGATTTTATTTTTCCATAAAGCATTGATGGAGAAAAAGCCACGACGCTGATAAGAATTATCAACCACATCGTCATGCACTAATGAAGCCGTATGCAACAATTCAACCAAAGCGGCCCCACGATGGGTCGATTCATTAATGCCACCGCATATACTGGCGGCAAAAAACACAAACATGGGTCTTATCTGCTTTCCTTTGCGCTTAACAATATAATGGGTTATCCTGTCGAGCAAAGGTACCGAGCTTTGCATAGAAGATTTAAACTTTTCCTCAAATACATCAATATCGGCAGCAATAGGTTTTTTAATGTTGTTGATGCTCAGCATTTAAACTAAACAAGCTTTTTACGTGTAAAATTACCATACGGCAATATGAAGCAAACATAAGCTAAAATTATTTATCTGCATTACCACCATATATTTTTTACCCAAATTAAACCAAACATGTTATTTACACTCTATACTACAAATGCCATATTTTATAAGTTGAGTTAAAGTTTTCGTGAAGGCGGGGCCCTCTGTAAAGAGGACTTCGCTTTTTTATTCCCTTTGAAAGCAATATTATTTTACCTTTGCAATCCCATTTAATCCGGAGAGGTGTCTGAGTGGTCGAAAGAGCACGCCTGGAAAGTGTGTATACGCCAAAAGTGTATCGAGGGTTCGAATCCCTCCCTCTCCGCTGATAACAAATTTCAGTAGTACTTTAAATTACTGAAAGAATTTAAAGAATTTATGAGACTGTTTCAAAATGAAACAGCCTCTATTATTTAATGGCATAGTGATAGAACGGCCATAGGGTTAATTTAAAATAAACCTGTTCAAATTCTCCCTGCACGTAAAAATTACCAACTCTGAACGCATTAATCTGTATCCCGAATTACATCGAGGTTATATATTTCGCGCATGTTAAAATAGTGTTAGGTACGGGAACAGAACCCCGTTATTCCGATTTCATGCAGGGTGTTCAATCTAAATATTCTGCATACACCCAATTATCTATATAAAAAGACCGACATTCTACAGGGTAAATTGGTAGCGATAATCGGATCGGGGCAAAGTGCCGGCGAGGTTTTTCAGGACCTGCTGCCTCATACCGGCCGTGGCGACTATTGAACTTTATAGTTTGAATAACCGTTAAATAAAACACCGCACAAACGTTTGATAAGTTATTTAAATTAAACTCCCTTAATTTACTTAATATCATTTACTAATATATTTATGAACTTTGCCAAATGGCGGGAATGTAATTAACCATTGATTTTCAAATAGTTGAAAACATAAAGTAACAAATAAGTAACATTCATTTAGAATAATGATCAACTTATCGTTGTAGACCTCGCTAATTGAATAAGCGGGATAATCCGCTACTTAAACTAATCGCCAATCTTTTCCATCTTGACAACAATTTGGTCCCAGTCATTCCGGTCGCTCCAGGTCAATACCACAATAGAATATTCAACCGTGTTAATGTCGATCTCAACTGCGATCAGTTTCGCATATTCCCTCGGCACATAGCCAAGCCTAGAATCACCGTAAAGTATCTCGATGGCAAATGGATCATAGCTATTAGTGCTTTCCCTGCGATAGGTCAGCGCATCGCCAACCTCCAATAAAGTAGATATGCGCATGCTTTCAGCATCATAGGTAATCCCTTTTACTTGAAACTCAAAACTGTCAGGTACATTTTCAAATTTCTGTGGGGTTAGCTTTGTTGCTACGCTCAGGATATTTTGCACGTCGAAGCGGGAAAGCTGAAGCGGTTCCAGGTCGGCAACATTCAAGTTACTGGTCCAGCGGATTAGTTGTCTGCCGGTGAGCTCCCCAGCCTGCCCGGCGAGCAACAGCGCAACGTCACGATTTTTTATACCGATGGAACGCAGTAGGCAAGCTTTTGGGCTGTCGATACCGTATTTAATAAAGCTGATCAGGTTGGCGACACCTTCAGGAAAGTCTTCACGGCTGATATTCATTTTAAAAGCCATCAAGGTTTGGAATGCACTGATCAGCCAGGGGAACCTGAAATAATAACCTTCGGCTACCAACAGGTTAAATAATGCCCGGTCAGTATGTACATTTACCCATTCCGCCTGTATCATATCAATATCCTGCCCTGCGATCCAAAGGATAGTTACGGGCAGGTAAGCGATAAATTTTGCGCCGATCTTGGCGAATTTAAGGGATACCATCTCCGAAAGACTCAGCGCATCGAACATTTGCAAGATGAGTTCGAGCAGGGCCAGGTAGGCATCTTCTTCCAGAATGCCAGCGATGAGTTCGCGGTTCTTTTCAATAAAATTTTCAATATCCTGGTTGCTTTTAAGGCAAAGCCCCGTTTCGGCATAAATCCTGATCTGGCCCAGGTTGGCCGCTTGTTTTATATTACCGAATATGCCGCGAAAGGATTTCTTGATCGGTTCAATATCCAAATTTTGATCCAAGCACTGGATTTTAAACAAACTGTTGTTGAGAATAGCATTTATCACCTCCTCGTCGTCCGTTTCAATCGTCTCCTCGGTGATTAAGTTCAGTAAATAAGGCTCGGCCAGGATGCGGATATTATTTTCATAAGTAGCAATGCTGATGCGGCGCCTGCGGAGTGCCGCCAAAACATTAAAGAAAATGCTGTTAGCTGGTGGAATATTTCCCTTATCGGTATAACGATCATATTCCGTGCCGTCACGAGGCGACTTGACGTTGTATACAATCTGGCCTTCGGTTTCCATTCCTGCGCGTCCGGCACGCCCGATAATATTCCAAAAATCCCTTACTTCCAAATTGTTGATATTGCCTTCTTCCGCATTCATGATCGTCGAATGAATAATCAGGTTCTTGATCGGAAAATTGAGGCCCTGTCCAATGGTATTCGTCGAAATCAGCACCTTCAGGTTTCCCCGGACAAAGTCTTCTTCGACCGACCGCCTGACTGCTTCCGGCAAGTCGCCGAAATGGATGCCGATCCCGTGGGAAAGGCACCTCGAGATATAAGAATCGGCGCTATACCATTTACGGGCATAAAAATACGATTCCCGGTCGCGATTGAGATGAAACCATGCTGGGGTCGCCTCATTATTGTCCCTCAGCAAATCCAATAAGTTTAATAAGGCATCGCCGACCCGTTTGGTTTCCCGCACTTGCGCACAAAATACAAGTGTGTTACCATCCAGCGATAAACGGTAAGCCAGCGCAGCCGAAGTCTGGGCTTTGTTATTACCGTCCGGGAAAGTATTGGCATAAATTCGTTTGCGGATAATAGCTGAAATGAACAAAGGCGTTATTGTACGGGTTTGCTCATCCTGCGTCGACCGGTTCTTATACAGGATTTGTCCACGGCTGCCTTCCCAGGTAAATTTGCCAATCAGTTTGCGGGTGGGCTCCCATTCTTCGGAAGGCGGGCTGTCCGGGAAAAGCGAGGAACGCACCACATTGGCCGGTTTCCCGCTCAACCATAGGGCATATTCGTCGGCATTGGGTGGGGGCATTACTGCCGAGATAAAGAGCACTTTCAAACCCGTGATCTGCATTTTCAGCCGGATGATTAGGAACTCCAGCAGGCTGGAGCGCGGGCTGATATCGCCAAGGATATGGCCCTCATCTACTACAGCCAGTGAAACGCCGGTGAAATAAGCGGGATTCAGCCGCAGCAAAAGATCGATCTTTTCCGGGGTGGCGATCAATACGTCGGTATCAGCCAAGATAATATCCTGGAACTCATCGATCTCGTAATTGCCGGAAATTGCGGACACAGAATAGCCAAGCTTAGACAGGTTATCAGATAGTTCGGCTTCCTTTTCGTTAGTCAGCGCCCTGAATGGGCTGATATATAAACATTTTTGTGCTGGGAATTTCGTGAGTGCGTTAAGAATAGAAAGTTCTGCTATGAATGTCTTGCCTGCGCTGGTCGGCATTTGGATGACATACGATTCATCGGTGCTAAGGACGCCTTTTTGTACAGCACGCAACTGCGAGGTCCAGAACTCAAATTTGGATAAACGTTTATCAACCGACTTGATACCCCGTCCGTCGTAAACATCATTGGCCAGCAGCCGGATATATTTGTTCCAAACTGCATTGCCTTTAATATGGTCGACTCCACTGAGATTCTGCCACACCGAACGGTCCAAATAGAGCCCGATCCGCGTACGGAGCAGGAACAGCAATTGTGTGACGGGTATATTATAAGCGTTCAGGTAAAACCGGTAAACTTTATCGAACTCATCCAGGAAATCATTTTCGGTGCCTTGTAATACCTGGTCATACCATTTAGCCATGGCTCGGTTAAATAATAATAAGCCGAGGTCAACTTCAAGCTGGCGATCGATCAGTGACTTGGCCTTGACGATATTCTTAAGCAGTACCTGCCGGATATGTGTTAAAATATAATTGTCCGACCCTGTGTACACTTGGTCGTCTTCCGACTCAAACTGGTATTCGGTGATCTTTCGGACCAGGCATACCGCATTGGCCTGGTAACCGGCGAGGTCGTAACATAAGGCCGATAGCATTAACGCAAACTCACGGTCGTACTTGTCGCTGATATAGAAAAGGTTTTCATAAATGATAGCGCTTTCCTTTAGCGAATTGATCGCCAGCCTGGTATTATGGCCATGTAGAAGGATCTGGCAACCATTAGACGATAAAAACAGCGCCCGGTTCCAGAGATAGCTTTCATCATAGCTGCGTTTAAAAGCAGTGCTCAGTTTCCAGGCCGCGAGCTGGTTGCTATGGTTAAGGAACTTAGGATCATCCAGTATCTGGTTAAGTCCATTTTCAAGGTCTTCGAAATAATCTGATGCGTTCATGGCGCCGGATGGATATAGTCAACAGCCTGTTGAACCGCACGTTGCTGCAGGTCTACCATTAACCTAGCCAAGTTCCCAATCAGCACTATTGTCACACATAGCGGCTTCAACGTGGGCGGCAGGTTTTCCAAATCATCCAATATCGCCGGGTTGAACTTACTTGTTTCAATGATAAAGAATAATTCATAAGCCCGGTTGTATTTAGTCGGATTCAGAATTATATCATGATATTTCCTTGCCGAATCATAGTCCTTCACGTATGAATACATTTTACTTAGAAAATCTGCGATGCCTTCATTGGGCTGGTTCATATCTTTAAGCAGGCTGTTGTGCGCATGCACAGTGATGTAGAAACGATCCGGCGCTTTTCCTTCCTTGTACGTCGTATTCAGCCGTGATTTGATCTCGTAATAATACAGATCGCTGATCTCGTTACCGGCATTATGGGCAAACATATCGGTACTGAATACAGACTTATCTTTATTAAATTTCCAGCGCATCTTTTTGAGCGGCACGATACGCTTTTCAAAGTAGCTAACTATCAGCGAAGCCAGCACTTCCGAAAAATCACCTTGGCGGACATTGAGGGTAAGTTGGTGTGCATCGGAAGGCAAAACGTAGTCCTTGATATAATCACGTAACCGATTTTCCGGCAAATGCTCATACAATCCTTTCAGGTCATCCAGATTGTGGTATGAGGAAATGATCTCATGACCAAGGTAGTCCTTGACATTGTCAGACGGCGGGCCGATTTCGACCACGCTTATCATTCCGTAAAGCTTATGGGAGGGAACGCTCGGCGTGGATTGCAGCCAGGTATTTATCATAATTGGTTATCAGGTTTGTGCGTAGTAAGTTATATATTATTTCTGAATAGGATGATTATTAACCAATTTCGGAATATTGAAACAGAACATGTACAAAAAAATGCCATTCTTCAACAGCGGAAGAATCCCTTCGCACTGAAGATTTAAATTTTTCTTTGCAACTTACAAAATGCAACCCTAATTTATTTTCCTTCCATAGACAGTAATTTTGATATTTGGTAATAGGGTCAGAATTATTCCCTTGCCAAGCGTGATACTGAAACTTGAATTTTGAATGACTCGGCCATTAACGTCATAGAAGGCGTTCAAGGAATAGGCAACCCGACCATTTTCATGATAAGCAGTACCAAGAGATAACGCCACACGCCCATTTGCATGGTAAGCCGTGCCTAGCGACAGCGCAACTCGGCCGTTCTCGTGATAGGCGGTCCCAAGTGAGAAAGCCACGCGACCATTGTCAAAATAGGCTGTGCCTAATGAAAATGCGATTCGACCGTTTGGATGATAGGCCGTGCCCATATCATTCCATTTGATTCTTTTATTTTCGTGATAAGTTGCCATTAAAAAGATTTAGGATAATTTTATTTAAAGCTTTTGCAATAATAAGTAATTGAAAAACAATAAGTTTTATGCTATTAACATTAATTTCTACTTTCTTAGTTTACGTTAAACTAAACACACACTGGGAGTAGGTAAAGTGAGCTAAAAAGAAAGCAAATTGCCTACGTGTATGATTTAGTTTTTAATACGGGAGTGATTATATTCCTAGAATCCAGAACTAGTTTTAAGCGCATAATCTGTATTATGATATATTTTTGTTGACAAGATTGGGCTTAGTTTATATCTTTGAGCTGTATATATAAATGAGCTGTATATATAAATCTTAGGATATTATGCCATATGTTTGAATCCTAAATCTTGATATAGTTGCTATTTTAAACATGTAAACAGCAATAAAGGAAGCTGTATTTCATGAATGAAAATTTGCCACATCCAGATGGTTTTGGGGTTTTGGAGATTCTGATGAACCAGACCACCTGATTCCGGGGCAAGCTGACCACCAATTCCGGGGCAAACTGACCAGGGGATTCCGGGACAAACTGACCACCCTCAACGTGTAGCAAATGCTGTAGAAGCAACCATCTTTTGGAGGCAACATATACCTCCAAACATGGCCAATTCGACGATCAGCATGAGTAAGATTAGAAAGATTTTAAGGATGTACAGCCAGCAGCGGCCCATAATGACCATCGCTGCCCAGACTGATGCATCCCGGAATACCGTAAAGAAGTACCTGGCCGCCTTTAAAGCCAGCAGCTTTACCTTTGAAGAGATCGATGCCCTTAACGATAAGGAACTCGAAGATCTCTTCGGTAAAAGCAAAGAACACCCGCCCACCAGCCGTATGCAGTCCATGCAGCGCTGTTTTCCCCAAGTAGATAAAGAACTCAAACGCACCGGTGTCAACCGGTATATGTTATGGGAATCCTACCGCAAAGAGTTCCCTGACGGCTACCAGTACAGCCAATTCTGCTTTTATTACAACCAATGGAAGGCCAGGGTCAACCCGACCATGCACATGGATCACAAAGCCGGTGATAAGCTTTATGTGGACTTTGCAGGCGAAAAGCTAAGCTATACCGATAAGGATACCGGTGAAGTTATTGCAGTAGAGGTCTTTGTGGCTATCCTCGGAGCCAGTCAGCTTACCTATGTAGAGGCGGTTCCGAGCCAGCAAAAGGAAGACTTTATTGCAGCTTGCGAGAATACGCTGCACTTTATCGGCGGCGTTCCTGCCGCCATTGTACCCGATAACCTGAAGGCAGCCGTGACCAAAAGCAGTCGCTATGAACCCACTTTGAACGAAACGTTTGAGGACTTTGCAGACCATTACGGTACCACCATACTACCGGCGCGGGCGTACCGCCCGCGTGATAAAGCACTGGTAGAAGGTGCTGTTAAGATCATTTATACCAAGATCTACGCGCCTATCAACCGGGTTACCTATCACTCTTTAAAAGAGCTGAATACAGGTATATGGGAAGCGTTGGAAACCCATAACAGCCAGTTGCTCAAAGGACGTAACTATAGCCGCAGGCTACAGTTTGAAGAGATCGAACGGCATACCCTGATGCCGCTGCCTGTCCTGCTTTACCAGTTCAAAAAGCACTTCTACGCTAAGGTGATCAAGAACGGCCATGTCAATCTTGGCCCTGATAAACACTATTACAGTGTGCCTTACCGCTTCATCGGCAAGCGGGTAAAGCTATTGTATTCCCGCACTATCGTGGAGATCTACTCCAACTATGAACGTATCGCTTTGCATAAGCGGGCAAAGAACCCTTACGGCTATACAACCGATAAAGACCACATGGCCACTACACACCGCTTTGTAACTGACTGGACACCTGATAAGTTCCTGGATTGGGCCGCATCCATCCATGAGGATGTGAGGCTGTATATCCTGAAGATCCTTGACCGGAAGCAACACCCGGAGCAGGCCTACAAGTCCTGCCTGGGTGTACTTGGCTTCGCCAAGAAAGCAGGTAACGAACGGTTAACGATGGCCTGCCAGCGTGCGCTCAGCTATGGTATTCATAACTATAAAACGATACAAACCATCCTGGAGAACAAGATGGATGGCTACGAGGAAAGCCTGTTTGCAGATGAGTTGCCTATGCCTAACCATGATAATATCCGGGGAAAAGACTATTACAAATAACCATTAAACAACAAATAACATGAACACAAGTACACTAGACAAACTGCGGAAGATGAAGTTCTTCGGCATGTTCCATGCCTTCAAAAGCAGCATGGAAACGGGTAAAACGAATGATTATACAGCGGATGAACTGCTGGCCCACCTGGTAGATGCAGAATGGGACGACCGGCAAAACAGGCGTATCGAACGGCAGATACAGTATGCCAAGTTCCGCTATAAAGCCTCTGTGGAGGACGTTCATTACCATGCCGACCGAAGTATCGACCGCAACCAGATCATGCGCCTGGCAGACTGTACCTTCATTGACCGCAATGAAAACATACTGGTTACCGGCAGCACCGGTATCGGTAAAAGCTATGTGGCTTCTGCTATCGGCTATCAGGCCTGTATGCTGGGCTACAGGGTATTTTATGCCAGCACCCCTAAGCTATTCGCTAAACTGAAAATGGCTAAGGCAGACGGCTCTTATATCAAGGAACTCGCTAAACTGGAAAGGACACAGCTGCTCATACTGGATGACTTCGGTATCCAGCCTTTTGATGCACAAAGCAGGGCTGCGCTAATGGAACTGATCGAGGACCGGCACGGCAAGACCTCGCTGATCATAACCTCACAGCTACCGGTAAGCAAATGGTTTGAAGTGATCGGTGAAAAAACGGTTGCTGATGCGATCCTGGACCGGATCGTTCATGATGCGCACCGCATCGAACTAAAGGGAGAATCTATGAGAAGAAAACGTAACGTTGAACCGGAAACCAGCTACTAATGAAAATACCTTTTAAATAACTATTTTTGTACACGCTTTTATAGCGTTTGCTGCACGCCCCACGTCAGCTAATTGCCTGGTCAGTTTGGCCCGGAATCAGGTGGTCAACATCTCCATAACATACAACACCTCATTTCATTGATTCATATGTCCAATTTATATTAAAATATGAACACGTTGATATTTTGTGTCCATGTTTTTTTACTTAATTCGTTCTATGTTCACATTATGCCATAAAATGAACACAATACTTTTTTTGTTCAGAAATGTTTCGTTTATTTGACTTATGTCCAGAATGTAATTAAAAATGGACATAAGATATGGCTTACGACAGAACCAAACCATTTAATGATTTACCGTTATTGCCACCAAAATCGGAAATCGAAAATGACGTTGAAATTTTAAAGAAATTGGTAACGGCATCAAGAGCATTAGCGGCGGTAAACAGTAGTATAATGCGACTACCTAATCCATTGATGTTGGTAAATACAATTGCTCTACAAGAAGCCAAAGCCTCTACTGCTATTGAAAATATTTTTACAACAGAAGACGCCTTATACAAAGCAGTATCAGATACCGTACAAGAAGACAAAGCAAACATTGCAACCAAAGAAGTCCTGCGGTATCGTGAGGCTTTATGGACTGGTTACCAACTTATAAAAGAAGACAACCATATTGATTTAGAAAGCATATTAGGGATTTTCAGGCAAATCAAAAATACATCATCGGGGCTTAGATCTCCGGCATCATTAACTATAATACAGCGAGGCCAAAGTGAATTTCGTTCGGGTGAAGTAATTTATACTCCACCAAGGGGAGCTGGAATACTGGAAAAACTAATGGATAATTTGTTAAACTATTTAAATGATGATCAAAAATACCCTACAGACCCTTTACTAAAAATGTGTTTCGCACACTATCAATTTGAAGCCATACATCCTTTTCCTGATGGCAATGGAAGAACTGGACGCATTTTAAACCTATTGTATCTTGTACATGCAGGTTTGCTAAATCAACCTGTACTTTATCTATCTAAATATATTATCGTTAATAAAGACGACTACTATTATAATCTAGGCATTGTTACTCAACGAGGCTCGTGGAAACCCTGGATACTATATATGCTGGATGCAGTAGAAAAGACAGCTCAGTTAACAAGCCAGTTAATTAACAGCATACTTGCACAAATGGATTCAACGTTGGCACATGCCAAAGGTTTAATAAAATGGTATAATAAAGAGGTAAATGAATTAATTTTCAGTCAACCATATATCAAACCTAAATTCATTGGTGATCAATTAAATATAACATCCAGAACAACCCTAACAAAATACTTCAATGAATTGGTTGATGCTAAAATATTGAGCCCGATAAAAGATGGTAAAGAGCTATTTTATGTGAACAATGATTTGATCCGTATTCTTGAGGGGTAATTACAATATTGAAGAAATTAATTAGTGATCGCGCTAATCTAACTTTTTGATCTCTCTTTTATTTAATAGATCAGGGTCAACAACTTGCAACTTGTCCACTTTTACAAATAAAGGGGAAGAAGTTTTATACGGGACTTTAGCCGACGGAACTACAGCTCTTGCGGGTACTAAATGTGCTTCTTGGTCATCAAAGAAAATATGAGCCTTAAACGCCTTTAATATTTTATCTTTAGATAATCCACCTAAAAAGAAAGCTTCATCAACATAAACATCCCATTCTCTAAGAGTATTAAGAACCCTCATATGAGATGGACTATTACGAGCTGTTACTATAGCGAGGCGTAATGGCGATAACTCAACACCTGTCTCCATCTTCCTTTGTATCATTGAGAGTTTTTTTAACAATTTAGCATATGGCCCTTCGTTTAACGGTACTACAACGTTGTTACTCTCATTATTATGAAATGCCTCAATGCCGTTTGCTTTATAAATTTGCTCAGACTCGTCTGAAAATATAACAGCATCTGCATCAAATGCTATACGAACGGTTGATGTTTCAGGCTGGAAATCATTTGGTGGAGCAAATATTAATGCCGCTGCCGCGCTTCCAGAGTCAATTATTTTTTGCACATCGCTTTCCTCCTTAGACAAAAATAAATCAACCTCGAAGGCCTCAATATAATTGTAAAGTGGCTCTCCACCAGTAAAAGCAGAACGTGTTATATCTAAACCATAGTGTTTCACAGAATTTAGAACTCTAATTCCTGTTTCAGGACTATTTCTTGACATTATAATAACTTCAACAAGTCGCTCTTTAGCCAGACTATTTAAGTTTAATAAGGCTTTGACAACATGAAATCCAGTACCTTCCTTTAAAATATCATTTTCCCTTTCCTTTTGGTATTTTCTATAAGCTACGATACCCTGATCTTGAAATAATTTATTTTCTTCTTCTAAATCAAATAACGCTCTTGATGATACTCCGACAACTAAAGATCCCGCGAATGATAGTGGCATGTTAATTCATTTTTTCTTTAACAAATGAAGATACTGTTAATCTATGAACACCCAACATTTTTCCAATGGTGGTATATGACTTTTTTTTGTTCAATAAGTCCTTAATTTTCTCTTCTTTACCGGAGAGCTTAAAGTAGGAGGACTTACTCCCTAACGGTCTACCTAATATTTGTCCCTCCGCCTTCCTCCGAGCTAACGCCTCCTTAGTACGTTGTGATATAAGATTACGCTCTATCTCTGCTGACAATCCAAATGCAAAAGCCAGCACCTTGGAATTAATATTATTCCCTAATTCGTACCGCTCTTTAATTGTAAACACTTGAATATCTTTCTCCATGCAATCATGAAGTATTTTCATTATTTGCATTAAATTCCGACCTAGCCGTGAGAGCTCACTAACGATTAGCTGATCTCCTTTTTTCATTTTCTTTAGTAGCCGTCCAAACTTTCGTTCGTCCAGCCTTTTCATGGAACTAATGGTTTCCTCAATCCACTCATCAATTATTAAATTTCGATCTTTTGAAAAATTGTTAATCTCAAATTTTTGATTTGCTAGTGTTTGCTTTTCACTACTTACCCTAATATAGCCATATATCATATTTCAATCGTTTAGTGGAATATTGGAGTAATATAAACCACCTTTTTATTGAATAAAATAATAGGGCGTATAAAATTAGCATATGGAATCCTTTTAGCCATGACAAAACAGATTGGTTTGATCCTCAATGGATGTTTGGTATTAAAGAATTCGATATAGTAATAGGTAATCCTCCTTACATAAAGGAATATACTAATAAAAAGGCTTTTGATAGTATAAGAGGAAAGTCTTACTATCAAGGAAAAATGGATTTATGGTATGCCTTTGCTTGTTACTCCCTTGATATGTTAAGCGAAACAGGTATCCAATGCTTTATTGCACAAAATAATTGGACGACGAGTTCAGGTGCTTCCATATTACGAAATAAGATTTTAAAAGAAACCCAAATTAAGTTATTTACAGATTTTGGCAATTATAAAGTCTTCAAAACTGCTGGAATTCAAACTATGGTATATGTATTACAAAAAAGTATCAGTGAACCTATAGAGATGCATTGTGTCAAATTATCTATTTTGAACGATGGCGTACTAAAAGATTCCAATATTATTGACTTTTTGGATTTCAAAATTGATAATTCATTTGCCAAAAAGTCCTTCTTTGAATTATATCCTGAAAAATATCTCGACAAACAACTAACGTTTAACGAAACCGCGGTTGATGCCATTTTAAATAAAATCGAAAGATTAGGCAACTTTAAATTAGATGAAAAGGAAGTAGCGCAAGGCATCGTTTTTCCACAAGATTTTATAAATAAATCTACACAGCAAATATTAGGGGATGGCTCGAAAGTTGGTGATGGCGTTTTTGTGTTAAGTAATGCTGAAAAAAACAAGCTTGATTTATCACCGTTCGAGAACCGGTTAATAAAACCATTATACACCTCTCATCAATTAAAAGAATTTTACGGAGATCCAATAAATAAGTTCTGGGTGATATACACCAGTTCAGAATTCAAAAACAGCGCTTCAATTTCACAATACCCCAATTTGAAAACACATTTAGATAAATATTCAAAAATAATTACCTCTGATAACAAACCCTATGGATTGCACAGAGCTAGGGATGAAAGATTTTTTAACGGTGAAAAAATTGTAGCCCAGCGAAAATGTCCTTCTCGACCATCATTTACCTACACTGATTTTGATTGTTATGTATCGGCTACATTTAATGTAATTAAAACAAATCGAATTAATTTAAAGTATTTAACTGCATTATTAAATTCAAAATTAATCAGATTTTGGCTTAGGCATAAAGGAAAAATGCAAGGTGACAATTATCAAATAGATAAAGAACCTTTATTAAATATACCAATATTCCGCGCAAGTGATCCTCAAATTTTAATAGAAAAAACAGAGTCTATCCTTTTTAAAAAATCATTAACCCTTGATATATCACCAATTGAACAAAAAATGGATGACATCATCTTTAATCTTTATGAATTAGCGGAAGATGAAATCAAACTAATTAATGAAGAACTATAGAGGTAGAATTAAATTCTACTTCTGTTAAATTTGGATCTACTTCTTTGGCGTATGAAAAATCCAAGTCATACATTTTGTATATTAATATATTTATATGTTTTTCTATGGATATTTCACTCTCGCACTTTTCTAATTTTTCTTGTGCTCTAAGTCTAATGAGTTCACTAACTAGTGTTTTTGTTTTATTTTGAACTTCTTCAGCTACAATTATTATCGGCAGTAGTTCTAAGTCTGTCATTAGTATTTGGGGAAAAGCTTGCTTATTAGTGATCATCTTTTGACGAATAAAATATGTTAACAAATCAGAATTAAGCAATGCTAATAAAAAATAATTATCGAAATTTTCGTTTGTACTCCAACAAGAATATAGGGTACTTTCCGTTAAGGCCGGCTTCTCTATTAAAACACTACATAATTTATCACCTGTCCGCCTTATCAATATTCGTGGAGCAACGCTATGTTTAGATTTCTTTTTAGTTCCACCAATGATTGTTAGAGTTTCATAATCAGTATAAAATTTCTTGGTAATTTTCCACCGATCCATGCTCTTACCTAATAAAAAAATGTCATTTCCGTAGCTAGTATCAGTACCAACTACTTTATCCCTTTCCGCCACAACCATACCTTTGAACAATGAACTTATCTCACCTAATGGCACCGTGTTGGAAGATGCTATTTTTTTAATAACGTTATTTTGTTTTATTTCATCATTTTTTAAATTGTAATGTTTATCAAACACAAATCGATCTGGTTGAAATTTACCATTTTTTCCAAAAATGAAAATTAAACTACCTGTTACTGCATTATCAAATACAAAAGACGTAAATGTTGTTATTACGGGTGTCGAGCCATTTGCATTCATGTATTGCACACATTCAATATAACTTCGAGTTATAAATAATCCTTCGGGGACTATAAGAGATAAGAAGCCATTAAAAGAAAGTAAGTCAATGCTTCTTTCTATGAACGGAATATATAAATTTTTGGAACTTGCACCCCTGATTGTACCGTATGATTTAAGGTAGGCACTAAGCACTGTCTTATCTGTATTATTTTTAGTCAAAATTTTATATGGTGGATTTCCCACCACAATATTAAATTCTTTAATACCAAACATCCATTGAGGATCAAACCAATCTGTTTTGTCATGGCTAAAAGGATTCCATATGCTAATTTTATACGCCCTATTATTTTCGACAGATCCAAATAAACCTTGTTGATCAAATATTTCTTTCTGGAGGTCATGAAATTTTTCTTTCAAAATCTGTTTGTTATCCCCAAAACTTTCCAGATAATCTAAACGAACTTGTTGGATTTCGTCTAAAAGCTCAAGCGGATTCTTTTTCTTTTTAGCATTATACATTGGCACTTGCAATGTTTCATCAGGTAATTTTAACAATGTATCAGCTGTTACAAATTTAAACTCCAAATTTGGTAGTGGTTCTACACCACGATTCGGCTTACTCTCATCAATATGCTCATCAACTATTAATGTTAGAAAACAGCGAAGTTTTGATATTTCAGCCGCAATAGGTTGTATGTCGACCCCATACAGGCTGTTTTGAATAATCCCAATTTTACGAGCATAATCAGGATTTTTTTGTAACTTTTCTCTAATTGCGAGCTTTGCTATTGGGTTACTATTTTTACTCACCTGCTGTTCAATCCACCATTCGCCATTTCTATCAAGCTTCTGTAAAGCCAAAACAATTTTCTGTAGAATACCCATCGGAAATGCACCAGAGCCACAAGCCGGGTCAAGAATTTTTAACTTATCTAGTGAAGCCAGTATAGCATGCTCCTCTCTTTTGTCAAAGTTAGGTTCACCTTCAATGTTAAAGATCAATTCTAGTCTGTCTTTTACAATTTTGGTATCAGTGTGCAAATAATAAACTAGGCTTTCTGTGGCCATATAATCAACAACTTCACGTGGGGTATAAAAGCTACCCGTCGCTTTTCTGGCTGTTTCTCCGCTGTCAGGATCGATTTCGGCCAATAAATTTTCAAAAATGCTACCTAACATTTCAGGATCAACACTTACCTCAACATCTAATACTGAATTCTCATCTATTGTGAAATTGTATTGTTCAAGCTTTTCAAAAAAATCTATAAACCATTGATCAGGTATTGTAAGTGAATTTACATTACTAGAGAGATTTGTTGTTTCATTAAATTTATAGTAATCATCTGATTGTGCCTCAAATAATCCGCCATTTAGGAAAGGTATATATTCTGATCCTTTTGGCAAATCTAAAATTCGGCGTTCATTTGGGGTATTTAGAGTTTGAAAAAAAAGTTTTTCAAGCACATTATGGTAATAATTGGGGTTTTCTCTTACGGATACGCTGGAAAGCAAATGCTCTGGTAACAGCGAAATACCTGCTTCTGATTTTTTAACCTTTAAAAACCAGCAAAATACTGTACGTCCGATTAATCGAACTGCAAACTCTTGGTATCTCCTATTATTTTCATTTACAATATTCGGTAATATAAGAGCGCGTTCGTAAACTTTACTGTTTTTTCCTATTCCTGTTGTAGCACCAATAAGTTGATAAAATTGCTCTGTAATGTCTTTATAGAATGCCTTGTTTAGTTTCTCTACTGAGAAAGCATTTATTAGTGCGTCAAAGTTTATCTTCTTTTCAAAGCTTAATATCTCAAGCCTCTCAGCAACAGTTCGACAATTTTCTGAAGGCCCAACTAAATAGGTATATCGTTTAGCATTAGTATATCGTTCTTCTATGCTATCATCTGTTAAAATGCTGTCTTTCGCAATCAAAGTTAATCTCCAAATGCGATTATCAACAGGCGTGATAAAATTGACCAATGCTGCCTGACCTGATGTAAGAAGTTTACGTATATATCTTTGAATAATTACTTTACTTCGTTCAATGCGAACAGTCGGCTGTAAAACAATTTCGTAACAAGTAATTTCAGTATCGTCCTCTAACTTTATATTAGCATAAATTTTCACTTGATCAATTACCTTAGATTCAGATAAATTAGGTTTCTCTGTCGCATCGATCATAGTATTTAATAAATTAAATCCAGAACCAAAAATCGGTTTTAAAACCTCTTTTGCGAAAAGCACCCTGTCATATGGATTTTGTAAGGCATTTTTAATTTGTAAACGAGTAGCTGGCATCTAAATAAAACTTTGAGTTAATACTATTTGAGGGTTTACTATACCAAAAGTTGAAAGTTTATCGTCTTTACTTTCGTCAGCATTGGGACCTAGATCATATCTATCTAGCACTTCAATAAAAAGTTGTTCGATCAATTTTAGCGGCTCCTTGATCAATTTACTGTTGGTCACAAAAAAATCATTAATAGACTTAGGCATACCTTTACTGGCAAACGTGCCCTTTTTAATTAAATCTATGACTCTTTGCAATGCTTTTCTCTTTTGTTCGGTCGGGGCTATTTTTAAAATCGCATTAACGTTATTTATAGCTTTATTTTCAACGGTGCTTAAGTTTTGCTTTGTTACCGCCTGAATGTTATTTTGGTTTTTCTCTGATTTGAAATATTGCAAACCAGCCAGCGCTTGTTCATGATGAAGATCATGAATCTTGACAGGCATTTCATTTATTTTCGCTTTATAAATTTTTACGACTTGTAAAAAATTCAACTCAATAATATTTAGTTCCGGGGTAATTAAACAAAAAATCCCCGGATGGTTATCGCTTTTTAAATAGCATATAGAAGTTTTCTTTAAAGGGTAATTTATCTCATTTGCCTCAGAATCAATAAATGAAAGTTGATTGCCATGTTGCCCTTTGCGCCCGCATCTTGCTTTATTAGGAATTTGTTTGATTTCGTTATAGTACTTTAAATTCTTCTTCTTAAAATCCCTTAGCTCATTTAGATAGGTTAATATCTCACTTTCCTCCTTTTGAATCTTATTGCCAAACAGACCATTGCCATCTTCATTCATTTCTTCCAAAAGTGAAAATATCTTGGTGTCTTCACCGAAAGCGGTGTGAAATGCCTGAAGCTTTCTCAGCGCATTATTAACCAAATTAATTTTAGCATCACCATGTGCGGATGGATAAAAATTGTAAACGTATATTTTCTCAGCAGTACTTCCTATTCGATTTACCCGACCAATTCTTTGCATTAATCTAGTAGAATTCCAAGGAACATCGTAATTAACAATAATATTACTACGATGTAAGTTTACGCCCTCCGCTAGTACTTCTGTAGTTATAATTATCTCGTAGTCATTTTTCCACTTATCTTTTTCGAGATTCGCATCAAAATTTTCAAGTAGTATATTTTCGACTGTTTTTCGGTTTTCCGCACTAACAGTTAGTATTCTATGTTTTGTTATTTTTGATAATTGAGCAGTCAATTCGATGGCTGTTTCCTTACTTTCGGTGAATATTACCAATTTGCCACTTGGGTTTTGCGTCTTGGCAAAAAATGTTTTATCCACCTGCATAGCAAATTGTATCAATTTGGGGTCTGTTTTGACTCTTTTCCAACGTTCTACCAATGCATCAATTTTATCCTTATCTAAATGAAGCAAGTCTATAAAATCCTTGTTAAATGCGTTTCTTTTAAATTCTCTATTGTTGCCCCCTTTTTCGTTGATTTTTACCTCTATATCATCGAAAGAGTAATCATCTTCAAAAAGCTTGTTTATATCCAAGTCAGGAGCAACGAAAACCCGATCCTGGTCAAACATTTCTATCATGTTGTCGATAGCTTTCTGTAAACGCTTAATGGACATTAAAAACGCATAGAAACTACTTTCAAGTCGCTTTACTAATAATGTTCTCATGATTACCGAAAGTCGACCAGATATTGATTTTACATTACCATAAATTTTTATATCTTCCTCGTTTATAAGATGTTCTATTGCGCGATAGCGATAATAACCCAACCCCTCCATTTTATTACCGTTTTCATCAAGCCCTGTTATCAATGATACCGTTTCATAAAACAATTTGCTTAACTCGTCATCTAATTCATAATATAACGGAATGGGATCTCCAACTTTAGGAAATAAAATACCTTGGTTTTTCAAATCCTCTAAATAATCTTTATTATTTTCGATGTCTGTTCTCGTTCTTCTAATAACCAATGGTTCAACTACATCATCTCGTAATTTCTGAAATAACGATTTAAGTTTCGGAATATTCAACTTCTTTTCAGCAGATAGTTTTTTGTACTGGTCGTTTAACGGCTTAAAGTATTCTTGAAGATTTTTAATGCTTTCTAATGTGCTGTTTCTTTTGTCTTGAAATAAGTATAGTTGGTTTTCAATGTCTTGCGGCCGATTATTTAAGGGGGTGGCAGATATTAATATCACTTTTTTACGCACATCTCCATTTTCTGCGGGACGGGAACGTGAAATTTTACATATATCCTGTAATGCTACATACATACTTGTATAGTCATTTCTGAATTTATGAGATTCATCAACAATAACTAAGTCAAATTGGTCGGCATTAGAGTAAGCATAATCTTTTTCATCTAAAATTTTTTGCAAAGAACCAAGCGTGACAAACTCGAAATGATTTTTAATCTGAAACTGTTCGGTTGTTCTTTTCCAATTTGCTTCTAAGGCAGGGGGGACTACAGTCAAAATTTTAGTATGCGTTCCATTTTCGTAAATGAATTTTTTTATCACCATACAAGCGATTATAGTCTTACCCAAGCCAACAACATCTGCAAGTATAAATCCATTATGTTTCATCATTATTGCATATCCTTGATTTGCAGCATCAGATTGATACTTTAGACGCATAAGCTTGTCAGGCAGCAGCAAATCAATATTGTATGGATCATAGTCTACCCGTTTACCAAAATATTCAATAAGCATTTTCATGTATAGCTCAAAAGGTGTAAAATCATCTCTGAGATATGTATTCGCTTTTATCTTTTCTATTTCCGCATGAAGAATCGGCACTGACTCAATCCAAAGTTTTTCAAATTCATCAGTGGCAAATTTCACATCATCGAAATCACGAAGACTGACATTAAACTCGTAATTTGAGTCAGGATTAGCGCCAAGGCCGGAATCGGTCAAATTAGAAGATCCTGTTATAACCTCGCATGGTGCGTGTTCATTGAAATTTTCCGGGCGGAATATGTAGACTTTGGCATGTATTTTTTTTGAGGGATGTGCCCTTAATTCAATTTTTCCATCTGTCAAATCACTAATAAACTGAATTATGCCACTCTCTGTAACAGAATCATAATTTGCTTCTTGAATGTTCTTAATGGTTTCACTAATAAAATCAGCTTTCGTTTCTTCTGGATTTTCAATATAATATTGGCCCCTATCATGGTGCTTCTTAATAAGTTGATCAACATTTATACCAACCAAAATCCTGATTTTTGGAATTTTATCTAAGAACGCTCTAACTTTAAAGTAGCCGGAAGTTCTGAAATAACCAACTAAGGCATCAAAATGCCTTATGCTTTCAATATTGGAGAAAACACCCTCAAATTTCTTAAGGAGGCTATTGTCATCTTGGTTGGTAAAAAATTTTGTAGACATTATAAGTTAGAGAAGTTTGCGATAAGTTCAAATATACTTTATCTCTAAATATAATAAAGACATTTAATTCCTAGTGTAAACTTCATCATAGCGAATAAAAAGGCTTAGGCCAGCCGCTCAAGTGAGCAACTATAACCAGGAATCTCTTTCAGTACACCATTTAAGTAGCAATGTAGGGTAATTTTAAAAATCTCCCTACATACAACTTATTATGCTTAGAGGTTCTATCGTTAATGTAAAACTATCTTTATAGGCAATCTGAGGCGAACAAATGGCCGCCTGCCAATACTGCTGAGGCCGTCAGCCCTTAATGTCTTCTATATATTGTTTGTAAACTCTTTCTGCGACTTTATTGAACTTTGTTACCTGTTTTGATAATATTCTTACTAAATCTCCGTCAGGATCAAATGAACTGTTATACCGTGATTGTGAATAGGCGTTTTGCAGCAATTGATATAGTTGTGCCCCCTCGGTAGTATTAAGCTCAAAAACACCTTTTAACTCATCAGTAAACAACAAGGTAAGCCTTAACAACCTTGATAGATTATGCATCTGTACCCGGTAGCCTATAACGGCTTGTATAATTGCTTTTAAAACGCTCTCAACAGATTGATGCAAAAGAAAGGCTGCAAGCCGGAAATTGTTGTCCATCCGATATAACTCTGCACCTTTTAAAAACTCATTGCCCTGGTTACCCCATCGTTCCCAATTAAACTGTGCTCTTGCTAACAATATTCCCTTAGTTATTTCTGTATGGGCGGGTAAAGCCAACTCCGAAGATTGATACAGAACATTTCCCCTGTCCATAATAGCTGACCAAAATCGTCTGCCTTTAATAAGCGCTTCTTTTGCGCTGTTTACTTTATGGACTATAACATGTACATGAGCCAGGTATTGGCAATTGTCTTCTATCTTGTTGCTTATTTGATGCTCCGGTGTTTTTTCATCATCACCTATCAATATGAGAAGGTAAAATGTAAACGGCTTGGGATGTGTTCCTAAATGAATAATCATTAGACCCTCCGGGCAGCGTTTTAGTATCAGGCTTTTAATTTCTTCCAATGCCAGTTTTTCGGCTACTGTTGGTTCGGGATTTATTGTTCTTAGAACAATTGGTTCGGTGGATGTGTCTGCCAAACTATCTCCAAGCTTATTCCGCTTTAGCTGTGGATGACCACCCTCTCGCTGGCAGATCAACCAAGCTGCCGAATACAGCTTAATTAAGTTTTCATAAACAGTAATAACCTCACCTGCATATAAAGCCTCGTCATCCGCATTATTGTAAAGTGCTACGTGTGACCACTCATGTAACTGATCCCGATATTCTTGCGGCTTAATTTTTTTAAAAACTTTCCTGACGGCCTTGTAGGGTTCAAGCTGTTCTTTTAAGGAAAGGTTTTTAGGATAGTACTCCCATTGTTTCCTCTCTTCCTCCAATTGTTCTTCTGAAAGCTGTTTTCGCTGATAAGAGAAGTTTTTGTAATTGAGCAATAGCAGATACATAGCCTCTAAAATCCTTAAATTAAGATCATAAATAAAAAGCAGGGTGCCGGGGCCATGACGTTTTTCATCGTAATGCTCGTCGTTAACTACATAATAGCGCCACTCCTTTAATCGCCTGCCGTGACCTTTTACTGAATCAGCACTAAAAAAATCGACTACTACAGACATTGGATTTTCAACTTCGTAATGGCGAAGTGTTTTAGGGTAATGTTCCCAGGGTGCATAAGTTCCGTTATACATAATGCTATTTTTAAACCGGCCTCCATTAACCGGCGAAACAAAGGACTCTCCTGAAACATTTCTAACCTATTCTACAACAGTCTATCGAAGTCGCATTAGTGTATATTTTATCCTTGTACAAGCCACAGTAATCCCTTAATTTAAACATTGAAAATTTCTTACATTTGCTTAAACAACCGTTTCTATCATGAGTACTGCTACCGACGCACCGAAAAATATCCATCAAGGCCGAAATGTTAAGCGCTTTCGCGAAATGCTAGGTTTAAAGCAAGAGGCGTTGGCAATTCAACTTGGTGATGATTGGAGCCAAAAACGAGTATCATTACTTGAGGCTAAAGAGATAATTGAAGACGATATAATTGCTAAGGTTGCAAAGGCATTAAATGTTTCCGAAGAAGCGATAAAGAATTTTGATAGTGAAATGGCTGTAAATGTTATTTCAAATACTTTCCATCAGCAGGCATTTATAAACAGCACTGGTACGTTCAACATTAACCCCATTGAAAAGTGGCTCGAAGTACTCGAAGAGAATAAAAAACTTTATGAGCGTTTACTGGCAAGTGAGCGGGAAAAGGTGGAGCTTTTAAAGAATAAGAATTAAGAGTGGAGGACACCAACAACCTTAAATCATACCAAGACAGGATGAGCAGTATTATCGCTGATCCTGAGTTTCAAACCCTCGAAGAAAAATATCAGCCCTAATTAGACCTACATGGTATCGAACAAATTTTTGGTGTTTTTGATATTAAACAAGCCCCGCCAGGTGAAGCTATTACAGGGAAACTGATTTGGCATTCGGAATACGATCTACCTATTGATCTTAAAAAAGATATAACTAAGATTTTCAATAAGTATTTTGTTGACTAATAAACGAAGGGAATTGTTCGGGAATTGTTCCTCTGCACACAGCTACCACATTACCGCTTAAACAACCGAAGCTCAAAACAGGGAAATTGTCAAGGGGCGCGGCGATAGCCGCGGTTTATTATACCCTTGACTGTTTTCCTGTGTCGCTAACTTTGTGACTGCGGTGTAGTGGTTTTTTTTGTTGCGGCTGGAAGACAGGCATGTATGAGGAACGAATAATTGCCTGTGCGCGGCAGCGAGGCTGGCAGCGAAATGGAACCCGGCGCGTAGCGCGTGGTGCAATGCAGCAACCTGCCGCAGCAGCCCGGCCTCTCCACATTATACCCCCATCACTTATTTGCCTTCACCTTTTCCAGCTTTCGCTTAGCCTCCTTTTGATTTTGTTCCGCCTGCGCTGCTACCGCTTCAGCAGCAATGATCGCCTGCTGTTTGACCATTGCTTTTTCAGCCTTGTCTATAAAGCCCTTGGGGTCTTCTGTCAACTTTGCATCTATGGTCTTAGCTACTTCAGGATAAAGCGCCCTAACCAGCCAGAAATTATAGGCTTCGCGATTTAAGCGGTCATTTTGATGATAGAAATATAATGCCGTGCCGATCGATACGGCCATTGTTACAAAACAAACTACCAGGCAGATGATCAAATTCTTTGACCAGGCACCTAAATGATGACTGTTTTTCACGCGAATGACTTTCGGGACTGTTGCTACAACATCTTTCAATTCATCGATCTGCTGTTGTATTTTTTGATCGTTATACCGCTTGTTAGCCGTTTCAATCCGTGCTGAGATCATTTCCAATGTGCCCCTGTATTGTTCCAGAAAGCTTTTCAAGAACTCGGCTATACTGGTCTCCATCACACTGATCCTACCGGCAAAACCCTGGATCAGTTCTTCCATGATATTTACTTTCTCTTCTAATTCTTCATTTTGCATAATAATTCATTTTAATGTTCATTCTAATCGTTAATTCATCTACCTGCTTATACCCTGTGACTGGGAATGTTCCGCTTCATGCTTCTTCCGTTTTCTGCGTGCAATATCTGCGTCACCCATTGGGTCAGGTGGTCCGGCAACAAACTGTGGTTCCAGCAATGCTTCTAATATCCCTTTACCTACAATGGGATTATGTCTATATTCCCCCTGAACGCTCTGCCTGATTGAATCACGCAGCTGGTTAGCAACAAATGGTTGGTTTGCTTCCCTTGCCGCATGATACTGCTGTACCTGCTGATTGCGGTTTAAAGTCGCATCTATGCGGGCAAAGCTCAAACTCCGGTCAATAGCGGAACCTTTCATTTTGATCTTGCCTTTTGCAAAGGATATGCCCTGTACTTCATTGGTACCGCTGCGGAATTTATAATCAATGGTAATTCCCTGTCTGGCAAGCTGGGCTTCCAGCTGTTTCCAAGTCGTGGCTGTTTTCATGCCTGCTTTAATAGCATCATACATTTCATACCGGGTCTTTTCTTTGCCTTTTAATGCTTGGCGGTTCACCAGATCTTTACCTTCGCCTATGTGGTAGCCGTATTTTAGGGTGATCTCCTTACAGGCTTTGACATTTTTAGCGAAGTTGTTTTTGTCGCTAATGGTCTTGCCGTTATTATCCACCCTGTTGTAAATCAAGTGAAGATGTGGGTGGGCTCGGTCGCTGTGACGAACGATCACATATTGTGTATCCCGGATGCCTACATTCTCCATATACTCTTTCGCTCGTTGTATCATGATATCATCGCTTAATTTGAGCAGGTCTTCTTTACTCCAGCTGAGCACCAGATGCCCAACTGCTTTGCCGAGTTCCGGCCGCATTTTACGTTGCAGGTTAAAATCCTGAATCATGGCGTTAGCGTTCTGCATGCGAACACCTTCGGCAGATAATATCTTGGCTTCAGGCTTATTCACCACATAGCGCACACACCCGCCAAAGCTTCTTCCGGTGATCGGCTTACCCATCATGGCTGCTAAGTTTTGTAATTAATTCTTCTACCTTTTTTAGTATGGTCTGGCATTTCATAGCAAGCGTAAAGAGACCTGCCACATGCGCCAGATGGGTCAACTGGTTAAGATTATTTGCTACCCCCGCCAACATCCGGAACCAGCCGGTTTCCTCTACAGTGAAGCGCGGGAAAACCTTGGCGTTTTTCGCAGCTCTTCGAAACCACTCACTGGGTTTCAGCCCGGCATTTTTCGCTCTACCCTCGATCAGAATTCTTTCCGTTGGGGTTAAGCGTACCATTAAAAAGTCACTCCGCCTGATCGACTTTTTCGGTCTACCGGGTGTCCGCACTTTTGTTATTTTTTTATTTTCAGTAGTTGCTGTCATGTGTTCGTTTCGTTTTTTGATGCTTTAAAAACCGACCAACGGGAGCGAGTTCCGAATCACCCCAGCGGGGTGGATTCGGGTTTTTGTGTAGCAAAAACATTAACTCGCTCCTTACGATCCAGAAAATGGGCCGGTGATATATATAGTTATCTGGATATATGCCGGATACCGCCTTGCGGTATCCGAACCCCATTCTAAAAATTGGCTTAGCGCCCAATTCCGCGGTTCCTTTCTTCCGGCATTTTGCGCCGGATCAGCGGTTGTAAAGAAGCTTGTTTTTGTGAAGCCAGGTACTCGTTAATGTCGTTAAAGCCTTTGTAAAAACCTGATGCATCGGTGAAGCTGATACCGGCTGCCTGTAACTTTTCCGCGGCTGCAATCCCGGCTTTGTCATGGTTGAGCATTAGGAAAACTTCCTGGTAGTTTTTCAAAATGGGCACCGCTCTTTCGGCCAAGGCAACGGAATTCAGGATGATAAAATCCGACTGCGGCTGGCCCTGCTTCAGTTGAAGGAGCGAAAGGCAATCCATAAAACCTTCCAGCACAATGGCGGCTTTATGACCGCCATCAATGATGGTAATATCCTTTGGGGAGGCTGCCCCTTTGAACCAATTATTCCGCAGCTCGTAACCGCCCGAACGATTGGCGAAACCAATGGCGAAATAAGGTTTGCCACCTATGGTAAAATTGACCTCTTTGCAATGTCGCTCGGCGATTGCCAGATCAATCCCGCGCGCTTTCAGGTACATAATCAGGGCCGGGTGACCAAGCGCTTTCACGCCGGTAATAATCACTGGGTTCTCCGGCTGTGGATCTGCCTTTAGTGAGGTTTGCTGATGAAAGGAAAAACCATGGTTACCATTATTTAAACGCTCCAGGAATTCCTCTACGCTACAATGGTGCATGCGTATTCCCAGGTCTATTAAATTGCCTCCGATCCCTTCACCAAAATCCATCCAGGCGTTTAGCTTAGTATTTACTTTGAATGAAGCGGTCTTTTCTCCCCGCAGTGGTGATAGGTACCAGTAGTTATGACCTTTGATCCTTTGCGGCTTAATGCCGCATTTTGCCAAATATTGGATGATCGGGATTTGTCTGGCTGCCGCGCAATTGAAAGTTCTCATGTGTTTTGTGATTTATTTGATGATTCGATGAAATCATCGCTTAATGTTTTGTTTTTCAAATAATTAACCCATCACCGTTTGTTCATCAAATGTGTCATCAAATCATTGCGATACTTTTTTCTTTCATCGGCATTAGAAGTTGATGATTCTTTGATGAAGTCTTGATGACTATATTTTTTTGATTATCAATAAATTACATTGCCTGTCATCAAATCATCAGGAGTCGTTGATCTTTTCAATCGCTTTGATACTCATATTGAAGTAGCGGCCTTTCTGTGTGCTCTCATAGATAGCACCGTCCAGCCCAATCTTGTACTGATTATAGGAGTTGGAGTTTGCGGCTGGTTTCAAGTTCCACACGTTCTGAAGTACCCTGCGGATAGAGGTAGTGTCGTGGTTGCGGAAACCTTTTTTGTTTAGCCAGTCCTGTACATCGCCCACACAAAATTTCACTTCCTCTACTTCCTTTCCGTCCGCTATTGTCAATAGTAGCCCGGCAATTTCCATCTCCAGTTTGTTCCGGTTTTGCCGGATGACTTTTTTGAGTGCGGGTGTAGCGATCTGCTGGGCGGTAAACCACATCCGGCTTTGTTTTGGCGTGGACAGCTTCCTACCTGTCAGGTAGTGAATGAGTAAAGGAATTTCCTTTTTAAGAGCGGCTAACAAGCCCTGATCTTCGTTTTCCAGTACGGGTATCTTGCGTATCCAGTACCGGGTTTCGCCGGGGTCAACTAATACAAAATTGTCCTCGTTATTACTGCATAAAATAAACTTGCCGAAAAATTCAATTTCCTGTCTGTCCTGTCCTTTGGCCTCGGATTTGTAGAATGTGGCAGTACTTAGATTTTTCAGGCGCTCGGAGTCTTCCCTGCGTTCCAAAAAAGTTTCATCCACTCCTATGATGACCTTATGCGCCCATTCTGCATTGAAGTTTGAACGAAAGTCCTCGTTTGTGTTGATGGTCATGTTATCCCCGAAAACCGCTTTCAGCAAGTTTAAAAAAGTGGTCTTGCCTGTATTACGCTCGGTGCTGACCAGGCAAAGGATGGGCAGCATCTGCATCGGCATTTCGAGCAGTATTTTTAAATAATCTAAACCGTATTCGAGCTGGTCGCCGAAAATATGGCCCAGGTAGGCCAGCGTCCGTTCCGGCTGTCCAATCTTCGAAATATGTATAAATGGATGATACCGATTATAAAAATTGCCGATAAAGCGCTGGTAATGCAGGTGTGACGGTACAAAGCAAAAGCCATCATACTTCGGTATGCCGGATAGGTAGCTCTTGCCATGATCTTGCTTGATGCACTCTACCGACCAGGGAAGGAGCAGCGTCATGCGGTCACCCGAAGCGAGTGGCTTTTGAACAATCTTGTAATAGGCCGTTCCGATTCGGAGATAAGGATATTCTTGTTCCATATTTCCCCTTATTTTCTGCGCAAACGGCGTTTAAAAACAAAATTTTCTGCTTTCTCGGCTATTTCTTTGTCGGTTAGCCTTTTATGGGACATCAGCCAGCTAACGATCTCCTTTTTAGAGAACCTGACACCACCATTAGGAAGGACAATGCAGGGAATCTTTCCTGCGGATTTTAACTGGTAAAGGGTTTGGCGCGCGTAACCTGTAGTTTTCTCTGCTACCTCATAGCCTCCTATTTCATCTTCGTCGCTTGGCACCGGTATTGGTGCGGGCAAAGCTGTTGCAGATTCTTTTAAGATGGTCAACAGATCTGATACTTTAAGATCTATTACCCTAGTGTTTTCATTGATATTCATTCGACCTCCGTTTTGATTAACGGAAGCAAAAAAATAGAACAAAATAGACCTATACGACCGATTGGGCGGTATCGTACGAACGTACTTTATGTCGCGCTTGGTTACTTTATGGATTTCTATCCAAAACTTTTATTCTTTCATGATTGATTTATATACTTCGACATAATCATCGGGTAAGGTTTTAAATCTTTCATTCTCCAATACCACAAGACCTTTGTTTTGACCAATCACAAAAACGGAATTCAATAATCCCCTATGACTTTTTTTCAAAATATCCTCCGAAAGCATTTTGCGGTCTTTAATGCAGTATTTAAGGAAACCTGCCAACGTTTTATCTGGCGCACCGTTACGTATAATTTCGGTAAGCTCTACTTTTCCCTGCTCATTATATTTAAAAAGTGGCCCGTTTTTACTGTACCTGTTTAGTTCATCTATTAATTCTTTAAATGCTATTTCTTTTTCTTCTGCTGTTTTACCTTGCCGCCAAAAATCATAGAATGTCTGCGGTTTACGGAATAATTCAAAATCCCCCTTGTCTATCTGACCAAGTGCAGAAAGTTGCTTTTGCCAGTCCTTGCTCCAAAACAGATAGAAAACAGCGTCGATATTTTTCTTGTTTCCGGCGGGAAAAATCTGACCGATCAAGACGTAGCCGATAAAAGAGGTAATAATAAATCCCAAAAGGCTTATAGCAACAAAATATGTACCTTGAGAATAGACACCGAAACCCAAAAACAACAGGCCGAGCAACAAAAATGACAGACCATAGAAAACCATTAACAGGTAGTGAAAAAAACTTACATTGATATAAAACAAGCGAAGCTTGCTAACTTCTATCGGGTCAAGACCATTAAAAGTACCCTTAACCTGCAATAAACGCTCCTGTGTCGGCAAATGATGAAAACGGCCACTAAGCTCATCCTGCCAGTTTTTAAAACTTACCGATAAAAATAATTGGACGGGCAATAGCCAAATGCCTAATACGCCAAAGGTAATAATCAGCGGCAAGCGTATTCCTGGAACCAAAAGGTAGACTAGGGTAAACGCTATTACTAAACTGATTTCAAAAAAAACCTTTTTCATATTCAAAGTTTAGGGAATTTCAACATTTCGTTTCGTTTCTTTTCGTCAACGATTTTAGCATAGATTTGGGTCATTTCGATCTTACTGTGTCCCAGCAGTTCTTTCATGGTATATATATCGATTCCAAAAGTCAGGCCAATGGTTGCAAAAGTGTGACGGGCAGCATGGAAATGGAGGTTTTTTTTCAGACCAGCTTCCAATGCCCAGAATTTTAAGTAAACATTCACCACCTGACTTGTTGGCAAATCCCAAAACACTTTCTTATTTATAGGATGCTTGACCACTTTTGCAATAATCATTTTTGCTTCATCGGCCAATGGTACAGTAACAATTTTCTTGGTCGTTTTTGCCGGTCGAAAAATCAGCTGTTCGTTAACAATTTCATCGTAATGCAATTTCTTAATATCCGAAAACCGCAAACCTGTAAAACAAGAAAATATAAAAGCTTCCCTGATCTGACTGTTTCCTCTTTTGGGAACGTAATTAGCTAAGGTTCTTACTTCTTCAATAGTGAGCGTGGTACGCTCCGAGTCTTCCTCCTCGATAATCTTAAAACTACCAAAAGGAGAAGTTTGAATAATCCCTTTAATTACCAGTTTATTGAAATGCTGCCTGAATACGGACATGTAGGCATTAGTTGTATTTCTGCTAACCTGATTAAGCAGGTAACTCTGAAACTTATCTAAAAATTCTTCATCTACTTCCTGGAATAATATGGTTCGTTTGGGGCAATACTTTCCAAGATGGATGATCAGGCATTCCAGTTTATAATTAAATTTCTTTGCAAGGCATTGATCAAGATAGTCCTGAAGATAATAATTGATCTTGGCCGGTTGCTTATAGCCATGCTCCGAGAAATTCAGTTCATCCTCTCTTTTATTACGAAGTGCTTTAATAATCTTCAGTTTCTCTTTATCAGGTTCGCTAATACGGCTTGCTGCATCAGAATAGTCTTTATCGACATAAATCTTAAGGAACTCGTAATTGCGTTTACCTTTACCTTCACCGGTATTGGAATAGACATCTAAATAAGCACTAAATTTGCCTGTGCTTAGCTTTTTGTATCTAATAGTTACCATGACTTACTAATTACTGTTTATTTGTTACTTTTGTTACTCGTTAAACCTGAATAGTAACACGTGAGTAACAAAAGTAACATAAAATAGAATAAAAAACAAAAGATTAAGGAAGCTATTAAAACGTATTTAACATTGATAATCAACACATTAATATCATTAATCTATCCCATTCTTTACGGGACTATATACTCTTAAAAGCATGGCCGGTATCTACATACATATTCCTTTTTGCAAACAGGCATGTCATTACTGTGATTTCCATTTCAGCACTTCACTTAAATATAAAGACGAGCTGTTGCATGCGCTGGTAAAGGAGATCAAACTGCAAAAAAACTACCTGGATAATGAAACTGTAGAAACCATTTACTTTGGCGGTGGCACACCATCGTTATTGGAAACTGATGATATAAACATGTTGATCAATGCCATAACAGAACTGCACACGGTATCATCAAGTGCGGAAATAACCTTAGAGGCCAATCCAGACGACCTGGATGATGCCAAAGTAAAAACACTTCGCCAAACCGATGTGAACCGTTTTAGCATTGGTATCCAATCATTTTTTGATGAAGACCTGCTTTGGATGAACCGGGCCCATCGCAGCAGGCACGCCGAGGCTTCTGTTAAAAGGGTGCAGGATGCCGGTTTTGAAAATATTACTGCCGATTTGATCTATGGCTATCCGTTATTAACGGATAGTAAATGGAAACAAAACCTGGACAAGATATTTGAGCTCTCTATACCCCACATATCTTCCTACTCCATGACAGTTGAACCGCAAACCGCATTAGCAGCCTTTATCAGCAAAAAAAAGCAGCCACCCATGAATGATCAGCAGAGCGCGGCCCAGTTCACTGTATTGATGGATGCGATGACTGATCGTGGTTTTGAACATTACGAAATATCAAACTTTTGCAAACCCGGGCATTATTCCAGGCATAATTCCAATTATTGGCAGGGTGTAAAATACTTGGGGATTGGCCCCTCAGCCCATTCCTATAACAGCGAAGCCAGGCAATGGAACATAGCCAATAATGCCAAATACATACAAAGCATTGAAAGCGATAAGCTCCCGGCCGAAACCGAAATACTTACGGAGGAGAATCGCCTTAACGAATATATCATGACCTCGATACGTACCATGTGGGGACTTGATCTGGATAAATTGAATACCATAGCCAAAGCATCTGCATCTCCATTGCTTATTGCTGCCGGGCAGTATTTTGATAAGGAATGGATAAGGCAACAGGATAATATTTTGTATCTTACCGCTACCGGTAAACTTTATGCCGATAATATTGCTGCCGGTCTATTTTTTTGATTAATTGACAACATTTAAATCTGCAGGTTGTACGAATTAACAGGATCTGTAAAACCGTTAAGTAATGCTCTCCGTATCTTCTTTCAAATAGCGCTTATTATAAACTTAACAAAACTATCAAGAGCTCGTGATAGCTTTGTTACATTGTAAAACAAAACAAACCGGCACCTTTGGGTGTCATTTAAAAACAATTTGTAAACTAATCACATCATGAAAAAATTGATCTTGGCGGTGTTAGCCTTAGCAACTTTTGCAGTAATGCCTAAAGCAAACGCGCAAACAAAAATGGTAGGCGGTGCAGCCATGTACCCAACAAAAAATATTATTCAAAACGCCGTAAACTCAAAAGACCATACTACATTGGTAGCTGCTGTTAAAGCAGCCGGTTTAGTGCCAACATTATCATCAGCAGGCCCATTCACTGTATTTGCGCCAACTAACGAAGCCTTTAATAAATTGCCTGCTGGCACGGTTGATAACCTGGTTAAACCAGCCAATAAAGCTACTTTAATAAAAATTTTAACCTATCACGTGGTTGCGGGTAAGTTAAGCGCGGCCGACCTTTTGGCAAAGGTAAAAGACGGAAATGGCAAAGCCGAACTAAGTACCGTAAGTGGTGGAACCTTAACTGTTATGGAACAAGGCAAAAAGCTATACCTGGTTGATGAGAAAGGTGGCAAATCATGGATCACTATTGCCGATGTTAACCAGAGCAATGGCGTAATACATGTAGTTAACACTGTACTCATGCCTAATTAAGTTTATAAGTAGTGAGTTATAAGTTTTATGGAAACAGCTTAATATCTTAATTCATTTAACTACTCAAAACTCATTACTTAAAGCTCAGAACTCAAAAAGAAACCCGGCAAATGCCGGGTTTCTTTTTGTCAGAAAAGTTTAAAAAAGCGGCCGAACAATTGGGTGTTTTTTCCAATTAATTAATTTTGCATGTTAATTAATTGTGAATATGAGTTTACATCTAACACCCATAGATACCGTTGATAATATAAGCAGAGCCGATTTTGTTAACCATTATTTAAATCCACGTAAACCGCTTATTATTCGTAAAGCAACCCAAAGCTGGCCCGCCTTGCAAAAATGGACTTTTGATTATTTAAAGGAAACTGTTGGCGACCAAACCGTGCCCTTATATGATAGTTCAAAGGCCGATCCGTCAAAGGCCATCAATGCATCGGCAAGTGAAATGAAATTTGCCGACTATATAGACCTCATACAAAAACAACCTACCGATCTTCGCATATTTTTATTCGACCCGATCAAACACGCGCCAATATTATTGAACGATTACCGTTCGCCAACTGATCTGATGGGCGGTTTCCTGGATAAATATCCTAATATGTTTTTTGGAGGCGCGGGCTCGGTAACGTTTTTGCATTATGATATTGACCTTGCTCATATTTTTCACACCCATTTTAACGGGCGCAAAAAAGTGATCCTGTTTGATTACAAATGGAGCGAGCGCCTGTATTGCATCCCCTTTGCTACCTATGCGCTGGAGGATTATGATATTGAAAACCCCGATTTCGAAAAATTCCCGGCGCTGGATGGGATTGAAGGTCAGCAAGCTATTTTAGAACATGGCGATACCTTATTTATGCCCACTGGTTACTGGCACTGGATGAAATACCTGGATGGATCGTTTTCCATATCATTACGCGCCTGGGATAAATCGTGGGCCATCAAGGCAAAAAGCTTATATAATTTGACTGTACAACGCAAGTTTGATAATATGATGAAGGCGCGGTTTAGGAAGGCCTACATAGATTGGAAAGAAAAACTGGCTATTAAGCGTGCCGAAAATGCATTAATGACTGGTAAGCCATAGGGCCAAAGCCTCACCTAAATCCTCTCCAAAGGAGAGGACTTCTCCTTAATATTATTAATACGGATACTTTTAGCCCCCTCGCCTTTGGAGAGGGCCGGGGTGAGGCTCCGCGTCAATTATATTTTTTAACATAAAAGCTTATACCTTTTGAGGTTTTATTTCGTTATTTTGTTTGCTTTTCGGTATTTAAGTTAAATTAATTTAAATAAAACAGCCGAAAAACAATTACAATATGAGTTTTATCCTCCGCCCTATTGATACTGTTGAAAATATTTCTCCTGAAGATTTTAAGAAGAACTATTTAGATCCCCGCCGTCCGCTGGTTATAAAGGGGTTGACCAAAAGCTGGCCCGCCCGCGAAAAATGGACACCTGAATATTTAAAGCAGGTAGTAGGCAAAAAGGTGGTTCCCTTATACGATAACTCAAAAGCCGATCCTTCAAAACCCATCAATTCATCGGCAACCGAAATGCCTTTTGATGAGTATATTGATATGATCCGCAGTCAGCCTACTGAGCTCAGGATATTTTTCTTCAACATTTTTAAACAGGCTCCGCAACTTTTAGATGATATTGTATTGCCAAAAGATCTGATGGGTGGCTTTTTAGAAAGCATGCCCGCTATGTTCTTCGGGGGTTCCAACTCTGTTACTTTTTTACATTACGATATTGATTTGCCACATATTTTCCATACGCATTTTGGTGGCCGCAAGCATGTGATTCTGTTTGAAAACAAATGGAAACGCCGCTTATACTGCATCCCGAATGCTACTTACGCTTTGGAGGACTATGATGTGGCAAATCCTGATGTTAAAAAATTCCCCGCGCTGGATGGTGTAGAAGGGATCGAAGTTTTTTTAGAACACGGCGATACGCTGTTTATGCCTACCGGTTACTGGCATTGGATGAAATACATCGACGGATCATACTCCCTGAGCCTGCGTGCCTGGGATGCTTCCATCAGCCGGAAAGCGGCGAGTTTGTATAACCTGGCCATCAAAGGCGGGGTAGATAGTGTATTAAAAATGGCTTTTAAAGAAAAATATGCCAAATTCCGCGAAGAACTGGCCGTAAAATGGGCTAATCGTGAACTGGCCGCCGGGAAACCTTTTTAAGTTGTAAGTACTGAGTTTTGAGTTATAAGTTATTAAAAAAATCGATGAGCTGTCTCATCGATTTTTTTGAAGCTTTTCCGTCTCAGATCTCATTTCTAACATCTCATATCCTTATGATGTATGATCACACACGATCTTCCACTCGCCTTTTATTTTCCTGAACCATAGCGTATAATAGCCACCAGGCGCATCTTTTTCACGCTTTAGCTTCCAGCCACCAAACACAAAGGCATTTGTAGCATCTAATATTTTCACTTGCAGGATAGTAAAAGTGAGTTGTCCCATAGCCGCTTTATCCGGATAGCCCTTTTTATAGTGATCAAGTGCTGTTTGCCATCCATAATTAGGTACCGCTTTACTTACAAACAACAGCGAATCTGATTTCCAGTACCCCTGCATAAAACCATCAATATCGCCCTTATTCCAGGCCAGTTCCTGGTTGTGCATCACTTTGAGTATGGCCTGCCTGTCCTGGGCATGAGAGAGGTAAGAAACAAGGATCAGGAGGAAAGATAATATGTACTTTTTCATACCCTAATATAAACAGGATTTTCAGGATTAAAAGGATTACCAGGATTGGATGGAAAAATCTTACAGATTCCAAAATCTGGCAAATCCTCTCATCAATCCTTAAATCATGTTAAAAATCCTGCTATATTTGAGTTATACTACACCAAACTTTACATCAACTTTATGAACAATCAGGTATTAAGCTTCGGCGAAGTTTTATGGGATGCTTTTGGCGACGGTAAAAAAGCTGGCGGAGCTCCCATGAATGTGGCAAGACACTTAGTGCAGCAAGGCGTTAATGTTGTTTTTGCCAGTTCTGTAGGAATGGATAGCAGCGGCGACGGACTGATAAACTTTTTACAAAAAAGCAGACTTTATTCACCCTTAATTCAGCGTGATGATGAACTACCTACCTGTGAAGTAACAGTGCAGTTGGACGAAAACAACCAGGCTACCTATATTATACCTGAACCAGTATCCTGGGACAATATCCAAACCACAACTGAATTAACAGGGGCGGGTAAAAAGGCATCAGCCATTGTGTTTGGCAGCCTGGCTTGTCGTAACACAACAACCCGCGAAACCCTGTTAAACCTGCTCGACGAAACACCTGCCCTGAAAATATTTGATGTAAACCTCCGCCCTCCGCATTACACACTATCTACTATCGAAACGCTTGCCGCCCGGGCCCATGTGGTAAAAATGAATGAAGAAGAAGCCAATTTACTTATAGGTGGCAGCAGTGACTCACTACGCGACCAGATCATTGAGTTCCGTTCCAAATATCATAATCAAACTATCTGCGTAACCCGTGGCGAGCGTGGGGCAATAGTATGGCATGATCATGAGTTTTATGAAAGTCCGGGCTGCCCTGTAAAAGTAAGCGATTCAGTGGGTGCCGGAGATGCGTTCCTGGCCACTTTTGTAGCAGGTATATTGGCCCAGCACCCTATGCAAACCATTGTTGATAAAGCGTGTTCCGTAGGTGCCTTTGTAGCCAGCCAGCGCGGCGCCAATCCTGTTTATCCACCAGAATTACTGAATAGCCTGGCGTACTTGTAAATTCGTTAACTCTAAATGCTTTTTATGTCATTGCGAGGAGGGACGACGAAGCAATCTCGTAACTATTCTTATTCAATACGCGAGGAAATTGCAAGGCTTCGTTCGCAATGACATATTTTATAAGTTGCGCATGCTCTTTCATTTTACTTTTCAATCTGCACATCTCAAATACGCACACCTGCACATCTACCTTTTGTCATACTTACCTAACAATTTGCTTTAGTACCCGGCAAACCAAACTTTTAATAATAATTATCCGTTTCTTTATGTAAGAAAGGACACGATATGCGCGGTTTTGGATTTTCCAAATTTAAGCCAAACCAGATCCCCAAAGGCGGATTTGACGAATTATTAAAACTATTCCTGGAATTGCTCAACTATACGTCGGGCGATGCAGGCGAAGCTTTAGCCTGGCTTAACGAACTCGATAAACAATACAACCTTACCAATGATGATTATGGTATGGGTGATTTTATCGACGAACTGAAACAAAAAGGTTATCTGGACGAGGATAGGCAGAACGGTGGTTTCAACATCACCGCCAAAACAGAACAAAGCATCCGGCAATCGGCACTGGAAGAGATCTTCGGCAAGCTCAAAAAGTCGGGCAAAGGCAATCACCGCAGCCCACAATCCGGTCAGGGTGATGAAAAAAATGCCGAGCGCCGGGAGTTTGAGTTTGGTGATAGTTTGGATCAGATAGACATGACCCAATCTATTCATAATGCACAGGTTAATCATGGCATCGGCGATTTTATGATGACCGAACGCGATCTGGAAGTAGAGGAAATGGATTATAAAACCCTTACTTCTACTGTGCTAATGATCGATATATCACACTCCATGATCTTATATGGTGAAGATAGGATAACCCCAGCTAAAAAAGTGGCTATGGCTTTGGCCGAACTAATCCGCACCAAATACCCAAAAGACACATTGGATATTGTTGTTTTTGGTAACGATGCATGGCCCATCACTTTGCAGGATCTGCCTTATTTACAGGTTGGCCCGTACCACACCAATACCTATGCCGGTTTGGAACTGGCTACCGATCTGCTCCGTCGGCGTAAAACACACAACAAACAGATCTTTATGATCACCGATGGTAAGCCTACCTGTTTAAAGGAAGGCACCCGGTACTATAAAAACAGCATCGGGCTCGACAGAAAAGTGGTGAATAAAACACTGAATATGGCCGCCCAATGCAAACGCTTAAAAATACCCATCACCACTTTTATGATAGCTAAAGACCCCTATTTGCAGCAGTTTGTTCGTAAATTTACGGAGACCAACGGTGGCAAGGCTTTTTATAGTTCTTTGAATAATTTAGGGGAGTATATTTTTGAGGATTATGCCAGAAACAGAAGAAAATCGGTGAGGTAAGATCAGATACAAGAAGTTAGAGTCAGGAATCAGGACAAAGACAATCGGTGAAATCAAAAAAGCATCAGTGAAATTTAAGAAATGAAAATTGACCACATTGATCACCTGGTTTTAACCGTAATTGACGTAGAAGCAACCTGCACGTTCTATACCAACGTATTAGGCATGGAAATTGAAACATTTGCCGGGGGGAGAAAAGCGCTAAAATTTGGCAATCAAAAACTCAACCTGCATCAAAAAGGTAAGGAGTTTGAACCGAAGGCACATATGCCAACTCCGGGAGCCATTGATATTTGTTTTATCGCAACAGACACTATTGAACAGCTTAAAGCAGAACTCGAAAATAAGAACATACAAACACAGGGAATATTTGAACGTACCGGTGCTACCGGCAAAATACGGTCGATCTATTTCCGGGACCCTGATCAAAATCTGATCGAGGTTAGTAATTACCTATAACAAAGCATTTAGATGAATAAACTACTGGATATAAAAACGCTCGGTGAGTTAAAAAAAACGGATTACAAAAGCCGATCGGTAAAAGATGAATTACGTGCCAACCTGATTACCCAATTAAAAAAACGCGAAGGCGGTTTTGAAGGTATTGTTGGCTTTGAAGATACGGTTATACCTGATCTGCAAACCGCTATCCTGTCAAGACACAACATATTATTGCTGGGTTTACGCGGTCAGGCCAAAACCCGTATAGCACGCCTGCTGGTGAATCTGCTGGATGAATATATACCTTATATTGAAGGATCGGACTTGTTTGATGATCCGTATAACCCCATTTCATGGTATGGCCATAATGCCGTAACTCAGTTGGGCGATGCTACACCGATAGGCTGGATTCATCGTTCAGAACGTTATACCGAAAAATTGGCCACGCCTGATGTTACCGTTGCCGATCTGATCGGTGATGTCGACCCTATCAAGGCTGCCACACTAAAACTAACTTATTCAGATGAGCGGGTTATCCACTTCGGATTGATCCCACGTGCACATCGTGGTATTTTCGTGATCAACGAACTCCCCGATCTGCAGGCCCGTATTCAGGTTTCGTTATTTAATATCCTACAGGAACGGGACATCCAGATCCGTGGTTTTAAACTGCGTTTACCATTGGATATTCAATTTGTATTTACTGCCAACCCTGAAGATTATACCAACCGCGGCTCTATCGTTACGCCTTTGAAAGACCGTATCGAAAGCCAGATATTAACGCATTATCCCCGCACGGTTGAAATTTCACGTAAGATCACCCAGCAGGAGGCATCTCTTACCGACGAGCAAAAAGCCAATATTGAAGCCGATAGCCTGGTTAAGAACCTGGTAGAGCAGATTGCTTTTGAGGCGCGCAATTCCGAATACATCGATAAAAAATCGGGCGTATCGGCGCGTTTAACTATTTCGGCATTTGAAAATCTGATCAGCAATGCCGAACGCCGCATGATCATCAATAACGAAACCAGCACTTTTGTACGTATCACAGACTTTTTAGGCGTTATTCCGGCCATTACCGGTAAAATTGAACTGGTATATGAAGGCGAACTGGAAGGCCCCGGTAAAGTGGCTAATATCCTCATTGGCAAAGCCATCAAAAGTTTACTGCTGGAGTTTTTCCCTGATCCGGAAAAAGCGAAAAAAGCAAAAGGGGTTAATCCCTATGCCAGCATCATTAACTGGTTTGGCGAGGGCAACAACCTGGCATTAGTTGATGACCTGTCTTTACAGGATTATAAAAAAGCACTTAACGAAGTTGCAGGCCTTAAAGACCTGGTTAAAAAGATACATCCGCGCTTAACCGAGAATCAACAGCTGTTATTGATGGAATTTGTGCTGCATGGCCTATCTGAATTTTCGCAGCTCAACAAAGGTTTCCTGGATAACGGCTTCGCATTCTCCGATATGTTTAACAGTCTGTTTAACTTGCAGCCTGATGACGAAGACGATCTTGATTTAGATGATGATCGTTATTAATTAATTGAAAAAGTATCAAGTTGTTATTTTAGTATCAAGTAATTAGTATCAAGTATCACGACAGGTACAAAATTTTCATTACCAATCAAAAATCTTGATACTTGATACTAATTACTTGATACAAACTACCCGATACTAAAAATAAAATGAGAGAACAGGTTCTCAACATTATACTGATCATTGCGATACTGCTGCTTATTGACCTGTACGTATTGCACGGCATACGCGGCGCGTTTAAAAAATGGAGGTTGCCTCACTCGGGCGACTTTACTTTTTTTTACTGGTTTATTTCTGTTTCGTTAATAGCCGGTTTACTATTGGCTGTTTATGTCAATGTAGGCATGGGTGCCCGTGCCGCATTTTTACTGGGATTTTTCCTAATCTTTTTAGGCAAAATATCTTTTTTGCCCTTCCTGATGATCGACGATCTCAGGCGGATGCTGGTGCTGAGGCGCGACCGGTTAAAAAGAAAATCCGAAGACATCAGCATACCGTCAAAAGAACATGCCATACCCCGCTCAGAGTTTTTAATGAAAGCTGGTTTACTCGCTGGCTCTATACCCCTGGCAGCTATCAGGATCAGTATGCCCAAAGGTTTGTATGATTATCATGTAAAATATCAAACCATGTACCTGCCCAATTTACCAAAAGCCTTTGATGGCATCAAACTGGGGCAGATATCTGATATTCACTCAGGTAGTTTTTACAATAAAAAAGCAGTACTTGGCGGTGTTGAACTATTGTTGAAAGAAAAACCCGATCTCATATTCTTTACAGGCGACCTGGTTAATGGCCAGGCCTCTGAAATGAAAAATTATCAGGACATTTTTTCCAAAGTAAAAGCTCCGCTTGGTGTTTTCAGTTCATTAGGCAATCATGATTATGGCGATTACGGCAAATGGGACTCATTGGCCGATAAAAAGAAAAACCATGATGATCTTATAGCCACTCATAAAAACATGGGTTGGGATCTGCTGCTTAACGAGCATCGCCGGCTGAAGGTAGATGGTGAAGAGATAGGTATTTTAGGTGTCGAGAATTGGGGCGAACTCAATATGTTCCCCAATTACGGTCGGATGGACCTGGCTACCAAAAATACGGATGATTTACCCGTGAAACTGTTGCTATCCCATGATCCGTCACACTGGCGCGGTGAGGTGTTACCTCAGTACCCTCAAATAGACGCCATGTTTTCCGGACATACTCATGGCATGCAGTTTGGCGTACGCACCGAGCATTTTCAGTGGAGCCCTATCAAATATGTTTATAAAGAATGGGCAGGTCATTACCAGGAAGGCAAACAACAATTATATGTAAACGTAGGTTACGGTTTTGTTGGTTTGGCCGGCAGAGTTGGAATATTACCGGAGATTACGATATTTACATTAAAAGCCGGCCAGGAACCTTCGGGATACCGATCCTAACAGATTAAATGCAGGCGGATATTCATAACAAATGAAAAAAATATTTCAACCTGTTTTTGATTTTCTGCTATTCAGTAATATTTTCATGTCGCTCTGTGCTGTTTCGCAGGCCTTGCTCACCTTTCAACTCATCGGTGAAAAACCAATGTTCCCGGTTTTGGCATTGTTATTTACATCAACCCTGGGTATTTACAACTTTTGTATACTTGTAACAAGGCCAAAGCAGCCGGAGTCATCCCCATATAAACGTGTACGCTGGTTTTTTGCGCATTACAGGCTCATGGTAACTTTTACCATTGTGTCTTTATTATCCCTCGTGCCCTTATTCTTTTTAATTACTACCGAATCAAAAATATTGCTCATTTTCCTGGGCTGCCTGTCATTTACCTATGGCCTGCCATTATTCACTATTGGCGATCATAAATTTGGCCTCCGTAATATACCTGGCTTAAAACCATTCCTGATCACGCTGGTATGGACATTAAGTTGTGTACTGTTCCCGGTATTGGAGCTATTACACCTGCATACCAATGATATTTCCATGCACGATATTACCATACTGATTGCCAAGCGCTTTCTGTTTATCGGGGCGCTTACCATTCCTTTTGATATCCGCGATTTGTTTGAGGATCGTAAGCAGGGGTTAAAAACTATACCGGTTGCCTGGGGCGAAAAAAATGCCTACCTGTTTTGCCAGGTTCTGCTTGCCGGCTATGTTGTTTTATTGTTTCTGTTCAAGGCCAACGGCTTTAGTACTGATTTTTGGGCCTTAACCGCTACCGTTATTTTAACAGGCTGGCTCATATTTAAATCGGCCTGGGAAAAGAATGAGTATTACTATTTCTTTTACATGGACGGCGTGCTCATACTACAGTATGTGATCCTGATGGCATTCCGGTTCCTTTTTGGCCATTAAAGCAATGGCGGCTAACTTCAACAATTCAGCCTGGTTTTATGACCGTCTTTCGCGGTTGATATATGGCCGTGCGTTGATAAACGCTCAATTATATCTGCTTCATTTTATTGAGCCTGGCTCCCGGGTGCTTATTGTGGGCGGCGGAACCGGATGGATATTGGAGGAGCTTACAAAAATACATCCTTCAGGTTTACATATTACCTACGTAGAGGTTGCAGCAGCGATGATGGACTTATCAAAAAAAAGAGACACAGGCAGCAACGAGGTAGTCTATATTCAAAGCGCCATTGAACAGGTAAACCTTACGCCTGATTTTGATGTGGTGATCACCCCTTTCCTGTTTGATAACTTTACGGAGCAAACCTTACATACTGTATTCACTCATATCCATACTTTACTAAAACCGAGGGGCTTATGGCTCAATGCAGATTTTCAGCTTACCGGCAGATGGTGGCAGCAGTTCTTATTGAAAAGCATGTTTATTTTTTTCAGGCTGGTTTGTGGCATTGAAGCCAGTCGGCTCCCAGAGATAAAGATGCATTTCAACACTAATAACTATGCTATGGTAGATGAAAAAACTTTTTTTACTTATTTTATTGTGGCGAGTGCGTATAGAAAAAGTCCCTAACCCCCTAAAGGGGAACAACGAATTCAATTTATTAGCACATAACTACGGTTTGCATTTTAGCCACTCTGAGTCTTTCACAGAGTACCCTGCGCAATAAAGTTGGGCTGGAAATCCCCCATCTCCAAAGGAATAAATAACATGGTTTACAGTGTAAGCCCCACTTTTATATTATCTTATTTTCAGATACATATAAAAATATTAACCATAAAAAGTGTAAACCATGTAAACCCATTAATTAGCAAAGAAGCTCCCCTTTTAGAGGGTCGGGGGGCTACTGATTATATACAAACTTATATCCTATTCCCCTTACCGTTTGCAGATATTGCGGCGAGTCGGCATTGGTCTCTATCTTTTTACGCAAACGTACAATGTGCATATCAAGGGTACGGGTATTTACATCGGCATTGTAACCCCAAACCTCCATCATCAGCTCTTCGCGGTTAATCACCTTGTTTTTATTTTTCAGAAAATAAAGCAATATCCTGTTCTCCAGTATAGTCAGCTCAATTTTGCGGTTATCCCTGATCAATAAATGCGTATTGGGCAAATGCTCCATATTGGCAAAGCGATACGATTCCGATTTCTCACTATTTAATGAGAATTTGATCTTATTGTCGATCATCGCTACCAGTACATCCATATTAAATGGCTTGGTAATATAGTCGGATACACCAAAGTTATAAGCCTCTATCTTATCCACATCCTGGGCTTTAGCCGTCATCATAATGATCAGCTTATCATAGCCTTTTTCTCTAATGCTGCTGCATACCTGTGATCCAGGTTTGCCGGGCAACATCCAGTCGAGCAATACAATATCCGGTTGTTCATCCAGTATAATGCTTTCAGCATCATCGCCATTATCCGCTTCCAGTACTTTATATCCTTCTGACTGTAAACGTTCTGCCACCAGGAAACGCAGGTTTTCATCATCTTCAACCAGCGCGATTTTAATTTCTTTGTTCATATTTTAATTTTCATATGGAAGCGTAACTATAAACTCCGAACCTTCATTAACTTTACTATGAACCACTATATCGCCATCCATAAAATTAACCAGTTCTTTACAAAAAGCCAAACCCAAGCCCACGCTTCCGTTTTGGTTATATTGATTTTCTATCCTGTAAAATTTCTTAAATATATTATTTAACTCCTCTTTAGGTATACCTATACCCCTGTCGATAAATGAAAATACAATATCACCCTTTTTATGCGTAATATTTATGTTCAGCTCCTTTTTTTGCGGATGCGAGTACTTATAAGCGTTTTCGATCAGGTTTTGGAACACACTGCCTAACAATACAGGGTCGGTATAAAAAGTATCCACACCGTTTATTTTACAATTTAATTTAAAGTCGGGATACTTTATTTTAAACGTCTCGGTATACCGGCTTACAAAATCATCCATCACTATTTCTTCCTTTTTGAGGGTTATGGATTTATTTTCCAGTTGTGTAAAGGACAGCAGCTTATTCATCAGATCATTAAGTTTATCGGCTTCTTCATCCAGTATTTTGCCATAATGCTTACGCTGCCTTTCGGTAAGCTCCCCGTCGCCGCGCAGGTTTGACCCCGCAATTTTTATAACACTTACAGGTGTTTTAAACTCATGCGTGAAATTATTAATAAAGTCATACTGCAATTTAAACAGCTTGATATTGACATTTAAATTGCGGTAAATAAGCCAGCCGATCAGCACCAAAAAAAGTGATATCAGTAAAATGATCGCTCCAATGGGCATAAAACGCTTGTTAATTTCATTAGCAAGATAACCATGCTCCGAACTAAAAAATAATTTATAATCAGAAAACGAAACAGGGAGCGAAACTTCGGTTATCAACTTATCACCTTCGCTGTCAACAGGGTCATAAACAACAGGTTGTATGGATACACTCTGATACAGTTCATGCCTGGTGTTTTTTATCTTTAACCGGTAGGGGTCAAGATGAAAAGTCATCATGTTTTGTTTGTACGATGCCTTAACGGTATTGCGTTGCTGTAAATCACGGTATATTTTAATATCCTCTCGCCGCAATATATTGGTATATGTGATCTTATTAGGCTTTACATCCCAAAATGTCTTGAACAACTCATCAGTGTTGGATACACGGGTTGTATCAGAAAAAGCGATATAATTATTGAGCTTAACCGCCATTTCTTTAAAGTCAGATTCATCAGACGGACTGATCCTTTTAGCCCCAAACACCTTCCCTTTTTTATACCAATATTCATATATCGCTTTGACAGAGATATCCAGATTATTTCTGCGGATAGTGATAGGAGCTTTACTGCCTATCAGTACATCATAAAAAACGATACTTCTTACAAATGCATAATCATGAAAAACCGATGCAGCATATTTAGCTGCCGAAGCGGAGTCTAAAAAACCCTGGTAAGAGGTGATCTCAGGTATTTTATTCTGATAAAAATCATAATAAGGTTTTATAGTTTGCTCCAATACCTCTATCTTTTTTGAACCAAATTCATTCTCCACATATTTTGCCGTAAGGTTATATGATACAAAAAGCGCTACAACAAAAGTTACCGATATGAGCACCAAAAATATGATGATCAGCAAAAAACTTTTGCGGTAAGCATTTTTATGTACAGGCATATTTTAAATGTCGGATTTCGGATTTGTTTTGATTTATTATTCTGTTAATTTTTAAGTTCTGCTTCAGAAAAATTCCGAAATCGAACATCCGAAATCAAAATAAAGATATTAGGGTTTAACACGCATGTTATAATCCAGGAACTTTTCAATCTCGGTGTACATTTCCATGCGGTTATGTTCATTTTTGAAAAAAGCCCGTTCATTGGGTTTTAAAAAGTATTTAACATCAACATTTCGTTTACGCAGTTCACGCACAAACTGGTTCAGCTCGCTGATGTTGGCCCGCTGGTCTTTGGCTCCCTGGAAAATAATTAACGGGGCCTTTATCTTATCGGTATGAAACACCGGCGAAATAGCCCGTAGCTGATCAGCATCTGTTTCGGGATTGCCTACCATCTCATATATCATTTTTAAATAGGGTTTTAAAAACGGCGGCGCATCCTTAATAAAAGTAAAAAAGTTAATGAGCCCGTTTTGTACAACGGCACAATTATAAAGCTCGGGATGAAATGATATACCATACAAAGCCGAAAAACCACCAAAGCCATTACCAAAAATGGCTATCTTTTTGGGGTTGGCTATTTTTTGCGCTATAAGCCAGTGTACACCATCCGTTATATCATCCTGTATTTTACCGCCCACCTGCTTAAACCCGGCACTCCTGAAGGCTTTGCCATATCCTGTTGAACCACGGTAATTCACCTGGAAAACAGCGTACCCCCTGTTAGCTAAAAACTGTACGCGCTCATCATATCCCCATGAATCCCGGTTGCGCCAAAGCTCATCATGCGGTATAACCACTACAGGTAAATTTGTATGTTTACTACCTTTGGGTAATGTTAAATATCCGTTTAGCAGCAAACCATCGCGCGCTTTGTAAGATATAGCTTGCATGGAGCAAAGCTTTTCCCGTGTTAAAAACGGGTTAACATCACCCAATTTGGTTAACTTATCGGTGTTTTTTTCATACAGGTAATAAGAGCCGGGGTTACGATCAGTATAAGTATTCAGTATAAATTTATTTTCGGCACTGTCCCTATCTATTATCCTTATCTCATTACCCTTCAAATCGGGCCGTTGCAGCAGGCTGTTATATATTTGCTTAACAGCAGGAATCAGGAAGTGCTTATGTGGTATTGAATCCTCCCAGGAGGCAAACTCAGCCCGGTGCTTATTTCTGGAGTATTCTACATTCAATATGTCGGCCTTGTTACAGCTAAAAATAGTTTTTTGCTCTTTACCATCTTCGGCATTGATCTCAACCAGGGCCATTTTGTCGCGGTTAACGTTCGATAGGGCGTAGAAATAGTTTTTTATCCCTGTAAACGCAATTGGTCTTACTGAGTTTTTAAAGTTATTTTCAATAATAGGCTTAAAAGGGGCATCATCCCCGGTTCGGTAGGAGATCGTTTCATTTACACCGTCTGATGATTTAACCAGGCGTATTTTACCATCTGCATCAGGAAACCACTCTGTTATATTACCCGGATTGATGAGATAAGGCTTTAATTCGCCAGTTTTTATATTGAGACGATAGATATCAAAATTCGCGGGATCGCGCTTGTTCATTTTGATAGTGATCACATCAGGTTCGCTCTTACTGCGGTTAAGCATGCCTACCTTTACCCTGTTCAATGTCAGTACGGTGCGTAGCTTTAGGGATTCCACGTCAATAGCATACATCTCAAAACTATCGAAATCAATTGCTTCATGGCTAAAAACCAATTGATCATTATAGGTCCAGAAATAATCAGGGCGTACAGAAAAATCATCAAAAGAGGTCAACATATGCTCTTTACCATCACTCAATGATTGTACAAAAAGATTCCTCTTCTCTTTATATGATTTCAGATAAGACACGTACTTGCCATCGGGCGATAGTTTATAAACCATCTTTTCCGGAGCCTTAAAAAAATCGGCAATAGGAATTGGCCTTACTTTATTCTTGCAGGAATATAAGGTTAGTACAAAAACAATTAACAATAGATGTCTTACTCGACCCAACATGGTAATCACCCCAATTTTATTATTCTGGTCAAATTAGCTAAATAACTTAATGTTATCAAAATGTCACTACAATTTTACCCACCTGTAATGTTATATAATATTAAAATAAATTCCCCGAAACATAGTAATTATTAATTGACTATTTTTGAGCAGATGAGGGCTTTATTAAATACTGTTATTATTGTCTTGGCGATGACCACCCGGCTTTTTGCGCAGGATAATGACCTGCAATTAGCCAAACAATACGCCACCAATGGCGAACCTCAAAAAGCCCTGGAAATATACCAGAAACTATATAAACAGAACAACGAAGGTTATTACTCCTACTATGTGAACACCCTGCTCAGCCTCAAAAAATTTGATGAGGCCGAAAGTGTGGTAAAAAAGCTGGTACGCAAGCACCCAAACGAACATCAGTACCAAATTACACTGGGCACAGTTTATACCCAACAGGGCAACCTAAGCAAGGCCGACGTCATTTATGACGACCTGATTAAAAACCTGCCTGCTGATCGTAATGAGATATCCATGCTCGCCGGTCAGTTTTATCAAAGTTCTAATCTGGATTATGCGATAAAAATATTTCAGCAAGGCCGCAAAATGCTCAATAATAACGAAGCGTTTACTTATGAGCTCATTAATCTTTATCGTTTTAAAAGGGATAAGGTAAATCTTACCGAAGAATACCTGAATTTTTTACCGGCAAACCCTAATTTTATTTCCCAGGCCGAAAACGCATTCTCAACTATTTATGAAGGCGATCCCGATTATAATATGCTAAAATCGAACCTGCTGCGACGCATACAAAAAGACCCGCAGCAAACGATATATGCCGAACTGCTTACCTGGCAATTTATGCAACAAAAGGAGTTTGATCAGGCCCTGAACCAAGCCTTAGCTTTAAGCCGCAGGCAAAATGACGATGGCACCAACATTTTTGAGCTTTGCCGCACCCTAAACTCCAATGAAGCTTATGATGCCGCTATCCGTGGATACGAGTATATTATTAGCAAGGGTAAAACATCGCCCATGTACATACCCGCCAAAATCGAGCTCATCAACACGAAGAACTTAAAAGTAACCTCGGGCAAATACCTTCCTGCTGATCTGACCAGTCTGGAGCAGGATTATACCGATCTGATTACCGAATTCGGGCGTAACAATAGTACCGTTTTTGCCATGCAGAAACTGGCTAACCTGCAGGCTTTTAAACTGCATAAACTTAACGAAGCCCAAAAGCTTCTTGAAGACGCGGTAAACATTCCCAATATCAGACCTGAGTTATTGGCTTCCTGCAAGCTCGACCTGGGCGATATATACCTCATCAATAAACAGCCTTGGGAAGCTACCCTCTTGTACAGCCAGGTTGAAAAAGATTTTCCCAATACTGATATTAACCAGGATGCCAAATTCCGGAATGCCAAGCTTGCTTACTACACCGGCGATTTCACCTGGGCTAAAGGGCAGCTTAATGTGTTAAAAGCTGCCACATCGCAATTAATTGCCAACGACGCCCTTAATTTACAGCTGTTGATTAATGACAATACCGCTGCCGACAGTGTAGGCAATGCCCTGAAAATATATGCCCGGGCCGATCTGCTGATATTTGCCGAACAACCTGATAAGGCTGTGATGACGCTGGACAGTATCGACAAAAAATTCCCGAACAACAGCCTGAGCGACGATATCCTGATGTCGAAATCCAGGATACTGATACAGCAGAAGAATTATGCCGCTGCCGTACCTCTCCTGAAAAAAATAGCCGATGACCATCCGAATGATCTCTGGGCCGATGATGCCGTTTTTATGCTGGGTGATATTTATGAAAACCGACTCGACGACAAAGCCAGCGCCAAAATCTGGTATGAAAAGATCGTTAAAAACTACCCTGGCAGCCTATGGATCAATGAGGCACGCAAACGTTTCAGGCTGTTGCGGGGCGATAAGGCAGATTCGTAATTTAGTTCATTGGTTCGCTGGCTCATTAGTTTAACTCCTATTATCCCGAGTGAACTATTTATCAATAAACTAATGAACCAGTGAACTAATGAACCAATTAATTACTTTTGTACCATCATGATTGTATACAACGATACTATAATAATTGAGGAAACCATTCACGATGAGTGGCTTAACTGGATCAAGACCGTTCATATACCTGCTATAATGGCTACGGGCTGTTTTCAGTCCTACAAGATACTAACGGTTATTGATTCGCCGAATGAGGGGATTACCTATTGCATCCAGTATAATGCCGAAAGTATTGAGCAGTTTCAACAGTTCTATATGAACCACCTGCATAAATTCCAGGCTATCCATCAGCAGCAGTTTGATGAAAAGTTTGTGATGTTTAATACCCTGATGAAAGAGATGTAATAAAACTTTTTAAACCTTAATTTTTAACACTTTCGGGCCGAAATTGAGTAAAAATCGCTCGAAAAATACTTAAAAACCATCGTTTTAACATTTTTTAACAAATTTTAACGCGGTTTTGAGTGGTTTTTGAAACTTTAAAAAGTATTAATTTATTAATCTGTTTTTGACTATTTTTCCTCTTAACAGAACAGCCCGGCTCTCTAAGATAAGAGCGCCGGGCTATTTTTTTGTATAAATACGCAATTTTCATGGCAGTTCAAATAGCAACGTGAGGAGATTGCTTCGTCGTTCCTCTCGCAATGACATATTTTTATACATGCGCCCTTCATTCCCCCTTCAGGGGGTTATTTGGTGATCAAATTATACAGCTCATCCAATCGTGGAGTGAGCACAATTTCGATGCGCCTGTTTTTGGCGCGGGCCTCGTTGGTTGGGGCCGGATCAATGGGCTGGAACTCGCTTTTGCCGGTGGCTGTTAACCGGTGCGGATCAACTTTTTCAACTTCGGTCAGGTAGCGGGTAACCGAGGTGGCACGCAGTACACTCAGGTCCCAGTTATCTTTGATCTGGCCCAGGTTAATTACCTTTTTATCATCGGTATGACCTTCAATGGCCATGTTAATATCGGGTTCTTTGTTCAGTACAACGGCCAGTTGTTTCAGGGCGGCTTTACCTTTATCGTCAATAACAATACTACCCGATGGAAACAGCAGCTTATCGGCCAGCGACACATATACTTTGCCGTTACGGATATCAACCGTTAAGCCGCTCTGCTGAAAGCCCAGCAAGGCCTGCTGTAATTTATTTTTGAGCGCGTTGGCGGCTTCATCGCGTTTACGCAATATATCTTCTACCTCTTTTAAACGGGCCTCGCGTTTTTCCAGATCGGCGGCCAGACGTTTTAATTTTGATGAGCTGGTGCTCAGGTTGCTGTTCAAAGTACTATTGTTATTGCTCAAATTGGCCAGTTCACGGTGCAGGCGCATGGTATCAGCTCTGAGCTGAAAAACCTGGGTTTCCAGTGTTTCGGTTCGGGTGGTTAAGGAATCTCGCTCGGCAATCAAAGCTTTGTAAGCCTTTGGCGACATGATCTTACAGGAGGAGTAAAAAGTAAGACTCAAAGCCAGGGCCAACAGGTAGTAGGTGATCTTCATTGTGATTATGTTTATTTCGGATTTTTAACAGTTATTAATTTTTAATGGTGTTAAAGAGGGGCTTCGCCGTTTCGGATGTTCAAATTCGGATTTATTTTATTTCGGATTTAGCGTTTAGAATTTAGTGATTAGGATTTAGAGCTTAGTATTTAGAATTTAAAAAAACAACTACGCCATCGCATTCCTTAAAAATACGTTAAGCGGGTAAATGAGCTTACAGTCCTGGGCAATTTGCGCCGCCGCGTTCTTCTTAACGATATCTTTATCACTTATCTTATGCCAGGCTATAAAACTTTTAAGCTTCAGCAGGTCGATATTTTCGTTATCAGGGCTGTAACCTTGCGGAGCGGTTTTTAATTGCTCCTGCGCCCTGAAATCGCCAAATAGTTTGATGAATTCCGGGGAGTCAATGATCTGTTTCAGATCATGCGCGTTGTAATCAATTTCCTGACGTATGGCTTTTAAGTGCGCGGCTTCGGGCATCCAGTATCCGCCGGCAATAAAGGAGTTGCCACCGGGCTGGATCTGCAAATAATATTCAGCTCCGCCAAGCTTTGTACCCTGTGTGGGCAGACTGATGCCAAAATTAATTTTATAAGGTGTTTTATCTTTCCGGAAGCGGATGTCGCGGTAAATACGCATCACGCATTTTTTGGGATCGAGTGTTTCATCGATCGCCGGATCCACCCGGTGCATTTCGGTCAATAGCTCAACTGTAAATTCAATTACATTTTCGCGGGCTTTTTCATAGCGCCCTTTGTTCTCTAAAAACCATTCTCGGTTATTGTTTGCTGCGAGATCCTTTAAAAATTCAAGACTTTCCTGGTTTATCATCGGTATCTAAATATGGCTGGTAATGTATCTTGGGTGATAACCAATATAACAATAGTACCCGCGAATATCTGAAATTTATAGGTGCCAATGCAAAGCAACCCAAAATTATGACACTTAGATACAACCAGGGCGAATCGGCATTATGGGTGATGAGAAAGGTGAGCCAGGCCAGGCCCAAAGCTTCGCCCACATTTAAGGCATAGCTTACATACATAGCGGCATAAAAGTATCCCGGCTCAATTTCAAAGTGTAAATTACAATGCGGGCAATTGAGGTTTATTTTATTAGAAAAGCTGTAGGCACCTCCCTGGAACATATCCCCCCTGCGGCAACGCGGACATTTACAGTGAAGCATAGCCCATGATTTGGGAGTTGGAGGCATGATGATTTATGTGTTGTGTGGGTTGGGGTTCGAGGAACGAGGTTCGGGGAATGTCAAACATTACACGCGACCCTCGCAACACGAAACGCGCACCTTAATTCAGATGCAGTTTTTCCTTACGGATATTAAGATCGACGTTTTTACGGCGATATTTTTTGTACCAGATAAAACCAACAACGCCGGCTGCCAGGTAAGGCGCCCCTAATAAAAACAAAATACCATTGTTTAAACCTTTGGCAGCATTACCACCGCTTTTGGCATTGGTTTCAACCGTGGCGGCGCATTGCGCGCATTGAGCTTTTACAGGTTGCCTGCTGCAAACCATAAGGCCCAGGGCAAATACAAATAATATAATTTTAAAACCTGTTTTCATACGGGCAAATTTAACTAATTATTCATGTCGCAGCAAGTGGTTTATCAGTATCAAGTATCACGACCTTTTTACACTTCTACTACTGCCGCGGGTTTCTAACTATAAGTGTTTGGAAGATGAAAATTAATCAATAAAGGTTGTCATCCTGCGCGATAGCGAAGGATCTTCTGCTTCAGAAAAAGCACCCGGTTATTGCAACTCGAAGAAGATTCTTCACTACGTTCAGAATGACAAAGAGCATTTTTGTATCTGCTTTCAGCTGAATGTAAGCCGAAGGCTTGGGTCATGCAACCTACGAGATACGCTGCGCTAATCTCGTGGGAGTTTTATATAATTTTTGTCTTGATACTTGATACTATCCAATCAAAAATGATAATAAGGCCGTATCATTAAATAAACAATAACGCCTGATGCGGTTACATACAACCATATCGGGAAAGTCCAGCGTACCAGTTTTTTGTGTTTGGCCACCTGCATCTGCAAACCGCGGTGAAAGCTGAGCAAAATAAGCGGCAATACACCTGCCGCCAGTATAATATGCGGAGTAAGGATACACAGGTACAAAGTACGCATGCCACCGGCAGCGGCCCTTTCCGAATCAGACAGCAAGCCATCGCCATTAATATCGCCGTATAAGATCTCGTTACGCATGAGGTAGTGAAACAACACGTACGATATCAGGAATAATGCCGACAGGCTAAAAGTGAGGATATTTAGATTTTTATGCACTTGGATATTCCCCTGCCTGATAAAGTATAGCGATACCAGTAACAGTATGGTACACGTGCCATTCAACACGGCATTAAGCATGGGCAAATAAGGTGTAAACGATGGCGCAACGGCAGGGCCCGGTATCAAGTGCCTGTTGAGCAAAACAACCAGCGCTATCACTACTATGGTAATCACCGCTACAAAGCGAAATATAAATTTATCAGACATATTATAAATTGTAAACTCTAAATGCTAAATCCGAAGCACTAAACTCTAAATACTAAATCCTAAATACTAAATCCTAAACTCTAAATACTAAGAACTAAACACTAAATCCTAAACGACGAAGGCTTCTTTAACACCGGCAAAAATCCGAAATCGAACATCCGAAACGGCGAAGCCCTCTTTAACACCATTAAAAATTAACAAAAGTGAAAAATCCGAAATCAATACAACGGTTTATCAACTTTGCGTAGTTCCTCAGCTATTAATACTTTGATCTCGTCGGTAAGGCGGTTAATATCATTGGTATTGGCGCCCTTATAATAGCCGCGGATGCGTTTCTCGGAATCAATCAGTACCAGGTTATCGCTATAAATAAAATCGTCGTCACTTTCCTTCAACGCGTTTACCAGGAAACCCTGGCGGGCAAGGCCGTAGATAGACGTGGTATCGCCAGTTAAAAACAGCCAACGATTGGAGGCCGGCTTAAAGCTGTCGGCATATTTTTTCAATACCGATACCGAATCGCGCTGCGGGTCGACAGTGATCGAAGTAAAATATACCATCTTATTTTTACGGTAGGTATCCACCAAATAACTCATATTACGGTTAATGGTGCTGCATACCGCCGGGCAATGGGTATAAAAAAATCCGGCTACAAATATTTTACCCTTGAAGGTTGAATCACTTACCGGTTTACCATCCTGCGCGGTAAGCTTAAAGGCGGGCAGCTGGTGATAGATGGTATCGGGTATATATTTACCGTGAAATTTGTGCCCGGTTTTGGCCACTATTTTTTGACCGTAAATAGCCAGTGGCTTATACCTGTTTTTACCTTTAGCGGTAAGTAAATAATACAAAAATCCTGGCACTGCTAATATGAGCACCAGGATTACAATTTTTTTCGCTATTGCGGCCATTATCCCCTCAGTGTAATCCAGTGATGGCTTTCGTTAGTCAATACCAGGATCAAACCTATAATAAATAGTATCGGCACAATGATAGACAGGGCTAAACCCACTTTTTCAAACTTTAAGTGCATGAAGAAAGCAACAATATAAAACGCTTTAAACAATGTTAAAACAATGTATACCGGGTTTGCATACTGTATGGCTAAAATTCCTTTTGGCACCAATATTAAAGCGATGATAAACTCTACTGCAGTAATAGCCGATAAGATAAGAGCCACTTTAATGATTCTTCCTTTGGTCATTGTTGCGTGTTCGCCTTCTTCGTGGTGAACTTCTTGTGAATCTGATGACATATAAATATTTTTTATACTAAGTAAAAGAATGTAAATACGAATACCCATACCAGGTCTACAAAGTGCCAGTAAAGGCCCACTTTTTCAACCATTAGATAGCTACCGCGTTTTTCGTAAGTACCCAACAGTACATTAACGGTAATAATGATATTTATGATAACTCCGGTAAATACGTGGAAACCGTGAAAACCAGTGATGGTAAAGAATAAGTTTGCAAATTCCTGCGCCGTTAAATGACGCGTTGCATCAGTACCTGCACCTTCGGTAAAAAACTCTTTTAATTCATGTAATGCTGGAGTACTTCCCCACCAGAAACCTTCATGATGTAAGTGAGCCCACTCCAAAGCCTGGCAACCCAGGAACATAAAACCACCTATAACAGTAGCTATCATCCACCAGATCACTTCTTTTTTAGCGTTACGATGACCTGCTTCCACAGCTAATACCATGGTAACAGAGCTCAGGATTAGGATGAAGGTCATGATACCTACGAAAACCAGTGGCGCGCCATGGTCAATCATACCTGGTACCGATTGGAAAACCTTATCAGCCGCCGGCCATACGCTTGCGCTGAAACGTAATGCACCATAAGAAATCAATAACGATGAAAAGGTAAATGCATCCGAAAGGAGAAAGAACCACATCATTATTTTTCCGTACTCCACATTGAAGGGTGATCTCCCTCCAGACCATGGAGTTGTTTTTATTTCATCAATTTGTGATACTGCTGTACTCATTTGTACTTAATATATGGGTGTATTAATTTTGGTTCAAAAGTAAAAAAACATACAGATAAATCCATATAATTCCGAGAAAATGCCAAAAAATAGAGGTCATTTCCATTTTAAACAGGTTACGCACCTGCGGAATGTTCTTATAGGTACCTATAAGGGTATTCAATAATAACAATATAGCTGCAATTATGTGTAATAAGTGCATCCCCGTAAATATATAAACAAATGAGCGGGACGCGTTTGGATCTGTAAGATACACATTCATTTTGTAGGTTAATACATACCAGGCATAAACCTGAATAGCAAAAAACGCTACACCCAGCGCAAAAGTAAGCCACAAAAACAGCCGCTGTTTGGCAAACTGTAACTGTTTAGCGGCTTTGGAAGCCAAAAACAAGGTAATACTGCTGATAATAATTACGGCAGTGCTATATTTAAATGCATCGGGCATAATTACATTAAGGCCATGCCCCTTCCCACCACTATAAACGATAAACCCGCTGGTTAAAGCTGCAAAAAACATGAACGAGGTGAATATAAATATCCACATGTTGAATTTTTTGGGAGCCAGATCAAGCCTGTCGTTATCTTTTTGAATCTGAGCCATCATTTCACTTTTCCTATAAAATCAAACAAAAACATTAACTGCACTACAGGTAAATACATAAAGGAGCCGAACATTAATTTACGGGCTGTCTCTATGGTCTGTGCGCGTAACAGGCCAAAAGCCTGGTATAAGAATATTAAACTGCAAATTAAGGATACCCCGCCTACATAGTAACCGCCATAACCGTAAAAGGTTGGCAGTAAACTTACCGGCAGCAATATCAATGCAAATATAAAGGTAATTATGGCACTTCCTGCATTACGGTTACCGGTTGGCAATAGCCTGAAGCCGGCCAGTTTATAATCATCATCCAATACCCAGGCAATGGCCCAAAAATGCACAAACTGCCATACAAACTGTATCCCGAACAGGATCAGGGCGATCTCATCAATTCTTTCGTGCGCTGCTACATAGCCAATCAGTGGTGGCAATGCACCAGGGATAGCGCCAACAAACACCGCTATAGGCGATTTACGCTTTAATGGTGTATAAGCAAAGGCGTACAACAAAATAGAAAATACAGATAGCAAACCGGTTAGCAGGTTAAGGCTGCCTAACAAATAAGTACCAGCCATGCCCATACCCAACCCCAAAACAAGGGCCTGACCTGTATTCATTTTTCCAGACGGAATCGGGCGATCCATGGTACGCTTCATGAGCTTATCCAGGTCTTTCTCGATGATCTCGTTAAAGCAATTTGCCGCCGAGGTTACCAGAAAACCGCCTACAATTAATTTTATCCAGTTGATCCAGTCGATATGACCGTTAACCTTACTCCCAATCAAAAAAGATATAGATGCCGAAAACACCACTAAAAGGGTGAGCCGCATTTTTACCAGTTTTGAAAAATCCTTCCAATTCATCGGCTTATCCCCCTAACACTAACTGGTTTATATAAATTTAACAGCAAATAAAATTGTGCACCGAAAATAAGGCTCGCCAACACAATGTGTGCGGCTTGCGCCGCTGGTGGCAAAGCCCAGTATGACAATAATATACCGGTTACTATTTGCAGCATAATCATTAAAAAAGTAAAGCTCATCAATTGCTGATGTACAGAATGACGGCCGAAATTCTTGCGTATTAAAGCGTATAGCATTATGTTGAGCACCAATACCAACACGGCCATATCGCGGTGATGGGTAAAAATATCACCCACGCTGCTGATCCAGTTATTACGGTACCCTCCCTGAAAGTGAGCTGCCACCGCATCAACTTGTTCGCGTACCTCGGTGCCAAAAGCTATCTGGAAAATGCTGGCTACTAAAGCAAGCAACGTGATAATGTATACCAGCGTACCGGTATTTATTTTTTTTGTATCCAGTACTTTCGCTCTATGATAGGTATATATCAATATAGCTAATATGGCCAGCGCCAGCAGCATATGTACGGTAACTATCCAGGCAACCAGGTTAGTTGATACGACGATAGAGCCCAACCATGCCTGAAAACCTACCAGTACAAAGTTAAACAGGCTTAAAAGAGCTATTCGCTTGCTTTGGTTCCAGTAGCTGAAAGCGTATACAGCTGATAAAAACAGGAATAAGCCGGATATGGCACCGATAAGACGGTTGATGTATTCTGTCCAGGTTTTTTCGGCGTTAAATTCTTCGGGAACTAAGATCGATTTATCCTCACGGATCCGTTTAGCCAGATCGCTGTAACCAAATACATCCAATGTTTTGGCAAAACGTTGATTTTTGGCTAAACGCTGGTCTACATATTTCTGCTTGTAATCTTTTGGCAGATCGGCGCTGTTGGTGGGTGGGATATATCTTCCGAAGCATTTGGGCCAGTCGGGGCATCCCATTCCTGAGCCTGAGCTACGCACAACTCCACCGGCCAGTATCAAAACAAAAAGGATAATGATTGTTGTGAGCGTGACTTTCTGGAACCGGATTTTTGATGCTGATATACCCATTGAAATAGTAAGTGGTGAATAGTGAGTGGTGAGTAGTGAGCGGCGAGTGGTGAGCAGTGAGTTTCGGATTAAAAACTCACCATTCACTACTCATAACTCAATCACTATTCACTGCTCACTACTCACCACTCCTCAATAAATTATTTTACTTGTTCGTTTGCTTTCAGCGTACTGTTAAACTTGTTCAATTCTTCTAAACCTTTAGGGTTATCTTCAAAGTCATGAGGTAAGTTTGAGCTCATGGTTTGTGAGAAAGGAACTGTTTGAGGGATATAATCCTCTTCGGCACCTGGCTTGCTGTAATCATATGGCCAACGGTAAACAGTTGGTATTTCGCCAGGCCAGTTACCATGTAAATGTTCAACAGGTGTTGTCCACTCCAGGGTATTTGCTTCCCATGGATTCTGAGTGGCTTTTTTACCGATGAAGATAGAAGATATAAAGTTATACAGGAAAGCTACCTGAGCACAAGCCGCCATGATAGCCGCCCATGTAATAAAGGTATTTACGGTTAACCAGCGTTGCATGCTTACAAACTCGGTAAAGGCATAGTAACGACGTGGTACACCATCCAGACCCATAAAGTGCATTGGGAAAAACACCAGGTAAGCACCGATAAAGGTTAACCAGAAGTGCAGATAGCCCAATTTCTCGTCCATCATTTTTCCAAACATTTTAGGGAACCAGTGATAAACACCCGCAAGCATACCAAATATAGCAGCCGAACCCATTACCAGGTGGAAGTGAGCAACCACAAAGTAAGTATCGTGCAGGTTAATATCCAGTGCGGCGTTACCCAGGAATATACCTGTTAAACCACCTGATATAAAGAATGACACCATACCAATGGCGAACAGCATAGCAGGTGTAAACCTGATGTTACCGCGCCATAAGGTGGCCAGCCAGTTAAATGTTTTTACCGCCGATGGCACAGCGATGATCAGCGTAGTGATCATGAACACACCACCCAGAAACGGATTCATACCCGTAACAAACATGTGGTGACCCCATACGATAAATGATAATACGGTGATACCTATAAGAGAGTAAACCATCGCATGGTAACCGAAGATCGGTTTACGTGAGTTTACTGACATGATCTCTGATGAAATACCCATTGCCGGCATAATTACGATGTATACCTCCGGGTGACCCAGGAACCAGAACAAGTGCTGGAACAGAATTGGGCTACCACCTTCATAAGGCTGTTGTACACCGTTCAGCACGATGTCTGACAGGTAGAAGCTGGTACCAAAGCTGCGGTCAAATATCAATAACACCACACCTGCTACTAATACAGGGAATGCCAGGATACCTAATATGGCGGTAAGGAATAAAGCCCAGATAGTTAAAGGCATTTTCCAAAGGTCCATACCTTTTGTACGCATGTTTAATACGGTACTTACGTAGTTGATACCACCCATTAATGAGGATGCGACGAACATCACCATACTGATGAGCCAAAGGGTCATACCTTCGCCCGAACCCGGCATCGCTTTTGGTAATGCTGATAACGGCGGATAAATTGTCCAGCCACCGCTGGCAGGGCCCTTTTGAACCAGGAACGATGACAACATCACCACACTGGCTAAAAAGAAGAACCAGTAGGATAACATGTTCATGAACGGAGATGCCATATCACGTGCACCTACCTGAAGAGGTATCAGCAAGTTGGCAAAAGTACCGCTCAAGCCGGCTGTTAACACAAAGAATACCATGATGGTACCATGAATGGTAACCAGCGACAGGTAAAAATCGGCGCTTATACGACCATTAGGTGCAAAACGACCCAACAATGTTGTTAACAATGGGAAAGTTTTTTCAGGGTATGCTAACTGGATCCTGAACAAAATAGACAATATCATTGCAATAACTGCCATGGTGATCCCTGTGATCAGGAATTGCTTGGCAATCATTTTATGATCCATACTAAATACATATTTAGACAGGAACGATTGGTTATGATGATGTTCGTGACCGTGATCGTCGTGATGTGCTACTCCGTGGTCGTGAACTGCTAATGTTGACATATCGCTTCTCTTTCTATATTAATTATTTAACGCTAACCTATTTTGTGACTCTTTTTTTGGCTGATCCGCAGCGGCAAAATGTAATTCCTTTCTTAAAGCATCGCTCAAGTAAGGTTTTTGTCTTGACAGCCAAGCCTGATATTCGGCTTCGGTAACCACACGTACAACTTTTTGCATGTTATAGTGACCGCCACCGCATATTTTGTTGCAATAAACCAAGTATTCAAATTTAGGATCGTCAAGCTGGGTGCGCATTTGCGCGGTAGTAATAGTTGGGGTAAACTTAAAGAAGGTTGGTAATCCCGGAACCGCGTTAAGCTGAACCCTGAAATGAGGCATGTATACAGAGTGTATTACATCTAACGCCTGAATATTTAACCTAACTGATTTGTTAACCGGAAGATACATAGTATCAACCTGCAAGTCATCAAAGCTGCTGCGTTTTTTAAAGTTAACACCCAACTTGTTAGCGGCAGTTACCAGCCTGAAATCTTTAGGCCCTAACTTGCCGTCTTTGCCGGGGTAACGTAGTTCCCAAGCAAACTGATGACCGGTAATGTCAACATTGATAGAAGCAGGTTCGCCTTTGGCATCGGTGTTATCCATAATTTTTTGCCAGGTGAAAAAGCCAAACACAACCAGTATAGTTAAAACGATGGCCGGCGCAATTGTCCAGATCTTTTCAATAGTATTGTTATGTGGCAGGAAGTGAGCCCTGCGCTTATCAGAATGCCTGTAGTTGAATAAGAATCCGAACAACAATATCTGGGTTACGAAAAACACGATCATGGTTAAAATCGTAGTGACGGTGAACATCTCATCAATTTTAACACCATGTACAGAAGCAGCCTCCGGCAGGGTCATGCTACCCTGTACCGTAAACGACCAGTAAGCACCGTATAAACCTGCTATCAGGAACACCAGGCAAATTACTGCCATTACTGTGTTCCATTTCATGCCTTTTTTACCTTGTATTTTAAGTGTAAGGTCGTATATCTTCAGAATTTTACCTATTACAGCTACGCCAAGGCATACCAGGAAAAATAAAAGCAAATAGTACGCAACACCGGTCCAATCAACCTGGGGTGTATCCGGTTGTCCTCCGGTATTTGCTGTAGCTTCTGTTTGCGCCATCAGCAGGTTTGTGCCCAAAAGCATAAACGCTGTGATAAACGATAGTAATGTTTTAGACTTTATAAGTTTTCTGAATCCCATTTTAATGTCAGTTTGGTATTCTGTATTTTGTTGCAAAAATAACAATTATTATATGTGATGATGAAGGCTCTCCTGCAGGAACGGATGTTTTTTAGGAACAAGCGACTTGAACTTGCTTAAAGCATTCAACATCAAGTAAGTAAACAAACCGGCAAATCCTATGGCAACACCAATTTCAATAGGCGTTATTTGAGACCACCATTCGCCATGCGCACCTATAGTACCCGGCATAATCATGATAAAATAATCAAGCCAGTGACCAACGATCAAAATGATACAGGTAGCTTTCAATACGCTTGTAGCGCGTTTTGAATCACGTGACATGATGATCAGCAACGGTGCCATAAAGTTCAGGATAATGGTTAACCAGAACCATGGTTTAAATTCAGGCTCCCATCTTCTCAGGAAGTAAACACTTTCTTCGGGGATGTTAGCGTAGTAGATCAGCAGGAATTGTGCAAACCATACATAGGTCCAGAATATCGAGAAACCAAACATTAACTGGCCCAGGTTATGCAGGTGATCCTGTGTGATCCATTGCATGTAACCGCTCTTTCTTAATAATATAATGGTTAAAGTGATAATTGATAAAGTACTTACCCACATGGCAGCAAAGTTATACCAGCCAAACATAGTGGAGAACCAATGTGCCTCTAATGACATTACCACGTCAAATGAAAATACCGGTTGAGTAAAACCAAAGATTACCAGGAATGCAGCCGAAATAGTGAAGCTCTTTTTGTAATAGAACAAACCACCCAATTCGTCTTCAGTTTCAGAATATTTAGCCAGTAACCAGCCAAATATGGCATAGGCGCCTAAAAACACAACTATACGGATCAAAAAGAACGGCATGTTCAAAAATCCGGATTTACCTGCCAAAACAGGATCATAGTTTTCACTGCCTGGAGTAGTAACACCCTCTAAGTGCCATAATTTATATAAATAAGGGGCCACAGCTTCCTTACCTTCTCCAACTTCGGTATGGTGAGTTAAATTTAAACCTGCTATAATGATAACAAGTAATATTACCGCAGCTATTGGCAATACCCTGGCAAAGGCTTGAGGTACACGCAACAAAGATGCCGACCAGCCTGCTTGCGCTACATACTGCAGGGCGCAGAAAAATACGCCGGCCGTACAAACGCAGGCAAAGTAATAACCACACAGCAATAAATTAGCAAATGTGCGCTCACCATGACCGAGTAAAAAACCACCGGCTATGGTTATTACACCAACAACTATGGCAGCTAAACTCCATGTTTTTGCCTTACCGGTAAAAACAAATTGCTCGTCTAAACTATTATGAGTATTCATTCAGTTCTAATTCTTATAAAGTTTGTAAATGGTGAACATACATGATCACTTTCCAGCGTTCTTCCGGGGCCAGCTGTGAAGCGTATGAACCCATTGCATTTACACCGTAAGTAATGGTATGGTATATTTTACCGTCTGTTAAGTCTTTCATGGCACCACCACGTGATGATTGTCCTTTTGAATAGGATGGCGGCGGCGGATAACCATGTTGTGTTACCAAACCATCACCCTGACCATTAACACCATGGCATGGAGAGCAAAAATGTTCAAACAAAATTTTGCCTTCTTTATAGTTTGCCTGGGTTTGGGCCAGCACACTTTTTACTTCAACGCTTGCCAGTTCATATCCATCTTTTGTGTTTGGATAATCAAACTTGGTAAAACCTACCGGTATAGTTCCGGCTGGTGGTACCTGCGCGGTTTTGCCATCCTTAAAATTCGGGTTCTTTTGATCCGGATCGTATGCGATATGCTCGTACATATTAGGCGCGTACTCCCATCCGGTACTCCTTTTATCTTTGCACGACGTTACTACAATCGAAGCAGCGATAATGATAACTATTGTTCCTAATATTCTAAATTTATTCATAGCTAACATATTTTCTGTCGTTATGCTTAACTTCACTTGCCCCTGCTTCTTTTAATATTGTGTTGATATCCTCGTGTGGAACATTTCCTTTTGCGTCAATAGCTATCACAAACTTGTCGTTGGTAGCTCTCAGGTCCATTACCCTTGGTGCACGACCCGGGAAAAGGTGCGTAGCGAAAAAGAAGGTAAAGGCCATACCGTATGATGCAAATAATACTGTCCACTCAAAAGTTACGGGGATAAAATCGGGGATAGCGAAAAAGTTTTTACCGCCGATATCCATTGGCCAGTCATGTACCAGGAAGTAATAAACCAAAGTAAAAATGGTTGTACCGCCCATACAGCCGAACATAAAGGCCGCGTAACCTAATCTGGAATCCCTGATACCCAGTTTAGCGTCGATACCGTGGATAGGCATTGGCGTGTAAACATCGTAAATAGGAACACTATTTTTTTGTAGTTTGTCAATCCCGTGCATCAGATCATCGGGATCATCAAAAATGCCTAATATATATTTGGTGCTACTCATCTTTATTATGCTTTTTCGTATTCAGAATGGTCAATACTATCAAATTTGATCAGGTTCTCTTTGTAGAACTCTACATGGGCCGGATCAAGGTGACCTTCGGCAATTTGTTTCTTCTTAGCCTGCTCACTCGCGCTCTTCAGCAGTAATTTCACTTCCGCAATCGCTACAGAAGGCATCACCCGGATGAACAACAGGAACATGGTAAAGAATATACCGATAGATCCAACAAACACACCTACGTCAACCCAGGTTGGGTAAAACATGGCCCAGCTTGAAGGAATGTAATCGCGGTGTAAGGAAACAACGATGATCACAAAACGCTCAAACCACATACCTATATTTACAATGATAGATAGTACCCATGAAATTGGGATATTGGTTCTAACTTTCTTTGACCACATCATCTGGGTCATCAATACGTTACAGCCATACATCATACAGGCTGCCCACCAGTACGGACCGATAAACCTGTTTAAGAAGGTGTATTGCTCATATTCGCCACCAGAATAGTAAGCGATAAAGAACTCCGTGATATACGCCACACCTACTACCGAACCTGTTACCAGGATAATCTTGTTCATCGATTCGATGTGGAACATGGTGATGTAGTTTTCCAGACCTAATACTTTACGGGTTACCAGTAACAGCGTTTGCACCATGGCGAAACCTGAAAAGATAGCTCCCGCAACGAAGTATGGAGGGAAAATGGTAGTATGCCATCCCGGTTCAAGGGATGTGGCAAAGTCCATAGATACGATGGTGTGTACCGAAAGTACCAGTGGTGTTGATAAACCTGCTAATATTAATGATACGGTTTCAAAACGCTGCCAGGTTTTAACTGAGCCTGTCCAGCCGAATGAAGCTACCGAATAAATACGGCGGCGGATACCGGTTGCGCGGTCACGGATAGAAGCCATATCCGGCAATAAACCTGTGTACCAGAATACCAGTGAAACCGAGAAGTAAGTTGATATCGCGAATACGTCCCAGATAAGCGGTGAGTTAAAGTTAACCCATAATGAGCCATATTGGTTTGGTAAAGGCAATGAATAAACAGCCATCCACGGGCGGCCCATGTGAGCGCCGATATAGGTGGCCGCGCAAATTACCGCGAAGATGGTCATCGCTTCGGCCGAGCGGTTAATAGAGTTACGCCAGTTTTGACGGAATAGTAATAACACAGCCGAGATAAGCGTACCGGCGTGACCGATACCTACCCACCACACGAAACCGGTAATATCCCAGGCCCATCCTACTGTTTTATTTAATCCCCATGACCCGATACCGTACCAGAAGGTGTAGCTGATGGAGAATACCCAAAGTAATGCTCCGAGTGAGGCTACCGTAAAACCGATCCACCAAGCTTTACTTGGCATATTTTCTACGGGACGTAATATATCGTCAGTGATCTGACCATAGGTAATGTCCTTACCCGTTATTAACGGTTCCCTTATTATTGATTCACTATGAGATGCCATATATTTTAATCTCTGTATATAAAAATTTTAAGCCTCTAATTCAACTGCGTTTCTAACCTTTACCTGGTAACCGATACCTGGCTGTACGTTTAACTCTTCCAGCACGTAGTAAGTTCTTTCGCTTTTCAGTGCTTTTGAAACTTCTGAATTAGGATCGTTTCTGTTACCAAAAACAATAGCGTTTGCAGAACATGTTTGCTGACAAGCCATTTTGATCTCGCCGTCTTTAAGCGGGCGTTTTTCAATTTTAGCTTTCAGTTTACCAGCTTGTATACGTTGTACGCACATAGAGCATTTTTCCATTACACCGCGGAAACGGGTAACAACATCTGGGTTTAATACCAGTTGAGTATGCTCATTGTTCAGGTAGTTATCAAAACGTGAATCGTTCCAGTAGTTGAACCAGTTAAAGCGGCGTACTTTGTAAGGGCAGTTATTTGCGCAATAACGGGTACCCACACAACGGTTGTATGCCATCTGGTTTAAACCTTCTGATGAGTGTACGGTTGCTAATACCGGGCAAACTGTTTCGCACGGAGCGTGATCACAGTGCTGGCAAAGCATTGGCTGATGCACTACGGTTACGTTATCAAAGGCATCATCCTTTAATTTATCTATTTCGTACTCCTCGGTAATGTTTTCACCTTTTTCTTCGTAGCTGTAATAACGGTCGATACGGATCCAGTGCATTTCGCGGCGGCGGCGTACTTCGTCTTTACCAACTACAGGAATGTTATTCTCCGCGTTACAAGCTACCACGCAGGCACCGCAACCGGTACAGGCGTTCAGGTCGATAGCCATAACCCAGTCATAAACCGGGCGATCGTGGCTTGGTACATCCCATAAGCTTTCTTCGTCGTAGTTCTTATGGCCTTTTTCATTACCACTGTGAACAGCTGGATTTTTTTTGTATTCGGCAAATTTAGCTTCGCGAATTACACTACGACCTTCGTATGAGTGGTGCGTTTGTGTTTGTGCAAGCGGTGATTTGATACCTGTTGGATTAAATTCGGTAACTACAGCGGTAGTCTGGAAAGTTCCGTTACGGAAGCTGTAGAAAGGGAACGCGTTTTTACCTACGTTATCACCCACCGGACCGGCATTGGTACGACCATAGCCAACAGCTATAGATACAGTACCTTGTGCCTGACCAGGTTGGGCCAGTACAGGTAGATCAACAGTGTAACCGTTAGCGGTTATTTTGATCACATCACCTTCGCTCAGTTTTAATTTTTTGATATCAGCAACAGAAACAGCTACAAAGTTATCCCAGGTAACTTTCGAAACCGGGTCTGGCAATTCCTGTAACCATGGGTTGTTGGCACGTTTACCATCGCCTATGGCAGGTGATTGATAAACCTGCAATTCAAACTTACCATCACCAGCCGCAATTGAAGCGCTGTGTGTCAGGATAGTTTGCGCTACAGCATTCAGGTCACGGTTAAAAGTGTAAGTACCTGCAGTGTTCGGTGTAGTTTTGATCATACCGGTCTGCAACAGGGTTTCCCAGCCTTTTTGGCCAGATAAACCACCTTTGGCAAGCAGGTTATCGTTCCAGTTGTTACGAACGAAGGTATAGTAATCTTTAACCGGGTTTTGTGCCCATACCAGTAAGCTATGCTCGGCCTGGCGGGTGTTATATACCGGGTTAATGGTTGGCTGTATAACAGTATAGTAACCTTCAACGGCGTTAGCATCGCCCCATGACTCCAGGTAATGGTGGTTTGGCGCTATTACATTGGATACTAAAGCGGTTTCATCATCATGATCGGCAAAGGATACTCTCAAACGTGCCTTAGCCAGCGCGTCTTTAAATTCTTTCGCTTTGAAGTAATCGTAAGCCGGGTTAACGTTCAGGAATAATACACCTGCAACTTCACCTCTACCCAACTCATTTACAAACTCAACAAACTCAGCATCGTTACCGGCGTATTGTTTTGATGGGTTATCCAGATCGATAGTAGTACCGTAGCTGCCCAGCAGGGAGTTGATGGCATTTACTAAAACCTGTGTAGCTACATCATTTGAACCTGCTACTACCAAAGCTTTTCCTTTAGCGGCAACCAATTCTTTAGCGGCAATAGTAATAGCGTTCTCCGCTGCTTTGCTGCTTAATTTTTTTGAACCTGGTAAAGTAGTACCAGAAATAGCATTGTATAAGTTGATGATAGCGATACCTTCTTCTGATGGTTTGATCGCTAAACGGTTATCGGCATTGGTACCGGTAAGGCTCATACCGCTTTCAAACTGGATGTGACGTGACATCTTTTTGCTTTCCAGCGATTTGTTGTTACGGTTTGATACGTACTGACGGGTAAACTCTTCACCAGAGATCCAGGTTCCCAGGAAATCGGCGCCAAAGCTTACAATTACATCTGCTTTATCAAAGTTGTAATGTGGTATTACGGCTTTACCAAAGCTGTTTTGGTTGGCTTGTATAATACCGGTATAGGATACGGCATCATAAGTAACATGTTTAGCAGTTGGATATTGCTTAATAAATTCGGCAATTACAGCTAAGGTAGAAGGGCTGTTGATGCTTGATGTTACCAAACGGATGTTTTTACCTGCTGCTTTGATAGCGGCCAGTTCTTTGATCACAAAAGCATCGATCTCAGACCACCCGGCTTCGCCGCCATTCAGTTTTGGATCTTTTAAACGGTTTACATCATACAGATCCAAAACCGAAGCCTGGGCCTGCGCGCTTAAGCCGCCTTTTGAAAAAATATCATTAGGGTTACCTTCTACTTTAATAGGACGACCTTCACGTGTTTTAACTAATATGGCCTGTCCCTCATAACTTGAAGAATAGTAGTTTGCTACGCCCGGTGTAACCTCTTCAGGTTTGATCAGGTAAGGGATTGATTTATGTACAGGTACACGCTGACAAGCTGCCAGGGTAACCGCTCCTACACCAAACCCAAGCGCCTTTAAAAAGTCGCGACGTGGGGTTTTAGCAGATAAACCATCTCCGCTGAGTATTTCCTCAATTGGAATAGGCTCGGCAAATTCGTTTTTATTTTTCTCAACAAATTCTGGTGTTCTGTTTAGTTCTTCTAAACCTTTCCAGTATTTTTTATTGCTGTCCATTTAAGTTATATAAACTGTAATGCTAAAATTCTTATTTATTAATAGTGGCACTTGCCGCACTCGATACCGCCTAACACCGCGGCTGTAACTTTCTCGCCCTTCTTGATCTTATCGTGAGCAGCAAGTATGCTATCGTAGTAAGCGTTTCCTTTACCGTTAACTTCGGTACGTTTGTGGCACTGGATACACCATTTCATAGTTAATGGCGAATACTGGTAAACCTCTTTCATGGTTTGAACCGGGCCATGGCAGGTTTGGCATTTGATGCCGCCAACCTTAACGTGCTGTGAGTGGTTAAAGTAAGCCAGATCCGGCAGGTTGTGAACGCGTATCCACTGGATAGGTTTAGCCTGGGTGCTGTCATACTTTTGAGTTTTTGGATCATAACCCAAAGCATCGTATATTTTATGTATCTCCGGCGACTCGGTTTTAACAACCTTGTGGCAGTTCATACAAACGTTAAGCGAAGGAATAGAAGCGTTCTTTGATTTGTAAGCGCCAGAGTGGCAATACTGACAATCAATTTTCATGGTACCTGCGTGTAACTCATGTGAGTATTTAATAGGCTGTACCGGTTGGTAACCTGTGTGCACGTTAGTGTTCCACAAGGTAACCCATCCCCAGCTGCCCATAGCAAGTGTACCGCAAAGGATAATGAAGAATACCAGCTTCTTATTTTTAAGGATCCTTTTGATCAGATCTTTTTTCTTAGCCTCAGCTACTTCTTCGGCAGTTGGTTCAGCTTCTTCGTCAATTACAACACCTTTACCTTTTAACAGCAGGCGCTCTAAAGTGGCTACAACCCTGTTTAATACCAGTATTACAATAAATGCAATAATGATAACAGCTACTAAGCCCCAGATAACCATACTGCTCGGACCGGTTTCAGCAGCCGCTGCAGCTTTACCGTCACCTTCAGGCTTTTTATCCTTCATGGTTTTCCATTCCGTACGCACATAATCTATAACATTAGTTACATCAGCGTCAGAAAGTTCGGTAAATACCGTCATACCTGCCTGATTGAACTTGTTATAGATCGCCAAAGCTTTAGGATTCTTGGCAGCGATCAAAGCCTGGTTGTTCTGGATCCATTTGATCAGATACTTGTCATCCGTTTCTTCAGTAAGCTGCGGACCCAAGGCAGGGCCAATTAATTGCTGATCGATCTTATGACAGGCAGTACATTTGGATTTGAAGATGGCTTCGCCTTTAGCCGCGTCGGCCTGAGCATAAGCATTTGAAAAACCCCAAAAAGCAAACCCGGCAATTAGAAGAACCGACCTTGAGAATTGTTTAAAAATCAATGAGAAATTTCTCATAAAGTGTATTTATGCTAAATAATTTTTATATTAATGTTTGAAACCGCTGTAAAGATGTACGCTCCATCTCATTATTTCAGGCACAAAAGTAAAATTTATTACAGTATCGCTGACACATAAATGACAGTAACCTATAATTTATAATCGTTCTAAATAACCACAAAAAGCCTTTTAAACAACGCAGGGAGGCTTTTTGGCCAACAATGCAATTTTTCAAACACCAAACTGCATTGCCGGCATATTTGAATTTTAAATTATTGTTTTAATATCCAGGCAAATATCAATGGTGCAACAATGGTTGCGTCGCTTTCTACAATAAACTTAGGGGTATGTATATCCAGCTTGCCCCAGGTTATTTTTTCGTTGGGTACCGCCCCTGAATAAGAGCCATACGAGGTAGTTGAATCTGATATCTGGCAAAAGTAGCTCCAGAACGGAACATCATGCATCTCCATATCCTGGTAAAGCATCGGTACCACGCATATCGGGAAGTCGCCGGCTATGCCGCCACCTATCTGGAAAAATCCTATTCCTTTTCCCGATGAGTTTTTGGTATACCAGTCGGCAAGCCAGGCCATATACTCAATACCGCTTTTCATGGTTGATGCTTTTAGCTCACCTTTGATAATGTACGATGCAAAAATGTTACCCATGGTGCTGTCTTCCCATCCCGGTACAACAATAGGCAGATTTTTTTCGGCAGCGGCCAACATCCAGGAGTTCTTTGGATCTATTTCATAATACTGCTCCAATTCGCCGCTTAATAATATCTTGTACATGTATTCATGCGGAAAATAACGCTCACCGCTATCATCAGCATCTTTCCATATTTTATGGATATGCTTTTGTAAACGACGGAATGCTTCTTCCTCCGGGATACAGGTATCGGTAACACGGTTGTAATGGTTTTCGAGCAGATCCCATTCTTCCTGCGGACTCAGGTCGCGATAGTTTGGCACCCTTTTGTAGTGTGAATGTGCTACCAGGTTCATGATATCCTCTTCCAGGTTGGCGCCTGTACAGGAAATAATGGCGATTTTATCCTGACGGATCATTTCAGCCAGCGAAATGCCCAGTTCGGCCGTACTCATGGCACCGGCAAGGGTAACCATCATTTTGCCGCCTTCGTCAAGGTGTGTTTCATATCCTTTTGCCGCGTCCATTAATGCTGCCGCGTTAAAATGCAGATAGTTCTTTTCAATAAACTGCGAAATAGGTCCTCTTGTGATGCTCATAGTATATCAATAAAATTTCGGTGCAAAAGTAGGGATTTTTATAATGTGCAGATGTGCAAATTTCAGATGTGCAGATGAGTTAACAATGTGTTGATGAAATATTGATGTGCAGACATGCGAATTTCAGATGTGCAGATGTTTTATTGATGTGCGGATGTACAAATTTCAGATGCGCAGATGAAAATATTGATTAAATGTACACATCACCAAAATTTGCACATCTGAAATTTGCACATTTGCACATCTGAATACCATATATGAAAAAACTTATTACCGTTCTCTTTATATTGATCAGCGTTCCATCCGCATTTTCGCAAACACATCTCCTGCCCAAATTTATCAGGAAAATGTATTTTGATAAAGACACTACTAAAAAAAGCAGCTTTGTTATTTTACCCGTACTAAGCTCGGCCCCCGAAACCGGGCTTGAAGCAGGCGGTGCAGGCTTATATTCTTTTTACACCGATACCGTAAGCCGTAATACCCGGGTATCCAACATTTTTGGATATGCTACCATAACTACTAAGGGACAAAACAGGCTAAGCCTGAGCACCAGTTATTGGACTCCGCAAAACAAATATCATTTTACAGCAGGTATTGGTTATATTAACTTTCCTTTTGATTTTTATGGCATTGGCAATAATACCCTCAAAGCAAATACCGACCGGATTGGCCAGAAACGTCTTAAACTAAACTTCGCCGCTGAAAAAAAGGTAGCCGATAATTTTTATGTAGGTTTGGTTGCCGGTGGCGATCACTATAGTTTTAGCGATGGACAAGCCAACAGTATTTTTTATACAGACCCTCGGGTGCAATTCCGAACTGGGGGTACCAGTGTTTACGTAGGCCCAAGCCTTATTTTCGACAGCCGAAACAACAACACTTATACTACCCGTGGTGCATTGATCTCCACTTCCTTACAGTTAACCAAAGGCTTATCCGGTTTTGATTATAAAGGGGGCTTTTTTAATATTGAGTACAGTCAGTTTTTCTCGCTGAGTAAAAAATTGGTATTGGGTATCGACATACAGGATCAGAGCCTGATAGGCGGCCAGTCACCATTTTTTATGATGCCGACTTTGGGTAATGACGAAATTATGCGTGGCTATTACAACGGCCGTTACCGCGACCGCAACCTTACCGTTGGGCAAACCGAGCTGCGCTACCGCCTCACCGAACGCATTGGTGTAGTAGGTTTTATAGGAACAGGCGAGGTTTTTAACAAAGACTTCAGTTTTAGCGACCTGAAACCCAACTACGGCGGCGGTCTCCGTTACTTTTTCGACATAGAAAAAGGCTTGAGCATACGTGCCGACTATGGCATTGGTCAAAAAATTGCCGGAGAAGCCAGACAAAGTGGTTTTTATGTTGGATTAGGGCAGGCGTTTTGATTTTTGAGTAAGGATTTTTGGAACAAAGAGCAAGGATTTTGTATCCCTTGTCTTGTTCATTGCTCCAAAAATATTTATTCTTCCAGTCCTTGCTCTTTGTTCCAAAAATCCTTGCTCCAATCAGTACCTTATCAAAAAATGCTCTTTCTCGGCTCTGCCTGATTTGAAGAATACCAGTCCGATCCAAAACAGATCAACCGTTACGGTAACCTGCGGGTGAGCTTTGATCTGTGCCCAGGCTTCCTTCATACCTTCGCTCCAATAAATATCATCAAATATCAGCAGGGTATCTTCATGCACTTTTGGCAGGCACCATTCAAAATATTTTAAAGTGGCATCTTTTTGATGGTTGCCGTCTACAAACACAAAGTCGAGCTGGTCGAGCTGGCTGATAACGCCCGGTAGGTTGTCATCAAAGTTGCCGGTGATCAGCTCAATCTCATTAAACCCTGCTTGCTCAAATGTTTCTTTGGCCACCCCGGCCGTTTGCGGACAGCCTTCCATGGTATAAATGTGTGCATTGGGGGCACCCTCCTGCAGGTAAAGCGTGGTGATACCCAGGCAGGTACCCAGTTCAATAATGTTGCGAGGTTTAAAGCGGGCAGCCAGCCGGTAAAGCAGTTGAGCCAGTTTGGGTTGCTTTAAAGCATTGGCAGCAATGTCACCTATTCGCTTTTGGCGGTTATTATTCAAATGCGATCCTGCGCCCAAATCGGTCACGGAGATCACACGATTGTCAACAAGTAACTTTTTGCGGATATTTTCGATCTCGTGGTATGTTTTTTGGGCGGTATGATCGTAAATAACTGAATCAACCAGCTGATAAACAAACGGAGAGTGTAAGCCGTGCCTGTTTTTAGCCCGGATGCGGTGCAACAGGTAATCCTTAACAAACCTAAAATTTAACATCGCTGTAAAAATAAATAAAGGTTTAGTATTTTAGCATTACGGCGTATGATTAATCCAACTGAAGTAAATTCCCTGATCCGCTTACTTGACGACCCTGATAGTGAGATATATGAGCATGTGCATGACAAACTATTGGCATATGGCGTGGAGGCCATCGCTTATTTGGAAAGCGCTTTTGAACAAGCTTTTGACGCGATACAGCAAGAACGTATAGCCAACCTGGTTCATGAAATCCAGTTCATTACTCTAAAGAACGACTTAAAACTCTGGCATCAGAGCGGAGCGTTTGACTTGTTGCAGGGTATTCTGATTATTAACCGCTATCAGTACCCCGATTTGGACGAACAAAAGATCATTAACCAGATAGAAGGCATTAAACGCGACATCTGGATACAGATGATGCACGAAGCCAGTCCTAAGGAGCAGATCAAGCTGATCAACCATGTGTTTTATAATATCTATGGTTTTAGCGGTAATACATCTAATCACCTCGACCCGCAGAACAGTTATATAAGCCAGGTGCTCGACATCAAGAAGGGTAACCAGATATCGCTGGCCATCATTTATTCCATCGTGGCTCAAAAACTGGATATACCGGTGTATGGTGTAAATCTGCCGCAGCATTTTATTTTAGCTTATCTGGATGAAAGCCAGCAAAGCGAATTTGAAAGCGGCATCCTGTTTTACATCAACGCCTTTAACAAGGGATTTATATTTGGTCGCCGGGATGTGGATATGTTCCTGAAACAGCTAAACCTGAAAGCCGATAAGCAGTTTTATGAGCCCTGCTCCAATACCGATATCATCCGCAGGGTGATCCGCAACCTGATCAGCGCCTATGAGAATCTGGGCTCAGCAGAAAAAGTTGCCGAGATGAACGAGTTGCTGTTGATTTTGGAATAATCAAATCCCCCATTGATGCATACACCATTGGATGATATCATTACTCCGCGATTGATACTTCGCCTCATGAGCAGTGATGTTGTTGAAGCTTGTTTAGCCGGTAATTTACGCAGCGCCGGACGATTGCTTGGAGCCAGCATTCCCAAAGAACTGCTGGAACACACCAGCAGTTTTGAATATGGTCGGCGACAGCTCAACAATGATCCGGACTATTTCCCCTGGTCGGCCCGGGCTGTTATATTGCCCGAAGAACAGGTGATGATCGGCCTGATCCGTTTCCATAGTCGTCCAGATCCGGAATACCTGCATATTTATGTGCGGGATGCGGTTGAATTAGGCTACCGGATATTTAAAGGTTACCAAAGGCTTAATTATGTAACTGAAGCCATCAAAGCGATGATGACCTGGGCACAAACCGAGTTTGGTGTTACTAAATTTGTTGCTTCTGTATCCCCGGAGAATATACCATCCATGCAATTGGTAAACCGCTTAGGCTTTACAAAAATTGGCGAGGCGATGGATGATGTGGATGGTTTGGAGTATGTGTTGTTATACGAGGCACAAGACGTATTATAGGCTGGATTATAAACTAACTACTTCATATTCCCTACTTATCACAAACCCTTCAACTCCTGTGGAAGTATGAATGAAATAGTATTTTAAATCTTGGTCTATCCTGATACTGTCAAGAAAACCCGGATTAAAATAATTGCGCATTCGCTCTAAGTATAATTTTTGTTCGACCGAAAAATCATCGAAGCTTTCGGATTCGGTTATATCAAATACAATATTGTCTTGCTGAAAACTACTAAACTCCTGTAAAACTACACCATAAAAGCTGAGCTTACGCTTAATAGTTAAGCCGTTAGGTCTATCGTTTTCTAAAAGATAATTTTCTAAGGTTAACGCCGTAATCTTTTTGCGAAAACCTATGCAGATGTCCTGAATAATACTGTCATGAAAATTCTCTGGAATCGATTTTATCATCCTGTTTACTTCCCCTTCAAAAACCCATTTTCGTCCAACCAGTTGGTGGCCCAGTCAAACCACTTCCCTTTATTTTTGGAATTGTTTAAACCAAAGCCGTGACCGCCTTCCTGAAACAGGTGCATTTCGGCCTTTACGCCATTTTTAAGCAGGGCATCATAAAACAGCAGACTGTTTTGTACAGGTACGGTTTTATCATCTTCGGCATGTATTAAAAATGTTGGTGGGGTATTGGTTGTAATTTGTTTTTCATTGGAATACAGATCGACCTGTGCCGCTGATGGTGTTTTACCAATCAAATTCTCGCGCGAGCCTACATGAGCCTGCTCTCCAAAAGTGATCACCGGGTAAATCAGCATCATAAAATCCGGACGAACGTTGATCCCGTTATTTTCAATAACGGGTTTATCAAAATGAGTCCCCGCGGTAGAGGCCAGGTGCCCCCCTGCCGAAAAGCCAATGATACCGATCTTGTTGGGATCGATACCCCATTCTGCCGCCCGTTTGCGCACCATCATAATAGCAGTTTGCGCATCCTGCAGCGGACCAATGGATTTATCCTGCATAATCTGATCACTGGGCAGGCGGTATTTTAAAACAAAAGCGGTAACCCCTATTTTATTAAACTCCTGTGCAACAGCCATACCCTCATGTCCCGAAGCCAAGCCGGAATAACCCCCACCCGGAATAACAATTACCGCAGCCCCGTTAGCCTTATCTTTTGGCAAAAAATAGGGTGTAAGTGTTGGCACGCTAACATGATCTATCCAGGATCGCTGATCAGTTTTCTCGACATAAGCAGCAGGAGTGGGTTTGGAATTGGGTACGCCTTTGGGATATAAGGGGATTGCCTTTTCCTGGCTATAAGCCGCCGTTGTTGCTATCATTAAAATAAAGGCTGATAAAATGGGTTTCATAAATAAAGTTTGTAAATGGGTTTGGCAAGTTACAATTTCTGTTTAAAACAAAAAACGGTGCTTTCAATTATGAAAGCACCGTTGAATTTTTAACGCGACATAGGGACTTGCATGTGCATTACTTAACTTTTAGGCCCGCCAAATTCCATGAGGTAGGCTTTTAAAAATTCGTTAAGCTCACCATCCAGTACGGCTGCGGCATTGGATGTTTCATGATCGGTACGCAGATCCTTCACCAGTTTGTATGGGTGTAGTACGTAGTTTCGGATCTGTGAGCCCCATTCAATTTTCTTTTTGTTGCCTTCAATGGCGTTGGTGATCTCCATGCGTTTACGCATCTCAATTTCATACAGTTGCGATTTGAGTAAGCGGATAGCATTATCCTTATTCTGTAGCTGCGAGCGCGACTCCTGGTTTTTAATAATGATGCCTGATGGCTTGTGGTATAAACGCACGGCGGTTTCCACCTTGTTCACGTTCTGTCCACCGGCACCGCCAGAGCGGAAGGTTTCAAACTCAATATCAGCCGGGTTAATATCAATTTCGATGGTATCATCAACCAATGGATAAACATATACCGACGCGAATGAAGTATGGCGTTTGGCATTGGCATCAAATGGCGACACCCGCACTAAACGGTGAACCCCATTCTCGCCCTTTAAATAACCATAAGCAAAATCACCTTCCAATTGCAGGGTTACGGTTTTCACACCGGCTACATCACCTGGCTGATAATCCTGCTCGGTAACTTTGTAGCCGTTTTTTTCGCCCCACATAATGTACATACGCATGAGCATGCCCGCCCAGTCGCAGCTTTCGGTACCACCGGCACCTGCTGTAATTTGTAATACGGCATTAAACTGGTCTTCCTCGGCCGAAAGCATGTTTTTAAATTCCAGTTCTTCTACTACCTTAATGGCGGTGTTATATTGCTCCTGCATTTCTGCTTCGGAAGCATCACCACTTTGATAAAATTCAAAAAGCACGCCGGTATCATCAATTACCGATGATACTTTCTGAAACTCATCTGTCCATACTTTTTTGGTTTTGATGGATGCCAGTACTTTTTCGGCTTCTTTGGGCTGATCCCAAAAATGGGGGCCTACGGTTATTTCCTGTTCTATTTTTAATTGGTCAAGCTTCTTGTCGATGTCAAAGATGCCTCCTCAGGGAAACTAATCTATCCCTTAAATCCTGAATCTGTTCTTTAGTCATTTGGCAAATATATACAATTTGATAATCGGCATAAATAAAAAAAGGGGCGTTTAAAAATTGATCAAAGATAAAAGGACAGAGGAGCAAAGATTTTTCCCCCACCCTCTTTCCAGCGAAGCTGAAGAGAGGGTCGTCCAGCGAAGCGCAGGCGGGGTGAGTCGATACCGCGCGACAATTTGATAATCGGCATAAAATAAAAAGTTCCGAAACTATACTTCACCGAGAGCTTGAAACATGATCCTTAAGCAGACGGGCTATTTTTCTAAAAAGAGGGTTTACACGGTTTACACTTTTCATGGTTAACACTTGCCCTTAAAATAGTGTAAACCATGATTTTCGGCGTTTACCCAACAAAAAAGGCCCGCAAATTTGCGAGCCTTATCAGGGGTTATATTTTTTTATTAAGCCACCATCAGTTTATCAAGCAATAAACTCAGGTCGGCTTTGTTACCATTTAGTTTTGTAAGCATATTAGTTAAGCCAAATTCTTTGATCTGCTCACTTTTTGATGCCTTTACCAACTCCTGCATTACCTGAGGTATCAGCGCGTTTGCTGTGGCCAATGCTTGTACCGGGTCAATATGATAAAAAGTGTTCAACCGGTTGGCAAAGCGGTTTACAATGCTTGATACTAAAGAATGATTGTAAATACCCGACGATTGAAAGTACTTGATCAGCTCTTTCAATTTGCCATTTTCCATCTGGCCTTTTAAAACCTCAATGATGGAACTTGATGCTTCGATCATCACTGCTTCGCGGTGCTTAGCAGGTATTACAGGATTGTTAACAACAGCCGTCCCGGCGTTATTTTTTATAAGCAAAAAAAGTTTTTCAAACATGACCTCTTTATTTTTACTTTTAAATTTACAAATTGATGATAAATTACTCATTTGATTACCAACAAGACAAATATATCAAATAATCATTTGAAATATCCAAACGATTGTCAAATATTTTTAAAATTTTCGTAATTTTTAGGTGTAAAACAAACACTATGTAAGCAGTGTTAAAACAACACTAAGAATTGTTAGTTTCATATTTAATATCCACCTAACAATTAACTTGTTACTTTTGTTAAAAAACACTTCAATTATGCTGCCAAACATCGATTTTACCACCACCCAGAGTTATAAATATTTAACCGATCATTACATCGACATCGTATCGAAAAGCCTGAAAGAGCTATTTGATACTGATAAAGAGCGTTTTAAGAAATTCCATATCCAGTTTGAAGACATTTTGTTTGATTATTCCAAAAACCGGATAGACGAGCAAACTATCGCTTTATTGATACAGTTAGCAAAGGAATGTTCAGTAAATAAGGCAATTGAAGCCATGTTCTCGGGCGAAAGGATCAACGTTACCGAAGACCGCCCGGTGCTGCATATTGCCCTGCGTAACCGCAGCAACAAACCTATTTACGTTGACGGTAAAGATGTGATGCCAGATGTAAATAAAGTGCTTGACCACATGAAAGATTTCAGTCACGCTATTATTTCAGGCGACTGGAAAGGCTATACCGGCAAACCTATTACTGATGTGGTAAACATCGGTATCGGCGGATCTGACCTGGGCCCGGTAATGGTTACCGAAGCATTAAAGGCTTACAAGAACCATTTGACCCTGCACTTTGTATCTAACGTTGATGGCACCCACATTGCCGAAACCCTAAAAGTGGTTGATCCGGAAACTACTTTATTTCTCATCGCTTCCAAAACATTCACCACCCAGGAAACTATGGCGAATGCGCATAGCGCCCGCGACTGGTTCCTGGCTGCCGGAGCAAAAGAGGCCGATGTGGCTAAACATTTTGCTGCCCTGTCAACCAATTCTGCCGCTGTAGAAAAATTCGGTATCGACACCAAAAACATGTTTGAGTTTTGGGATTGGGTTGGCGGTCGCTACTCTTTATGGAGCGCTATTGGCCTGTCTATCTCTTTAAGCATTGGCTTTGATAATTTTGTGAAACTGCTGGAAGGTGCTCATGCTACAGACGAGCATTTCCGCACTACTGAGTTCGACCAGAACATCCCGGTTATACAGGCTTTGATCGGTATCTGGTATAATAACTTCTTTGAATCAGAAACCAACGTGATATTACCATACGACCAGTACATGCATCGTTTTGCCGCTTACTTTCAACAAGGCGATATGGAAAGTAATGGTAAGCACGTGGATCGAAATGGGAAAGAGGTTGATTACTCTACCGGCCCAATCATCTGGGGCGAACCGGGCACCAACGGTCAGCACGCTTTTTATCAGCTGATACACCAGGGCACTAAACTGATCCCTGCCGACTTTATAGCGCCGGCACAATCGCATAATCCACTTGGCGAACACCATAACATGTTACTATCCAATTTCTTTGCACAAACCGAAGCTTTGATGAATGGTAAAACCGAAGAAGTAGTGATCGACGAGTTAAAAGCCGCCGGTAAATCTGAGGCAGAAATAGCGGAGATAGCTCCTTTCAAGGTATTTGAAGGTAACCGTCCTACCAATTCATTCCTGCTTAAAAAGATCACTCCGCATAGCCTGGGTTCGTTAATTGCGATGTACGAACATAAAATATTTGTACAGGGCATTATCTGGAACATTTACAGCTTTGACCAATGGGGTGTTGAACTGGGCAAACAACTGGCCGGCAAAATTCTTCCAGAATTGAAAGATAACAGCGAGATCAGCAGCCATGATTCATCAACCAATGGTTTGATCAACCAGTATAAAGCCTGGAGGTAAGCCTCCAGCCTCTGCCAATTGGCAGAGGAGCTTTTGATTTGCATATTCATTTTATAATAAAAGAGCCCACAATTGTGGGCTCTTTTATTATAAAATTCTTCACTGTTCGAAGTCTCTGACTTCGGACGACTATGTCTGTAGTTTAAAACTACAGACAGTTGGCTGGTTCAATGTTTTCCTGTAGTCTGAAGACCACAAGCATAATTGTTCGAAGTCAGAGACTTCGAACGGCGCGAGGGCGTTTTTTTATTTTTTCTACGCTTAAACTTTAGCGCTAAAACAGTCTCTATACCTGTATAATTTAAGAGCAATTCATATGACCAAACCTTTTAAACCTATCCTAATAGTATTATTGGCTATTATGCTTGCATCATGCGGCGCAATCCGTGAAAGCCTGGATGCGGCGAGACCTGTAAATCTGAGCGTACTAAAATTAGGGATGAGCAAAGATGAAGTGCAGCAATATTTAAACAAAAAACCAGATAATACCATAGCCGCGAAAAACTACCCTGATACTAAAACATTTATCGAGGTAGTACAATATAGCCAACAATACTATCAGAATGGCGATACAAACCGGCCCGTTAGTGACGCTTACTGGCTATATTTTGTAAACGATAAGCTCGATAAATGGGAAAAAGCCAACTCACATCACACGCCCTGGATTTAGACCAAGCCCCCTGAAGGAGGAGCGTTTGATTAGCATATTTATATTCGGCTAAAGCCAGATTTGTCAATTTATCATCCGTTGGCTGAAGCCAACGGCAATGAATTTGGTCTGCATTCATTTAAAAGGCTATTAATTTAGGCTAACGAAGGCTCTTATTATAATTTCATAGCTGAAGTCAATGACCATGAATTTAATTTGAAATTTATTAAAAAGGTTTACTCATATAGGATAGTCCAGGCTTTTCATTATAAATTTCATAGCCGAAGCCAATGACCACGAATTTAATTTGAAATTATTAAAAAGGTTTACTCATATAGGATAGTCCAGGCTTTTCATTATAAATTTCATAGCCAAGCTAATGGCCATGAATTTAATTTGAAATTTATTTTCCATCCAATAAATCTGCATAACTTAAAAAATCATTAATTTACGTAATGAAATTCATTGCCGTCCCATTTATGGGACGGACTAATTCAAACACAAAAGGCTTTAGCCGAACCTATATCATGTCATTCGTAAAAATCTGGATTCATTTAGTTTTTGCCACAAAAAATCGTGAACCATGGCTTAAAAAAGAATTCAGATATGACCTATATAAACATATTGCCGAAAACTGTTTAGAAAAAGAAATTTTCCTGCAAGCAATTAATGGTTATGCAGATCATTTACATTGCCTTATTTCTTTAGGAAAAGATCAAAATATTGCAAAGATAGGTCAGCTGATAAAAGGCGAATCATCATTTTGGATCAACAAAAACAATCTTGTTCCTGAAAAATTCAGCTGGCAGGATGATTATTTTGCCGTTTCAATAAGTGAATCACAAGTAGAAACCGTTATCAATTATATAAAGAATCAAGAAAACCACCATTCAAAAAAATCATTTCAAGAAGAAGTTGATGAATTTATGACTAAATATGGATGGCAACCTATTAAATAGCCAAAAGCTCCTTATTTGCCCAACTTTATCTGGTACAAATGCGGCCACTTTTTGCCGGTTACAAACAGGCGTTTACCTTTTGCATCCCAGGCTATACCATTCATTACATCCGCATTTGGATTTCTGCTTGCTTCCGGGTATAAATTGCTCAGATCAATCTTTTGTAATACCGCACCTGTTTTAGGATCGATTACTAATATGTAATTGGTATGAAATACATTGGCGTATATTTTACCATCAATATATTCCAGTTCATTCACCTCTTCTACCTGTCCCTTATCGTCATACACATCAATAAAGCCTATTTGTTTATAGGTATCCTTATCCAGGAAAAAGATCCGATTGGTTTTATCGTCCATGTACAGTTTTTTACCGTCAAAACACATACCCCAACCTTCAACGCCAACATTGTTTGTAAAAGTGCTCAGCAGTTTAAAAGTGTCCTTATCATAAACATAACCTATCTTTTCCAGGTAGGTCAATTGGATGAGCTTATTACCTACAATGGAGATACCTTCGCCAAAAACTTTGGGATCAAGCATAATTTGTTTGATCGATTTGCCAGTAGCCAAGTCAACTTTTCTTAATCTCGACTGTACATCTTTTGATTGTCCCGGCGGCGGGTCAAGATAACCGCCCCCGCTTTCATAAAGCACACCATCCTGATAAAGCAAGCCTTCGGTATAGCAGCTGGTATCATGCGGAAACACTTTTTCAACTTTATAGGTCAGCATCTCCGGTGCTTTAGCAGCCGTTAAAATAATATTAGTGGTTACATCCTCGCTTTTACCGGCCGTATAAACTTTAGCGGTAATCACTTTAATACCCAGCGGAATGGTATCTGTTTTAAGACTGATACCCGATGAATCTTTACCCACGCCTAACTTCAGCGCATCCAGCATATATACGATGGAATCGGGCTTTGCATCCGCAGGCAGGCTCACTTTAACTTTTACTTCATCACCAGATTTGTAAGAGGTTCCTGCTTCGGGACTGATGGTATAGTCAGCGCCGCTTTCTTTTGGTTTATTATTGCAGCTACAGCCAAACGCCAATAAGGCGCAGGCGGCAAAAAGTACTTTTATTTTATTATTCATAAGTATATTAGGTGGCCGAAGGCCAAAACGCATCTTCAATGTGGTTTAGTATATAATTTTTATCCCTGTCAAACAAAATGGCGATAATATCAAACCGCACATCGCCCTGGTGGTTCATGAGGTAAATATATTCATCTGCGGCATCAGCCAGTAATTTTTGTTTACGGGCATCCACAAAATCCTCGGGTTCGCCAAAACCATTACCGGTACGGGTTTTTACTTCGGTAAATATAATAACCTTGTTTTTATATGCAATCAGGTCTATCTCAGCTTTTCCGTGGGTCCAATTCTCATCCAGTATTTCATAACCGGCATTTTCCAGGTGGGTTTTAGCTAAAGCTTCGCCGGCGCGGCCCAGGTCAAGGTGTGTGGCCATTATTTAAAGTTAAGAGTCAAGAACCAAGAATTAAGACAGTAGCAAAACAAGGTAACAAGAGCGTAGCCAAATGGATTTGCTTTGTGCTTATCTTGATTCCTGACTCTTATATCTTGATTTCTATTTTGCATTATTTGATAATTACCGAGCCTAAAAAGTCGGAGATCATTTTCTCGACCTTTTTCATGCGGATGTACTGATTCAGTAATATTTCCTGGTCGGCTTCGGTCTCGGCCTTTTGCAGCTCATTGCGCAGGCTCTCGAGCATTTTACCCACCTTATGTTTCTTGAGATGGAAAATAGCACCCAGGATGGCAGCTTTCATGTTGTCCTGCTCATCATGTATCATGATCCTGTGCATCTCGTACCAGTTTTCGCTCAGCGTATACTTGGAGGCCAGCATGGTTACCGTGAGGTCAACAATCCCTTTATCCTGATGATGGATAAAATAGGTATCATCGGGCAGCACACCATTCTCTACTTCCTGCCGGTATATATCCGTAAACATTTTACAAACAGGGTGTTCAAAAGTAACATCACCCAACTCAGCTATCATAAACGGACCGATATAGGTATTGGCGATGCCATCCCAGTCGATCATTCTATTGCCGTATAAAAGCAACAGCCTGATGATCTCTTTTTCCTGCGCGCTTTCATCTTTAGCTTCCTGAACCTCGGGCTCGTCAAAAAAATTGGGCTCGTCTGGTGGCTGCTGCGGCGAGTACCTGGTATTTTGCTGCTGTTGACCATCCTTTTTGGCTTTGGCCTGCCGCATTTTATTGAGTTCGGACAGTAACGACCGCTCATCTATCTGTAATAGATAGCTACACTCCTTAATGAAAACCGAAGCCTTGATCGAGTCGGGGATCTTGGCAATACTCTCTACGATCTCACGGATGATCTCGGCTTTCTTTATCGGATCGTTACCGGCATCTTTTAAAAGCAGGTTGGCTTTATAAAGAATAAAATCTTTTTTATTTTCCTCTATATGCTTTTTGAAAGCGCTGGTACCTACCAGGCGTACGTACGAATCCGGGTCATGTCCGTCGGGAAAAGAGACCACTTTTACGTTGAGGCCTGCTTCCAGTATCATATCCAGCCCGCGCAGGGATGCTTTGATACCAGCCGCGTCGCCATCATACAAAATGGTAATATTTTGCGTAAAACGACTAATCAACCTGATCTGTTCGGTAGTTAACGAAGTACCAGATGATGCTACCACATTTTCGATGCCGGCCTGATGAACCGACAGCACATCGGCATAACCTTCTACCAGGTAACAGTTATCTTCATCGCGGATAGCCTTCTTGGCAAAATACAATCCGTAAAGTACGTTTGATTTATGGTAGATCTCGCTCTCGGGCGAGTTTACGTATTTGGGTACGTTCTTGTCTTTCTTCAGCGTACGACCGCCAAAAGCTATCACACGACCGGTAAAACTATGTATCGGGAACATCACCCGGCCGCGGTACCTATCATACAGCGTACCATTATCGCGTTTAACCGATAGCCCGCTTTCTTCTAAAAACTGCTGCTGATAACCTTGACTGATGGCAGTACCGGTAAAAGCCTCCCACTGATCGGGAGAATAACCAAGCTCGAATTTTTTAATCGTTTCGGTACTAAAGCCGCGCTCTTTAAAATAGCTCAGGCCTATATTCCTGCCTTCTTCGGTATCCAGCAAACTTTCATGAAAAAATTTGGCTGCAAAGGCCGTCACGATCATGAGGCTTTCACGGCGCAGGTCCTCTTCTTTGTTTTCCGGATGATCAACAGTTTCTTCAACCTCGATGCCGTACTTTTTGGCCAGCCATTTTAAGGCTTCAGGATAGCTGAATTTCTCCAGCTCCATTAAAAAAGTAACCGCCGAACCACCTTTGCCTGTCGAAAAATCCTTAAAAATGCCTTTCGCCGGAGATACCGTGAACGATGGGGTACGCTCATTGGCAAATGGCGACAAGCCCACGTAGTTTGCACCGCGCTTTTTTAACTGCACAAACTCCCCTATCACCTCCACAATGTCGGTGGCTTCCATAATACGGTCGATAGTAGATTTTATGATCATGCGCTAAAATGCAAAGGTAGAGTATCGGGTATCAAGTATCAAGTATCAAGTAGTTAGTATCAAGTATCATGGGTTCTTTTATAAAAAGAATTGCGTTTGTCTTGATACTTGATACTAACTACTTGATACTAACCGATTGCTTTCCTTTTAAAAATGTTACCGCGATCCCGACAAGTACAATCACGCTGCCTATTATTTCTTTCAGCTGCAGGCTTTCGTGCAGTAAAATTACGGCTATAATACCTGCAAGTACTGTTTGCCCTAAAAGTGCTATAGCCACCTTGGTACTCTCCAAAAATCGCAGTGAATAGTTAATGGTTATCCAGCCGGTTAACTGGCAAAGCAAACCCATTCCCAAAAAACAAAGCCAGCTGTTTAAAGAAAAACTAACCAAATTATTACCCTGCCAGCAACTGATGATCAGGAGGAAAACACAGGCCGCAAGCATGTTATAAAACATGAATGATAAAGTGCCAATCCGCTGTAAAATATTATTGGTTATCACAATGTAAACCGAATAAAACACACTGGCTAAAAGTGCCAGCACAATGCCAATATTAAATTTAAGGCCCAGGATATTTTGATAACCCACTAAAATAACCATTCCTGCCATGGCAATGGCCGTACCCACCCAATACAGCATCCCCGATTTTTTGCGCAAAATAAAAAAACTGATGAGCCCAACCCAAACCGGAGCCAGATTAGCCACCAAAGTTGATACGGTAGCACTGATATGCTCTAAGGAAATATTCCACACGGCAATATCCGAGGCAAAAATGAGTCCGCCCAGGAAAGCGGTTAGCAGTTCTTTAGTAGCTATTTTAAGCTTAACTTTCCAGAAACACCACGGAGCCAATACCAGCCAGGCCAAAAACACCCTGTAAAAAGCCGCAGTAATTGGAGGCGCCCCGCAAAGTTTTACAAATATGGGCGAAAAGGCGATACATAAAATACCAATGGCAAGACTAATTCTGGGATTCATAGGGGTAACAAATGAGGGCCAAATTTAGTTAAATAGCTTATCATTAAGGCCAAAATTACCCGTACCGTTACATAAATAATTGTATTTTTGCGGCTCTAAAAATAATTTATATGAGTCAGCGAGTAAAGATTAAAGCATTGCTGCAAAGTCAGCAAACCGACATTGATGTAACTGTAAAAGGATGGGTGCGTGCATTCCGTTCCAATCGTTTCATTGCTTTAAATGATGGCTCAACAAATAATAACATTCAGATCGTTGTCGACTTTGAAAATACCGATCCGGCCCTGTTAAAACGCATTACCGTGGGCGCTGCGTTAAGCGTTGGGGGTAAATTAGTTGCGTCACAGGGTAAGGGGCAAACCGTTGAAGTTATAGCTACCGACATTGAGATACTGGGCGACAGCGATCCCGAAAAATACCCTATTCAGCCCAAAAAACATAGTCTGGAATTTTTGAGGGAGAACGCCCACCTGCGTTTCCGTACCAGTACTTTTGGGGCGATATTTAGGGTGCGAAACAGCCTGGCCTTCGCGGTACACCAGTTTTTTCAGGAGCGTGGCTTTGTTTACCTGCATACCCCTGTGATTACTGCATCTGATGCGGAAGGGGCCGGCGAAACCTTCCATGTAACCAATTTCGACCTGGATAACATCCCGAAGACAGATACCGGTGAAATCGATTTTAAGCAAGACTTTTTTGGTCGCCCAACCAATCTTACTGTATCCGGGCAACTCGAGGGTGAGCTTGGCGCGATGGCTCTGAGCGATATTTATACATTCGGCCCTACTTTCCGTGCCGAAAACTCCAATACCACCCGCCACCTGGCCGAGTTTTGGATGATTGAACCGGAAGTTGCCTTTAGCGATCTGAATGATAACATGGACCTGGCAGAGGACATGCTGAAATACGTGATCAGATACACACTGGACAAAAACGCCGATGATATTGAGTTTTTAACCCAGCGCCTGGCCGAGGAAGAAAAACAAAAACCACAGAACGAGCGATCGGAAATGACTCTGCTCAAAAAGCTGCAATTCTGTTTAACCCATGATTTTGAACGCCTTACTTATACCGAGGCTATCGAGATATTGAAGGAATCAACTCCGAACAAAAAGAAAAAATTCCAGTACCCGATCGAGGGCTGGGGAACTGACCTGCAAAGTGAGCATGAGCGTTACCTGGTGGAGAAACATTTCAAAAAACCAGTGATCCTGACCGATTATCCAAAGGAGATCAAAGCGTTTTATATGCGCCAGAACGACGATGGCAAAACCGTAGCTGCCATGGACATCCTGTTCCCCGGTATTGGCGAAATTGTAGGCGGCTCGCAGCGTGAAGAGCGTTTGAGCAACCTGGAACAACGCATGGACGAAATGGGTATCCCTAAAGATGAACTTTGGTGGTACCTGGATACCCGTCGCTTTGGCGCTTGTCCGCATGCTGGTTTTGGATTGGGATTTGAGCGCCTGGTGTTGTTTGTAACCGGCATGGGCAATATCCGCGATGTGATCCCTTTCCCAAGGTTCCCGAAAAATGCTGAGTTCTAAACAGGATCACAGGATTTACTTAGATTGACAGGTTTTTTGAGGATTGCATTATTCAACCATGAAAATCATATCAATCACTAACTAATCCTCAAGTTGCGCTGCGAACGTATTGCATTTTCAAATAGGACTACATAATTTTAGATAGATTAACAGGACCTCCGCTGAATCAATGATGCAGCTTCAAGAAATCCTGTTAATCTTTAAATAATCTTTAAATCGTGTCATTTTGCCTGTAATTGAATTAGCTACCCACATCAACGCGCCCATCGGAAAATGTTTCGATCTGGCCCGGAACATTGATGTGCACGTGGCCTCAACCCGGCATACCGGCGAAACGGCAATTGCCGGCCGTACCAGCGGACTAATTGAACTTGGTGAATGGGTTACCTGGCGTGCCAAACACTTTGGCATTTGGCAAACCCTCACCTCAAAGATCACCGAGCTGGAATATCCCAACCACTTCACTGATGAAATGGTTCAAGGGGCCTTCAAAAACTTTAGGCATGAGCATTATTTTTTTGCGATAAAGGAAGAAACCCTGATGAAGGATATTTTCCGGTATGAATCACCTTATGGCACTATATTCGACCTTGTTATTTTGCAAAACTACATGCGCCGGCTTTTGCAAAAACGTAACCTGGTGATCAAAGAAATAGCCGAGGCCCCCAGCCCCCTGAAGGGCGAACAGTTAGTAATTTAAAATAAAAATATCGTATTTCGAATATCGAACATCGAAGTACTTCGAAATTCATTATTCAAGATTCAGTGTTCAGTATTCTTATTTAAAGCATTTACTATGATCTTTAACTCAACTATTCTTATCCATCCAGGATTGGGCAACTCCGGTCCGGCGCATTGGCAGTCGCTTTGGGAAAAGCAATTTAATTTTGGTCGCATTGAACAGCAGGACTGGGAAACTCCGGTTTGCAGCGACTGGATAACAACGCTCAACAGCTATGTACAGCGATATGATCCCAAAAACGTAATTCTGGTTGGTCATAGCCTTGCCTGCACCACAATAGCCTATTGGGCACAAGCGTATAATATCAAAATTAAAGGTGCCCTATTGGTTGCTCCAAGCGATACCGAAGCTGATACTTATCCCCCTGGTACCAGCGGTTTTACGCCCGTACCACTGATAAAACTGCCTTTCAAAAGCATCACCGTAGCCAGCAGTAACGATTATTATGTAACCAGTGAACGCGCCCGGTTATTTGCCGATAGCTGGGGAAGCGAACTGGTAGAGATAGGCGATGCCGGCCATATTAACCTGGCTTCAGGCTTTGGCGAATGGCCAAAGGGATTGGAGTTGCTGAAGCAATTGGATAATCTTTATTAAATGTGCAGATTTCAGATGTGCGGATATGCAGATGATTGTCCATACATTGGTTAATCATCTTTACCTTTATAATTTGCATATCGCAACTCATTTGTATATCTGAAATCTGCATATTTGCACATCTAACCTCATATATCATGCTGGTAAGCCCATCTACCCTCCGCGTTTTTACCGAAAATATTTTCAAGGCCATTGGCTGCAGTACGGAGCATGCCACGCTTGCCGCTGATGTTTTGCTGCGTTCCGATCTGCGGGGAATAGACTCGCATGGGGTAGCCCGCCTGAGCGGCTATGTGCGCCTCTGGGAAAAGAACCGTATCAATGCCACACCCAACATCCGGATAGTACACGAAACACCCACCACGGCCACCGTTGATGGCGATGCAGGCCTGGGACTTGTGGTAGCACCCTTTGCCATGCAGGTAGCTATCAAAAAAGCCGAATTATATGGTTCGGGTTGGGTATCAGTACGCAATTCCAATCATTTTGGCATTGCCGGCTACCATGCCCTGATGGCAGTGGAAAAAGACATGATCGGTTTTGCCATGACCAATGCCAGTCCGCTGGTGGCGCCTACTTTCTCAAGTGAGCGCCTGTTGGGTACCAATCCTATGTGCTACGCCTTTCCGGCAGGACATTATCCGCCTGTGGTGGTTGATCTGGCTACTTCGGCAGCGGCTAACGGCAAGCTGGAAATTGCCCAGCGCCTGGGCAAACAGGTACCCGAAGGCTGGATACAGGACCAGCATGGCCATTATACCACCGATCCTCATGCTCTTAAAACCGGTGGAGCACTGTTACCCCTGGGTGGCGACCGCGACCATGGCAGCCATAAAGGCTTCGGGCTGAGTGCTACGGTGGACATTTTGTCGGCGGTACTGTCTGGTGCCAATTATGGGCCCTGGGTGCCTCCTTTTGTGGCTTTTCTTGATCCGCCGGCTAACCCGGTGGGGCAAGGTATAGGGCATTTTTTGGGTGCTATGCGGGTTGACGGCTTCCGCCCGGTGGATGAGTTTAAGAGCCACCTGGATAACTGGATAGCCCGGTTCAAGACCTCGGCAACTGTCGACCCCACCCAGAAGGTCATCATCCCAGGTGAGCCCGAGCTGGAGGCCGAACATCATCGCGGTACCCACGGCATCCCTCTGGTTGACGCCGTGGTAGCCGACCTTCATATTTTAGCCGAGCGTTTTGGTGTGGAACCCTTGCAGGGTTTGTAATTACTTTTTAAACCTTAAATTTTAACACTTTTCGGCACGAAAGACGGGTAAAACAGGCTTAAAAATCGTTTAAAAACACTCATTTTAACACTTTTTAACAAATTTAAGCGTGGTTTTAACGCGTTTTTAAAACTTTAAAAAGTATTAGTTTATTGAGTAAATAAATGCATACCAAACGGTTGGTTTTTGAGCTGATTTTGTCTGAATTACATAGTCCTTCCTCCTCGCAGCAATGACACAGTTGGAAATTTTCATTAAACCGACTGTCATACCAATTCCGTCGAAGCATGATGGGTTAGCACGCAACCTTCGGCAAGCTCAGGGTGACCGGCTTACAACACCAGCACAAAAAAGCCTGCCCGGTTTACCGGGCAGGCTAAGCAATTTTTTTATTCTCCCGCCGGCTGGCGGGGTTAGGGGCTTAATGGATAATGTTAAACAACCGGCTCCATCTGATCTTGTTCAGGAAGCTGGCGCTATCGTCAATACTCATCCAGATGAACAGGGCCTTTCCTACAATATGGTCTTCGGGTACAAAGCCCCAGAAACGGGAATCTTCGGAGTTGTGGCGATTATCGCCCATCATAAAGTAGTAGTTGAGCTTAAAGGTATAGCTATCTGCCTTTTTCCCGTTGATCAGGATCTCGTTTCCAGATACCTGTACTTTGTTGCCTTCATAAATTTCAATAGCTCTGCCATAAACAGGGAAGGTTAAACTATCCAGTTTCACAGTCCATCCTTTTTTAGGTACGATGATAGGGCCGTAATTATCCACGTTCCATTTATAATCCGGGAATTTAGGCGTGATCTTATAAGTGGGAAATTTTACCGGATAAACATCATTCAATGGGTCGCGCATACCGGCCGGTGTGATGTTTGGTGTAACCGATTTGATATTGGAATAACCCCTTAAAGTATTGGCCGATGCCAGGGTTGTATTGGTGGTAAATTCAGCGCCTGCTCCCTGCGGAATATCCGACAGATGGAGCTCGTTAACCAGCTGCGGGTTAATTTCGCTGCCGTCTGATTTTACCAGGTAGCTCATTTCGCCATGCGGTGGTGTAATGGCAGGTTTACCGTTAATAACCACCTGCGCGTTAACTACACTCAGCGTATCGCCGGGTGTACCCTGGCAGCGCTTAATATAGTTTTCGCGTTTATCAACCGGGCGGTATAAGGGCGAATCGGCATCCATAGGATAGTTAAATACTACCACGTCGCCTTTTTTCACATCGCTTAAGCCGGGTAAACGGTAATAAGGCAGTTCGATGCCATCCCAATACGCTTTAACCGGGATCAACGGCATGGTATGGTGTGCAAATGGAAAAGCCACCGGTGTCATAGGCAAACGGGCGCCGTAGTTCACTTTACTTACAAACAGGTAATCGCCAATGAGTAAGGAGCTTTCCATGGAAGCACTGGGAATAACGTAAGCCTCAATAAACAGCGTCCGGATCAATGTGGCAGCTATTACCGCGAAAATAATAGCATCAGCCCATTCACGCGCGGCAGTCTTTTTCAGCGCTATTTTATATTTCTCCCTGAACTCCGGACTGGCTGATTGACCCAGGTATTTGGTGTCCTTGTCAAAGCCCCATTTGGGTAAAAATATAAATGGCAGGGCCACACCCAAAATATGATCGAGCAAACTGAATTTACCAAACGATTTGATAAAATCAACCGTAAGGCCAATCATCACCAGTATGTTCAGTCCCGGTATCAGTACCAGTACAAACCACCAGGCGGGCCTGCCGCACAGCTTAATCATGCCGTAAATATTGTATAAAGGTATTACGCCTTCCCAGCCTGGTCTGCCGGCTTTTTCAAACAATTTCCATAACCCTACGTAAGGCAGTATAACCAGTAGTATAATAGCAAGTATAATGTTCACTTTTTTGTATTTAAATTCTAATTATTAATGTATTCTCAATCCCCTCTTGAGAAGGGGAGCGTATGGCAGAGTGTTGGCAGGGGTGTGTTCTTCTGCTTTTTTCCGCTTCAATAAACACATCCCTCCTCCCTCACAAGAGGGGATTCGCTCAATTCCCTTGCTTTAAATTGTTATTTTCTTTTACCGGTTAAACTAACTAAATGTTCAAAATTCTAATTATCAATGTATTCCTCTAAATAACCTGTTCCAGCGGATCTTATTTACGAATGAGGCGGTGCTGTCTACACTCATCCAGGTAAATAAGGCCTTGCCTACTACGTGGTCTTCGGGTAAAAAGCCCCAGTAACGCGAATCTTCTGAGTTATGGCGGTTATCGCCCATCATCCAGTAGTAGTTGAGTTTAAAAGTGTAAGTATCGGCTTTTTTATCGTTTATGTAAATATCCCTGCCCACAACTTTTACTTTATTGTGCTCATAAATTTCAATAGCCCTGCCATAAACCGGGAAGGTTAAACTATCCAGCTTCACCGTCCAGCCTTTTTTAGGGATAATGATGGGACCGTAATTATCTACATTCCAGGTATAATGCGGAAAGTTTGGCGTGTTCTTATACCTTGGATATTTAGCAGGGTAAACCGGGTTCAGATCGTCGGCGATACCTTTAGCAGCGATATCCGCAGTAACCGATTTGATATTGGAATAACCTTTTAATATTTTGGCAGATTCAACCGTGGTATTGGTTTTAAATGTGGTGCTGTCGATAATACCGATGTCGCTTAAATGGAGCTCATTGATAAGTTGAGGATTTATCTGGCTGCCATCGGTTTTTACGATGTAGGCCATTTCGCCTTTGAGGGGAGTAGCTTCGGGTTTGCCATTGATGTAAACCTGGGCATTCACCAGGCTCAGGGTATCGCCGGGAGTTCCCTGACAGCGCTTGATGATATTTTCGCGTTTATCAACCGGACGAAAATAGGGCGAGTCGGCTTCTATCGGTGCGTTAAACACCACAATGTCGCCTTTTTTAATATCGCTGAAACCCGGCAGACGGTAATAAGGCAATTGGATACCATCCCAATAGGCTTTGGCATTGGTAGTATACGGTATGGTATGGTGCATAAATGGTATAGCCACTGGGGTTATAGGCATACGGGCCCCATAGTTCACCTTGCTTACAAACAAATAATCGCCAATGAGCAGGGAGCTTTCCATCGATCCGCTGGGGATAACATAAGCCTCAATAAAAAGGGTACGTATTAACGTGGCCGCAATTACCGCGAAAATGATAGCATCGCCCCATTCACGCAGGGCGCTTTTTTTCTTTTTGGTTTTGCTTTTATCTTTTTTCCAGAATTTCCAGTTCATATTTGAATTGATGTGCAGATTACGCAGATGTGCAGATTTCAAATGTGCAAATGTGCAGATTTTTTAAATGTATGTATTTATTTTTTATTCCCTATGACTACTGTGTAAGCTATATGTTACTAAAAACTGATGTGCAGATATGCGGATGTGCAAATGTGCAGATGATTCATTGATGTGTGGATGATTTTATTTGCACATCTGTAATTTGCACATATATATTTTTTTCATTTGCACATCTGCATATCTGCACATTCGCACATCCATTTTCATATCTGCACATTCACACATCTATTTTCACATCTGCATATCTGCACATTCGCACATCTATTTTCACATCTGCACATCTGAAATCCATCTACCTAATCATCCTCATCAGCCTGCTCCACCTGATGTGGTGGGTTTCGGCGTCCCAGCTCATCCACACAAACAGAGCCTTGCCCACAATATGATCTTCGGGGACAAATCCCCAAAAGCGCGAATCTTCGGAGTTGTGGCGATTATCGCCCATCATAAAATAATAATTGAGCTTAAAAGTATAGCGGTTGGCTGCTTTGCCGTTGATACTGATATTGTTGCCGTTTGTCTGCAGCTTATTATGTTCATAAACCTCAATAGCACGGCGATAGATGGGCAGTGTCAAACTATCAAGTTTTATCGTCCAGCCCTTTTTGGGGATAATGATGGGACCAAAATTATCTACATTCCATCTGAAGTGAGGATCATGCGGAAATACCTCCGGGTCATAAACCCCATTGAACCGGATGTTTGGCCTTACCGATTTAATATCCGGCTGTTGCTTTAACAAAGCAGCCGACCGGGCCGTGGTGTTCAGCATAAAATCCTGGTTGGTAAACTGCTGAATGTCTGACAGGTGCAGATCACGCGCCGCTTGCCGGTTAAAACTACTGCCATTGTTACGCACCATATATTCCATTTCGCCATTTGGCGGTGTAATGGCGGCCTTACCATTTATATATACCCGTGCATTAAGCAGGCTCAGCGTATCGCCGGGGGTTCCCTGGCAGCGCTTGATATAGTTTTCGCGTTTATCAACCGGGCGGTACAAGGGCGAGTCGGCATCCATGGGATAGTTAAACACCACCACATCTCCCTTTTTCACATCGCCAAAACCGGGCAGCCGGAAATACGGTAGTTTAATGCCGTCCCAATAAGCTTTGCCACCGGTAAGCGGCATGGTATGGTGGGCAAAAGGAAAGGCAACGGGTGTCATGGGCAGGCGTGCCCCATAATTTATTTTGCTCACAAACAAAAAGTCGCCCACAAGCAGGGAGCTTTCCATAGATGGAGTGGGTATAGTGTAAGCTTCGATAAAAAGTGAACGGATAAGCGTAGCGGCAACTACCGCGAAAATAATGGCCTCTGTCCATTCGCGGGTACTGGATTTTTGAAGATCATACTGGTGTTCTTCATAAAAATCGACACTTGCTGATTGACCCAGGTAACGGGTATTTTTGTCAAAACCCCATTTAGGCAGATAAATGAATGGCAGCAGGGTAACCGCAGCGTTCTGGCTCATTTTGAATTTACCGTACGATTTGATAAAATCGATCATGATACCCAAGCCCACAATCAGATTGATGCCCGGTATAAGCAACAGCAGCAGTAACCACCAGGGCCTGCCGCTGAGTTTGAGGATGATATACGTATTGTAAACCGGAATGAGTGATTCCCAGCCGGGGCGACCGGCTTTTTCAAACAGTTTCCACAAGCCTATAGTAACTAATACTAATAAAGGACCTGTAATTAAATAAAAACCTATATAGCCTGCTATATCCATTTAAAATAGCGCGGCTATTTAAAATCAAACATGGCATCAACCGAATAGAAACCTTTTTTTCCGATCACCCATTCGGCAGCCAGTACGGCGCCCAGCGCAAAGCCGTTGCGGTTGTGGGCGGTATGCTTAAATTCGATAGTATCCACTTCCGAATCATAGATAACAGTATGCGTACCCGGTACGCTGTCAATACGTAAAGATTCGATGAGCAGCTGGTTGTTTGAAACGGTGTCATCATCGTGCTTGTCATCGGTAGTTAACACATTAACCCATTCAGATTTGGTTTCGAGGTTATCCAGGATACCTTCGGCAATAGTGATAGCGGTGCCGCTGGGTGAATCGAGCTTTTGGGTATGATGAATTTCTTCAACCTGTACATCATAATATGGATAGCTGTTCATTACTTTGGCCAGCAGGCGGTTAACATGAAAAAATATATTTACACCCACGCTAAAGTTTGATCCGTATAGCAGGGTATTGTTGCTTTGCTCACAAAGTTGCTTTATTTGAGGGATTTGATCATACCAGCCTGTGGTACCTACTACAATGGGTACACCTGCATCAAAGCAAAGCTTAATGTTACCCAATACCGATGCCGGCATGGTAAAGTCAATAACCACATCGGCTTTCTGCAGGTTTTCAACCGTCAGATCATCCAGCGTGTCGTGATCAATCGTTAATACAATTTCGTGTTTGCGGCTAATGGCGATCTTTTCGATGATCTTACCCATTTTTCCATAACCCAGTAATGCTATTTTCATGTTTAGTGAGTGGTGAGTGGTGAGTTGTGAGTGAAGAGCGATGAGTGGTGAATATCAGGATGACTGCGTTTTTTATACCAAGTCTTCAATTGTTTCACTACTCACGACTCACCACTTACTACTCACCACTTCTGTTAAAACGTAAAGGTAATTTTTATCGACGGAATATAAGAAGAATTAGCACTTTGCGCGTAAAGCGGCTGGTTTATTAAACCGGGAGTGACCTTCATATTCATGCCCAGGTTATTGTCAACCGTATAGGAGTGTATAAACTTGGCATCGATATAGGCATCAATGGTTTGGATACCCCAGGCAGCTAAAATACCCAGGATACTCAGGTCCCGGTTACGGCGATAGCCATCCATTTCGCTGATGATACTGGCATCCGGTACATTATATTGGGCGTATAACTGGTATTCCTTATAATACGCCTGGCCTTGTGTAGGAGCTATACCTTGCTTTCGGTAATTGTATATCGCTATATCCTGGTTATAATATTTCTGGTTAAATATCACCGCCGAAACCAAAAGACCTATACCGCCATAAACGATAGGCACTTTCCACCAGCGGTGGTTGTATAACTGGCCCCATCCCGGCACCATTAAAGAGTGCATAACCGCTTTGTGCGGACTATGTAAGCTATCGGGATGATAAACTTTTTCTTTTTTAATAGGCGGTGCAAAAGAACCAGGAGCCGTATTCGACGCTTTTTTTAAAGTATCGCCTTTACCACTCTTCGCGGTATCCGGCCCAAGCCCCTGCGCTTTTACCGTTAAGGAAAATACCGAAACCAAACCAATAACAAGCAGGAATTTATACATCATTTAATATAATTTATATGTATCAAGTAGCTAGTATCAAGTATCAAGACCGCTACACAAATCGAGAATCAAAGTTTTCAAAAATCTTGATACTTGATACTAGCTACTTGATACTAAATTCTGATACTAAATCCGATACTAATATTTACCAATCCAGCATCTCGAGGATACGGCCCAGATCATCATCTGAAAGAAAAGGAATTTCGATAACACCGCTTCCTTTGCTGCCTACCTTGAGCTTTACCCTTGTACTAAATTTTGAAGCCAGATCGTCCTGTATTTTTTGCAGCTGGTATGATACCGGTTCGGGTTGTTTACCCTCCTTCTTTACCGGCGGCTTCTGCATATCGCGAGCCAGTTCTTCAGCTTTACGAACGGATAAACCTTGCTGAATGATATGTTGATGTAAATATAATTGTTTGGCGGGGTCGTTAATAGTGATCAAAGCCTTGGCATGGCCCATAGTAAGGGCGCCATCGCGGATGGATGCCTGTATACTTGGCGGCAATCTTAACAAGCGCAGATAGTTGGTTACAGTTGAGCGGTTTTTGCTCACACGGTCGCCCAGTTCCTCCTGTTTCAGGTTACACTCTTCAATCATGCGCTGAAAGCTGAGGGCCACTTCAATGGCATTCAGATTTTCGCGTTGGATGTTCTCGATGAGGGCCATTTCCAGCATTTGCTGGTCGTTGGCAGTACGCACATAGGCAGGCACCTGTGTTAGGCCGGCTATTTTTGAAGCACGGAAACGGCGCTCGCCCGATATGAGCTGATATTTATGCGCGTTGATGCGCCTTACCGTAATGGGTTGTATCAGCCCCTGCAGTTTAATGGAGTCGGCGAGTTCGGCCAGGGCCTGTTCGTCAAAATCGGTACGGGGCTGAAAAGGGTTCACCTCAATTTCGGCCAGCTGTATCTCATTTACCGAGCCCAGGCTGTTAACCTCCACAGCTGATGTGGAGGCTTCTTTATCTTTGTCCTTAGTTTTATTATAAGGTTGTACGTTTACAGAGTCATTCAACAGCGCACTTAATCCTTTGCCCAGGGCATTTCTTCTTTCACTACTCATGGGTTACACTGTTGCTGTCGCGGCTTCCGACTCGTTCTTGGTGAGGCCGTTCTTTTCAATAATTTCGCGGGCCAGGTTTAAATAATTGATGGCACCCTTACAGGTGGCATCGTGCATAATTACCGATACGCCAAAACTTGGCGCCTCGCTTAAACGGGTGTTACGCTGAATGATAGTATCAAAAACCATGTCCTCAAAATGCGTTTTTACCTCGTCAACCACCTGGTTGCTCAAACGCAGACGCACGTCGTACATGGTAAGCAATATACCTTCAATTTCCAGCTGCGGGTTAAGGCGCGACTGTACAATTTTAATGGTATTAAGCAGTTTACCCAATCCTTCCAACGCGAAGTACTCGCACTGTACGGGGATAATTACCGAGTTGGCAGCGGTTAACGCGTTGATAGTGATCAAACCTAACGATGGTGAGCAGTCGATAATAATAAAGTCATACTCGTTTTGTATAGCTTCAAATACCTGTTTCATTTTATACTCGCGGCCGCTCAGGTTGATCATTTCGATCTCGGCACCTACCAGATCGATGTGAGCCGGCAGCAAGTCCAGATTAGGGGTATCCGTTTTCTGGATAGCCTCATGCGGGTCAACCTGGTTAATGATGCACTCGTAAATACTGTTCTTGATGTTACGGGGGTCGAAACCTATACCCGATGTTGAATTAGCCTGCGGATCCGCATCAACCAACAAGGTTTTAAAATCTAATACGGCCAAACTTGCGGCCAGATTTATAGATGATGTAGTTTTTCCTACGCCACCTTTCTGGTTGGCTAAAGCAATTATTTTACTCATTCTATATCCTTACAAAATTTATATTACAATGATTTATAACAACGAAAAATAGATTCAGAAATTTCTACTTTCGTAAAGTTTTTGTCCGGTGATAAAGATACGGATTTAAAACTATTCCGAAATCCACAGGTTTTGGCAATTTACAAACAATTTAATTATTGAATTACTGAATTATTGAGTTATTGAATGAGTGATTTATTGAATAACCGAATTATTGAGTAATATGTGAGCTTCAAGAATATTTGTGCTGCAATCAATAATTCAGTAAATCAATAATTCAATAATTATACATGGTTACTATTATATCATCAACCAACCGTCCCGGGAGCCATACGCTTAGGCTTGCTCAATATTATCAGCAAAAATTGAGTGAAAAAGGCGTTGAGGCGGGTATATTTTCACTCTCCGATCTGCCGGCTAACGTGATACAGACCGATCTGTATGGCAAACGCAGTCCAGAGTTTCTACCCATACAGGATCTCATCAATCGCACGGATAAATTTATATTCATCATTCCCGAATATAATGGCAGCTTTCCCGGTGTGCTGAAAGTTTTTATGGATGCCTGCGATTTTCCGGGTACATTTTATGATAAGAAAGCCGCGCTGGTAGGTCTGTCATCTGGCAAATATGGCAACATTCGGGGTATTGATCATTTTACAGGGGTTTGCCATTATATGCACCTCAATATCATGTCGCTGAAAATCCATATCTCTTCCATCAATAAAGAAATGGACAAGGAGGGCAATCTTTTAAATGCCGACACTTTGAAGTTCACTAATGAGCAAATAGATAAGTTTATTAAGTTTTAGTGATTAGCTTGGCCATGCCAAACGCGGCAGCGGCGGCCAGGGCTCCTATCAACAATACTTTCAGCGCTCCTTTGATGGCAGGCTGCCCGGTTACCCTGCTCTTGAAATAACCGAACACAAACAGGCAGATCATGGTAATGCCGCAAGAGTAATATAAAGCCTGGGTTGAATCGGCAATAAAAAAATAGGGCGACAGGGGTATAATGCCACCAACAATATATGATAAACCTATGGTGATGGCGCTTTGAGTAGCCCGGTTGGCTTTGGGTTCTTCCAGCCCAAGCTCGTAACGCATCATAAAATCTACCCATTTATCTTTGTCTTTAGCCATTTCTTCGGCAACCTCAGCCTGTAATTTTTCCGAAAGACCAAAGGCAGCGAACACTTCCTTTACTTCGGCTTTCTCCTGCTCGGGTACTTTTTCAACCTCCTCATATTCCCGTTTGAGCTCGGAGGCATAATGGTCTGCTTCGGTGCGACCGGCTAAAAAACCACCCAGACCCATAGCAATGGAGCCCGCTACAATTTCGGCTATACCGGCCGTAATCACAATACTTGATGAGTTTACTGCCCCGCTTAAACCCGCGGCCAGCGCAAAAGGTACCGTTAACCCATCAGACATGCCAATAACAATATCCCTGATGGTGTCTGAGCTTTGTAAATGATGTTCGTGATGCATAGGATAAATGTACCTGCATTAAGGTTAGTAATCGGTATAAATAACTATTTGTTATTAGTTTGAATTTAATTTCCACTTGTAGCCTCAACTCCATATCGTATAGCCGCTTCCAATATATCCATATTGATATCTTTTAGCTTTTTGAACCTGATGCAATACCCGGTCACGCTTGCCTTGCCTATTTCCTTCCCATACGTTTGGGGCAGGTACGTCTTATCTTCAATACCGAGGATGTAGACAGAGATCCCACTTTTGTTTGCACTCAAACCAATTTGAAAAAAATCCCTCGTCTTTCCATCAGCATATTTTATAGTGTGAAATCCATAGCCTATAGTAGGATTAGCGACCGTTTTACCTTCGCTGTTTTTACCATCATCAAACCACAGTTTACAACCAGGTAAAACCTGAAGTGTGCGATTGTGCAAGGCCTGCATATCACTACGCTTTGGTTCAGGCTGACTGACGATATATCCGTTGATTTGTTCTTGCACGTTCATACGCAATATTGATTATGGTTTATTCAAGCTGTTTTTTCAAATTTCGCTTTATTTTTAGTTATACCCTAATTCATGTCTTTTACCTTCAATTGTACTGCTTTTGAATGCACCAGGTGGTCATACAACGCAGGTTTTGCACATTAGTAGTTTTAATAGGTTCGTAAAGAGAGCCGTCAAGTTCGGCCGTGTAGCGGAGCAGCGTTTGTTCGTTCACCAGGAAACGTTCGGAACCATCAGGCAGCAGGTAACGGCCATTGCCCCTGCTTACCACCAGTTCCTCGATACCGATATCCGATGCCAGTCGCGCAAATAAATAGCCGCCGGGTTTCAGTACCCGCCACAGAGAACGGACCATGCTATCAAAATGCTGTTCGTTTTTGGCGAAATGCAATACGGCGCTGCAGATCACCAGGTCGAAAAAATCACCGGTCCAGGGCATCTCCTCTACTCCCGATACCCGGAACTTGTTGAGCGCATGTGTTGACGAAAGTTTGGCCGATAATTGCCTTACCGCCTCCACAGCTTCTGTGTTTTGATCTATGCCGTATACATCAAAGCCGTTTTGCATAAAATATACCAGGTTGCGCCCGCCACCGCAGCCGGCATCCAGTATGGTTTCGCAATGATCAAAGCGTCCTTTCAATAACTGATCGAACAAATAGATATCAATATTGCCAAAGCTTTGCTGCAGGTTGTTTTGCATGTGGTGATTGTTTGGAGGGGAAATTAAGGAATTTTATAAGACAGTTTAGGCAATTATGGCATGCAGGCTAAGGAGAATCTATAAAACCGCGTCATTGCGAGGTACGAAGCAATCCCCGATTAGCAGGTTTGCTCTGTATAGTTTGGGATTGCTTCGTACCTCGCAATGACGCGTAACTAAGAAAGGCAATTTTATAATTCCCCTGTAACATTTCCTGCCAAAATAAATCTCATAGGTATGGAAACATTCATCTACCTCAGCACAAGAATTATCTCGGTATGTTGTCTGGCTGTTATTGCCTGTACTTCCGTTCCATTTGGCAATCTCCTGAAATGTTCGAGGGAACAATAGCTCTATCCTGTTTTCTGCCATAAAACCACTAATTTTAACCCAATGATTTTTGATTTCAGGTTAAAGGTTTTTTACACGGTTGCCCAAAGGCTCAGTTTCACTAAGGCTGTCCATGAACTATACATTACCCAACCTGCTGTTACCAAACACATTAAAGAACTGGAGCAGCAGCTCAATGTGCAGTTATTTAAGCGTAACGGTAACAATATAGCGCTTACAGTAGCGGGTAAAATACTGGTCCAATACGCCGAAAAGATCTTCCAGACTTATACCGAGCTCGAAACCGAACTGGCCCAGCTTAACAATATGGAGGCAGGTACACTGCACATCGGCGCCAGCACTACGGTGGCCCAAACCATTTTACCCAAGATCCTGGCGCTTTTCAAAAAGACCTATCCCGATGTTACCTTTAACTTTATACAGGGTAATACCGATCATATTTCGCAGCTCATCCTCGACGAAAAGATTGACGTGGCGATTGTAGAGGGTTCCGCCCATTCGCCCCAGCTGGCTTATTCCCCATTTGCCAAGGACGAGATTGTGCTGGTAACCCGGGCCAACAATAGGTTATCTAAAAAACAAGAAATCAATCCCAAACAATTATTGGAGATTCCCTTAGTGCTGCGTGAAGCCGGTTCGGGCACGTTGGATGTGATCTTTAACGCTTTAGCCGATGTACAGATCAACCCCAAGGACCTTAACATCGAGATTCAGCTGGAAAGCAGTATTGCCATAAAACAATACTTATTATACTCGGATACCGCAGCCTTTCTGTCTATCCAGTCGGTGTTAAGCGAGCTGAAATACAATGAGTTGAGCATTATTGAAATTAAGGGAATGGAAATTTTCCGCACTTTTCAATTCATCCAATTACACGGCAAAAACAGCAAATTGATCGATCTTTTTAAGCGTTTTTGCCTTGCCAACTATAACTTAAAGTAATTATACATTACTAAATATCATTTGATTTTTGAATGACCTATTACCATATTTGAGTGCTTAGTAAAAAGCATTTTTATGGAACACATCAATACCGATATTTGCATTATAGGCGCAGGGCCTGTTGGTTTATTTGCTGTTTTTGAAGCGGGTTTACTCAAGATGCGCTGCCATTTAATTGACGTGCTGCCGCAGGTTGGCGGTCAGCTTTCTGAAATATATCCACACAAACCTATTTACGATATTCCCGGCTATCCGGATATTACTGCACAGCAGCTGGTTGACCGGCTCATGGAGCAGGGTGCGCCCTTCCACCCTACTTTTAGTTTAGGTGAACGGGTAGAAACATTAACCAAAAACGACGATGGCTCTTACTTTATAAAAACCAACGACGGTACCACCGTACATTGTCAGGTAGTAGTAATAGCCGGTGGCCTGGGTTGCTTTGAGCCCCGCAAGCCAGAAATTGACCGCTTACTGGAGTTTGAAGGCAAAGGTGTGGCCTATATGGTTAAAAACCCGGAAGCTTTACGCGACCGCAAAGTGGTGATTGCCGGTGGTGGTGATTCGGCTTTGGACTGGACTATATTTTTGGCCGATGTGGCCGAACGTGTTACGCTGGTGCACCGGGGCGATACCTTCCGTGGTACACCCGATGCTGCCGAAAAGGTTTTTGAACTGGCCAAACAAGGCAAGATCGACCTCGTCCTGAAATCAAACGTGGTGGCTTTAACCGGGGAAGGGCACCTGCAGGAGGTCACTTTATTGGATCGTAATAACGAGGTAAGCCATATTGCTGCCGATAACCTGATACCGCTGTTTGGCCTGAGCCCTAAGTTAGGACCAATTGCCAATTGGGGCCTCAACATAGATTTTTCGGCCATTGTGGTAAACACCCGCGATTACAGCACCAGCGTGGAACGTATTTATGCCATTGGCGATATCAATACTTATCCGGGTAAATTAAAGCTGATCCTTTGCGGTTTTCATGAGGCCGCGCTGATGGCCCAAAGCGCCTTCAAATACGTTTACCCCGAACAAAAACTAAGTTTTAAATACACCACCGTTTACGGTGTAACCGAGTTTTAGCTATGATCAACTTAATTATTGAAGACCGCGAAGGCAATCGTGCACCGGTAGAGATCCCCGAGGGCATCAACCTGAGTTTAATGGAGGTGCTCAAAGCGTCGGAATATGAGATACTGGCTACCTGTGGCGGCATGGCCCTGTGCGCCACCTGCCATGTACAGGTGGTGGAAGGTCCCGAACAATATTTTACCCCAACAGATAATGAGCTCGACATGCTGGATACCTTGCCCAATGCCGGTCCGGACAGCCGCCTGGCCTGCCAGATCCACCTGAGTGAGGATATGGACGGGATGGTGTTTAGATTACTTTAAGTTATGCGCAAAATTTTCGTACACTAAGTAAATTTAACTCATTTTAACAATTTAAGGGATCAAAAAGATCGCTTTTTGATGTAAAAACGTTCAAAAATGGGTCATTTTAACACTTTTTAACAAATAGGGGAAAATAGGTGCAAAATTGATACACTAAGTTATTGCAGTAAAAACCGGGAGATTTGTCCTGACCGCGAAGACTCACCCCGTCTGCCAATCTTGCGCTCGTTTGCAACGAGTGCTTAACATGGGTTTGCGTTTAAAACGCAAGGGCGATGCAATCGCCGCACCACAATAAGCACTCGTTGCAAACGAGCGCAAGTAGAGTCTTCAAAAAAAATATTTTAAAGTCCTCTCCTTTGGAGAGGGTTGGGTGAGGCTCTCCCCACACTTCATCCCAACCCGAAATATTCCTCATCAAACTACGGTACCTTTGATCTGTAACATCATCTAAAACCAAAACAAATAAAATGGTAGCCGTAATTTTTGAAGTGATGCCTCCGGAGAACAAAAAGCAGGAATACCTGGACATAGCCGCCGATCTGAAACCAACGCTGATAACTATTGATGGCTTTATTTCGATAGAGCGGTTTCAGAGTTTGACCGATCCGGGTAAAATATTGTCCTTATCCTTTTGGCGCGATGAGGAAGCCGTAAAACAATGGCGAAATGTGGAAGTTCACCGGGATGCCCAGACTAAAGGCCGCGATCATGTGTTTAAAGACTATCATTTACGGATAGCCCATGTGGTACGTGATTATGGTATGTTCGACAGAAAGGAAGCACCTCAGGATAGTAAGCAGGCTCATCATGGATAACGAAAAAGGCCCGTCAGTCTTAGCTTGTCGAAGAACGCGCGCAGAGGCCTGCCCACCATGCTTCGACGGCGCTCCTTGACATCTATCAAAAGAGCCAGGGCCTTGTGCGATTCCTTCCCTGGGGAAGGGGCAATGTCATTAAGTTAAGATACTCCGTAGGAGTAAAAGCTTTGTAGCAAACAAGGGGCGAGTATTTAGCATGCCGTAGGTATGCAACCAGAGTGCAGTACCTACGGCACTGAATTGGAAATTGCCTTTTTTCTACAAAGCTTTAACCCCGATGGGGGTTTGCAAAATTCCTTAACTTAATGACATTGCGGGAAGAGGAGGAAGGGGTTTATGGAACAGGATGATCATCGCGCGTACAAACCCCTCCCTGCCATTACACCCGCCCTACGCGCCCCGTGGGGAGGGAATTAAAATGAATTCTTAATCAAAAGCTTTTTGCTTTTATCTAAAGCTCAGCATGACATCCCTCCTTCATGTTCATGATGACGCAAGGCTGATCAAACACCGCAAGTTCCGGGTTTCATGGAGGCGTATCATTTGGCAATTTTGAATAAGCAAATAAGCGTATTCAACAATCATCAAAATGTATCATCATGCATAAAATAAGCGAACCCGCCATCCTATACTTCGGCACCCCGGTAGTGCTCATCAGTACTTTGAACGAGGATGGAACCTATAATTTAGCACCCATATCCTCTGTTTTCTGGCTGGGCTGGCGTTGTATCATCGGTATGGCTACCACCTCCAAAACGGTGCAAAATCTGCGGCGTACCGGGCAATGTGTTTTAAACCTGCCATCGGTAAATGAGGTGCAGGCCGTTAATAACCTGGCGCTTAAAACCGGCATGAACCCGGTACCCCAGGCCAAACAAGGCAGGGGCTATTATTATGAGCCCGATAAGTTCGGCGTTGCAGGGCTAACACCTGTGCCATCGCAAAAAGTGGCCGCACCGCGGGCCATGGAATGCCCGGTACAAATGGAAGCCCATGTAGCCGAGATCCATCCCATTGGCGAAGACAACGAGCAACAACGCGGCCGCATTGTGACCATGGAACTAAAAATAGTACAGGTTTACTTAGAGGAATCCATCACCATGAATGGCGACCCTAACCGTGTTGACCCCGACAAATGGCGCCCGCTTATCATGAGCTTTCAACAGTTTTATGGTCTTGGGGAACAGGTACATGACTCATCGCTGGCCAGCATTCCGGAGTATAAATACCGGAGTCCGGATATAGAGATAGCCCGTAATATGAAAAATATCATGGATCCGGTAGATGCCTGACATCGGCCTCAGGGTCCTCTTCGAGAGACACTTGAGGGGATGGGGTGTCACCCTGAGCACCGTCGAAGGGTAGAGTGCAGAGGCCTGCCCACCATGCTTCGACGGTGTTCAGCATGACATCCATCAAAAGAGCCAAGGCCCTGTGCGATTCCTTCCCTTGGGAAGGGGGAGGAAGGGGTTTATGGAACAGGATGATCATCGCGTAAAAACCCCTCCCTGCCATTACACCCGCCCTACGCGCCCCTCCCATGGGGCTACTGGGTGTAGACATCTTTTTGATAAACCCCCAGAGGGGTTTAATGTCGGTAGAAATAGAATCAAAAGAAGTTTACGTGCCGTAGGTACGTCACTATTGAACTTTGCAGGTCAAATAATGGCGCATCAAGAGACGTCAACCAGGTTAGTTGAGTACCTACAGCACTAAAAGAGGATTGAATTTTATTATTTCTACCGACATTTTGCTCCTCTGGAGCAGCTTTTTTTAACTATTAGTGCATTGTGTACACACAGTAGCCCGTGGGGAGGGAATTAAAAATCCTTTGCTTTTATCATAGAAATCACGATGACACCTGAACCATGATAATCTAAAGGAAATGACAGATTTTTAAAACTATTAAAGACACCATTTCGCAAGATAATCCATAGTCCCTATCTTCACCCTTATGGAAAAAATACGGGAATACTTTGAGCGCATAGTTCCCTTGAGCGATAGGGATTGGCAGCTGTTTTCGTCGAAGTTGACCAGGCATGAATTTCCGAAGAAAGCGGTGCTTTTAAAAACCGGACAAACGGAGAATCACCTATCGTTTATAGAAACGGGCATCGCGCGTTATTATATCCCAAAAGACGAGAATGACGTAACCTTTACCTTTGCTTTTGCCGATAGCTTTATCAGCGCCTACGATTCTTTTTTAACCCGGCAGCCATCGCGCTATCAGATCCAGGCATTAACTGATACCACACTATGGCGATTAACTTATGATGATCTGCAGTCTATTTATAAAGATACGGAAGCTGGCCAAACCATCGGTCGCCACGCCAGTGAAGCTATCTTTCTGAGCAAATCCAAACGCGAGCTATCCCTGTTAAATGATAGTGCCGAACAACGTTATCTGAATTTATTTACCGAGCAGCCGCAGCTCATCAAGCAAATCCCGCTAAAGTATATTGCCTCCTACATCGGCGTTACACCACAGGGGTTAAGCCGGATCCGCCGGCGCATTACTTAACTTAGGTTCATTGTTTGTTGCCCGGGGTATATCCACATTTGTATCAAACAAAACACGCACATGAAAGTATTGATCATATTGCTCGGCACCTTTGGTATAGGCCTCGTAGTTACTAAATTATCCGGTGATTTTAATATAAAACTATCCGCCCAGATAGCTATAGCCGTAATGATGGCGTTTACCGCCCTCGGCCATTTCAAATTCACTCAGGGCATGGCTATGATGATGCCCTCATTTATCCCCTACAAAAAACAAGTGGTATATATTACCGGCGTTATAGAAATAGCAGCAGCCGCGGGTTTGCTTATTCCGACTACGCGTACACTGACGGCCTGGTGCCTTATCCTGTTTTTTATTGTGCTTACCCCGGCTAATATCAATGCTGCTATGAAACATATCAATATGGAAAAAGGCACGTTTGACGGCCCCGGGCCAGCGTATTTATGGTTCCGGATACCCTTACAGCTTTTGTTTATTGCCTGGGTTTACTGGAGCTGTTTGTTGTAGTTACTTTTTCACAAACTGCTTGAGTACTTTGCGTTCTATTCGGCTATCAGGCCACATCGTAATTTTATAATGATCCTGGCCTTCATCGGCCTCCGGATCCACATTGCTTAAAGCGGACGAATAAACTCTTACGCGATATTTGCCAGGTTTGATGATGAGCTTGAGGTATGATTTATAATCCGGAAAATTAAGTACCTGCAACAAACCCGATTGAATGGTGATGCCGGCTTCGACCACATGATCATACTGGCTGAAATCTGTTTGAGGATCGGCGCTATCCAGTATTTCCAGGTCGGCTTTTACATGGCCGTAACTTTCAATACCAATGCCCAGGATATCGTAATCAACACCCAATCTGTCGTGATAAGCCTCAGGCGTCCAGAAAGTATTGGAACCGGTATTACTTTTATAAGCAGAATCGCAGAGGTAAAACTGGTTATGTTTGGTAAAAAAATCGAGCCGGTATTTACCGGATGGTTTTGAGGTGAATGCCAGGTTGGAGAGTGATAAAAGAATAAGGATGCAAGGAACCAGGAGAAAAGCCCGGTACTTTATTTTCCCTGATCTTTTACTCTTAATTCCTTGCATCTGTTTTTAATTTCTGATTTTCAAGATAGTCCTTGTTCCTTGATCCAAATATCTTTGCTCCCCCTACAAAGGGGAATAGCCCATGAAAAATCAAACGCGCGGTATCGACTCACCCCGACATCGCTGCGCTCGTCACCCCTCTCTCCGCTTCGCGCATAGAGGGGATTTTTTTCTTTCTTTTTCTCAACCCTCTTTGCGGCAAAGCCGGAGAGAGGGTGGTCCAGCGAAGCGTAGACCGGTGAGTCGACTTTGCATCATGCTATTTCTCAACAAAGCCTGTTCTGCCTTTTTATAGGCCTCTCAACCTACAAAGCTCCCGCCTTGATCTCATCAACCACAGCCGGATCAAGCAAGGTAGAGGTATCGCCTAAATTAGAGGTATCGCCTTCAGCTATTTTACGCAATATGCGGCGCATGATCTTGCCAGAGCGTGTTTTGGGTAATCCGGTTACAAACTGGATCTTATCGGGTTTGGCAATAGCGCCAATAATGCGCGCTACGGTCATCATAATATCTTTACGCGTCAGGTCATCATCTGCATGATGTTTAGGGCATACCACAAAGGCGTAAATACCCTGTCCTTTAATATCATGCGGATAACCCACTACAGCCGATTCAACCACGCTGCTGTGCATGTTAATGGCATTCTCCACCTCGGCAGTACCAATACGGTGACCGGATACGTTCAGCACATCATCCACACGGCCGGTTATACGGTAATAGCCATCTTCATCGCGCAGGCAGCCGTCGCCTGTAAAATACAGATTTTCGTAAGTAGCAAAATAAGTGGTGCGGCAGCGCTCATGATCGCCATAAGTAGTGCGCAGCATACCCGGCCATGGGAATTTGATACACAGGTTGCCGCTTACGCCGTTACCTTCTATCTCTTTACCGTTCTCGTCAACCAAAATAGGCTGAATGCCTGGTAATGGTAAAGTGGCATAACCTGGTTTGGTTGGGGTTACGTTACAGATAGGCGATATCATTAGGCCGCCGGTTTCTGTTTGCCACCAGGTATCGGCAATAGGGCAATTACCGTGACCAATTTTTTCATCAAACCAGTGCCAGGCTTCCTCGTTGATGGGTTCGCCTACTGATCCCAGTTTGGTGAGCGAGCTCAGGTCTTTACCTTTCAAAGGCTCCTCGCCGAAACTCATCAGTGAGCGGATGGCTGTTGGCGCCGTATATAATATGTTTACTTTATACTTATCAACTATTTCCCAGAAGCGGCCTGCATCCGGATAGGTAGGCACACCCTCGAACATTAAAGTAGTGGCACCTTGTGACAGCGGACCATAAGCTATATAAGAGTGCCCGGTGATCCAACCGATATCAGCAGTACAAAAATACACCTCGCCTTTATTATATTGGAATACGTTGGCAAATGTATAGCCGGCATATACCATATAACCACCGCAGGTATGTACCACACCTTTTGGTTTACCGGTTGACCCCGAAGTATACAGGATGAACAGCATATCCTCGGCATCCATTATTTCAACGGGGCATTGCGGGTTACCTTGCGTTTCTACTTTTTTTACTTCATCTTCCCACCAAACGTCGCGGCCCTTTATCATGGATACCGGCGTACGGCTGCGGGTTAATACAATTACTTTTTGTACCGATTTACACTGTACAAGAGCATCGTCTATCACATTTTTTAATGGGATATCTTTATTACCGCGGAAACCGCCATCGGCAGTGATCACGATATTACATTCGGCATCATTGATCCTGTCGGCAATAGACTGGGCCGAAAAACCACCAAATACTACCGAGTGAACGGCGCCGATACGCGCACAGGCCAAAACGGCGATGGCCAGTTCGGGCACCATTGGCATATAAATACAAATACGGTCGCCTTTCTTGGCGCCATTATTTTTAAGTACGTTGGCAAACTGGCAAACCTTATCATGCAGCTGACGATAAGTTAATACGCGATGATCTTCCTGCGGATCATTTGGCTCCCATATAATAGCGGGTTTATCGCCCTGGGTTTCCAGGTGACGGTCAAGGCAGTTTTCGGTAATGTTGAGTTTAGCGCCCTGGAACCATTTTACGCTTGGTTCTTTAAAATTCCAGTCCAGCACCTTATCCCATTTTTTGTGCCAGTAAAAATTATCGGCAATGCCGGCCCAAAACTGCTCAGGCTGTTCAACACTTTGCTGGTAAACCTGCTTGTATTCGTCAAATGATGTAATCTTCATAATGGTTTAATGGAGGGCGTAAATTAGTAATTTATGTGTTAAGTGTAAATTAAAAACGCCACTTATTAAAAAAATTTAATAAGTATTTTCATTACAGTTAACAGGTTGGCGTCAAAGCGAATGCCTGCTTTTAAAAAGAATTTGAAATATTTTAAAAACACCCTTGAATATTTGATTTAAAAGTCTGATATTTGCAAACTCTTTTTGAATAAAGGGTTGATAATTAAAAATATTTGTCATGTCAAGAATTTGTGATCTAACAGGAAAAGGATCTATTGTAGGTAATAACGTTTCTAACTCAAACGTTAAAACAAAACGCAGGTTTCATCCTAACTTAAAACTTAAAAAGTTTTATATCCCTGAAGAAGATAAATGGATTACCTTAAAGGTATCTACATCAGCTGTTAAAACCATCACTAAAAATGGTATTACCGCTTGTATCAATAAATTTGTAAAAAAAGGATACATTTAGTAGGCTGTACGTTTGAGGTTTTACGTTATACGTAAGGCATAAAGCGTACATATATAATTTGAAAAATTGCGTAAGCCGTGAGGCTACACGTACAACATAAAAAGAAAATGGCAAAAAAAGGCAACAGGGTTCAGGTAATTTTAGAGTGTACTGAACACAAAACAAGCGGTATGCCAGGCATGTCTCGCTATATTACCACCAAGAACAAAAAAAATACAACTGAAAGGTTAGAATTGAAAAAATTTAACCCGGTTTTACGTAAAGTAACAGTTCACAAAGAAATTAAATAATTAGTTGATTCAATTGATGGTTGATTTAAGTTTAAAGCTGAAATCACTAATTCAATAATTCACTAACTCAATAATTAAACAACATGGCAAAGAAAGTAGTTGCAACACTGAAAGTAGCAGGTAAAGGCAAAGAATATTCAAAAGTGATCACCATGAATAAATCACCAAAAACCGGTGCTTATTCATTTAAAACACAAATTGTCCCTAACGATTTTGTTAAGGATGCAATTGCAGGTAAAACACTGTAATAACTGCCGATCAAAATATAGAAGCCGTCTTGTTTTTACGAGAGGGCTTTTTTTGTTATGCCTCACCCCGGCCCTCTCCAAAGGAGAGGGAGTAAAAGTGATGATGACAAAAGAGAGTTAATAATTTAATTTTAAACTATTAATAAAAGTCCTCTCCTTTGGAGAGGATTTAGGTGAGGCTTATGGGATTATTTGATTTTTTTAAGAAAAAGGAAAATACACAGCAAGAGCAGCAAGCGCTTGATACCGGGTTAGAAAAAACCAAGGACAACTTTTTTTCAAAGATCACCAAGGTAATTGCCGGTAAATCAACCGTTGACGATGACGTTTTGGATGAGCTGGAAGAAGTACTGGTAACATCTGATGTTGGCGTAAGTACTACCCTCAAAATCATAGAGCGGATCCAGGCCCGCGTAGCTCGCGATAAATACGTAGGCACCGGCGAGCTGAACAACTTGCTGAAAGACGAGATCCAGCAATTACTGGCCGAAAACAACAGCAACGATTTCCGGAACTTTGAATACGGTAACCACAAGCCTTATGTAATTATGGTGGTTGGCGTTAACGGTGTAGGTAAAACCACCACCATTGGCAAGCTGGCCCATAAGCTAAAGCAAGCGGGAAACCAGGTAGTTTTGGGTGCGGCGGATACCTTTCGCGCGGCAGCTGTCGACCAGATCAAACTTTGGGGCGAGCGTGTTGGTGTAAAGGTAGTGGCGCAGGCTATGGGATCCGATCCGGCATCAGTAGCCTATGATACCCTGCGTTCGGCAGTGGCAGCAGGTGATGATGTAGCTATTATTGATACGGCTGGCAGGTTACACAATAAAGTTGGCCTGATGAACGAGCTGACCAAGATCAAAAATGTAATGCAAAAGGTAATTCCCGGCGCCCCGCATGAGATATTGCTGGTGCTGGATGCCTCAACCGGGCAAAACGCCATAGAGCAGTGCAAACAATTTACCGAAGCTACCAATGTTAACGCCCTGGCTTTAACCAAATTGGATGGTACAGCCAAAGGCGGTGTAGTGATCGGAATCTCAGATCAGTTTAAGATCCCGGTAAAATATATAGGTGTGGGTGAAGGTGTAGAACATTTGCAGCTGTTTGACAGGACGGAGTTTGTAAATAGTTTGTTTAAACAATAAAAGATAAAAAACGCGTCATTGCGAGGCACGAAGCAATCCCCGATTTACAGAGCGGATCTGCACAGTTGGGGATTGCTTCGTGCCTCGCAATGACGATTTGATAGCGTATGAGGACGAAAGAATTAGATAAGCCAACAGCAAAACCAGTTAAACAACGTGTAAACGTGGTTACTTTGGGCTGCTCCAAAAATATATACGACTCAGAGATATTGATGGGTCAGCTTAAAGGCAATCAGTTTGATGTGGTGCATGAGGCCGATAAAGTTGGTAAAAACGATATCGTGGTGATCAATACCTGTGGCTTTATAGATAATGCCAAGCAGGAATCTATCGATACCATTCTGCAATACAGCGAACTGAAAGAGCAAGGCAAGGTAGGGAAAGTAATTGTGACCGGCTGCCTGAGTGAACGTTACAAACCCGAGCTGGAAGCCGAGATCACCAATGTAGACGCTTATTTTGGTACCAACGATCTGCAAAATTTATTAACCTCCGTAGGAGCCGATTATAAGCACGAACTCATTGGGGAGCGTTTATTGACCACCCCATCGCACTTCGCTTATTTTAAAATCGCCGAAGGCTGTAACCGCCCTTGTTCCTTTTGCGCTATTCCGCTGATGCGCGGCAAGCACCTGAGCACTCCGATCGACCAACTGGTTAAAGACGCGCAGGCCCTGGTTAAAAACGGCACCAAGGAACTGATACTGATAGCCCAGGACCTTACCTATTATGGTCTTGATCTTTACGGCAAACGCAATCTGGATGAATTACTGCGCCGCCTGAGTGATGTGAACGGTGTAGAATGGATCAGGCTGCAGTACGCTTATCCTTCCGGTTTCCCGATGGAGATACTGGATGTGATGAACGAGCGTGATAACATTTGCAAATACATGGATATGCCTTTGCAGCACATCAGCGATAATATGCTGAAATCTATGCGCCGCGGGCTTACCAAACAAAAAACAATAGATGTAGTGAACGAGATCCGCGACAGGGTACCGGGTATTGCTATGCGTACCACCCTCATCACTGGCTATCCCGGCGAAACCGAGCGCGATTTTGAAGAAATGATGCAATGGGTGGAAGAAACTAAGTTTGACCGTCTGGGCTGCTTCACCTACTCGCACGAAGAAAAAACACATGCGTTCTCTCTGGTTGATGACGTTCCTGCCGAAGTAAAACAGGACCGCGCCGATGCCATTATGGAAATTCAGCAAGGTATTTCATTTGATAAGAATCAGGAAAAAGTTGGTCATACATTTAAAGTATTGATCGATAAAAAGGATGGTGATTACTTTGTAGGTCGCACCGAATTTGATTCGCCAGAGGTGGATAACGAAGTATTGATCGATGCCAGCATTGATTACGCTACTGTTGGAAGCTTTGTAAATGTGAAAGTTAACAGCGCCGAAGACTTTGACCTTTATGGACAAATTGTAAAATAATGCTAATTTGTGGCGCATTACCACTAATGATTTTACATTTGGGCTCCGTACGTTTTTTAGCGGAGTTAAATCGCTAAATCACTAACTCACAAATTCAATAATGCTTACAGATGGAAGCCTCCTGTACAAGTTATAAAGACACCGGATTTTTTTCGCCCACAGTTATTGATTACCTGGAGAACCGGGCCGATCTGAAACCTTTTTACAGTCACCGCCCGGATATGGCCGGCTTTGCCGAACTGTTGAAAAACAAGAAAGTTGTTGCCGATCGGGAGATTTTGCACCGTGTACTGTCAAAGCAATATGGAATTGAGTCCGGAAGTCTAGAAGTCGGAAAGTCCGGAAGTAATGAAGCTAACGTACAACATACAACATATAACGTACAACCTCTTGTAGCTCAAAACCTGCAACTCCTAAAACTCGATAATACTTATACTATAACTACCGGTCATCAGCTTAATATTTTTGCTGGTCCGCTATATTTCCTTTATAAAATTGCTACCGCTATAAAATTAGCACGGCAATTAAAAGCGATTCACCCTGATAAAAACTTTGTGCCTGTTTATTGGATGGCCAGTGAAGATCATGACTTTGCCGAGATTAATTACACCAATATTGGTGGTAAAAAAGTACACTGGTGGTACGAAGCCTCGGGCGCTACCGGGCGTATCAATCCAGATACCATGCGCCAGGCGCTAAACCAATACAAGGGTGTTTTGGGCATGGAAGGTCATTCCAAAGAACTGGCCGAAATTGTAGAAACCGCCTATACCCGTTTTGATAAACTGGCCGATGCTACCCGCTACCTGGTAAACGCGCTGTTTGGTCAATACGGCCTGGTGATCATTGATGCCGACGACCACGAGTTTAAGCAGCAATTCGCCCCAATCATGGAGCAGGATATCATCCATCAAAACAGCTTTAAAAATATAACCATCACCAACGAACAATTGCAAAAGTTGGGTGTCCACATACAGGTTAATCCGCGCGAGATCAACTTTTTTTACCTGAAGGACCAGCTGCGCGAGCGTATCGTTTTTGAGCAGGACAGCTACCAGGTGATGAATACTGATATCCGTTTTACCGAAGCCGAACTAAAAGAGGAAATTGCTACATCCCCGGAGCGTTTTAGTCCGAATGTGGTGATGCGCCCCCTTTACCAGGAATGCATCTTACCCAACATCGCCTACATAGGTGGTGGCGCTGAAATAGTTTACTGGCTGGAACTTAAATCCAACTTTGATTTTTACAAGATTGACTTCCCTATCCTGATCTTGCGTAACTCGGCATTGGTGGTCCGTAAAGAACAAGCGGCCAAAATTGAGCGCATGGATCTGGATGTGGCCGCGCTGTTTAAGCAAACAGATGCCCTGCAAACCGAATGGATAAAAAAACACAGCGACCATAACCTTTCCTTGGAAGGCGAATGGCGCGAACTGACCGCCGTTTTTGAAAAGATAAAACTACGCTCGTATAAGATCGACCCGACACTGTCGCCCTCGGCAGCTGCGGTACAGGCCCGCCTGAAACACGCGGTTGATAACCTCGAAAAGAAACTGATCCGCGCCGAAAAACGCAACTATGAGGTAAGACTGGAGCAGTTATCCGTAGTAAAAGCTGAACTCTTTCCGAAAGACAGTTTACAGGAACGTACCGAGAATTTTGGCTTGATGTATGTAAAATGGGGACAATCCTTCATCGATGAGCTCATCCGCCATTTTGAACCGCTTGATTTTGAGTTTACTATTTTAACGGAGGAGTAAGACGGCTAACAGCTAAATTCATTTGTCATTCTGAGGAACGAAGAATCTATTATTGAATAAGCATAGCGGCAAGCAAATTCGGCATTTATATACTAAGCTGACCAATTAAATTATAGCTAATATAACTAATATAGTTAGAAGTCAAGAAATAAGAGTTAAGCAAGTTTAAAATGGAGATGGAGCTATTGGTGGTAGAAGAATTATAAAATTAAATTCATAATTTATAACTAATTTGTTATATTTGGAATAGAAGAAAAAACAAAAGGCTGGGTAGAAGAGGGACAACATCTATTCTTTTACATCAACTCTTACGTTGAGAACACATACCTTCTTGTCTGGTAATACAATCGCAGTTACACGAGTTACCATTCTTCAGAACATGAAACTTAAAAGCTACTGTTGGACCAGTGGCTTTTTTCAATTATCTGATATTTAAGGCAATATACCTCAAAATAATTGATTTCAAAAATGTTTTAGGATATTGTGCTTACCGGTAAATTTAATCGATTGATAGTGATAGATTTAATTTTTTTACCGGAAATATTAAATTGCAAAAAAGTTCACCATTATTCCTATATATCTCCTTTGACCAGCTTGATACATACTGAAAATAAAGAGGTTATGTTTTCTTCCACAGAGATATTCGCGATCATGAATCTGAGATTTTTAACCATCGTCTGTGTCCTCACAGGCGATTTGCATTGTTGCCTGTGAGGACACAGGCAACGGGGGAAAGAGCGAATTGCTTAGTATTAGGGACCTGCCTAAGTAGAGATTGCTTCGCGCCTTACAGCAATGACGTGAGGGATACACCTCCCCCTTTTTTCTCCCCCACATCCCCCAAAATATCAGTAATTTCGCAGCATGAATAATGCGAAACCAACCATACTTGTTGTAAACGACGATGGCATAACCGCCCCTGGTATAAAAGTGCTGATGGAAGCCATGAGCGAAATTGGCCGGGTAGTAGTGGTAGCACCGGATAGCCCGCAATCAGGCATGGGACACGCCATTACCATAGGCAAACCATTGCGTTTAGATAAGGTAGATCTTTATGAAGGCGTTGAAATGTACCGCTGCTCAGGCACCCCGGTTGATTGTGTAAAGCTGGCCGTAAATAAAATATTCAAAGGCCAAAAGCCCGATCTGTGTGTATCCGGCATCAACCATGGTTTAAATAATTCTATCAATGTGTTGTACTCCGGTACCATGTCGGCCGCTGTTGAAGGTGCTATTGAGGGTATCCCATCCATCGGTTTTTCTTTGGATGATTACACGTTGCAAGCCGATTTTAGTCATTGCGTTAAATATATTAAAGAACTGGCTTTGCAGGTTTTGGCTAACAATCTTCCGCCGGCTACGTTGCTCAATGTGAATTTCCCGAATACTCCCGATATCAAAGGTATCAAAGTGTGCCGTCAGGCGGCCGCAAAATGGGCCGAGGAATTTGACGAAAGAATCGATCCGCATAAACGGCCCTACTATTGGCTTACCGGTGTTTTTCAATTAAATGATGGCGGCGAAGATACCGATGTTTGGGCCCTGGAGCACAATTATGTATCGGTTGTGCCCGTTCAGTTTGATATGACGGCACATCATGCTATTCCTTATTTAAATAATTGGAAATTTAATGTTTAAGCATAATACGGTAACCGCAGGCACAATTTACGGAGCTATATTACCTGCCATAAGTCTGTTCATTTTTTTGTACCTGTTAAAAGGCAATTTTTTATTGTTTAATAAGCCAGGCACACCCTACCTGGTGGCTATTGGCCTCAATCTTATAATTATCCGCTGGTATGGTAAAAATAAGATGGATAAAGCGGTGATCGGTATAGCTGCGGTTACCTTTATATTTATGCTCGCGATATTTGTATTTAAATTGCAGCCCATACGATGAAATATTACCTGGTAGCCGGCGAAGCCTCGGGCGATATGCATGGGGCCAATTTAATGAAAGCACTAAAAGCCCTTGACCCCGATGCCGAGTTCCGTTTTTTTGGTGGTGACCTGATGCTGGCAGAAGGTGGTACCCTGGTAAAACACTACCGTGAAATGGCTTACATGGGCTTTGTAGAAGTGATCGCGAATCTGCCAGCCATCCTTAAAAACATCAAACAGTGCAAACAGGATATTCATTCCTGGCAGCCGGATGTACTTATCCTGATCGACATCCCCGGCTTTAATCTCAAAATTGCCGCATACGCGCAAACCATCGGTTTAAAAGTAAATTACTATATCTCGCCCAAGGTTTGGGCCTGGAACCAAAAAAGGGTGCTAAAGATCAAAAAGATAGTGAACCACCTTTTCTGCATTCTGCCTTTTGAGGTTGATTTTTACAAAACCTGGGGCATGGATGTGGATTATGTAGGCAATCCGCTGCTTGACGCCATTGCCGCATTTAAACCAGATCCCGACTTTTTGCAACAGCATCAGCTTATCGGCAAAAAAATCATTGCGCTGTTACCCGGCAGTCGTAAACAGGAGATCAGCAACCTGCTGCCCGATATGATAGGCATTGCTGAACGTTTTCCGGAGCATCAATTTGTAATAGCCGGCGCCCCATCTTTTAAACAGGATTATTATGATCAGTTTTTAAATGGCAAAAATATTCCGGTATTATTTGATGCTACTTACAATCTGCTCAGCCATGCCCATGCGGCTGTTGTAGCATCAGGTACCGCCACATTGGAAACGGCCTTGTTTCATGTACCGCAGGTGGTTGTTTACAAAGGCAACGCGCTCACTATTGCCGTAGCACGCATGCTGGTTAAATTAGATTTTATATCCCTGGTTAACCTCATCATGAATAAGGGTGTTGTGAAAGAATTGATCCAGGAAGACTGTACTGCATCAAAGATCAGTGAAGAGGTTGATCTGCTGATCAATAATAAAGAGCATAGGCAAAAAGTACTAACTGATTATGCTGAACTGGACATACGTATGGGCCAGCCCGGCGCATCTGCCAAAACCGCCGCTCTCATTGTAAAATACGCTGCAAATAAATAAAGCCCTGTTTTTGCAGGGCTCTATCGTTTTCATAGGTGTGATGTAATATATATTGATCAGGCTGCAGACAGTGTTTGCTGTGCAACAACCCGTTGATGGCTTGGTTTAAATCTGTTCTTCGCTCTGAAATTTCTAAGGTCTTCCAATAAAATATCTAACAACTGATTATCAAAGCGGGCTATTAATTTGCTTGCAGATGGTGTTTTATAGGATTTCATAATGTAATATGTTATAGGTTAATGTTGTAGTTTGTATACAATTAGGCTGCTGTTGGCAATAAAGGTGTTTTGCCTTTAATCGCTTTCAGGTCATTCATGATGATCCTTTTCAACTGGTTATCAAAATTAGCTACTAACTTGCTGATCGATGGTTTTTTGGTGCTTTTCATAGTTTTAGTTTTTGTATATTTTATTTTCTTTTAGTCTTTCCTTTTATCGTCGTCTTCGGTCAGGTTATCTTTCCTTCGCTTGGCTTCCTTGTATTGCCTTAGTATCTGTTCTTCATCACGTTCATCTGATGTTTTTGTCGGCTCTACCGGATTCTCCCATTCTTTCTCTTCTTCCTTAATGGTTTTCTTTGTAGCTTTCATGACAGTTACATTTAATAACTATTATTCCAAATCAGTGCCAAAAAATTAATTTCGCGCCAAAAAAGTCATTAAAATCTCTAAAAAAATTTACAATTAAATGTAAGTGACTGTATTTGAGGTGCTTTTATTCAGATAAAAAAATCCATTTTTTTAGACAGTAACCGGTATGCATCATTGCAAAAACGTACGTTAACCGAACAAATATGTACAGTACCGCTAATTCCGGACGTTTCGTTTATAGTTAATGAAGTGTACCGCTAACGCGATAAGTGCTAATCCGCCGCCAATAGCACATACGCCTGCCCATCCATAATTTTTCCAGAGCAAACTGGCCAGGAATGTTCCGGATGCGCCACCTATAAAATATGATACCATGTATACTGTGTTGAGCCGGTTGCGGGCTTCTGGTATCAAGGCAAAAATGATAGACTGGTTGGAGATGTGGGTAGCCTGCACGCCCATATCTAAAACAATTACGCCAACAATGAGCCCGGCAATGCTGCTGCCGGAGAAGTAAAAAATAATATAAGAGATGAGCACCAGTAATAAAGTATAGCCCGACAGCTTATAAGGATTCATTTTATCGCTCAGGCGGCCCATCAATCCTGCTGCCAGCGCACCAAAGGCACCCACCAATCCAAAGGCGCCGGCTGCCGCGCTTCCTTCGTTAAACTGAGGCTGCTTTAACAAAAATACCAGGGTAGTCCAAAAGGCACTGAATCCGGCAAAGCACAAAGCCCCCCTGAAAGAGGCCATGCGTAGTTTAGGCTGCGTTTTTATTAGATGAATGAGCGAGTGCATCAATTTTTTATAATTGCCTTTATAATCGGGCTCTACCTCGGGCAAAAAGAAAAATATCATCAGCCACATGGCTGCCATTAAACCGGTAGCAATATAATACATGCTCCGCCAGCCAAAATGCTGACCTATAAAACCGCTTAGGGTACGCGAAAGCAATATCCCGATCAGCAATCCGCTCATCACAAAACCCAGCTTTTTACCCCGCTCATGCGGTTTTGCCAGGTGAGCGGCCATCGGTATCAGTAATTGTGGTATAATAGAGGATAAACCCAATAAAAAGCCGGCAATGGTTAATACTAATATAGATGGAGCAAGCGCGCTGATGAGCAATGCAAAAATAACCAGGATAAAATCTAACAATATCAATTGCTTACGCTTTACCATATCTGCCAGGGGCACAATAAACAACAAACCGCTGGCATAACCAATTTGTGTAAACAGGGATAGTTGCTGAGCTTTTTTATCCGTTATACCAAAAGTGTGCGCGATATCGGCAAGCAGGGGTTGATTGTAATAGATATTGGCCACCACCAAGCCGGTGGCGATTGTCATGATCCATAAGGTAAGCGGCGTTAAATGCGGATGTTCTTTAGAAGTATCGGGAGCTGTCATTGAGCAATAAAATATAAAATCTGCTGCAAAAGTGACAAAGCATTTTTAAAATGATGCCTGTTTAAAGTAATTTTTCTTTCACAATAAACAATAAGATGGAATTTATGGAGTTTTATATTTTGATAAAAAGAATTGATTTACAATTACTTTTTTGAAAAACAGGCTCATTAAAATAGGTTTTTTAATAATTTATTGGTTTTTTAATGAAAAAACCAGTTAAAAATGAAATAATCTCTATTAAATATGGGTTTTAACATTTTTTTAACAAAAAATGCACTAAAATTAATTTTTGCTATATAAATAAAAGTGGTTTACTAAAAAATTGGCCTATCAATTTATTACCAATACAAATTTCAATAAAAAAATTAAAAATTTATCACATTATTAAAGTTTTATTAGTATTTTTGATAATCAAATGCAAAATGAATGAGTATTTGATAAATGTTACAAAAAAATTACAAAATAAAATTGGTGAATCTGAAAACTTAGTGTTACTTTTACACCATAACAAAAACGATAAAAAAGTCTTCTCATAATTTAGGTTTATAATTGGTTAGTAAAGGCCCCTGCCCATCAGGGGCTTTACTTATTTTAAAGGGGCAGTTTCCCTGTTACAATCACCTTAACTTTATTATTTTGTGAGGATTCGCCAATGGCGATATTATTGCTATTGAGAGTAGGTAATAAAAAATTATTAACAAGAGATTTTGTTTTACTGCATAATGTGATATATTTGCAGCCCAATCCGGGGGATTAGCTCAGCTGGCTAGAGCGCTTGCATGGCATGCAAGAGGTCATCGGTTCGACTCCGATATTCTCCACAATAATAAAAGGGCTTTACAAAAATGTAATGCCCTTTTTTATGATACCAATCTTAATATCACCCTCTTTTTAACCATAAACAATACCATTGAGTTTTTATATAAATAAGCTAACTTTGTGTTGGATGAAATATTTAGCCATCATCATAAGCTTATACGTTTCCCTCCTCTCGGTAATGCCGTGCCAGGATAGGGATGATGCTGTATTGGCTCAATCGCACCTCACCATCAGGCAGGCGCATGATGGCAATCAGGATTGCACCCGCGAGGCTTGTACCCCGCTTTGTTCATGTTCCTGCTGTTCAAGCGTCAGGGATATTGATTCCCAGGTACATGTTTTATCATTTCAGCAAAATACTTTTATTCCATATCCCGATCTGATCATTCCTGCCTTATCTGAGCAGGATATCGCCATTTGGCAGCCGCCACAATTAGGTTAATACGAATTTCCCGTTTATTTTTTTTGCCCGTCATCACGTATGGCGAGGCATGGATTGTCGCATTAATTTAATAAAATTTCATGTTTGATCATATTATCGCGTTCTCTATCCGGAACAAGGTAACTATTGGGATCATGACGCTGCTGCTGGTCATTGCCGGGATCTATTCCGCTGCCAATTTACCGGTCGACGCGCAACCCGATATTACCAATAACCAGGTACAGATCATTACGCAGGCACCCAATCTGGGTGCACAGGAGGTGGAGCAATTTATAACCGCTCCCATTGAACTATCCATGGCCAATATTGCCGGGATAGTCGAAAAACGGTCAATATCCCGTTCGGGGATATCCGTTATAACCATAGTTTTTAAAGACAATATTGATATATACTGGGCACGCCAGCAGGTAACAGCCCAATTGAAAGAAGCCGAAAGCAGTATCCCTACCGATCTCGGTCAGCCCACGCTGGCGCCAATAACAACCGGGCTTGGCGAAATTTACCAGTACGTGATCCATCCTCAAAAAGGCTATGAGCAGAAATACACGGCTACCGATCTGCGCACTATTCAGGATTGGCTGGTGCGTACGCAGTTAGCCGGTACTGTAGGCGTTGCCGAAGTAAGCGGCTGGGGTGGTTTTGTTAAGCAATACGAAGTTGCGCTGGATAACGATAAGCTCAACTCATTGGGGTTGACTATTCCGGATGTTTATACCGCTCTGCAAAAAAACAACGAAAACACAGGTGGCTCGTATATTGAGCAACTTAATAACGCCTACTTTATCCGTGGCCTGGGGCAGGTGAAATCGCTGGATGATATCAAAAAGATAGTTGTTAAAAATGTAAAAGGCTCGCCCGTTTTGATACGAGATATTGCCATGGTGCAGTTTGGCAGCGCTACCCGCTATGGCGCGGTAACCCGGAATGGCCAGGGCGAAGTTGTTGCCGGTGTAACCCTGATGCTGAAAGGCGAAAATTTTAGCCAGGTGATTAAAAATGTAAAAGAGCGCATGGTGCAAATCAAAAAATCCTTACCAGAAGGCGTGACTATCGAACCTTTTATTGATCGTACCGAACTGGTTGACAGGGCTATCGGCACCGTAAAACGCAATCTATTGGAAGGTGCGCTCATCGTCATTTTTGTGTTGGTGCTCCTGTTAGGTAACTTCAGGGCAGGTTTGGTGGTAGCCTCTGTTATTCCGTTGGCCATGCTGTTCGCGTTTTTAATGATGCGGCTGTTCAATGTTTCGGGTAACCTGATGAGTTTAGGCGCTATCGACTTCGGACTTATTGTGGATGGCGCAGTAATTATTGTGGAAAGCGTGGTGCATCATATTACCAGTGGCCAATATCAGAAGAATGCTATCGAAAAGTTGAGTACCCAACAAATGGATATCGAAGTACAAAGCAGCGCCGGTAAGCTCATGAAATCAGCAGCTTTTGGGCAGATCATCATCCTCATTGTATATCTCCCGCTGTTATCCCTTATTGGTATTGAAGGTAAAATGTTCAGACCGATGGCGCAAACCGTGGCCTTTGCCATCTTGGGCGCATTCATCCTATCGCTCACCTATGTACCTATGGCCAGCGCCTTGTTCCTGAGTAAGAAAACAGTATACAAAACCAATATTTCTGATCATATCATCAATTTCTTACAGCGCATTTATCAGCGTGCGCTGGAGGCTGTTTTAAAGGTTAAGCTACTTACTGTATCGGTAGTTTTTATATTATTTGGCATCTCGATATGGGCCTTCAGCCGCATGGGCGGCGAGTTTATCCCTACACTGGAAGAGGGCGACCTCACCGTGGAGATCTCGATGATGCAAGGCACCTCGCTTTCTGAAGTGGTTAAAACTTTCGGAAAAGCGGAGAAATTATTGAAGGACCGTTTCCCGGAGATTAAACAAGCGGTTACCCGTATCGGCAGTTCTGAAATTCCGACCGACCCTATGCCCATTGAACGGGCAGATATGATGCTGGCGATGAAACCAAAAGCTGAATGGAAAAGCGCCACGACCCGGGAAGAAATGTCTGCAAAAATGGAAACCGCGCTGGAAGAGATCCCTGGCATCCACGCCTCCATTTCACAGCCCATGCAAATGCGCTTTAATGAGCTGATGACCGGCATCAGGCAGGATGTGGCCATTAAAATATATGGCGAAGACCTGGATGTACTGGCTAATGAAGCCAACAAGATAGCCAAGGAGATCTCGACAGTAAAAGGTGTAACCGAGCCCTATATCGAAAAGGTGATCGGCCTACCACAGATCCAGGTGTCCTATAACCGCGACAGGATGGCCCAATATGGCTTAAATATCAGCGATGTGAATCTAATCCTAAAAACAGCCTTTGCCGGTAACGTGGCCGGTGTGGTATTTGAGGGAGAGAAGCGTTTTGATATGGTAGTTCGCATGGATCGCAACCTGCGCGAAAACATTGCCAACGTGGAAAACCTGCTGATCCCCTTACCATCGGGCAATAAAGTACCGCTGAACCAGGTAGCGGATATCGGTATCAAAGATGCCCCGGCCCAGATCTCCCGTGAGGACGGCAGGCGCCGCATCTATGTGGGCTTCAATGTAGAGGGCCGCGATGTGGAATCAACCGTAACCGAAATTCAAAACAAACTGGCTAATAGGATAAAGCTACCCGGTGGTTATTACATGACCTATGGCGGGCAGTTTCAAAACCTGCAAGCGGCCAAAAATCGATTGGCTATCGCTGTGCCCGCAGCCTTGTTATTTATATTGATATTGCTCTATGTCACCTTCCGTTCGGTTAAGGAAAGCCTGCTCATTTTTACGGCTGTTCCATTGGCATCCATGGGTGGGATAGCGGCTTTATTGCTTCGCGGTATGCCTTTCAGTATTTCGGCGGGGGTTGGTTTTATTGCCCTGTTTGGGGTTGCGGTATTGAATGGCATTGTGCTCATTGGCTACTTCAATCAGCTGAAAGAAGAAGGTATGGGCAACATCTATGACCGCGTACTGGAAGGCACCAAAACAAGGTTACGCCCGGTACTCATGACCGCTTCTGTTGCTTCGCTCGGTTTCCTCCCTATGGCCCTGTCATCAAGCGCTGGTGCCGAAGTACAAAAGCCGCTGGCTACCGTAGTCATAGGCGGCTTAGTTACCGCAACATTTTTAACCCTGTTTGTATTACCATGCCTGTACCTATTATTTAACCGGAAAGAGGTAGGCAAAATAAAATTGCCCAAAGCGGTAACAACTATTTTGATCGCGGGCATAGTGGTCATTACCGGTACATCCCGAGCAAATGCGCAGCAAAGCGTACCATTAACGCTGGATAGCGCGATAGCCAAAGCATTAAGTCAAAACCTGAAGGTGCGCTCTGCCGGATTATCAGTAGATCAGGCCCGGGCATTACAAAAATCATCAACCGATCTGCCTAAGACCGAATTTCTGCTTACCCAGGACCCAACAAGCGGCGGCAATATTGATAACAGCATTGGCATAACGCAAAACATTGCCTGGCCGGGGCTTTACAAAAATCAGCGGAAATTGCTGAATCAGCAGACGCAACTGGCCGAAAGCTCGGGCGCGGTAACAAAGGCTGATATTGTGAAGCAGGTACGCAGCGCATGGTATGCTTATCTCCTGAACCGGGAAATGCTAAAGGTTTTGAACCATCAGGATAGTATTTATTCCGGCTTTGTAAAAAAAGCGGAGGTACGACGTAAAACAGGTGAAACATCCGCTTTGGAAGTGATCAGCGCGCGCAATAAGTACCAGGAAATTCAAGCCCTGCGGATAGGTACACAAGCCGACCTTCGCTGTAATGAGCTGGCCCTGCAGCAATTATTGAATATGGATGAACCCGTGACGCTGAGCGAAAGCGCCTTACCTATATTGCTTGATCTCCGGTCTGACACGACCGATATAGCCGATAACCCGCAGATAGGCATGGGTCTCCGGCAAGTGGAAGTGGCCAGGGCAAAGGTGGCTCTTGAAAAGTCGCGCCTGATGCCCGATTTTACTTTAGGATATAACCAGCAGTTGCTCATCGCGGGGTTTAATCCGGCCAACATCAACCGGAGCTACTCGCCGGGCACGCGCATCGGCGGTTTCCAGGTGGGAATTTCCGTACCTGTTTTTAGCAAGGCTTACACGGCACGGATCTGTTCAGAAAGAATAGCCACTCAGGTGGCCGAGATCAATTACCGCCAAACCCGTCAGCAACTCCGCACCCAATATGAACAGGAGTTGCAGCAATATCAAAAATTCAAACAGGCGGTAGAATATTACACCTCCGGCGGCGGATTAAAACAGGCCGATGAGCAGTTAAGAATAGCGCAAGTATCTTTCAATCTGGGCGAGATAGGCTATATCGAATACATCCAGAATACATCAGCAGCCATACAAACCAGGCTTGCTTACCTCGACGCAGTAAGCCGCTTAAATCAATCGGCCATACAAATTCAATATATCAAAGGAAAATAAAATGCAGATTCGAAAATATAAATACGCTATCCCGGTACTGATTTTGAGTATCGGCATACTGGCCGCCTGTTCAGGTAGCTCGGCAAAAAAAGAAAGTGATAGTCCGCAGGAAGCGGCCAATGTAAAAACCGCGAAGCCAGACAACCTTATACTTACGGATGCACAAATGAAAAATGTAGGTATTGAGATAGGCCCTATAACTCAAAAGAACCTCGACGCCGCGATCAAGGCAAACGGACAGCTGGCCGTTCCGCCACAAAACAAAGCCGATGTAAGTATTCTTTCTGGCGGGGTAATCGGTCATATCAGTGTGCTCGAAGGGCAGCAGGTTAAACGGGGGCAGGTATTGGCTACCATCAGCAATCAGGACCTCATCAAAATACAGCAGGATTACCTGGCGGCAAAAAGCAATTTCACCTATGTACAGGCAGAATTTAGCCGGCAGCGCCAGTTGCAGGATGCCGGCGCCGGAACCGGCAAATCATTTCAATCGGCACAGGCTACTTATAACGCGGAGCTTTCGCGGATCAAAGCCTTTGAAAGTCAGCTCAGGCAATTAAGTATCAGTCCAGATCGTATTAACAGTGGCCATATTGTTTCCAGTTTTCCGGTAGTTTCACCCATCACCGGAACCGTAGGTAAAATCTCGGCTAATACAGGCGCGTTTGTACAGCCGGGCACATCCATTATGGAAGTGGTGGATAATTCCAAGATCCATTGCGACCTTACCGTATTTGAAAAGGATCTGATGCAGGTAAAGCTTGGTCAGAAAGTAAATTTTCAGCTCACCAACCAAGGGGATATGATGATCACCGGAAAGATCAATGGTATCAACAAATCTTTTGAAAATGAAAGCAAGGGCGTTATTGTTCATGCTGAGATCGATAACCGGCAGCATAAAAATCTGATCCCGGGGATGTACGTTACTGCCCTCATCAACATAGGCAACCACATGGTACCAGCCGTCCCGGTTGAAGCGGTGGTTCGTTCCGGCGGCAGGCAATATATCTATATAATAACCGATGAGCAAACCGGACCAGGTAAAACAACCAGCTACAATTTTAAAAAGGCCGAGGTTGCAACCGGTGTAATGGAACTGGGTTATGTAGAAATTAAACCCATGACAGATTTACCAGCCAACGCCAAAACAGCGCTAAAGGGAGCATTCTACCTGGAATCAAAAGCCGAAGGCGGCGCGGATGATGATTAACTATTCGGTATAAAAAGAAAACCTCTATGTCATTTCGACAAACAGCGATGGACAAAGTAGTGGAGTGAGGAGAAATCTTCTGCATGATGCAAGGTTCCAAATCCGAATCGTAAAAGATTTCTCCTCGTACCTTCGAAATGACATTGAGTTTTTAATGTTTTTAGTTAATGATTGTTAAAATCGCTTTTATTTATTTTGTCAGAAACTCATTACTAATAAAAAACTTTAAGAGTATAAAATTAAAGTGTATCCGGATTGGGGATAAAATTCATGAAAGCCTGGAATTTGGCGTAGTAATTTTGCATGTTGAGCTGGTAGTAATATGCCCCTCTTTTTGAGCCTGCTTTATCCTTATCGGTCAGCTTAATGAGCAGGCCGGTTGCCAGTACTCTTTTGCTGAAATTACGCTTATCAATGGTGGTATTAAAAACACATTCATAAAGCGTTTGCAGTTGGGGGATGGTAAATTTGGTAGGCAAAAGTTCAAACAATATAGGGTGCATGGCTGCCTTATAACGGATACGTTTTTTGGCCTGCTCCAGCATCTCCTGCTGATCAAATATCAACTTGGGTGTACGTTTAAGCTGGAACCACTCGGCATGGTAATCTGAACTGATCTGGGTTTGATATTTTTGTATATCAATAAGTGCAAAGTACGCTACAGAAACGGTACGTTCCATAGGGTCGCGGTTAGGGTCGCCAAAGGTATAAAGCTGCTCCAGGTATACTCCCTCAAGCCCGGTTAATTGTTTTAGGATGCGGTTTGCTGCCTGATCAATACTCTCATTACTCTGCACAAAACCACCCATCAGGCTCCAGTTCCCTTTCTCGGGCTGAAATCCTCTTTTGATCAGTAATAGTTTTAAAACATCTCCGTCAAATCCAAAAATAATGCAGTCAACAGCCAGTAACAACCTGGTCTGTTTAGAGTATCTAAGCATCTTATATAATCCGAATTATAATAAAAAACAAATATAAAATTACATTCGATATAAGCATAAATAAAAGGAATTCCAAAAATTAAAAGGCAGATATCGATTGACGAAGTAAAGTAGCGAAAAAATTTGATCGGGATTATACAATTGTAAAAAAAACAGTTAAAAAGCGGGACTTGAAACTACTTTTTCCTTTTTTTGGATGGCTTCGCGACCTTGTTAAACTGCAGGCAGAGACCTATCCAATGATCAAGATCCTTTGCTGAGCGAAGATTTTCCGCTTCCACAAAAACAAAATCTTTCATCACCCGGCTCCCCATTATCATCTGGCGGCAATTATCATTTTCCAACGCGATAAGGGCCTGCTCATTGCCTATACGGCATAACATGTCCTTGTCGCGAATACAAACACACATTTTATCATTAACCATAAAACACAAACCCTGAAACATCTTTACTTCATCTACACGTTCTTGTTCGCTAAGGGTCTGGCGTATCCGGTTAGCTAATAATTCGTCATATGCCATAATTGAGAATCAAGATATTAGAGTCAGGAATCAAGATTAAAACCAATGACTATCATCATTGTGTGCTCATTCAAATCAGCTCTTAATTCCTTACTCTAATATCTTGATTCTTTTTTAAAATTACGCCAATTTTTGCAGATCCTTACGGATCCTGTTCTTTTCGGTGCTTGTTTTTGCTTGTTTCAGCGCGGCTTGTAAATGTTTTACGGCCTGCTGCTGATTAACGCCGGTATATAAATTCCCCAGTAAAACATGATATAAATGATTATCATTCAGCTGCAGCTTTTCGGCTTCAGCTATGGCCTCCTGTTTCCCTCTGGCCCTGGAAATTGCGTAAGTGCGGTTAAGTGCGGCAATAGGCGAATAAGCAATTTGCAACAGGCCATTATATAATTGTAATATATTCTCCCACTTTTGAGGTGTATCGGCATTAATGGTATGCCAGTAAGCTATGCCTGCTTCCAGGTGATATTTACTTAATTGGTCACCCTGCGATGCCCGGTTCAGGTAATCATTACCCCTTGCTATCAACTCTGCATTCCATAAGCCGGTATCCTGCTCGTCGTAGCGTATCATTTCGCCGTGTTCATCGGTACGGGCTTCAAAACGCGAAGCGTGAAAGCACATAAGGGCAATAAGCGCATTGGTATCGGGCAAATTGGTGCTTTTGTGTTCGGTTAATAAAACCGCCAGGCGCAGGGCTTCCAGGCAAAGGTCTTTACGCAGGGTAGTATCCTTACTGCTGGAATAATAACCTTCGTTAAACAACAGGTACAGCGTAGTTAAAACCGATTGTACTCTTGTACCGATCTCGGCAGACGGCGGAAACTCGATCTTCACCTTTTGCTCGCGCAGTTTTTCCTTCGCCCGGAATAACCGCTTATTAATATTTTCCTTATTTGATAAAAAGGCATCGGCTATTTCGTTGATGCCAAAACCGCAAAGGATCCGGAGAGACAAACCTATCTGGGCTTCGGCGGGTAGTATAGGCTGGCAAATGGCGAACATCAGTTGGAGCTGACTATCCCTGATGTGCTCGTCAGACAGATCGATCACCATTTCTTCGGTACCTTCGTAAGCTGCCTGCAGGTTGCCGGTAATCTTTTGTGTAAATAGTTTATCGCGTCTCAAATAATCTTTTGCTTTATTACGGGCTACCGTATATAACCAGGCCACCGGGTTATCGGGCAAACCTTTTAAACTCCATACTTCTGATGCGGTTAAAAAAGTGTCACTGGCTATATCTTCGGCAATTTCGGGGTATTCAAAACCAAAGTGCTTATAAAGTACCGAAACTATTTTACGGTATTCGGTACGGAACAAATGGGGTAATAACTCTTGTTTATTAATATCGGCAGCCATATTGGTTTATCATGACGCTAATATAAATGTATTTTGTGCAGACTGTTCAAAAAAGCCCTCCAAAGACTGGTAGTTTTGCCTATTGAATGGGGTCGTTAGCGATCAAAAGAAACAAAAAATTATTGAACCCAAAGTAGTAAAGCTGTACCTGATAACCCTATTTATTGATGTAACTTTATTTATGATTGAGTCGGTTATAAAAATGGGTGCTATTTGAAGAAGTGTTGCGTATATTTGTTTATTCGCATGGATGGCTTTCGCTTATTTCTATCTAATTCCACGAAGAGTTAAAAAGCAACGTGCCGGGTGAGCAACTATTACCGAAAAACTACAAACTATTAACGATCAGCTAACTCAAACCAGATACCTGGAATGATGTACGGCCGATATTGATAAATTATTAATTTATTAGGTTTAAGTTTGAAACAAATTCAATATTTTAACATCTAAAGGGGTATGGAAGGCAATAAAATAATACAAGCAATTACAAATTTGTTCAATAGCGTTGATGCCCGTGACTGGCAATCAGTGCACAACGTAATGGCGGAAACTGTTTTGTACGACTATACTTCAATGGTGGGCGGTGAACCTTCTGTACAAACGCCTCAGGAAATTACAGATCTCTGGTCGCATTTTATGCCGGGTTTTGATTCCACCCATCATCAGATCTCTGAGTTCAGGGTAAAACTGCACGGCAACCAGGCCGATGCGGATTATGTAGGCAAGGCCGACCATTTTTTGGATAATGACGTGTGGACAGTTTCCGGATCATACCATACCAAACTGGAAAAGCAAAACGGCGTTTGGCTCATCACTCATCTTCAATTGAACTACGATAAGCAAAGCGGCAATACAGGTCTGCCTCAACGGGCCAAAGAGCGGTTAGCCAAGCTGCAATCTTAATGTAAAGATTTATGGTGATGACCGCATATTTATTGCGGTCATCTTCCCGGTTATTTGAATTTCATAACTTTGATCATGCAGCCTACTGAAACAATCGAAGAATTTTATGAAGGTCATCCTGCCATGAAGATGAAACTTCCGGGCGATAACCAACGTGGTGCCGGGCACTTTAATGTGTACCCACGTGGCGAGATCTGTCATAACCTCACCAGTTACCATCGTCGCGATTTTTATAAGATATCGCTGAGCATTGGCGGCGGCACTTTGTACTATGCCGATAAGGGCATCACCTTTGATAAATGCGCCCTGGTGTTTTCGAACCCAACCATACCCTATTCCTGGGAAGCTGCCCCGGTTGAGCAAACCGGTTATTTTTGTCTTTTTACAGAGGATTTTATCAGCAGCAACAACCGCAGCGAAAGTTTTATTGATTCGCCTTTGTTTAAGGTGGGTGGCAGCCCGGTCTATTTTGTTAATGATGAACAGGCGAAGATCATCAGCGATATATTTGGTAAAATGCTGGATGAGATCGATAGCGATTATATATACAAGTACGATCTGCTGCGTAATTATGTAAACCTTATTGTACACGAGGCGCTTAAACTAAAACCGGCAGACACTTTTTTTAAACACAGTAACGCTTCATCGCGCATAGCCAATTTATTTATGGAGTTGCTGGAGCGCCAGTTCCCTATTGATTCGCCCAATTACGCGTTAAAACTGCGCACCGCTGCCGATTATGCCAATCGTTTATCAGTACATGTAAACCACCTAAACCGGGCCGTGAAGGAGATCACCGGCAAAACCACCAGCACACACATTGCCGAACGTATTGCAAAAGAAGCCAAGGCCTTGCTGCGGTACACCGACTGGAACGTGTCCGACATTGCCTATAGTCTGGGCTTTGAATACCCGGCCTACTTTAATAACTTCTTTAAAAAACAAACCGCGCTCAATCCAAAAGCCTTTCGCGTTTAATTGTTTGAAAGCCGCTCTCTGCCCTCTCCAAAGAGTAATAGCCCATGAAAAGGCATAAGTGAAATTTTAAGCATCTATCGACTCACCCCGACGTCGCTGCGCTCGTCACCCCTCTCTCCGCTTCGCGCATAGAGGGGGTTCTTTCTTTTTTCTTTACCCTCTTTGCGGCAAAGCCGCAGAGAGGGTGGTCCAGCGAAGCGTAGACCGGGTGAGTAGGCTATACCACTTGTTTTTAACCTTGCAAGTTTAAACTCCGCCTTTTCATGGGCTATTACTCTTTGGAGAGCGTTAAAAAAGCGAAGTTAAAGCCCTCTCCTTTGGAGCGGATATAGGCGAGGCCAATTGTTTGAATTTTATAGGTTTTAGTTTGATAAGTGTAAACGGCACGGTTCGTGGACGCTATATATTTGTACTATCAAAACAGAAACACTATGGAATACAGAAATTTAGGAAACACCAATGAGAAACTATCGGCTATTGGCCTGGGTTGCATGGGCATGAGCTTTGCCTATGGCCCTGTGGATAATGAAGAATCAATAGCTACCCTTAACCTGGCGCTCGACCTGGGTATTAACTTTTGGGATACCGCCGATATGTACGCCGCCGGTAAAAACGAAGAGCTGATATCAAAAGTATTGAAAACCAACCGCGACAAAGTATTCATCGCTACTAAATTCGGTTTTAGGTATCGTGATCCTGATGCGCCCTACGCCGGCAGCGGAAATTCAAATATTTATTTCGACGGATCTCCCGCACATATCAAAAACGCGGTGGAGGGTAGCCTGAAACGTTTAGGCATCGATACCATCGACCTTTACTATGCCCACCGCATTGATCCTAACGTGCCCGTTGAGGAAATGGTTGGCGCCATGGCCGAACTGGTTAAAGAAGGAAAAGTGCGTTACCTGGGCTTGTCAGAAGCATCCGCCGCCAGCATCCGTAAAGCACACGCTGTTCACCCGATAGCCGCCCTCCAAAGCGAATACTCTTTACTGAGCCGCGATGTGGAAGGTGATATCCTGTCTACCCTGCGCGAATTGAATATTTCGCTGGTACCTTACAGTCCGCTGGCCCGTGGCCTGGTCACCAATACAGTAAGCAAGGACGAATTAGCTGCTGATGATTTCCGCAGGCTGCTGCCCCGCTTTAGTGATGATAACTGGGATAATAATCAAAAACTGGCTTACGCCTTTGCCGAAATTGCCCAACAAAAAAATGCTACCCCGGCACAATTGGCTTTAGCCTGGGTATTGGCACAAGGCGATGATATTATACCTATCCCTGGTACCAAAAAACGCAAATACCTGCAGGAAAATGCCGGCGCTGTTGATGTAAAACTATCCGCCGCCGATTTGCAGGAAATAAGCGACCTGCTATTAAAATATCCCGATACCGGCGGCCGTTATAACGAAGCCTCTTTAAAACTGACTAACCTGTAATGAAAGCTCTGTATTTTGAAAAAATGGGTGATCCTCAAAGCGTGCTGTTATTAAAACAATTTGATAAACCCACACCCCAGGCAAACCAGGTAATTGTAAAACTACTGGGCAGTCCTATAAACCCTTCAGATTTTTTCTTCATCGGGGGTAGTTACCGGATTAAGCCCGAGTTACCGCAAATAGCGGGACTGGAAGGGGCCGGCATTATTGAAAATACAGGCCTAGGTGCCGATCTGCCGGTCGGCACCCTGGTATCCTTTTTCAGCCGGAATGCGTGGGCCGAATATGTGGTATTGTCAAAGGATGATGTACTGGTGTTGCCTAATGATTTTCCGGTAGAGAAAGCCATTCAGTTTGCTCTTAACCCGATTACCGCCTGGGGTTTACTGGAGAGGGCCGATCTGAAGACCGGCGACTGGCTATTGATTACCGCGGGTAATTCTGTCGTATCAAAACTGATTATACAAATAGCCAAAATACGTGGCATTAAGGTGATAGCTACTGTAAGGGATGATAAAAACACAGCTACCCTAACATCCTATGGCGCCCATGTGGTCAATGTAAATAAAGATAACTTGATTGAATATGTTCAGCGATTAACTGAAGGCAAAGGCGCTCACGTGGCTTTGGACGCGGTTGGCGGCCAAACCGGCAGCGATGTTTTAAAATGCTTGCAATCCGGCGGACGGTTAATCATTTACAGCCGCTTAAGCCCCGATCCTATACAGCTTTACAGTGCCGATGTGCTTTACAAAAATATCTCCATCAACGGATTTGGCATCAGGGCATACCTGGAGAGTAAAACTGCCGTGCAAAAGGCCGATATTATAAATTCGCTGGTAACTATTATTGGTGATCCTGAATTTAAAATGGAAGTTGCCGCAAGCTTTCCGCTTGATAATTACCGGGAGGCTATCAAAACCGCCGTTGAAGCAAAAAAAGAAGGGAAAGTGCTGTTTAAAATACATTAATTAAGAAATTTGTTAAAACAAATTCCGCAGACTCATCGCTTTCATAGTCGACTCACCGGTCTACGCTTCGCTCGACCACCCTCTACCGCAAGCGGTAAAGAGGGATTGGAAAAGTCTTTTTTTTACCCTCTTTGCGACTCGTCGCAGAGAGGGTGGTCGAGCGAAGCAACGACCGGGTGAGTATTCGCCATCATACTGGCTTGGCAGATATTATTTTGAAAATTACATTAACCATATGCTTAGCAAAGATCTTGTAGTAAATAAATTATACATCATCCCGGCAGGCCATGGGACACTTAAGGAATTTTTCTTCAATACCGATCTGGGGGCCGATAATCCTCAGATGATCCATTCGCCGCTTTGTATTTATTTACTGGATACCAGCGATGGACCAATTCTGATAGATACAGGCTTTGCCGAGGTTTTCCTGAACAATCCCGATTTTTATAAGGGCACCCCGCTTGATGGAGCCCTGTATATGTATATGGAGGAGGAACACCGCCTCCCCAATCTGCTTAAATGTGCCGGTCTGCAACCGGAAGACATCAAACTGGTAATAGCTACGCATTTTCACAGCGACCATTCCGGAGGGAACCCTTATTTCGTTAAGACCCGGACACCCATTTTGGTACAGCAAAACGAGCTGGCCATTTTAGATGATGAAAATTATTCACCACCGGCATGTCGCATTAAGAATATGAACTACCGGGTAATTGATGGCGATTATCAGCTTTGCGATAACATCCGGTTGATATCAACGCCGGGCCACTCACCTGGTCATCAGTCAGTACTGATCAATACGGTAAATTCCGGTTATGTGCTACTTTGTATTGATGCGGCCTTAACAGAGGCTAACTTCAGAAATAACGTTCCTTACGCCACCGCCGATCCGGAATTGGCAGCCGCTTCATTAAACAAAATACAAACCATCGCCGCTGAGTATAACGCATTTCCCATTTTTGGACATGATGAAAAGCAGGCCAAAACCATCAAGGTATATCCCGGGTTCTATTGACCAGAACCAGGATTATCGATAGAATTTATACGTTTAAACAAGTAAAATAAATATGCGCCTACAGGTAATAGGTACATAATTAGCCATGATAATTATCGTGCTAAATCAATAAGTTTTTGTCATTAAGAAGTAACAAAATGCTAAAAAATTTATCTAAACTAAGTTAGTATAATATTTATCCATAATTTAGTTTTATGCCTTTTGTACGAATAAGCTTGTTGAAAACATTGGCTGCTGATGCCAGGGATAAAGTATCCAGGGCGGTACATGAATCATTAATGGCTGAATTTAATGTGCCCCCGGATGATTATTTTCATGTTATTGAAGAACTGGAGGCCCCGCAACTATACTATCCAAAAAGCTATCTTGGTATAACACACAGCGGCAATATGGTGTACGTGCAGATAACAGCAGGTTCTGGCCGCACTTATCAGCAAAAAGAAAAACTATATGCCTCCATTGCCAGTAAAATAGCAGCCGAAACCCCGGTGCTGATCAACGATGTGATCATTACCCTGGTAGAAAACGGCGGTAAAGAAAACTGGTCGTTCGGTGAAGGTAAAATTCAAAACCTGAGCCATATAAAAACTGCAGAGTAAAACTATACCGTATAATAACGGTCGCCATCGCTCAGTCGTCGTTTTTATACAATTTATTACAATAAAACACCTGCAGTTTTGTAAAGAACGGATAGTTTGCTTATTGTATCACCTGGCAATTATCCTGCGTAATAAACTTAAGGTAATGACAAAAGAACCACAAATTTTACCAAAAATAGCGGTCCGCAGTATTGGCGGAGGGTTATTACTTATGGCGCTTTTTACCATGATGTGGGCGGGTATAGCACAGGGTGGCCTGCAACAGCACGACCACTATGCCGTGTTGATCCTTTTTTCTATTTTCAGTGTCATATTTGTGATATACGGCATCACGGTGTTAATAACTGCGCAAAGATTCCCCAAATTTACCAGCGACAGCGATGCTGCTAAAGGTAAAATGATGACTAACCGGTTTGGGATCATTTTTGGTATTGAAGGGACAGCCATACCCATTGTTTCGGTGATATTGCTTATATTAGGGTACCGGGAGTTTACTTTACCCGCCATCGCCCTGATTGTTGGTTTGCACTTTTACCCTATGGCAAAGGTGTTCAACAGAAAAATTGACTATTATTTGGCCACCTGGACCTGCCTTGCTGCTATAAGTGCCATCATCATGATGGCCGGTCACTATTATACGCAGGCACTTACTTTAACTATTATGGGTATTGGAGTGGCTATGGCCACTTCTGCTTATGGCTTTTACATGCTGGTTAACGGATACAATTTAATTAAAAAACAATAGCAGGAAACGGGTTTGAGACCTGCTAACCCTACTTTATATTACATCTATGAAACCATCATGAGCTACCGCTCACACCGGAATGAATAAATCGGCTCATGATAGCTTCGTTGCCATTAAAAACAAATTATCTAATGAAAAATCATCATTATCAAACAACCGTAACCTGGACCGGTAATACAGGTTGCGGAACAAAAGATTACCGGGCTTATGAACGATGCCATGAGATCAACATTGATGGTAAAGAGTGTATCTTAGGTTCATCAGACCCGGATTTTCGCGGCGACAGATCAAAGCATAGTCCGGAGGACCTGTTGGTTGCCGCGGTTTCATCCTGCCACATGCTGTGGTATCTGCATTTGTGCACTACAGCAGGTGTTGTGGTAACCGCTTATGAAGACAACGCCGAAGGTGTAATGCTCGAAAACACAAACGGAAGCGGTTGTTTTACGGTGATCCTGTTAAGGCCGGTGATTACCGTTACCGATGGAGCGATGATTGACAAAGCCAATGAACTGCACAAGGAGGCTAATAAAATGTGTTTTATTGCCAACTCCTGCAATTTCCCGATACTGCATGAACCGCGTTACCAGGTAGTGGAGGAAGAGGATCTGGCTTTATAAATATTTTATAAATCATGAGCAAACTAAAAGATAAAGTTGAGGCTTTTAACCGGCTTATTACTACCGATCAGACCATAAAAGCCATGGAGTTATTTTATAGCGATGAGGTGGCGCTTCAGGAAAACGAAGCTGCCGCTACCACCGGGAAACAAAATTGCATAGCCCGCGAAAAATTTTTGCTGGACAAATTTGGTTTGGCATTGGTAATAACCAAGCAAGCCATTGATGAGGTGAACCAGGTGGTTTTTAGCGAATATGAAATGACCATTACCAACCGGGAAGATCAAAAACTGATGTATAGAACCGAAATTTCGGTACAGCAATGGGAGAACGGTCTGGTGAAAAAGGAGAAGTTTTATTATAACGAAACTAAGCCGCAATAAACAGAAAAATGAATATCACCAACAATCAGCCTGACGAATGCCAGGATATGACCGACATACGGCGGGAAATTGACGCCATAGACCGGCTGGTGATCGCATTGATAGGCCGGCGGTTCAAATATGTACAGGCGGCAGCCAGATTCAAAAGAAACCCCACCGATGTTGCCTCTCCCGAACGGTTTAAAGCCATGCTTGCAGAAAGAAGGTCATGGGCTCAAGCCGAAGGCCTTTGCCCAGACGCGATAGAAAAAATGTACGCCGACCTGGTAAAGCATTTTATAGCCGAGGAATTAAAAACCTGGAAGGCCAATCATTAAGATTTGTTTTTGTAGAGACGCATTATATGCCCCCCTCCCAAAACAAAGCCATCGCAAAAAGACTTAAAATTATTAAACAGTGTGTATCCCCACCTCAGTAGCAGGTTTGCGCTTTAAGATCACAGCGGCTATTAACGCGATAACCAGGCCCACGGGCAAAATCTCGATATAGGTGAGTACAATTACCCCAAACGGATTTTTATACATACTGACATAGCCCGCCATTTGTTGTTTTTGTCGGGCTATCTCGGCCTGGCTGGCACCACCGGCTTTTGCTTTGTCAATAACATGAGCCACGTATTTATCCATAAAATCTGGCATAAAACAATAATATGCAACCAACCAGGTGAGCACATATATGGTTGAGCCTATCAGCACAATGTAAAGCCCCATTTTTAAAGCCTTCCCAAAGGAGATAGTGCCATTGTTATACTTATCTCTGAAATTTTTTACCGCGACAAAAATAAAGGAAAAGGCCACGATCATGGACGCGCAGCCCATCCACATGCTGCCTTCAAAATTTGGATTATTGTAGTGCCCAACAACTGCAACCATCATCCATCCTGCTGTGATGATTCCCGCGATTGCTCCAAAAACAAGTACATTTTTTTTCATGATGTTTATTTTAATGGTTTAACGAGAACAAATTTGGGCGATCACGAACTAATTTTGGTCATACTTTCGGGTGATTTTGAAAAATGCAGTATCATTTCATACCAAAGTGTGAGCTTTATTATGGTATAATGCACAATCTTTTAGCCATTTCAATAGCCTGTGTGCGGCGCTTTACTTCCATTTTATCAAACAGGTTTGATGAATGCGTTTTAATGGTATTGAGCGATACGAACAAGCGCGCCGATATTTCCTGGTTACTTAAGCCTTCGGCCATCAGCTCCAATACTTCCAGTTCACGCCGGCTCAGGTTGAGGCGTTCCAGTTCATGCTGATTAGGTGAAAAATCAGACACATCGTTGATATAAACCGGTTTTTCCACAACTATGGTTTGTACTTTGGGTTTAGTCAGTTTCAGGGCAAGCCAGATACCAAGCAAAGTAAAGAACAGGGCTATGGCGCCTATGTAAACCTCATAAGCATTATTGATAATGATAAAATGAAACTCGAGCCATTTCAATAAAAACAAAAGTACAGCCAGCGCGGCACCATATAGTATAACGCGTTTGTTTTTGGTGAATAGCCTGGATGTCATAGCCATGCTTAATTTATGATTTATCTTAAAAATAAGATATTTTAATAAGATTAAAGATGTTTAGAACTAATAATTAAGGAAAGGATAATGATGATCCTGTTCTCTCCTCGCCTGTGTCTAAACAGGCAATGAGCAGTTCCATATGGCAACCCACAACCCACGGTTTTGATATTGTTAAAAACCCAAACCCATTTCCTGTTGTTATTAAAATACATCTAAATAAAAACATCATGGACAAATTAGAATTAAAGGGTGGCTGGAACGAGTTAAAAGGAAAAATAAAACAAGCCTACGGCGATCTGACAGATGACGACCTGGTACACGAAGAAGGAAAGGACGATGAATTGTTGGGGAAACTTCAGCAAAAAACCGGCAAATCACGCGATGAACTGGTGAAGTGGATCAATAGTTTATAAAAAAAAAGCAGGCTCCTGAAAACGGAGCCTGCTTTTTTTTATTCCTTTTTATAATCCTTATGCACAATTAAAAAGCTGGCGCGTTCTTCTTTGTGGAAAGGGATATTCCAGTTACCCTGGTAGGTTATTTTGGTAGGCAATAACTCTCCCTCAAAACTATTAAGCTCAATGTTCATCTGCACATTAAAATCAACAAACATATTGCTGAACTTCATATCGATATAGCGGCCCAGGATCTGAAAGGTACGCTCATCAAATATGGTGGTCATTTCTTTGATCATAGTATCGCCATCTGATGTACTCGGCTTGCACCGCACCCTGAAACGGTAAACCGGGATAGTATCCAGGTACTTACCCCGCGCAAATTCATAGTAATAATAACCGCGCATATCGCCCGCAAAAATCTCGGTTTTACTACTGATGAAAGGGATCCCTTTTACCCTGCGTCCCGGTGTAAAAATAAGCGTCTTGAGCTTGTCCTTATATGATTCATTTTTGCCTCCCGAACCCGGCAGGGCGTCACCCTTGGCAAAATCAGAGTTATAGGCGTTCATGAAAATATAATCGAACATCTCTACGGTATACAGCTGGTATTTGCCGTTCTTTTTAAACATATTACCGCTATCAGTTTTGGCTATATATTCCATCCGGTGCTTCCCGGCGGCGTTGCTGTGAATGATCTTTCGGTAGATCTTACCATCTACCTTATTCTTTTTATCGTACGTAAAAATGCGGTTCTCGGCGGTAAAACCATAGCGCTTCATATTTTGAAAAGCCTTATAAAAACTGGTATCGGCCAGTACGGCATCAATAAAATCCTGCGCGTTTAACTTGTGCGATTTGATATCAACCAGCGAGTCGATCACAATAGTACGTATAGTATCCGGATTAAAACGCTTGATCTCCTGCGCGAAAGTAGAACTCGAGGTAATGATTAATACCAGCGCTATGATTGTTTTTTTCATCAAGGTATTGATGTTATTTGGCCATAATTGTTATACCATGTCATTGCGAGCGCAGCGTGGCAATCGCGAACTATGCAAGTTAACCCTGTGCTGTTCGCGATTGCTTCGTCGTTCCTCCTCGCAATGACATGGCTTTATTGACGTCTCTTTTGATTAATTTCCTAATTGCTTAATAGCCAGGTAAGCCATCAGGCCGGTACTGATCTTAAAGGCGTCCTCTTCCACATCAAAGGTTGGTGTATGTACCGATGAGGTAATGCCGCGATTTTCGTTACGGGTGCCCAGGCGGTAAAAACAGCTGTCGGCTACCTGCGAGTAGTATGCGAAATCTTCGGCAGCCATCCAGATGTCCAGATCGAGTACGTTTTCTTTACCCAGGTAATCTTCGGCGTGGCCACGGGTCGCGGCGGTTAACACTTCTTCGTTTATCAAGAAGGGATAGCCACGCATAATATTAAAATCGCAGCTGCCGCCCATGCTTTCGGCAATACCTTCGGCCATTTTCTTCATGCGTTTATGGGCCTCTTCGCGCCATTTTTCGTCCATGGTGCGGAAGGTTCCTTCCAGGTAAACCTCATTCGGGATCACGTTGGTGGCGCCATTGGCGATCACCTTACCAAATGACAATACCGACGGGCTTTTCGGATCCGCAAAACGGCTTACTACCTGTTGCAACGCGGTTAATATATGAGCGGTAATAATTACCGGGTCGATGTTTTGTTGTGGCTGCGCTCCGTGCCCTCCTTTACCTTTTACGGTAACATAAAGCTCATCGGTTGAGGCCATATATTTGCCTGCACGAAAACCCACTTTACCTGCATCGATCAATGGCATTACATGCTGCCCCAATACGGCCTGCGGTTTTGGATTTTCCAGCACACCCTCTTTGATCATGAGGCTGGCTCCACCAGGCAGCTTCTCTTCGGCGGGTTGAAATATCAGCTTTACTGTACCGGCGAACTGACTTTTCAGTTCGGTTAATATACGGGCGGTGCCTAATAACGACGAAGTATGCGCATCATGTCCGCAAGCATGCATTACGCCTACGTTCTGCGATTTGTAGGGCACATCATTAGCCTCGGTAATCGGCAACGCGTCCATATCGGCACGAAGGGCTACTACCTTATCGGATGGTAAATCGCCTTTGATTAAAGCAACCAAGCCTGTATCGGCCATTTTTTCGTAGGTTAAACCCAGCTCGTCTAACTTGCCGGCTACAAAAGCAGATGTTTTTTGTTCGTGAAATGACAGCTCAGGATTGGTATGTAAGTGCCGGCGATTGGCTACTACATCGTTAAATATTTTGTGGGATAATTCCTGTATTTGTTCTTTAATCATTGGTATCCGTTTTGGGTAGATTTATTTTTTCTGAGATGATGAACAGGCTCGAGAAGGACGCCCGCAATTCCTGCATCAGCTTCTGCGCTTCCAGGCGGGTCCTGAAATCGCCGGCACGAACTTTAAAATTGGGTTCGTTATATATAATGTAGGTGCGCAGTTCCGGGTATTCGCTTTGCAGCCTGGCCTGGGCATTATAGGCATCCTTGCGGTTTGAGCCGCTGAAGATCTGCACCCGGTAACCGTAAGATGAAAAGGCGGCAGGAACGCCGGCGGCATTGCTCATTTCATAACGTTTGGCTATCAGCGTATCCACAAGGGGATCCCTGACAACTTCAACTCTGCCGCGTGTTTGCTGTGCAAAAGCATGGGTTGATGCTATGATCAGAACAAAAAAAATGCAATATTTGATAAAGGCTGGTTTAGCTTGATGATCAAATACTGCTTTTTTCATTGGTTTGCTCTATTAAAACCGTCATTGCGAGGAACGAAGCAAGAGCCTCACCCAACCCTCTCCAAAGGAGAGGACTTTAAAACACGTTTTTGAAGTCTCCCCCTTTGGGGAGATTTAGAGGGGGCTCTTGCTTCGTTCCTCGCAATGACGTACTGTATTGTATATTCTTAATTCTGCCCTACGCCGTGGCAGTTTTTATATTTTTTGCCGCTTCCGCATGGACAAGGGTCGTTACGGCCGATCTTGTTTTCAACCCTAACCGGGGTGGCTTTCTGCTGCTCGCGGAAATCATCCATTGGTATGCCATTGCTTTCGCTAACCAGCTCGGCTTTGGTGGTTTTCATTTTGCGCAGATCAAGCTTTGGCTCTGGTCTGGCTTCACGTACTTCATCAGCTTGCTGCTGAACCGGTATACCGCCCCTGAACAGGAAGCTCACGATCTCTTTATTCACATTGGCCAGCATCCCTCTGAATAGTTCAAAAGCTTCAAACTTGTAAACCAACAGCGGATCCTTTTGCTCATAAACCGCGTTCTGTACAGATTGTTTTAACTCGTCCATTTCGCGCAAATGCTCTTTCCAGGCATCATCAATCAGGTACAGGGTTACGTTCTTTTCAAACGATTTAAACACCTCTACCCCATGGTTCTCTACCGCTTTTTTCAATGGTACAGAAACCTGGATGCCGTGGATACCATCGCTAAACGGAACCACAATATTTTCCACGTACTGCCCGCGGGTATCAAATACATCTTTCAATACCGGGTAAGCTTGTTGTGCCACCGCTTCTTGTTTACGTTTGTAAAAGTCCATTACCGTTTGGAAAGTTCTGTCGGTAAGGGCAGCGATATTTTTAGACGCGAACTCATCAATGTCCAGCTCAATATCAACCGAGAACAAACGGATCACTTCCAGCGTAAAGCCTTCGTAATTGTTTGCTTCTTTGTATTCGGTCACAATATCTTCAACCACATCAAATATGGTATTGCTCAAATCAACGTCCAAACGTTCGCCAAACAATGCGTTTTTACGTTTGGTATAAATTACGGTACGCTGTGAGTTCATCACATCATCATACTCCAGCAAACGCTTACGGATACCAAAGTTGTTTTCTTCTACCTTTTTCTGTGCACGCTCTATTGATTTGGAGATCATGGAGTGCTGTATTACTTCGCCCTCTTCAATACCCATACGTACCATCAGGTTAGAGATCCGCTCTGACCCGAATAAACGCATCAGGTTATCCTCTAACGATACGAAGAACTGAGACGAACCCGGGTCGCCCTGGCGACCGGCACGACCACGCAGCTGCCTGTCTACCCGGCGCGACTCATGGCGCTCTGTACCTACAATGGCCAAACCACCCGCATCCTTAACACCCGGACCTAATTTTATATCCGTGCCACGACCAGCCATGTTGGTAGCAATGGTTACGGTGCCTGTTTTACCGGCTTCGGCCACAATATCGGCCTCTTTCTGGTGCATCTTGGCGTTCAGTACATTATGTTTGATACCGCGCAGTTTCAGCATGCGGCTCAGCAATTCCGAAATTTCAACCGATGTTGTACCTACCAGTACCGGGCGACCGGCCTCAGTCAGTTTCACGATCTCATCGGCAACCGCATTATATTTTTCACGAACAGTGCGGTAAACCAGATCCTGCCTGTCTTCACGACTTGCCGGCGTATTGGTTGGTATCTCTACCACATCCAGTTTGTATATTTCCCAAAACTCACCTGCTTCGGTAACGGCAGTACCCGTCATACCGCACAATTTGTGGTACATACGGAAATAGTTTTGCAAAGTGATGGTGGCGAAGGTTTGTGTCGCGTCCTCTACCTTAACATTTTCTTTTGCTTCGATAGCTTGGTGTAATCCATCTGAGTAACGACGACCGTCTAACACACGACCGGTTTGCTCATCCACAATTTTCACCTTGCCTTCGTCAAGGATATACTCCGTATCTTTTTCAAACAAAGTATAAGCTTTCAATAACTGGTTTACCGAGTGGATACGTTCAGATTTGATAGAGAAATCACGCATCAGCTCATCCTTGCGGGCAATTTTTTCTTCGGCGCTTAGGCTCGATTTTTCGATCTCGGCAATTTCGGTACCTACGTCAGGCATCACAAAAAAGTGAGGATCTTCGCCTGATGAGGTGATCAATTCGATACCTTTTTCGGCCAGTTCCACCTGGTTATTTTTTTCGTCGATCACAAAGTAAAGCTCCGCGTCAACTTTTGGCATATCCTTACCTTGATCCTGCATGTAGTGATTTTCTACTTTCTGCAAAATCGTCCGATTACCGCCTTCACTCAAAAATTTAATTAAAGCCTTGCTTTTTGGCAAACCTCTAAAGGCACGCAATAGAGCTAAACCTCCGCCGTCAACATCGGTATTACCTTCGTTAATGGCTTTTTTAGCTTCGTTCAATACACCATTCACATAAGCTTTCTGCGCGTTAACCAAACGCTCAATGCGTGGTTTCAGCTCATAAAACTCATGCTCATCACCGCGAGGGATGGGGCCAGATATAATTAAAGGTGTACGGGCATCATCAATTAATACTGAATCGACCTCATCCACCATGGCATAATGCAGTTTGCGTTGTACCAGTTCTTCCGGGCTACGTGTCATATTGTCACGCAGGTAGTCAAAACCAAACTCGTTGTTGGTACCAAAAGTAATATCGGCCAGATAAGCTAAACGGCGTTCCTCAGAATTTGGTTCGTGTTTATCAATACAATCAACCGATAAACCGTGGAACTCATACAAAGGTCCCATCCACTCGCTGTCACGACGTGCCAGGTAATCATTCACCGTTACGATGTGCACACCCTGACCGGCCAGCGCGTTCAGATAAGCAGGCAGCGTGGCTACCAGTGTTTTACCCTCACCTGTGGCCATTTCTGATATTTTACCCTGGTGCAATACAATACCACCAATAAGCTGTACATCATAGTGTACCATATCCCAGGTAACCTCATTACCGGCAGCAAGCCAGGTATTATGGTGTATAGCCTGGTCGCCTTTAATAATCACGTTGTTCTTGCGTGCGGCAAGCTCACGATCAAACTGGGTGGCAGTAACTTCAATGGTTTTATTACCGGCAAAGCGGCGGGCAGTTTCTTTAACAACCGCGAATGCTTCGGGCAATATATTTAACAATATATCTTCCAGCTCTTTATTGCGGTCTTTTTCCAGCTTATCCAACTGGGTATAAAGCTCCACTTTTTCGCTTACATCCATATCCAGCTCATTCTCGGTACGGTCTTTAATAGCTTGAATCTCGCTATCAATGCCGGAAAGCCCCTGGGCAATGGTTTCTTTAAAATTTATGGTTTTAGCTCTAAGCTCATCATTGCTGATGTTTCCGAGTTTTGCAAATTCAGCCTTAATTTTTTCAACTATAGGCTGTATCGCTTTTACATCCCGTTCTGATTTGCTTCCAAAAAGCTTACTGATAAAATCTAACATATTATTTTGATATGAACACATAAACTCAACAATTGCGCCAAGGCAACTGACAGAGCCATATTGACAGGTAAAGGTACAAAAATGTTCATTAGTTCACTGGTTCATTAGTTCATTTGTGGGGGAAATCTCCTTAAAAACATCCCACTTGCAAATTTTGGCTGAAGCCTTTGGAACATTATCATTTAACCGTTGACTAAACCCAGGGAGCTATGAATACAGAAAAATAACTCAAAAAGTTGTTATCGGTATCCTATGATTGTCCACTTTAGAATGGATTTTTCCGAGTTAAGTTATTGCTAAGACTAATGAACCATTGAACAAGTGAACTAATGAGCTAACAACGCCAACACATCTTCCTTATCCCTTGCCAGCTGCACTTTAAGTTCATCAAGAGAGGCAAATTTAACGTCACCACGCACATAATGGTGAAACTCCATGCGGATAGCCTGATTATAGATCTCCTGATCGAAATCAAAAATATTCACCTCGATGTTCCGCGTAAGGCCATTAACCGTTGGCCGGCTTCCAATATAAGCCATGCCCTTATACGTATTGCCTGCAACGGTTACCGTTACGGCAAAAATACCGTCGGTCGGGATAAGCTTATATTTTTCTTCTACCACGATATTAGCTGTAGGATAACCCAATTGCCTGCCGATCTGGTCGCCGCGGATCACGGTACCGGTGATAAAGAATGGATAACCCAAGAAAGAATTGGCCAGGTCTATCTCCCCATTCAATAAGGCGTTACGGATGCGGGTAGAGCTGATGGCTACTTCGTTGATGTCCTGCTCGGGTATTTCTACTACATCAAAACCATAAACCGGACCAAGCTTTTGCAGATCTTCCAGGCCTCCCTGTCGATCTTTCCCGAAGCGGTGATCATAACCGATCACAATTTTTTTAGTGCCTATTTTATTCACCAGCACATCCCGGATATAACTCTCGGCGGTTTGGTTCGAAAAATCTCTTGAAAACGGGGTGATGATCAAATGGTCCACACCCAGATCTTCCATTAATTGTGCTTTTTCGGTAATAGTGGTGATCAGTTTCAGGCTTTCATCCTCCGGGTGCAGTATCATACGCGGATGCGGGAAGAAGGTCAGGATCACCGTTTCGCCACCAATACTATCCGCTATTTCCTTTATCCCCGATATAATTTTACGGTGACCGATGTGTACCCCATCAAAAGTACCGATGGTTACCACCGCGTTTTTTACCGCTGTAAATTCGTCAATATGATTGTAAACCCTCATGATATGCGTAAAAACACAAAGTTAATTTTTTGACCGTTAAGACTATAAAAGTCAATTATTTTGACGTTCGGATGTAATTGTTGGGTTGCCATATTTTTTAAAATACCACCCTGTCATTTCGAACGAGGTACGAGGAGAAATCTTTTGCGCGGGGCATATCTTGCGTAGAAGATTTCTTCCGCTAACATTAAAAACCCCAATGTCATTTCGAACGAGCAGAGGGATGGAAAGCGTAGTGGCGCGAGGAGAAATCTTTTACGCGGGACATGTCAATCGCAAAATATTTTTCACTTCGGTAGAAATGACAACGGTTTTTTTATTGAATTCAACTATTTATAATACATAAAATTCCATTACTCCCCACTTACTTCCTCATTCAGAAATATCCAGTTTGGATTTGTTGTCGCAATCAAAGCCTCTTTCTTTTCTCTCCTCCACTTTTTAATCTCTTTTTCCCTTTCAATAGCATGTTCAATGTGTGTAAAATGCTCGTAATAAACCAAGAGGTAGCAATAGTATTTACCGGTAAATGATCGCTTTGTGCCCTTGTTTTCTGTATGTTGAATAATTCTTACACTGATATCATTTGTAACACCAATATACAGTACTGTCCGATCAGGGTTAGTTGTAATGTAAACATAGTAGTTATGATTCCACATGTTTTAAATGTACAAATTTGGCCTGATTGTAAACGTGGCGCAAAAGATTTCTCCTCGCCCTGCCCTCTTTGCCCCGGCCGCTCGTTCGAAATGACAAGTCGGAGAAAAGAAATGTCATTTCGAACGAGGTACGAGGAGAAATCTTTTGCGCGGAACATATCAGTCGCAAAAGATTTTTCACTTCGTTCAAGAGATAGCTTCTCCCTCCGTTCGAAATGACAACAGCTTTTTATTAAATTTAAATCTCCGGTGCGCCATCGCTGGTCTTTAACTCCCTAATCATGGTTACCAATTCCATTACTTCCCAGGCATCCGCTACCTGGAAATTACCGCTGCGTGTACGCCTGAGTTTGGAAAGATAAGCCCCGTTATTGAGCGCAGCTCCAAAATCATTCACTAACGACCGGATATAAGTTCCCTTGCTGCACACCACTCTAAAATCAACTTCGGGCAGTTCAATCCGCGTCAGTTCAAACTCTGTGATGGTCACGCTGCGCAAACGCAGTTCCACCTCTTCGCCCCTGCGGGCTTTTTCGTACAGACGCTCGCCGTCAATTTTGATGGCCGAATGTGCCGGCGGATACTGTTGTATATCACCGGTAAACTGCCTGCAGTTATTACGCAGCTGCTCTTCGGTAAGTTGGCTAATGTCGAATTTATTGTCGGGCTCGGTTTCCATATCATAGGATGGCGTGGTGGCGCCCAATGTCATGGTACCAGTATATTCTTTTTCTTCGGCCTGGAAGGTGTCGATTTGTTTGGTCATTTTGCCAGTGCAGATGATTAGCAAACCGGTAGCCAGCGGATCGAGTGTACCAGCGTGGCCTACTTTGAGTTTAAGCGGCTTAAACGCGTTGCGGATCTTGCCCACCACGTCAAAGCTTGTCCATTTGTAGGGCTTATTAACCAGCAGTAGCTGTCCTTCGGCAAACTCCTGTATATGCGTATATGTTTTCTTCAATGAGTGCTATTAAAGCGGCAAAGGTAGGGAAATAGTCTGAATGTGGATTTCAGTTTCTGAACCATGATTTATAGGATAAAGGGACTAAAGGATAAATCATGATAATCCTCAAATCCTATAGATCATGGTTCAGACAAAGATAACTTTACAATATCTGCAAAGGATGCCCGCTCAAAATTAAACCGATAATAACAGCGCCCACAACAATACGGTACCAGCCAAATATCATAAAACCCTTACGTTCTAAAAAAGTAATAAATGTTTTGATAGCCAGCATAGCTACTATAAACGCGATCACATTACCTATGGCCAGCAGTTTAATTTCTTCGCCGGTAAATATGTGGCCTTCTTTATGAAAATCATACAGCTTTTTGGCGGTTGCTGCAAACATGGTAGGTACGGCTAAAAAGAAAGAGAACTCCGCTGCCGCGGTACGGGTTAGTTTTTGCGACATCCCACCAACAATAGTTGCTGCCGAGCGCGAAGTACCAGGAATCATGGCCAGACACTGAAAAAAACCGATTTTAAGGGCTGTCAAATAGCTGATATCTTTTTCGGCTTTTACGGTTGGTTTGTTGAACCATTTATCTACAAACAGTAATATGATACCACCTACAAATAAAGTAATGCCCACGGTTAGCGCGCTCTCCAGCAGGGCATCAATCTTTTTGCTAAACAACACCCCAAATACGGCTGCGGGTATAAAGGCCACCAATAACTTAATGTAAAAATTAATCGACTGCAAAAATCTTTTATAGTATAAAACTACCACCGATAATATGGCGCCAAGCTGTATAGCAATGGTAAAAAGCTTAACAAAGGGATCGGCAGCTATGCCCATTACTGATGACGCAATGATCATATGTCCGGTTGATGATACGGGCAGAAACTCTGTTATCCCTTCAATTATAGCCAGGACAATAACGTGAATGATGTTCATTAGGGGTAGATTAGGATTGGATCAGCTATGGTAATTAATTGGTTGCCGGCTTTTTTAATATAGCGAAAAAGCCAAGAGCAAATCCTGCTAATACTACAATGGGCGCTATTACGATTTTGGTAGTACTGTAAATATCAGTTGTGCCTGCCATTAATACAAAGCCAAAAGCTACAACAGCAACGCTGATGATGAGCCATCTGTAATTGCTTTTATCAAATATGAATTGTACCGGTTCGGTACCTGTTGCTTTTGATGCCGGCTTAGCTGCCTGTGTTGTTTTTACAGTCGAAACTGGTTTAACTGGTTGTGCCATATCTTTTTAATGACTGAATTAGTGAGTTATTGAATTAGTGAATTTTCGCGACCTGATGGTTTTGAATTTTGACTTTTTAATTTTGAATTACCTATACAGGTCGTATATTTTTAAACGTAAAAATTTATTAACTGCCAAAAACGTACTGAAGCCCGATATAAAGATGCCCAGGCCAATCACTCCTAAAAATACAATACCAAATTCGGTGTAATTTTGGAGGAAAACCAGGTCTGGAATATTTCTGTAAGCTACATACAGTGTACCCACCAGTAAAATAATAGCGATCAATCCACCCAAAAGGCCGTGCCATATACCATACAGCAAAAACGGCTTGCGGATAAAGCTTTTGGTAGCTCCAACCAACTGCATGGATTTGATTAGGAAACGTTGTGAATAAATAGCCAAACGGATTGTGTTATTGATCAGCGCTACAGATAATACAACAAATATACCTGCAAAAATAAGGATGATCAAACTGATGGAAGTTACGTTTTGGTTCATTTGGTCGACCAAGGATTGCTGGTATTTAACCTCTTTGATCAGCGGGTTTTTCAACAACTCGGCTTTGAACTTTTCAATATCCTTGTTATTGGTATAATCTGCCTTCAGATAAACATCGATAGATTGCGACAGGGGGTTATAACCCAGAAATTTCACAAAATCTTCGCCCAGGTCTTTTTGCAGGTTACGCGCAGCCAGTTCTTTACTTACATATTGGGTTTGCTTTACCATCACATTGCTTTCCAGTTGCTTTTGCAGCTGTAGTACATCGGTTTCATGCGCGGCATCATCAACAAAAATGTTCAACACTATATTTTCTTTTACATAGCGTGATATATTATTGGCATATACCAAAAACAGGCCTAACAACCCTATCATTAACAATACCATAGCAATACCGAATACGGTTGATATGTATATGGTTTTTGTCTTTTTTGCTGATGCGCTTGCTTCAAATTCTTCCATATGTGAGATCTGAGACGCGAGATATGAGATATGAGACAAAGACAGCTAATTCTTGAAGCTCATCTAACATCTCATACCACATATCTCACATCTATGTATTTGTGCGAAATTAACAAACCTGCATTAAAGGTAAAAGTTTATTAGTTATAAATATGGTTTATTAACCGGTTATACCCATAGTTTTAACATTTATTAACGTCTGCAACTTACAAATTAAACAAAAACCTTGCTCCTGTTGTTCCATTTAGTATGACAAAGCCAGCAAATTCACCCAACAAACCTTCGCCTTCTGATACACCATCTAAAAGACCGAACGATAATGGCGGTAAAAGCAAAGTACGCAAGGAAGACAAGCGATATCACGCCGATAAGCCACATGGCGGTAACATTGCCAAAAAGCACGAGAAAGAAGAACAGCCCGTTGAACCGATAAAAAATCCACCAAAGGAAAAGGGAATGGAAAAAGGCAAGGTACAACCGTAATCAAGTCTTAAGTTTAAGGTTTTAAGTCATCAGTTGCTTGCTAAGCCCTCTACTCTATGAATAGGGTAAAACAGAGCGAAGTCGGCTTTATACTAAAAGCTAAGACTCAGAACTCATCTCGCTATTCCAGCCGAATTAAACTGCAGATCATACAGCTTACGGTAGTGGCCGTTCTCAATTTTAAGAAGCTCCTGATGGGTACCACTTTCCATGATCTCTCCATGGTCAAGCACTATAATACGGTCGGCGTTTTGTATGGTAGACAAGCGATGGGCTATCACAATAGCTGTACGCCCTTGCATGAGTTTATTGATGGCATTCTGGATCAGCATTTCAGTTTCGGTATCAACGGATGAAGTAGCCTCGTCCAAAACCAATATAGCAGGATTATATACCAATGCTCTGATAAATGAGATCAGCTGCGATTGCCCTGCCGATAGCGTAGAGCCTCTTTCCATTACATTATAATCGTATCCCCCAGGCAAGCGTTCTATAAACTCATGCGCCCCAACATCTTTTGCCGCGGCTATGATCTGCTCTCGGGTAATGGATTGATTATTCAGACTGATGTTATTAGCAATGGTATCGGTAAATAAAAACACATCCTGTATCACAGTAGCAATCTGTGAGCGTAAAAACTCTACCTGGTAATCGCGAATATCATGCCCGTCAACTTTTACACTGCCTGCCCCTATCTCGTAAAAACGGTTCAGGATATTGATAGTTGATGATTTACCCGCACCGGTGGCACCTACCAGCGCCAGCGTTTCGCCAGGCTTAATATGAAAATTGATGTCCTTTAAAACCCAGTTCTCGTCGTTATAGGCAAACCATACTTTGCTAAACTCGATGTCGCCCCGTAATCTGCCGGTACTGATCTGGCCGGTATCTATGGCAACCTCATCGGTATCCAATACCTTAAATATCCTGTCGGCACCAACCATACCCATTTGCAGGGTGTTAAATTTATCGGCCAGTTGACGGATCGGCCTGAACAACATATTGAGCAACACAATAAAGCCCGTAATAACACCAGGAGTAATACCGCCCGGCCTTGCCGAAATAGCGGACAGCTGATTATCAGATAACATCCTTTTACAACCGTACCATACCAGCAGGCCCATACAAATGGCAAACAAAATTTCGACCACCGGGAAAAATATGGAGTAATACCAGTTGGAGCGAATGTTGGCGTCGCGATATTTCAGGTTAACTTCCTTAAACTTCCGCATCTCCTGGTCTTCACGGGCAAACAGTTGAATGATGCCGATACCCGAAATATGTTCGGCCAAAAAAGTATTCAACCGGGCTACCTGTGTACGCACATCCTGGAATGATGATTTAATGGCTTCTTTAAAAACATAGGTTGATGCAAACAGAAAGGGCATCGGGATCAGCGTGATGAAGGCCAGTTTCCAGTCTTCATATAACATAAAGCCGATCACCGCGAATACCAGCAGCATATCGCCCATGATCGAGATCAACCCTTCGGAAAAAATATCGGCAATGGTTTCCAGATCAGATACCGTACGGGTAATGAGCATACCAATAGGCGTACGATCAAAATATTTAAGGCGCAAACTTGTAATATGGTTAAAAATATCAATCCGCAAATCGCGGATAACGGATTGCCCCAGGGCATTGGTTAAATAGGTTTGATAATACTGGGCAATGGTTAGTACAATGAGCTGGGTTATCATCAACCCCACCATAAAAAGTAAACCATCGTAATTATCATTCAAAATGTCCTTATCTAACGTTCGTTGTATGAGGATTGGTTGCAGCAATGCGCCAGCCGCCAGGAAAATGGTTAAAAATGCCGAAATTACAAACGTGCTGTTATACGGCTTTACATAGTGCATTACCCGTTTTAACAATTTCCAATCAAGCGCTTTTCCGGTTACCTCAGACATAGTATCAAGTAGTTAGTATCAAGTATCAAGACTTTAGCTTAGCAAATATCGAATAAAAAATAGATCAATAGTGTTTGAAGATTGCAACATGGTAGTTATAAGACAAAGTATCGTGATACTTGATACTAACTACTTGATACTAAAAACGAATATTTTACCTCCGTTAAATATAAGCCGCATGCCGGCACGCTGGTACCGGCATTTGAGCGGTTTTTACTTTCAATAATGGCACGCACGGCTTCGGGTTCTATTTCGTGCTTGCCAACCATTATCAGGGTGCCCACAATAGCCCGTACCATGTTACGCAAAAATCTATCAGCCGAAATATGGAAAACAATGCCCTGCTCTGTTTTTACCCATTCGGCCCGGGTTATTTTACAATTATTGGTTTTAACCTGAGTATTCGACTTACTGAAACAGCTAAAATCGGTATACTCTATAATAATAGCAGCCGCCTGGTTCATCAGCACCATATCGGGCACATCACGAACCATCCAGGAATAACCATGTAAAAACGGATCTTTATGAAAATGGATATGATACTGATAAGACCGCTGCGTAGCATCAAAACGTGCATGTGCATTGTTATGAACCGGGATGATATTTTTTATGGCGATATCAGGCGGAAGAAGTGAATTGAGGCCGCGAAGTTGATGGTTTATGGTTGATGGTTCATTGCCTCCTATCTTTTTACTATGATCTACGGTCCATGATCCATGATCTTCATCCACATCAAAATGGGCAAAAAACTCGCGGGCATGTACACCCGTATCCGTGCGACCACAGCCGGTAGTTTCAATGGGTTGGCGCAAAATAGTAGCCAGGGCATTATTTAATAGCTCTTGTACACTCACAGCATTTTGCTGTATCTGCCAGCCGTGGTAATGGGTACCATCATAAGCCAGTTCAATAAAATAACGTTGTTTAGCGGTCACGCGGCAAAGTTACTAATATGCCGGGGAAGGGTGTTCATTATTTCGTCATAAGGATTGATGAGGCAGCTGATCAGGAAGCCGGCTCACTGATATATTCTTTGTAAATAGATTCAAACATGATCTTATCTTCCAAAGCCTGGTTAAATGGCTTATCCAGAAAAGTGTTGCTGTATCCTATAGCTTTAGCCAGATTCCGCAATACTTTAAAATAAGTTACTTCAATACCTTCTATTAACTGTAGATAAAAAACAATAAAAACATCGCGCTCCATGGGAGTTTTGCCCGCTTTAATGGCCGATATATAAGCCTCTAACGTCATGGCTTTCATACCCAGAACACTGATTTTTGACTGATCTTCATTAATGGAATTAAATATACTATCCAAATGCTGTAATTGATCCAGGGCATCATCGCAACATTCCTTTATCGCGTTCTTTAAAAACTTCAATGTTGCCAGCTCTTGAATTTCATCAAAAAACTGTATCAGGTGTTGCTTGCCGCAATAAATACTGTTCAAATGCTCCAGAAATATCTTTTTCAAATGCGCATCATCAAATTTTACTTCCTGGGGCGATAGGTTGTTAACTGGAGGTTTGGTCATCTCAACAAATAATTAAGAAAATAATTATAAATATAATGCATTAGTTATCATAAAAAGAAAATTAACCGCACAATAAAATGCCATAAGGCAACCATTAAAACATTTATATTTGCCTTTATAATTTTAATATCATGCTGCAACGTATTCAAAGCATTTACCTATTATTTGCGAGCCTTGTGCTGTTCGCGCTTTTCTTTTTTCCTTTAGCTCATAACGTTTATGTTTCCGGCAAACCGGTGAGCATTATGGTTACAGGCATATTTCAGGATGTAAATGGCGCCCAGCAAAGCACAGAATCTTTCACAGCACTTACTGCAATAACCGCCATAGTAGCTCTGCTGCCCCTGGTAATTATATTTTTATACAAAAACCGCAAACAGCAAATAGCCATTTGCTATAGCGCCATACTGGTACTAATTGGTTATAGTTTTTGGATGGCCCAAACCGTTAAAAAAGCAATAGGCAGCGTACAGCTTGATACGCATACCATGGGCATAGGCATATTCCTTACCTCGTTAAGTATTGTATTGCTGATACTGGCTGCTAAAAGTATCCAGCGCGACGAAAAACTGGTAAAATCTGCAGACAGACTGAGATAATTTTGGACTAAGGATTTTTGGGAACAAGGATTTTTGGAGCAAGGAGCAAGGATTTTTTTGTCCTTAATCTAAAAATCCTTACTCTTTGTTCCTTCTATCTTTAATCTAAGACTCCTTGCTCTCCATTACGAATAGTCAAAGCTTCCTTTTTTGAATGGCAGTTTAAAAAATGCTGTTACCACATTGGCTATATGCTTTAAGCGGTATCTCAGATTCTTTTTAACTTTTGCCATACCATGTGCCTCCAGGTTCATCGGCGGAGTTTTGATGGTTCCGGTTTGTGATGATGTGGGCTGTGGTGTTGGGCGTTTTTCCACTACTACAATCGAATCATAATAATGTACCGAATTTACCGAACGTGTGAAGGAGCTAACCGGCAATGATCTTTCGACCGAATGGTAAGCATTTAATTGGTCAATGAAGTTTTTTGAGTATTCAATAAAGCTACCGCGTCTTTTATGTCCGCCTCCATATTTTAGCCAGTAAGAAGTGTGTACATCCTCGCACAGATATACACCATCGGGTTTAACATGATCAAAAAGCTCTTCGTATGATACAATTTGCTGTAACATGGTATGTCCGCCATCGTCAATTAAAATATCGATCGGTGGAATCTCCTTCTTCACTTGTCTTAAAAATTGACGGTCTGTTTGTGAACCTATCAGCACTTTAATATTTTCTTCCTCAACCGCTTTACAGGCCGGGTTAATATCCATGCCGTAAATTTTTGCTTTATCGCCAAAATAGTTTTTCCACATCTGCAAGCTACCGCCATGCAGGGTTCCTATTTCCAAAATCACAATATCTTTGCCGCGGTACTTACTAAAATGCCGTTCATAAACATCAAAGTAATGGGCCCATTTATATATTACCCGCTTATTATTATTATTAAAATATAACTCCAGATCGTTCATTTCAGCTTAATTAACGGCTTTAAACCTACATAAAAAAAATTGACTGACAAATTGAAATTCAATTAGTAAGCCACTCCATTATGCCATTGCTATCTAACTCTCAAATTATCAAAAAGTTACCATATTTTTAAAAATTCGACGAGCTATTGTTTTTAAAAAATATAAACTCTATCTTTGCGCCCGATTTGGCGATGTTGCCAAATTCGTTATTTAAATTCATGAACCCATTTATTCAACTGGGAATCCGTCATGATATTGTTAATGCCATCTCTGAGTTAGGGTTTGAAAACCCAACGCCAATCCAGGAACAGTCAATTCCGGTATTGTTAACAGGCAGCAACGATTTTGTCGGATTAGCCCAAACCGGGACCGGTAAGACTGCTGCCTTTGGCCTACCATTATTAGAGCTGTTGGATTTCGAAGAAAATCATCCACAGGCACTTGTTTTATGCCCCACACGTGAACTTTGTTTACAGATCACGAACGACATTAAAAATTACGCCAAGCAAATGAACAACGTACACGTTGTTGCTGTGTATGGTGGTGCAAGTATTTCTGATCAGTTACGCCAGATTAAACGCGGTGTACAGATCGTTGTGGCCACACCTGGCCGTATGCTTGATATCATCAATCGCAAGGCGATAGATTTTTCGCAGGTAAAATTCGTAGTATTGGATGAAGCTGATGAAATGCTCAATATGGGCTTTCAGGAAGACATTGATAATATCTTATCTACCACGCCCGACGAGAAAAAAACCTGGCTGTTTTCAGCCACTATGCCTGCCGAAGTTAGGCGGATCGCCAAAAAATACATGGAGAATCCGTTTGAGCTTACCATGGGCACCAAAAACACTGGCAATGCCAACATTGAGCACGAGTACTATATAGTACGTGCCCGTGATAAGTATGCCGCGTTTAAACGCATTGTTGATTTTAACCCCGATATTTTTGGTATCGTTTTTTGCCGTACCAAGATCGAGACCCAGGACATTGCAGAAGCGCTGATCAAAGACGGTTACAATGCCGATTCTTTACACGGCGACCTGTCACAACAACAACGTGATAAGGTAATGAAACGCTATCGTGAGCGTAACCTGCAGTTATTAATAGCTACAGACGTTGCCGCCCGTGGTATCGACGTTAATGATGTTACCCACGTAATTAACTATTCGTTACCAGACGAGATCGAGAACTATACTCACCGTAGCGGTCGTACAGCCCGTGCCGGTAAAACAGGTGTATCTATCTCTATCGTTAACGGTAAAGAGTTAGGCAAAATACGCCAGATTGAGCGTGTAATTGGTAAAAAGTTTTCAAAAGCCGAGATCCCTACAGGTTTTGACGTTTGCGAAAAACAATTGTTCTCCATTGTACATAAAGTACATAACGTTACCGTTAACGAGGAACAGATTGAACAATACCTGCCACGTATCATCGAAGAGTTTAAAGATATCAGCAAAGAGGATTTTATCAAACGTTTTGCTTCTATCGAGTTTAACCGATTCCTGGATTATTACAAAAACGCCCCAGACTTGAACGCGAGCGTTGAAGAAGGCCGTATCCGCGAGGATCGTGGCGAACGCGCTCCGGGTGGCAAATCAGCTTACACCCGTTTATTTATAAACTTAGGTTCTGTTGATGAATTTAACCGCGGCGATTTGCTGGGTTACATCTGCAACACTACCAAAATAAGCGGTCGTACTGTAGGTAAAATTGATGTAAAAGGCGTTTATTCATTTTTCGAAGTTCCGCATGAGGATGTAGAAAAAGTAATGACCGCTTATAAAGAAATAGAATATAAAGGACGCCCGGTTAGGATAGAAATATCTGGCGAAGGTACCAGTGATAATCGCAGCAGCGGCGGTGGATACCGTGGCGGTGGCGAACGTCGGGAAGGTGGCTATCGTGGTGGCGAGCGCCGTGAGGGCGGTGGTGGTTACCGTGGTGGCGAACGTCGTGAAGGCGGTGGTTACCGTGGTGGTGACAGAAACGGTTCTGGCGGTGGTTTCCGTGATTTCTCTGGAAAACCCCGCGAGGAGCGTCCGGAACGTCGCAGAAGATTCTAATTTAAAGAGTCAAGAGATCAGAATCAAGAGTCAAGACACTGACCTGTTATTTTATATAGCGAAGCTTGTCTTGATTCTTGACTCTTACTTCTTGATTCTAAAAAGAAAATAGTTTTTCATGGCTTCTCTGGTAAAGAAGCATTAGTTTTAGTTTAGTTTTGTTAACAAAGCCTTCAGCCGCACCAGCAGCATGAAGGCTTTTGTTTTTAAGGTAAGAATCGAGCCGATATCTGAAACAAGGCAAAAACTATATTTTTTTTCTTGTATCTTGATTCTTATCTCTTGCCTCTTCTTTAACGGCTAAACTCAACCACGTCAGAGTCTGGGTAAAACAGGGTGAGCTTATGATCATCCAGGTTTTTGATCAGGAATTTGGTAAACGGCCTGCTGCCCTGGTACGATGTAAAAATGGTATCATTCGTTACAAAATAGTCTTCCGTAACAGGTTTACCATCGTCCATCGTAAATCCTTTATCAGTTATTTCAAGCTTGGTTTCACCATCTTTTGATTGCCATTTGCCTACCAGTTTTTTGTTAACCGGGTGCTCAGGAGCGCGGTTACAGGCAAAAATCAATAGCATCAATCCAACTGCCGGGATCAATAAAGCTTTGTGTTTCATATTTAATTTTTATACCCTGTGCTACTTTGCCTGGTTTGTTATTTTTTCTCAACAGGTTTATCTTTCAATTTGGCTTTGCTAACATAAACATGTTTCCCTTTTTTATTCACATAAAAGTAGTGAGAGTTTTTGTCAATGTAAATGGTTTGCCCACCTGGTCCCACTTTGTCGGCATATTTTTTATCAGCTACACCCGCTGCACCTTTGGATGCAATTTCGGCTGTTTTATGCCCAACTGATGTAGCAACTTTACCTGTTTTGTCACCAACTTTTTTAAAGAAGCTGGTATCCTTTTTTGTTTTTGTTTTAGTTTGTGAAAAGGCTGGTGATATTACAAATGTACACACAGCAAGTAACGCGATTTTGAATAGATTTTTCATAAGGAACGGTAATTAAGTTTATTACTAATATAAGAAATAATCAACTCAATTTTTCGGCCAAGTTCTTCATTTCCAATGCGGGGGGGCTTTTCCGATATAAAACGGCATAAACGGCATCACATATAGGCATATCTACATTGTATTGTTTATTCACCTCATGTAGGCAATTTACTGCATAATATCCTTCAGCTATCATATTCATCTCTAACTGTGCCGATGTTACCGTATATCCTTTACCTATCATGTTGCCAAAAGTTCGGTTACGGCTAAATTGCGAATAAGCAGTAACCAGCAGATCGCCCAGATACGCCGATTCCTTGATATCCCTGTTGATGGGATGTACCACGTCAACAAAGCGCTCCAACTCACGTATGGCGTTAGATATGAGCACCGCCTGAAAATTATCGCCATAACCCACGCCATGACAAATGCCACTGGCAATGGCATAAACATTTTTTAAAACAGCACCATACTCGGTGCCATATATATCATCGGATACGATAGTTTTGATGTAACGGGTGTTGATCATCCCTGCAAACTCAGCGGCCAGTTCAGTATCGCCTGACGCGATGGTGAGGTATGACAGTTTTTCAAGGGCTACTTCTTCCGCGTGGCAAGGGCCGCTGATCACCATAAAATCATCAAACGAAATACCCATCTTTTGATTCAAAAAGTCGCCAATGATCAGGTTTTCATCAGGCACAATTCCTTTTATGGCCGATACTATTTTTTTCCCGGCCAGGTCGGCAGGTGTTATTCCGGTTAAGGCGTCTTTTAAAAATGCTGCCGGTACATTGAGCAAAATAATATCTGCATGCTGTATGATCTCTTTCAGGTTAACCGAGATGTTTTGCCTGGGCAATTTAATTTCAACCGAACTTAAATAATGTGGATTATGCCCAAATTTATGCAGATGCTCAACCGCCTGTACATTCCGCATCCACCAAAAAATTTCCTTTTCTGTAGTATTATCAGCCAGCATTTTAATATTGGCTGTAGCCCAGCTCCCTCCGCCAACAACCGCGATCTTCTTTTTATTTTTTTGCATTAAATAGTATTGCCAGGTTTAATTGACAAAGCAAATTAATGAAAAATTGAGGGAAAAGGAGAAAGGATTTTTGGTGAATGGAGCAAAGAGCAAGGACTTTTAGAGCAAGGATTAAAGACTTTTGGAGTAAAGGTGGGTTTAACCATAATCCCTCAACGGGCGGGCCATCTTCTTACAAAGTGGGTTTACATGGTTTACACTTTTTATGGTTAAAATTTATTTATATAATTGATAATCAAATTTCATTTTGCCAGAAAATAGTGTAAACCCACATTTTGTTATAATATAACTTTGGCAAACCGGTATGTCAGCGACCGACTCACCCCGCCTACGCTTCGCTGGGCGACCCTCTCTGCGGCTACGCCGCAAAGAGGGTAAAAACTTTCTAAACCCTCTTTACCGCTTGCGGTAGAGAGGGTGGTCGAGCGAAGCAACGACCGGGTGAGTCCATTATTAAAGCGAGGCTTGTCGAACTTATTTTATCAAGGTTGCTTCCTCCTTATTCCTCCCAATCCTTGTTCCAAAAATCTTTGTTCCTTGCTCCTTAAATAGTTAAGTTTGTTTTATACCCTATATCTATGGATCCATCAGCCAGAGCAATTTTTAACCAGCATTTTACGACAGAAAAGTATGGGACCTTTTTAAGCCGCCTTAATGATGGCTTGCGCAATCCTGTACTTTTTCGCGTGGCCGAAACACCAGTTTTCCTGACCGATGATTTTCGCGATAAACTGGTAGCCGCTGGCGAGGGCATAATGGATACCATTTTGCAACCCGAGTTTAAGGAGCTTACAGAACGTTCCATCCCCCATAAATGGCGTTTGCCCAATGAAAATGATCATCCGCATTTCATCGCCCTTGATTTTGGGGTTTGTAAGGATGCGGATGGCAGCATAGTGCCCAAGCTGATCGAACTGCAGGGCTTCCCCTCCTTGTATGGTTTCCAGGTTCATTTGGGTAATACTTACCGTCAGGTTTTCGATATCGATACTGATAAAACCATCTACTTTAGCGGACTTAACGAGCAATCCTATCTTGATTTACTAAGAAAAACCATCCTCGGTCCCTATCGGCCCGATGAGGTGGTATTAATGGATGTGAACGCTCCCGAACAAAAAACTTCGGTCGACTTTTATATCACCCAGCGATACCTGGGCATTCCTGTTATTTCGCTGAGTGACCTGCAGCAACAGGGCGATCAGCTCTTTTATGAGGCAAATGGCGAAAAAAAACGCATCAAGCGTATTTACAACCGGCTCATATTTGATGAGATTGACAGTGATGACCATACCTTTGACAAGGTAGTTGACATACGCCAGCCGCTTGATGTGGAGTGGATAACACACCCCAACTGGTTTTACCGCATCAGTAAGTTTACCATGCCTTACCTGCATGGCGATTATATTCCCAAAACACAATTTTTACACGAGATAACTCAAATACCTGCCGACCTGGAGAATTATGTACTTAAACCCCTGTTTTCCTTTGCGGGACAGGGCGTGATCATTGATGTAACTATTGATGACATCAAAAACATTACTGATCCCGAAAACTGGATATTACAGCAAAAGGTAAATTATGAACCGGTGGTACAGGCTCCGGATGGTGGCGTAAAGGCCGAGATACGCCTGCTGTATTTATGGCCAGATGGTGATGCTAAACCCACACTGGCCATTAATTTGGCCAGATTAAGCCGCGGAAAAATGATAGGTGTACGCTATAACAAGGATTTTGACTGGGTAGGCGGAACAATTGCCTTTATGCAGCGTTAAACTTTATACTAACCGGAACGTCTATACGTATAATAGGGTATATATTAAAAATGTAGTATTTTTGTGACATGAATATTCAAACCATTATAGTAATTATTCTTTTTGCCGGCGCAATTTTTTACATCGGTCGTATGATGTATAAGAGTATAACCGCAAAAAAGGGATGTGGTGGTAATTGTAAATGTGGGGTTGATTTTTCAGGTATCGAACCAGGGAAAACGCATAAATAAATCAACAATACCATTCATAAAATCTTCATTTGTAACCCGTACTTTTAAATTTAGAAGTAAACTCACTTAATGTCTTCAAATAAGCAAGTTTTTCAAGCCGATTCGCCAGGTAGATGGAATAAATTCAAGTGGCTCAGCCGCATACTTCTTGCAGTACTCGTTATTGGGATAATAGCCGTTATAGTTACCATTAAATCTACCTATTACCCTGATCTGCCAAACCTGAACCCGGCACCAAAAAAAATGTCGAAAGAAGAACTTGACCAGTTAAAAAGGTCAACCAAGTTCAAGTACTTCAATATACAAAAATCCGAGATTGAGGCCATGGAGCGAACCCGGCGTTTGCACCAGCTTAAACACCCCAATAATAAAGACCGCATTAACGCGGCCTTTTACCTGGCCTGGGATCCGCAGGCCTATAATTCACTGATCACCAATCTGGGTCACCTGGATATGGTTGTAAGCGAAGGTTTTTCTATAGCTCCCAAAGTTGATACCGTAATTACTAAAATTGATACCGGGCTTACCCGTATTAATAAAAAGTTTAATAAACCGGTGCTCATCATGCTATCCAACTACGTTAATTATAACAACGTAAGCGGTGGTTTTGATACTAAAGATGTTGAGCGGATCATCAAAAGCAAAAAACTCCGTACCGGTTTTATTAACAGTGTTATCCACAGCCTTACCAAAAATAAGTTCCAGGGTATTAATGTTGATTTTAATGAAATTAAAGACCGCAATAGCAAAGAGTACCTTACTTTTTTACAGGAGCTTTATAAAGCATTGCACGCTAAAAACTTCCTGGTAACCCAGAATGTAATTGCCGATGATGAAGCTTATGATTTGAAGAAGTTACAGCATTATAACGACTTTTTGTTTGTGATGGCTATTGATGAGCATTATGATGCCACTAATGCCGGCGACCTGTCAAACCAGCATTGGGTTGAACAGATACTGGATGACGTTTGCAGCCAGATACCCAGCGAAAAGGTTATTTTAACTTTTGCCGCGGGTGGATATGACTGGCCCGAAAAGAGTGTTGGCCACGCCATAGGTTACCAGCAAGCCATCAGTACCGCGCAGGAAAAACAAAGCAAGATCATTTTTGATCCCCTGTCTGCCAACCTGCACTTTAATTATGTGGACCAGGATAGTCTTGACCATACCATTTACTTTACCGATGCCGCCACCAATTTTAATGTGATCCGCATGGCCGATGATTGGGCTACCGGCGGTGTGGCCTTATGGCGTCTGGGGTCTGAGGATCCGCGTTTATGGTCATATTTCCAAAAAAATCTTTCGATCGATTCTTTAAGAAAAACAGGCATCGATCTGAAAAAATTAACCACAGTAGGCTTAAATAACCGCGTCAATGTTGACTATGACGGAGAAGGGGAAGTACTTGACTTGATCACCTCTCCTACTACCGGTCAAATAGATGTAAAACTGGATACCAGCAACTTTACCATAACCAATCAACAGTATATTAAACTGCCTACCAAATATGTGATACGCCGTTACGGCTATGCACCCAAAAAAGTAGTTTTAACTTTTGATGACGGCCCCGATCCGGATTTTACGCCGCGTATTTTGGATATCCTCAAAAAAGAAAATGTACCTGCGGCCTTCTTTGTTGTAGGCGCTATGGCCGAAAAGAACATGCAGTTAGTACGGCGCGAGTATGAGGAGGGTTATGAAATTGGCAACCATACCTTCTTCCATCCTGATATTTCAACCATCAGTCTTGACCGTGTTATTTTAGAGCTTAACTCCACCCGTAAGCTCATTGAATCTATAACCGGGCGAAGCACCATCCTGTTCAGACCGCCATTTAATGCCGATGCTGAGCCGCAAACGCTGGCCGAGGTTATCCCGGTTGCAGAAAGCCGCAGGCAAAGTTATATCACCATTGGCGAATCTATTGACCCCTGGGATTGGCAACCAGGTGTAACAGCCGACAGTATTATTGCCCGCACCATCAGGCAAAAAGACAACGGATCAATGATATTGCTGCATGATGCCGGTGGCGATACCCGCGAAGAAACGGTAAAAGCATTGCCCGAAATTATTCATTTCTTTAAATCGCACGGTTACCAGTTTACTACCATTGCCGATGTGCTGGGCAAAACCAAAGCCGATTTGATGCCGCCTATTCCAAACGATCCGCACACCGGTATTTTTGGGCCGGTATATGATGCCGCGGTGCATGGTTATTACTATATCAACTGGGTACTCATTTATATATTCCTATCGGCTATTTTCCTGGCTATTGGTCGTATTGTTTTAATTGGCGTACTCGCTGTAAGACAGCATGGTGAAAATAAAAAGATGGTAAAGGCACGTGGCGACAATTTCCCATTACCACCAGTGAGCATTATTGTGCCGGCCTATAATGAAGAGGTAAATGCCGTTGCTACGATACAAAGCTTACTAAAAACTGAATATCCCTCATTCGAGATCATTTTTGTGGATGACGGATCAAAGGATAAAACATTCGAAGTGGTTAATTCTGCCTATGCCGGCAATCCGCTGGTGAAAATATTAACCAAGCCCAATGGAGGTAAAGCATCGGCCCTTAACTATGGCATTACTCATGCCCAAAGCGATTATGTAGTTTGTATTGATGCTGATACACAGCTAAAAACAGATGCTATTTATCATTTAATGACCTACTTTACTGATGAAGAGATAGGCGCGGTTGCAGGTACTGTAAAAGTAGGTAACGAAACCAATATCATTACCCGCTGGCAATCCATAGAGTATATTACAGCTCAAAATATGGATCGTCGGGCATTTGATCTCATTAACAGTATTACAGTGGTACCCGGTGCCATTGGGGCATTCCGCAAATCAGCTATCTTTAAAGCAGGCGGCTTTACCTATGATACCCTTGCCGAGGATTGCGACCTCACCATGCGCATATTAAAACAAGGGTATATAGTAAAAAATTGCGCCGATGCGATTGCCTATACCGAAGCGCCCGAAACGGTAAGTATGTTATTGAAACAGCGTTTCCGCTGGAGCTTTGGCGTAATACAAAGCTTCTGGAAAAACCGCGACGCGCTGTTTAACAAAAAATATAAGTTTTTCGGAATGGTAGGTATGCCCAACATTCTAATCTTCCAGATCATATTGCCGCTGTTTTCGCCACTGGCCGATCTGATGATGATATTTGCTCTTTTTGGCGCCAAGCCCGAGAAAATGCTGTTCTACTATGTAGCCTTTGTTTTGATCGATTTTATTGTGGGCATCATCGCCTTCCGTATGGAAAAAGAGGATTACCGCAAACTCATTTACATTATCCCACAACGCTTTATGTGGCGCCAGCTGATGTATTATGTGTTATTTAAATCTATCAGAAAAGCGCTGAAAGGTGAGCTTAGCGGCTGGGGTGTACTTAAACGTACGGGTAACGTAAAGGTGGAGAAAGAAAAGGAAAATCAGGTTTAAAAGTATATTGGGAAAAGCCCCCTCCTTTGGAGAGGAACAGCCCATGAAAAGGCATAAAGCGAAAATTAAGCATCTATCGACTCACCCCGACGTCGCTGCGCTCGTCACCCCTCTCTCCGCTTCGCGCATAGAGGGGATTTTTAATTCTTTTTTTCTTTACCCTCTTTGCGGCAAGCCGCAGAGAGGGTGGTCCAGCGAAGCGTAGACCGGGTGAGTCGGCTATGCGACTTGTTTTTAACCTTGTAAGTTTAAACTCTGCCTTTTTATGGGCTATTATTCTTTGGAGAGGGTTGGATGAAGCTCTTACTTTGCTCTTCCCAATGACGCCTCAGTTAAAGTTATTACTGCCATACGATCATACAAATAACCCAAAGCAGGTCATCATGTCAATTGAGTGTATACATATGCTCAATTCCGCCATTAAATACGTTAAAAATTAAACGATATTGGTCGGTACCAATTTTTAACCGATGACCAGTAAGACACCTGCAATAGCCCATTCATGGCTCTCATACTTGTTGATTTTATGTTTTAGTATATCTGCGTTAACAACCACAGCGCAGGATAAAGGCGATGAGGATAAAACCATGGCCAACCAGGTTAAAACACGTGATCAAAAAGCTATCGACGAGGCTATGCACAGCTGGTGGCCTGCATCCATGAAAACCCTGGATGCCCGTTTAAACTGGTGGCGCAATGCCCGTTTTGGAATGTTTATACATTGGGGTATATACTCCTTACCAGCCGGGGAGTGGGATGGCAAAAATACCGGCGGTTATGCCGAACACCTGATGCGTAAGGCAAAAATACCACGTTCAGCCTACCTGGAACTGGCACACCGGTTTAATCCTGTAAAATTTAATGCCGATAAATGGGTACAGGCCGCCAAATATGCGGGTATGCGGTATCTGATTATTACGGCCAAACACCATGATGGTTTTGCCATGTACAATTCGCAGGTATCCAACTACAACGTGGTTAAACAAACCGCCTGGAAACACGACCCTATGATTGATCTGGCAGCAGCATGTAAAAAATACGGTATTAAGTTCGGCTTTTATTATTCGCATGCTTTTGACTGGGAGCATCCTGACGCACCGGGCAACGATTGGGATTACCAAAACCCGGGAGGCGATCTGAACTTGTTTGGCGGGCGCGATTGGTATGATGTGCACCCGGAGTTATTACCTAAAGCGGTTAATTATGTAAATAAAAAGGCCATCCCTCAGATAAAAGAACTCATCACCAAATATCATCCGGATATATTGTGGTTTGATACCCCGCAAAAACTACCGCTATCAGAAAACATCCGCATTCTGAAAGCTATCCGTGAAACCGACCCTAATATTGTGGTGAACGGACGACTGGCACGGGGCAGTGGCAATTTACAGATGGGTGACTATAAAAATACCGGCGATCGCCCTGCCGAGTTTTTCCCGGCCACCGGCGACTGGGAAGCCATCCCTACAACCAATGAATCATACGGTTATTCGAAATTTGATAAGAGCCATAAACCTGTTAGTTTTTTTATCCGCTTATTAGCCAAAGCAGCATCGCGCGGAGGTAACCTGCTGATGAATATAGGTCCCATGGGCAATGGAGAATTTGCGCCTGAGGATACGGCCATTTTACAGGGTATAGGCCGGTGGATGAACAAAAACTCAGCAAGTATCTATCAAACTACTAAAACCCCGTTACCTTATCAAAGCTGGGGCGTATCAACAAGAAAAAACAACCTGCTTTATCTGCATGTATTTAACTGGCCCCAAAATGGCAAATTAATAATTGGCGGTTTAAAAAGTAACGTTAATAAAGTGTGGCAGCTGGCTGATAAAAAAGAGTTAAAGTTTACCCGGATCGATCCGCTTAATATGGCTATCCATTTACCTGCTCAAGCGCCTGATACCAGTAACACGGTTTTGGTAATGGAAACCTCCGGACCAATAGAAACCGATACTTTGCGCCTATTGGCAAGCCATGAAACAACCAATCGTTTATTGGCATTTGACGCGCGCCTGGAAGGTAAAGGCTTTGGTTTTGGGGATGGAAAAACCAGCAGCTATTATGTAGATGGCTGGAAAAACATCCATCAATCCGTAAACTGGGACTTCAGATTAATTGAACCGGCAACTTATAAGGTACTCTTAAAATACGTGGCAGATACTGTTGATGAAGGTTCCTATGAGTTAAGTATTGGCCATTTTAAAGTAAAAGACAGCATTGAGGCCCTACCCAAAGGCTCACAGGTTAAAGAACATTCATTAGGTACAGTAACCCTTGAACCGGGCACACATAGTTTAACCATTGCACCGGTTGCAATAAAGGGGGCCGGTTTAATGAAAATATTAGAGGTAGAGCTAATACCAGTGAGCGCGCCTTAAATAGATATAAGTGCTAATCGCGTTCAATAAGGCAAACCGCGTAAGCTACTACCCCTTCTTCGCGACCAATAAAGCCCATTTGTTCGTTAGTAGTTGCTTTAATGGATATATCCTCTTCACTGATGGACGCGGCTTCGGCTATATAGGTTTTCATGGCCGGTATATGCGGGTTTATCTTGGGGGCTTCCAGGCATACCATGGCATCAATATTACCAATACTGAAACCCTTTTCTTTAATCAGCGCTACCACATGCTGTAACAGCACCAGACTACTGATCCCTTTCCAGCGGTTATCTGTATTAGAGAAATGAAAACCGATATCGCGTAAGTTCGCGGCACCCAACAGGGCATCGCAAATAGCGTGTAACAATACGTCAGCATCTGAATGACCATAAGCACCGGAATGGTGCTCTAATTTTACGCCGCCTAAAACAAATGGATGCTGTTCTTTTAACTGGTGTACATCAAACCCAAAACCTACTTTTATCTTACCCATTATCTTTTGCCCACATTTGATATGCCACCAAAATTTGCCGACAAGGTAAAGCGCAGCGTATTTGCCAAAGGACTATTTTGCTGGCTGGCTGCCAGATATGAAAAATCGAAATTGAAAATATTATACCTCATACCTAAACCCAGGGTAAGGTAGTGCCTGTCGCCCTTATCCGGGTTTTCATAAAAATACCCGGCCCTAACCGCAAATTGATGATTATACCAGTACTCAACACCCGGAGAAAAGCTAATTTCTTTCAACTCTTCGCTAAAACCACCAGGAGCATCGCCAAATGACTGGAAGATACCAGCTGGTACAGATACATCGTCGTCATGCCCTTTGATGATATTTCCATTCACATCACGTATGGGTGGTGTAGGCACCAATAACTTATTAATATCAAAAGTGGCGGTAAGCTCATTGGTTTCATCCAGCTCCCAGGTATTGGCTACACCCAGTTTTAAATTGGTTGGTAAAAAGTACTTCGGTCCCACATCACTGTAACCTATTTTTGTACCAATGTTGGATATATGCGCGCCAAAGGCAAAAAGATTAGCGCTGCCGTATGGCTTTTTATAATATAACGACACATCTGCAGCAATCGCGTTACCTGGTTTGTTAACCTGGCCTGATCCCTGAGCAAAGGATATACTTGATATGCTTGAGCGTATATACCGAAGTGTTAATCCCAATGAAAGGTTCTCACCAAATTTACGGGCGAATGAACCATCTATCGAAAATTCGTTAGGCGTATAAGTACCCTGGTCATTTGACTGGTCATCCGTTAATTGTACCGAGCCGTAATTAAAATAACGCAGAGACGCCCCTATAGTATTACGATCATTTAACTTATGTGCATAGCTCAGGTATGAAAGGCTGATATCCGGTACCAAATGCCTTAACCAGGGGCTATAAGATAATGAAAGCGCATCATTACTCTCCAGAAATGCGAGCTTAGATGGATTCCAGAAATTGGCGTTAACATCTGGCGAAATGGCCACGCCGGCATCACCCATAGCGCCTGAGCGCGAATCCGGAGATATATTTAAGAAAGGTACCTGCACAGGTATCGCCCTGATATTGCTGCCATCGGTACTTGTACCGGTTGGGGCTTGTGCAATAGCCGAAACCGGCAGCAAAAAGAGCACGGAATAAACAAAATAACGAAAGGTAGAAAACTTCATTAGGTGCAATTTAGCTTTTATAATTTAATTCATATACAGGTACGCCCAAAATTCACTCAGCATTTTTAAAGAACTATTGCAATAATTGCTCCATCAAAAAAAGCAAACCGGTGCAACTAATTTCAACAAATTTTCGTTCAAATGCCTGATAATAGTTTGAATTATTTTGAATAATGGTTGATGCGCTGTAGCATTATATCCATTTTTTTCTAAATTTACCCTATAATATAACCGTAAAAATATGAAAATACTTTTTACTAAAACTGCTTTCGTGCTGTTGGCTGTAAGTGCCGTGGTAAGCAGCTGCAGTAAACAACACGAAACTTCGCAAAAAACCGGGATCACCTATAACGATAAAAACAATGGTGGTTATGTGCGGTTCAGGCAAACCCATCCCTCACCAGGGCCGGGTCTGGTACCCATTGAAGGCGGTACTTTTGTGATGGGTGGCAGCGCTGACCAGGATGTTGCTTACGACTATAATAATGTGAAGCGCAGAGTAACGGTCCCATCTTTTTACATGGATGAAACCGAGGTATCTAACCAGGATTGGCTCGATTATCTGCATTGGACGGCTATCACTTTTCCGAATGACAGGGAGTTATATTATGATGCTTTGCCCGATACCCTGGTATGGCGCAAGCCCTTATCGTACAATGAACCTTATGTAGATAACTATCTGCGTCACCCGGCGTTTCAGGATTATCCTGTAGTGGGTGTAACCTGGGATCAGGCGCAGGACTATTGCCAATGGCGTACCGACCGCACTAACGAGAATATCTTACGTGAATCAGGCCGCATGGTAGCCTGGAAGGATTTGAATGGCGGCAAAAACGGGCAACCGGCTGCATCAGCAGAACCTTACAATAACGACATGTACCTTAACGGTCAGCAAAGAGGACCTGGTTTTGACGGAAAGAAAATGATGCCAGACCTAAGTCCTAATGCACAGGCCGGCACAGGCAAAAACGGCAAACCGGTAAGGCCTGTACGTATGGAAGATGGTATACTAAAACAAGGTTACCGCCTGCCTTCGGAAGCTGAATGGGAATACGCTGCATTGGCTTTGGCAGGTAACACCCAGTTTGAAAATATCGACGACGGTAAAATGTACCCATGGAATGGCCTAGGTGTACGCTCTGCCAAGAGTAAAACCCGGGGTTTAATAATGGCCAACTTTAAACGTGGTGCCGGCGATAACGCAGGTGTTGGCGGCTACCTGAATGACAAGGCCGATATCACCGCGCCTGTACGTTCATATGCACCAAACGATTTTGGTTTGTACAACATGGCCGGTAACGTAAACGAGTGGGTTGCCGATACCTATCGCCAAACCTCATTTGAAGAGTTTGATGATTTTAACCCCTTCCGTGGTAACGAATACACCAATAAACGTTTAGCCGATCCATCAAAAGGCCTGTACGCTAAGGACAAATACGGTCGCCCGATCAAAGATCCGGCAAAAGCCAATAGAAAATTAAAATACAGTGAGCTTTTAGCCTTACAAGGCCAACGCCCTGATTCAACCAATGCAACACAGGCGGCCCCGGTTGCTAATGGAAGTGTGGCTGCTGCTAACGCGGCGAGTGCTAATGCACAATTAGCTGTCCGCAATTCAGGTAAAGCATTCAACCCCGATCTAAGAGGCGATAAAGACACCGTTAACCTGGCCTTGTACGGAAATACTACGTTGGTTAACAATCGGTCAAAAGTTTACAAGGGCGGTTCCTGGAATGATATGGCTTATTGGTTAAATCCGGCTACCCGTCGTTTTATGGATCAGGACGAAGCCAGTGCCGAAGTTGGTTTCCGCTGTGCGATGACTCTGGTTGGCGCACCTGAAATTTATCCTACCGGCAAACCGCATTACGGCGTTAAAAAAGCAAAAGCTTTTAAATCAAGATAAATTATTCAACTACTCATAAAGAAAGCCTTTTGGATAACCAAAAGGCTTTCTTTATTTATGCCTGCATGGTAAAACATCGAAATGGAGATTGTTAAGTGCTATCCTTACCTAACAGCAGACGCAGTATTCAACACTTATCATAGTGACTTTATTATAGCCAGAAGGAAATAACGATAACATCAGGACCTTGTAATAGCCCGCTTTGCCTAACGCCTGTATCTAAGTAATAAAAGTTTAATGCGTCAACTCGCTTATACAAAAAGCCCCGGCTTTGGTGTAAGGCCGGGGCTTTTGGTTTATGGAAGGCTTTTATTGATAACCTTCGTTTTGCGTTAAATTGGGATTTGCATCCCGTTCACGTTTAGGTATCGGAAATATCAATTTTGGTGAGTTCCATTGAAAAGCTTCTACCGGGTTGCCATCGCCATCTATGGAATGAGTTTCTTCTTTGTAACGCTTTAAATCACCCAATCTAAATCCTTCAAAAGGAAGCTCAACGCGCCGTTCCTGTTTCACTGCCGCAAACAAATCGTCCTTCGTGGTAGCGGTTGTATTGGCCAATTTCGCCCTGTTTCGTATAACATTTATATCATCTGCAGCTCCTGCCAGATCTGGAGTAGCCTTTAGGAGCCTTGCCTCGGCCCTGATCAGGTAGATCTCTGCTAAACGAATAGTAATTACATTACCAAAGGAGTTATTAAACTTAGATGTAAAAACGTCATAGAATTCATTGGCACGATCATCACCTGCTTCATAACGCGCCAAATGCTGATCAAAAATAATCGTTTCTCCACGGCCTGCAAAATCAGAACTTGCATAAACTTCATTTAACGCGTTAAATCCCGACTGCGGCGAAATTTGAATTGCAAATATATCTTCGGCTGAGTTAAATACACGTGTAGCTTGCGGTGGATGCTGAAACTCATCAGCGAAGTTTTTTACCAGCTCAAAAAGCCCACTGCTAATGATCTTTGTGGCTTCTGTTTCTGCCAGATCATATTTTCCTTGAGTAAGGTAAATTCTTGCCAATACAGCCGATGCACAAGAAGAGTTTGCCGTTGGTGGATTACTACCTGCAAGGGGCAGATTTGCTTCCGCAGTAGTTAAATCAGCAATTGCCTGGGCGTATATCTCGGCAACAGTGTTCCTTTTAGGTTTTTGTATTCCTGCTATTGTTGTTGTTGGTGTTAATACTAACGGTACCGCCAGGTTGGTTGTTGGAGAGCCATTAACATCGTTCCATGCTCTACCAAATGCACGGGCAAGGTCAAAATAAGTCATCCCGCGTAAAAATTTTGCTTCACCCTCAACCTCTGCCCTGCCTGTAGCTTCTACCAGGTTCAAATTAGCCAAAACAGTATTACAAACACCAATGGTATTAAAGCCAGCATTCCATACCCCCTCAACAAAACCATTATTAATAGTTACCGTTTTATTATCCAGTTCGGTATAGTCAGAGAAAGTTCCCTGGTATTGAAAATCACCATCATCTGCTAAGAAATCGGTTGTTGCCTGTAATCTGCCACCATAAAGCCCACTTAAACCTGCCGCTGTATACGCTCCAACAAGTACACCTTTTACATCTTTTGCTGTTTTCAAAGCCAGATCCGATTCAACCGAATTTTGAGGTTTGATATCTAATTGCTTTTGACAGCCGGAGCTATATAGCATTGCTAAAGTACTTAATGCTATTATTGAATATTTTATTTTTTTCATCTTCTTCAGCTTAAATTAAAATCCCACGTTAATACCAAAAGTTATTGTTTTAGCCTGCGGGGCTGCATAAAAGTCATAGTTTTGAGTAATGTTGCCAGAAAACGCATCAGAATTTAGCTCCGGATCCCAACCTTTATATTTGGTCCATGTGGCTAAATTCGTTGCTTGTGCATAAATTCTCAAACTATGTAATTTGATTTTCTCCAATACCGCTTTTGGGAAGTTATATCCTAAAACAATATTCTTTAAACGCAGGTATGATCCATCGCTTAAATATCTTGAGCTTGGTGACACACCGTTATTACCAAATAAACGAGCCTCTGGCACCATAGTAATATCACCAGGTTTTTTCCATGACTGAAGCTGATCAATAGTTTGGTTATCAGCTCCATTATTAAATCCTACAGACATATATTGACCGCCTCCGTTATAGATCTGGTCACCATTTACTTCCTGCAGTAAAAAGCTAAAATCAACCCCTTTATAGGTTATAGTATTATTTAAACCAGCAATAAATTTAGGATTAGGATTACCAACAACCACCGGATTTGCCTTGTTGTAATCATTTGTAGTCTCTTTATTTAGTTTTCCCCCTCCCAAGTCATTATTTTTATAATATAGTGCGTCTCCAGTAGCTGGATCAACACCGGCAAATTGTACCGTATAAAATATACCCAAAGGCTGACCCTCAACTGCACGGTTCACCGCATCGCCACTTCCTGTTATAACCTGGCCCTTTAAGTCCGTAATTTTATTTCGGTTTACTGAGAAGTTAAAGCTGGTTGTCCAGGTTAGTTCTTTACCTACAATATTTTTTGAATCTATCTGCAATTCAAAGCCTTTGTTTTGCAATTTACCAAGGTTTTGGGTTATGGTTGTAAAACCAGATGTGGCTGGTACTTGTACATTCAGCAACAGGTCCTTAGTTTTCTTCAAATAAACGTCAAATTGTCCGGATAAGCGTCCGTTAAAGAAACCGACATCTAAACCGATATCTGATTGAGCAGTAGTTTCCCATTTCAAATCGGGATTAGGTAACTGGGTTGGCCTGGAACCGGCAATACCAGCATAGCCAAATTCTGAAAACAATCCGCGTGAAGGAAAATTGCCGATCTCGGAGTTACCGGTTAAGCCATAACTCGCCCTTAACTTCAATTGAGATACGAGTTGTTGCTGTTTCATAAAGCTCTCCTCTGAAATAATCCAGCCCACTGAACCTGCCGGGAAGAAACCATACCGGTGATTAGCACCAAATCTTGATGATCCATCAATACGTCCACTTAATGTTAAAAGATATTTTTCATCGTATTTATAGTTCACTCGACTGAAATAAGATAGTAAAGAATAAGCGGTTGAAGTTGATGAGCCGGCCGTAATATTAGCCGAACTATTTAGTTTTTTATAAGCATCACTCGGAAACTGCTGACCTGTAATGGAGTTAAGGTCATTTTGTTGCCGCTGATAAGTCATACCACCAACAGCATTAATATTATTCTTGCCAAAATCCTTAATAAATTGTAAAAAGTTATTGGTATTGAAATTCACAGATGTTACAGATGAGTTAAAACCCGATCCGTTTGGCGTGCCTGAGTTACGGGATGTTAAACTGCCCGAGTAATTGTCTTCGCTTGAGTTAAGTATATCTACTCCCACTTCTGAGCGGAAACTTAATGACGGAAGTAATTTTACCTGTGCAAAAACATTGCCGAGATTTCTGTAATCAGTTGTATTAAAATAGCTGTTTTCGGCATTTAACAATGGATTAAAATATATAGGAAAACTGGCGTTGGGAAGACCCGTAGCCGGATCAAGCGCACCACTTGTTAAACCAGTACGCGGGTCAATAACCGGCGTAATTGGCGATAATGCAACAATTTGTTCTGGGGTAGAAAATTGATCATCATTAGACAAACGATAGTTTTTTGTACGCGACACACTCAAATTTGCGCCCACCTCTAACCATTTGTTAGCTTGGTTGCTGATATTAGTTCTTAAGCTATACTGATTAATCGCGTTACCGATCAGAAATCCTTTTTGATTATTATATGTACCTGATATATAAAATTTTGTTTTTTCGTTACCGCCAGACAGTACCAGGTTATAGTTTTGTACTGGTGCATGTTGGGTTATTTCTTTCTGCCAGTCGGTGTTTACTGCATAAGTTTTATAATTATCACTGCCAGCGGCATATCTCTGCAATCTCGCAGCAATAGACGCGGTGGAATACCCTCCTGCTATACCTGCAGCAGTTAACGCTGTAACATATTGCTGGGCATTTAAAAATTCACGATCATGGGTTGGCTTACTAAAACCATAATATTGATTATAGGTTACTTTTGTATCGCCGGCCTTACCTTTTTTGGTAGTTACCAAAACCACGCCATTGGATGCTCTTGAACCATAAATTGCAGCTGCAGAGGCGTCTTTTAATATATCAATGGATTCAATGTCATTTTGGTTAAGATCCACCAGCGGATTAGTTGATGCGCCATTGGTTGAAAAATCGTCGACGGTTATAGGCAAACCATCAACTACGTATAAAGGCTGGTTACCTGCCGATACCGATGAAGCGCCACGAATACGTACCTGAATACCCTGGCCCAACTTACCATTTTGCGCTTGTATGTAAACACCCGGTGTTCTACCCTGTATAGCCGATTCTAAACTGGGTACAGGGATGTTTTCGATATCGGCACCTTTAATTTTTGATATAGACCCGGTTAACGATTGCTTGCTCTGTGTACCGTAACCAACAACCACAACTTCGGTAAGTTGTTTTGAGTCTGATATTAGTTGCACATTCAATGGCTTGCTACCGATAGGTGATTCGGTATCTTTAAATCCAAGAAATTTAAAAACCAGCACCTTTGCAGTAGCCGGAACCGTAAGGCTGTATGTTCCATTTACACCGGTTTGAGTGCCCGTTCCCTGGGCTCCCTTCACAGTTACACTTACTCCCGGTAAGGGCGAACCGTCTTTCTGATCTGTTACTTTACCTGTAATAACACGGCTTTGTGCCAAACCAAATGTAATACAAGAAAATAACAACAAAATTGTTAGTAAATTTTTCTTCATATAGTGAATATTAAGTTAAGAAAAGTAAGCTAATAAAAATTGGCCGCAAAAACAATAAGAATCCCAAAAAAGCGTTGCTTTTGTTGCAATTCATATCAAATAATGCACGAAAAGTAAGTGAGATTATTAAAATCCTATCAGAATTTGTCCTTTTTCCACTTTATCTCCGGCTTTTACTTTTATGCTTTTTATAGCAACATCAGCCGGCGATTTGATGATATTTTCCATTTTCATGGCTTCCAACACCAACAGATTATCGCCTTTTTTAACTTCGTCACCTTCAGAAACAAAAACTTTAAGTACCATGCCCGGCATCGGAGCTTTTATTTCGCTTACCCGGGCGCTGTTCAAACTACTTAAGCCTAATTTATCCAACAATACATCAAATTGATCTTTGGCGGTTATAGTATAAGTATTGGCATTTATTTTAATCTCGGCAGTTTTATCAGAGCTGTTAAAACTCACCACTTCTACACGGTATGATCTGTTGTTTTCAATAACGTGGTATGTTCCAGCCCCAATAGGTTTAATATCAGCCTCAATTTTGGTATTGTTTATCAACAGGCTCTCACCGGTCCTGCTAACTTCAATATCATGCCGATTATTTATCTTGAGTTGATACATACGTTTTGGGTATTTAAGAAATAAAGTAGTTAAAGCTGTTTTTAGGAAACAACCATTATAAAATTATCAATTTTATCGTCAATAACAATTATACAAAACACCATCTGGCGGTTTATTGTGTAAATATATATTGGATAAGATTTGCGCCCATTTTCAAGGCTTTTAAGCGGGCTTCCTGGGTATCGCCGGCATAGGTGCCATAATCTTCCCAGCCATTGCCCAAATCGCACTCATAGGTATAAAAACATACCAGTCTACCTTTATAAATAAGCCCGAAGCCCTGCGCTCGTTTACCATCGTGTTCATGAATTTTAGGCAGGCCATTTGGAAAGGGATATTTTTGATGATAGATGGGGTGGTTAACCGGTAATTCCACAAAATCAAGCTCCGGGAAAACCTTTTTCATCTGCGGACGGATAAATTTATCAAAACCGTAATTATCATCGATATGCAAAAAGCCACCGCCGGTTAAATACTTGCGCAGATTGCGTGCCTCCTGATCAGTAAATATCACGTTACCATGACCGGTCATAAAGGTAAATGGATAATTAAACAAAGAAGCGCTGCCAACTTCTACTACGTCATCATCGGCCTCAAAATTCGTTTTCAAATTTTCGTTGCAAAATTTAATCAGGTTAGGCAATGCAGTCCGATCGCCGTACCAGTCGCCGCCCCCATTATATTTAAGCCGTGCAATTTTGTACGCAGGGTTACTAAAACCGCTCATAACGATGACGGCAGCAATTGCAAAACAAAAATTTTTAGCTGTTTTCATACACGGTTTAAAAAGTTCACCTCAAAACAGGCTTCAAGCGCTGCCGTTTCGGTACGCAGACGGCTTTCACCTAAAGTTATGGGTTTAAAACCGTTTTGCAAAGCGCTTTCAATTTCGGCAGGGGTAAAATCACCTTCGGGGCCTATCAATACCAGGTAGCGGCCCTGTAATTGTAATTCATTACGCAGGGTAAGTTTCTCACCGGGTTCGCAGTGGGCTATAAACTTTTGTCCACTAAAGGGGCGTGTCAACAGCTCATTTAGCTTCACGGGTTCATTCAAAAGCGGGTGGTAAGCTTTGAGGGATTGCTTTATTGCGGCGGTAATGATCTTGTTGAGCCGATCGGTCTTAGCTTCTTTGCGTTCTGACCGCTGACTGATGAACAATGATATCTCATCGATACCGATCTCAGTGGCTTTTTCTAAAAACCATTCCAGGCGTTCTATATTTTTGGTAGGGGCTACTGCCAAATGCAGGTAATGGTTACGTTTATTAAAATCTATTGTAACCGAAGTGATGTTTAGTATAGTGCGCTTGGGATGCGCATCCTGTATAACCGCGGTATAAAAGCCACCCCGGCCATCAATCAGTTGTACCTGGCTACCGGCCTCCAGCCGTAATACACGGATAGCATGCTTGCTTTCTTCTTCACTAAGAAAATACTGCGGGTGCGAGGGTGCTATATCGGGTGTATAGAAAAGGTGCATTTATTTAGTATCAAGTAGTTAGTATCAAGTATCACGACAGCTGCATTTGCTTCAGGTAGCTTAAAAGATCTTGATACTAACTACTTGATACTTGTTATTAATGTAAATCTACCGTATCTTCTTCATTGATCAGCAACTCTAACTTAACTGATTCAATATTTTGATCGGATTTACGCAACACGGTAATATTATATCCGTTTGATTCCTTTTGTTCGCCTACGTCAGGGATCTTACCGAATATATCTCCCAGCCATCCAGATACAGTATCAAAGTCGCCATCTTCAGGAAGATCATGAGGCAAATGTTCATTCACATCATATATAGGTGCAAGCGCATTCACGATAAATTCCCGGTCGTTCACTTTTTCAACAATAGGCTTTTCCTCATCGTACTCGTCCTGTATCTCACCCACCAGTTCTTCTACAATATCCTCCAACGTAACCATACCCGCGGTGCCGCCAAATTCATCCAGCACAATGGCTATCTGAATCCGTTTTTGCTGCAGCTCGGCCATCAGATCGTTGATCTTCTTGGTTTCAGGAATAAAATAGGGCTTGCGGATAATATTTTTCAGGACGATCTCCTCATTGCGGGCCAGCAGTGGTAAAATATCTTTGGCGTGTACAATTCCAATGATCTTGTCGATCACATCATCATAAACAGGCATACGCGAATATCCCTCGGTGATGATCATATCCAGCAATTCCTCTTTGGTAGAACTGATGTCAATGCCTGATATTTTTGTACGGGGCACCATGATGTTCTTAACCACACGCTCATTAAAATCAAACACGTTCTGTATCAACTCATGTTCGTTTGAATCCAAAGCGCCCGATTCTTTTCCTTGTTCAAGCAGATATTGCAATTCCTCGGAACTATGGTGGGCCTCCCCACCTTCCAAAGTATTAATACCTAAAAGCTTCAAAATAAAATTAGCGAACCCATTTAACAACCATATCAAGGGTTTGAAAAACACAAAGAAAAACCTAAGCGGAAGAGAAACTGTCAGCACGGTACGTACGGATTTTTGAATGGCTATTGATTTGGGGGCAAGCTCACCAAACACAATATGTAATACCGTAATAGCGGTAAAAGCTAAAATATGACTGGCAGTAATAAAACCACTGGAAAGCGTTATCCCAATGGACAGAAAGCCCCTGATCACAATATTAGTGGCTACTTCTTCGCCCACAACACCCAATGCCAGTGATGCTATGGTAATACCTAACTGTGTTGCAGCCAGGTAACCATCCAAATTGTGCAATATACCACGCGCAACCTTGGCAACCCCGCTTCCCGATTTAGCTTTTATTTCAATTTGTGAGCCCCGTACCCTTACCATGGCAAACTCCGCGGCTACAAAAAAGCCGTTGAGCAAAACCAGTAACACGGTTGCAATTAAATAAAGGGGGCTTATTTCGTAATGCGCGGGGTCCATCTATTAATTATTGCGTAACAGGAAAAGTAGTCTTATACAATTCCAAACTTTCTTGTATCACTTTATGTGCGTAACGAACACCAAGCAAATGCTCGATGGTTACGTTTTTACCTTCCAGTTTTTTGTAATCTTTAAAGAAACGAACGATCTCGGTCATGGCATGCGGAGGCAGCTCATTCAAGTCGTTGATATAATTTACCGACATATCATTTTTGGCTACTGCAATGATCTTATCATCCTGCTCACCATTATCAACCATGTGCATCACACCTACAACTTTAGCCTCGATGATCGACATCGGGAATACGTCAATAGAGCATAACACCAGGATGTCCAACGGATCTTTATCATCACAATAAGTTTGCGGGATAAAACCATAGTTTGCCGGGTACATTACCGAAGAAAATAAAACACGATCAAGCTTTAATAAACCTGAATCTTTATCAATTTCATATTTGGCTTTTGAACCTTTAGGGATTTCGATGATCGCATTAACAATTTCAGGGATATTTTCGCCAGGAGAAACCTGGTGCCATGGGTGTTGTGTACTCATTTAGTATATTCTATTTATATTATTTATTTTCTTTTGCTTCTAATATTTTCTTTCTTACATAAGCTACTATCAACGGAATAGAAGTAGCTATGATCAATCCTAAAACAATGTATTGCAGATAATCTTTTAACTGCGGAAAGCGTTTCCCCAGAAAAAAGCCGCTCAGGGTAAATGCGCATACCCAGGTTACACTGCCTATGAAGTTAAATAAAGTAAATCTCTTTATATCAACCTTTACTACACCTGCAAATATAGGGGCAAATGTTCTAACTATAGGGAAAAATCTGCCTAAAATCAATGCCATGCCGCCATACTTATTATAAAACTCGCTGGCCAGGGTTACGTATCGTTTTTTAAAGAACAGGGAATCATTCTTATTGAACAATACCGGTCCCGTTCGATATCCGAACCAATAGCCGGCAAAGTTACCTAATACTCCGGCACCAATAAGCGATAAAACCAATGTGGATATAGTTACATCAACCTTCCCCGCTGCGCACAGCAGGCCTGCCATGAACAGCAGATAATCTCCCGGTAAAAAAAAACCAAAAAACAGGCCGGTTTCAGCAAACACAACAACAAGCAAGAGATAAAAGCCCCCCCTGCTTATAATGGATTGAGCGTCCGTTAAATTTTGAAGGTATTCCCAAAAACTTTCCATTCACTATATCTGTAAAACTACAAATATTAAATCAATTTGCAGTTATCCAGTTATTGATTAAATGAACCTGGCAATAAAATCCGGATAAACACCGATAAGAATAGTTACCAGCGCCGAAATGATAAATACTATTTTATAGTAGGCAGGTACCACCAGCTCGGTACGATCTGCTGTACGAAAATACATGGCGATAATAACCCGGAAATAATAAAAAATACTAATAATGGCGTTTACTACCGCTATAATAACCAACCAAACATGGTATTTGGCCAATGCTCCGGAAAACATGAAGAACTTACCCATAAAGCCCGCAGTGAGCGGTATACCCGCCAGCGAAAGCATGGCAATAGTTAATACCAATGCCAGGAAGGGGTTACTTTTTGCCAGACCGTTAAAGCTTTCAAAATTATCGCTGCCACTTTGCTGCTGTACCAGTATCAAACTGCCAAAAGCAATGATCGAAGCTATAGAATATGCCGTTGCATAAATAAATACCGAATTAGCAGAGCCTGAGCCTAAAGCTACAATAGCAAAAAGCAGGTAACCCGCGTGTGATATGCTCGAAAAAGCCAGCATGCGTTTAAAGCTTTGCTGATACAGGGCGGTGATGTTACCGATAAACAAAGTAATAACAGTGATAACCAATATGACAGGTACCCAAAAATCAGACAATGGCGCAAAACAGGCCGAGAACAGGCGCAAGAAAGCGGCAAAGCCCGCGGTTTTAACTACGGTTGACATGAACGCCGTGATCAGCGTTGGTGCGCCTTCGTACACGTCTGGTGTCCAGAAGTGGAAAGGGGCAGCGCCTACTTTAAAGCAAAGACCAACAATGATCAGCGCTATGCCGGTGTAAAACATTGGGTCGGCATGTGAATGGGCCAAAACCCAGTCGCGGATCACTTCCAGGCTAAATGAACCTGTTGTGCCATACAATAATGTGATACCAAACAACAGGAAGCCTGTTGAAAAAGCCCCCATCAAAAAGTATTTTAAAGCCGCCTCGTTCGATGCAAAATCGCTTTTCTTGATCCCTGCCAGTATGTATAAGCTTACTGACATGATCTCGATACCGATAAACAGCATCACCAGATTATAGAAGGATACCATCACAATGATACCAGCCAATGAAAACAGAATAATAGCGTAGTACTCGGCCACGTGTTTACTTATCCTGTCAAAATATCCTTTTGATAACATCAGGATAAGTATAGTCGCAATAATGGTGATCCCCGAAAACGCGATAGCAAAATTATCAAACATCATCATACCATGGTATATAGGCAAGGCAACATTATTCCATTGGGCAATGGCTAAACCTAAGGCCGCCAGCAAACCAATAATAGTAACCGGTAATAATGATTTTGTAGCCTTATACAAGCCGAGGTACAAAAGCACTATTGGTAAAACAGATATGATGATTAAAGTATTCATTTATGTGAAATTCTAAATCTAAAATTCTAAGCCCTAAATCCTAATTTCTAAGCTCTAAATCCTAAGCCTTAAATCTTAATTTCTAAGCTCTAAATTTGAACTTTTTAGTTGTGATTATTTTTTAATTAGTGTTTTTCAATTTTTCAAGTATCGCTCCAAAAATTTTCATCAATTCCGTTGCTTCCTGAATTAACGAATCTCTTTTTAGTGCCTGCGGTTCATTTACGTCAATCAATTTGAGCCACAATATACTTTCTTTTGCTTCCTTCCGGCAAATCTTTACCCGGTGTGAAAAATCATTACGGCTAAAACTCTCATTAGCTTCAATAAAGTTTGCCGCTACTGAGCCAGACGAACGAATAAGCTGCTATAATATTCAACGTTATGTATATTTCTATCTATTGTTTTTAAAAATTCTTTACAACTATTAGCAAAGTCAAATGTCCTGCTCTCTAAGTTATATTTCTTGACACTATTTCCTTCAGTATCCATTCCAAAGCTTAAAATTTAATCATCCTCTTTTTAGAATTTAGAAATTAGGGCTTAGAATTTTCTTTAATAAGTTTTAATGTTTATAGTATGTATTAAATTATTAACAGCAGCCTCTGATATATGTAGGATAGGATGCGGGTAAACACCTATTGCGATGATCAGCACGCAAATAATACATAAGGTTAGTTTTTCAGATCCGCTAATGTCAGTAAAAGTAGCGGTTAGCTCGTTGGTTTCGCCCTGCATTACATTTTTGTACATGCGCAGCATATATACCGCGCCAAAAATGATAGTTAAACCGGCAACTGCTCCCAATGCAATATTGAAATAATGATAGGCGCTGTACTCAAACACGCCGTTAAGCAGTAAAAACTCGCCCACAAAGCCATTGGTTAAAGGTAAACCTACCGTACCCAATACTATAATTAAAAAAGCGATGGAAAATTTTGGGGCAACTTTGGCAATACCGCCAAGCTGGCTAATATCGCGGGTATTTAACCTCCGGCTAATGATATCCCAGATAAAGAACATACCTACCACGTTGATCCCGTGGCTAAGCATTTGGATCATAGCTCCCTGAACACCTATCGATGTCCAGGCAAATATACCGGCGGCTATTAAGCCAACGTGTGCTATAGATGAGTATGCCACTAAGCGTTTACCGTCTTTTTGATTAAAGGCGATCAGTGAAGCATATATAATACCGATCACTGCCAGTATCATGACCAGGGCTTGCCAATGTGCAAAGCCAAGTGGTGCATTTGGTATTAACCAGCGGATAACACCATAGATACCCATTTTAAGCATAATACCCGATAACAGCATGGTACCCGCTGTAGGCGCTTCGGTATAAGTATCTGGCTGCCAGGTATGGAACGGGAACAAAGGCATTTTAATAGCGAAGGCCAGGAAAAATGCCCAGAACACCAGCGACTGATGTTTGGCATCTAAACCTATGCGGTAAAACTCATGGATATCATAGGTTTTGCCCGGCGATTGCAGGTACAGGTAAATGATACCTACCAGCATAAATAACGAACCGGCAAACGTGTATATAAAAAACTTAATGGTAATGCGGATGCGGTTTTCGCCACCCCACAGGGCGCATATAAAATAGATCGGAATAAGCGCTGCTTCCCAGCCTACGTAGAACAAAAATCCATCTAAAGCGGTAAATACAACCAGCAGGCCAGCCTGCATAAATAATATCAACCCATAAAAAGCACCTTCATTGTTATGTTTGTGCTGGTAGGTTGATAAAATAATAAGTGGTACAAGCAGTGTGGTTAACAATACCATCACCATGCTGATACCATCAATACCGGCACTAAAGTAAATCCCAAATTTAGGTATCCATGGAACATCGATAGCAAACTGGGTACTTGCATCGGGTATAAACTTGCTTAAAAATAAGCCGGCAATTACCAGTTCGGCAACTGAGAAAAATAATGCAGCGTGCTTAGCGGTCCCATTTTTTAATAAGGCTACTATAACTGCGGCAACTACTGGTAAAAATATTAATATACTAACGGTCATGTTATATGGTAAACGCTTATCGTTTATATTTTAGTTAATCCAAATATGCTATACGCCAATACAGCAATAATTCCAAGTACCATAATAAATATGTAGAAACCAACATTACCGGTTTGCAGTAAACGCAAACCTTTACTGGTTTCAATAGTACCCTTGCCTAATCCGTTCACCAAACCATCAATACCCAGGCGTTCCACAACGTTATAAAAGAAAGTGGACAGAAAATCCAAAGGTTTACGGATAATGAGATCATACAGCTCATCGATATAAAATTTGTTGTAGGATATGCTGGTCAATGCCGGGCGCTCCTCGGTATCTGCAACCGGCAAACTGTTATTCTTAGCGTATTTGATATAGGCATATATCCAGGCGATTGCTGCCACAACTACAGAAATAATCATTAATAGTTTTTCTGTACCGGCCTCTAAATGATGCTCGCCCAAAATAGCATTTGATTTCTCGAACACTGGTGCCAGGAAATGCTCCAGCTCATGGTGGCCACCTAAAACTTCGGGCACACCAATCATACCGCCAATCATCGAAAGAATAGCCAGTACAATCAACGGGATGGTGATGGTTGCCGGCGACTCATGTACATGATGTTCCTGCTCATGTGTACCACGGATCTTTCCGTAAAAAGTAAGATACAGCATCCGGAACATATAGAATGAAGTTAGCATGGCGGTAAATACACCGATCACATAAAATGTGGTGCTGTGTGCATAAGTATGAGCCAGAATTTCGTCTTTTGAAAAGAAGCCGGAGAATGGCGGGATACCAGATATAGCGATGGTACCTATGAGCATGGTGGCAAAGGTTATTTTGATCTTACCTTTCAGTCCGCCCATTTTTCGCATATCCTGCTCGCCGCTCATAGCGTGGATCACGGAGCCTGCACCCAGGAACAATAATGCTTTGAAGAAAGCGTGTGTTAATACGTGGAAGAAAGCACCCGTGTAAGCGCCAACACCCAAACCTAAAAACATATACCCCAATTGCGATACGGTTGAATAGGCCAATACCTTTTTAATATCTGTTTGTGTTAAGGCAATTAATGCAGCAAACAATGCTGTTGCCAAACCAATGATAGCTACCAACTCCATAGTAAACGGAGACAGGGTATAGAAAATGTTGGAACGGGCTATCATGTAAATACCGGCAGTAACCATGGTGGCCGCATGTATCAGTGCCGATACCGGCGTTGGACCGGCCATTGCATCGGGTAGCCAGGTAAACAATGGCAATTGCGCCGATTTACCTACAGCGCCCACAAAAAGCAGCAGCGTTATAGCCGTTAAAGGTACTGCCTGACTGGTAGTTAAAGTAGCCGCTTTAGGGAATATGATAGCAAAATCAATGCTGCCAAATATATGGATGATCAAAAATACACCTAACAAAAAGCCAAGATCACCTATACGGTTCATGACAAAGGCTTTCTTCGCAGCATCGGCATAACTTGGATTGGTATACCAGAAACCGATAAGGAGGTATGAGCATAAACCTACACCTTCCCAACCGATAAACATGATGAGGTAATTGGAACCCATCACCAGTAAAAGCATAAAGAACACGAACAGATTCAGGTAAGCAAAGAATTTACCAAAACCAGTATCATCGTGCATATAACCTATTGAATACAAATGGATCAGGAAACCTACACCTGTAATGATCAGCAGCATAATGGCACTTAACTGGTCGACCAAAAACGCAAAATGAATTTTAAGCTCACCAACAGAGATCCAGTCGAAATAAGTAACATTAATGGGGTGACCGCTTGATTTGATCTGGAAAAAAACAGCCAGACTTAAACCAAAAGACACCAGCACCAGCAGGCTGCCAATAAAGCCAATTACGTTTTTTGATAATGAATTGCGGCCAAGTCCGTTAATAATAAAACCGGCTAACGGTAATATAGGAATAAGCCAGATGTATTGATTCATGTTTTATACGTTGTACGTTTTATGTTGTACGTGATACGTTAATTTTCTACGTAACGCGTTTATATTTTTATAGATCGTAAATCCGAAATCGAAATTCCGAGATCCGAAATCACTCTACCATTTCAGCCTGTTCAGCACGTTGATGTCTATCGAATTGGTATTCCGGTATATCATTACAATAATGGCCAGTCCCACCGCAACTTCCGCGGCGGCCAATGCCATAATAAAAAATACGAAAACCTGTCCGCTGGCGTCACCACGATAAACCGAGAAGGCAGTAAGCAACAGGTTCACCGCGTTAAGCATCAACTCAACCGACATAAATATTACGATAGCATTACGGCGTATCAGTACCCCCATTACACCTATCGAAAAAATAATGGCGCTTAATAATATGTAGTGATTAAGCGGTACCGCGTGTAAGGTATTTGTTAAACTTTCCATTATGTGGTTTTAGGGTCTTTAGTAGCCAGCAAAACAGCACCCACCATTGCCGATAGCAGCAATACAGACGATACTTCAAATGGCAGTAAAAATTCATTAAACAATACTTTACCCAGGTTTTTCACCAGGCCGAGATCGGGATTTTTTAAGATTACCGGGTTTGATGTGGCTATCAGCTTTAATGATGATGCCAAAGCAACCACCAAAATGCCACCACCAAATACACCCGCTATTTTCACCATAAAAGGCTTAACCGGTTCGCTTTCTTTATTCAGGTTGATGAGCATCAGCGTGTACAGGAACAATACCAGGATAGCCCCCATGTACACAATAAAATTAACAACGGCCAGGAACTGGGCATTCAATAAAATATAGTGAATGGTGAATGTAAAAAAGGTAAGTATCAGGTAAAGGATACTATGTACCGGGTTTTTGGCCGAGATAACCAGTATCGAAAAGAATATGGACAAAAACGCGATGAAGTAAAATGTACTCATGTTTATATTTACAAAATACCCTTGCCCGCTCAAAGAGTTGGGCAAAGGTATAAAACTTCTTTATTGATTTAAGGGGGCCTCTACTAATTTGTCTTTACCGTAAATAAAATCCTTCCTCAAATAGTCGGCAGGCACAATATCTCCATCAAGGTAAATAGCTTCTTTAGGGCAAGCCTCTTCGCACAGTCCACAGAAAATGCAGCGCAGCATATTTATTTCATAAACAGCGGCATACTTTTCTTCACGATATAAGTTCTCCTCGCCTGGCTGGCGCTCTGCTGCCGTCATGGTGATAGCTTCGGCCGGGCACGAAAGTGCGCACAGCCCGCAGGCGGTGCAACGCTCTTTACCGTTCTCATCACGTTTCAGAGAGTGCATACCACGAAAATTCTCAGAAAATTCGCGCTTCTCTTCCGGATAACTGATCGTAACCGGTTTCCTGAAAAAGTGCTTCATGGTAGTAGCCAGGCCACTAACAATAGCCGGTAGATAAGCACGCTCCATAAAATTGAGCGGCTTTACTTCCAGTACTTTTTTCTTATTACTTAATGATTCCATTTCAATTAATATCCAAAGTGTGTAAGTAGTGTACTACCTATACCGGTAAGCACAATGTTGGCAATGGCCAATGGTATCAATATTTTCCAGCCCAGATCCATCAACTGGTCATAGCGGAAACGCGGGATAGTCCAGCGAACCCACATGAAAAAGAAGATGAACATGAATATTTTGATAAAGAAAATCCCCATACCAATAAGCGGACCTATAGTTGGGCCGGTATGAGCAAGCACCCAGTCCATTCCCGGATAGTTATAGCCACCCCAGTACAAGGTAGCCATAACGGCCGATGAGATAAACATGTTGATATACTCTGCAAACAGGTAAAACCCCAGTTTCATAGAAGAGTACTCGGTATGATAACCACCCACTAACTCTGTTTCGCACTCGGGTAAGTCAAACGGTGTACGGTTAGTTTCGGCAAAGGCACATACCAAAAACAAAATAAAGCCAAACGGCTGACGCCAAACATTCCAGGCAAAACCATGCTGCTGAATGGCGATCTCTTTTAAGCTCAGCGTACCGGTTAACATCAGTAAAGCGATGATGGATAAGCCCATCGAAATTTCATAGCTGATATTTTGTGATGCCGCACGGATAGCGCCAAGCAATGAATATTTATTGTTTGATGCCCAGCCGCCTATCATTACGCCATATACACCTAATGATACCACACCAAAAATGTATAGGATACCTACGTTGATATCCGTAACCTGCAGATCAAATGTACGGCCACCTATAGTGATAGCCTGTCCCCACGGGATAACCGCCGAGCCGATGCATGCTGTTAATATAGCTAACGATGGCCCTACAATAAACAGGAAACCTGTAGCGTTGGTTGGGATGATCTCTTCTTTCAAAAACATTTTGCCTCCATCAGCCAGGGGTTGTAAAATACCCCACGGACCCGCGCGATTAGGGCCAATTCTGTCCTGGAAAAACGCGGCCACCTTACGCTCGGCATAAGTAGAGTACATGGCCACAACAAGACTGATAGCGAAGATGACCACTATCAATACAATCCTAAATATTAAGTCGGCAGTTTCCATTATAAACGGGTGTCCCTTTCAAATTGTTCTTTATTCGCTTCCATCAATACCGGGTTGGTTTTAACCACCGGCAGCGGTGTAAATTCATAGTGATTTGAGCTGATCACCGATTTATGTGATATCTTGCGCGGACCTTCGATAACCCAGTCGGCTGTTTTCTTTTTATCAAAACGGCAGGTATTGCAAATAAACTCCTCTACCTCGCCATAAACATCTTTACGGCCGGTTACCCTGATCACGTCCTCGCCCTTGTACCACAAAGTTGTTTTACCACAGCATTTATCGCAATCACGATGCGCGTCAACAGGTTTGGTGAACCATACCCTGTTTTTAAAGCGGAAAGTTTTATCGGTTAACGCGCCTACCGGACAAACGTCGATCACGTTGCCGGAGAAATCATTATCGATAGCTTTTGATATATAGGTAGAGATCTCGGAATGATCGCCCCTGTTCAGGATACCATGTAAACGAGTATTGGTGATCTGATCGGCAGTGAATACACAACGGTAGCAAAGGATGCAACGGGTCATGTGCAGCTGGATCTTATCGCCAATATCAATTTTTTCAAATGTACGACGGTCAAACTCGTAGCGGGTTTTAGCCGCGCCATGCTCAAAGCCAAGATCCTGCAGATGACATTCGCCAGCCTGATCACATACCGGGCAATCCAGCGGGTGATTAATCAACAACATTTCCACCACACCTTTACGAGCCTCGATCACTTCGGGCGAGGTAATATTCTGCACTTCCATGCCATCCATTACCGTGGTACGGCATGAGGCTACCAGTTTAGGCATAGGGCGCGGATCTTTTTCAGAGCCTTTGCTTACCTTAACCAAACAGGTGCGGCATTTACCACCACTGCCTTCCAGCTTGGAGTAATAGCACATTGCAGGCGGAACAATATCGCCCCCGATCTGCCTTGCGGCATTCAGGATAGTTGTTCCCGGTTCTACTTCAACGGGAATCCCGTCTATGGTTACTTTCATTGACATTTTATATAACGTCCTTGTATAAACTCTAAATTCTAATTTCTAAACTCTAAGGTTTAGAAACCTATCTTTATTCTTTGATATGTCATTGCGAGCGTAGCGTGGCAATCTCTTCAACTTGTATGCGAGGAGATTGCTTCGTTCCTCGCAATGACATATTTTATTTAAGCTGTAGCTGATTCCAGTTTCGGCAACGGATCTGCGTAATGTGCTAAACCGTAATTCCTTGTTGTTGCTTCTGAAGCATTAGTTACGTGCCATTCAAACTCATCCCTGAAGTGGCGGATAGCGCTGGCCACCGGCCATGCTGCTGCATCGCCCAGCGGACAAATCGTATTCCCTTCAATTTTTTTTGAGATATCAACCAGCAGGTCCATATCACTTTGTTTACCATGACCGTACTCTAAACGGTGTAATACTTTTTCCATCCACCCGGTACCTTCACGGCAAGGCGAACATTGTCCGCAGCTTTCATGGTGATAAAAACGGGCGAAATTCCAGGTATTGCGAACGATACAGGCATCCTCGTCATAAGCTATAAAGCCACCGGAACCTAACATAGTACCGCTCACAAAACCACCATCGCTCAATGATTCATAGCTCATCAGGCGCGGCTCATTGTTCACCGTTTTCAGGATAAGATTGGCTGGTAAAATAGGTACCGATGAACCACCGGCGACAACCGCTTTCAGGCGTTTGCCATTGGCAATACCACCGCAATATTCATCAGAATATATAAATTCTTCAACCGGTAAACCCAGGTCAATTTCATAAACGCCAGGCTTTTTCAGGTTACCACCGGCTGATATCAGCTTGGTACCTGTGCTGCGGCCGATACCCAGTTTAGCATATTCGTCGCCGCCTTCGTTGATGATAGGTACTACTGCAGCAATGGATTCTACGTTGTTTACCACCGTTGGGCAACCATATAAACCTGCAATAGCCGGGAATGGTGGTTTAATACGCGGGTTACCACGCTTGCCTTCCAGTGATTCCAGTAAAGCGGTTTCTTCGCCGCAAATGTAGGCACCGCCGCCTGGCTGTACATAAAGCTCCAGATCATAACCTGAGCCCAAAATATTTTTACCTAAAAAGCCTTTTGCTTTTGCTTCGGCGATAGCTTTTTCCAGGATCCTGATCTGCGGCATCATTTCGCCGCGAACATAGATGAACGAAGTATTGGCACCCAGTGCAAAGCTCGATACGATCATCCCCTCAATTAATAAGTGAGGAATGTAGGTCATCAGGTAGCGGTCTTTAAAAGTACCGGGTTCAGACTCATCGGCATTACAAACCAGATAACGTGCTACACCTTCGGGCTTGGCCAAAAAGCTCCACTTCATACCGGTTGGGAAACCTGCGCCGCCCCGACCACGTAATCCGGACTTCTTTACCTCTTCCACAATCGCATCTGGCGACATGGTTTTGATAGCTTTTTCAACAGAAGCGTAACCACCCTTGGAGCGGTAAACATCAAAGGTATTGATGCCGGGTACGTTTATATGTTCTAATAATAATTTGCGACCCATTTGTTTAAATTCTAATCTCTAAATTCTAAAAGCTAAATACTAATCTCTAAATTCTAAACTCTAATTACTAAATTCTAAAACCAGATTTTTAGTCTTTAATCCTTTGTCTTTAAATCCTTAATCTCTTTTTCCTGCTTTTAAATCGCCTATCAGTTTATCAACAGAATCATTGGTCAGGTTTTCATAAAAAGTGTATTCCGGACCGATCTGTAAAACCGGGCCAAAGCCGCAGGCTGCCAAACACTCTACACCGCGCCAGCTAAACAGGCCATCGGCAGTAACTTCGCCTTCTTTTACACCCAGCTTTTGCTCAATATGATCCATGATCTTTTCGGCGCCTACAAGGCAGCAACCGCTGGTACGGCAAACCTCCAGTACATATTTACCCTGCGGGCGTAAAAAGTACATAGTATAAAATGAAGCTACTTCGTATACTTCAATAGGTAATATATCCAGGTAAGCAGCTACTTTATCCATTGCAGGCACGCTCACCCAGCCAAACTCCGCCTGTACCAGGTGCAGTATCGGCAATAAGCCCGATTTTTGTTTTCCCTGCGGATAACGGCTTACGATATCGTCAAATTTACTGATCAGTTCCGGCGAAAAATCAACCGGTACCTGAGTATCTTCCACTTTAAGCATCTAACTCTCCGGCTATAACGTTTAAACTACTCATGTTAATAATAGCGTCTGATAATAACATACCACGGCTCATGGGCGCATACATTTGGTAATTGATAAAACTTGGTCTGCGGAAATGCAAACGGTATGGGCTGCGTCCGCCATCATTCACCAGGTAAAAGCCAAGCTCACCATTGGCGCCTTCTACCGAATGATATACCTCAGTATTCGGGGTTGGAATTTCGCCCATCACTATTTTAAAGTGATAGATGAGTGCTTCCATGTTATTATAAACTTCCTCTTTTGGAGGCAGGTAAAACTCTGGCACATCGGCATGGAAAATGTCTGATGGCTCTTTTTCCAGTTTTACCAGGGCCTGCTCTATAATGCGCAGACTCTGCCACATCTCTTCGTTACGTACCAAAAAGCGGCTGTAAACATCGCCATTGGTACCTACGGGCACTTCAAAATCAAAATCTTCGTATGATGAGTAGGGGTTCATGGCCCTTACGTCATAATCAACACCGGCTGCACGCAGTAACGGACCTGTCCAGCTGTAGCTTAACGCGGTTTCGGCGGTAACGGCAGCCACATCTTTGGTGCGGTCAACAAAAATACGGTTACGGTTAAACAGCGATTCAAACTCTTTGAGTGTAACCGGGAAATTCTTCAGGAAGGCACGCAGCTTAGCAAAAGCGATGGTATTGAAGTTACGCTCAAAGCCGCCTATGCGGCCAATATTGGTAGTGAGGCGCGATCCGCAGATCTCCTCATATATTTCATAAATAGACTCGCGATGCTCCATCATATACAGGAAACCTGTAAACGCGCCGGTATCTACACCCAATACACCGTTGCAGATGATGTGGTCTGAGATGCGGGCCAATTCCATGATGATCACTCTCAGATAATCCACACGTTTTGGGGTTTGAATGCCCAACAGCTTTTCAACCGTCATGTGCCAGCCCATATTGTTAATGGGCGATGAGCAATAGTTTAAACGGTCGGTAAGCGGGGTTATCTGATAAAATGGTCTGTGTTCAGCAATTTTTTCAAACGCTCGGTGTATATAACCAATAGTTGATACGCCGCTTACAATTCTTTCACCGTCAAGCTGCAGCACGTTCTGGAACACACCATGCGTTGCAGGGTGCGTTGGCCCCAGGTTTAGGGTCGAAAGCTCGTTTTGCGGATCGTTGTCTGTATATACAGGATGATTTTGCATCAGTATAGTTGTTTAGTCAGTATCGAGTAGTTAGTATCAAGTATCAAGACTATTGCCGTGTACTTTTTGAGTATTTCAGAAATCTTGATACTTGATACTAACCACTTGATACCAAATTCTATATATGTTATCTTCCGAAGAAGTAATCCTTTTTATCAACACGGTTTGGATCCTCCAACGGAAATTCTTTTCGCATCGGGAAAGCCGTCATGTCGTCAACATTCAATATACGGCGCAGGTCGGGGTGGCCGTCAAATATAACCCCAAAAAAGTCATACGTTTCGCGCTCCATCCAGTTGGCGCCTTCCCACACTGTAGTAGCCGTAGGAATGTGTACATCGCCATCGGCTAAAAACACTTTAATGCGGATACGGGTATTGGTGGTTAAACTGTGCAGGTGATAAATAATACCAATCTGCTTTTCCTGCTCCGGGTAATGTATAGCGGTAATATCTGTTAAAAATATAAACCGGAGAGCATCGTCGGTCTTTAAAAAGGTTAACAGATCAATGATCTGCTCGCGGCCGGTTTCCACGGTAAGTAAACCATAAGGCTCACCCACAAGGGTTACCTGCTGGTCAAACTTTTCAGCAATTCTTTTTAAGAGCTCTTCGTTAGGGATCTGGGCCATTATTGGATTCCGTATTTAGCTAACAATTCCTGGTACTTAGGTTCGTTCCTTCTGCGAAGCGATTCTGTTTGTACCAGTTTTTGAATATTTATAAAGCCATCAATAATAGCTTCGGGGCGTGGCGGACAACCGGGCACATAAACGTCAACCGGTATCACTTCATCAATACCCTGTAAAACGGAGTACGTATCAAATATACCACCGCTTGATGCACAGGCACCAACAGCCATCACCCAACGGGGTTCGGCCATTTGCAGATATACCTGCCTTAATACAGGAGCCATTTTTTTGGCAATAGTACCCATTACCATCAACAGATCGGCCTGGCGTGGCGAAAAGCTTAAACGCTCGGCACCAAACCTCGAAAGGTCATAATGAGAGGCCATAGTTGCCATGAATTCGATACCACAGCACGAGGTGGCAAATGGCAGCGGCCATAATGAATTTGAGCGTGCTATACCTATTACTTTATCAAGCGAGGTAGCAAAAAATCCGGCGCCTTCTACTCCAGCAGGAGCGTCAACTAATTGAATATCACTCATTGAACTATTTTAATAGAAATCCATTATCCGGAAAAGACGGATAATGAGGGCAAATTTACAATAATAACCATGTAAAAAGTACACGATGGCTACCCTGAAGCCATATTTAGAATCGTTCTAAAAAAGCCCTTAGGTCTTTTTTGATGTGCGGATATGCAGATTTCAAATGTGCAGATGATTATGTCTGAACCAGAATTAATAGAATTTAAGAATTAACGGAATCCTATCATCCGCATATTTGCACATCTATCATCTGCACATCTAAACTTAATCCCAGTCTAAAGCTTTCTTTTTTATTACGTATATAAAACCTAATAAAAGCGTGGCCATGAAAATGAACATTTCGACCATGCCCTTGGCGCCCATTGCCTTGAAATTAACTGCCCAGGGATACATAAATATTACTTCCACATCAAACAGTACAAACAATATGGCTACCAGGAAATATTTAATGGATATGGGGGTACGGGCGTTACCCACTACCTCAATCCCCGATTCAAAGGGGGTCAGCTTGTCCTTAGTTTTACGTTTAGGACCAATTTTATGCGTTACAAACATGGTGGTTACCACAAACCCTAAAGCCACTAACATTTGGATAATGATGGGCAAATAATTAAGCGGTGTACTTTGTAATTCCATGCTGCAAATATACTAATGGAAGCATAATAAAAAAGGCCTCTTTTACAAGAGGCCTTTTTATTTTTAAGCTTTAAGCAAGAAGTGATAACACCCCTGTATAGCAAAACATTATTTGCCTTTACTGGCTCCGCCTTTACGAGCAAAGAAAGCGACCACCTGCTTATTAGTAGGGTCGTTGTCTCTGGCTTTGGTATAATTATCAGTGGCTTTGGTCAAGTCTTTTTCCTTAAACTCGGCATAATTGGCCAAATAAACATAAGCTTCGGCTAAATTCTTTTTGCCCCTATCATCGGGTGCACCTTTAGCATTTAATAATTCAATGAATTTTTCGTAAAATGGCTTTGCAAAACCTTCGATATTATTCCGGTCTTTTTCTTTTAAATCAGCAACCCGGGCACGATACAGGTAAGCATCAGGAGTATTTGGACTCTTTTGCATAACATAACTGAAAGCCGAATCCGCTTTTGTCAATAATGAATCAGCATTAGGTTTCTTTGAATCATAACCAAAGTAGTAGCTTATTCCCTCGTAGAAATAGTCGGTAAGCTTTACATTATGCCCCCCCTTTTCTGTTACCAGTTTGTAAGCATCCCCAGCCTGAACATACTTTTTCTGTCCATACAAGGATTTGGCAATTTCCCCATAAACATCTGTCTGGGTTGAATCAAGAGCCAATGCTTTCTTCAGCGTATTAATACCTACCGAATCCTGACCACCGCACATTTGTAAACGGCCCAGGTATAAATAATCACGTGGCAGGATACGTTTAGGATCGGCTTTCTGGAACCAGGTGTTCATCGCGGTTAAACCGGCAGGGCAATCCTTATTCTCATAAGCTGCATAAGCCAGGTAACGGTATGCTCTCGCATTGGTATTTGCTGATTTTGAAAGATCAGCTGCTACTTGCTGCAGCGTTTTATAATCACCGGCCAACAGCAAGAAGTCGGCATAACGCATTTGCGATTCAATAGAAAGATCTGTTAAGCTTAAATACTTTTTATATTCTTCGGTAGCTTGTTTAATTTTAGCAGATGCCATTTTAGGATCTGTAAATGACCAACGAAGGTCTGTTTCGGCCCATTCGCGGTAAGCCGGACCATAATTAGGGTCGATAGCTAAGGCATCTTGAAATTGCTTTTCAGAATCCTCAAAGTTATTGGCAAATTGCCATAAAACACCTGTAGCTACTTTTGCTGCCGGATTTTTTGGATCGATGGTTGACGCATCAGAGTAAGCCTGGTAAGCTTCGTTGCTCTTTAATTGTGAGCGGTAAGCATTACCCAGGGTAATTAATAATTCCGCGTCTTTAGGATTTACTGCTTTACCTTTTTGTAAAACGGCTATCGCTGCATTAGCATCAGCCGGCGCTACTTTTGCACCAGGTGCAACCAATAAATAAGCTTCGCCTACATACTGATATGGTTTTGAGCTTTTACCAGCCAGTGCAATGGCCTGGTTAAAGTTGTTGGTTGCTCCGGTGTTATCCTTATCTAAACGGGCGGCAGCGCCTAAACCAGCGTAATTTAAAGCTGATTTGGAATTTACAGCAATACCTTTATTAAAAGCTGCTTTTGCAGAGTCGGCATAATCTTGTTTAATATACACCCAACCCAGGTAAAAAAAGTTCTCATCCTTATCGGCCTGAGTGGTCGTAAGGTTTTTTAGCATCGATTTAGCTTTCTGATACTGTTCGGCGTCAATAGCTTTTTTGGCGTCGGCTAGACTTTGCGCAAAAACTGATGAACCTCCTAATAACAGTCCTAATGATGCCGTGGCTATTTTACTGATCATTTTCATCTTTAATTAAAATTTATTTTTTATACTAATCTCTCTCGTTGGTATAGAATCGGGCAACAGGCCTGATTTTAATATGATACGCTGGCCTGGCTGACTGCCCAAAAATTTAGCGAAACCCATGCCCAGGCCTACCTTGCTTGTACAATTGATTATATAAAGCCCTCTGCTTAAAGGATACTGTTTTAAGACAAGCGTTTCTTGTGAGGGTTTAAAATAAGTGTCCGGGTATTGTTTATTTGACTCATCCCTGACACCCACTATCTTAACCTTTTCCACATATCCGGCATAATCCTTATCCGGGTCATTAAGCCAGCTAAAACCGGTTATGCCCAAAGCGTCAGGATGCTCGCTCACATATTTTAAAACCTCTTTATTTGATTTAAGGGCATAAATATTTTTCTGTGTAAATCCTTTGCTTCCGGTAAAGTCCTTCAAATACCTTACCAAACTTGAATTCGGGTTATCAAAAACAATAGTTCTGTTTAAATCGCCCTGTCCGGTGAGCAGTTTTTTCAATTGCCCTACAGTAATGGTGGTATCATTAGAGGCGGTGTTTACGATGAGCGCTACAGCATCAATTGCAAAGCGTACCGTTTCTGCAGATAATGTCCTTTTAGTGATCACGGCGCGTTCGTCGGCTGTAAGATCGCGCGATAATATCGCTACGCGCACGCTATCGTTTAGCAAAGCATTTACGGCTTCGTTCTCCGTTTTATATAAAATATTGATTTTGGCATTGGGAGTTAAATTGGAATAAACATATAACTCCTGATCTAAGATGGGTGAAAAAGAAGCATCGGCCGCAAAAGTTGCTGTACCCGATTTAGCGTCATTATCAACAGTATATTTTGAGGTTTTTTGTTTACAGGCCTGTAAGCCTGCTATTAAAAACAATGCGAAAAATAAAAGTTTACTCTTAAAATTAATCTTCATACTGATCCTTCTTAAACAACCTCGAAAACCGCAGAATGGAATAGGCAATAACAAAGCCGCCAAAAAGCAGACGCTGATATCGCGGTAACTGTAGGGGCAGCTGATCCCAAAACATGATCATTAAGCCTAAAACGACAAAACAAACAAAGGTGACAGCGCCTATAATAAACAAAAACCGCCTTTTGGGCGATTTTTGTTCTTTATTAAAATTAAGTGGCATTATTCGCTCGCTAACGTAAAGCTGATTGGAACGCTATATTGTACACGTACCGGACGACCATTTTGTATACCTGGTTTCCATTTCGGTGAGTTTTTCAATACACGAACCGCTTCCTCATCGCAACCGCTTCCGATACCTCTTGTAACCTTAATATCGGTTAAAGAGCCATCTTTTTCAACTACGAAGGTAACAATTACACGGCCTTGAGTTCCGTTTTCACGGGCAACAGCCGGGTAACGGATAGCTTTACCCAAATAGGCGCCGAATTTATCCAAACCTCCCGGGAATTCCGGAACCTGCTCTACCGAAGTAAAGATCTGGTTAGGGTCTGCCTCTACTACTTGTTTAACATCCGAGTTACCTACCGGCTCATCAATTCTGATGTCGGCGTTAGGGTCACCTTTTTGGTCCTTCTGACCAGGATCGGCAACAGCAAGTTCTTTTATTGTTGGTGGATCCTTCTCCTTAACCTCGTTATCTGGTTTCACAACCGGAGGTGGGAAACGTACCTGGTCAACCTTTGGTTTTGGTGGTTCAGGTGGCGGCGGAGGTGGTTTTTTGGTTTGATCCACGGGTGGTGGAGGTAACAGCACTACGTCTGTTATCTTCACTTTTTGATCAGCTTTAGGGATAAGTCCCTGAATCCTGTTGATGATAGTAGGTAAAGCAACAACAAATACAAACACGATGATTGCTATAATAAGCGCTCTCGATGTATTTTTGGAGTTATCCCTTCTCAGCTCATAAGCCCCGTAAGACTTATTTCTGCTACTAAAAACAACGTCGATCCATTTCTGATCTAATATGTCTAATTTCGATCCAAACATCTTTTAAGATTTAATGGGTATTAATAACGTTATTTTAAATTATTTATTACTGGTATAAACCGTCTTTTTTAAGTAGATCGATCTCAACTGGTGAAATATCAACTATACCATAACTGTCGATATTGGTGATATTCATCTCATCAAGCGCGGCAACTACATTTTTGTATGTTGATTTATCACTTGGCTTAATTACAACAAATATGGCTTTACCTGTTTTTTCCAAAACTTCCTTCTTTTTTTCTAAAAGGGTTTTGCGCAAACCGTCTTTGCTGTAATTATCAATGGTTGGTGCTGATTTACCAGGTTCACCAAGGTACCACTCCAGCTTATCGCCACTGCCCAATAATAGGGTTAGTGAACGTGAAGCCGCAATAGCCAATTGGTCTTTGGTTTTTTCATCTTTATCGGGCATTGCAAGGTCCATCGCTTTTGGCTTGGCCAATGTGGTTGTCATGATAAAGAAAGTGATCAGCAAGAAAGCCAGGTCAACCATCGCTGTTAAATCTACGCGGGTGGATTGCTTTTTACTGCGAACCTTGCCACCCTTATGCTTGCCTCCCCCGGAGGTATCTAATTCTGCCATGATCTTTTATTTTTTAGGAGCAGTACCACCGCCGCCTAAGTTTGTTATTAAACTAAACTTGTTAACCTTTTGCTTTTGCAAAATGCCTATAACATCCTTAATAACCGGATATTCCTCTTTGCTGTCACCTTTTATAGCTATACGCAACTGCACATTGTGCAATGCCACAGTAGCTTTACGGGCTTCACGGATCCAGTTAAATAATTCGTTACTTACAGAATCGCGGGGGATACCTGGTTTGTTATATTTTTTTTGATCATCAGCTGATAATGCAATAAACTGATGTATTTGGTTAAAGGGAACGCCTATTGATGTAATAGTAGAAAACCTGTTTAACTCATCGGGGGTAAACGTTGTTTTATAAAGTTCGCCCATTTGAGTTAAGGTTTGCTTACGCAGATCAACACCCTCCATTCCAAAAAATGCTTTCTGTGAACCCACAGAAATAGTAGCGAAGTCATTCTCCGGAATCGGCTGTTGTATCGATGATTTTGGCACATCGATAGGAACCGGGTCCTCGGTACGTACTTTCGCGGTCATGATAAAGAAAGTAAGCAGCAGGAAGGCCACGTCGCACATGGCGGTCATGTCAATCGCTGTACTCTTTCTTGGAACTTTTATCCTTGCCATATTTGATTTTTTTTAAAATATATAGAATTCAATAATTATAACATCCACGCATTATTCCTGGTTATATTATATAGGACAAATGGAGGGACGAAAGCTAATTAACCTATATATTTATTATCTGTTGGCATTTTTGTGTGATGCAGCAAATGTTTGTACAATGCTGAATCCGGCTTCGTCAATGGCGTAAGTTAACTTGTCAATTTTTGATGTAAATACGTTGTACATTACGATAGACAGTGCAGAAGTACTGATACCGAATGCCGTATTGATCAAAGCTTCAGAAATGTGTGAAGATAGTTCGATCTGGTTTGGTACACCTGATACCGCTAATGAAGAGAAGGCCTTGATCATACCTACAACCGTACCTAACAGACCGGTTAATGTACCGATAGATACCAAAGTAGCGATGATAGTTAAGTTTTGCTCTAACATTGGCATTTCCAAAGCAGTTGCTTCTTCAATATCTTTTTGGATAGCCAAAGTTTTTTGGTCAACGTCAAGGTTTGGTTCAGCTTCCATTTCAGCGTATTTTTTCAATGCTGATTTGATAACGTTTGCTACAGAACCTTTTTGTTTGTCGCATTCTGCTGATGCAGCCTGGATGTTACCGGCATTCAGTTGTGATTGGATCTTTCTAACAAAAGCATCTACACTGCCTGTACCAGAAGCTTTTCCGATTACTACGAAACGCTCGATAGAGAAAACGATAACCATTAACAAAAACGCCATGATCACCGGCACGATTACACCACCGCTATATACTGTTCCGAAAATATCTACTGGAAAAGCAGTTTTGTCGCCGCCTTTGAAGTGGCTTGGATCGCCCAGAACAAATATGAAAATAAGCGTAGTAACAATCAGGCAGATTGGAATAGTTAAGGATGCAAACAAGCCAGATGCACTTGAGCTTTCTTTGTTAACAGGAGTAGTTGGTTTTGTTGGTGCGTTTGCCATTACTTTTAAATTTTAGTTTTAGTTTTTGTTTATATTATAAGTTTGTTAAATGTGCTTTTAATTTGCGAATAACAAAAATAGAATTTTAATGAAATAAAAAAATCTTTTATGTTATTCTTTACAATTTTTTAATACCGAATTACATTTCGTGCCTAATTGGTCATTATTAACGTAACAATGCTTGAATATTGTGTGTTGCCACGACAATTATTTGCAATGAAAACCATTTTTTTTTAGATTATCAAGCATTAACTGATAAAAATTGTGTTATTAATATGTTACAATATTGGTTTTAAAGCCATTTCATAGCGGCCGGGAGTAGTATAACGCCAAAAGTTTTTTTTTATTTTAGTGTACGTTATACGCTTAGCTATTTTATTATCCGGCGTATATACCTTTATTATCCTCCTGCCTTTTTTGCCTTGTATCCATCGGTTTGCAGCAGGGTTAATATTTTATCCCTGAAATCGCCCTGTATCAGTATCTCATTATCTTTTACGGAACCGCCTACCCCGCATTTTGTTTTTAGCTTCTTGCCGATAAGTTCCAGATCGGCATCGGTACCGATAAAACCGGTAATCCGGGTAACCAGTTTACTGCCACCCTTACGGTCAAGATAAATTTTAAGGTTTTGCTGCTGTGGGGGCAATGTTTGCGCGGCGTCTCCTCCGTTTTCCTGGTACTGAAAATCAGGATCTGTTGAGTATACTACCCCGGTGAAATTTTTCTTAGCCATAACATTTTTTTGGAGCGTGAGCGGGGAGCGTGTGCCGGAACTGAATACTTTGAAATCAGACACCCGCACCCCGCACCCGCTCTCTTTACTTAATTCTTTTTATACGTTGGGCCTACAATAACTTTTAATGAACTGGGCACTATATTAATATGTATAGCTGTACCCATTACCTGCGGCTCGCCGTCAAGATGTATGGGTCCTTCGGTTTGGCGGGTTACGTTAATCTGCTTACCGCGTATAATTTCAACATAACTGGTACTCTCTGATGTTTTGGTCAGCATCCGGATACCCATTTCCGGGAAACGCCATAACGGGAACTTCCTGATCAAACAGATATCGAGCAAACCATCTTGCACGGATGCCTTGGGCGATATATGCGCGTTATTACCATACTGCGATGAATTGGCAATGCTCAGCATAAACGCTTTACGCTCATAAACCTTGCCATCAATTTCAATATGATATTGCTGTTCATCATAGGTGGATATTTCCTCTATAGATGATTTGATATAGGATACAAAGCCGCGCTTTTTGCCGTGCGAAAACACCTCGCTGATGTGCGCGTCAAAACCCATACCCGCCATATTAAAAAATGGCTGGCCATTCACTGTACCCGAATCAATACTTTCCATATGACCTTCTACCAAAGCCCGTATGGCCTGATTGGGATTCATGGGGATGCCCAAAAAACGAGCCAGGCCATTGCCCGATCCGTAGGGCACTATGCCCAGGGCCGTACCACTGCCTACAATTGCCGATGCTATTTCATTTACTGTACCATCGCCGCCAACAGCCACAATCATATCGTATTTACCTACCGCTTCCAGTGCAATGATGCGCGCGTGCGATACACCATCACTAAAAACAACGGTTGCGTCAAACACTGCCTTATCAATATTTTGATCAATAAGGTCAGGCACCCCGTCCTTCTTCTTCCCACCCGATATAGGGTTTATTATAAATAACGCTTTACGTTTCAATTATCTGTATTATTTCAGCTTCAAAAACTCTAAACTTTAAATTCTAAATCCGAAACTCTAAATTCTAAAAGGCGTAGCCCTCTTTAAACTAACAACGGTTAAAAATCCGAAATTGAACATCCGAATTCCGAAATCAATTATTTCAGCCCCCAAAAGTAAATGTATTTTCGGCTTTGTGAAATTTGTTTTATTTTTACCACCCGAAAGTGGACTGATTTAATTGCCCGTTAATTGACGGATTGGATTGCAACCACGTAAAAAAGTGCTAAAACCAACGCTTCTTTTTACCTCGATCCGTTAAAACTCGCTCCTTTCGGCTTTATTAATTAAATCTTTTATCAAACTTATATGCCATACTTATTTACCTCTGAATCCGTATCAGAAGGACATCCGGATAAAGTTGCAGACCAAATATCAGATGCCCTCATCGACCATTTTCTGGCGTTCGACGAAAATTCAAAAGTTGCCTGTGAAACTCTGGTAACCACCGGACAGGTAATTTTAGCCGGCGAGGTAAAATCAAAAGCTTATTTAGATGTACAAAAAATTGCCCGCGAGGTGATTAATAAAATTGGTTACACCAAAGGAGAATATATGTTTGATGGCAGCTCCTGCGGCGTATTATCGGCCATTCACGAGCAATCGCCCGATATTAACCAGGGTGTCGACCGTCAGGCCAAGGAAGAGCAGGGCGCCGGCGACCAGGGTATGATGTTTGGTTATGCCACTGTGGAAACCGACAATTATATGCCCTTGGCATTGGATATTGCCCACGCGCTTTTAATTGAGCTGGCAGCTATCCGCCGCGAAAATACCGAGATTAAATACCTGAGGCCCGATGCCAAATCGCAGGTAACTTTAGAGTACAGCGACGACAACAAACCGCAACGCATCGACGCCATTGTAATATCAACCCAGCATGATGATTTTGATGAGGAAGGTGCTATGCTGGCCAAGATCAAACAGGATATCATCAGTATCCTGATCCCGCGTGTTGAAGCTAAATATCCAAAATACGCCCATTTCTTTAATGACCAGATCAAGTATCACATCAATCCAACCGGTAAATTCGTTATCGGCGGGCCGCATGGCGATACCGGCTTAACCGGTCGTAAGATCATCGTGGATACTTATGGTGGTAAAGGCGCGCATGGTGGCGGTGCTTTCTCGGGTAAAGATCCTTCAAAGGTTGATCGTTCGGCGGCTTATGCAACCCGCCACATCGCCAAAAACCTGGTAGCTGCCGGTGTTTGCGACGAAGTACTGGTACAGGTTTCCTACGCTATTGGCGTAGCACAGCCCATGGGTATCTACGTAAACACTTATGGCACAGCCAAAGTAAACCTGCACGATGGAGAGATAGCCCAAAAAGTAGAAGAAGTGTTTAACATGACCCCATACGCTATTGAAACCCGTTTTAAACTGCGCAACCCTATTTACAGCGAAACCGCGGCTTACGGTCACTTTGGCAAACCAAGCGAAACGGTAACCAAAACATTCATTGCCCATGACGGCAGCGAACTGAAACGCGAAGTAGAGCTGTTTACCTGGGAAAAACTGGACTATGTTGACAAAGTAAAACAGGCTTTCGGTTTGTAAGATTCATTATATACCAATATTTAAATAGCGATGAGTAAATACTCATCGCTATTTTTGTTTTATACTTATACGGGTTTAGATGAATATAAAATGACGAAATTGATCATAATCATATAAGCCCCAATAACTGACAGCAATGAGTAACAATTCAGCAGAAGAATATTTAGAACGAGCTATAGAATTTGGAGAACAAGGACAAACAGATGGCGCGATAACGGCATATCAACAAGCTATCTGTTTAGAGCCTGAGTGGTCAGTTCCTCATTATAATTTAGGATTACTGTACAAGTATCAGTGCAACTGGCAACTGTCCTATCAGCATAATCAAAAAGCCGTGGAGCTTGACCCGACTAATGAAGCTGCCTGGTGGAATTTAGGCATTGCTGCTACCGTATTGCTCGATTGGCGAACAGCAAGAGAGGCCTGGAATAAATTTGGGCTTAGCCTGGAAATTAATAATGAAGAACCCGATTTAGATTTAGCCAATGTCCCTATAAGATTAAACCCGGATGATGAAGGAGAAGTAGTATGGTGCAGGCGAATAGATCCGGCAAGAACAGTTATTCTTAATGTGCCTTTAGCCACTTGTGGACATAGATACGGCGATATAGTACTTAATGATGGCGCTCCACAGGGTTATCGTATCCATAACGGAAATGAAGTCCCTGTGTTTAATGAGTTACAATTGTTAACAAGATCAACCTATAGCACCTACTCCATAATGGCTTATACAGATGATCAGGGGCATATTGATAAACTCGAAGAGCTTTGCCATAAAGTAAACGTAGAGTTTGAAGACTGGTCATCGTCAATCACAATGCTATGTAAGCAATGCAGCGAAGGCATACCCCATGAAAATCATGACCATGACTTAAAAGAGGGTTGTGCAAGCGAACGTAACATTGGTCTTGCCTCCAAAAATAAAGACGCTGTGATTCTGGCACTGGCCGATTGGTGCACCATAACACATTGTAAGCATTCGGAGTTAATATTAGCGCTTGAATAAACAACTATTGTACTTGTCCCACAATAAGCACTCGTTGCAAACGAGCGCAAGGTTGAGACTGCGGCATGTAGAGACGCATTACATGCGTCTACCCCACTTCCTTTTTACCATTTGGTAATTTCCCCTTACCTTTTCTGCCCGAAATTTGTTATAACAAAAACAAAAGAAAAAAATGTCAAGGATATTCATAACAGGATCGGCGGATGGGCTTGGGCAAATGGCCGCTCAATTGCTGGTTAAAGCCGGGCATTCGGTAGTATTGCATGCCCGTAACGAACAAAGGGCCCGGGAGGCTTTGGCTGCTGTGCCGGGTGCAGAAATCGCGCTAAGCGGCGACCTGTCCAGCATCCAGGAAACCATTACCCTGGCCGAAAAGGCAAACAATCTGGGCTTGTTCGATGCCGTTATCCATAACGCTGCCGTTGGCTATACCGAGCGGCGGCGCATAGAAACGGTTGACGGCCTATCCCATGTTTTCGCGGTGAACAGTTTGGCGCCTTACCTATTAACCGCATTGATCCATCGGCCCAAACGGTTGATATATCTCAGTTCGGGTCTGCACCGTAGCGGGGATGCCTCCTTGCGCGACCTCAGCTGGACAGATCGCCGATGGAACGGCTTTAGCGCCTATGCCGATTCCAAATTGCATAATGTGATACTGGCCTTTGCCGCGGCCCGCAAGTGGCCCAGCGTATTTTCAAACGCTTTGGAACCTGGTTGGGTGGCCACCAAAATGGGCGGTCCCGGTGCGCCTGATAGCTTGGCGGATGCGCCTAAAACACAAGTATGGCTGGCCACCAGTAATGAAGCACGGGCTATGGTATCAGGCGAATATTTTTACCATATGCAGCCGCGCCAGTTCCTGTCGGCTGCTGCTGACCCAGCGGTGCAGGAAAAATTTATAGCTGAATGTGCCCGCATATCAGGCATTCAATTCCCGGCACCATGATTGCCCGTTAAAAAATGACAATACGTAAAGAAGATTTTACCGTTTTGTTAAGCATTCTATCAGTTTTGTTTACGAAACTTTGCACCATATTTAAATCAACATATACCCATGAATACAACAAAAATAGGATGGATAGGTCTTGGCAATATGGGTATCCCCATGTCGCAGCAACTAATCAATGCCGGTTATCAGGTAACCGTTTACAATCGCAGTAAAGTAAAAGAGGCAGCATTGAAAGCAATGGGGGCGGCTGTAGCATCAACACCCAAAGAATTGATACAGCAAAATGAGGTGGTTTTCATCATGGTTTCCAACGACGAAGCCATCAGTGATATATTTAACGGCAAGGATGGCTTACTAAACGCCAAAGTTAAAGGCAGGATCATCATCAACATGAGCACGGTATCGCCTGCTATCAGCAAAGAAATGGCCGCTTTGTGCCGCGAACAAGGCAGCGACTACCTGGATGCACCCGTATCGGGCAGTGTAAAACAGGCCCAGGATGGCACGCTGGTGATCATGGCGGGTGGTACATTGGCCACATTTGAAAAAACTAAACCCATACTGGAAAAATTGGGCAAAATGGTTTTGCTGGTGGGCGAAACCGGGGCGGGCAACAGCGCCAAGCTGGCCATCAATACCTTATTAAGCTTCCATGCCCAGGGTTTGGCCGAAACAGTGCTGTTCGCGCAGCAAAACGATATCAAAACCGAGGATATGCTCACCATTATTAATAACAGCGCCCTGGGCAACGTTTTTGCTAAAATAAAAGGCGATGCTATTTTGAACGATAATTATAAAGCAGCCTTCGCGCTGAAGCATATTGCCAAGGACCTGCGCCTGGCCAAAGCCGAAGGCCTGAATTCCCCCCTGGCTAAAATAGCTTACCAAACTTTCCAGGAAGCCGAAGCCCAGCATGGCGAAGAAGATGTGATAGCGGTGATTAAACAAATTGGGAAATAGTTGGCACGGGACTCGGTCCGCGCCTGTAATAACAGCCTGGTTATCTTTTTGCAGATAACCGGGCTGTTCAGTTAGGACCAACACAAGGCCAAAAATCGACCGTTTGGTATGCTTATTTAACAGTCAATAAATAATACTTTTTAAAATTTCAAAAACTGCTCAAAACTGTATTGAAGTTTGTTAAAAGCATTAAAATGCAGCTGTTTCAACTGATTTTCGTGCCATTTTAAGCCAATTTCAATCGAAAAATTGTTAAAATTCAAGCTTTAAAAAGTTTCATCCTTTACACTTTACCAAATACCACAATGCCGTTATGCCCGCCGAAACCAAAGGTATTGCTCATGGTTAAATTTACCGAATGACTAATCGGCTCCCCTAAAACAATGTTCATGCTGTCGGGTACGGCGGAGTCGAGCTCGGTAGTATTGATGGTGGGTGGTATCAGACTGTCGCGCATGGCCAGCAGGCAGATAATAGCCTCAATGGCTCCTGCCGCACCCAGCAAATGACCAGTCATGGATTTGGTAGCGCTGATCTGTATATTGTTCTTTTCATTTTTGGTTAGTACCTGTATAGCTTTCAGTTCAGACAAGTCGCCGACCGGTGTTGATGTAGCGTGCATGTTCACATAATCAACATCGAAAACGGAAACACCTGCTTCTTCCAGGGCCAGCTGCATCCCTTTGGCTGCGCCAAGTCCTTCTGGGTGGGTAGCCGTCATATGGTAGGCATCGGCGGTCATGGCGGCGCCTCGCACTTCGCCATAAATATGGGCGCCCCGCTTTACAGCATGTTCATATTCTTCCAGAACCAGTGCACCGGCGCCTTCGCCCATGATAAAACCATCGCGGTGCGTATCAAACGGCCGGGAAGCACCCTCCGGGTCATTGTTCCTTGTAGACATGGCCTTCATCGAGCTAAAACCGCCAAATGACGCGGGCGTAATAGGAGCCTCAGAGCCGCCGGTAATGATCACTCTGGCCTTCCCTAACCTAATGTAGTTAAAAGCGTCCATAATGGCTGTATTTGACGTAGCACAGGCCGATACAGTGGTATAGTTAATGCCCATATAACCATGACGGATAGAGATCATGCCGGAGGCCATATTAGTAATGAGTTTGGGTACAAAAAACGGGCTAAAACGAGGATGACCATCGCCCAAGGTATACTCACGAACCTGCTCTTCAAAGGTTTCCATACCGCCCTGACCTGATCCCCAGATCACACCAACGTCGAAAGGATCCATCTTGTTCAGGTCAAAACCGGAATCTTTGATGGCCTCGTCTGATGCTACCAGGGCGTATTGGGTAAAAGGATCAGTACGCTTAAGATCGGCCCTGTCCAGGAAATCGGCCGCGTTAAAATCTTTCAGCTCGCAGGCAAACTGCGTGCGGAACAAAGTGGGATCAAAATGGGTGATGCGTGCAGCAGCGCTTTTGCCCGCCACTACGTTTTTCCAAAAATCTTTTACTTGGTTGCCCATAGGGGTTAACGCCCCCAGGCCGGTTACCACTACTCGTTTTAACATGGTTGTAAACTTTAAATAAAAATTTGGCAAAAGTAATTATAAAAATACCGGATGGTATATTGATAATGTAAATATTTTTTGTTGACTGGTTAAGCGTTTTTACCAAATGGTAAGTGGATGCGCCTGTAACCTGCAGACCTTTGGGGTATTAAATAATTTATATCATGAACGCACAAAATCAAAACAGTAAGCTACAAGATAAACGAATCATATTAATGGGTGGTACATCAGGCATCGGTTTAGCCACCGCCAAAGCAGCATCAGTAGAAGGAGCTAATGTAGTAATAGTATCAAGCAGCCAGCAACGCGTAGACAGCGCCCTGGCCGAACTGCCGGAAAGTGCAAAAGGCTACGCGATTGATCTGAGCAAGGAGCAAAACATCAAGAACTTTTTTGATGGCATAGGCAATTTTGACCACCTGGTATATACCGCCGCCGAAAACATCAGCTTAATTTATGTGAACGAATTGGACCTGGAAGAAGCGCGCAACTATTTTAACCTGCGTTACTGGGGCGCGCTGGCATCGGTAAAATACGCGGCTCCGCACATCAATAAGGGCGGTTCTATTTCCTTAATGAGCGGTATTGCTAATCCCCGCCCGGGATCGGGTTGGTTGCTGGGGGCAAGTATCTGCGGCGCCATAGAGGGTTTAACCCGCGCTATGGCTGTTGAACTGGCACCTGTACGTGTAAACGCGGTTTCGGCAGGTGTTGTGAAAACTAATCTATGGAACAGCATCCCCGAAGCTGATCGCGAAGCTTATTACAAGACCATTGGCGACGCGCTGCTGGTAAAACGCGTTGGTGAAGCCGATGACATCGCCCAGGCATTTACCTATCTCATGAAACAACAGTTTACCACCGGGCAGATACTCATCACCGATGGCGGCACTGTGTTGGTTTAATAGCTTACTGCCAGTTAAGAAAGATTAAGACTTACAAAGTTTTAAAAACTTTGTAAGTCTGCATTTCAGGAGATAGTAAACTGACATTATCTGTGTAATATTGTCCCGGTCTCAGAAACGGACCGTTTTATATTTATCGCTATGATCATCAGAGAAGCCTCCCTAAATGACCTTGACGGCGTTTGGGAAATTTTTGAACACGTTGTTAAAGGGGGCGATACTTACGCTTATGCCCCTGATAGTACAAAAGACGATTTGCCTAAGCTTTGGTTTGCACCTACTGCAACAGTTTATGTTGCCGAAGAGAATAATAAAATCCTGGGCACCTACTATATTAAACCAAACCAGGTTGGCCTCGGCAAGCATGTAGCAAACTGTGGTTACATGGTGCATCCTGATACGCGCGGCAGAGGTTTAGGTCAGCAACTTGGCGAGCATTCGTTGCTGATGGCCAAAGAAAGCGGGTATAAAGGCATCCAGTTTAATTTTGTGGTAAGCACTAATACCACTGCTGTAAAACTCTGGCAAAAACTGGGTTTCAGCATTATAGGTACCATCCCCAAAGGTTTTAACCATCAACAGTTGGGTTATGTGGATGCCTATATCATGTTTCAGGAGATCCGTTAGCTCGTCAATGTTTTATCAGCGTATATTTTTACGGATACGGCTGAGGGATTGCGGGGTGATGCCTAAATAGCTGGCAATATCTTTTAAAGGCACACGCGGGGCGATATCCGGGTTTTGCTCCACAAACAGTCGGTACTGGTCTTCGGCGGTTTCACCAAGGTAGCGGTTTCGCACGTTTACCTTATGTATCAAGTGCTGCTGATTAATATTATCGATCACATCCCGCAGGTAAGGCAGCTGTGCATACAGGGCCATTAGCCTGGCTTTGGTTATCGCCATAATTTCCGCATTGCAACAGGCCTGTATAGCCGTTGGGGTGATAATTCCTTCATTAAAACTTTGCAGAATGGTGCACAGGTGACTTTCCCGGTAGAAAAAATGAGTGATATCTACACCTCGTTCATTATGGGTTGTAATACGCACCACGCCCTTACAAACAAAATACATTTCAGAGCAGATCCGGTGGCCCTTAAACAGATACTCGCCTTCCTTAAAGCTTTTAAGTTCAAAAGCTTTAAGGATCAGCTGGGCATCTTCGTCGGAAATGTGCCTGAACTGTTGAAAATAACTGATAAGCGGGTTGGGCATGAGCATTTAATGACTAATGATGAGGCAAATATATTAGTGATTTCTGTTTTCAGCTCAAATTAATGTTTTTAAATAAATCCCTTTTGGTTTGGTATTTGTTTCTTCATTATTATTAAAGTTAATGTAATACTTAATATTATGAATATTATTCAGGGAGCATCAGGACAAGTTGGGTCGGCTATTGTGACCGATCTTGTAAAAAAAGGCGAGCCTGTAAGGGGTATCGTAAGAAGTAAGGAAAAAGCAGAACTGCTTAAAAAGAAAGGTGCTGACAGCGCTATTGCAGATGTGTTTGACCAGCAAGCCATAACGAAGGCCCTGGAAAATGGATCAACATTATTTGTCATCACTCCGGAAACCGGGAAAGGCGACGATGTATTAGGCGATACCAAAAAGAGTCTCCAAAATATCCGGAAAGCGATAGAAAAATCGTCTGTAAAAAAAGTGGTTGGTCTGTCGTCAATTGGCGCGCAATATGATGAGGGTACAGGCAACCTGCTCATGTCCTATTTTTTAGAAAACGCCTTTAAAGATCTGGATATTGAGCAGTCCTATATCCGGCCTGCCTATTATTACAGCAATTGGATGGCCTATTTGCCTGTAGTAAAAGAGAGTGGCATTTTGCCCACTTTCTTCCCTGTCAACCTGTCTATCCCAATGATATCACCCATAGATGTGGCCAAATTTGCTGTTGATATCATTACCAGTGATGATTCCGGAAATAAGATTTATGAGGTATCCGGTCCGGAATCAATCAGCTCGGCCGGCGTAGCGGAGGCATTTTCAAAGGCTTTGCATCAAGAGGTGCAGGCGAAACAGATCCCTCGTGATCAGTGGCCGTCGACCCTTAAAAAAATAGGATTCTCAGAAGATGCGATCAAAAACTTTATCGAAATGACCGACGCGGTTATATCCGGCCGGGTGCATGCCGAAAACGAGGGTACTATAGCCTTAAAAGGAAAAACCACGCTGCAAGAATATATTAAGAGTGCGCTAAACTAAATTTCATCTAATACAAAAGGAGCAATGCTGCATGATAAATCATGTTTCATTGCTCCTTACCAGATCAGTTATACGCCTTGAGCGTTAAATTTTATTTGTAAAACTTGGGTGCTATCGCCATAGATAGCAGATCGGTTTTATGCTTATTTAATAGTTTTTTCCACCAGAACTGAAATTTACGAGGATATACCACCCGGTCTTTAAAATCGGCCTTATGAAGATCTTCCATGGCCAACAATTTGTACATCACCTTGCGCGAATGATCAACAACCGCGTGTGATCTTTCGGTATATCCCAAGATCCGGTTTATCTCCCGGTTGGTTTTCCCAATCAGTATATATTCAAATATCTGTAAATGTAAAGTTGAAAATCCTTTGGTTTTGAGTAATGGCCTGCTTACCGATAATCTATCCTGCTTAATCATAAACCCTGATGTTAAAATCTCTACTTTATTTTTTCAAACTCAATAATTTCAATCGTGCTTCAACCAGTGCTTTACTTACACGGATTTGAGCTTTTATTATTCGGATCTTTAAGCACTTTAAACTCGGTACGCCTGTTTAACTGACGTCCGGCCGGGTTATCTTTTCCATTAGGAAGCGAGTTAGGTGCAATTGGCTTTCTTTTACCATAGCCTTTTGCAAATACACGTGCAGCTTCGATACCTTTTGATATAATATAGGTAACGCATGATTGAGCCCTGGCCTGCGATAACTTATCGTTATACTTATTTGAGCCAATGGAGTCGGTATGTGCACTTAATTCAACCTTTATAGTAGGGTTATCCTTAAGTACACCGATCAATGTATCCAAAACAACTTTTGATTCCGGCCTCAATGTAGCTTTGTTAAAGTCGTACAATACATTTTTTATAACTATTGGTTTCTCCGGTGTAAAGGCCTGTAAACAAATGTCGGGACTGTACAAGGTATCATTACGCATAGTACCTGTGGCTGGTGCTGGAAGATTTTTTGCAAAGTAACAGCCTTTCACTAACCGGAGGCTATGCGGGCGTTTATCGGTTACATCAAATGCATAACGTCCTGTTTTATTAGACACCATTTGTTTAATAGTATCTTTTGACAGCGAATCGATAAAGCTTACTTTAACGCCTTCTAATGGCAAATGAGTATCGCAATCCGTTATAATACCTGATAATACATATTTTTTACTTGTAGCCGAAAAGATAGCCAGACAACAGTCTGATTCACGATCGGAACTAATATAAAACTTGGTGGCATCATCATGATCGGGCAGATAATACAGATCGTCTTTGGCCGAGTTAACGGGATAACCGAGGTTCTTAGGCTCGCTCCATTTATCAAGCGTGCTCTGGCTTTCAAAAAAGTCAAAACCGCCCAAACCTATAAATCCTTTTGAACTGTATACCAATCTTTTATTTGGCAGATCGTAATAAGGGGCTTCTTCGTCAAACGCGGTATTGATCACACTGCCCAGGTTGGTTGAGCTTACAGCATCACCATTAAAATTCAGGTAAGCTACCCAAATATCATCGCCACCCTGGCCGCCTGGTTTATTAGAAGCAAAAAACATACGCAAACCATCAGAGGTAACAAATGGTTGTATAGAGTTAAACCCATCTACGTTTACATTGCTGTTCATTTTCTTTGGTGCGGACCAATCGTTCTCAACCCATTCTGTATAATAAATGGCGTGTATGGTTTTGGCCCCTTCTTTATACCAGCGGGTAAAATACATCCGCTTTCCGGTCTCATTAAATGAAGGGGTTCCATACTCTAATTCTTTTTTACCTTTAGTATCAGGATCTTTTAAATTGATCACGGCAGGTACACCAGGCTTTGATTTATCGAGCAGGTATATCCGGTTAAGGTGCTTTTTATCATCCTTAATAAATCTTGAAGATGTAAAATAACTATTGCCTTCCCGTTGAACCAGGGAATAATCAGAACCATCAGAAGCATAGGGTTCTTTCAGCTTGGTTACTTCCATCAACAATGGATATTGATACTGATCCTTTGCAAAATGACAGTTTTTGATTTCTTTGGTTGCTATATCCTGGTATTTATTTTCGCCGCTGTAATTGGTTTTGAATTGCTCAAGTTGCTTTATAGCATCATCAAAGTGCTGGGTCGCCCTTAAACATACGCCATACCAAAGTCTGGCCAAAGGATATTCCTTTTCATAATTGGCGCTGATCACTTTATAATACCAGCCCTCGGCTTCAATATAGTTCTCATATAAACGGTATGACTCGGCTAACTGATAAGATATATAGGCTTGGTCACCCTGTTTAGTAGGTTTCTTGCTGGTTTTTTCGCCTGCATGATAAGGTATTGCCTGTAGTAAGGTAAGACTTAAACCTTCAGCCGCTCTTTTATAGTAGAAAGCAGCCTCATAGTAATCCTTATTATTAAAGGCCTTATCGCCATAAACTCTCGGATTGTCCTTGCTATACTGGGCATTAACCCCCTTAAACACAAGCAGTATGAGTAATGTAAAAATTATTTTCTTCATGTTGATAAAGTTTAAAGCCTTGGACAAATCGCTTCTGGTTCCTGAATGCGTTTGCGAAATACATAACTTACCGATAATTCGATACCTCCGTTGCCAGATGTAGCACGGGTAAGCGATGATGTATTAAAATCATAACTTGCGCCTATGATCAGGCTGTTAACATGGTAACCTATGTTAGCAATAGCCGCATCCTTAAAACGATACATACCGCCCAATATTAAACCTTTATCATCCTGTAGTTTTAATTCTGAATAAGCACCTACGGCTTTTTCCTCGGCTTTTTGTTGCCTGATATAAATGGCATGCGGGATTATGTCAAAATAATCCGAAGCTTTTATGCGTACACCCGCATGTACGGTATAACGTATAGGCAGTTTAAGACTGGACCCATCAACCGCAAAGGGATCCTTTGACCGGGCAAGGTGGGATACACTTACACCACCAAAAAGGTTAGCATTATGCATGGGATCACCATCATAATAAAACACACCGGCTCCAGCATCAAAGATGGTAGCATTTGTATTTAAAAAGTTTTCATTACTTGGCAGCGTTGGGTCAAAACCACTGCTTGGATTAAACTGGCTGCCAAACTGGGCCTTGTTGGGATCAAAACTGCGGTTAATGATACCAGCCTGTACGCCGAAACTTACTTTTTTGTACCCATCATTTGATACGGAAATGGCATAACCAAAAGAGCCGTAAGCCGCAAAATAGTTATATCCAACATCGCCTGCGGCCTGGTTGATCACATTAAAACCTACCCCCACTTTATCAGTTGGCCTGAAATCAACAGACAGGGCACCCGTTTGATACGCGTTGTTGATAGTTGCGTATTGATTTTTAAAATTCGCATTGACACGCACATCGCCATTGATCACACCGGTTAAGGCCGGGTTCAGGTACAAGGGATAGGCGTAATATTGCGAAAAATGCGGATCGATCTGCGCCTTTAATTGACTTATTGCTCCAATCTGAAGCAGTATTGCCATGATAACTATAATTCTTTTTTTCATAGTAGTTTTATTAATTGTGATGCGGTCATGAAGTACGGTATCACGCTATGATACATGATACCGTACATAAATAAGCCTTATCTTAATAGCGTAACTGTACCTTTTCTCTTAATTACCTGACCATCATTCATGGTAGCTTCAACATAATAAACGTATACACCAACCGGTTGCTTGGTACCCTTATAAGTACCGTCCCATCCGCTTGCTTTATTAGTTGATTTAAATTGCAGCTCACCCCATTGATCGTAAATTGATAATGTTAAGGCCTGGATGGTAGTTCCATAAACGTACAGTATGTCGTTATTTCCATCCCCGTTAGGAGTAAACGCATTCGGTATAAATAATCCGTTACCTAAAGGATTGCTTGTGGTTCCGGTAACCGCTGCTGAATTGGCGCTCAGCTGGCAATCAGAACTTCCGGTTGCACGTACAATAATAGTAGCCGATGCACCAGGCTGTAATCCGCTTACGGTGTGGCTTAAGCCTGCGGCACCTGTACTTGGCGCAACAAAGTGCTGTCCGTTATCTAAGCTTACCTGGTAACCGGTGGCACCTGTAACAGCAGCCCAGGTAAAGGTGATGCTCTCTGAAGTAGTTGAACCTACGCTAACAACCGGAGCAGCCAGCGGAGTAAGCATGGTAACGGTTACCGGTGTTCTGGTGGTTGACACGCAACCGCCTGTTACTTCGGCTTCGGCATAATAAGTAGTGTTGGCCGATAATACCGGTGTTGTAAAGTCTGTACCGGTAAACAATGCCGCACCACCTGTATTAGCAGCATACCATTTTATAACAGCACCAGGTGTTGCGCTGGTAGCTGATATGGTAGTACTTGTTCCAGGGCATATAGATGTACCCTGGGTGCTTGCTTGTGGCGCTATTGGCGCGGATGTTACTGTAACGGTAACACTTGTACGTGAAGCAGACGGACAACCTGTATTATTTACCGCCTCGGCAAAGTATATGGTATTGGTAGTAAGCGTAGGTGTAACAAAGCTTGTACCGGTATACAGTGGCGTGCCTCCGCTTGCGGTACTATACCAGTTATAGGTAAAGTTTGCCTGCGGATTATCAATAGTTAATGTTACCGAACCTCCGGCGCAATTATTTACAGAATTACCGCCAGCTACTACCGGTGCTCCAGGTGCAGGAACCGCGGTTACCTGTACAGTTGCCAGACCTGAGCTTGAGCAGGTTCCGCTTGCTGCTTCCACATAATAAGTAGCATTTCCGTTAACGGCTCCAAGCGGGAAGCTTGATCCTGTAAATACCAGGTTAGTTCTTCCGGCATCGGTATACCAGTTGTAAGTAATACCTGCCTGCGGTGAATTTACAGAAAGTGTTGCTGTGCTACCCAAACAAACCTGTAGTGGATTCGGACCCGAAACCGTTGGTGTTGGTGGCTGAGCCGTTACTTTCACCGGCGCGGCTATTCTTGTTGAGGCGCTACAAGCTTGTGCATTTGTAGCCTCAACATAATAGGTTACATTGGCTGTTAACACAGGTGTTGTAAAGGTTGAACCTGTAAATACAGACGTTCCGCCTGTAGCTGATGTATACCAGGTATACGTTGTGCCAGCAATAGGGTTGGTTATTTTGATAGTAGCCGCACTATTCTGACAAGTGGTTAAGCTGGTAGCGTCAACTGTTGGGTCTGGCGCTTTGGTGTTATCTATATTAATAGTTACCGAAGTACGTGGTGAACTTGAGGTACAACCTGTGGCAGTGCTTACAGCCTCTACATAGTAAGTAGTAGCAGCTGCAATTACCGGAGTAGTAAACGTAGAGCCGGTAAATATCGGTGTACCGCCTGTTGCCACATTGTACCATTTGAATGTTACATTAGGCGTAGTGCTTTTTGCAACTAATACCGCCGAACCACCTGAACAAACCGTTGGTGTAGACGAACCCGCCTGAGTAGTTACAGTTGGCCCGTTTGGTAATGTGTTAACAACCACATCAACTTTTGTACGGGTAGCAGATGTACAACCAGCACTGTTTGATGCTTCTACATAATAGGTAGCATTAGCCGTTAATACCGGGGTTTTAAAGGTTACCCCACTGGCCAGTGCTACACCACCTGTGGCCGAGCTATACCATTTGTAGGTAAGTAATACACTTGGGTTAAGGACTGCCAACGTAGCATCAGAACCAGAACAGGTTGGCTGTGTATTACCACCTGCTATTACCGGTGCTCCAGGTGCTGTTACAGGGGTAATTTGGGCAAAGGCTAAACCATTGCTGCTGCAACCAGTGCTGTTTACTGCTTCTACATAAACATCTGTAGTCGCGGTTATCGGTCCGGTTACATATGGGTTACCGGTAAACAGTAAGTGAGCTTTAGTAGCATCGGTATACCATTTATAGGTAATGCCAGCCTGTGGTGTTTTGATTGATAATGTAGCAGGGCTGCCTAAACATACCTGTACGTTAGCCAAGGTCAGTGTCGGATCTGCCGGTAATGGAGTAACTGTTACCGGTGCCTGCGCACGTGCCGATGCATTACAGTTACCTGCTGTTGCTGCCTCAACATAATAAGTTGTATTGGCAGTTAAAGCCGGGCTAATAAACTGTACACCTGTAAATAATAACGTGCCATTAGTTGATGCATCATACCATCTGTAAACCAGACCTGGTTGCGGGTTGGATATATTGATGGTAACTGATGAGCCTGAACAAGCAGTAAGACCGCCAGTTGGGATCTGTATTACAGGGGTTGGAGGTATCGGCAATACCGTTACATCTACTTTTGTACGTGTGGCGCTGCTACAGTTGGTTGAACTGGCTGTATTAACTGCCTCAACATAGTAAGTAACACTTGCTGTTAAATTGTTAAGAGGAACTGACGTTCCGGTAAATACCGGTGTACCGCCTGTAGCTGCGGCGTACCAATTATAGGTAACTCCTGCAACAGGGTTGCGCACACTAACAGTAAGGCTACCGCCATTACAAACCGGGGTTGAAGTATCACTCAATACAGGAGCAACCGGTAAACTGTTTGGTGTAACAGTAACCGTAGTCCGGCCACCGCCATTCAAGCAGCTGGTGGTAGCGTTGGTGGCTTCAATATAGTAAGTAATAGCTTGTGTAATTGCCGGAGTTGTAAATGTAGGTCCGGTATGTGCCAATGTACCGCCGGTAGCTGCAGTGTACCAGTTATAGGTAACACCAGCTTCTGGTGAAGTAACAGCCAACGAAGCAGGGCTGCCTGCGCAAACTGCCACATTTGGTGATGCTACACCTGGTTTTGATGGCAATTGGTTAACTTTTATGGTTGCTGTTGTACGTGCCGGACTTGTACAAGTACCGTTTACAGCTTCAACATAATAAGTGATAGTTGATACCGGTGTTACGTTAAAGCTTGTACCTGTAAATACAGGTGTGCCTCCGGTCGGTGATGTATACCAATTAATAGTAGCTCCGTTAGCATTGGTTACCGCAAGAGTTACCTGTTGGCCTGCACAAATCTCAGCAGGGAAGCTGCTCAGTACAGGGTTCACTGGTGCTGGTGTAACGTTAGCTGTTGCCGCTACCCTGTTCGGATTAGGACATAAGGTTGCAGTATGACTGCTCTCTACATAATAAGTAGTAGTTGCCAATATATTGGTTGGGCTATAGCTTGTACCTGTATGTAACAGTGTACCACCTACTGCCGCGCTGTACCATCTGTAAGTTACACCTGCACGTGGGTTGCTCACGGTAAATGTAGCTGTACCGCCCGCGCAAATGTTTTGCGTATTAGTAGCCAGCCTTGGCGCTTCAACCTGTTTGCTTGCGTAGTAGATATTAGTTGTAGTTAACAATGTCGCTATACCTGAGTTCAAGCGAACCTCTACCCTGTCAAACACTGCTTTTGGCGCGAATTTGATGATAGCTGTTTGTCCGCCAGGCAGGATAGCTATTTTTATTAAGTTACTGCTTAATGTAATGCGGTCATTGTTAAAAGTAGCGCCGTTGTATGAGGCTAATTGTATAGAGCCTAATACGTTGATATCGGCCAGACTTCCCGGAACGCTTATTTTCAAGGTAACGGTGTCACCAACAAGCCCCGGATCTGCAAATATGAGTTTTTGTGATACATATGAACCCAGCACGCTGATTGGCAGATGCAGTTGGCTAAAGTTGGTAGTATCCTGGTCAACCGAGTTATTTTCATCAGTTACACCGCAGGCAATACAAACCAGGCCGCCATTCACATCAAATGTTTGGGTTGACGCGAAATCGCAACTGGTTGAGAATATCGGATTAACTTTTACGGTAACCGCTGTGCGTGTTACACTGGTACAGCCTGAGCTTGCCAATGTTGCTTCAACATAATAAGTAGTATTTGATGTTAAAGGCGGCGTAGTAAATGAAGCTCCGGTAAATATTGCTGTACCACCGGTTGCTGATGTATACCATTTAAAGATAGCACCCGCGGTGGTTGATGTAGCAGTTAATGTAGCTGTTTGGCCGGATGTGATTTGTCCGCCCGGAGCGCTTGAAGTAATAACCGGCGCTACAGGTGTAGGGTTAACAATCACATCTGCTTTGGCTCTTATTGAGCTTGTGCAACCACCTGCTGCCGCTTCAACATAATATGAAGTGTTGGCGGTTAAAGCTGGGGTGGTATATTGATTTCCGGTAAATATTGGCGTTCCACCTGTTGGAGTAGTATACCAGTTAAACGTAACTCCCGATTGGGTTGATGTAGCCGATAATACAGCTGATGAACCAGAGCAGGTTGATACCGGTGTTTGTGATACAATTGGTACCAGTGGTGTGGTGGTTACATTTGCGGTTACCTGTGTACGGGTTGAACTACCGCATGATGCAGCGCTGGTAGCTTCAACATAATAAGATGTTGTTGCTGTTAATGCTGGTGTTGTGAATGTAGGACCCGTAAATACTGGTGTACCGCCGGTTGGTGCAGTATACCAGTTAAAGGTAACATTGGCAACTGCCTGTGCTGTAAATATTGCAGGCTGACCAGAACATACAGTTAAGTTTGGTGCGGTTACAACTGGTTTAGCCGGAGCTGGTGTTACCGTTACTGTAGCTGGTGTTCGTATAGCCTGGGCGCAACCATCAGCGGTGCGGCTGGCTTCGGCATAATACGTTGTTGTGGCAGTTAATGCAGGTGTTAAGAAGGTTGCACCAGTAAATAACAATGTTCCGCCAGTTTTTGCATCGTACCATCTTACGGTAACGTTAGCCGGTACGGTAGCCGTTAAAGTAGCTTGCAAGCCCGAGCAAATAGTAACATTTGGCGTACTGATAGTTGGTGACGCTACTGATTGATAAGCATCATAAACATTCACAGCGGCAAGCAGACCGGCAACACCTGAATTAAAGGTGATCTCAACGCGGTCAAATGTATGCGCGGCTTTAAATTTATATTTGAAACGGGTAGTGCCGTTCAATAAAGTAATTTTTAATAATGATCCGTCAACGGTAACACGGTCGCCGTTATAGGTTGAACCATTATAGGTAGCTACTTGGATCTGTGAAAGCAAACCTACGTCGGCTAATGAACCTGGTATACCCAGATCAACAGTAACACTATCACCCACAATACCTGTATTGGCAAAACGCAGCGTTTGTTGTGCCGAACCGCCTAATAAACCTACAGGTACGTGTATTTGTGAGAAGGTTTCGCTGTTGTTATCAACAGAACCGCCTGCATTGCTCACACCGCACAGTAAACATATACCGTTAACTGAACTTGTTTGATCAATTGCCGCGTCGCAAGGAACTGGGTTAGGCCCTATCGGGTTTACGTTAATTACACCAGATGCCCGGGTAGCTGATACAGCTCCAGTAGCCGGAATACTTGATTCTGCATAATAAGTAGTCTGTGCAAATATGCCAGGGCTTACAAAGTTTGGTCCTGTAAATATGCTGGTACCTCCTGTTGGCGTAGTAAACCAGTTAAATACAGCACCTGGTGTGGTTGATGTCGCTGTTAAGCTGCCTGAAGTACCCGCGTTAACGGTTTGTGTTGGCGGATTAACGGCCACATCAGGTATAATGATAGGCTGGTTAACGGTCAGGATCACCGGAGTACGTTGTGCGCTTACGCAACCAGAAGCCAGTGAGCTTTCTGCATAATAAGTTGTAGTAGCGGTTAAAGGCGGTGTAACAAATACCGAACCTGTAAACACTGGTGTTCCGCCGGTTGCTGCAGTATACCATTTAAATATGGCACCAACAGTGGTTGAACTGGCAGTCAGCGTAGCAGAGCTTCCGGTAGTAACCTGACCACCGGCCGGACTAACAGCTACTGTTGGAGCAACTGGTACCGGGTTAACTGTCACATCTGCCTTGGTACGGGCCGGACTAACGCAGCCGTTTGCCGATGCTTCTACATAATAAGATGTATTGGCAGTAAGTACTGGAGTTGTAAATTGAGCTCCGGTTGCTAAAGGCGTTCCACCAGTTGCAGCCGCATACCAGTTATATACTACACCAGCTTGTGTAGGCGAAACGGTTAGCACTGCCGATGAATTTGAACATACAGGTACGGATGCCTGAGCCAGAACCGGGTTAACCGGTGCCGGAGTAACGTTGGCGGTGGCCGACGCTCTGTTAGCGTTAGCACAACCGCTTGAAGCACGGCTGCTTTCTACATAATAAGTAGTGGTTGCATTTAATGCGGCTGTAGTAAAAGTTGCACCGGTATGTACCAGTGTACCGCCGGTTGCCGAAGTATACCATTTATAAGTTATACCGGCACGAGGATTATTCACGGTAAAGGTAGCCGTGCTACCAGAGCATATACTTACAGCTTTAGCAGCCAATGTTGGCGCTTCTACCTGCTTGGTAGCATAGTAGATGTTCAGTGTATTAAATAATGATGCCAAAGCGCCGTTAAACCTGATCTCAACCCGGTCAAATGCCGATTTTGGAGCAAATTTCACTAATGCGGTCTGGTTACCGTTCAGCAATGTAATTTTCAACAGGTTGCTGCTTAAAGTAACACGGTCATTATTATAAGTGTTTCCGTTATAAGAAGCTATTTGTAATTGGTTCAGCACACCCACGGTAGCCAGACTTGCCGGAACTGCTATTTTAACAGTTACGGTATCACCCACAACACCGGCATCGCTGAAGATTAGTTTTTGCGATACGTTTGATCCAACAAGGCCGATCGGAACACTTAACTGACTAAAGTTAGTGGTATCCTGATCAACAGAATTGTTCGGAAAGTTTACGGCGCAACCAACGCAAAGCAGACCGCCGTTCACATCAAATGTTTGTGTGGACGCGAAATCGCAATTGGTAGAAAATATAGGGTTAACTATAATTGATACCGAAGTACGTGTTGCACTTGTACAACCAGCAGCAGTACTTGCCTCTACATAATAAGTGGTATTTGAAGTTAAAGGCGGGGTAGTAAATGAAGTACCTGTAAATATAGGTGTACCGCCTGTGGCAGAAGCATACCATTTGTAGGTAACACCCGCTGCAGGTGAGGTAACTGATAAAGTAGCGGTCTGACCTGATGTCACCTGGCCGGGGGCAGTGATAGTAGGCGCAACGGGTGTCGGATTAACCGACACATCCGCTTTTGCCCTTGTTGAGCTGGTGCAGCCCCCTGTTGACGCAGCTTCAACGTAATATGATGTATTGGCAGTTAATGCCGGGGTAGTAAATTGAGCGCCAGAAGCTACAGGTGTGCCACCGGTAGCAGTAGTATACCAGTTAAAGGTAACACCAGCCTGGGTTGATGAAGCAGCTAATACAGCTGATGAGCCAGAGCATATTTGTACCGGTGTAACCACAGTTGGTACTATAGGTGTTGCAACCACATTAGCTGTTACCTGGGTACGGGCAGAGCTTCCACATGAACCGGCATTAGCCTGAACGTAGTAGGAAGTATTAGCAGTTAATGCAGGGCTGGTAAATTGTGTTCCGGTAAATAATGAAGTGCCACCGGTTGCCGTAGCATACCAGGTAAAGGTAACACCACTAACAGCTTGTACCGTAAATATGGCCGGTTGACCAGAACACACGGCTACTGTTGTAGCGTTAGCCACCGGTGCGGCTGGTGCCGGAACAATGGTAACTGTTGCCGGTGTGCGTTTAGTTTGAGCGCAACCATCAACAGTGCGGCTGGCTTCGGCATAATAAGTAGTAGTGGCATTCAGTACTGGTGTAACAAAGGTTGCACCTGTAAATACCGCAGTACCGCCTGTAGCGGCAGTGTACCATTTTATAGTTACGTTGGCCGGTACGTTGTTGGCGGTCAGCGTGGCAGTTGTTCCTTGACAGGTGCTTACGTTAGCTGTGTTGATAATCGGCACAGCCACTGATTGGTAAGCGTCATAAACATTTACAGTATTCAGTAAGCCGGCAACGCCTGAGTTAAATTGAACTTCGACACGGTCAAATGCCGCGCCTGCTTTAAAGGCTACTCTGAAACGGCTTGTACCATTCAATAAAGTAACATTTAATAAAGATCCGTTTACGGTAAAGAAATCGTTATTGAAAGTAGCCCCATTATAAGTGCCTATCTGAATTTGTGATAACACACCTACGTCGGCCAGTGAACCGGGGATACCTAATTCAACAATAACACTATCTCCAACAATACCTGCATGAGCAAATTGTAATGTTTGTTGTCCCGAAGCACCTAATAAACCTATAGGTACGTGTATTTGTGAGAATGTATTACGATCGTTATCAATTGCTCCACCAGCGTTGGTAATGCCGCATAATAAACATAAACCATTAACAGAATTGGTTTGTGCTGTTGCGGCGGCACAGGCTACCGGATCAGTACCAACAGGAATAATGTTAACTACTGCAGGTGCACGGGTGGCAGATTTTACGCCGGTTGCTGTTACTACAGCTTCGGCATAATAAGTAGTATTGGCAAATACCGGTGGAGTTACAAAAGTTGGCCCTGTAAATATCGGGGTACCACCGGTTGGTGTAGTGTACCAGTTAAATACGGTTCCGGGAGTGGTTGAACTTGCGGTTATGGTACCGGTTGTTCCTATGTTAACTGATTGTGTTGGCGGATTAACAGATACATCCGGTATTACTATCGGGGTAACGGTTACAGGTACAGCAGTTCTGTCTGGTGATACGCAGCTGCCTAATGAAGCTTCGGCGTAGTAAGTAGTATTGGCATTCAATACCGGAGTAGTGAAAGTACTGCCTGTAAATACTGGTGTACCGCCGGTTGCAGTGGTGTACCATTTTATAGTGGCTCCGTTTACAACAGTCGCTTTGAAAGTAGCTGTTTGTCCGGCAAGTATGGTAGCGCTTGATGGCGTTACCACTGGTTTCACCGGTGTATCGTCAACTATTACCTGTACTGGTGCACGTGTTGGGCTTATACAACTTCCGTTACGGCTATACTCCACATAATAAGTAGTATTAGCTGTTAAGGCAGGGGTGGTATAAGACGTTCCGGTATGAACAGCAGTACCACCGGTTGGCGTAGTGAACCAGGCAAAGGTTCCGTTAGCCGGCGTTGGTGATGTAATGGTCAATGTAGCCGGGCTGCCTTTGCAAATTTCAGGGGCGGCCGGATTAAATTTAGGTGTAGGATATTGCTGTACCGCGTAATAGATCTGCAATGAAGTAAGCAAGGTAGCAACACCTGAATTAAGAGTTACCACTATGCGGTCATAATTCCCAACAGCGGGTATAAATGCAGCATACTTACCGGTTCCACTTAGTAACCTTAAAGTCAGCAATGAGTTATTAAGCGGGTAGCTGCCTACCAATGTAGCTCCATTATAAACAGCAACGGTCACTCCGCCAAGCACACTTACATCGGCTAAACCGCCTGGTGTTTGTAAAGCAAGCTTAATAGTATCACCCGCAAAACCAGGGTTCGGGAATATCAATGTTTGTGAAGCTGATCCGCCTAAAAGTCCAACAGGTACGGTTATAGTTGATGCCGTAGTTGTGTCGGCGTCAGCTGCAAGGACGTCGTTATTGATAGAACATAATAAACACAAACCATTAATGGCCGAGCTTTGCTGGTTAGCAAATGTACAAGGCGAATTATTATTGATGGTTACCGTAATGGTTATTGGTGTACGTGTAGCCGATTCGCAACCTGCAGCATTAGCAGCAGCTACATAATATGTAGTAGTGCTGAAAAGTGCCGGTGTTGTAAATGGATTGCCTGTAAATATCGGTGTAGCAGCCGCAGCCGAAGAGTACCATTTATAGGTAATACCTGTTTGCGCGTTACTTACGTTGATAGTGGCTGTTTGGCCTGCTACAATAGTCGCATTATTTACCGCCAGCGTCGGAGCTGCCGGTTTAGGCGTTACAGTTACATTGGCAGCAGCACGTGTACCGCTTGCACAACCCGCAGCGTTAACCGCTTCAACATAATAAATAGTGTTGGCGCTTAAAGCAGGGCTTGTAAAATTAGTTCCGGTAAACAATGGCGTGCCACCGGTTGCGGCAGCATACCAGTTGTAAGTTTGTCCGGCAACAGGCGAAGCAATAGCCAGTACGGCTACATCACCATCGCAAATTGTTACGTTTGGTGTTGTCAATGTTGGCGCTGCAGGCAGCAGGCTTATAGTAGCGGTTACCTTGGTACGTGTAGTACTTACGCAGGTACCTCCGCTTACTGCTTCGGCATAATAGCTTGTAGTAGCAGATAAAGCAGGGCTGGTAAAAGTATTTCCTGTAAACAACGGCGTGCCACCGGTTGCAGCTGCATACCAATTGATAGTAACACCGGTAACCGGTGTGGCCGCAAATACCGCAGTTGAATTAGGGCATACGGCAACATTAGCATTGGCAACAACAGGCGCTGCCGGAATTTGGTTAACATTAATAGTTACCGGAGCCCGGGTAGATGCCGTAGCGCAACCTGGGCGGGTTGCCGATACATAATAAGTAATATTGTTAGTTAAGGCTGGTGTAGTAAAAGTTGCACCAGTAAATGCAGCAATACCGCCTGTTGGCTGGGTGTACCAGTTAAAGGTTGTACCGGCCAGATTGGCAGTAGCATTTAGCGTAACGGTACTGCCGGCACATAACTGAGCTGTAGTTACCGCTACATTATTCACTTTTATGATTGGTTGTGGTATTAGTATCTCGGCCTCATTCAGATCAAGAGTTGATAACACGCTGGCTATCCCGCCAAGCCTGAGCTGAACACGATCGAATACCTTGGTTGGTACGAAGGTAATCGTTAGCCGTTGCCTGTTATTTGACAAGTCAAGCAAACGTAAACGCAATAATGGTCCATTTATAACCTGTGTATCATTATTATCTGTATTACCATTAAAAGTTGATACGGTTGTGCCGGAAAGAAGGCCAACATCAAGCAAGGCTTTTGGTAAAGTTAAGGTAAGCCGTACAGAATCGCCAAGTGTAGAGGCCGATTGGAAAATGAGTGTTTGTTGTGCAAATGCACCTAACGCGCCAACACCCGCGTTAAGGGTGGATGCTGTATTTGGATTACCGTCGATAGCGTTTTGAGGATTTACTACCCCCCCTACGTTTAAACCAAGACCAAGTAACGCTGATGATATGCCGTGCAATTCATCATAAGTTGTATTACAGATCGGAGGGCCAGGGGTGGTGTAAAATGCGTCATACAGATATATGCTGCTTAATGCCCCTAACAAACCGCCGCTGAGTGTTACCCTTACCCTGTCATAAGCTTGCGTTGGAGCGTAAATTAACTCCAATTGATTGTTGTTACTGGCAACGCTTGCCAAAGTAGGCGCGGTAACCGGGGTTCCAGCCACATTTCCGTTATACGGAGTAATCGTAACCCCTCCAAGAAGCGTCACATCGAGCAGGTTATCGCCCGTTCCCAGTTTAATGGTCAGTTGCGTATTAGCAGGAACGGTAGCAGGAAAAATTAATTCCTGGTACGTTGATGCTAAAAGGCCAACCGGCACGTTTAAAGTGGAATACGTTTGCAGATTCGCATCAATGGCATTGCCTTGATTGTTAACCACGCAGCCCAAGCAAAGTAAACCAGTAGCGCCGCTTTGCTGAGTAGTTGCAAAATGGCGTTGTCCGAATATTTGACTTGTAGCGAACAATAACAGGCATAACACTATTATGTACCTGCTATAAAAGGTAAAGGTTCTCATGCAAATGAAGTTAAGATAGGTGCAAATAGTTACACCTTTCAAAACTACATAGCCCCCGAGGATAATTATTAATACATCTTATTCACTTATCCAGACCAATCAAAATACTGTTCACAGGACAACGGACTGTTCATTTTGTTCATTAAATGCCATTTTAAAACCTACAGCTCTACATTTCTCGTAAACACAGCCAAATACGTCAAAAACCCATGATTTGGGTAAAATATGACTGCAACATTATTTGATATTACCCCCGTATAATAATAGAAAGAACATTAATTGTGTAAATAACAGCAACCTATTCAGATTAATTGCGTAATATAAAATACAAACCTGATAACCTAATTGCTTGAGCCTATGATATCCTTTTCACCAATTCAATTTGAAACGTTGAAATCCCGAGTACTTGCTAACGCTAATATCAGAAGCATTACTCCGGGAGATTGCAAGGCGCTTGCATTTCAAATATATTCAAAAACAAAATTAACCGTAAGCGAAACCACATTGAAAAGGGTATATGGTTTTGCATACAGCAAATTCAAACCATCATTGTTCACTATTGATGTTTTAGCAAAGTTTTGTGACTACGAGGGCTGGGATGATTTTTGCGAACGCGAAAGTGTACCTTCTGAAAAATCGTTAAATGAACATGTTGACTGGAAAACCCTCAGCCAAAATGCCGCTAAGATCACTCACTTTACGCTTCAGGCTTTAAAAAACCGCTCAGGTATCCCTTTCGGCCAAACTATTCGCCGCAAATTTATCGATGATCATTTTGATGAATTTTTAAGGGGCGATTACACTGCAACCGTATTTGCTGCACCCTCTGGCTATGGAAAAACTATCGGTCTTTGCCATTGGATAGATGAAAAATTAGAATCAGACAGTAACGATATCATCCTGTTTTTTAGCAGCAGTGCCTTAATGAACGTTTTTTTAAGCGGACGGGACCTGAACGACTGGCTGCTGGCTCTATTAGGCTACTCCCATGAAGAAGATATTGAAGCGCTGTTTGATATCAATAAACGCAACGACGGCAAATTTTACCTGATTATTGATGGCTTTGATGAACACATGTTCAAGAACGATCAGTTTGAACTGGTGCTGACCCAACTGATGGATATTTTCTCCTTCTATCAATCGCACGAATGGTTCAAGCTGGTTTTAACCATGCGGTCGGCCAATTGGATCAATAACAAACACAACATGGAATTTGGTCTTAAAAACTGGTTCACCGGTTTTATAACGGATCATGACCTTACCACTAATGTGCCTTTGTTCAATATCCAGGAGATCAAAGAACTGAGCCGCAAAATAAACCCTGATGTTCAGAACCTGATTGCCATTGATGTAGCTAATAGCTTCAACCATCCCCTATATTTTCAATTCTACTATAAACAGAATAAGAACAACTTTTCGCTCAACAATATTGACCACATTTGTATTTATGAGCTCATTTCCATATTTATACTCAACAAGGTTTATCTGGGCCATTACGCCACAGAAAAGATCCTGCTGTTAAAAGCACTGGTTGATGAGATGGATTTTCAGGCTGGAGTATATGAACTGGATAAGTTTAAATGCAACGATTTGCTTAAACAATACAACCATGCTTATAACGAATTATTAAGTATTGGTTTTTTACGGGAAATAAACTCCAGCAGCGATTTTCAGTTTAAAACCATGGTTCAGTTCGGGAACAATAATTTCCTGGAATTTACCATAGCCCGCAAGCTGCTTTTAGACAACAATCAGCGGTTCGACCTGCAACTGATCAAACTGATCAACAATGCGTTTAATGATAGTGAGCATAAGCTGCCTGTTATTAAATGGTGTGTGATACATGCTGTTAAAAACGGGCAACAGGAAAGCTTTGAGCTTTTGGCGCAAACCAACCTTAACCCAAAAGAAAAATCGGAACTGATCATTTTTTTAGGCGATTTGCTCCAGCGAGTCTGCTTTGGGTCCACCAACGCTGAAGCTACAGCCAATTATTTCAAGCAGGATTGCAGCGATGGGCTTTTTTACTACTTTTTTGGATTAGAGCTGATTAATACCGATTATAAAAAAGCGCTGCTAACCTTATTAAAATTTGAGCTTTCTGATCATAAAAAGGTACTTACTTACACGGCTTTGGCTACCATAGCCATACTTCAGCTGGATTTGAAGCAACTGGAAGATCACCTGGCGAAATTAAAGAGTTTCCCGCAGCATGATTTTCATCAATTCGCTATCAACCCGCTGCATTGCCTTAATGCTATTTATCAGTACCTGAAATATGGCATGATCAGGAAAGACTTTTTCGCCGAAATCACCCGTTTCTATTTCAATCCGCCCAAACAAGTCGAAACTATACATAACAAAAAGGCGAATGATCTTATTTTCCTGTTAGCTGCTTACTCCACTTTTATTTGCCGTAAGCCTTATAAAACATTAAGGTTTGTTAATACCCTATATACCATTGACAAAACCAGCGGCGAAGCATCGTTCTCTTATAATTTCTTTTTAAAGATCGCAGAATCCGATGCTTATTATTTATTGGAGGACCAAACCACTCTATTGGAAAATAACAATGAGATTTCGGTTTCCTATAAACGGGAAGAATATCTATTTACGCCCTTCATGAAATCATTGTTTTATGGGCTTAAAATTAAAAACACTATTGCTAATAACGATTATTCAACAATTAATGGCTATTTGAATTGCCTGAACCAAGTGTCGGACGAGTCGGGGAACAAATTGTCAAAACTGCTTATATATACCAGTATCTTAAACAACGAGGCACTGCTGAATCTTGATCCGCAATTATATAAACAGGTATCATACAATCATACCCGCTTATTACGCGAATGTGGTTTAAGTGTTGATGTTTTTATAAAGCCCAAAAACGAAGTGCTGGCATTAAAAGTAAAGGTTAACAACTAAATCCATCGTATTTGAAGCAATCATTTTACTTTTAAACTTGCACGTACTTTTTTTACTTCTAACGCGGTGACCAAACTGCTGGTGTTCCCAAAATTGTTGCGGATATAGGTCAGCACCTGGGCTATCTGATCATCGGTCAGAAAATCATGTTTGGGCATCACACTATTATAAGATACATTTTTAACCTTCACAGGACCTTCAAGCCCATTAAGTAGCACCCGGATAGCCGTTTCCTTTTCCATGTATTTGCCCCCGGTAACCCATTCCGATCCGCTCAGTGGCGGAAAAAGATTGCCATCCCCTTTACCGTTTTTCTGGTGGCAGTTGGTGCAATAGGTAGCGTACAGTTTAGCGCCACCGGTTAACATCCCGCTCATCAAATTATTACGCGTTACATCGGGGGTTTTAAAGCTTGGTAATTTTTTCCGCAATTCCATTTTTGCCAGTTGAGCCGTTGTAAATTTGGTTTTGTCGCCCTGGTAAAATATACGCCATACCCTACCCTTCTCGGTATCGCTGATATATAAAGAGCCATCGGGCCCCTGTGAGATACCCATAGGCCGGTAAACGGCATCACTTACGCTTGCTATTGTTGTATGCCCAGCAAATCCATCGGCAAAAATCTCCCATGAACCAGCCGGCTTTCCCCCTTTAAAAGGCACAAAGCCAATAAAGAAACCCGCCTGTGGATAGGGTGATCTGTTGGTTGAACCATGAAACGCGACAAATGCCCCGTTTTTATACCTTGCAGGGAACTGGTTACCTGTATAAAACAACAGATCGTTTGGCGCCCAATGTGCCGCGAAAGCCATTATAGGCTGGGCATATTTGGCGCCATCACCCGCTTTTTTGCCATCGCCGCCATATTCGGGGTTTAAGAGTTTCTTCTTTTTAATAGGATCGTAATAATAATAAGGCCAGCCCACATCCGTACCTTCCTTAATTTTCAAAAACTCTTCGGCAGGCAGTACCGCGCTTTGCCAGGGAGTAAACAATTTAGGGAACTGCAAACGCAGATCATCGCGACCATGCGCTACTACATATAAACAGTTATCAGCCGTATTCCAGTCCATAGCCACTACACTGCGCAGTCCGGTGGCATAGCGTGTGCCTTCGGCCTGTAGCTGATTGGGTTTGTCTTCATCAAAGCGCCAAATACCGCCGTACTCTTTCAGCAGCGGGCAGCCTTTAATACCCATAGAGCCGGGCACGCGATTTTGCTCCTGGCAGGCATTGGATGGTGCGCCAAAAGCCACATACATATGTCCTTTGTTATCAAAAGCAAGTGGTTTGGCGTCATGCTCCTGCGGCGGATGTATATCATGTACGATCAATTCCGGCTTTCCATTGGGCACCAATGTATTAGGGTCGAGTTTCATCCGGTATACATTGATCTCCGAACTGAAATAAAGATATCCCTTATGAACACGCATAGCCGTGCCATAACTCCCCTTATCTTCATAATCTGCGAATTTTTTGATAATGTCAGCCTTACCATCATGGTTTGTATCGCGCATGGCTACATTACCACCAATAGAATCAGGAAAACGGAGCTTTACATATACATCGCCATTGTCATTAACGGCCAGATGACGCGCCCGACCTACCAGGCTATCCACTACCACTACGGCTCTGAAATGGCCTGGTAAAAATAACCCACCGTTGTTTTTATCGGCAATGGGTAATGTGTCCTTATTTCCTGTAATGGTAAAACTGATGATAAAAAACGCGGCAATAGCTACTATGAATAAAACAAAACGGTTTTTCATGTACGGCAAAGGTTGATGTATAATAGATGTATCCTGTTAAAAGGATATTAGGCTTGAAATGTTTAATTTAATCTTATTTTTATAAACATGCATATCTTTTTAAAAAAATAAAAGAAGCCTATTGACTGAAGGATTTTAAAAAGCGATTTCCGGTATCCCATAAATATGCTATCTTATCTTTGCAAAAAATCATTCACAACTATGCCTGCATCATCCTCCGAAAAAAATAAATTAGGTTTATGGACCAGCACCTCCCTGGTGGTTGGCAACATGATAGGCGCTGGGGTATTTTTAATGCCGGCCGCTATGGCCTCATACGGTAGTATCGGTTTATTGGGCTGGATGTTTTCGGCTGTAGGCTCTTACTTTTTGGCCAAAGTTTTCAGTAACCTAAGTAAGCTATTACCGCATGCTACGGGTGGCCCATATGCTTATACCCGCAACGGACTGGGCGATTTTGCTGGCTTTCTGGTGGCCTGGGGATATTACCTGGCTGTAGCCTGCGCCAACGCGGCCATCACCATATCCTTTGTAAGCGCGCTGAGTACTTTTTTCCCGGTGCTTGCTTCCAGTGCTGTTACGGCCATAGTTACCGGTTTATGCACTATATGGTTGCTTACCTATATTAATACCCGCGGCGTGGTAACCGGCGGCAAGGTCCAACTGGTGACTACTATATTAAAGGTAACACCGCTGATATTGGTGGCTATTGGCGGCTTATTTTTTATTCAGGCCAAAAATTTTTCGCCGTTTAACGGCAGTGGCACTTCTGTTTACGGGGCTTTAACAGCTACAGCCACCATGACCATGTTTGCCTTTATCGGTATTGAAAGCGCTACAGTACCCGCCGGCAGCGTGGCCAACCCTGAGAAAACCATTCCCCGGGCTACTTTGCTGGGCTTAATGATCGCCACATTGGTTTATGTGCTGAGCAGTTTTAGTGTGATCGGTATTATCCCGGCAGCAGCTTTAAAACATTCGGTTACCCCCTTTGCCGATGCCGCAGTAGTGATATATGGCAGCAACGCCCGCTACTGGGTGAGCGCCGGTATAGCCATTGCCGCCTTTGGCTCATTGAACGGCTGGACATTATTACAGGGCCAGATGCCCTTTGCCATTGCCAGCGACAAACTATTCCCCGCCGCTTTTGCCCGCAAGAATAAAAAGGGAGTGCCTTATGTGGGCATTTTGGTGAGCAGTGTAATGGTATCACTTTTTATGAGCATGAATTATACCAAAGGACTGGTAGAGCAATTTCGTTTTTTACTGCTGTTATCCTTATTATCTATATTGATCCCTTACCTGCTTTCGGCAGCCTCATATTTAATTATCCGGGTAAAGCAAAAACAGGTTGATGGCTTAACAGGTGCCATAATACTGGCCATTTTAGCCTTTGGCTACGCACTTTGGACCATCGCCGGCACGGGTAAAGAAGCCGTTTATTATGGTTTTTTATTGCTGATGGGCGGTATACCTTTTTATGTGTGGCTGGCTTATCAAAAGAATAGCTAACCCCCTCTAAATCTCCCCCAAAGGGGGAGACTTTATAACAAAAGTATTTTTAAAGCCCTCTCCTTTGGAGAGGGTTGGGTGAGGTCACTCCCCTACTTTTCGTTCGACATAGAGTAAGGTACATCTTCGGCTTTAATACCTCGTTGTTTATTAGGTGTGGCCGACATATCAAAGTTCAGCTCGGCTCCGCCTAACAGAGCTTTATGGCTTAGCCAGTTTAAATCATAAGGTTTGCCGTTTACGATTAAGCTGTTCACGTATTTATTATCAGCATTGTTTTTTGGGGCGTTGATGGTGATGGTTTTGCCATTCTCCAGCTTTACGGTAAGTTTTTTAAACAATGGTGCGCCTAAAACATACTGATCACAGGCAGGGGTTACCGGGTAAAAACCCATAGCCGAAAACACATACCAGGCCGATGTTTGTCCGTTATCCTCATCGCCGCAATAACCATCGGGCGTAGCTTTGTACAATTTGTTCATAGTTTCACGTGCCCAGTATTGGGTTTTCCAGGGTTCGCCCGCATAGTTATATAAATATATCATATGCTGTATAGGCTGGTTACCATGTGCATACTGGCCCATATTGGCGATCTGCATTTCACGGATCTCGTGGATCACGGTACCGTAATAACTATCATCAAAAACAGGAGGCAGCGTAAATACAGAATCCAGTTTGGCCACAAATTGTCGTTTACCACCAACCAGGTTGATCAGCCCTTGTATATCATGAAACACGCCCCAGGTATAATGCCAGCTGTTACCTTCGGTAAAGGCATCGCCCCATTTAAAAGGATTAAAAGGGGTTTCGAACGAACCATCCTTATTTTTACCGCGCATTAGTTTGGTGGATGGATCAAACAGGTTGCGATAGTTTTGGCTGCGTTTTTTGTAAATATCGGTTTCCGATGCGGGTTTGCCTAAGGCTTTGCCCAATTTATATATCGCAAAATCATCATAGGCATATTCCAGCGTACGAGCAGCGTTTTCGTTGATCTTTACATCATAAGGCACATAACCCAGGGTGTTGTAATACTCCACTCCCCTACGACCGGTAGCATTCGGGCCTTCATTATTGGCGCCATGTTTTAATGCCTCGTACAGGGAATTGATATCATATCCGCGCAAACCTTTTAAATAGGCTTCGGCTACTACCGATGCGGAGTTGTTACCGATCATACAATCGGCATAACCCGGGCTCGACCATTCGGGCAGCCAGCCGCCTTCTTTGTAGGAATTAACCAAACCTTCCTGCATTTCTTTATTCATCGATGGATAAACCAGGTTGAGGAATGGATAAAGTGCCCTAAAAGTATCCCAGAAACCAGTACCCGCGAAATAGTACCCCGGCAATACCTTGCCATTGATAGGACTGTAATGAACTGTTTGTCCTTTCTCGCTAACCTCATACATGCGGTTAGGGAAGAAAAGCATCCGATAAAGACTGGAGTAAAAAGTACGGGTTTGGTCGATAGTGCCACCTTCAGGCGTTAAGCGGCCCAGGGTTTTGTTCCATACATCTTTTCCTTTTTGGCAGGTAATATCAAAGCTATCGGTACCTATTTCGCGTTTCAGGTTAAGTTCGGCCTGTGCGATACTGATATAGGATGATGCCACCCGAAGGTGTACCTGTTCGCCTTTTTTTGTTTTAAAGCTGATCACCGCGCCGGCATGATCGCCGGTGTATTCCAACGAGCCATCTTTTTGGTTATCGTGCCAGGTTGATGCCCCTTCAAAAGGCTTATCTATATAAATAACAAAGTAGTTTTTAAAATTGGCCGGCACGGCACCACTGTTTTTGGTACTATAACCGATGATCTTTTGTTCGCCGGGGATAATTTTCAAGTACGATCCTTTATCAAAAGCGTCGATCACGATATGCGAGCTGTCGCTTTTGGGGAAAGTGAACCGGAAATTAGCCGCGCGTTCTGTGGGTGTAAGTTCGGTAGTTACATCATAGTCGGCCAGGTATACACTATAATAATAAGGCTTGGTGATCTCGGCTTTGTGCGAGAACCAGCTGCCACGCTGCATATCGCTTAATTTAAGTTTGCCGGTTTCCGGGAATATGGAAAACATACCATAATCGTTCATCCATGGCGATGGTTGGTGGGTTTGTTTAAAGCTCCGTATTTTGGTAGCATCATAGGTATACTGCCAGCCATCGCCCATTTTACCGGTTTGCGGGGTCCAGAAATTCATACCCCAGGGCAACGCTACTGCCGGGTAGGTATTCCCATTGGAAAGCGCCGGGTTTGATGAGGTCCCCATTAAAGGGTTTATATAATCAACAGGAGTAACAGGCGGGGTGGTTTGCTGCGCAATAGCTGCTACTGGAAAAAGGGCAAACGCCAATAAGAATAATTTTTTCATTATTAATTTTTAGATGGGCTTATATCAACATCGCTAAATCGATTAATCGGGCCATGCAATATACGGGCAGAATTCAATATTTTATAGTTGTACGGTGATATTTTTTGATAGAGCTGAGCGGATTATATGTAACAATATACTATGTATTTATGCGGGTAAAATATGAATACACCACGCCCGCTAAGTTGGGCGCTGTGTAAAAATGATATTATAACTATTAAAAATCAGCGGCTTACAATTTCTTGTAATAGATCAATTCCCCGGCTTCGCCGCTTGCAGACAGCTCCGACGGGATAAACTGGGTAATAACCAACGCGGCTTGCCCAACAACAGTTAAGGCCGTAATGGTTGGATTGGCAAATGCCTGGCTGCCACCATCGGTGTGGATGTTCAGCTTATCGGCATTACCGGTTTGGTAATCATACAGGTAACAGCGCCAGGTACCGAAATCGCCTTTGGTACCCTGCCCTTCGATCAAACCAAAGTTAAAGTTCTGAAATTTCAGGTAGCCGTCACGGTCACCGATATTACCATGCACACCCCAGTACAAAATGGCATTATCAATTTGTGGTTGTGCACTGGCGCTCCATGAAGTCCAGGTGGTGGTACCGCGTGCCTGGCGGTCAACATCGCAGTTGGACCAGTAATGAAAACCCACATCAACAGAAGTACTGCTGGCCGAGTAAATATTAGGCGTACCCTCTGCACAGGTTGATAAAGTATGCGGAGCTTCAAATGTTTTAGCCACGGCGCCGTTCTGCAGATCCGTCCAACTGTTAAAATAGCTGAATTTTAAGTGATTGTTGGGTTCCTGCTCCCATACCATTACAAAACCACCGGTTGAGGTAGCGGCAATGGCAGGCTGCGAGGCTCCGCCATTGTTGCTGCCAGCCAGTTCGCGGATCCAGGTCCAGTGCAGCAGATCGGTTGATGAGGCCACATTGGTTTTGAAGGTACCATTGATCATGGTATGATACACCCCGATATAACCTCCGGATGGGTTGGCAATGATCTTGAGGCAATCCATGGTTTTGCCTGTATTATCTTTGGCGCCGTAAATTTTACCATCGGCTGTGGTTACGTTTTCGATAATATTGCGCAGGGCGGCCCTCGGCGCATCCGATGGAGGGGCGGCAGCTACTTTTTGTACGCTGTCTTTTTGTTTGTTGGCCGAGGTATTATTGTTCTTTTGGCAAGATGCAAATACCAGCAGCATAAGCACGCTTTTGATCATCATGGTGTGTGTTTTCATAGGTGTGTAATTGAGGTTTATAGATAATTGGTTAATTGCTTCACCATTTTAAATCAACCTTAATACCATCCGGACTATTGCCAAAACCCAGGTAAAGGGTATTTGACGATGCATCCCATGATGTTTTTACATCGCTGATATTCTGGCCTGTGCTATCGGTTAACTTTGTTTCTTTAGGTTGCGCGGGCAACAGCACACGTACACTGTTTAATGTTTTGGCCGGGCTTTTAGCTACAAACGAATAACTGCTGCCTTGTCTGTTTTCGTTATAAATTCTTGATGCCGAAGCCAGTACCTGCGGCAATTTTTTATCAGGCACACGATCAACCACATATAATAAGGACTGCTCGCCGGGGTTCACCACCTTCTCAGCCAGTACCGGCAATTGCGGATCGAACAGATCGATCACCGGGCCTTTGATGGTGTAGGGTTTGCTGTCGGCATTTTCATCCATTACCGATACTACATCATACGGACCGCGTTCCAGGTACAGACTGTTCTTAAATGTCAGCTCCCCGGCTTTGGCTTTTTGCTCATAGGCTTGTTTTACGGTACTGATGTAGTTATCATCTTTTCCGGCTTCCAGCACGTACTCTTTAGGATTTTGCCTCAACACATAAACCGCGCCTTTGCCTACTTTAAACTTTTGCTCATCCTTTGTCGGATTAACACCCAACAGTTTAAACAGATGCTGCGATGGAGCGGTAAATTTGTTCCCTTTGGTATCCCACCATTCCATTACTGTTTGGTATGGATCATCATCTCTGCCGCAATAAATCAAAACCCCACCTTGCTTCACCCAGTTAGCCAGGTAAGTATGCACCGCTGGCGACACCGGCTTCATGTTGGAATAACTCATCACCAGCACTTTGATCTCTTTTAGCGATGCCGGATATTCCAGGTTTTCCATGTGCACGGTTTGCACCGGTACGCCACGTTTTAATAAGGGCAGGGTTTGCCCGTAAAAGTTGGAGAACTGCGGATCTTCAAAACCATTATGCGTTGGGAAACGCTGGAACATTAACGTATTACTCATCAGCACACCAATACCATTTACACCCGATACTTTGTTGGTAGATGCCGGCATACTGTTTAAAGCGTTCACCATGATCTGCATCTGGGTAGAATAAAACTGCGGGATCAGCGTCTTTTGGTCAGTACCGGCAACTTTGTATGGGTGGGTGTAGATACGCTCGGGCCATGGCATCACCTCGTAATCGGCTACCATGGGGTATAATAGTTTGGCGGTGAAGGTAGCCTGATAATTGCGTTTGTAATCACTCCAGTCGCGCGGCCAGTCTTCAATAGGATCCGTCAGAAAAAATACTTTACGACCGGTAGGCGCGGTCATGGAAACTACCGAACCATACTCCAGGAAAGCGTTCTCGAACACACGCTCTTTACGCAGGCCATTAAAAAACGTGGGTTCGCGGGATGTACCGGTCCAAACCTGCGCGATGTAACCATCGATACCTGGCAGCGAAGCCAGGCTGGCCTCCGGACTTACAATTTGCCATGATGAATAATTCACCAGCGAGTGGGTAGCGATAAATACTTTAATATTTAACCTTTTGCTTTTGCCATAGGCCTTGGCGTAGTTGGAAACCTCTTTGATGGTTTCGTAATACAGGTGATATTTGAGCTTGCTCGACAGGTAAGTATTCTCGGCCGAGGCATCCTGCGGTTTCCAGGGAAAGCCATAGTATTTTTGCCATTGCTCCTTAAAGCCAGCGCTGTAACCCGCACGAGCCCAAAACTCGGGTTCTTCTAAAAATATATTGGTGATACCCGCATCAATCACCTTTTTTACCACCGCGGTTTTCATGTATTCGATGAACGAAGCATCGGGCACCACATATGGCATATCTCTCCCGTGGAAGATGGTATCCCCTTTCATGGTTACCTGCCCTACGCCCAGGTGGTTTTTGCCATCCCATTTTCCTAAAAAATAATCTTTATAGTCGCCCCAGGCTATGCCGGTCATAAAGTTTACCTGGTAGCCATGGTCGCGCCATGATTGCACGCGCTGTTCAAAGGTTAAACCCGGACGGTCATTAGCACCATAAACAATGGCGATGTCTGACCGTACATCGATCTCGGGGATCCAGGGGCTGCTCGTCTGGAAAGCCGTTTTCTCCGGCAGCTTAATCGGATCTGAGTTTTGCGCATAACCCGCGAACGATAATGCAACGAGATAACTGGAAAACAGAATGTTTTTCATTGGTATATTATTTGCATTTGTAATATAGGGAGGAGACGCATGTGATGCGTCTCTACGCCATTTTTTGTAGAGACACATTACATGTGTCTCCCTATATTATGTGTTAATTTAAGGAACAGTAACCGTTTTAACGTCGGTATAATTATAATAATTCAAGCCATATGAGATCCTGGCCCCTACCCTTATAAAGTATTCGCGTTTTCCCGGTAGCGGACCGCCAATAGTAGTAACACTTAAGGTTTTTCCTACAGAAGTGCTGGCATCAGAGCCGCTAAGCTTTGGGGTATAACGATTATCATAGTTATTGTTGCCCACGTATTTGTTTGAATTAACAAACACCGCTATATCACTTATATCCTGCTGAAAGTTTGGATCAGTGGTGCCGCGGGTAATTTTAAAGCTGGTGGTTATGGTGCCATCGGCGTTAACAACCGGGTCGTCAACCCAATCAATCCTTAAAAATGGTTCTACGGAAAAGTTTACTGTAGTTACGTCCTTCACATCAACTGTCTGGCTTTTATCTACAATAGTTTTGCCGTTATTGTCCACCTGCACCAACGGTACAAAAGGACCTTCGGCCGAGATCACGTTTTTACCGGCGAACAGTTTGGTATTATTATAGGTACCATCCTGAAACGAGGATATATAAAAGGGCGTAGGGTTGCTGCTCCAGCTTATTTCCAACAGTTTGATCCTGGTGCCCGAGCCTTGCTCGGTTTGTACACTTTTACCGGTAACGGCATCAGTTACCACACCTTTTAAAGTTACATCGGGCGCGGCATAATTATCAACCTTTTTGCACGAGCTGCCTGCCGCAACCAGTACACTTAATGCTATGCTATAAAATATAGTTTTCATCTCTCTTAAATTAATAACCCGGGTTTTGAATTAAATTCTGACTCTTCTGTATTTCGCCCTGCGGAATTTGCTCATAGTACCAGCGCACATCAAAAGTATAGCGGCTATTGCGCTCATCTAAACGGGCATCAAAAAAGTACTTACCGTCATTAGCAGAGTAAAATGGCATCAGCGTACGGTAAATGGTACTGTTCTGTTCCTTGTCAATCACTCGCCAGCGGCGCAGATCCCACCAGGTTTTGTTTTCAAAGCCCAGTTCTTTTTTCCGTTCGGTACGTACTACATTAATATTGCTCAGGTCGGTTGGGCTTAGCAGCAGGTTGGCGCCGGCCCTTTCCCGGATCTGGTTAATGGCGGTAAACGCGTCCTGCAAATAGCTTTTATCATTCTGACCTAAAGCATTCAGCTCCACTGCAGCTTCGGCACGATTTAACAATACCTCGGCATAACGCAGCTCTATCCAGGTTTGGTCAGACCGGTTTTCCAGCACTTCTGATGTTGGCTTGTCCGGTACCAGGTTTTTGCGGATCGAAAAACCCGATACCGAGCAGGTTCCGTCGCCGGTAAAATAACCGCTTAAACCGGCTGGGTTCATCGTTGTTCCGTTTGGCAGGGTGTAGGGTTTTTGGCTCGCGTTTGATGATTCCACCATATGATCGGTAGGATAATGCGCTGTTGAACCAGCTGGTAAAAGCGGACTGATACCTCCTGTTGAACTGCCCGTGTAAATACCACGGCGGATCTCGATGCTCACACCTTTAAATACATCGCCAGGCAAAATAACGGTAGCCCGCAACCTGGGTTCGGCATTGGCAAACAGATCCATAGTATTGGTATACAGGTCATACTTACCACCGGTTGTTGTTTTAATGGTACCATCGGCATTTTTAGGGATGCCATCAAACATTTCCACAAAATTCAGCGTAGGATTAATTTCCGAAGAATATCCGTTAGCCCCCATCAGCTGGCGCGGCACGTTGTACGCATCATATCCATGTACCGATTCGGGATAGTGGTACTGGCGTACAAAAACATTCTCCGGACTGCTGGCATCAAAGAATAGGTTCACATAATTCTGATACTGCGCCGTTTTATCGCCGGCTGCCCATGCTTTTTTATACAGGCTGTATTTACCGTCGAGCAACACGGCTGCATCATAAGCAGCTTTAAAATAGGTAACCGCTTTAGCAGCCGGGATACCGCAAAGCCTGTTGCCGCTGGCATCGGTAAGGGTAATGTTATTGTATTTGGCGATGGAGCCCGCGTACAACATGGCACGCGATTTAAAACCTGCCGCCACATATTTATTTGCCCGGCCTACCTGGTTGCTCTCACCTAAATTAGCATAGGCATAATCCAGATCGGTGGCTATAAAATCATAAACCTTTTCTTCTGACGAACGCGGAATCTTTAATTCATCGATACTTTGTTGCGGATACTGCAATACTTTATCAACAATGGGTACACCGCCATAGCGTTTTACTAAGGCAAAATAGGTAGCGGCACGCAAAAAGCGGGCTTCGCCCAACCAGGCACTGATCTGCGCAGGGGTAAAGTTCGATGAATATTTGGGCAGCGTTTCCGCAAAATAGTTGGCATCCCTGATCAGGGTATAGGCCCCGCCCCAGTAACCAAAAGTTTCCTGTGTGGCGCTGTTCTGGTCGCGGCTCAGACCCTCGCCGCTGATACAACTGAACGGACTGATGATCCAGAAGAAATTCAGACCCCGGGTTGGCGAATACCTGAAATCTTCGATAGGCAACTCGGCGTACATGCGGGCCATGTAGGCTTGTATACCGGCGCTGCTTGTAAAAACGTCATCGTCTTTAACGATGCTTGGTGGCAGCGTATCGAGCTTTTTGCATGCCGATGTCCAGCAAAGCAAAACGGCAAATATGATATATGTGTATTTTTTCATGATCTGTATGGATTATAATTTAACATTTACACCAACTGAAAATATTTTATCTAATGGGTATAAATAGCCGTAAGTGGCCGATGGGTGTTCCGGATCAAGGTATTTTAAACCGGTGATGGTTAATACGTTATAACCATTTACAAATATCCTGGCGCCTTTAATACCTATCTTTTTAGCAACCGCGTCGGTAATGCTGTAACCTATCTCGGCAGATTTAAGCCTGATATACGCCGCACTGTGGATATTGGATAGTGAGTTCACATCGGCTGTGGTACCGGTAAGAGCAAAAGTGCCCGGCGTCCATACGGTGTTCGGGTTGTAAGGATCTGCCTTGGGATCAGTTGGGTGATACCTGTCCAGGAACATGCCCAGGGCACTGCCCCCGCCCCACAGCGGTATGTTAAGCTGTTCGATGTAAGACACATTAATGCCTGCAGCTCCCTGCCATACGGTGCTGATATCAAACCCTTTGTATGAACCGCCCAGCGTTAACCCAAATGTGGTTGATGGCACGCTGTAGTTGTTATTACTTACATTTTGGGCTATAGGATGTACATCCTGGTCATTAATCACGCCGTCGCCGTTCCAGTCCTGCAAAATATAATCGCCTACTACCGCGTTACGTGATACAAACTGCGGACTGTTCAGGATTTGCTGGTAATTCTGGAATTGTCCGTTTGAGCCATATCCCCAAAAGATATTGGCGTAGCGGTTATCATTATTATTATGCCAGTTAAGCTGTGAATTGCCATAATCTGAATGCACCTTGCTGATCCATTGTGTACGGGTATAGCCAAAAGTTCCTTTTACAAAATAGTTAAAGCTGCCAATATGATTGCGGTGATTTACCTCGATATCAAAACCCTGCGCGCGGTCGCTGTTCAGATTTTCCTGCGGTAAGCCAGCGCCTACCACACCTGGTAAATTATCGGCACGGGTATCCAGCAAACCACTCCTGTCGCGCCTGAAAGCGTCAACCGTTAAACCCAGCAAACCATGCCAGGCCTGCAGATCGATACCAGCGTTATAGGTTTTGGCCACAAACCAAAAAATATTGGGATTGGGGATGCCCCTGCTTTGCGCGCCGTTTACAAAGGTGCCGTCAAATACCGAACCCGGAGGGGTTTGATTATTATCGCCATCTGAGGGATAGTTATACCCGCTTAAATATTGATAGGCGTTTAACTTGGCATCATCACCCAGTTTGGCGTATGACAGGCGGATCTTGAGATCATCCACAAACGATAGCGACGATGAGTTTTTAAAGAAACCTTCCTGTGATACCCGCCATCCTACTGACGCGCCCGGAAAAAAGCCCCATCTTTTAAGCGGGGAGTTTTGGGAACTGGCATCGTCCCTGAAACTAAACTCGGCCAGGTACTTCCCTTTGTAATCATAATTTATTCTGCCAACAAATGATTTGGTTACAACATCAAACGGATAATCATCATCTACAGTAGCCGTTTGATTTAAGGCATTACCCGCTTTTAACTGATCTACCGGTAATGATAACTGGCGCTGCGCGTTAAAATTATCACCTTTTCGCTCACTCTCTTCATAAAGGGCTAAAGCTGTAATATTGTGCCCGCCTTTAATAGCGCGGTTATAGTTTAATGATAATTGCATTAAACTGGTTGGCTTCTCATAAAATTGCCGGGTTAATGAGCCTGGCGTTTGATTGGCTATCGGGGTATAAACATTGGAGTTGGCATCATAAGTATACTGGTTGTAGGGTTTTTGGTATAACTTATTGCTCGACATGTAATAATCATAGTTATATAAACCTTTGGCGCTCAGCCCCGGTACAAACGGTACATTATAGGTTGCCGAAACTGATGATTGCAGCCATTTGTTATTAATCTGCTTATAACCGTCAATATCAGCATCAGACATGGCAACCGGGTTTGATCCGTCCACCTCGCCGTTGTTCAGGTATTTCGGGTTATTGTTGGCATAAATGCTTTGTGTGGGCACCTGCCGCCAAAACGAGCGGATGATCCACCAGGCATCCTGGTATGGTTGGTTCTTTTGCTCCAGCGTTCCGCTCAGGTTTACATCGACGGTAAGGTTTTTATTGATCCTGGTGGTGAGATTCGAGCGCAGGTTATATCTTTTATAGTTCAGATCGCCGCTCTTGAAAAAGCCATTCTGATCGGTAATACCCATGCTCACAAAATAGCTGCTATTGTCGGTACCGCCGCTGGCATTCAGGTTATGCTGCTGCTGAGGGGCACTGTTAGCAAAAACCTGGCTATACCAGTCGGTGCTGGTTTTGGTACCATTGCGGTAAGCGGCAAAATCGGCATCGGTATATTTTACCTGACCGCCGTTTACGTTATGCAGCAATTGCTCGTTAACCAGCGTCATGTAATCCAAAGCGCCCACCGGTTTTGGCATATACGCCGGTATCTGCCAGCCATAGGTGCCCGAGTAATTCAGATCCACCGTACCCTTCTTGCCTTTTTTGGTGGTCACGATAACCACGCCGTTTGCCGCGCGCACACCATAGATGGCGGCCGAGGCATCTTTCAGTACCGATATGCTTTCAATATCATTGGGATCTAAACGGGTAATGTTATCACGGGGGATCCCGTCAATAACCACCAGCGGGTTACCAAAACCCCGAATGTCAAAAGCGTTATCAAATGATCCGGGCTCGGCCGAGTTTTGTACAATGCGCACACCAGCCACTTTACCGGTAAGCATGTTCAGCACGTTCTCGTTTTTGGTGGTCACGATCTCCTTGTTGGTAACCGATGCGATAGACCCGGTAACGGTGGCCTTTTTCTGTGTACCGTAACCTACCACCACTACCTCGTTCACATTGGTGGCGTTGGATGCCAATGATACTTTAATACTGGTTTGGCCGCCGACGGCGATCTCCTGCGTGGTGTAGCCAACAAACGTAAATACCAGCGTTTGCTCGTTTGAGGCGCTGATAGTGAACTTGCCCTCCACATTGGTAACCGTACCAATGGTTGTACCCTTGATCTTTACGCTTACGCCGGGCAGCCCCTGCCCGGTTTCGTCAACAACTGTACCGGTACGGTTACTTTGGGCCATAGCCGCGGAGCACACAAGCAAAAGAAAAAGAGCCATGATACCATGCCGTACCAGCCCTTTAAATTTTGCCGGATAATGGATACCATGGCACCCACCATAATAGGTAAAAATTTCCTTCATAAATAAGTTGATTAAAATGGTTTATAATAATTTGCCCAAATGAGTGTTATAATTAAGCAGGCTGGTTAAACCTGCACATTGGCACTACACACCCATTTGACGCAACAATTATAGACTCGGCGGTATTAAAAGATGGGTTAATAAATGGATTAACACGGCTAAAATTTCATTAACCATAGGGAATTAGGCGGATTAATTAGGGGCGCGCCTTGTCATCCTGAGCGGAGCGAAGGATCTTCTTCGATATGCATATCGCATACCCGCTCTTGGCCGCAGGAGGGCCAGTTACTTTGTAGCCACAAAGTAACCAAAGGCCTTGTCACCAGAAATGCTTCTTTGCCGCACATAGCCTTCGCCCTGCAAACCAGACAGAACCTGGGCTGCTAAACCTTACCTCTACTTCGTTCGCTCATTATCCCCCGCTTCAGGTAAGGTTCGCTATGCCCTACATCCGCACAATCCACCATTGTTCTGCCCGCTTTCGCCCGAAGCTTATCTGCTGACGGGAAGAAATTAATACACTAATACCTCCGCCGTCGCTCGGCTCCAGCGGAGTGACCACTATTACCCGGCCTCCGGCCGGTTTGTTATTGCCCTTAATTTTTCGTATATTTATATCAATACCAGCCCGCTTGTCTCTCCCGGAGACAACCGGGCTGGTTTGTTAAGGGCAAAACAAGGCCAAAAATCGACCGTTTTTCACATAGTTATTTGATAATCAATAAATTAATACTTTTTAAAGTTTTAAAAACTGCTCAAAACCGTGTTAAAATTTGTTAAAAAGTGTTAAAATCGATGGTTTTGAGTCAACTTTTGAGCGTTTTTAACCCCTTTTCGGGCAGAAAAATGTTAAAATTCAAGGTTTAAAAAGTTTTCTGAGCGGGAAATGTTAAATTGATAGGACGTGATATTTCAATTCCGGCATTTATTTACCGCAACTCCGTTTTGTTGGAACAGATCTTATCAAAGGGAACCTGGTAACTAATCCCCAGTGATTTTTCATACTCGGCGATAAACTCGTCATACACCTTGCGGGCATACTCGATTCCCTTAATACGGCGGAGTGCCTTGAGCTTGTATTTCAAAGCGATATCACTAAACGGATCGATATTTAAAACAACCCGGGCAATATCCAGTGCCCTGCGGAAATCGCCGCTTTCATATACCTTTTTTACCTCGGGTAATATTACGGGCATCAGGGCTTCTTCATAACCCAGCTTAATATCATCCAGCCAGGTTTCGGGGATATGTTGCAGCAGTCCACCACGGGCAATAAGGTCAAAGTATTGCAGGATAGTGGCTTCAGTGATCTTTTGGGGGGCGTTTATATGCTCCAGGGCGCTGGTTACGGTAAAGTAGTCGCAAAAAAGGTTATCGTCAAGCTTAAAGCAATAGGTATCGTTCAAAAAGGTAAGTTCAATACCTGTTATATCGGCTATAATGTTACGTAAGTGATTAATGGTAACGCCTTTAATGTTCTTTGTTTTTACTACGTCCTTATCAGGCCATAAAATGGTGGATATTTTTTTGGATACCACACCGGTCGCATTCCGGCTGTTAAGCAGGAGCAGGATGAACAGCTGCTTTATTTTAGGGCTGAACAGATAGGTAATATCCCGGCTGTTCTTATCGTAAACGGTAAACTCACCCAGCAGGTAAATGGCATTGGCGCGCTTCTCATCGTTCTTTTTATTGGTAACGGTTATACTAATATCTTCTTCTTCAAGAGGTTCCTGCAGGTCTTCTTTTACCCGCCGCTTTTTGATGATTAGAAGTATTATACCGATTATCAGGATAGCCGCTCCGCCAAATATGACATATTTAAAAACCGGGCTGGCTGGTGCAATGGCTTTTTGAGACCGTTCATAATCCTGCCGGCTCACAGGTGGAAATTCCAGCGCCAGGATGCGTATGGTTGATCGGTTTGGATCTGTAAACTCCTGTATGGCGCAAAAGAATTCATCTTGCAGGGAGTTAAAAAACAGGTTAATATCGCTCTCGATCCGTTCAGACCTAACCGGGATGGTTCCGCTTACTACCTGGTACGAACCGTCTTTGATAGAGAATTTATATAAGCGAAGCTGAGTTTTTGGATGTTCGTGCGGATAACACAAAGCATAAAAGTACCGGCCGTCTTTAGAAATGATGAGGTTATTAGTGGGTACAAAATCCTCTTCGTTGGGTTTTATTTCCCAGCATTTTCTGATGGTATGATTAGTAAGATTGACCCGGTACAGATCATAAAAATGCCTGCCGCCTACTATCTGGTTGCCCGACTGGTTACCATAACCGCCAAATATGTACACCTCATTGTTTTCATTGGCCTGGCTGCCGGCCGAAAAAAAGCGCGGGGTGATCCTGTCGCCGGTGAATATTATCTTATCCCAGCTATCGGTTTGCTTATTAAGTCTAAAAAAGTCGTTATGATAGGCAAATGAACCATAGCCGCCAAACAGATAAAGATCGTTTTGATCTTTATCATAAAAAATATTGTGGTGGTGTCTTTGCTCTTTGACATTAGCATTACCCACTACGTCCCATTTCAGCGCGGCCAGATCAAGAGATGCTATGCAAGGGCCAGGTTTAGGAGCCCGAAGCACTTCGTAAGCGTACAGCTTATTCTCCCGTGTATTGATAATACTTTTACCCAGGAATAAAGGTATAGGCACTTTATTTTGAAAAGCCTGAACTGATATGCTACCATTTTTCATATCATAACGGATCAGCGAATCGCTTTTAAAAATAAGTAAGGATTGATCCTTCGGGTTAAAATTGGCACCCGCTACTTCGCGAAAGCTAAAAGCCGCCCTTTTTTCCCAAAAATAAGAGCCGTTAATGAGCCAAACCGGATTATCAACATGCCCGCGAACTTCGCCGGAACTGTCATGCACGTCACTGCCTGACCACTCATTGAGCGGGAAGGTATAAATTTTACTATCATCGCTAACGGTTAAATTCTTAACGGACATTTTAGGCACATCCGAATAATGCGGGTTTTTCCCAAAAGTGATGATCGGTATTATTTTACTATCAAAGCCAAAATCAGTGGCCCTGTACCACTGCCCGTTTACATAGAAACCAACGGTATTGGCTTTTAGGTTGATATCCACTTTAACATTTATCCATGTCCGTTTATTCAGTTGCGACAACCGAAGCGGGATCTTGATCTTGTTGCTTTTGCTGTCGATATTAAAATTAAGCGCGGGTGACCCATCAAGATTAAAAATGTAAGTTAGGCTATAAGAGTTTTTATGACCGTCGATAATATTAAAAACATAGCCTAAGTGTTCATTGTCCCATAACGACAGATCGAAGTCCATCCGCAGATGGTTATAAAAAGCCGGCACATCCGAGCTGAACACTGTATAAGAAGTGCGTTCGCCCATCAGACTGTCGTTTGAATTAAACATTAAACCTTGAGCCTGGCTTTCAAGCGCTGGTGCGAGTAAAATAAAAAGAAATACGATCTTATATACCTTTAAACCAAGTATTAAAACTTTACCTTTTTTTATCATTGCAGGGAATCCGTTTACAAAAAACCAACCTGGGTGGTTAGCTTAAATAACAATGCTAAAATATACTTTTTTTAAGTAACAGACGGCCAAAAGACTGTGGTGTTGCCTGCCTTTTTTACATTAACTTCAGTATTAGAATTACACTCTTCTTATTGATTACCGGGCGCTTTCATCAATTTCGTTGCAAGAAAAAATAATTCACTAAAAACAAAAGCAATACAATTATTACAAAGATCGGAGCTTATTGGGAGTATTACCTTAAACATTTTTAACGTTTGGTATATTATATATGGCGACTCCTCACTTTCAACACTACTAACAATCAGCTACTTATAAGCCAAATGTTAATAAATGTTAAATTCACAGGTTAATTTACTAAAATCTTTTGAATACTAAGGTTTTAGTTATACCTTGGTTTTCATAAAGAACCTTATGAAAATCACAATACCTGCACTAATAATAATACTTTGTTTATGTACGGTTTCCGTATTCGCGCAAAATACTTATTCTGTTAAGGGGTCAGTTGCCGATACCGCCTCCAGTTCCAAACTAACCAATGCCACCGTCAGCGTATTAAACGCCAAGGACTCCATCCTCCAAAAATTCACCAGGGTAAAGGATGGGAACTTTGAGATCAATAATCTGAAAAAAGGGAAATTGATATTGCTGGTAACTTACCCCGGTTACGCCGATTATGTAGATCGCTTCACCCTGGATTCGGCACATACCACGCATGATTTTGGTCGCATTAAAATGATCTTGAAAACCCAGCTGCTTGCCGAAGTGATCATTAAGGCTAAAGCAGCTGCAGTTAAAATAAAAGGAGATACCACCGAATTTAACGCCGCGGCGTTTACCGTACAGCCCAATGCCAAGGTGGAGGATCTGCTCAAAGAACTACCCGGCATACAGGTAGATAAAGACGGCAAAATTACAGCTCAGGGACAAACCGTAAGCAAAGTATTGGTTGATGGCGAAGAGTTTTTTGGTGACGACCCTACACTGGTTACCAAAAACCTACGGGCCGATATGGTTGATAAGGTGCAGTTGTATGATAAAAAGAGCGACCAGGCTACATTTACCGGTATTGATGACGGCGTAAAAAACAAAACCCTGAACATCAAACTCAAGGAGGACAAGAAGAATGGCTACTTTGGCAAGATAGACGTCGAAGGGGGCACCGATAAATACTACCAGGAACAGTTGATGTTTAACCGCTTTAAAGGCAAACAAAAGTTTTCGGTTTACGGTACTATTGGTAATACCGGTAAAACGGGACTGGGCTGGGAAGATAATTCCAAATATGGCAACTCAAGCAATGGTATGGAATTTGGAGATGGCGGCGAGATATATTTTTATGGAGGGGGCGGTGACGATGGATTGGATTCCTTTAGTGGACAATACAACGGCCAGGGTATCCCACTGGCACGCTCAGGTGGCGCTCATTATGATACCAAATGGAATAGCGATAAAGAATCTATCAATACCAATTATAAAATAGGATCCTTAAACGTTGACGGTACCCGTAATACGCAAACGCAAAACAATTTGCCGGGAGTTAACGATCAACCAGGAATTGCTTTGAACAGCAATAGTGACCAAACTTTCCACAATCATATGTTCAGGCAAAAACTGGATGCTACTTATCAATTAAAGATAGATACTTCATCAAACCTCAAAGTATCCGTTGATGGTACCACCAAAAGCTCCATTACCAATAACCATTACAATAGCACAAGCTTTCGTAACGACACCTTGCTGAATAAGAATACCAGGGACGTGATCAATAACGGTGATCAAAAAATATTCAATGCCAATGTATTTTATAATAAGAAATTCAAAAAAGTAGGCCGCAGCTTTTCAGTAAATATCACCGAGGCGTATAATCAAAATAAAACAAATGGCTTTTTGAAATCAGAAACAGATTTTTTTGACAAACAGGCTGGCACTCAAAAAATAGATCAATATAAAACCGGCCTGAGCGAAAGCAACATTATCAATACCAATTTTACCTATTCAGAACCCTTTACCAAAGCGCTCGCGCTGGTACTAAACTATGGCATCAATATTAACAACGGGCGGTCAGACAGGCGCTCATTTGACAAGGATGCCTCAGGAAATTATACTATACTGGACGACACGCTAAGCAATAATTTTAAACTAAATCAGCTATCAAACCAGCTTGGGGCCATATTCAATTATAAAAAGAAAAAAGTGATCATTAATTTCGGCTCCAAAGTATCTACAGTAAACTTTAAACAAATAGACGAGTTTACCAATAATACACTTACCCGCAACTTTGTGAACTGGTACCCGCAAGCCAGTTTCCAGTACAAATTTTCGCAACAGCAATCATTCCGGATAAATTATAACGGTAATACTTCACAACCTTCTATTGAGCAGATACAGCCGGTAAGGGTAAATACTGATCCACTAAACGTAACACTGGGCAATCCCGATCTTAAACCATCGTTTACCAACCGCATCAGTGCCAGTTACAACTCTTACAAGGTTATCAGCGGGCAATCCATCTGGTTGAGCGGTTCTTACTCGCGTACCATTAACCCTATTGTAAGCAATGTAACAACCGACGATGCAACCGGGGTAAGTACGTATCAATCATCAAACCTTAAAGGGCATCAAACCTCCAACATGTACTTTAATGCCTACTTTGATCAAAAAATACCCAAGGTTGAAATTAACGCGGGCCTTGGTTTGAACATGAACGGCAGTAATTATTTTAACCTTGCAAGTAATCAATTGGCTAAAAATCAGCTCAACGAAACCAAAGTATACACCTACTCTGCCAGCTTCAGGCTGTCAAAATACAAGCAAAAGAAATATGATTTTTGGGCTGGTGCAGGCCCAACCTATACGGTAAACTCCCAATCCTTACAACCGCTAATCAATAACAACGGGAGTGGGTTTAATGGCTACGCGGGCTTTAACGTTTATCTGCCAGCCAAGTTCCAGATAGGTACCGACGCTAATTATCAATATAACGCGGCTACACAATCCGTTAGGGAGGATTTCAGGCGTACTACGCTGAATGCCAATATCACCAAATCATTTATGAAGGACGAAAGCCTTAAACTATCCATATCCGGTAATGACCTCCTGAATCAGAACGTCGGTTATAATCGTACGGGATCGGGCAATCTGCTCACCCAGGAACGGTATACCTCTATAAAAAGATACTTTATGCTTTCGCTGGTTTGGGATTTTAACCACATGGGCGGTGGCACACCTAAAAAATAATCACATGAAATACATTATATTAACCATCACCATATTGTTTGTGCTTGGCAACAACAGGCTGTTTGCCCAAAACAAACACTTTACAGAAAACGGCACCATTACATTCGAAAAAACGATAAATATGTATGCCATTTTCGAAAAACAGATCACCAAGGATAATGAAAGCTTTCTGCGACCGGCATTTGACTCCTATAAGAAAACGCAAAAGCAATTCAAAGTACTCAAAAGCACTATGACTTTTGGCAATAACAAAACGCTATATACGCCTATTGAACCCGAAACTGTTACCGGAGGCTTTTTTAGCGATAGCCCGATGGCCGGTCAGGTAAATACTGTTTTTACTGATCTTTCTGCCAGTAGTGTTATCAATCAGAAAAAAGTATTTGAAGAAACTTTCCTGGTGAAAGACAGTACCCGCAAAATAAACTGGAAGATCACCAGCGAAACCCGCGAAATTACCGGTTATACCTGTCGCCGGGCCAATGCCCTGGTGCTTGATTCTATTTATGCCGTGGCTTTTTATACGGATGAAATACCCGTATCAGGCGGCCCCGAATTATTTAACGGCCTACCGGGGATGATATTAGGTGTGGCCCTGCCTCATGAAAACGTTACCTGGTTTGCCACCAAAGTAACGGATGTACCAATTGATGAGAAAGCTTTGGCACCACCAAAAAAAGGTAAAGCGGTTAATAACAAATCATTGTATACCACGCTGTCGTCAGTAATGAAAAACTGGGGCGAGTACGCTCAGATCTATTTAAAGGCTTTCATGCTTTAGCATAACTAAAACGCAATCAACCTAAACATTATACAATAGCTTACCGCAAATTGCTGTAAACAAACAAAGCCATACGTAAATCACGTATGGCTTTTTAATTTTAAAACCTTTAACCTGATGCTATTCGGCGTTGGCTAAGGCCCTATCCAGGTGTACATAACCACCATCTACATAAATAAGTTGCCCGGTGGTATGGCTTGAGCGTGGTGATAACAAAAACGCCGTGGTGCAGGCAATTTCTTCTGCTGTGGTCATGCGGTTACCCAGTGGTATCTTGGATTCGATCTCGCGCAATTTACCATCCGGATCTGGTAGTGTTTTTATCCAATTGGCATATAACGGTGTCCAGCATTCGGCTACCACTATAGCATTAACGCGGATGCCGTATTTCAACAATTCAACCGCCCATTCACGGGTTAAGGCATTGCGCCCGCCATTTGATGCCGCATACCCGGAAGTATGCCCCTGACCGGTATCTGCTGTTTTGGAGGTGATATTCAATATCGCTCCTTTTGATTTTTTCAGTTCAGGTAAAACATGATGCGCCATCAAATAATAATGCACCACGTTTTTATGCAACGATGCCATAAAGCCTTCATAATCGCCGCTCTCTAAACCTACGCCATCATTTACACCAGCATTATTCACCAGGCCATCAATACGGCCGAATTGCGCAACCACAGCTTTAACGGCGTTTTCGCTTGCTACGGGGTCCGTCAGTTCAGCAACTACCTGGAAAGCTCTCCCCCCTGCTGCTTCTACTTCGTATACCACTTTGAGATTATCCGCCTCTACCCGGCCAACTATGACCGGTATGGCGCCTTCGCTGGCCAACACTTTTACAATCCCTTCGCCAATGCCCTTTGCACCACCGGTTACTATAATTACCTTATCTGTGAGTTCTAAATTCATCTTTATATATTATAATTATCTAACATTGATCAATGGGAAACAGAAAGTTTCACCTCTTTTACTTTCAGGTTTTTTATGGCAAAATAAAACACAAACAAAAAGCAGGCTGCCGGTACCAGGTAGGCTATTTGTATGTTGGTTAAGTCGGACAAGCGCCCCATGATAGGAGGAAAAACAGCTCCACCCACAATAGCCATGATCACCAATGACGAGCCTTCCTTTGTTTTGGCTCCCAATCCCCGGATGCTTAAAGAAAAAATGGTAGGAAACATAATCGACATAAAAAAATCAACGGCAATTAAGGCGAACACCGGGAACTTGCCATGCAGAAAAACAGATGCCACAATCAGTATTACATTGGTGATACCAAAAATGGCCAATAGTTTTACCGGATTAATAAACGTCATTAAAAATGTACCGATAGCCCTGCCGGCCAAAAACGCGAACATTCCTGCTGTTAAATAATAGGCTGCCGATTTTTCATCCATCCCTGCCACCCGTTCAGAAAAACGGATGAAAAAACTACCCACGCAGGCTTGCGCACCGACGTAAAAGAATTGTGCAATGACGCCAAACCGTAAATTCTTTTCTTTAAAGAGCGAACTCATCCTTTGAAAAAGCGACAAGCTCTCGTGGTGCTCCATTCCTTCGCCTTCTTCAACTATCTGGGGTAAATGTGTTCTGTATAAAAGTACAGCTACAATGAGTACGCCTACACCAATGATGATAAAAGGTGTTTGTACAGATGAGGCTTCTTTATTTAAATAATCATTTAACTGCCCCGCCGACATGGCTTTTTCTTGTGCGGCTGTTAAAGTTTTGCCCGATAAAATAACCATCCCACCAACAAGTGGAGCCAGAACTGCCGCCAAACCATTAAATGATTGTGCAAAATTGATACGCTGTGTAGCCCCTTCCGGGTCGCCGAGGGCGGTAATATAGGGATTCGCGGCTGTCTCTAAAAAAGCTGCCCCCGAAAATATGATGAATAATGCGCCCAGGAAAAACGCGTAATTACGAACGATAGAAGCCGGATAGAATAAAAATGCCCCGACCGAAAACAAGATCAACCCTAATAATATACCGCCTTTATAACCGTAGCGTTTCATAAACTGGGCAGCGGGTATAGGTAATAAGAAATAGGCAATATAAGAGGCAGAATCAACCAATGACGATTGCAGGTCGCTCAGCTGGCAGGCCTTTTTCAAATGCGGAATAAGGATAGGATTAAGATTTAACGCGAAGCCCCATATAAAAAACAGGGAGGTGATGAGGGCTACGGCAAACAGATTGTTGTTCTTGGTCATTGGGTTGTTGTAATGGGTTTAATAATTAGGTTTTGAATGTTTATTTAAATGTTGTGGGTTTTATCATGAAGCGAAAAACCAAGCGTTTTCCAGGCTATCTTATTCAGGGCATTTATATCGCCCATAAAATGAAATACACTATGCTTGTGTGATAATTTTTCGCCCGGTTTTAAAAATGCCGCGGGGGATACGCTTTCCAATTCGTAAAATGGCCCCATCTGGCTGCCATTTGCAAGGGGACCGTCGTTATAAGCATTAACGGCATCGCCGGTAAAAGGTGCGGTGTCTGGCTTCCATTCCTGGTTTAAATAATCGCCTTTATCGTCCAGATCAAAAAATACAATAGTTAAAATATCATTTGCGCCATCGTAGCTGCCGATCATGTTTTTAGCTCGATTGGGCGGGATACCCAATTTACCGCGTGATTTTCCATCGGCCTTAAATAACAAGGTGCCGTTATTGTACACTATCCTGTCTTTAGGGATCTCACCAAAATAGTTAGTGGTGGCAATTTTACCCGTAGCATCTTCTTTGTAAGGCACAATAATTACTGTTTGTGGCGAAGGGGTAAACATATCCAGGCTCCACAAACAGGGCGCACCAGCAGTTTTATTCCAGGTGGTAGTACCGCTGTTGGTAATGGTGTTTACCGTAGTAAAGCCCACTGATTTTACCGTACTATCCAAATCATCGATCCCCAGCATTTGCTTAATAGCCGCAGGCTCTAATATTTCAACATCACGCTGTAGCTTAATGGATAATGTTGTGCCCGTGTAATTTTGTATGCTGGTGTTTTTTGTAAGGCTGGCTTTTTTACCGGTTGATGAAACCAGGTCCCAGCTTTCATTGTCGATAGCCGGTGGGGTATGCCAATTATCGAACTCCATTTTGGCGCCTGGTTTAAAAAATAAAGAGAACTGGCCACCTTCCGGGCCAAGCCAAAGGCGGTCTTCACCGCCATAGGCATTCATATGGGTATCGGGCTGCTTGGCGTCAAACGTTTCGTATTTTATCCAACCAAAGCTTTTACCATCTGATCCATCGGCCGTTGAAGTAAATATCTTTCCCTGGTATTTGGGCGAAATAATAACCCGTCCCCTGCCATCATCACTATTCAAAACAACAACATTATCCTTTGCTTTTAAAAACTCCAGATCGTAACCAAAAGTGCCTTTTGCATGTTGGGGCACTTGCATAGTGCATGCGCTTAAACCAGCTATACATAAAGCAAAGAATACAATTTTAACGACTCTCATACGATGATCATTTATGTTTTGGATTTAAAGCGATGGTATTTACCAGTGTACCAATACCGTCGATCGTAATTTCAACTACATCGCCCGGTTGCAGGGTAAAGGTAGGTGGTGGCACCAAACAGGTACCGGTCATTAAAAATGCACCCACAGGAAAATCACATTCGCTGTATAAATAACCCACCAGTTCCGTTAATGAACGCTTCATCCGCGATACGGTGGTGGTATCCTGATAAGCCGTTTCACCATTGCGTTTAATAAGCATTTTAATAACCGACTCACCCGCTATAGGTTCGGTTGCTACCAGTAAACAAGGGCCAAGCGCGGCGCTCTTTTCATATATTTTTGCCTGCGGCAGATACAAGGCATTTTCGCCTTCAATACTTCGCGAGCTCATATCGTTACCAATAGTATAGCCCTGTATGTTTCCTTTGGAATTGATAAAAAGGGTAAGCTCTGGTTCGGGCACATTCCACTCGGAGTCTTTACGGATATAAACATCTGCCTCGGTTCCCGAAACTCGTTGTGCTATGGCTTTAAAAAACAGCTCGGGGCGTGAGGCATCATACACCTTATCATACAAACTTGCCCCGCCAGAGCTTTCAGATTCTTCCATGCGGGCGTCCCTGCTTTTTAAATAGGTAACACCAGCCGCCCAAACTTCCTGGCTGCCGATTGGCGGTAATATTTTTCCATTTAAGTGTTCGTCCCTTACTTCGACACTAATGGGGGTGGTATCAGCAGATATTAATTCCAGATACCTGGCCAGGTCATCACGATTAATGAGGCTGTCCCATTCATCATCAATGATGTAAGCGGAATTGTTATGTTCCAGTAGGATGCCTTTTGTTATTTTATATAATTTCATGAGGTAAATCTATACAACAACATTAATTAACTTCTAATTCATCCCGTGAGGGGAACTTGGGGAAAGGGCCATGCGGCCCACTCTGATACCAGAAAACGGTAGAAGCGATATCATCTTGTAAAGGCATATATCGCCCATCGTGCCGCCAGCCTAAGGCCTGTATGGTAACCTTTAAACTTTTCTCAAATCGTATAGGATCAGCAATGTGCCAGCGATACAGGCCAAAGCGCTGCGCTATATTATAATGGCCATCGCCACGAATCACCTGGTGCAAACCACTGTACGGGCTGCAGAATTCGGTGTACTCGGTTTTATCTTCTTCTTTGCCATTGGCATCTTTATGATGGGTATCAAAATCATATGATCCACAGAAATAATCTTCGGTTCCTGTGCCGTTTATCGTAGGGAATTTGGTATCTCCATCCATAAAAAACTTGATCTCGCCCTCGCCCCACCACCCATTCTTGTTGGAGCCATAGGCCAGGTAAGTGCCCACATATTGTCCTTTGCCTTGAATGCTATCAACTAAAACATAATCTTTTTTATATGGTAATGGGTTTACCCTGCGAAACTGCGCATGAAAGTAGGCGGCATCTTCGGGTACTTGAGTGAGTGTATAGTCCACCTGGTAATAAAGCACCATATCGCGGTCGTCGATGTTTTCCATCGTGATACGGCATTTTTTACGGAAAGGCATAGGCCAATAGCAGTTAAAAGCACTGCCCGGATTAACAGCTACAGCCAGTGATTGTAATGGCGCGTATTTACCCCAGCCCATACAAAAAAAATCACCAACCGGTACTTCTACAGAAGGCGTAGTTTCATCATCCCAATAAAAACGAAGTATAGAATAGCGCCAGTTTCCGGTAGGGGTCATCCAGATATGTTGAATGGCTCCTGAGCCATCAATATTGGCAATGGTATAGGTAGTTCCTTTTTTGATAATAACACTTGGGCTCACTTTCCAGGTTTGCCCCAGATCGCGGGAAGCATTGGCGCCTGTTCCCGTAGTGGCCATTCCGCCTTTACCTTTTTCACCATTAAAATTCTCCGGACTTATGGACCGGGTTTTGGCATCAGACAAACGGTAAATGTTTCCGAGGTTTACATCAAGGCCATTAAATTTTTGCTGACCAAATGCAGATGATGTAACAAGAACAAACATCCAGACTACTAAAGCATAATTCTTCATCATAAGGCTATTTATTAACAATTGCTGCATGCACTAATTGGAAATGCACATCGGTTTACATTGCTTGCAATTTACCTCGGGGCATAATATCTCAAGGTATTCACAATCTTATCAATAATTTTCAATTTATAAATGCGGCTTATCAGCATAACATACCTTTATTTTGGCATGAGGGACTGGGCTAAATCATTGATTAATGAAAGCTAATTTACATTTTATAAAAAATAAATCCATTTTTGCGTATGTCATTTCAGCTTATACTGGATAATCTTGCCAAACATATTCATCTAACACCCGATGAACAAGATATTTTTATTACCTATTTACAAACCAAAAAAATAAAGCGGAAACAGTTTTTGCTTACCAACGGCGATATATGTAAATATTCAACCTTTGTTATTTCGGGCTGCCTACGAGGCTATACTGTTGACAAGGGAGGCATTGAACACGTACTGAGCTTTGCCCCGCCAGATTGGTGGATAGCCGATATGTACAGCCTGCTTTCACAAAAACCCGGCATCCTGAATATCGAAGCATTAGAAGACACAGAGGTACTGCTACTGTCTAAAGCCAACCAGGAAAAACTCTATCAGCAAATACCCAAATTTGAGCACTTTTTCAGGATACTAACCGAAAACTCCTTAGTTGCCAGTCAGCAAAGGCTGATTGATGGCCTGAGCCTGACCGCCGAAGAACGTTACAATAATTTTTGCAAACGCTATCCAACATTGATAGATCATTTGCCGCTAAAACAGATAGCATCGTACATTGGTGTTACCCCCGAATTTTTTAGCCGCATGCGAAATAAGAGACATTAATGTTACAAATAGGAACGAATTACACGAATGAATAAGCACTAATTAAAGTTATGATTTAGGCTAATTCGTGTAATTCGAAATAATTCGTGGAATTCGTGCCTGTTTTTCTTAATCTACATCAAGTGTGCATCATTGCCATTGCCTTAAATTTGTTATATAAACAAAAAGGTAAACATCATGGCACAAACCATTTTACATAAAGCAGAAACCCGCGGTCACGCTAACCATGGTTGGTTAAGCAGCTATCAATCATTCAGTTTCGCCGGTTATTATAATCCCGACCGGATGCAGTTTGGCGCGTTACGCGTATTGAATGACGATACCGTAGATGCAGGTATGGGCTTTGGCAAGCATCCGCATGATAATATGGAGATTATTTCTATACCGCTGGAAGGCGACCTGGAACACAAAGATAGCATGAACAATGTAGCGGTAATCAAAAATGGTGATATACAGGCCATGAGCGCCGGTACCGGCATTTACCACAGCGAATACAATAACGACAGGGCCAGCCAGGTAAAGTTTTTACAGATCTGGATATATCCCAATAAAAGAAATGTAGAGCCCCGGTATGATCAACTTACCTTAAACCTGGCCGACAGGCACAACAAGCTACAACAGGTATTATCACCCAACCCCGATGATGCCGGTGTATGGATACACCAGGATGCCTGGTTTCATTTGGGCAAATTTGATAAAGGCATCGATACTGATTATGCTATCAAAAAACAAGGCAACGGCGTTTATGCTTTTGTATTGAGCGGGCAAGTTGAAATAGACGGACAGCTATTGAATGCCCGAGATGCCTTAGGCATTTGGGACACTGATCAGTTTAAAATAACAGCACTTTCAGATGCCGAATTTTTGCTGATAGACGTTCCTATGAAATTTTAAGTTTTTGAATGATGATTGATAGAGCTTTGTTCGCCCCCTCTTTTTTGCCTTTTGCGGAAAGAGGGGTGCCGGGCAAGGTGATCACTAATCATTTCACTATTGATAAGAGTTAAAACAATGGATCAAGTAGAAATATTAGTAATAGGAAGACACCCGGAGATCTTGCAAACAGTGATACGGCTGGTAAACAATAACCCGGCATGGAATGCTACAGGCTGCATAACTGACCAGGAAGCTATCAGTGCTTTTAAAACTCAGGACTTTGCCCTGGTATTACTGGGCGGCGGTATCGAAGAACAATCTGAGCAAGACCTTTGCGCCTACTTTAGGGCCAATAAACCTGATATTAAGATAGCGCAGCATTATGGTGGTGGAAGTGGGTTATTGAGTGCGGAGATTTATGAGGCGTTGAGATAAGTGTTTTACTCATACATAGACGCCCCTTTTAATATGTCCGCAAATGTTCGCCAGGAAGGGATATCTGCATTAATTCCAGGATGGACATTGAAAGACTTACGATCCGTGACTTCCGTTGCTGATATTTGATTACTCATAAGATCTTTTTGAACTAATGATAGTATTGAGTTATATACAACAAGCCGATAGATCCTTTCCTTAGTAGGTTTTATCCTCCTTCAAACTTTCCGC